>NZ_VNHW01000006.1 GCF_008124835.1 Blastococcus xanthinilyticus | reverse complement strand
AACAACCACCGACTGCACTCCGCCCTCGGCTACCGAACCCCCGCTGCCTACGCCATGCTCAGTACCTAGCCGTCCGCTGGACCGGGGCAAGCTCAACGTCCACCACGTCATCCACTGGGCACACGGCGGCCCGACCAGCTGCGACAACGGGGCGCTCCTCTGCGAGCGGCACCACACCAGCTGTCACGAAGGCGGATTCGCGATTCGCCGAGATCCCGGCACCGCTCACTGGCACACCTACCGGCCGGACGGCACCGAGATCCTCAGCCGCGCCGGCCCCTGAGCCGTCGGCGCCGAGGATCCGGCCGAGTTCGCGGCGGGCTGCAGGGTGGCGACGAATCCGCAGCGAGCGAGCGCGATGACGCCCGCGCCCAGTCAGGCTGAGCCGGAAGCGACTGCGTTCAGCCGGTGGCGGCGGACCAGGCCATGCGCCGGAGCAGCTCGCCCATGGCCGGGCGACCCAGCCGGCCGGCGCTGTGCGGCGTGGAGTTGATCAAACCGAAGACGGCGTGGGCGCGCGCCCGGCAGGCGGCGGCGTCGTCGCCGTGGTGCAGCCGGGCGAGCACCGCCACCCACTCCTCGACGTAGCGGCGCTGCAGCCGGCGCACCGCCGCGGCATCGGCACCGGGGAGCGACGGCAGATCGCGGTCGTGCACCACGATCAGCGCCGGGTTGTCGAGGGCGAACTCGACCTGGAAGTCGATCAGGGCGCGCAGTTGGGCGGCCGGTTCCGGCCCCGCCTCGGCGATCCGCTCTCGGGCGCCGTCGGCGAGCCGCTCGCTGATGCCCACGAGCATCTCCGCGAGCATCGCGTCCTTGCTCGCGAAGTGGCGGTAGATCGCCGGGCCGGTGACCCCCACCGCGGCGCCGATGTCGTCGACGCCGACCGCGCGGGCGCCGCGCTCGGCGAACAGCTGGGCGGCGGCCTGCAGGATCTGCTCCCGGCGGGAGGGGTGCGAGGTATCGGCGATGAGGGCGGTGTCGCGCGCCGACCGGCCGGGGCCCGCCTGCGTGCCCGCCCTCGTCATGGCAGGGATGGTAGCGCCGGGGTGAACGACGGTTCACCCCGCGGCGCGGGAGTGGACCCCGGCGGTGAACGACGGTTAACCTGCTGGGCGTGGACGCACCGGTGCTGCCCCGGACCCTGACCGCCGACCCGGCGTCGGCCGCCCGCAACGCCGCCGCGCATGCCGAGCTCGTCGCCGACCTCGCCGGCCAGCTGCGGCGGGTGGCCCTCGGCGGAGGTGAGCGCGCCCGCGAGCGGCACACCGCGCGCGGCAAGCTGCTGCCCCGCGAGCGGGTCGACGCCCTGCTCGACCCGGGCAGCCCGTTCCTCGAGCTCTCGCCGCTGGCCGCCCACGGTCTGTACGACGGCGACGCCCCGGCGGCCGGCATCATCACCGGCATCGGCCGGGTCTCCGGCCGCGAGTGCGTCGTGGTCGCCAACGACGCCACCGTCAAGGGCGGCACCTACTACCCGATGACGGTGAAGAAGCACCTCCGGGCGCAGGAGGTGGCGCTGCAGAACCGGCTGCCCTGCATTTACCTGGTCGACTCCGGCGGCGCCTTCCTGCCGATGCAGGAGGAGGTCTTCCCCGACCGCGAGCACTTCGGCCGGATCTTCTACAACCAGGCCAACCTCTCCAAGGCCGGCGTCGCCCAGATCGCGGCGGTCATGGGCTCGTGCACGGCCGGCGGCGCCTACGTGCCCGCGATGAGCGACGAGGCCGTGATCGTGCGGGAGCAGGGCACGATCTTCCTGGGCGGCCCGCCCCTGGTGAAGGCGGCGACCGGCGAGGTCGTCACCGCCGAGGACCTCGGCGGCGGCGACCTGCACAGCCGGGTCAGCGGGGTCACCGACCACCTGGCCGACGACGACGCGCACGCCCTGCAGATCGTCCGCCAGATCGTGTCGACGCTGGGCCCGCGCGAGCCGCGGCCGTGGGACGTCGAGCCGGTGGTCGAGCCCGCGTACCCGCCGGAGTCGGTCTACGAGGTGGTCCCGCCCGACCCGCGCACGCCCTACGACGTCCGGGAGGTCATCGCCCGGCTGGTCGACGGCAGCCGCTTCGCCGAGTTCAAGCCGCTGTACGGGCAGACGCTGGTCACCGGCTTCGCCCGGCTGCACGGGCACCCGGTGGGGATCATCGCCAACAACGGCGTGCTGTTCGCCGAGTCGGCGCTCAAGGGCGCGCACTTCATCGAGCTGTGCGACCGCCGGAGTATCCCGCTGCTGTTCCTGCAGAACATCACCGGTTTCATGGTCGGCCGCGACTACGAGGCCGGGGGCATCGCCAAGCACGGCGCCAAGATGGTCACCGCCGTCGCCTGCGCCCGGGTCCCGAAGCTCACCGTCGTCATCGGCGGCTCGTTCGGCGCCGGCAACTACTCGATGTGCGGCCGGGCGTACTCGCCCCGGTTCCTCTTCACCTGGCCCAACTCCCGCATCTCGGTGATGGGCGGGGAGCAGGCGGCCTCGGTGCTGGCGACCGTCCGGCGCGACGGGATCGAGGCCCGCGGCGAGGAGTGGCCGGCCGAGGACGAGGAGGCGTTCAAGGCGCCGATCCGCGACCAGTACGAGTCGCAGGGCCACCCGTACTACGCCACCGCCCGGCTCTGGGACGACGGCGTCATCGACCCCGCCGACACCCGCACGGTGCTCGGCCTCGCTTTGTCTGCTTGCGCGAACGCCCCGTTGGAGGAAGTTGGCTATGGCGTCTTCCGTATGTGACCTCTCACGTCCACGACGTGCCAACGCGCCGTTGGAGGACGTCGGCTACGGCGTCTTCCGGATGTGACCGGGGGAGCCCGCCTGATGTTCGACACCGTCCTGGTCGCCAACCGCGGCGAGATCGCCGTCCGGGTCATCCGCACGCTGCGCGAGATGGGCATCCGGTCGGTCGCCGTGCACAGCGACGCCGACGCCGGCGCGCTGCACACCCGGCTGGCCGACGTCGCCGTCCGGCTCGGCCCGGCACCGGCCGTGCAGAGCTACCTGTCCATCGAGCGGGTGCTGGCGGCCGCGGAGCAGACCGGCGCGCAGGCAATCCATCCCGGCTACGGGTTCCTGTCGGAGAACGTCGACTTCGCCCGCGCCTGCGGCGACGCCGGGATCGTGTTCATCGGCCCGCCGGTCGCCGCGATCGAGGCGATGGGCGACAAGATCCGCGCCAAGCGGACGGTGATGGCCGCGGGCGTGCCGGTCGTGCCGGGGCGCAGCGAGCCGGGGATGGACGACGACGCGGTGGCCGAGGCCGCCGTCGCCGCCGGCTTCCCGGTGCTGCTCAAGCCGAGCGCGGGCGGCGGCGGCAAGGGCATGCGCGTCGTCCGGTCGGCGGGAGAGCTGGCCGAGGCGATCGCCGCCGCCCGGCGCGAGGCGCGGAACTCCTTCGGCGACGACACGCTCCTGGTCGAGCGCTACGTCGGCAACTCCCGGCACATCGAGGTGCAGGTGCTCGGCGACGCGCACGGCAGCGTCATCCACCTCGGCGAGCGGGAGTGCAGCCTGCAGCGCCGGCACCAGAAGGTGATCGAGGAGGCGCCCTCGCCGCTGCTGGACACCTCGATGCGGGCGTCCATGGGCCGCGCGGCGGTCGAGGCGGCGAAGGCGGTCGGCTACACCGGGGCCGGGACCGTCGAGTTCATCGTCGACGCCGACTCCCCGCGCGACTTCTTCTTCCTCGAGATGAACACCCGGCTGCAGGTCGAGCACCCGGTCACCGAGTGCATCACCGGCCTGGACCTGGTCGAGCAGCAGATCCGGGTGGCCGCCGGTGAGCGGCTGCCGATCGACCAGAGCGACGTCTCCCTCGACGGGCATGCCATCGAGGCCCGGTTGTACGCCGAGGACCCGGCGCGCGGGTTCCTGCCGCAGGCCGGCACGGTGCTCGGCCTGGTCGAGCCCTCCGGCCCCGGGGTGCGGGTGGACAGCTCGCTGGCCGTCGGCACCGTGGTAGGCACCGACTACGACCCCATGCTGGCCAAGGTCGTCGCCTGGGGCCCGGACCGGGAGACCGCGCGGGCGCGCCTGGTCGGCGCGCTGGGCCGCACCGCCGTCCTCGGCGTCACCACCAACGCACCCTTCCTGCGGGCGCTGCTCACCGACGGCGACGTCGTCGCCGGAACCCTGGACACCGGGCTGATCGAGCGGCGGGGCGAGGAGCTGACGGCGGCCGAGCCGGTGCCCTGGTCGGTGCACGCCGCCGCCGCGCTCGCCCTCCAGCTGGAGGCGGAGCCCGCCGGCCCGGTCGTCGACCGCTTCGACGTGCCCGACGGCTGGCGGCTCGGGGAGCCGGCGTGGACGGTCCGCCGGCTGCAGGCGCCCGGCGGCGAGCCGGTGGAGGTCGAGCTCCGCGGGCGGGCCGCCGCGGCGGAGCTGCGGGTCGCCGGTGGGGTCGTGCCGTCCCGCGCGGTGCGCGTCGGGGACGACCTGCTGGTCACCGTCGGCGACTCGACCGTCCGCTACGCGGTCGCGCACGTGGGCGGTTCGGTGTGGCTGGCCGCCGACGGGCACGTGACCGAGCTGCGCGAGCAGGAGCGGCTGGCGTCCGCGGCGGCGGGTTCGGGAGCGGGGGACGGCGTCGTCACCTCGCCCATGCCTGGCACGGTGACGGTGGTGCAGGCAGCGGTCGGCGACGAGGTGGCGGCGGGGACCCCGCTGCTGGTCGTCGAGGCGATGAAGATGGAGCACGTGCTCACCGCCCCGGTCGCGGGGACGGTGGCCGAGCTAGGTGTGACGGCGGGCCAGACGGTCGCGCTGGACGAGCGGGTGGCGCTGGTGACCCCAGCCGCGCCCGCACCGGAGCAGCAGGAGAACTGATGTTGGACTACCGGCTCAGCGACGAGACCGAGAGCCTCCGCACGACCGTCCGCGAGTTCGCGCAGGAGGTGATCGCCCCGCAGATCGGCGAGTTCTACGAGCGGGACGAGTTCCCGACGGAGATCGTGCGGCAGATGGGCGAGCTGGGCCTGTTCGGCCTGCCGTTCCCCGAGGAGTACGGCGGCGGGGGTGGCACCTACTTCGACCTCTGCGTGGCGCTGGAGGAGCTGGCCCGCGTGGACAGCTCGATGGCGATCACCGTGGAGGCCGGCGTCTCGCTGGGCGCCATGCCGATCTTCCGGTTCGGCACCGAGGAGCAGAAGCGGGAGTGGCTGCCCCGGCTCTGCGCGGGTGAGGCGCTGGGCGCCTTCGGGCTGACCGAGGCGGGCGGCGGCTCGGATGCCGGGTCCACCCGCACCACCGCGCGGCTGGAGGACGGGCACTGGGTGATCAACGGCTCGAAGGCGTTCATCACCAACTCCGGCACCGACCTGACCGAGCTGGTCACGGTCACCGCCGTCACCGGCGACAAGCCGCAGGGCGGCAAGGAGATCTCGGCGATCATCGTGCCGTCGGGCACGCCGGGCTTCAGCGTCGGCAAGCGCTACTCCAAGGTCGGCTGGAACGCCTCGGACACCCGCGAGCTCTCCTTCGACGACTGCCGGGTGCCCGAGGAGAACCTCGTGGGGCAGCGCGGTCGCGGGTTCGCCCAGTTCCTCTCCATCCTCGACGAGGGCCGGATCGCGATCTCGGCGCTGTCGGTCGGGCTCGCGCAGGGCTGCGTGGACGAGTCGATCAAGTACGCCGCCGAGCGCGAGGCCTTCGGTCAGCCGATCGGCCGGAACCAGGCGATCCAGTTCATGATCGCCGACATGGAGGTGCGGGCCTCCACCGCGCGGCTGGCCTACTACCGGGCGGCGGAGAAGATGCTGCGGGGCGAGCCGTTCAGGCGCGAGGCCTCGATCGCCAAGCTGTACAGCTCCGAGGTCGCGATGGACAACGCCCGCTACGCCACCCAGGTGCACGGCGGCTACGGGTTCATGAACGAGTTCCCGGTCGGCCGGTTCTACCGGGACGCGAAGATCCTGGAGATCGGCGAGGGCACCAGCGAGGTGCAGCGGATGCTGATCGCCCGCGACCTCGGCGTCGGCTGACGCCGGCGGGAGCATCGCAGGGAGCGCCAGCGACCGAGGAGCGGACCGGTGGCGGAGGCCGACCAGGGGCAGGGCGTCGGCTGACGCCGGCGGGAGCATCGCAGGGAGCGCCAGCGACCGAGGAGCGGACCGGTGGCGGAGGCCGACCAGGGGCAGGGCGTCGGCTGACGGGTACGAGGAGGGCGGTTGCGCGCTCGTCGTGGTGATCCGGCGCCCGGGACCACGACGAGCGCGCACCCGTGGCGCGGTCAGGAGCTAGTTGCGCAGTCTGCGCACGTTTTTCGCCAGTAGCGCTTGCTGTGCGCAGTGACGTGCTCCACCATTCCTCTGGATTCCTCCAACGGCGGAGGAGTGTCAGAGAGGTCCCGCATGGACGTGCAACTGCTTCTCGCCCTGGCGCTGGGGATCGCGACGATCGTCGTGATCGTCCTGCGCACCCGGCTCGACGCCTTCGTGGCGCTGCTGATCGCGGCCCTGGTGACCGGCTTCGTCGCCGGCGCGCCGGCGGGGGAGATCATCGCCTCGATCACCACCGGCTTCGGCAACACGCTGGCCTCGATCGGCATCGTGATCGGGCTGGGTGTCGCGATCGGCAAGATCCTCGAGGTCTCCGGCGCCGCCGACGCGCTCGCCCAGAAGTTCGTCAAGCTGCTCGGCAAGGGTCGGGAGCACTGGGCCATGGCGGGGACCGGAGCCGTCGTCTCCATCCCGGTGTTCTGCGACTCCGGGTACGTGATCATGAACCCGCTCGCCCGCTCGATCGCCCGCCGGATCCGCGGCCGCTACGTCACCCTGGCGCTCGCCCTGGGCTGCGGCATGACCCTGACCCACCACCTCGTCCCGCCGACGCCCGGCCCGCTCGGCGTGGCCGGCATCCTGGGCACCGACCTGGGCGCGCTCATCCTCGCCGGGCTGGTCTTCGCGCTCCTGCTCCTCCCCGTGGTCATCGCCTACGCCACCTGGATCGGGCCGAAGCTCGAGAGCGAGATCAGCCCCAACGTCCGCGAGGCCGTCTACGCCGGCGTGCCGGCCGGCACGAGCGCGGCTGCGAACGCCCCCGGCGCCGCGGCCTCGGGTGGCGGCGGGACCGGGGCCGGGCCGGACGAGGTCACCGGCGAACCGCTGCGGGAGGACACCCCGTCCGCCCTGGGCGAGCCGCCGGCGGGCGCCGCACCGCACAAGGTGGGCTTCTGGCTGGCCGCCGTCCCGCTGCTCGTCCCGCTCCTGCTGATCGTCGCGAACACCGTCGCCACCGCGAGCGACCGGAACGCGCAGGGCGTCCTGGCCCCGACAGACGAGTACACCCCGTCCGGGCTCGCCTCGGTGATGGGCTTCATCGGCAACCCGGTCGTCGCGCTGATCATCGGCATCATCCTGGCCGTCTACCTGCTGCTCCCGCGCTGGACGCCGCGCAACCGGGTGCACGGCTGGCTCGCCGACGCCGCCGCCTCGGCCGGCCTGATCATCCTGATCACCGGTGCCGGTGGCGCGCTCGGTCAGGTGCTGCGGGACACCGGGGTGGGCAACGAGCTGGCCGAGGCGGTGTCCGCGCTGTCGCTGCCGAGCGTGCTCGTGCCGTTCCTCGTGGCCTCGCTGGTCCGCCTCGCGCAGGGGTCGGGGACGGTCGCGATGATCACCGCCGCCTCGGTGACGGCGCCGCTCGTCCTCGCCCTCGGGCTGTCGCCGCTGCTGGCCGCCCTGGCGTGCTGCGCCGGCTCCATGGTCTTCAGCTACTTCAACGACTCCTACTTCTGGGTCGTCACCCGGTTCACCGGGCTGGAGGGCACCGCGGCGCTGAAGGGCTGGTCCGGCATCACCACCGCGGTCTGGCTGGCGTCGCTCCCGCTGCTGCTCATCGCCAGCCTGTTCCTCTGACCGGCGGGAGCCCCAGCTGATGGCCGAGGTACTCGTCGTCGCCGACGACCTGACCGGCGCGAACGCGACCGCCGCGGACTTCGCGTCCGCCGGCCTGCGGGCGGCGACGGCGAGCGCCGCCACCCGGGCCGACGTGGTCGCCGGGATGGCCGCCCGCTTCGACGTGGTGGTCGCCACGACCGACAGCCGGCACGCCTCGCCGGAGGAGGCGGCGGCGCTGGCCCGGGCCGTCGTCCGCACCGGGTGGCCGGCCCGGCTGGTCTGCAACCGGATCGACACCACGTTGCGCGGCAACGTCGGCGCCACCACCGAGGCGGTGGCCGACGAGGTGCGCCGGCTCGCCGGGGCGCGGGTGGTGGTGCTCTGCGCGCCGGCGCACCCGACGGCCGGGCGGCACACCATCGGGGGCACCCAGCTGCTCGACGGCCGGCGGCTGGAGGAGACCGAGGTCGCCCGCGACGCCCGCAGCCCCGTGCGCACCTCGGAGGTCGCGCAGATCCTGCGGCAGCAGACCGGCCTGTCGGCCGCGCTGGTGCCCATGGCCACGGTGACCGGCCCGGCGGCGGACCTGGTCGCCGCCATCGGCTCGGCCCTCGCCGACGGCGTGCAGATCCTGATCGCCGACGCCACCACCGAGGAGCACCTCGACCGCGTCGCCACCGCGGCGGTCGCCGCGTCGGCCGGGCAGGAGCTGGTGTGGGTGACCAGCGACCCGGGCCCGTGCTCGGTGGCGATGGCGCGGGCCCTCGGCCTCACCCGCACCGCGCAGGGCGCGCCGCTCCTGGTGGTGTCCGGATCGGCGACCGAGCTCACCCGCAAGCAGCTCCGGCAGCTGGTCGCCGAGCGCGGCGCCGCGGTGCACCGGGTGCCGGTGCTGCCCGGCAGCGCCGTGCCCGACGTCGAGGCGGCGGTCGCCGTCCTCGGCTCCGCACTCGCCGGGGCCGGCGGGGACGACATCGTCGTGTTCGCCACCGTGGTCGAGGACGCCGACGTCCAGCCGACGACGGCGGAGGACGCCGCCCGCATCCCGCGCTCCCTGGCGACGGCGGTCCGCCGCGTACTGGAGGAGCACCCGGTGGACGGGCTGTTCACCACCGGCGGCGACGTGACCGCCGCCGTCCTGGCCGAGCTCGGCTCCCACGGGCTGGACATCTCCGGCGAAGTGGTCCCCCTGGCGGTCGCCGGGGCACTCGTCGGCGGGCCGTGGGACGGGCTGACCATCGTCACCAAGGGTGGACTGGTCGGGAACGTGGGCACCACCGTCGCGTGCCTCGACCACCTCCGGCAGACCGTCGAGCTCGACCGCCGCCGGGTGGCCTCCGCCCGGACGTCGCACCGCCCTCCGCCGCCCCGCACGAAGGAGACACGGACATGACCCGACACGTACTCGCGGTGACCCTCGGTGACCCGGTGGGCATCGGCCCGGAGATCACCGCCCGCACCCTGGCCGAGCAGGCCGGCGCCGCCGACCACCACGGCGTCGCCGTCGGGGACGCCGCCGCACTGCGCCGCGGCGTGGCGGCCATGGGCCTCGACGTGGAGGTACGCAGCGTCGAGGACTTCGACGTCGAGCCCGCCGAGGGCGTCATCGACATCGTCGACACCGGCGTGCTCGGCGACGACGTGCCCGAGTGGGGGCAGGTCGACGCGCGGGCCGGCAAGGCCGCGGTCGCGGCGATCGAGACCGCCACGCGCGCCGCGATGGAGCGGAAGGTGGCCGGCATCGTGACCGGCCCCATCAACAAGGAGGCCATCTGGGCCGCCGGCTCCAAGCACCTGGGCCACACCGAGATGCTCGGCGAGCTGACCGGCGTCACCGAGCAGGACACGATGTTCGTCGTCCGCAACTCCGCGGCCGAGGGCCACCACCTGCGGATCTTCTTCACCACCCGGCACGTCTCGCTGCGCAAGGCCATCGACCAGCTGACCAAGGAGCGCATCCAGGACTCCATCCGCAAGGCGCACACCGCGCTCCAGGTCTTCGGCGTGGAGAACCCGCGGCTGGCCGTCGCCGCGCTGAACCCGCACGGCGGCGAGAACGGCAACTTCGGCGACGAGGAGATCGTGCACATCGGCCCCGCGTGCGAGGCGGCCCGCGCCGAGGGCCTGGACGTCAGCGGGCCCGTCCCGGCCGACTCGGTGTTCCACCAGGGCCTGGTCGGTAGGTACGACGGGGTGCTCTCGCAGTACCACGACCAGGGGCACATCCCGGCGAAGACCTTCGACTTCGACGGCACCATCTCGGTGACGGTGGGCCTGCCGATCCTGCGGACGTCGGTCGACCACGGCACCGCGTTCGACATCGCCGGCACCGGGAAGGCCGGGCACGGCACCATGCTGTCGGCCTACCTCGCCGCGGTGGACTACGCCCCGTTCGTCGACAACATCCGCCGCACCTACGGGTCCTGAGCGCAGCCGGCGTCCATGGCGGAGATGCGCAGACGCCGCTCGACCGAGGAGCGGCACGAGGCCCTGGTGACCCTGCTGCGCAGCGGCATCGACGGGGTGGAGACGCTGGCCGAGCGGGTCGGCGTCTCCGCCTCGACGGTGCGGCGGGACCTCGCCACGCTGCAGGGCGAGGGGCGGATCGCCCGGACCTACGGGGGTGCGCTGGTCCGCGACGTCTTCCACGAGCGCTCCTTCGGCGAGAGCGCGCAGCTGTTCGCCGGGGCCAAGGCGGCCATCGCCACCGCGGCGGCCGAGCTGGTCCCCGCCGAGGCCAGCGTCTTCGTCGACGCCGGCACCACCTGCCTGGCCCTGGCGCGGGTCCTCGCCGACCGCGGGCCGCTCACCGTGGCCACCCGCGGGCTCGAGGCGGCCCTGCTGCTGGCGCGGGCGCCGGAGGTGCGGGTGATCATGGTCGGCGGCCAGGTGCAGCCGCTGAGCCACGGCGTTGCCGGCGCGCTGTCGGAGGTGGCGCTGGGCCGGCTCGCCTTCGACGTCGCCTTCCTGGGGGCGGACACCCTGCACCCGGACCGCGGGCTCGGGGAGCCCACGGTCGAGGAGACCTACGTGAAGGAGCTGGTCGCCGGGCGCTCGGGCCGGGTGGTGGTGCTCGCCGACTCCTCCAAGTTCCTCGCGGCCACGCCCCCTGCCTGGACGCAGCTGGCGGGGGAGTGGAGCGTGCTCACCGACGACGGCGTCGACCCGGCGACCGTCGCCGCGTTCGGGCGCCGGGGGGTCAGCGTGGTCCCGGCGTGAGGTGCCGGACGGCGATGTCGGCGGCGACCCGCTCGAGCAGCTCGGCGGCGTGCGCCATGCTCCGCGCGGTATCCGGCTCCAGCTCGGCCAGGGCGTAGGCGGCGTCGATCCCGGCCGCCCGCAGCTGCTGCTCGTCCAGCGTGCTGCGGCCGCAGACCGCCACCACCGCCGCGCCGGCCTCCCGGGCCATCCGGGCGACGCCCACCGGCGCCTTGCCGTGCAGCGTCTGCTCGTCCAGCGAGCCCTCGCCCACGACGACCAGGTCGGCGTCGCGCACCTGCGCGGCGAAGTCGAGCAGGTCCAGCAACAGGTCGATCCCCGGCCGCAGCGCCGCGCCGAGGACGGCCATCGCGGCGAAGCCGACACCGCCCGCGGCGCCCGCGCCGGGTGCGCTCCTGACGTCCTGGCCGGTGGCGTCGGCGACCCGGTCCGCGAGGTGCGCCAGGTTGCGGTCCAGCAGCTGCACGGAGGCCTCGTCGGCGCCCTTCTGCGGCCCGTAGACGGCGGCGGCGCCACCCGGCCCGGTGAGCGGGTTGTCGACGTCGCAGGCGACCACGATCTCCGCCCCGGCGACGGCCGGGTGCAGCCGGCCGAGGTCGACGCGGGCCAGGTCCCCCAGCGCCCCGCCCCCGGCGGGGAGCTCGCGGCCGTCCGCGTCCAGCAGCCGGGCACCCAGCGCCTGCAGCATCCCGGCGCCCCCGTCGGTGCAGGCGCTGCCGCCGATGCCGACGACCACCCGGCGGGCGCCGCCGGCCAGCGCCGCGGCGATCACCTCGCCGGTGCCGCGGCTGGTGGCGGTGAGCGGGGCCGGCCGGCCGGCGGGCAGGCGGGACAGGCCCGACACGTCGGCCATCTCGACGACGGCCACCTCGCCGCGGCGGCCGTAGCCGGTGGCCACCGGCTCGCCGGTGGGGCCGGCGGCGGTCACCGGCACCCGCTCGAACCCGGCGGCCACGGCCGCGGCCAGGGTGCCGTCGCCGCCGTCGGCCACGGGCACCGCCCGGATCTCCAGCCCCGGCGCCCCGGCGTGCAGCCCCCGGGTGACCGCGGCGGCGACCTCCGCCGCGGTCAGCGAGCCCTTGAACTTGTCCGGCGCGACGAGGACCCGTGTCATGTCCGGGATCGTGCCAGCCGCCCGCCCGAGGGGACCGGGCCCGTCGGCCCGGCGACCGAGCCGGTCACGCGGTGACGTCGATCAGCACCTTGCCCACGGCGCCCTGCCGCACCGCCTCGTGCGCCTGGGCGGTCTCGGCCAGCGGGTGCACGTGCAGCGGCAGCCCGGCCTCTTCGCCGACCCGCACGGCGCCGTCGGCGACCGCGGTGGCGACGTCCTCGATGGCCAGCACCTTGGCGCGCTCGGGCTCGGTGTAGACGAGGACGAACTGCCAGCGGGCGTTCGGGCCCATCTGGGCGCGCACCGGCACGGTCACCTCGGCGCCGCCGTCGTCGGCGTACATGGCGATCGCCCCGTGCATCCCGATGACCTGGGCGTCGACGCCGGCGTTCACCGCGGCGGAGACCTCGACGATCGCGTCGACGCCCTTCGGCGCGACCTTGCGCACCTCGGTGACGACGTCCTGCTCCCGGTAGTTCACGACGTGGTCGGCCCCGGCCGCGGCGGCCAGCTGGGCCTTCCGCGGGCTGCTCACCGTGGCGATGACCGTCGCGTCGGCCCAGCGGGCGGGCTGGATGGCGGCGTTGCCGACCGCGCCGGCCCCGCCCTGCACCAGCACGGTGGAGCCGGTGAGCGCCCCGGCGCCCAGCCGGTCGGGGAGGGACTCGGCGACGGTCAGGCAGCGGTGCGCCGTGAGGAACGGGATGCCGAGGGCCGCGCCCAGCTCGAACGGCATCTGCTCGCCCAGCAGGACGACGTGCCGCGCCGGGACGACGGTGAACTCCGCGGCGGTGCCCCACGGGCGCTGCCAGGCGGCCTCCCAGATCCACACCCGCTGGCCCAGCATCGCCGGGTCCACGCCCTGGCCGACGGCGTCGACGGTGCCCGAGCCGTCCTGGTTCGGCACCTGCCCGTCCGGGCCGGGCTGCGCGGAGCTGCGGGACTTCCAGTCGGTGGGGTTCACCCCGGAGAACGCGACGCGGACCCGCACCTCGCCGGGGCCGGGCTCGGGAACGGGGCGGTCGGTCAGCTGCAGGACGTCGGGACCGCCGGGCCGGGTGTAGGAGATCGCTCGCACGCACGTGCCCCTACCCGGCGTCGCGGAGGTGATTCGTGCCGCTCGGCCGCATCCACCCCCTCCGCTCGGCGGTGCGACAGGTCTACCGCCGCCGGCCGGTGAAGCCGGATCACCGTCGTGCCGCACCGCGCCTGTCCTCGGTGAGGCGTGTACGGCCGGGGTTCCCCGCCCGCGGCGATCACGGCAGCCTCGACGTGGAAGAGGGGCGCGGGCTCCTGCGGCGGCGCCGCCCGTGACAGCCAGCGTGGAGGACATGCCTCGAACGACCGACGGGCTCGGCGGGACCCTGCTGCCACCAGGCACTCCGCGGTCGGGTGCCACCGCCGTCTTGACAAGCCCGTGGACGCACCTAGGGTTGCCCGCACGTGACACGAGTCACTATGGCTGGTGTCGTACTCGATGACGAGGACTCGGATGAACTCACCAGGCACGCCACTGCACACCCCGGCGCTCCGCCGCCGCGGTCGCCGACGCCTCCCCGGCCTGCTCTCCGTCGCCGTCGCGCTGTCCGTCGCCCCGGCCACGGTCGGCGTCGCGTCGGCAGCGCCCCCGCAGGCCGTCGACCCCACGAACCCCGACCTCGGCCCCAACATCACCGTCTTCGACCCGAGCATGCCGGTCGACGACATCCAGGCGACGCTGGATGCCACGTACGCCCAGCAGGTCGACAACGAGATGGGCACCGAGCGGTACGCCTACCTCTTCAAGCCCGGTACGTACGGCACGGACGAGAATCCGCTGCAGATCAAGGTCGGCTACTACACCGAGATCACCGGCCTGGGCGCCTCGCCCACCGATGTCGTCATCAACGGCAAGGTCGAGGTCTACAACCGCTGCCTCGACACCGACCCCGACGGCGAGCCCGGCAACTGCATCGCGCTGGTGAACTTCTGGCGCACGCTGTCCAACCTGACCATCGACGCCAACGGTGCCGGGCAGGACGGCTGCCGCGCCTCGGCGAACTTCTGGGCCGTGTCGCAGGCGGTGTCCCTCCGCCGGCTCAACGTCCTCGCCGGTGACGGGCAACCGCAGTTCTCGCTGATGGACTACTGCACCCGCGGGCCGCACTTCGCCAGCGGTGGCTACATCGCCGACTCGAAGTTCGGCGGCACCGTGGTCAACGGTTCCCAGCAGCAGTGGTACACCCGCGACAGCGAGATCGGCGGCTGGTCCAACGCCGTGTGGAACCAGGTCTTCTCCGGGGTCGTGGGTGCACCTGACGACGCCTCGTTCCCGGACCCGGCGTACACCACGCTCGAGACGACCCCGGTCAGCCGGGAGAAGCCCTACCTCTTCATCGACGAGCAGGGCGCCTACAACGTCCGCGTGCCGGCTGCGCAGACCGGGACCCGCGGCGTCTCGTGGGACGAGGGCATGACCGCCGGCCGCACGATCCCGATCACCGACTTCTTCATCGCGAAGCCGTCGACCTCGGTGCAGGAGATCAACAACCAGCTTGCCCGCGGCAAGAACCTGCTGATCACCCCCGGTGTCTACGACATCGCGAAGAGCATCTCGGTCAAGCGGGCCGACACCGTCGTCCTGGGGCTCGGGCACGCGACGCTCACCGCGGTCGGCGGCTCGATCCCGCTGACGGTGGCCGACGTCCCGGGTGTCGTGGTCGCCGGTGTCACGATCGACGCCGGCACCGTCGAGTCGCCGGTGCTGCTGCAGGTCGGCAAGAAGAACGGCAACAACGGTCGGGCGCACGACGCATCGGCCAACCCGACGACGCTGTCCGACGTCTACTTCCGCGTCGGCGGGCCGCACATCGGCAAGGCGGACATCGCCCTGGAGGTCAACAGCGACGACGTCCTCATCGACCACACCTGGGTGTGGCGCGCCGACCACGGCATCGAGGGCTTCGAAGGGGAGCCCGGCTTCCTCGGTGACGACGTGCGCTGGGAGGTCAACATCGGCCGCAACGGGGTCGTCGTGAACGGTGACGACGTGACCGCCACCGGCCTGTTCGTCGAGCACTTCCAGGAGCACAACACCATCTGGAACGGCGAGAACGGCACGACGGTCCTGTACCAGAACGAGCTGCCCTACGACCCGCCGACCCAGGCGGACTGGCAGGAGCCCGACGGCACGCTCGGCTGGGCGGGCTACAAGGTCGCCGACGACGTGACGACGCACAACCTGTACGGCGGCGGTGTCTACGTCTACAACCGCAACAACCCCGACATCGTCACCGAGATGGGCTTCGAGGTGCCTGTCACCCCGGGCGTCGAGCTGTTCCACGTCATGACCGTGAACCTCGGCGAGGGGACCGTCGAGCACGTGGTCAACGACTGCGGCAGCCAGTCCGACAACAGCAACACCGGTGCGCCCCAGTACGTCATCTCGTACCCGCCGTGCGTCACCCCGGGCGAGGAGTGATCAGCACCAGCACCTGAACCGCACTCCCCGGTGGGCCGGAGCGTTCCGCTCCGGCCCACCGGCCTGTCCGCCACCCGACGGGTCAGGCCGACTCGCGCACCACCAGCCGCAGCACGTCGGCAGGGTGCGGCGGCTCCGGGGCGCCGTCCAGCGCGGCGACCACCGCAGCCGACAGGAAGCGGGCCTGGAGATCCACGGACTGCGAGACGGTGGTCAACGGAGGGGCCGACAGGCGCCCCGCCGGCACGTCGTCGACCCCGATCACGGCGACGTCCTGCGGTACGCGGAGGCCCTCGGCGCGCAGGCCGGCGAGGACCGCCAACGCCACCTCGTCGTTGTACGCAGCCACCGCGGTGGCCGGTGAGGACCCGGTGCGCCAGGCGCGGACGGCCGCAGCCCCGGAGTCGGCGGACACGTCGACCGGCTGGACGCGTGGCGCCGGCAGGCCCGACCGGCGGCACTCCTGGCGCACGCCGGCCAGCCGCGGCGCGGCGAAGCCGGCCACCCGTGGATCGGTCGGCGCGGCGTAGCCGAGCACCCGGTGGCCCTGCGCCGCCAGGTGCTGCACCTGCAGACGTCCCACCTGCATCTGCGGAACCGCGAACGCGCCCGGCCGGCGCAGGTCCTCGTCCTGCACGGTGCCGAGCACCTGGATGCCGGCCCGGCGCATGCCGTCCTCCTCCTCGGCGGTGAACGCGGTGAAGCCGACGACCGCACGCGGCGTCACCGCGCGCCACAGGTCCGACAGCGGCCGGTGGCCCCGGCAGTGGTAGACCAGCACGGACAGGTCCCGGACGGCGAGCTCCTCGGTCAGGTGGTCGAGCAGGGCGTCGATGACCGGACCGACCGGCCAGTCCGGGAGGGCGCACAGCACGAGGTCGCTGCGTCCGCTGCGCAGTGCCCGCGCGGCGGCGGACGGGGCGTAGCCGAGACGGTCGGCGACCGCGCGCACCCGGCGGCGCGTCTCCTCGGAGATCATCGCGCCGGCGGTGTCGTTGAGGACGTAGCTCACCGTGGTGCGCGAGACCCCGCTCTCCCGTGCCACGTCCGCACTGGTGATCCGTGGCAGGGGCACCCCGCCCACCGCGCGGTCCGGCGCGTCCTCGGTCGGGTGCTGAGCCATGACGTTCCTCTTCGGGGAGACGTGTCGCCGCACGGTAGCGCGCGCCGACACCGAGCATCATCGCGCGGCGACACGGAGCGGGCCGCCTCCGGCCCGTACCGGGGCGGACTCCCGGCGGTCTCAGCCCGCCGGCGCGTCGTCGTCGGTCGGCCACACCGGCGTGGGGAGCCCGGCCAGGGTGAGCAGCCGCTCCACCGTCTCCTCGACCACCTCGTCGGTCGGTGGTGCACCGCCTGGCGAGGCCATCAGCCGCCGCACCTCAGCCGGCTCGATCTCGGTGCCGACGGCGTCGCGCACCCAGCGGGTGAAGCCCTCGGCCTCGGCGTCGACGTCGACCGGCACGGAGGCGTCGGGCTCGTCGAAGTAGACGCGGGGCTCGTAGCCGAGGAAGAAGCGTCCGCCCGTCGCATCCGCGGCCCGGTAGTCGACGGTCGCGATGTCGCTGTCGTGGACGTCGACCATGAGGAACGGCACCGCGGTCGGCCTTCCGTTCCGCCACCGTCCCTCGCTGTACACCAGCGTCCCGAAGTACCCCATGCACCCGAGGCTAGTGGTCCCGTCGGGCGCGGCCGTCCGGTCGGACGTCGGCCGTGCGACGGGCACGCGCGACGCCACGATCCACCGGGGCAGACCCGCGGGGAGGCGGACCGTCCACCCCGCGGACCTGCGGTTTCCGCCGGTGGCGGCCCGGTTGGCGCGTCCCGCGGCTGGTCAGACCCTCCCGGTCGGGTTCCGCGACGGCGCCCGCCGTCTGCCCTGGTGGACCGTCACCGGAGGCCACACACCACCACGAAGGACGAGGACGCTGACCATCGACTGGAACCAGCTGCCCACCTACAACACGATCATGTCCGTCGCCGCCGGAGCCGGACTGCTCCTGGTGGCGCTGCTCGGCCGTCAGCTGCTCAAGGACCCGTGCGACGTCCGGCTCGACGGCTACGCGCTCGCCTTCGGCGTCCTCGGAGTCATCCTGACCCTCACCGGGGCGCACATGACCCTGACCTGGCCGCTGGCGCCGACGTTCCCCTTCGACAACATCATCTTCGGCGAGCCGGCGCTCGCCTTCGGTGTCCTGATGCTCGGTGCCGCCGTGCACCTGTGGCGCCGCGGGCGCGTGCTGCTGGAGTCCGCGGACCCTGTCGCCGGGTTCGCACGTGACTATCTGCCGCTGTCGGTCTTCGTCGTCGGCATGGGCCTGGGTGCCTTCGGCATCGCCGTGGCCGGGGTCAACTACACAGTGTTCGCCGCCCCGCCGGCCGAGCCGATCGCCGGCGAGTTCGCCGACGCCCCGATGCTCGAGGCGGTCTTCATCTCGGGCCCTACGTCCTGGTGGGCCTCGGCGCGGTGCTCTTCCCGCTGGTGCTGCGCGCCTGCCGGATGGGCGCGGTGACCACGGTGGTCAGCGTCGCGTGGGGCCTGGCCGGACTGGCCTTCCTGGTGTTCGGCGCGCTGAACTACTTCACCCACATCGGGCTGATCGTCAACACGATGTACCCACCTGGGCAGAGCGGTCAGGTCCGGGCGCGGACCGACTGCTCAAGCGTGGTCGGTGAGCGAGCCCGGCGGGAGGTTCACCACGACCGCCTCCTGGCTGCTGCGCGCGAGGACGACGACGGCCTCCTCCTCGCCCGGGTTCTCCTCGCGGTGCGGGGTCCACGGCGGCACGAAGACGTAGTCGCCCGGCTCCGGGGTCAGCCGCACTTCCTCGCCGTCGCGGGCGAAGACGAACACCGGTCGGCCGGAGACGACGTAGATGCCGGTCTCCGAGTCGCCGTGGTGGTGGTTGGCCGAGGCGGTGCCGGGCGCGACGTGCGCCTGACCCATCCAGACCTTCTCCGCGCCGACGCTCTTGCCGGACACCGCCTCCCGGCGGGTCATGCCGCTGCTCTGACCGGTGTCCCCGGACAGCTCCGCCGCCCGGACGTGCCGCAGCGGTGCGTGCCAGTGGTCGGGAGCGTCGGAGTCCGGTGCCATGCGCGGACGCTAGCGCCGGCCCCCGGCCGACGGCGACCCCAGCGGCCCGGCAGACCTCCGCCGGCGGCTCGGCATCCGGAGGCTCTCGAGCCCGGTGCCGTCGAGGTCGAGCAGCTCGAGGCGCTGCGCCGGAACGTGCATCGATGCTGCCCCAGGGGTACCGCGCAGACCGCAGACCGCAGACCGCAGACCGCCAGAGAACAGGAGCTGACGATGACCACCAAGGTCGAAGAGTCGATCCAGGTCGACGTGCCGGTGAGCACCGCCTACAACCAGTGGACCCAGTTCGAGGACTTCCCACACTTCATGGGCGGGGTCAAGGAGGTCCAGCAGCGCGGTGACCTGCGGCTGCACTGGGTGGCCGAGATCGCAGGAGTCCGGCGGGAGTGGGACGCCGCGATCCTCGAGCAGGTCCCCGACCAGAAGATCAGCTGGGCGGCCACGGGTGGTGCGACCAACGCTGGTGCCGTCCGGTTCGAACCCGCGGGCCCGTCGTCCACGATCGTGCACCTCACCCTGGAGTACGAGCCCGAGGGCCTGGTGGAGCAGGCCGGCGACAAGCTGGGCATCGTGGGCCGGCAGGCGAAGTCGGACCTGCAGAAGTTCAAGGACCTGATCGAGGACGCCGGCTACGCCAGCGGCGCGTGGCGTGGTTCGAAGGACCACGCGGTGAGCGGGCGCACCCCGGACGTGGAGGACGCGGCCATGTCTCGCGGGGACAGCGGCAAGGCGGGCCTGTCGGGGAAGGTCGTGGCCGCAGGCGCCGCCGCGCTGGCGGGGGCCGCGGCCGCCGGCGCGGCGGTGGCCGGGTCGAAGAGCGGCTCGGGGTCCGAGCAGCCGCAGCCGGTGCCGTCGGCGCCCCCGGCGCCGCCGCAGCCCGTGGCGGTCGTGGAGGAGACCCCGGTGGACCGGGCCGCGGCGGAGGAGGTCGAGGTGGTGGTCGAGGAGCCGGTCGCCGAGGGGTACGCCGCCCCGGCGGCTCCCGACGGCGCCGGGTCGACCGCGCGCCGCACCGGCGACCAGGCGTGACCGGAGGCAGCCGCTGAACCGGGCGGTGGGGGACGGATCCTCCCGGCCCCCACCGCCGTCGCTCAGACCGGTCTCAGGGTGAGCCGGCGGCGGCCCTCGTCGGACCGGGCGGTCGCCAGGCGCTCGGCCGACGGGGTGCCGTACTCCGTCGTCCGCTGGCGGGCCGGCCGGCCGATAGCCTCGGCCATCGCCTCGAGCTGGGCGATGGTCTTCAGCGAGCCGTTCTCGCTGCCGGCCATCCGGCTGATCGTCTCCTCCATCAGGGTGCCGCCGAGGTCGTTGGCGCCGCCCTGCAGCACGGTCTGGGTGCCGGCGTCGCCGAGCTTGACCCAGGAGGTCTGGATGTTCGGGATCCGGCCGTGCAGCAGCAGCCGGGCGACCGCGTGCACCGCCCGGTTCTCCCGCACCGTCGGGCCGGGCCGGGCGACGCCGGCCAGGTAGATCGGTGAGCTGTGGTGCACGAACGGCAGCAGCACGAACTCGCTGAAGCCACCGGTGCGGTCCTGCAGCGCGGCCAGCGTCCGCAGGTGCGCCACCCAGTGGGCGGGGGTGTCGACGTGGCCGTACATCATCGTCGACGTCGTCGGCAGGCCCACCTCGTGTGCGGTGCCGATGATCTCCAGCCAGGTCGCCGTGGGCAGCTTCCCCTTGGTGAGCACCCAGCGGACGTCGTCGTCGAGGATCTCCGCGGCCGTGCCGGGCACCGAGTCGAGCCCCGCTTCCTTCAGGCCGGTGAGGAAGTCGCGGAACGACAGGCCGGTGCGGGCGGCGCCGTTCACGATCTCCATGGGCGAGAAGGCGTGCAGGTGGATGCCCGGCCGGCGCTGCTTCACCTCGCGGGCGAGGTCGAGGTAGGCGGTGCCGGGCAGGTCGGGGTGGATGCCGCCCTGCATGCAGATCTCGGTGGCCCCGGCCGCCCACGCCTCGTCCACGCGGTCGCCCACCTGCGCCATCGACAGCGTGTAGGCGTCGGCGTCGGTGCGCCGCTGGGCGAAGGCGCAGAACCGGCAGCCGGTGTAGCAGACGTTGGTGAAGTTGATGTTCCGGTTCACGACGTAGGTGACTGAGTCGCCGTTCACGTCCCGGCGGACGGCGTCCGCCAGCGCTGCCAGGGCGTCCAGGTCAGCGCCGTCGGCGCCCAGCAGCGCGAGGTACTCGGCGTCGGACAGCCCGGCCGGGTCGGTCTCGGCGTGCGCGAGCGCCGCGTGCACCTCGGGGTCGCCGGCGGCCAGCGCCGTCGAGTGCCCGTCGCGGGCGCCGGTCGTCCGGTCGCGGAGCTCGGCCCAGTCGCCGTAGACGGCGTCGAAGTCGCTGCGGCGGTCGCCGGTGCGCCCGACGGTGTCGACCTCGACGTGCAGGTCGACCCGCCCGCTCGCCGCGGCACCCCACGACTCGTCCGGCTCCTGCCAGGGCAGCCCGACCGGCAGCCGTCCCTCGACGGCGAGGCCGTCGGGGCCGGCGAGGGCGTCGACGTGCGGGCGCACCCGCGGGTCCAGCCACGGCTCGGGCTGCTGCACGTACGGCGGCTGGGCAGCCAGCCGCTCGCGGAGGGTGAACCCGGCGTCGGCGGTCAGCTGGGCCAGCTTGTCGATGTTCGGCCAGGGCCGCTCGGGGTTCACGTGGTCCGGCGTCAGCGGGGAGACCCCACCCCAGTCGTCGACGCCGGCCCGCAGCAGCAGCCCGAGCTCGGTGGAGTCGCTCAGGTTCGGCGGTGCCTGCACGCGGGCCTTCGGGCCGAGCAGCAGCCGGGTGACGGCGACGGCCGCGACGTACTCCTGCAGCTCCAGGTCGTCGTGGGCCTGCATCGCGGTGCGCGGCTTGGCCCGGAAGTTCTGGACGATCGTCTCCTGCACGTGCCCGTGCCGGGCGGCCGCGGCCCGGATCTGCAGCACGGCGTCGACCCGCTCGGCGTAGTCCTCGCCGATGCCCAGCAGCACGCCGGTGGTGAACGGGACGGCGGAGCGCCCGGCGTCCTCCAGCACCCGCAGCCGGACGGCGGGCTCCTTGTCGGGGCTGCCGAAGTGCGGGCCACCCTTCTCCGACCAGAGACGGGTCGCCGTCGTCTCGAGCATCATCCCCATCGACGCCGACACCGGCTTGAGCCGCTGGATCTCCTCCCACGACAGCACGCCGGGGTTGAGGTGGGGGAGCAGGCCGGTCTCCTCGAGCACCCGGATCGCCATGGCGCGCAGGTAGCCCAGCGTGGAGTCGAAGCCGTGCGCCTCCAGCCACTCCGCCGCGACCGGCCAGCGGTCCTCCGGGCGGTCGCCGAGGGTGAACAGCGCCTCCTTGCAGCCCAGCGCCGCACCGGCCCGCGCGATGTCGAGCACCTCGTCGGGGGAGAGGTAGGGCGCCTTCCCCTCCTGGCGCAGCTGACCGGGGGTGGTGACGAACGTGCAGTAGTGGCAGCGGTCGCGGCACAGGTGGGTGAGCGGGATGAAGACCTTGCGGCTGTAGGTGACCACGCCCGGCCGCCCGGCCGAGGCCAGCCCGGCGTCGCGCACCCGTGCGGCGGCGGTGAGCAGCCGGTCCAGCGGCTCGCCGTCGCCCAGCCCGCGCGCGTGCAGCAGCGTCTCGGCCTCGACCGCGTCGAGGGTCACGCCGCGTTCGGCGCGCACGAGGACACGGCGGAGGGCGGACTCGGACGGTGCAGGCAGGGCGCTCATAGCGGGTCCGACGCTAGACCGCCGGAATGACGGCGGCGTTGCCGACCCGGCTCATGGTGGGTCCGCCGAGGGTCTGCCTCTGCCCACCCGGGTGGGCAGAGGCAGACTGCCCGGAGAACCGGACCTGGCCAGGCGCCGCGTGCCCGGGAGCCTCACGGCGCGACCTCCGCGCGGGTCGCCGCGCTGCCCGCGGCGGGCGGCACGGACCTTCAGCGCAGGGCATCCGCGACCGCCGCGGCGGCGCGGGCGACGAGCGCGTCGTCGTGCTCGGCGTCCGCGGTGTCCCGGCTGGAGAGGACGGCCAGCACGATCGGCGCGCCGTCCGGAGGCCAGACCACGGCGATGTCGTTGCGGGTCCCGTAGCCGCCGGCGCCGGACTTGGCCGCGACGTCCCAGCCGGCGGGCACGCCCGCCTCGATCAGGGTCGCGCCGGTGACGGTGTCCCGCATCCAGCCGGTGAGGAGGTCCCGATCCGCGGGCTCCAGCGCGCCGTCGAGCAGGAACGCCCGGAGGTCCGCGGCCAGCGCCCGCGGCGTGCTGGTGTCCCGCTCGTCGCCGGGGACCGCCTCGTTCAGCTCGGTCTCGGTGCGGTCGGCGCGGGTGACGTCGTCCCCCAGCTCGCGCAGCGCCCGCTCGAGACCGACCGGACCGCCGAGCCGGGCGAGCAGCAGGTTGGCGGCGGTGTTGTCGCTCTGGCCGACCGCGGCCGCCAGCAGGTCGCGCAGGGGCAGCCCGGCACCGGCGTGCTGCCCGGTCACCGGCGAGTGGGCGACCAGGTCGGCCGCGGCGTAGGGGACCAGCTCGTCGAGCTCGGCCGGAGACGTCCGGTCCAGGACGGCGGCGGCCGACAGCGCCTTGTGCGTGGAGGCGAACGCGAACCGCTCGTCCGCGCGGTGCGCCACGGTCCGCCCCGTCCCGGTGTCGACGGCGAAGACCCCGAGCCGGGCGCCGAACTCGGCCTCCAGCTGGGCGAGATCCGCCGAGACGTCGACCGGGACGTCGGCCGCTGGGGCCGACGTCCCGGGAGCCGGGGACGCCGACGTCCCGGCCGGCTCCGCCGGAGCCGCCGGCGCGCCGCTCGAGCAGCCGCCGAGCAGCGCGATCAGCAGGACGGCGCCGGCCGCCCGGCCGGCCCTCACACGTCGCGGCGCTGGAACGACAGCGCGGTCAGCCCCAGGACCACCGCGACCCACACCGCCGCCCACGCGAGGTAGGCCGGCGTGGGTGCGGCGTCGCTCAGGAACGGGAAGCCGCCCTCGGGGCCCATCTGGATCAGCGCCGACGGGTCCTGGAAGGCGTTCATCGCGCCGCGCCACAGGCCGTCGGTGGGCAGCAGCATCCGCGAGACGCTGCCCACCCGCTCCACGCCCTCGTTGCCCAGCGCGCCACCGATGCCGCCGACGACACCGGCGACCCAGGTCGCGCCGAACAGGCCGACCGCGACGATGCCCGACGCCATCGGGGAGATGACGCTGGACAGCAGCAGCGCCAGGCTCAGCAGCACGATCGTCTCGGCCGCGAGCAGGGCGAGCCCGCCGGCGGGTGACGGCGGCCAGTAGCCGACGACGCCCCGCACGACGAGCAGCTGCGCCAGGCCGGCGAGCACCACGTAGCCGCAGCCGAAGGTGAGCAGGCCCAGCCACTTGCCGAGCAGCACCGACGACCGGCGCACCGGCCGGGCCAGCAGCGCCAGCGCCTGCCCCGACTCCACCTCGCCGGCGAGGGTCGGCCCGGCCAGGAACGCCGTGCCGATCGCCGCGATCAGGCTGAAGCCGAACATGATCAGGTTGATCAGCATCGAGGCGACCAGGCGGGCCTCACCGCTGGTCAGCGTGCCGAGCTCGGTGTCCAGGCCGATCAGCCGGGAGAAGCCCCAGCCGCTGAGCGCGAGCAGCACCACGGTCAGGATCAGCAGCGCCCAGACGACCTTGCGCCGGAACGCCTCGCGCAGGGTGAGCCCGGCGATGGTCAGGACGATCACGTGTCCTCCTCGCTGGCGCTCGTCGGCCCCGTGCTCGGCGATGCTGTGCTCATGCGTGACCTCGCGAGCTCGGTCACGTGGCGGGCCTCCTCGCCGGCGGGCTCCTCGTGCCCGGGCTCCTGGTGCCCGGGCACCTCGTGCCGCAGCACGGCGAGCAGCCGTTCCTCCAGGCTGATCCGCACCGGCTCCACGGCGTGCACTCGGACGCCGAGAGCCACCAGGTCGCGCACCAGGTCCGGCACGGTGACGCCGTCGTCCTCCGACGCCAGCGCCACGGTGAACCAGTCGCCGCTGCGGGCCAGCGACCCCGCGGCCCGCATGCGCTCCTCCGCGCGCGCGTCGACGTCGGCCAGGTGCAGCCGCACCTCGCGCTGCCCCAGCAGCTCCGCCAGGGTGCCCGAGGCCGCCACCCGGCCCTCGTCGAGGATCACCACCCGGTCGCACACCCGCTCCACCTCGCCGATCAGGTGCGAGTTGAGCAGCACGGCCACGCCGCGGGCCTTCAGCTCCAGCACGAGGTCGCGGACGTCGACCCGGCCGACCGGGTCCAGCGCGCTGGTGGGCTCGTCGAGGACGACGAGCTGCGGCCGGGCGACCAGCGCGACGGCGAGGCCGAGCCGCTGCTGCATGCCCTTGGAGAAGCCGCCCACCCGGTCGCCGGTCCGCTGCGCGAGACCCACCCGGGCCAGGCACTCCCGCCGCTCGGAGGCACCGACGTCGGCGCCGGCCAGCTTCACGTGCAGGTCGAGCACCTCGGCCGCGGTGAGCCACGGCTGGTAGCGGAACAGCTCGGGGAGGTAGCCGACCGCGGCGCGGGACCGGGGGTCGGTGGACCGGCGGCCCAGGAGCAGCACCTCGCCGGCGTCGGGGCGGACGAGCCCCAGGAGCATCTTGATGACGCTGGTCTTGCCGGCACCGTTGGGTCCCAGCAGGCCGAGCACCTCGCCGCGGGCCACCGAGAAGGAGACGTCGTCCACGGCGGTCCGGCGTCCGTACCGCTTGCGCAGCCCGGAGCACCAGACCGCCGGGGACGGCGGCAGCTCGGCGAGCGCACCGGCCGTGGTGGAGGAGGTCACGCGGGCGACGGTATCGGCGTCAGCCGAGGTCACGGGCGACCGACAGCAGCTCGTCGGCGCTCAGCGAGCCGGCGACGCCGGTCAGCACGCCGTCCTCCACCCAGACCACTCCGGCGAAGAGCCCGTCGCGCGAGGTGAGCACGGTCGCCTCCGCGCCGTCGACGTCGGCCGTGGAGCTGGTCACCAGCTCCGCGGGCACGGGCAGCGGCAGCGTGGCCGCGTCCGTGGAGAGGCTGCGCAGCTGGTCGGCGAGCCCGGCGGGCAGCCCGGGGAGCGACAGGAGGTAGTCCCGGACGGTCTCGAACGGCACGCCCGAGGAGTAGACCGTCGGCGCCCCGGCCCGGGCGACGACGAGCGTGGGAACGCCGGTCGGCTGGGTCCAGACGGCCGCGACCCCGGGACCGGCCTGCAGCCGCAGCCGGCTGCCGTCCAGCCCCGCCGGCGGCGGCGGCAGGACCTCGCCCTCGGCGGCCGCGGCCTGGGCGGCCTTGTCGGCGGAGAAGGTGAAGGTGGCGCTCATCTGCCCGGCGGCCAGGTACGAGGGGTCGCCGCTCACGCCCGCGGGCAGGTCGCCCACCTCGGGGACGTCGAGGCCGGTCCGCTCCCGCGCGGTCGCGGCGTCGGCCACCTGCTCCGGCTCCGGCGCCTGGGTGAACTCCAGGTCGCCGTAGGCGGAGAGGTCGGGGATCTGCACCAGGTCCGTGGAGGTGATCGCGACCGGGTCGACCCGCTCGGCGGAGAAGATCGGCAGCCAGTCGTTGGCCGCGGCCACGCCGGCGCCGGTGAGCAGCGCCACCGCGCCGGCGGCGGCGATCGCCGGGCGGCCCATCCGCGTGCTCCACCGGCGCCGGGCGGCGGCGGCCGCCGGCCGGCGCGCGGCCGCCGCCGCCGGGGCGGATGCGGTCGCGGAGAACCGCGCCCAGGCGGCGTCGGCGTCCGCGCTGCCGGACGGGGCGAGCGCGGCGCCCACCAGGTCGGCATCGGCGCGCACGGAGTCCAGCGCGCGCAGGCAGTCGGGGCAGCCGGCGACGTGGGCGCGGTCGTCGTCGGTCACGCCGGCCGGCTCGTCGACCAGTCGGCGCAGCACGCCCTCACTCGGGTGACGCATGGCGGTTCAGCTCCTTGAGCAGCACGGATTCGGCGCGGCGCACGGTGGTGCCCACGCTTCCTGGGGACATGTCGAGTGCGGTGGCGACCTCGGCGTAGCTCAGCCCGCTGTGCCGGAGCACGAGGGCGGCGGCCTGCTTGTGCGGCAGCCGGGCGAGCGCCGCCCGGACCGAGCTGCGCTCGTCCCGGGTGATCACGAGGTCGGCGGTGTCGGGGACGACGGCCGGGCCGTCCCCGGCGAGCTCCTCCCGGGCGCTGCGGCGGCGGCCCGAGCGGAGCAGGTTGAGCGCGGTGTGGGTGGCGGCGACGGTCAGCCAGCCGCCGGCCTCCTCGGCCGGCACCGCGGACCGGCCGAAGGACAGGAAGACCTCCTGGGCGACGTCCTCGGCGGAGTCGCGCGAGCCCAGCACCCGGGCGGCGACGGCGACCACCCGCGGGTAGTTGCCGCGGAAGACCTCCTCGAGGTCGGGCCGCACCGCACCGCGCGACCCTGCTGCCGGCACGTCGCCCACCCCTCCGACCCGGCCCAGCGGACCGGGGAATGTCAGGACGGCCGCGGGTGCCGACCGCCCGTTCCGTACGAGGTCCATGTACCGATAGCACCGCCGGGCCCGCGGATGTGACACCCGGCGCCGGATCCCTCGCGCTGCCCCCGCGGCAGCCGGCCGGTCACTCCGCCCACCGGGGCGAGGTCGTCCGCGGCGGGGTCAGCGTCGCCTCGGTGACGACCAGCCGCGGCGCTCGGCTGGACAGGGCCGCGCCCAGCGCCTTCGCCAGCGGCTCGCCGAGCCCGGTGACCCGCGTCGCCGGGATGCCGAAGGACTCGGCGAGCGCGGCGAAGTCGGGGCGGAGGAGGTCGACGCCGCGGTGCTCGTCCCCGGCGTGGTCCTGGTCGTAGCGGAGCATGCCGTAGCCGCCGTCGTCGACGACGAGGACCGTGACCGGCAGGTTCTCCTGGGCGATGGTCGCCAGCTCACCCACGGCGAACATGAAGCCGCCGTCGCCGCAGACGGCGAGCACCGGCCGGTCGCCGAGTACCCCGGGGCCGACCGAGGCGGGCAGGGCGTACCCGAGCGTTCCCCAGCCGACGGGGTACTGGAGCGTCCGGGGCCCCCGGACCGTGCCGTAGCCGCCGAACCAGTAGCCGGGGATCGCCATGTCGGCCACGACGACCGTGCCCTCCGGCGTCGCGGTGTGCAGCGATCCGAGCAGCTCCAGCCCGGCCGCGGCACGGGGATCGGCGGACAGTCGGGTCCAGCAGCGCTCGCGCACCTCGCGCACCCGGCCGGCTCCCGCGGGCCGCGGCCCGGTCGGGAGGGCGAGCAGCGCCCGCAGCGCCTCCCTGGCGTCGCCGAGCACCGCGACGTCGAACGGGTAGTTCTTGGTGAGATCCTCGGCCGCGCAGTTGATCGTGGCCATGGCCCG
This sequence comes from Blastococcus xanthinilyticus, assembly GCF_008124835.1. Taxonomy (GTDB): domain Bacteria; phylum Actinomycetota; class Actinomycetes; order Mycobacteriales; family Geodermatophilaceae; genus Blastococcus; species Blastococcus xanthinilyticus. The sequence goes on along the minus strand of NZ_VNHW01000006.1, from coordinate 249,064 downwards.
GGGCAACGGCATGGACCAGTTGCGGGTCATCATCCCGTCGAAGTCGCTGCCGATGCCGATCAGCAGGTCGGCGCCGGCCACCAGGTCGGCGATCTCGGGCTCGTGCGGGGGCAGCCCCACCAGGTGCGGGGAGTCCGGCGGCAGGATGCCGCGGGCGGTGTAGGTAGTGACGACGGGCGCCTGCAGCCGCTCCGCGAGCGCCGCCACCTCCTCGGCCGCGTCGGCCTGGACGGCGCCACCGCCGACCCACAGGACCACCGACGGCGACGCCTCCACCAGCTCGTGCAGGGCCCGGACGGCGGCGTCGTCCGGGGCGACCCGGGCGATCGGGAGCGGGGGGACGGCCGGACCGGGCCGGTTCAGCACATCGGTGGGGATGTCGACGTAGACCGGACCCCGCGGGCTGGTCATGGCCGTGCGGATGGCCTCGGCGACGGCGGCGCACGCGTCCTCCGCCGTCCGCGGCCGGAACACCGCCTTCGCCAGGGGCTCGAAGATGCCGGCCTGGTCGCGGCACTCGTGCAGGATGCCGCGGGACACCCCCGGGCGGGTCAGCGCCGTCGACACCTCGCTGGCCACGAGGACCAGCGGGGTGCCCGAGGCGGCGGCCTCGCCGAAGGCCCCCGCGGCGTTCGCGGCGCCGGGACCGGTCGTGGTCAGGGCGACCCCGAGGCCGCCGGTGGCGCGGGCGAGGCCGTCGGCGGCGTAGACCGCCGTCTGCTCGTGCCGGACCCCGACGATCCGGGGCAGGCCCGGGCCGGTCTCCCGCCAGAACGACAGGTTGTGCACCCCGGGGAGCCCGAAGGCGGTCTGCACACCGGCGGCGGCGAACGCTTCCAGGACCCGTCTCGCGACGGACTGCGACGAACTCATCAGGGAGCCTCTCTGCCGGGCGGTCCGGGGTCGGATCGGGGCGCGTGGGGGACAGTCTGTCCGGGGCGGCGGGCTCCCGCGCTGCGCGGACGTGCCGAGCGGGTCGGGCGGGTCGGCCGGAGCCGGCTCAGCCGCGCCCGGCCGCGGCACCGGTCTCGTCGACGAAGCGCCCGCGCACCCGCAGCAGGGGCGGGGCGGCGGGGTTCAGCACCGGCACGTCCTCGACCCGCAGCAGGGCCAGCACGTGGTCGCCGGCCTCCACCAGCCGCTCCAGCCGGCAGTCCAGGGCGGCCGGCGCCTCGCGCAGCACGATGGCGCCGCTGCCCTCGGCGCGGGTCCAGGGCACCGTCTCCAGCAGGTGCCGGGCGCTGGGCCGGCCGGCGGAGGCGAAGCGGGACGCCACGATGGCGTGCGGCGCGGCCAGCACCGTCAGCGCGCAGCTGCCGACCGCCTCGAGCACCTCGGCGGGGTACCCGCCGGCGGTCAGCCCGACGGCGACCAGGGGCGGGGACGCCGACACGCTCATGACCGAGCTGACCGTCGTCCCGACGTCGTCGATGTCGTCCCGCACGGTCAGCAGGCACACCCCGGCGGCGTACTGGGCCAGGGCGGCGGTGAACTCGCGGGCGTCGACCGGCATGGCGGCCAGTCGACCACACCCACCAGGATGGGCGGGTGAGCGAAGCCGAGCGAACGTACGACGTCGTGGTCGTGGGGGCCGGGTCGACCGGGGAGAACGTCGCCGACATCGTCGTGCGCGGCGGGCTGTCGGCCGTCCTGGTCGAGCCCGAGCTGGTCGGGGGCGAGTGCTCCTACTGGGCCTGCATGCCGAGCAAGACGCTGCTGCGCGGCACCGAGGTGCTGGCCGAGGCGCGCTCCGTGGACGGCGCGGCGCAGGCGGTCACGGGGGAGCAGGACGTCGCGGCCACCCTCGCCCGCCGCGATGAGTTCACCCACCACTGGGACGACTCGAGCCAGGTCGAGTGGGTGCACGGCGCCGGCATCGACCTCCTGCGGGGCGCCGGCCGGCTCGACGGCGAGCGCACCGTCGTCGTCACCGCCGAGGACGGGACGACGACCCGGCTGACGGCGCGGCACGCGGTGGCCGTGTGCACCGGGTCCTCGCCGGCGACCCCGCCGGTCGACGGGCTGGCCGACGTCGCGGCCTGGGGGCCGCGCGAGGCGACCAGCGCGAAGGAGGCGCCGGCGCGGCTGCTGGTGCTCGGCGGCGGCTACGTCGGCTGCGAGATGGCGACCGCCTGGCAGGCGCTCGGCTCGCAGGTGACCGTGCTGCAGCGCGGCGATCGGCTGCTGCCGCGCCTGGAGCCGCAGGCCGGCGATGCGGTCGCCGAGTCGCTGCGGAAGGCCGGCGTCGACGTGCGGCTGGGCACGGAGGTGCGCGCGGCCCGCCGGGAGGGCACCGAGGTGGTGCTGACGACGGCCGACGGCGAGGTCCGCGGGGACGAGGTGCTGGTGGCGATCGGCCGGGCGGCCCGCACCGCCGACATCGGGGTGGAGACCGTCGGCCTGGAGCCGGGGGAGTACCTCTCCGTCGACGCCACGCTGCGGGTCGAGGGCCGCTCCTGGCTCTACGGCGTCGGCGACGTGAACGGGCGCAGCCAGCTCACCCACATGGGCAAGTACCAGGCGCGGCAGGCGGGTGCGGCGATCGTGGCGCGCGCCCGGGAGGAGCAGGTGGCCACCGACGCGTGGTCGCCGTTCGTGGCCACCGCCGACGACGTCGCGACGCCGTCGGTGGTCTTCACCTCGCCGCAGGTCGCCAGCGTGGGGCGCACCGCGGCCGAGGCGGCGGAGGCCGGCCTCCCGCACCGCGTCGTCGAGTACCCGATCGGCAGCATCGCGGGCGCCTCGGTGTTCGCCGACGGCTACGAGGGGACGGCGATCGCCGTCGTGGACACGCAGCGCGAGGTGCTGCTCGGCGTCACGTTCATCGGCCCGGGCGTGGCCGAGCTGCTGCACGCGGCGACCATCGCCGTGGTCGGGGAGGTGCCGATCGCGCGGCTCTGGCACGCCGTCCCCGCCTACCCGACGATCAGCGAGATCTGGCTGCGGCTGCTGGAGACCTACCGCGGCTGACCCGGGCGCTCGCCGGGGAGCACTAGGGTCGCGGGGTGAAGATCGTCCTCCCCGGCGGTACCGGGCAGGTCGGTGGCCTGCTGCGGCGGGCACTGGCGGAGCGCGGCGACGAGGTCGTCGTCCTGAGCCGCCGACCCGAGGAGCTGGAGGACGGCGTCCGGCACGTCCGGTGGGACGGGCGGACCCTGGGCCCGTGGGCGGCGGAGCTCGACGGCGCCGACGCGGTGGTCAACCTGGCCGGCCGCACGGTGAGCTGCCGGTACACCGACACCAACCTGCGCCAAATGATGAGCTCGCGGGTCGACTCGACGCGGGTGGTCGGGGAGGCGATCGGGCGTGCGGCGCGGCCGCCGGCGGTGTGGCTCCAGATGAGCACCGCCACCATCTACGCCGACGCGCGCAGCCGCCCCGGAGAGCCCGCGCACGACGAGGCGACCGGGGTCATCGGCGGTGAGGAGCCCGACGTGCCGCTGTACTGGGAGTACAGCGTGCGCATCGCCCGCCGGTGGGAGGACGCGCAGGCCGCGGCCGACGTCCCGGGGACGCGCCGGGTCGCGCTGCGCACGGCGATGGTGATGAGCGCCGACCGCGGCGGGGTCTTCGACTACCTCTCGTGGATGGCGCGGCTCGGGCTCGGCGGGCCGGTCGCGGGCGGCCGGCAGCACGTGTCGTGGATCCACGGCGAGGACTTCGTGCGTGCGGTCGAGCTGCTGCTCGAGCGCGACGACCTCGACGGGCCGGTCAACCTCGCCGCGCCCGAACCCCTGCCGCAGCGCGAGTTCATGCGGTCGCTGCGCCGGGCCTGGGGCGGGCGGCCGGGCCTGCCCGCGACGCGCCTCATGGCCGAGCTCGGCGCCGTCGTCCTGCGCACCGACACCGAGCTGCTGCTCAAGAGCCGCCGGGTGGTGCCTGGCCGGTTGCTCGACGCCGGCTTCGAGTTCGCGCATCCGCGCTGGGACGCCGCGGCCGCTGACCTGGTCGCGCAGGCGCGGCGGCGCTGATCCACCCCGCCTATGGCGGTGCGGATGGCCGTGCTGGAGTGGGCCCGTGCAGTTCGACCGCTCGTCCCGCTCCTCCTGGCACCGCTACATCGCCCTCGGCGACTCGTTCACCGAGGGCCTGAGCGACCCCGCCCCCGACCGCCCCGGGGAGTTCCGCGGTTGGGCCGACCGGCTGGCCGAGCACCTCGCGGCCGCCGCGCCGCACGGCGACGTCGAGTACGCGAACCTGGCGATCCGCGGCCGGCTGCTGCCCCAGGTGCTCGACGAGCAGGTGCCCGTCGCGCTGGACGCGCAGCCGGACCTGGTGAGCCTGGTCGCGGGTGGCAACGACCTGCTGCGCCCCGGCACCGACCCCGACGAGCTGGCCGCCCAGCTGGAGGGCGCCGTCGTCCGGTTCCGGGAGGCCGGTGCCGACGTGCTGCTGGCCACCGGCGTCGACCCGCGGCAGACGCCGATCCTGCGCCGCACCCGCGGCAAGGTGGCGATCTTCAACGCCAACCTCTGGTCGGTCGCGGCCCGCACCGGCGCCGCCGTCCTCGACCAGTGGGGCGCGGCCTGGATCCAGGACTGGCGGATGTGGGACTCCGACCGCATCCACCTGACCGACGAGGGGCACCGCCGCACCGCGCTGGCCGCCGCGGCGGCGCTGGGCCTGCCCGGGGCCGACGGCGAGGACTGGCGGACGCCGCTCCCGCCGCAGCCGCCGCGCGAGCTGCGGGTGGCCCTGGCGGAGGAGGCCGCGTGGGTGCGCGGCTTCGTCGCGCCGTGGATCGGCCGGCGGCTGCGCGGGCGGTCCTCCGGCGACGGCCGGGCCGCCAAGCGCCCGGTGCCGCTGGTCCTCCCTCGACGCTGACCCGCCGTTCGTGCACGAACGGTCGTCATCCGGAGCGGGTGGCCACCTTCCGTGCACGAAAGGCCAGGCCGCTCACTGGTCGGGGTCGGCCAGCTCGTCGAACAGCGTGCGGCCGTGCAGCCGGCCGGTGTCGGCTAGGTCCTGCGCCTCGGGGACCGAGGGCCTCCGCTGGCGGGGCAGCGCGGGCGGCGCCGGCGGCTCGGGTAGCAGCTCGCCGGCGACGTCCTCGGCGGGTGCCTGGGTGACCTCGCCGATGAGCACCTCGGCGGGGCTGGGCAGCGGCGCCGGGCGGCCGAAGGCGTAGCCCTGGGCCATCGCGCACCCGTGGTCGAGCAGCCAGGCGGCCTGGTCGAGGTCCTCGATGCCCTCGGCGATCACCTGCAGCCCCATGCCGCGGCCGAGCTGCAGCAGCCCGTGCACCAGCGCGGCGGTCGAGGGCTGGGTGACGACGTCGGCGACGAACGACCGGTCGATCTTGACGGTGTGGATGGGCAGCCGGTGCAGCGCGGTGATCGCCGAGTAGCCGGTGCCGAAGTCGTCAAGCGCGAGGGTGACGCCCTGGTCGGTGACGACGGCGACGGCGTGCAGCGTGGCCTCGGCGGCGAACAGCGCGGTCGACTCGGTGATCTCCAGCTCGAGCCGGTGCGGGGGGAGCCCCGACTCCTCGAGCGCGGCGGTGACCAGCTCGCTGAACCCGTCCTCGCCGAGGTGCCGCGCGGAGACGTTGACGTGCACCCGCAGGTCCTCGGGCCAGGTGGCGGCGTCGAGGCAGGCGCGGCGGAGCACCCACGCGCCGAGCTTGGAGGTCAGCCGGTTGTTCTCTGCGACGTCCAGGAAGGCGCCGGGCGGGAGCAGCCCGCGGGTCGGGTGCTGCCAGCGGATCAGCGCCTCGTAGCCCAGCAGCGTCTCGTCGGCCAGCGCGACGATGGGCTGGTAGAACAGCCGCAGCTCGTCGTTGTCCAGGGCGTGCCGGAGCTCGGTCTCCAGCTGGAGGGCGTCGACCTCGCTGCGGGAGAGCGCCCCCTCGTGCACCCCGATCCGGGCGCGCTGGCCGTCGGCCTTGGCCCGGGTCAGCGCGCTCTGCGCCTGGCGGAGCAGGTCGTCGGGGGTCATGTCGGCGCCGAGGGTGAGCCCCACGCTGGCCGAGAGGGTGATCTCCCGGTCGCTGACCACGAACGGCTCGTCGAGCACGCTCAGCAGCCGGTCGGCCAGGGCGCGCAGGCCGTCGAGGTCCTCGACGTCCTCGGCGACCACGAGGAACTCGTCGGCGCCCAGCCGCACGGCGGTGTCCTCGACGCGGGTGCTCCAGCGCAGCCGGTCGGCGAACTGGCTGAGCAGCAGGTCGCCGGCCTCGTGACCCAGGGCCTCGTTGACCGCCTGGAAGCGGTCGATGTTCAGGTGCACCAGGCCCACCTGGAGGCCCCGGCGGCGGGACAGCGCCACGGCGTGCCGCAGCCGGTCGGTGAGCGCGCGCCGGTTGGGCAGGCCGGTCAGCGGGTCGGTGAACGCCCGGCGGACGGCGTCCTCCTCGGCGCGGCGGCGGTCGGTGACGTCGACCAGCGAGAGGACGACGAACTGCGGCGTCCCGTTGTTCTGCCGGACCACCTCGTGGGACTGGACGACCCACAGCTCGGTGCCGTCGGAGCGGCGCAGCCGGCGCTCGCCGTCCAGGAGCAGGTTCGGGTCGAGCGCGGGCTCCCCGGGGGCCGGCTCGAGGCCGAGGTCGCCGACCGGCGGGTCGTCGGGGTGGGCGAGCAGGTCGATGTGCCGGCCGCTGAGGCTCTCGGCGGTCCGGCCGGTGAGCGCGCACATGCGCGGATTGGCGACCAGCACGTGTCCGTCGAGGGCGACGAGGGCCTTGGCGATCGGGGCCGACAGGAACAGTGCCTGGAACAGCTGACCGCGATCGGCGAGCAGCGTGTCGATGGCCCGCAAGCGCTGCCCGGCCGAGCCGCCGGGCGTGCCCGGGGGCCGGGGCATGTCGGGTGCGGGAAGGCTCACCGGGACAGCGTCACGCATCGCAGGCGAGAAGTGACGGAACCGGTTCACGGAGAGTCGTGATCAGCCCGTCACAGTGTGTGGCATCAAGGCTCACGCGTCACACCGGTCGCGCCCGCTCCGGTGAACTGCCATACCCGCCGGGAATCCGGGGTGCTCGCCGAGCGCTGCTGGAGCAGACATCGACGAGAGGGATGCAGTCGTGGAGAAGCGGATCGGGTTCCTGTCCTTCGGGCACTGGCAGCCCATTCCCGGGTCGCAGGTGCGCACCGGGCGGGACGCCCTCGTGCAGAGCGTGGAGCTGGCGGTGGCCGCCGAGGAGATGGGTCTGGACGGCGCCTACGTGCGGGTGCACCACTTCGCCCGCCAGCTCGCCTCCCCGTTCCCGCTGCTGGCGGCCATGGCGGCGCGGACCTCTCGGATCGAGCTGGGCACCGGCGTCATCGACATGCGCTACGAGAACCCGCTGTACATGGCGGAGGAGGCGGCCGCGACCGACCTGCTCGCCGACGGCCGGCTCCAGCTCGGGGTCAGCCGGGGATCACCGGAGACGGCGCTGCGCGGCTCGGAGGCCTTCGGCTACGTGCCCGCCGAAGGCAGCAGCGACGCCGACCTGGCGCGGCAGAAGACGGCGCTGTTCATGGCCGCCATCTCCGGCCGGCCGCTCGTGGACGCCGACCCGCGGATGGCCGGCGGCGGCAGCGTGAAGCTGCCGATCCAGCCGCAGTCGCCCGGCCTGGCCGAGCGCATCTGGTGGGGCTCGGGCACCCGGGCGACGGGGGAGTGGACGGCGCGGCAGGGGCTGAACCTGATGAGCTCCACGCTGCTGGTCGAGGACACCGGCGTGCCCTTCGACGAGCTGCAGGCCGAGCAGATCGCCCGGTACCGCGCCGCCTGGGCCGAGGCCGGCTGGGAGCGCGAGCCGCGGGTGTCGGTCAGCCGCAGCGTGCTGCCGATCGTCACCGACACCGACCGGCAGTACTTCGGCGGCGGCCGGGAGGGCGAGGACCAGGTCGGCATCCTCGAGGGGGTGCGCGCCCGGTTCGGCAAGAGCTACACCGGCGTCCCCGACGTCCTCGCCGAGGAGCTGGCCAAGGACGCCGCCGTCCGGGAGGCCGACAGCCTGCTGCTCACCGTCCCGAACATGCTCGGGGTCGACTACAACGCGCACCTGCTGCGCACGATCGTCGAGCAGGTCGCGCCCGCGATCGGCTGGGTGCACCCGGACCAGCGGTAGCGCCCCGCCCGACCCGCCGCCGCACCTGGGGCATAGGAAGCTCTACCTATGCATTGCGGCCCGGATCCGTAGGTAAAGCCTCCTATGCCTGGGGCCGCCGGGGGACCTCGGGCCGACGCCGATGTCGGGATCCGGCGCGTCCGACGCTCACCCGCAACGCGGCCCGCCTGCTCCTGGCCCGCCGGGCGCCCATGGCCGTCCCGAGCGGCTTCCTGCTGATCTTCGTGGGGCAGCAGGTCGTCATGCCCGGCACCGTGCGGCTCGTCCTCGTCGCCCTCATGGCGGTGGCCGTGGGAGCCGCCGAGGTGCAGGTGCGGCGGGACGCCCGCCGGGTGCAGCGGTTCCTCGCCGAGCACCCGGTTCACGGTCCGCTCTAGGGGTGTTGCTCGCGCTCTGCTCCTCCTGCAGAACTCCCGGAGCGCGGACAACACCCCCAGAGCGGTCAGCGCAGGTCGAAGCCCAGGTCCAGCACCGGGGCGCTGTGGGTGAGCGCCCCGACGGCCAGGTAGTCGACGCCGGTCGCGGCGACCTCTGCCGCGCGGTCGAGGGTCAGCCCGCCGCTGGCCTCCAGGCGCACCCCGGCCGGCCGCGCCAGCTCGACGGCCGCCCGGGTGTCGGCGAGGGAGAAGTTGTCCAGCAGCACCAGCGCGACCCCGGCGTCGATCGCCTCGCGCACCTGGTCGAGGGTGTCGCACTCGACCTCGAGCGAGATCTCCGGCGCGTGCGCCCGCACCGCCGCGACGGCGGCGGCGATGCCCCCGGCGGCGGCGACGTGGTTGTCCTTCACCAGCGCCGCGTCGCCCAGGGCCATCCGGTGGTTGACCCCGCCGCCGCAGCGCACCGCGTACTTCTCCAGCGCCCGCAGCCCCGGCGTGGTCTTGCGGGTGTCCCGGATCCCCGCGTCCGTGCCGGCCACCGCGTCCACCCACCGCCGCGTCAGCGTGGCGATTCCCGACAGGTGGCAGACCAGGTTGAGCGCGGTCCGCTCGGCGGTCAGCAGCGACCGCGTCGGACCGGAAACGGTCAGTGCCGGCGAGCCCGTCCGCGCCGCCATGCCGTCGGCCGCGTGCAGCGACACCTCGACCTCGTGCCCGCCGACCAGCTCGAGCACCGCCGCGGCCACCGGCAGGCCGGCCAGCACCCCGGGGGAGCGCGGCGTGATGTCGCCGGTGGCGCGGGCGCCCTCGGGCACGGTGGCCAGGGTGGTGACGTCGGGGCCCAGCGCCAGGTCCTCGTCGAGGGCGCGGCGCACCACGAGCTCCACCGCGGCCGGGTCCAGCCCCCCGTCGCGCAGGGCATCGGCGAGCGCATCGCGCAGCGGGAACCACTCGGTCATGCCACTCCCCGGGTCCGGTCGGTGCCGGCCGCGGTCAGCGGCACGGTGCGCAGGTGCAGGCGGCCCGTGGCGTCGGCCCGGCAGGCCAGCCGGACCTGCCACTCGGGCCGCGCGCCGGGCGCGTCGGCGCGCCGGTGGCAGCCCCGGCTCTCCCGGCGGGTGCGGGCGGCGGTCGCCAGCAGAACGGCGACGGTGTGCACGGCGGTGGCCTCGACGGCGGCCAGGTCCAGCGGTGCTCCTGCGGGCAGCCGGTCCACCGCGGCGAGCAGCTCGTCCAGCCGGGTGAGCCCTTCGGCGGTGCGCACGACGCCCGCGTACCGGCTGGTGGCGCGGCCGATCGCCGTCCGGCCGGCGGGGTCGACGGCCGCCCCGGTCGGGGGAGCGACGCCGGCGGCGGGAGCGTCCGTGGGCAGCTCCGCGTCGAGCAGCGCGGCGCAGCGGCGGGCGGCCACCAGGCCCTCGGTCACCGAGTTCGACGCCAGCCGATTGGCGCCGTGCACCCCGGTGCAGGCGACCTCCCCGACGGCGAACAGCCCCGGGACGCCGGTGCGCCCGTCCAGGTCGGCGAGCACCCCGCCACACGTGTAGTGCGCGCCCGGCGCGACCGGCACCGGTTCGGTGGCCGGGTCGAACCCGGCCGCCCGGCAGGCGCGCAGGATGCCGGGGAAGCGGCGCTCCAGGAAGTCCGTGCCGAGCGCCGTCGCGTCGAGCAGGACGCAGTCGTCGCCGGTGGCGGCCAGGTGCGCCGCGATCGTCGCCGAGACGACGTCGCGCGGCGCCAGGTCGGCCAGCGGGTGGACGCCGGCCATGATCCGCCGTCCGGCGCGGTCGACCAGCACGGCGCCCTCGCCGCGCACCGCCTCGCTGATCAGCACCTGCTGGCCGGTCGCCCCCGGCCCCTGCCACAGGACGGTCGGGTGGAACTGCACCATCTCGACGTCGGCCACCTCGGCGCCGGCCCGCAGCGCCAGGGCCAGGCCGTCGCCGGTCGCGCCGGCCGGACTGGTCGCGGCGGCGTACACCTGCCCGTACCCGCCGGTCGCCAGGACGACGGCGTGCGCGCGCAGGTCGCCGGCGTCGGTCAGCGCGCCGTCGACGGCGACGCGGGCCACGCGCAGCCCGCCCACCTCGCCGTCAGGGGTGCGCAGGGCGTCGAGCGCCACCGTGCGCTCGAGCACCTCGACGCCGGTGGCGGCCAGCGCCTCGACCAGGGTGCGGGTGACCTCGGCGCCGCTGGCGTCTCCGCCGGCGTGCACGATCCGGTCGCGGCTGTGCCCGCCCTCCCGGGTCAGCGCCGGGCGGCCGTGCCCGTCCAGGTCCAGCCGCGCGCCGAGCTCCCGCAGCAGCCGGATGGCGGCGGGCGCGTCGGCGACCAGCGTCGCGGCGGCCGCCTCGTCGCAGAGCCCGGCCCCGGCGGTGAGCGTGTCCTGCAGGTGCAGGGCGGGGTCGTCGTCGGCACCCAGGACGGCGGCGAGCCCGCCCTGGGCCCAGCGGGTGCTGCCGTCGCCGAGCGCGCCCTTGGTGACGACGGTGACCCGCCGCCCGGCCGCGGCCAGCGCCAGCGCGGTCATCAGCCCGGCGGCCCCGCTGCCCACGACCACCACGTCGGTGGTGCGGGACCAGCCGGCCTCCGGGAGGGGCAGGGCCGGGACGACGACCGGCGCCGCCCGGCGGAGCCCCGGCGTCACTCGCCGACCAGGGAGGGGGTGCCGAGGGCGATCATCGCCTCGACGGCCGAGCGGGCGCGGGCGGCGACCTCCGGGTCGACGGTCACCTCGTCGCGGCCCTCGCGGAGCGCGCGCAGCAGCTTCTCCGGCGTCGACATCTTCATGTAGGGGCAGGCGGCGCGGGAGTTGACCGGCTCGAACGACGTCGTCGGGTTGGCCTGTCGGAGCTGGTGCAGCATGCCGATCTCGGTGGCGACCAGGACGCGCTTCGCCGTCGTCCGGCGGGCCTCGTCGAGCATCCCGCCGGTGGAGAGGATGTGCACCCGCTCGGTCGGCAGCTGACCGTCGGACACCATCCACAGCGCACTGGTCGCGCAGCCGCACTCGGGGTGCACGAGCAGCTCGGCGTCGGGGGCGGCCTCGACGCTGGCCCGGAGGTCGGTGGGGGAGATGCCGGCGTGCACGTGGCACTCGCCCATCCAGATGCGCATGTTCTGCCGCCCGGTGACCCGCTGGACGTGCGCGCCGAGGAACTGGTCGGGGAGGAAGAGCACCTCGCGGTCGGCCGGGATCGAGTTCACGACCTCGACGGCGTTGGAGGAGGTGCAGCAGACGTCGGTCTCGGCCTTCACCTCGGCGGTGGTGTTGACGTAGGAGACGACGGCGGCGCCGGGGTGCTCGGCCTTCCACGCGCGCAACTGGTCGGCGGTGATGGTGTCGGCCAGCGAGCAGCCGGCGGCGGCGTCGGGGACCAGCACGGTCTTCTCCGGGCTGAGGATCTTCGCCGTCTCGGCCATGAAGTGGACGCCGGCGAAGACGATCGTGCCCGCGCTGCTGCCCGCGGCGATCCGCGACAGGGCGAGGGAGTCGCCCACGTGGTCGGCGACGTCCTGGATCTCGGCGGCCTGGTAGTTGTGCGCCAGGACGACGGCGTCCCGCTCGGCGGCGAGCCGGCGCACCTCGTCGCGCCAGTCCTGCCACTGCTCCGGCGTCCACTGCGCGGCGGGCGGGGCGGGGAGCGTTGCGGTCACGGGGACCTCCGGAGGAGTGGGTTTCTGACCGAGAGGCGAAAACCTCGCGGACAAAACCTAGCATGGGTTCCGTGACGTCCGTGTGGTCCTCGCCGGAACGGCCGGCCTATCCGCACCAGGCCCTGGCCGTGGTGCTCCAGGTCCGCGCCGGCCGGCTGCACGGGATGCTGTGGCGGCGCGCGAAGGACCCCTTCGCCGGCACCTGGGCGCTGCCCGGCGGGCCGCTGCTGCCGGAGGAGACCCTCGGCGCCTCGGTCGGCCGGCAGCTGGCGTCGAAGGTGGAGGTGGCGCAGCTGGCGCACCTCGAGCAGCTGGAGACCCGGAGCGATCCGCACCGCGATCCGCGCGCCCGAACGGTGGCCACCGCGTACCTGGGGCTGATCCCCGGCGACCTCGATCCGGTGCTGCCCGACGACACCGCCTGGCACCCCGTCAACGCGCTGCCGGAGACGGCGTTCGACCACGGCTCGATCGTGGCCTCGGCGCTGGAGCGGCTGCGGGCCAAGCTGTCCTACACCAACGTGGCGTTCGCCCTGGCGCCGCCGGTGTTCTCCATCGCGGAGCTGCGGGAGATCTACGTGGCCGCGCTGGGCTACGAGGTGACCGCCACGAACCTGCAGCGGGTGCTGCTGCGGCGCGGCGTGCTGGAGCCGACCGGTGAGATGGCGGCGCCCGGCCGCGCGGGTGGCCGGCCGGCCGCGCTCTACCGCTTCGTCACGACCACCCTCGAGGTGACCGACCCCTTCGCCGTGCTGAAGCCACCGGTCGCGCGTTGAGTGCACCGCGTCCGACGGCGGTAGAGCCCATGATCACGAACGGGTGAACGTCGAGCGGGCCGGTTTGGCGGGGACGTGGAGGTGGCTATCCGTAGCGCCGACTGCAAACCGCAGATTGCAGGAACCGAACGGAGACGCACGTGCTCATCCTTGGCCTGATCCTGCTCTTGCTCGGCTTCTTCCTCGAGATCTCGATCCTCTGGACGATCGGGATCATCCTCCTCGTCGTGGGAGCCGTCCTCTACGTGCTCGGCGCGACCGGACGTGCCGTCGGGGGGCGGAAACACTACTTCTGACCCCCGCGGTGCAGGTCTCCTCGTCGAGACGTGCACGGCGACACGGGTGGGACCGCGAACCCCCGGCTGCATCGAGCGGCCGGGGGTTCGCCGTCGTCCGGGCGGTGGACCCGCCCGTGGGTCAGGCGAACTTCGCCTTCGCGTGCTCGCTGAACTGCCGCATCGCCGCCACCGGCCCGATCTCCAGGAACACCGTGTCCTCGTCCATGCGGGCGGTGTGCCCGGCCGGCCAGTAGTAGGCGTGCCCGGCCGGGGTGACCTCCTCCGCGCCGTCCGCACCGGTGAGGCGCACGGCGCCCTCCAGGACCAGGCCCCAGTGCGGGCTCGGGCACCGGTCGCCGGGCAGTCCCTCGAGCACCGGGCTCATGTCGGTGCCGGCGGGGACCCGCGCGAACCGCACGGCCAGGTCCCCCCACTCGGCGTACCGGGTGACGATGCCGCCTTGCCGGACCTCGATGGGGAGTTCGTCCAGTGCGCCGTTCATGGTCCCGTCCTCTCGTTCAGCCACACCGGCCGATCGACCGGTCGTAGGAGAGGCGGGACAAACGTTGTTCCCCCGGGGAGGTCGGCGGTCGGTCGACCGGCTCCGTCGGCCCCTACGCTCGGGTTTCCCGGTGGCGGAGGCGCGATGACGGCGAGTGGGCTCGGTCAGGCCCCGGTGGACGGCCGCGTCGGTGCGGCGCTGGACCGGGGGGACTTCCCGGCGGCGCTCGGGCTGCTGCGGGAGGCTGAGCAGCAGCGGCCGCTGACGCCGGCGGAACTGGACCTCCTGGGGCGCAGCGCCTACGGAGCCGGTCAGTTCGAGGCCGCGATCTCGGCGTGGGAACAGCAGAGCGCGGCGTGCCACTCGCTCGACGACGACGTCGCCGCCGCAGCGGCTGCGACGACGGTCGCCATGTTCCTGATGATGGACACCGGGCTGATGGCGCCGGTGCGCGGCTGGCTCGCCCGGGCCGAGCGGTTGCTGGGCGACCGGCCGGAGTCGCCCACGCACGCCCTGCTCGCGATGACCCATACCTACGAGCGGTTCATGTGCGGGGACGCGAGGGCCGCTGCCCGCTGGGCAGAGCGGGCCGTCGACCTGGGAGGTCGTCACGACGTCCCGCTGGCGGCCGCCCTCGGCCGGGTGGCGACCGCCCGGCTGATGATCCTGGACGGCGCGGTCGAGCCGGGGCTGGCGCTGCTGGACGAGGCGGCCGTGAGCGTGGTGTCCGGTGAACTCGATGCCCTCGGCGCCGGGATGGTCTACTGCGAGTTGATCTGCGCCATGCAGGGGCTGGCGCAGTACGACCGGGCCGAGCAGTGGACCGAGGCCATGGAGCGCTGGCGCGTGGGCCACGCCTACGGCGGCATCATCGGCCGCTGCCGGGTGCATCGCGCCGAGATCCTGCGGCTGCGCGGCGCCTGCTCCGCGGCCACGGAGGAGGCGCTCGAGGCCTGCCGGGAGCTGCGCCCGTGGATGCGGCGGGAGTTCGGCTGGCCGCTCACCGAGCTCGGGGCGATCCGGTTGCGGACCGGCGACCTGGTCGGTTCGGAGACAGCCCTGATCGAAGCGCTCGCGCACGGCTGGGATCCCCAGCCGTGGCTGGCGCTGCTGCGGCTGGCGCAGGGCCAGGTCGGGGCGGCCGCAGCGATGATCGCCGACGCGCTCGAGCACCCCAGCACGGTGCCGTCCAAGGAGTGGCCGCCGCTCGGTGCGCTCCGACGGGCGCCCCTGCTCGTGGCGCAGGCCGAGATCTGCCTCGCCGCGGGGGACGTGGAGACGGCGCGGACGGCGACCGGTCAGCTGTCGGGGATCGCCGAGACCTACCGCAGCCGGGCGCTGTCCGCCGCGACCGCCCTCGCGCGTGGCCGGGTGCTGCTCGCCGAGGGGGACGCCGAGGCGGCTGTCGGGGAGTGCGAGGAGGCGGTGGCCGGCTGGAGCGACGTCGGCGCCCCCTACGAAGCCGCCGTCGCACAGCTCGTCCTGGCCGAAGCCGAACGCCTGCTGGGGCGGACAGCGCGCGCCGACCTGCATGAGGGCGCCGCTCGCGCGACGGCCGCCCGCATCGGGGTCCCGCTGGCGGGTGGACTTCCCGCGCCCGATCCTTCGCCGCCCACCCCCTCGGCATGCGTGTTCCGTCGCGACGGGGACATCCGGACGGTGGCCTTCGCGGGCCGCGCCGTCGTCCTGCGGGACCTCAAGGGGATGCGCTACCTGGCGCGCCTGCTGGCCGCACCCGACCGCGAGCTCCACGTCCTGGACCTGGTGGGGGGCGAGACCGGTGAGACGGCGCGGCCGGGCGGAGACCTGGGGCCCGTGGTCGACGGGCAGGCTCGGGCGGCCTACAAGCGCCGGCTGGCGGAGATCGACGACGACATGGCAGAGGCCGAGGCCCTCGGCGACGACGTGCGGCTCGCCCTGGCGCAGGCCGATCGCGACTACCTGCTCCGGGAACTCGCCGGCGCCTTCGGCCTCGGGGGACGCGTCCGCGTCGCGGGATCTGCCTCCGAGCGGGCCCGTGCCAGCGTCAGCCGGTCCCTCCGCTATGCCGTCTGCCGGATCGCCGAGCACCATCCGCCGTTCGCCGACCACCTGGTGCGGACCATCCGCACCGGGACCTACTGCTGCTACGTGCCCGATCCGCGGATGCCGACCTCCTGGGAGCTCTGACGCGAGGAGCCGACCACCGACGGGCTTCCCGCGTCGGCGCCTCCGACTCGTCGCCCACCGCTCCGTCCGCCGGTGCGCCGAGCGCCGCTCACTCGCCGGTCGCGCCGTCCAGCGCCTCGCGGATCAAATCCGCGTGGCCGTTGTGCCGGGCGTACTCCTCGACCAGGTGCAGGAGGATCCAGCGCAGCGAGAAGGTGTCGTCGCGGCCCCACGGCCGGTCCTCGGTGTCCAGGGGCAGCCGGCGGGCGACCTCGGCGGCCGTGTCGCCGGCCGCCCGCCAGGTCGCCCAGGCGCGGGCCACGTCGTCCGCGGTGACGGTGGCCGGCTCGACGCGCCACTGCTCCTCCTG
The DNA here is from genome assembly GCF_008124835.1 of Blastococcus xanthinilyticus. Lineage (GTDB taxonomy): Bacteria > Actinomycetota > Actinomycetes > Mycobacteriales > Geodermatophilaceae > Blastococcus > Blastococcus xanthinilyticus. The sequence goes on along the minus strand of NZ_VNHW01000006.1, from coordinate 232,897 downwards.
GTCCCGGACCACGTCGGGCCAGAGGTCGGCGGGCAGTCCGCCGAAGCCGACGAGCCAGCCGGTCTCCACCGCCGCGAGGTGGCGCACCATGCCCAGCAGCGTCAGCTCCGACGTGGGGACGGCGCGCGTGGCCAGCTGCTGCGGGGTGAGGTCGGCGCACTTCCACTGCAGCGTCTGCCGGTGGAACTCCAGGAAGCTGGTCAGGAGCGTCGCCTCGTCCCCGGTCAGCTGTGGCTCGGTGCGGTGGTCGGCGGGGGTCATCGGGACCGTCTCCTGGGAGTCGTGGCGCGGTGGGTTGCGGCGGCGCTCATCCTGCGGCACGGGGGCGACATCACGGGGCCGGTCGCCGTACTGCGGTCACCGTCCGGCCACGTCACCCCGCGCGGTCCGCCGGTGCTTCCGCAGGAGGTGGGCGCCCAGGCCCAGGTTCGCCAAGGCCAGCAGGGTGAAGGCCACCGTGGCGAGAGTGCCGCCGGACGTGCCCCACCCGCCGACGGCGAGCACCGTCCACATCGTCCCGAGGACGAAGTACCACGTCGGGTTCGGGCGTCTGATGGCTTTGTCCACGCGCTGTTCGTAGGACACGCATCGGGGAAGGGCAAGGGCCGAGAACGGTGCCGAGGGCCCGCGGCCACATGGCCACCGTGGGTCACGGCGTCACGCGGGCTGTGCCCCCATCCCGAACGGGTGGACGTGGCTCCGCGGGTGGCCGGTGCAGCCGCAGACGGCGGCCTCGCCCTCGTGGGCGCGGTAGTCGCAGCACGGCACCAGCTCGGCTGCCGTGCCTCCGGCGACCGACGTGCGGTCGCCAGGCGGACCAGCGTCCAGCCGACGACGGCCAGGGCTCCAGGAAGGCGATGGCGACGACCAGCCCCGCGATCAGTCTTCACATGGAGACGATCATTCCCCCGGCGTGGCGGCCCGACGACCAGCCCACCCGGAGGCGGGAGGCCGGAGGCGCGCCCGGCAGGGATCGAACCTGCGACCAAGTGCTTAGAAGGCACCTGCTCTATCCGCTGAGCTACGGGCGCTCGCACTCGATCATCGCATCGCCCCGGCTGCGGTCGACGCCACCCGGGCGTGCGTCGTCCACAAGGGGCAGGCCCGTCCACAGTTCCGGCGGCGCGCGGCTCACCGGCGGTCGGGGCGGTCAGGGTCGACGGCACGCCGGCACCGCGCCGGCCGCGCCGACCGGCGCCGCACTCTCCGAGGAGCACCGTGAACCACACCACGATCACCGTCGTCGGCAACGTGGCCGACGACCCGCGCCGCAAGAACACGCAGAACGGCACGGTCACCAACTTCCGCATGGCCTCCACCGGCCGCCGGTACGACTCCGGCAGCGGGCAGTTCGTCGACTCCGGCACCTTCTGGGTCGACGTCGAGTGCTGGAACGGGCTGAGCGGCAACGTCGCCGGGTCGATCAGCAAGGGGGATCCGGTGATCGTCCACGGCACCATGACGACGAAGACCTGGGAGTCCGACAGCGGGCCGCGCAGCAAGCCGCAGATCAAGGCGCTCGCCGTCGGCCCCAACCTGGCCAAGGGCATGGCGGTGTTCAAGCGGGACCGGCCCGGCCGCGCACCCGAGGCCGGCGTCGAGGGCACCGCGCCGGTCGAGCCGGACTCGCAGCCCCTCGCCGAACCGGGGAACGGCCACCCCGCGGCCGACGATCTCGTGGCCGGCCGGGACTACGTGGGGGAGGAGGAGACGTTGACCCCGGTGGAGGACCTCGACCTCTCGGAGGAGCCCGCGCACGCGTAGTTGCCCCGGGCTGGGAGGATCGGAGGCCAGCACGTCGGGGTGGGGCCGCGAGCCCGCGGCCCCACCCCCCGCTCGCACGACGACGGAAGGCTCCGAGGCCCAGTGGCTCAGTACATCTACACGATGGTCCGCGCGCGCAAGGCGCACGGCGACAAGGTGATCCTCGACAACGTCACCCTGTCGTTCCTGCCCGGCGCCAAGATCGGCGTCGTCGGACCCAACGGGGCCGGCAAGTCCACGGTGCTGCAGATCATGGCCGGCATGCAGCAGCCCTCCAACGGTGACGCCACGCTCGCTCCCGAGGCGACCGTCGGCATCCTGCTGCAGGAGCCGCCGCTCAACGAGGCGCTCGACGTCCGCGGCAACGTGGAGGAGGCGGTCAAGCCCCTGCGCGACGCGCTGACCCGGTTCGAGGAGGTCAGCGCGGCGATGGGTGAGCCCGACGCCGACTTCGACGCCCTCATGGCCGAGCAGGGCGAGCTCATGGAGACCATCGAGAACTCCGACGGCTGGGAGCTCGACGCGCGCATCGAGCAGGCCATGGACGCGCTCCGCTGCCCGCCCGGCGATGCCGACGTCACGGTCCTGTCCGGTGGCGAGCGCCGCCGGGTCGCGCTGTGCAAGCTGCTGCTCGAGGCGCCCGACCTGCTGCTGCTCGACGAGCCCACCAACCACCTCGACGCCGAGAGCGTGGCGTGGCTGGAGCAGCACCTGGAGAAGTACGCCGGCACCGTCGTCGCGGTCACCCACGACCGGTACTTCCTGGACAACGTGGCCCAGTGGATCCTCGAGCTCGACCGGGGCCGCGCCTACCCCTACGAGGGCAACTACTCCACCTACCTGGAGACCAAGGCCGCCCGCCTGCAGGTCGAGGGGGCCAAGGACGCCAAGCGCGCCAAGCGGCTCAAGGACGAGCTGGAGTGGGTCCGTTCCGGCGCCAAGGCACGGCAGGCCAAGAGCAAGGCGCGGCTGGCCCGCTACGAGGAGATGGCCGCGGAGGCGGACAAGTTCCGCAAGCTGGATTTCGAGGAGATCCAGATCCCGCCGGGCCCGCGCCTGGGCAGCGTCGTCGTCGAGACGAAGAAGCTGAGCAAGGGCTTCGGCGACCGGATGCTGATCGACGACCTGTCCTTCACGCTGCCGCGCAACGGCATCGTCGGCGTGGTCGGCCCGAACGGCGTCGGCAAGACCACGCTGTTCAAGATGCTGGTCGGCGAGGAGAAGCCCGACGACGGCGAGATCAAGGTCGGCGAGACCGTGAAGCTGTCCTACGTCGAGCAGAGCCGCAGCGGCATCGACCCGAAGAAGACGCTGTGGGAGGTCGTCTCCGACGGCCTCGACCACATCAAGGTCGGCAACGTCGAGATGCCCTCCCGCGCCTACATCGCGGCGTTCGGTTTCAAGGGCCCCGACCAGCAGAAGCCGGCCGGCGTCCTGTCCGGCGGTGAGCGCAACCGGCTGAACCTGGCGCTCACCCTCAAGCAGGGCGGCAACCTCCTGCTGCTCGACGAGCCGACCAACGACCTCGACACCGAGACGCTCACCAGCCTCGAGGGCGCCCTGCTCGAGTTCCCCGGCTGCGCAGTCGTCGTGAGCCACGACCGGTGGTTCCTCGACCGCGTCGCGACGCACATCCTCGCCTACGAGGGCGACTCGAAGTGGTTCTGGTTCGAGGGCAACTTCGAGGACTACGAGAAGAACAAGGTCGAGCGGCTCGGGCCCGAGGCCGCCCGGCCGCACCGCGCCACCTACCGCAAGCTCAGCCGCGACTAGGCGGTTCATCCGACGGCCGGCCGGAGCACCTGCTCCGGCCGGCCGTCGGCGTTCCCGGGTCCACCCGCGACGGTGGCGCTGCGCGGCCCGCCAGGGCCCGTGCGCGTCCCCTAGGGTCGGCCTCCTCCGCCGCGCACCGGCGCGGCCGTGACCCCGCGGAGCGCGGATGACCCTCATGGCCCTGGCCCGCGCCGAGCGCGAGGACCTGCGCGACCTCCTGAGCGGCCTCACCGAGGAGCAGTGGCGGGCGCCGTCACTGTGCGCCGGGTGGTCGGTGCGCGACGTCGTGGCGCACATGCTCAGCTACGAGGAGCTCGACCGCCGGCGGCTCGCCCAGCGGTTCACCCGCGGCCGGTTCCGGGTCGACCGGATCAACGCCCTCGGCCTCCAGGAGTACGCGGCGTGCACCCCCGCCGAGCTCGTGACGCTGCTCGGCGACCACCTCACCCCCGCCGGGCTCACCGCCGGCATGGGCGGGGCGATCGCCCTGACCGACGGCATGATCCACCAGCAGGACATCCGGCGCCCGCTCGGGCTGCCACGCAGCATCTCGGCGGAGCGGCTGGTGCCGGCCCTGCGCACCGCGCTGTTCGCGCCCACCCTGCTGGGCGTGCTGCGGGTGCGCGACGTCCGGCTGGTCGCCACCGACATCGACTGGACGTTCGGTCGCGGTCCCGAGGTCCGGGGGCCGGCGGAGGCGGTCCTGATGACGGTGGCAGGTCGTCGGGGGATCGCGGCGGAGCTGTCCGGACCCGGCCAGGAGCGGGTCGCCCGGCGCCTGCGCGGCTGACCTCAGGGCGTCCCGGTCAGGGAGGGCGTCAGGGAACGCCGAAGCCGGCGACGGACCGCCGCTGCCCCCGGGTCTCGACCGCCCGCCGGCGGTAGTGCCGGCGCACGAAGGCCACCGCCTCGTCGCCCGGCACGCCGTCGAGCACGGCCAGGCAGGCCAGCGCCGTCCCGGTCCGGCCGGTACCGCCCGGGCACGCCACCTCCACCGCTGCTGGACGGCCCGCCCCCACAGCATCTCGAGCGCGCTCCGCAGGTCGGCCGGGTCGGCGGGCAGCCGGAAGTCCGGCCAGCGCACCCACCGGCTCTCCCACGTGACCGGCTCCGGCGGCCGGCGCGCCAGGTACAGCCCGAACTCCGGGGCGTCCCCGGCCGGGAGCGCAGAGCGCAGCGCGCGTCCGCGCACCAGGCGGCCCGACGGCAGCCGGAGCACCCCGGGGGTGGCGGGGTCCCACGGCAGCGGCATGCCCCGCAGCGTAGGAACGGCCCGGGGCCCCGGCGCGCCGGCCCCGACCGGCCTGCGGCAGGGTGGCGGCGTGAGGCACACGGTGCACGTCCCCATGCGCTGGTCGGACATGGACGCCTACCAGCACATCAACAACGTGGCCTTCCTCGGCTACTTCGAGATGGCGCGCGTCAGCCTGTTCTTCGAGCAGCCCACCCACGACGAGCGGACCGGGATGCGCCGCGGCCTCGTCGTCGCCTCGCACGAGATCGCCTACAAGCGGTCGGTGGTCTACGACGCCGAGCCCCTCGAGGTGCAGGTGTGGGTCTCGGGCATCCGGGCGGCCGCGTTCACCTGCCGCTACGAGCTGTTCGACCACGGCGCCCTCGCGGTCACCGGCAGCACGTTGCTCGTGCCGTTCGACTTCGCGCTGAACCGGCCCCGCCGGATCACCCCGGAGGAGAAGGAGTTCCTCGCCCGCTGGACCGACGAGCCCACCGGCTGAGGTCCCAGGGCCGGAGGAGTCGGTGTCTGCCCACCCCGGTGGGCAGAGACCGACTCCGCGAGGGACAGGTGTGCAGGTGACCGGGTCAGCCGGGAACCGTGCGCGGCACCGGCCGGTCGGCCCCGGTGGGTGCGCCCCGCCGGGCCGCCTCCTCGTCCGGCACCGGCCGCACGACCGCGCCCGCGGTGATCAGCCCGCCGCCGAACACCGCCGCGTTGATCCCGCCCCGGTGCACCATCGCCTTGACCAGCTTCAGCCCGGTCAGCCGCTCCAGGTGCGTGCACGGCGGGCAGCGCTTCATGCCGAACAGCAGCGCATCGCCCACGGCGAACCAGCGGCCGACCAGCGACGGCAGCGCGATCCCGGTCGTCACCAGGTTGCGCCGGCTGTCGGCGGTGCCGAACGGGGCGCCCACCTCGGCGGCGACGGCGGCCACGTCGTCCCGGTCGATCAGCGTCAGCTGCTTCTCCAGGTCCGGGTACTGCGCCCACGTCCCGCCGCCGCGGGCGTAGCGGTCCCCCTCGAGCCCGACGCCGGGCACGAGCCGCCCCGACGGGATCCGGCGCAACGGCGCCGCCGCCTCGGGCGTCGTCCAGATCTCCAGCAGCGAGCCTTCATCCATCGGGACCTCCACGGTCAGGCGGCGGGAGCGGGGGAGCGGCGTCCCCGGGCAGGAGGGACGTCGTCGGCGCCGCGCGCGTCGAGCGCCTCGCTGACCGTGTGCGCCATCTGCAGCAGCTGCACCAGCAGCGGGGTCACCGTGGTCCGCAGACCCCGGATGCCCCGCGCCGACCCGCCACGGGCGGCCTGCGCCTCGCGGATCCGGTCGGCCCGCTCGGCCAGCACCGGGATGAACCGCAGTGCCATCGAGATCACCAGGCCGATCCGCGCCGGGCGCACGCCGACCACCCGGAGCGGCGCGCACAGCCGCTCGATCACCGCCACCATCTCGGTCACCCGCGTCGTCGCCGTCACCACCGCGGCGGCGAGGACGAGGGTCAGCAGCCGGAGCACGGTCACCGCGGCCGTCGGCAGGTCGCTGAACAGGGCGTGGAAGACGAACAGGCCGGCCAGCCACCAGCGCACCGTTCGCGCCTGCCGGGCCAGCGCGGCTGCCGGCAGCCGTGCGGCGCCGAGGCCGACGGCCAGCACCGCGAGCAGTGCGGCGCCGACCACCGGGAGCGTGGGCACGACGAACAGCAGCACCGCCAGGGCCGCGAGGGCCAGGAGCTTGCCGCCGGCCGGGACGCGGTGGACGGCGCTGCGCCGCGGCACGTAGAGCGCGAGGGTCATCGCCGCTCCATGAGCGCCCGGTAGGCCGCGATCGCCGGGCGGGGAGCGGCGTCCTCGACGATCCTTCCGCCTTCGACCACGAGCACGCGGTCGAAGCCGTCGAGCAGGTCCAGTTGGTGGGTCACCACGACCACCCGCTGCTCCAGCTCGTCGATCACCCGGGCCACGCGCCGGGCGTTGACCAGGTCGAGCAGCGTCGTGGGTTCGTCGAAGACGACGCGCGCCGGGCGCATCACCAGCACCCCGGCGATCGCCAGCAGCTGCTTCTGCCCGCCGGACAGCAGGTGCGCGGGATGGTCGGCGTGCCCGGCGAGCCCGTACCGCGCCAGCACCTCGGCCACCCGCTCGGCCCGTTCGGCGGCGGGCACGCGCTGGTTCTCCAGCCCGTAGGCGGCGTCCTCGGCGACCGTGGGGTGGACGATCTGGGCGTCGGGGTCCTGGAACACGAAGCCGACGCGCCGGCGGACCTCGCGGACGGAGGTCCGGGTGTCCAGCCCGTCGACCAGCACCTGCCCGGCCGTGGGCACGACCAGTCCGTTGAGCAGCCGCGCGAAGGTGCTCTTGCCCGAGCCGTTGGCGCCGACGACGCCGATCCGTGCCTCGGTCAGGTGCAGGTCCACGTCGGAGAGCACCGGGCGGTCGCCGTAGCGGTGCGAGACGCCCCGCAGCTCGATCCCCCGTGCGGGGTCGGCGACGGCGTCGGGCCGTGGCTCCGGCCGGCGGAACCTCACCGGGCGGCGACCGCCCGCTGCGGTCGCTCGATCACCGGGTAGCTGCGGCGCACCTGGGCGGCGATCGCCGCGGCGATGAAGGCCTTGACCGCGTCACCGGGGAGGAAGGGCAGGGCCCCGGAGACGATCGCCTCGCCCAGGGACAGGTTGGCGACGGCGGCCAGCACCGGGACGCCGATCAGGTAGATGACGACCATCCCGCCGACGACGTTGCACAGCACGCCCCAGGCCACGTTGTACCGGGCCCAGAGGCGCTCGGTCAGCCAGCCGGTCACGGCCGCCGCCACCGGCCAGCTGAACAGGTAGCCCGCGGTCGGGCCGGCGAACACCGTCAGGCCGCCCGTGCCACTGGCCAGCAGGGGCAGCCCGATCGCCACCAGGACCAGGAACAGCAGCACGGCGAGGAAGCCACGGCGGGCGCCGAGCACGCTGCCCGCGAGCATCACGCCGAGGGTCTGCGCGGTGATCGGGACGGGGCCGATGTTCACCGCCGGGAGCGTCCCCAGCACGGCGATGATGGCCGCGAAGAGGGCGATGTGGGCGAGGTCCCGGGTCTTCATGCTCACTCCTGCGCTGCGCCGGCGGACGGGCGCCGCCGACCCGGCGTCACCTGCGGCAAGGTACCCGAGCGCCGTGCGGCGCCCGGGTACCGGCCGGTGCGCTCAGGCCTGCAGCCAGATCGCGGCGTCGTCGGGCAGCGATCCGCCGTCGACCGGGGCACTGCTGAGCAGCACCCGGCCCTCCGGCACGGGCACGAGGGCGCCGGAGAGGTTGAGCAGGCAGACCAGCCCGCCGGGACGGCGGAACGCGACACAACCGTCGGGTGCCTGTAACCACTCGAGATCCTCGCCGGTCAGCGCGCTGGACGACGCGCGGAGAGCGAGCGCAGCTCGGTACAGCGACAGCATCGAGTCATCCCGCGCCCGCTGGGCCTCGGCGGTGAGCGGGCCCCAGCCCTCGGGCATGGGCAGCCAGGTCTCCGGCTTCTCGGAGAACCCGTACGGCGGCTCGGACCCCGACCACGGCATCGGCACGCGGCAGGCGTCCCGGCCGCGCTCGGTGCGTCCGGAGCGCTCCCAGATCGGGTCCTGCAGCACCTCGTCGGGCAGCTCGACGTCGGGCATCCCGAGCTCGTCGCCGTTGTAGAGGTAGACCGCGCCGGGGAGCGCCAGCTGGAGCAGCGCTGCCGCGCGGGCCCGCCGGGTGCCCAGCTCACCACCGCCGTAGCGGGTGACGTGCCGGGAGACGTCGTGGTTGGACAGCACCCAGCACGCGGGCGCGGGGGAGCCGGCCACGGTGGCCAGGGAGTCCTCGACGGCGGTGCGGAGCTCCTCGGCCGACCACTCCGCGGTGACCAGCTTGAAGTTGAACGCCAGCTGCAGCTCGTCGGCGCGCAGGTACCGGGCCAGCCGCTGGTCGTCGCGCAGCCACACCTCACCGACGGCCATCCGGCCGGGGTACTCGTCGACCACCGACCGGATCCGCCGGTGCAGCGCGTGCACGCCCTCGGAGTCGAACCGGTTGTCACCCGGCATGTGGTCGGCCAGCAGCCCGGTGTCGTCCAGGGGCACCATGTCCGGCAGGCCCTCGGGCTTGGCCATGCCGTGCGCCACGTCGATGCGGAAGCCGTCGACCCCGCGGTCCAGCCAGAACCGCATGGTCTCCTCGAGGTCGGCGACCACCTCGGGGTTGGCGAAGTCCAGATCCGGCTGCTCGGGCGCGAACAGGTGCAGGTACCACTGCCCGTCGGGCACCCGGGTCCACGCGGGCCCGCCGAACACCGACGGCCAGTTGTTGGGCGGCTCGCTCCCGTCGGCCCCGCGGCCGTCCCGGAACAGGTAGCGCGCCCGCTCCGGAGAGCCCGGCGCGGCGGTCAGCGCCGCCTGGAACCACTCGTGGTCGTGCGAGCTGTGGTTGGGTACCAGGTCGACGGTCACCCGGATGCCGAGCGCGTGCGCGTCGGCGAGCAGGGCGTCGAACTCCGCGAGGTCGCCGAACACCGGCTCGACGTCCCGGGGGTCGGCGACGTCGTAGCCGTGGTCGGCCATCGGCGAGGGGTAGAACGGCGTGATCCACAGCGCGTCCACGCCGAGGTCGGCCAGGTACGGCAGCCGCGACCGGATCCCCGCCAGGTCACCGACCCCGTCGCCGTTCCCGTCGGCGAAGCTGCGGATGTAGATCTGGTAGAAGACCGCGTTCCGCCACCAGTCGGCGTCGGCGGTGGGCAGGCTGGCGGTCGGTTCCGGGTTCACCGGGCTCCTCGGGTGGTCGTGGGCGTGCGTGGCCCGTCCCGGGGTGGGACACCGGGCGGCGAGGTCGTGCGGAGGGCTGGGTCCGGGTCAGCGGTTCTGCATGCTGTGGGCCGCCATCTCCAGGTAGCCCCACAGCGTGGCGTCCTGCTCGGGCGGCAGCTCCAGGGAGTCGACGGCGTCACGCATGTGCGCCAGCCAGGCGTCCCGCTCGGCCGGGCCGATGGCGAACGGCGCGTGCCGCATGCGCAGTCGCGGGTGCCCGCGCTCCTGCGAGTACGTCGCCGGCCCGCCCCAGTACTGCTCGAGGAACCCGCGCAGCCGGGTCTCGGCGCCGTCCCAGTCGTCCTGGGGGTACAGGGGCACGAGGACCGGGTCGGTGCGCACGCCGGCGTAGAACCGCGCGACCAGGCGGCGGAAGGTCGGCTCGCCGCCGACCTCGTCGTAGAAGGTCCGCGCCGACGGCAGTGATCGCCTTGACTCGCTCATCGCCCGGTTGCCCCCTCGGCTCCGTCGGTGGCGTGCGCCCGGCTGCGCGTCCGCCGATAGGCCACCAGCGCCGGTGCGACCGCGATCATTCCGAGGCCGCCGGACAGCGCCACCACGAGGGTCGGGTCGAGGGACTCCGCCGCCAGCCCGGCCAGCAGGGTACCGATGCCCTGCGCGCCCGCGAGACCGCTGGCCGCGACGCCGAACGCACGGCCGCGGTGCGAGCTGGGGACCGACTGCACGAAGGTCACGTTGAGCGGGATCGTCCACGCGCTGAACAGCCCGGACACGAACAGCAGGGCCACCAGCACCCAGAAGGCGACGGGACCGGGCCCGGCGACGGCGGCCACCAGGCCGCCGACCAGCACCGGCGCCAGGGAGAGCGCCACCAGCGGCACCACGAGCTGCTCCCGGCGTTCCGGTGACACCAGCCGGGCGATCACCAGGCCGCCGATCGTGAGACCGAGCGGGTTGGCGGCCAGCAGGACGCCGAGCAGCGAGGCGCCGGCGCCCAGCTCGTCGACCAGCGGCGCGGCGATGCCCTCGGAGGCGTAGAGGAAGCCGGTCGCCACCCAGACGACGGCGACGATGGCCAGCAGCCGCGGCGTCCGCCGGATGAAGCGCAAGCCCTCGGCGGTGTCCCGCCACAGGGAGCCGCCGCCCCCCTCGCCGCCCGCGGGCGCCGGGCGCGGCGTCAGCCGGAGCCGCAGCCAGAGGGCGGAGACGACGAACGTCGCGGCGTCCACCAGCAACGCGGTCGACGGCGTGAAGACGGCGATCAGCGCACCACCGGCGAGGAAGCCGCCGACCTGGGCCAGCTGCATGGTGATGTTGGTGAGGGAGGTGGCGACGGCGTACCGGTCGCCGTCGAGCACGTCGGCCATGAGCGCGGAGCGGGCGGACTCGAAGGGTGGTCCGCACAGGCTCACGACGAACAGCAGCGCGAGCAGGAGCCACAGCGGCATGCCGGGCACCGCCATCAGGGCGACCAGCACCGCCCGCGCCGCGTCGGTGGCGATCAGCACCCGGTGCCGGGGGAAGCGGTCGGCGAGCGTGGCCAGAACCGGGCCGCCGAGCAGCCACGGCAGGTGCCCGATGGCGAAGGTCAGGGCAGCCAGGAGCGGCGACTCGGTGCGGGTGTAGACGAGGACGGTCAGGGCCAGCCGGGCCAGCTCGTCCCCGGCCGCAGACAGCAGGAAGGTCCCGAAGAGGGGCCGGAAGTCGCGCACCGCGAAGACCTCGCGGAAGGTCGCCTGCCGCACCGGTGCGCCGCCGAGGGGGCCATCCGGCGTGGCGGCGCTCAGCGGGGTGCCGTTCCGGCCGCGGACACGCTCCCCAGGAGCGGGACGGGTGTGCGGATGCCCTCGGCGACGAAGCGTTCCTTGAGCCGCATCCGCAGCTCCCGGCCGACCCTCCACTGGTCGGCGTTGGTGGTGCGCACGGTGAGGCGGAGGAACACGCCCTCGGCGGTGATCTGCTCCACGCCCAGGGACTCGGGCTCGGCCAGGAGGATGCCGGCCCACTTGTCCTCGGCGTACATGGCGTCGGCCACCTCCTGCATGATCGCGCGGCAGCGCTCCAGGTCGGTGTCGTGCGCGACCGGCATGTCGATGACCACCTGGGCGTAGCCCTGGCTCTTGTTGCCCACTCGCAGGACCTCGCCGTTGCGGACGTACCAGACCACGCCGTTGACGTCGCGCAGCCGGGTGATCCGCAGGCCCACCGCCTCCACGGTGCCGACGGCCTCGCCCAGGTCGACGACGTCCCCGACGCCGTACTGGTCCTCCAGGATGATCCCGATGCCGGCGATGAAGTCCTTGACCAGGTTCTGCGCGCCGAAGCCGAGGGCGACGCCGACCACCCCGGCGCTGGCCAGGATCGGCGCCAGGTTGACCCCGAGCTCGCCCAGTGCCAGGACGACGGCGATGCCGAGGACCACCATCGACGCGAAGCTGCGCAGCACCGAGCCGATCGCCTCGGCGCGCTGGGTGCGCCGGGCGGTGATCTGCTCGATGACCTCCTCGGCAGCGGGCGTGCGGCTGCGGAACGGCCGCAGGATCGTGGGCATCGCCCCGCTCGACGTGCGGTCGGTCAGCCGGCCGATCGCCCGGTGGGCCAGCGCCCGTGCCACGACGGCGAGCACGACGATCAGCAGGATGCGGCCGGGCGTCGCGATGAGCGTGCGCGCGTTCTCCGCGAGCCAGTCCATCCCCGACCAGTCGTAGACCTTCTGGCAGAGCCAGTAGTCGGCGCAGTCGACGACGGACGTGCCGTCGTCCACGGCGAGCACGGTGCGTGAGCTGGTCATCACCGGAATGCTCTCAGCTCAGCGGTGCGGCGTCAGTACCGGCCGGCGCGTGTCCGGCCGTCGAGGTTCCGGAATCTCACGGCGTGAGACCGGTGTGCGCCGCGAGGAAGCCGAGCTGGTCGGCCGCCAGCCCGACCGTGCGGCTGACCGCCCGTGCGCCGTGCCCCACGGAGGTCTCCCGGCGCAGGACGACCGGCGCCTCGGCGGCGGTGGCGTGCTGCAGGGCGGCGGCCAGCTTCCGGCCGTGCAGCGGGTCGACGCGGGTGTCGGACTCGAAGGTGGTGATCAGCACCGCCGGGTAGGCGGTGCCCTCCCGGACGGCGTGGTAGGGCGAGTAGCCCAGCAGCCAGCCCAGCTCGACCGGGTCGTCGGCGGTGCCGTACTCGTCGTTCCAGGTGCGGCCGAGCCCGAACAGCTCGTACCGCACCATGTCCAGCAGGGGCGCGCTGCAGACCACCGCGGACGCCAGGTCGGGGCGCTGGGTGAGGGTGGCCCCGACGAGCAGCCCGCCGTTCGAGCCGCCCATGACCGCCAGCTGCCCGGGGGTCGTCCAGCCCTCGGCCACCAGGTGCTCACCGGCGGCGGCGAAGTCGTCGAACACGTTCTGCTTGCGCTCCCGCATGCCGGCCCGGTGCCACTCCTCGCCGTGCTCCGAGCCGCCGCGCAGGTTGGCCACCACCCACACCCCGCCCGCGGCGACCCAGGCCAGCGCCTGCGCCGAGTACGCGGGGGTGAGGGCGACGTTGAAGCCGCCGTAGCCGTACAGCACGGTGGGCCGCGGCCGGTCGGCCCGGCCGGTGCCGGAGAGGACGAACAGGTGGACCGGCGTGCCGTCCGCCGACCGGGCGTGGGTCTCGACGACGGTCAGCTCCGGAACGGTGCCGGCGACCGGCGCCTGCTCCCAGGCGTCGAGCGCGTCGGGGTCGGCCGAGTCCCAGCGGAGCACCGAGGGCGGCGTCGCGTAGTCGGTGTAGCCGACCCACGCGGTCGTGCCGCCGGTGGGCGGCGCGCTCACGCCGGCGATGCTGCCCGCGCCCGGAGGGGTCACGTCGGCCAGCCGGCCGGCGCCGTCCCCGGCCCACAGCGACAACCGGTCGGTCGCGTCGACGGCGTGCACGGCGAGCACCTGCAGCCCGCCGTCCGGGCCGTCGACCAGCGCCGCGTCGGTGAGCACGCCGGTCTCCTGCTGCGGGACGACGTCGCGCCAGGCCTCCGGAGCCCACGTGGCCGGGTCCGCGGGGTCGGCGACCGCCAGCCGCCAGCGGGGCGCGTCCCGGTCGCTCATCAGCCACAGCCGGCCGTCGCGGGCCACCCAGGCGGCGGTCTGGGCGTCGACCCCGGTCTGCAGCTCGCGCAGCGGCGGCGGCCCGCCGGCCGGTGCCGCCGACAGGTCGGCCAGCCAGACGTCGTCGCGCGGGGCCGTGCCGGCCGAGGCGGAGACGACCAGCCAGCGGCCGTCGGCACTGGTGCGCACCCCGTAGTAGTTGGTGGGGTCGAGCCCCTCCCCGTGCACCAGGACGTCGTCGGCCGGGTCGCCGCCGACCCGGTGGCGCCACACCCGGCGGTGGTACTGCTCCTCACCGGCCGGCACCTCCCCGGGCGCGAGCCGGCGCACGTAGAACAGCTCCTCCCCGCCGGGCAGCCAGCCGACGGGGGAGTAGCGGCAGCGGTCGACCGGCCCGTCGAGCAGCTCGCCGGTGGCCACGTCGAGCACGTAGAGCTGCGACTCCTCGTCGCCGCCGGTGCTCACCTGGTAGGCCAGCCGGTCGCCCTCCCAGGACGGGGACCAGGCGTCCAGCGTCGTCGTGCCCTCCGGGTCCAGTGCCATCGGGTCGACCAGGACGCGCAGCGTGCCGTCGGCCTCGCGCACCCGCAGGACGGCGTGCTCCTGCCCGGGGTCGCGGCGGGTGGAGAAGGCCCGCTCACCGCGCCACACCGGCAGCCCGACGGCGCCGGACCGCACCAGCTCACCGAGGCTCGCGGCGAACCGCTCGCGGAGCGGCAGGCCGGCCAGCACCTCGGCGGCGAGGGCGTCCTGCGCCCGCGACCACTCCTGGGTGCGGGGGTCGGCCGGGTCCTCCAGCCAGCGGTAGGGGTCGGCGACGCGGGAACCGTGCAGGTCGTCGACGAGGTCCAGGCGCGGGGCCTCCGGATAGCGCATGCACCGAACGTAACCGCGGCTCCCGACGCACCGCCGGACGGCCGCGGGATTTCCACTGCGCCGGAGCGGGGGTCTCGGGTCAGAATGGGGCTGCCCGCGGGTCGTGCAGCACCCGGCGGTCCGGGGCGTCCGGAGGTGATCCGTGCCGCGTTCCGCGCCCGGGTCGTCGTCGGCGGGTCACCCAGGCCCGCGTCGCGACCCCGTCCCGCCGCTCGTCCCCGTGCCCTCGCCCGCCACCACGGGCGCCACGCTGCTGCTCAACGCCACGTACGAGCCGCTGTGCGTGGTGTCCAGTCGGCGGGCGATCGTGCTGGTCCTCGCCGAGAAGGCCGAGTCCGTCGACGTCGCCGCCGAGGTGGTGCACGCCGAGACCCTCAGCCTCGCGGTGCCCGTCGTCGTCCGGCTCACCCGGTACGTCCGGGTGCCCTACCCCGCGTCGGTGCCCCTGTCGCGGCGGGCGGTGTTCACCCGCGACGGGCAGACCTGCGTCTACTGCGGCGGCTCGGCGACCAGCATCGACCACGTCGTGCCCCGCAGCCGGGGCGGCACCCACACCTGGGACAACGTGGTGGCCGCCTGCCGTCGCTGCAACCACACCAAGGCCGACCGCTCGCTGGCCGAGCTGGGCTGGAAGCTGCCCCACCCGCCGCGGACGCCCAGCGGTGCGGCCTGGCGGCTGCTCGGGCACCGGACGGTCGACCCGCGCTGGCGCGAGTGGCTGGGGGCGCCGGAGAGCGTCAGCGCCTGAGGCTCGCCCCCTCCGCCGGCCGGTGGCCCCCGGCGTGGACGAGGCGCGCGCCGGGACGGCGTTCCTTGGGGCCGCCGGGAGGCCCTCTGTCGCGCGGCTCCCAGGCATAACCTCACCGCGCTGCCCGCTCAAATTATCCGATTCCGCCATTGCTGCTGCAGTCGGTGGCGTGGCCTCCCAGCACCAAGTGCCAGCGTCCGGGGCGCATGGAGAAGTTCCTGGGCGAATTCGCACACGCGGTGCGTGTCGCGCACGGAACTGAACGGATCAGTGACGTTAGGTTGCCGCCAGCAGCCAGCGCCACCGTGGCGCTGCGGTCGCCGAAAGGTGTTCCCATGTCGAGCTCCACCCTGTCCCGTCGGCCGCAGATGCAGCGGATCGGCCTCGTCGGTATCGGCACCGCCGTCCTCCTCGTCGGGATCTCGCCCGCCGCGATGGCCGCCACCGACGTCACCATCCCGCTCGAGCCCGCCGAGGTCGAGCTGAGCGCCTTCCCGGTCGAGAACGTCGGCGCGATGGACCCCATGGCCGACCCGGCCACCGCACCCACCGTGATCCCCGTCGAGGTCCAGTACGGCGGCACGATCACCGTCGCCCTGCCCACGGAGCTCGACGACTCCGCCGTCGAGGCCGCGCTGACCTTCGACGACGACGGCGACGGCAACCCCGACGTGGTCTACGCCTCCAACCCGACGGGGGCCGAGCTGCCTCTGACGATCAGCGGCGCGGGCACCGGCAGCATCACGGTCACCCTGCCCGCGGACGACGGCACGGGCGTCGACGCCGGCACGCTCTTCCTCGAGCCGCTCACCACGGACCCGGCGGACCTGACCGCTGCCTTCACCTACTACGACCCGCTGTTCTACGACCTCGCGTTCGACGCCGCCGCGCCCGCCGCGCAGAACGTCGCGCCCGAGCTCGTCGCGCTCGCGCAGGTTCCCTGCGCGATCTCGTCCACCACGGCCTGCCCGGTCGCGGTGACCGCCGGCTCGACCGTCACGCTGGACCTGACTGCCACGTCGGTGCTGCGCGAGCTCGGCCTCACCGACCTGACCGGTGTCCAGGCCGGCCTGCAGGCGATCGACGCCAACGGCGACGCCACCGGTGCCGCAGTGCCGCTGACCGTCCAGGTCAGCGGCTCGACGGCGACCTTCGTGCTGCCGGCCGGCACCGCGGCCGGCTCCTACGGCCTCGTGGTCGCGCAGGCGACCCCGTCCGGCGGCGTCTCGGTCGTCGCCGTGCAGCTCGCCGTGGCCGCTGCCAGCGTGGCCGCCCCGCCGGCCGCGCCGGTGGCCAACGACGGGCTGCGCTCGAACACCGGCGTCGAGGCGGTCGAGGCCGGCTCCACCGGGACCCTCGCGGTCGCCGCGGGTGCCGGGATGCTGCTGCTCGCGGGAGCGGGTGGCGTCACCGTCGTCCGCAACCGGCGTCGTCCGGCGGCCGAGAGCGGGACGTGCGAGGTCTGACGCGTCCGGGCCGGCGCTCCGCCGTCACGGCGATCGCCGCCCTGGGCGTCGCCGGAGCCACGCTGATCGCCGTCGGTCTCGCCGACGGCGATCAGCCGGCCGCGGCCACCGGGTCGGCCGACCCGGTGGCCGCGGCCACCGCGGCTCCACCGCACGACGAGCCGCCGCAGCCGACGCTGCCGCCGGAGGGGACGGTCCTGCCCACGCCGCACTCGGACGTGCACGTGACCGTTCCCGCACTCGGCATGGATCTGCCGGTGCTGCCGGTGACGCCCCGTCGCGGCGCGATCGACCCGCCCACCCTCACCGCTGCCTACTGGATCGAGCCCTACGGCGATCCGGTCGGCGCCGCTGCGGAGAGCGACAACACGCTCTACCTCGCCGCGCACTCGACCGGCACCGGGAAGTACGGCTTCGATCCGCTGATGGCCCCCGAGGGCCGGGGGAGCACGCTCGCCGCGGGGGACGTCGTCGAGGTCAGCACGCCCGAGGGCACGGTCCGCTACACCGTCGAGCGCACCGAGCGCTACGCCAAGGGCGAGCTCCCCGGCGCCACCGAGGTGTGGGAGGCCTCGCCGGGCCGGCTGGTGCTGATCACCTGCTTCCAGCGCGGTGGTGGCCGGAACTCCACCGAGAACCTCGTGGTGTTCGCCGAGTCCTGATCCGGTGCCGCGGGGCGCGCGTCCTGAGGGGTCGCGCCCCGCGCACCGGTACCCGGCGGCGCCCGTGGCGTGGCTGCCGGAGCCGGACCCGGCCCCGCACGCGCTAGCGTCCGCACGTGACCTCCGGCACCCAGCTGCACGACCTCACCGCGCTCGAGCAGGCCGCCGCCGTCCGCGCGAAGGAGGTCAGCCCGACGGAGCTGGTCGAGCACGCGCTGAGCCGGATCGACGCCCTCGACGCGGGGCTCGGGGCGTTCATCACCGTCACGCCGGAGCGCGCCCGCGCCGCTGCGTCCGCGGCCGAGGACCGGCTCCGGGAGGGCGGGGAGCTGCCGCCGCTGCTCGGCGTCCCGACCGCGATCAAGGACCTCAACAACACCGCCGGGGTGCGGACGACGTTCGGCTCGGCGGCGATGGCCCGCTTCGTGCCCGCCGTCGACGACGCGGTGGTCACCCGGCTGGCCGCCGCCGGAACGATCAGCCTCGGCAAGACGAACACCCCCGAGTTCGGCTTCCCCTGCTGGACCGACAACGACGTGACCGGCCCGGCCCGCTGCCCGTGGGACCCCTCCCGTCTGGCCGGCGGCTCCAGCGGGGGAGCGGCGGTCGCCGTCGCCGCCGGGATGGTGCCGTTCGCCCAGGGGAGCGACGGCGGCGGCTCGATCCGCATCCCGGCGAGCATCAACGGATTGTTCGGCATCAAGCCCACCCGCGGGCGGATCAGCAACGCCCCGTACGGCAGCGAGACCACCGGGCTCGGCACGAACGGCCCGCTGGCCCGGACGGTGCGGGACGCCGCCGCGATGCTCGACGCCATGGCCGGCCCGGAGATCGGCGACCCGTTCTGGGCGCCGCCGCTGCCGCCCGGCGAGACGTTCCTCGGCTGCGCCGACCGCGAGCCGGGGCGGCTGCGGATCGGCCGCTACGTGGAGTCGCCGATCCCGGGGGTGGAGCTCGAGCCGGAGGTCGCCGGGGCGCTGGACGACGCCGCCCGGCTGCTGGAGAGCCTCGGCCACACCGTCGAGGACGCCCCGGCCGGCCTCCTGGACCCGGCGGTGCTCCCGTCCTTCGAGACGGTCTGGGCGCTCAGCGCGACCACCCTGCCGGTGCCGCCCGACCGGATCGACCGGCTGCGGCCGCTCACCCGGTGGATGCGCGACCGGGGGCTGGCCCTGTCGGCGGCGGACGCGATGCAGGCGATGTTCGCGCTGCGGCTGTTCTCCCGGCAGTTCATCCGGGCCACCGCGGGCTACGACGTGCTGCTCGCCCCGGTGCTCACCATGACCCCCCGGCCGATCGGCTGGTTCCAGGCCGACGGCGAGGGGGCCCCGGACTTCGAGCGGCAGAAGCGCTACGCGGCCTTCACCGCGCTGTTCAACGTCACCGGCCAGCCCGCGGTGAGCGTGCCCCTGCACTGGACGGCGGACGACCTGCCCGTCGGCACCATGCTGGTCGGCCGGCCGGCGGACGAGGCGACGCTGATCTCCCTGTCGGCACAGCTGGAGGCGGCCCGGCCGTGGGCGCACCGTCGCCCCGCCGTCTGGGCGGGCAGCCGATGATCACGGGCCGCTGCCGGTAAGTTGTTCCTGTGTTCGACGCTGAGTGGTACCTCGTCTTCGCCGGCATCCCCCTGGCCATCGTCGCCGTGCTGGCCCTGCTGACGCTCCGCCCGGGCAAGGACCGCCGCCCCCGCTACAAGCCGGGGCAGCCGTGGCAGCACGCCCCGGTGTGGTTCGAGCCGCACCCGGCGCACGTCGGCGGGGGCTCCGAGCACGGCCCGGCCGCGGCGCACGGGCCGGCGGCGGTCCCGGGCAGCGGCACCGCCGCGCTGGGCTCGTCGATGTACCCGGAGCAGCCGGGGGAGCGCGCCCTGGAGTCCGGGCACGGCTCCGGCCCCGCAGTCGCCACCGGGACGGCGCGGCCCGTCGGCGGCGCCACCGCCGCGTCCGTCCCGCCGCCCGCCGGCCCGCTCGGCGGCGCCCGTGGGACCTGGTGACGAGACCCCGGTGACCCTTCCTGACGTTCCGACGACCACCCCCGGAGACCGGCGATGACCCGCGCGCTCGACGTTGAATCCCACGACACCGCCAGCGAGGGCACCGCCCCCTCGCGCACGGAGGAGCCCCGCCTCGACGAGGTGTTCAGCTTCAAGGAGCTGGCCCGCCTCGACGAGGCGCTCACCATGTCCTCCCGCGAGACGGGGCTGCGCTTCACCCTCTACGTCGGCGAGCTGGGCACCCCCACCCGCCGGCACGCCGAGGAGCTGCACGCCCGTTCCGGGGCCACCCCCTCGGACGCGGTGCTGATCGCCGTCTCACCCGGCCAGCGGGTGGTCGAGGTGGTCACCGGCGCCGGTGCGGCCCGCCGGCTGCCCGACCGCGCCTGCGCGCTCGCCGTCCTGTCGATGACCAGCTCCTTCGGGGCCGGTGACCTCGTGGGTGGCATCGTCAACGGGCTGCGCCAGCTCTCCGACCAGGCCGGCCACCCGGCGGGCCTGCGCCCCTGAGCACACTGCGGTAGAGGCGCCGCACCCCACGTGGGTGCGGCGCCTCTGTCGTTCCACCTGCCCCCTGTTGATCAGGTGACCTGATCGTTTGTGGTCCTGGCTCACCACCGGTGCTGAGCCAGGACCCTTTGTGATCAGGTGACCTGATCGTCATGGGGGGCTGGGGACGACGGAGCCCCGCCCACCGGCCGGTGGGCGGGGCTCTGCCGTACCGCGGTCAGGCGCCGGCGTCGGCGTCCCGCTCGCGGGCGCGCAGCGCGCGGGCGATGCCGTCCCGGCCCTCGAACACCAGCCGGCGCAGCGCGGGCGGCTGCTCGGCGTCGGCCAGCCAGGCGTCGGCCGCGGCGATGGTCCGGGGCTCGACGACCGGCGGGAACAGGTACTGCACCGTGTTCTTCGCGATCTCGCCGGGACGGCGGTCCCAGACCGGGCGCACCTCGGCGAAGTAGCGGTCGACGTACTCCGTGGTCAGCTCCCGCTGCGCCGGGTGCCAGAAGCCCTGGAGGATCGCCTCGTGCACCGCGTTGGGCAGCGTGTCGTCGGTGAACGCCCGCTGCCAGGTGTCCGCCTTGGACTCCGCGGTGGGCCGCAGCGCCCGGGCGGTGGCCGCGCGCCGGCTGCCGGTGGCGGTGGCGTCCCGCTCGGCCTCGGCGTCGATCTCCGCGTCCCCGGCCGCGCCGATGGCGACCAGCCCGTGCAGGAACGCCCAGCGCGCGTCGGCGTCGACCTCGAGCCCCTCGACCGTCCGCGATCCGTCGAGCAGGCCGCGCAGCGCCGCGGCGTGCTCGTCGGTGCGCGCCGCGCTGGCCAGCGTGCGCGACCACAGCAGCTGCTGGTCGCTGCCCGCGGGCGCCGCCTCGAGCGCGGCCAGCGCGTGGTCGGCCAGCTGGGCCCAGCCGGTCGGCGCCCAGGCCGGGTCGGCGAAGGAGGACAGCGCCGCCTGCACCCGGGCCAGCAGCGACTGGATGACGCTGCTCTCGGTCTCCGCGCCGATCCCGGCGAGCACCAGGCGCACCCACTCGCGGGCGGGCAGCTCGGCGTCCCGGGTCATGTCCCAGGCGGCCGACCAGCACAGCGCGCGGGCCAGCGGGTCGGGCAGCTCGCCGATCCGGGTGCGCAGCGTGGCGAGCGAGCGCTCGTCCAGCCGGAGCTTGGCGTAGGTGAGGTCGTCGTCGTTGACCAGCACGAGGTCCGCGGCCGGGTGCCCGACCAGCTCCGCGACCTCGGTACGGGCCCCCGCGACGTCGAGCTCCACCCGGGAGCTGCGGGTCAGCCCCTCGGGGCCGCCGCTGTAGAGCCCCACGGCCAGCCGGTGGTTGCGCAGCACCGGGTGCTCGGCGACCGCCGTCTGCTCGATCGCGAAGCTCGCGTACCGGCCGTCGTCGGTGAGCTCGTACACCGGCCGCAGCGTGTTGACCTGGCTGGTGCGCAGCCACTGGTCGGCCCACTCCGACAGGTCGCGACCGGAGCTCTCCGACAGCGGGCCCAGCAGGTCGGCGAGCGTGGTGTTGCCGTACTCGTGCCGGCGGAAGTACCGCTGCACGCCGGCCAGGAACTCCTCCCGCCCGACGTAGGCGACGAGCTGCTTGAGCACCGAGGCGCCCTTGGCGTAGGTGATGCCGTCGAAGTTCACCTCGACCGCGGCGACGTCGGGGATGTCCGCGGCGATCGGGTGGGTCGAGGGCAGCTGGTCCTGCGCGTACGCCCAGGCCTTCTCGGTGTTCGCGAACGTCGTCCACGCCGTGCGGTACTCGGTGGCCTCCGCCTGGCACAGGGTGCTGATGTAGGTGGCGAAGGACTCGTTGAGCCACAGGTCGTCCCACCAGCGCATGGTGACCAGGTCGCCGAACCACATGTGGCCGAGCTCGTGCAGGATCGTCTCCGCGCGGCGCTCGTACCGGGCCCGGCTCACCTTCGACCGGAAGACGTAGTCCTCCAGGAACGTCACCGCGCCGGCGTTCTCCATGGCCCCGGCGTTGAACTCGGGGACGAAGAGCTGGTCGTACTTGTCGAACGGGTACGGGTAGTCGAACACCCGGTGGTAGAAGTCGAACCCCTGCTTGGTCACCCGGAAGATCTCCTCCGGGTCGAGGAACTCCGCCAGCGACGCCCGGCAGTACAGCCCCAGCGGGATGCCCTCGTGCAGGTCGGTGACCTTGGCGTACGGGCCGGCGACGAGGGCCACCAGGTAGGTGGAGATCCGCTTGGTCGGGGCGAAGTGCGCCAGCTGCGAACCGCCGGCGCCCGCCTCGATGGTGCGGTCACCGGTGTTGGAGATGACCTGCCAGTCGAACGGCGCGGTCACGTGCAGGGTGAAGGTGGCCTTGAGGTCGGGCTGGTCGAAGCAGGTGAACATCCGCTTGGCGTCGGCCGGCTCGAACTGGGTGTAGAGGTACACCTGGTCGTCGACCGGGTCGAGGAAGCGGTGCAGCCCCTCGCCGCTGTTGGAGTAGCGGCAGTCCGCCGTCACCACGAGGGTGTTGCGCTCGGCCAGGCCGGGCAGCGGCAGGCCGCCGTCCTCGGTGTAGGTGCTCACGTCGAGGTCGGTGCCGTTGAGCGTCGCCGAGACGACCGTCTCGGCCACCAGGTCGATGAACGTCTCGGCGCCCGGCTGGCGGCAGGTGAACTCGACGGTCGTCGTGGAGCGGAAGGTGCCGTCGCCAGGATGCCCGGCTCCGTCGGTCACGTCGAGGGAGATGTCGTAGCTCTGGACGGCGAGCAGTTCGGCGCGGACGGCGGCATCGGCGCGGGTCAGGTTGGGTACAGCCACTGCGGCAGCTTGTCATGCGGTGCGGAGGGTCCGCCGCCCGCGCACGGGTTCCGGCGGGGAACAAGCCGCCCGCCACCCGACTTGGCAGCCACACGGACGGCCCGGGCGCTCCCGCCCCGGGCCCATGGAGCGAGGAGCACGGATGACCGAGGC
The DNA here is from genome assembly GCF_008124835.1 of Blastococcus xanthinilyticus. Lineage (GTDB taxonomy): Bacteria > Actinomycetota > Actinomycetes > Mycobacteriales > Geodermatophilaceae > Blastococcus > Blastococcus xanthinilyticus. The sequence goes on along the minus strand of NZ_VNHW01000006.1, from coordinate 210,088 downwards.
AGTGCAGAGCGCCCCCACGACGGCCCGCGTCGACTTCTGGTTCGACCCGCTGTGCCCGTGGGCCTGGCTGACCAGCCGCTGGGTGCTGGAGGCCGCGAAGGTGCGCGACATCGACCTGCACTGGCACGTCATGTCGCTGGCCGTGCTCAACCGCGGCCGCGACCTGTCCGAGGACTACCAGGAGATGATGAAGCAGGCGATCGGCCCGGTGCGGGTCGCGGTCGCCGCCGCCCAGCAGCACGGCGACGAGGTGCTCGGCGACCTCTACACCGCCATGGGCACCCTCCGGCACCACGACGGCCTGGAGATCGCCGACGTCATCGCCCCGGCCCTCGAGCGGGTCGGCCTGCCGGCGGAGCTCGCGCAGGCCGCGGCCTCCACCGAGTTCGACGAGGCGCTGGAGAAGAGCCACCACGAGGGGATGGACCCGGTCGGCGACGACGTCGGCACCCCGGTCATGCACATCGACGGCGTGGCGTTCTTCGGGCCCGTGATCAGCAAGGTCCCCACCGGCGAGGACGCCGGCAAGGCCTTCGACGGCGCGGTGCTGCTGGCCAACCTCCCCGACTTCTGGGAGCTCAAGCGCACCCGGCTCTCCGGGCCGGACATGGAGTCGGTGCCGGCCGACGCCCTGGAGCTCACCCGACGCTGAGCCCCGTGCACGCTCAGGCGGTGCCCGCGGTCGATGCCGACGGCGGGTACCGCCCTGACGTGCGCCAGGCGGCGAGCGACGCCTGCATCTTGTCCATGCACTGCTCCTGGCCCGCCCGGGACTGCTGACGCGCGGCCTCGTCGGTGTAGCCGGTCTCGCGCACCGTCACGCGTGTGCGGCCGCCGGGGAGCGGCTCCAGCTCCACCACGTGCGGAACCTGCGCGGGCACGCCGTGCGGTATCCCGGCCTCGGCAGGCTCGACGGCCCGCCCGAGGGAGTCGGCGAACTCGCTGACGAACTCGATCCGGGTGGGCTCGGCGATCGAGCGGTACGTCCACCGGTTGTGCATCCGGAAGGCCCCGTGCTCGCGGGGGGCCTGCATGGCGACCAGCGTCGTGCCGCCGACCCGGAAGTCGACCTCGGCCCGCGGGCAGGTGAATCCGGTGGGGCCCCACCACTGCCGGATCAGGTCGGAGTCCGACCACGCCTGCCACGCCACGGCGGGCGGCGCGTCGATCTCCCGCGTCACCACCACGTCGCCGGAACCGTCCTCGGACATGTGGAGCTCCTTCCGCAGTGACTCCTCCTGTACTCGTGGACTCCGGCGCCGGCGCCGACTCATCGCCGGCGCAGCTGGATCCCGGGTCTTTGGCATCCTGACGGGATGCCGCACCTCACCCGCCAGCGCATCTTCATCTCCGGCGCCAGCTCCGGTCTCGGGGAGGGCATGGCCCGCCGGTTCGCCGCGATGGGCCGCGACCTCGCCCTGTGCGCCCGCCGGGTCGACCGGCTCGAGGCGCTGCAGGCCGAGCTCCGCGACGCCCATCCCGGCGTGCGCGTCGAGGTCGCCGCGATGGACGTCGACGACCCGGCCTCGGTGGCGACCGTCTTCCCCGAGCTGGCCGACCGGCTGGGCGGGTTCGACCGGGTGATCGTCAATGCCGGGATCGGCAAGGGGGCCTCCGTCGGCACGGGTGAGGCCGACCGGAACCGGGCCGTGCTGCAGACGAACGTGCTGGGGGCGCACGCGCAGTGCGAGGTGGCGATGGAGCTGTTCCGCCGCCAGGGTGCGGGCCACCTGGTGCTGATCTCCTCGGTCGCCTCCGTGCGCGGCATGCCGGGCAGCCGGACCGCGTACGGCGCCAGCAAGGCGGCGCTGAACGCGCTGGCCGAGGGCATCCGGTCGGACGTCTACGGCTCGCAGATCGTCGTCTCCACGGTGCTGCCCGGCTACATCGCCACCGACATCAACGTCGGCCGCCGGGGCCCGCTCACGGTCGGCCTGGACAAGGGCGTGGATGCGCTCACCCAGGTCATCGAGCGCGAGCCGGTGCGCGGCTACGTGCCCGGGTTCCCGTGGCGCCCGGTCGCCGCGCTGCTGCGCGTGCTGCCGCTGTCGGTCGTCCGCCGGCTCACCGGGTCGTGAGGGGCCGCCCGGCGGCGACCGCCATCGTCGCGGCCGGGTAGGGCCCCGGCCGGCCCTCGCGCAGCGCGGTCAGGACGGCGAGCAGCTCCTCCCGCTGGGCACCGACGAAGGCTGCGTCGACCACCGCGCCGTGGCCCGGCACCACCGGGCCGCGGGCCAGCGCGTGCACCCGGCCGAGGGTCGCCGGCCAGTCCGCCGGCCAGGAGTCCCCGAAGTCAGGTGGCGCCCCCTCCTCGACCAGGTCCCCGGCGAAGAGCACGGTCGCGTCGCCGGCGGTCTCCACCTCGACCACCAGGTCGTGGTCGGTGTGCCCGCGGCCGAGGTGCCGCAGCACCACCTCGCGGCCGCCGACGTCGAGCACGGCGACGTCGTCGACGAGCTGGTCCGGCGGGTCGATCGGGGTGGCCCGGAGGAGCGCGGCCTCCCCGGCGGCCAGCGTGGCGACGACGGCGGACCGCTGCGCCTCGCCCTCGGCGCGCAGCGCCGCCGCACAGCCCCGTGAGCCCCATATCCGTGCCGGCCGGAACGCCGCGTTGCCGAAGCAGTGGTCGTAGTGGGCGTGGGTGTTCACCACGGTCCACGGGTGCGGCGTGACCGCGCGGACGGCCGCCACCAGGTCCGCCGCCTCGCCGAGGTGCGACCGGGTGTCGACGACGAGGCAGGCCCCGTCGCCGAGCACGAGGCCGCAGTTGAGGTCCAGGGACCGGTGCCGGCGCACCAGGACGCCGTCGGCCACCTCCTGCCAGCCGGTGCTCACCAGTTGATCCGCATCGGCCGGCCGCGGGAGTCCCGCGCGTCGTCGCCCACCGACTCTGCCGTGCCGGCCGCGAGGCGCTGCGCCGACCAGGCGGCGGCGCAGGCGTCCAGCGCGTCGACGGCCGGCAGCCTCGGTGGGGCCTCGGCCAGCGCGCGGTCGACGTCCATCGCCGGGCGCAGGGCCGCCAGGCGCTGCGCCAGCCCGCGGGCGGCGATCTTCGGGTCGCGCACCTGCTCGTCCAGCGCGCGGAACGCCAGCTCGGGGTGGACCTCGTGCACCCGCGGATCGGGCGGGTCGCCCAGCGCGTCGTCCAGCGAGCGGATCGACGGCACCAGCCCCCACGCCTGCCTCGACAGCGCGCGACCCGAGGCGGCGACGGCGATCCGGCAGGCGTCGGCGTAGTCCACCGCGTCCAGGACCGGGCGCAGCGGAGCCGGGAAGACCGAGCTGCCCGCGCGGCCCAGCAGCCGCCGGGCGGCGACGTCGCACGGGCGTGGGTCGCGCTCCGAGAGGCCGATCGGCATGTCGACCGCCACCGCGTCCAGGCCCGGCAGCGCGAGCGCCGACGCGACGTCCGGGAGCGCCAGCAGCGTCACCTCGCCGTCGTGCAGCAGGGCGCCGGCCCAGGCGCCCCGCCAGCCGTCCAGCCCCAGCACAGCCACGCCGGGGAGCCTGTCAGACTCCTCGCCATGCGCGTCTTCATCGGCACCGACCACGCCGGCCTGGAGTTCAAGGAGCACCTGAAGAAGGCCCTCGCCGACGCCGGTCACGAGCCGGTCGACTGCGGCGCCTTCGAGTACGACGCCCAGGACGACTACCCGCCGTTCTGCTTCGAGGTGGGGGAGCGGACGGTCGCCGAGCCCGGCACGCTCGGTGTGGTCATCGGTGGCTCGGGCAACGGCGAGCAGATGGCGGCCAACAAGGTGCCCGGCGTGCGCGCCGCCCTGGTCTGGAACACCGCCACCGCGCAGCTGGCCCGCCAGCACAACGACGCCAACGTGGTCTCGATCGGCGCCCGCCAGCACAGCGACGACGAGGCGACCGAGCTCGTGCTGGAGTTCCTGCGGACGCCGTTCAGCGGGGACGAGCGGCACGTGCGCCGCATCGGCCTGATCTCGGACTACGAGCGGGACCGCCACCGCCCGGCCGGGGGCCTGCCCACCCGCACCCGGCACCCCTGACGACGGCGGGCGGAACGGCCCCTGTTCCCGTCCCGCCGAGGGCGCCGCTGAATGACTATGCAACGTCGTGCATACTTGCCAGCGTGTCCAAGGTGCTCACCTCCCTGCCCACCGGCGAACGCGTCGGCATCGCCTTCTCCGGCGGTCTCGACACCTCGGTAGCGGTCGCGTGGATGCGCGACAAGGGGGCGGTGCCGTGCACGTACACGGCCGACATCGGCCAGTACGACGAGCCGGACATCGCCTCCGTCCCCGGCCGGGCGACCGCCTACGGCGCGGAGATCGCCCGGCTGGTCGACTGCCGGGCGGCGCTGGTGGAGGAGGGCCTGGCGGCCCTGACCTGCGGCGCCTTCCACATCCGCTCCGGCGGGCGCAGCTACTTCAACACCACCCCGCTGGGCCGCGCGGTCACCGGCACCCTTCTGGTGCGCGCCATGCTCGAGGACGACGTCCAGATCTGGGGCGACGGCTCGACGTTCAAGGGCAACGACATCGAGCGCTTCTACCGGTACGGCCTGCTGGCCAACCCCTCGCTGCGCATCTACAAGCCCTGGCTGGACGCCGACTTCGTCACCGAGCTCGGCGGCCGCACCGAGATGTCGCAGTGGCTGGTCGCGCACGACCTGCCCTACCGCGACAGCGCCGAGAAGGCCTACTCGACCGACGCCAACATCTGGGGCGCCACGCACGAGGCGAAGACCCTCGAGCACCTGGACACCGGACTCGAGACGGTCCAGCCGATCATGGGTGTGCGCTTCTGGGACCCCGCGGTGGAGATCGCTCCCGAGGACGTCACCATCGGCTTCGCCCAGGGGCGCCCGGTGTCGATCGACGGGCAGGAGTTCGGCTCCGCCGTCGACCTGGTGCTCGCCGCCAACGCCATCGGCGGGCGGCACGGCCTCGGCATGTCCGACCAGATCGAGAACCGGATCATCGAGGCCAAGAGCCGGGGCATCTACGAGGCGCCGGGCATGGCCCTGCTGCACATCGCCTACGAGCGGCTGGTCAACGCGATCCACAACGAGGACACCCTCGCGACCTACCACAGCGAGGGACGGCGGCTGGGCCGGCTCATGTACGAGGGCCGCTGGCTGGACCCGCAGTCGCTGATGCTGCGGGAGTCGCTGCAGCGCTGGGTCGGCATGGCGGTCACCGGCGAGGTCACCCTGCGGCTGCGCCGGGGCGAGGACTACTCGATCCTCGACACCTCCGGCCCGGCCTTCAGCTACCACCCGGACAAGCTCTCGATGGAGCGCACCGAGGACTCCGCCTTCGGGCCGGTGGACCGGATCGGCCAGCTGACCATGCGCAACCTGGACATCGCCGACTCGCGCGCCAAGCTGGAGCAGTACGCCCGCCTCGGCATGGTGGGCGGCGGCCAGCCGGCCTCCATCGGTGCCGCGCAGGCGGCCGCGACCGGTCTGATCGGCGCCATGTCCGCCGGCGGCGCCGAGGCGATCGCCTCCCGCGGTCAGGTGTCGGCCGACGAGGAGCTGCTGGACCGGGCCGCCATGGAGGCCGGCACCGACTGAGTGGCCGGGCGCCGTCCCCCGGTGCGACATCTCCGCGCACGGAATGCCGTACCGGGGGACGACGCTCCGCCGGCCGGGCTCAGAAGCTGTCGGGGCACCACGGGGTCACCGGCCAGCCGAACGCTGCGCCGGCCAGCGTGACCGCGCCGGGGCTGATCTCGGTGACCCGCCCGGCGGCCTGCAGCGTGGCCAGCGAGACGCCGCCCAGGTAGGCCGCCGCCAGCTCCTCCACGCCGAGGGAGAGGTCGGGGTCGCGGTCGGTGCGGGCGCAGTAGCCGCCCGCCGGGTGCCCGGACAGCCGCCACCGGCCGTCGTTCCACGGGCAGAACGGGTCGCGCACCTCGAGCACGAGGTCGATCGGCGTCGGGTAGCGGCGGGCCGCCAGCGCGCGGTCGACGTCGACCAGCCGGAGCCACAGCCCGTCCACCGGCGTGCTGTGCAGCGCGCGGCCGTCGGTGATCAGCCAGCGCAGCGGGTCGTCGGGGGAGGAGGACGGGTACTTCACCGTGCGCACCAGGTCGATCGAGAGCAGCAGCTGCCAGAGGGCGGCGTAGGCCGGCGTGCTGGTGGCCCGCACCTCCTCGACGGTGAGCGTGCCGTCGGGCTCGCCGGTGTCGGTCCAGGTGTCGGTCACCCGGTAGGCCGCGTACCCGGTGACCGCGCCGTCGGCCTCCCGGTGCAGCAGGTACCGGCGGGCGGTGGCGCCCTTCCGCTGCGCCGGGTCGTCGCGCAGCTGCCGGTCCCACCAGCGGTCGTCGCGGGCCATGGTGCCGGGCACGAACCGGCCCACCGCCTCGCGCACGGCGACGGCGGCCGGGCGGTACTCCTCGGCGCTCACCCGTTCCACCCGGCCGGTGCCCAGGTCGACGTCCGGCCGTAGCCGCAGCCGCTCGGAGCGGCCGGTGAACCGCGCCTCCACGGTCGCCGGGGCGTAGCCGAACCGGCCGTAGATCGGGTACTCGGCGGCCCAGAGCCCGGCCACCGGCTCGCGCTGCTGCTCGTGCAGATCGGTGAGCTGACGGCGCATGATCGCGGTGAGGACGCCGCCGCGGCGGTGGGTCGGCGCCACGGTCACCCAGGTGACGCCGGCGCACGGCACCACCGCCCCGGGCACGGTGAGGGTGCGGCTGTAGATGCCCGACGTCGCGACCACGCGGTCGCCGTCCCACAGCGCCAGGGACCGGTCCAGCTCGGCCACCGAGGAGGGGCGCTCGGCGAAGTCGGCGGGCGGCTCCTCGGCGAAGACCTCGTGCATGGCCGCGGTGAAGGCGGGCCACTCGTCGAGGGTCACGGGGCGGAGCCGGGCGTCCACGTCGGTCACGGCGATGTGTCTACCTGGCCGGGCCGACAGGACGCCAACCAGTTCCGGTCAGCCGCGCAGGTAGGCCAGCGTCGCGAGCACCCGGCGGTGCTGGTCCTCGTCGGGTGCGAGCCCGAGCTTGGCGAAGATGTGCTGCGTGTGCTTCTCCACCGCGCCGGGGGTGACCACCAGCGTCCGGGCGATCGCGGTGTTCGAGTGCCCCTCGGCGATCAGCCCCAGCACCTCGCGCTCGCGCGGCGTCAGCCGGCGCACCGGGTCGTCGGCGCGCCGGCGGGCGAACAGCTGGGCCACCACCTGCGGGTCCAGCACCGTGCCGCCGGCGTCGACGTCCTCCAGCGCCGCGAGGAACGTGTCGACGTCGGCGACCCGGTCCTTCAGGAGGTAGCCGACCCCGCCGGCGCCGTCGGCGAGCAGCTCGTCGGCGTAGGCCACCTCGACGTACTGGGAGAGGACGAGGACGGCGGTGCCGGGCGCCGCGGCCCGCGCCTCCACGGCGGCGCGCAGCCCCTCGTCGGTGTGCGTCGGAGGCATCCGGACGTCGACGACGGCGACGTCGGGCCGCTGCTCGGTGACCGCCCGCACCAGCGACGGCCCGTCCCCGACGGCGGCGACCACCTCGCAGCCGGCTTCCTCGAGCAGCCGGACCAGGCCTTCGCGGAGGAGCACCGAGTCGTCGGCGAGGACCACCCGCATCCGCTCGGTCACAGGGGCAGCTCGGCGATCAGGCGGGTCGGACCGCCGCGCGGGCTGTCGACGGTCAGCACGCCGTCCACGGCCCGCAGCCGGTCGGCCAGGCCGGCCAGGCCGTGGCCGGGCGCCTGCACCGCACCGCCGTGGCCGTCGTCCTCCACGACCACCCGGAGGGCCGGACCCGCGGCGATGACGACGACCTCGCAGGTGGTGGCGCCGCTGTGCTTGGCCGCGTTGGCCAGGGCCTCGCTGACCACGAAGTAGGCGGTGTTCTCCGCGGCCGGCGCCAGCCGCTCCGCGGGCAGGTCGACGGAGAGCTCGATCGGCACGGGGGAACGGGCGGCGATCGCGGCCAGCGCGGCGGCCAGGCCGCGGTCGGCGAGCACCGGCGGCGCGATGCCTCGGGAGAGCGCGCGCAGCTCCTCGAGCGTCTCCCGGGCCAGACCGGCGGCCTCGCCGAGCGTGCTGCGGGCGGCGTCCGGGTCCCGGTCGAGCTGGCGCTGCGCGCGGGCGAGGTCCATGCCCAGGCGGACCAGCCGCTGCTGCGGGCCGTCGTGGATGTCCCGCTCGAGCCGCCGCAACGCCACCGCCTCGGCCGCGACGGCCGCGTCCCGGCCCTCGGACAGCCGGCCGATCTGGGCCTGGGTGGCGGCCCGCGAGGTGAGCAACGCCCGGCCGACCGTGGCCTGCAGGACGGCGCCGCCCCGGACGACGAACGGCAGGAGCACGGCGAACAGCAGCCCGAGCGCCGTGTACAGGGCGATGCGGGTGAGCGGCGTGCTGTCGAAGCCGAGCACCTCCAGCAGGTCGTCGTGGCCGGGATCGCGGGACGGGTCCGGCAGTGCCCAGCCCCAGAGCGCGTGGGTGAGCCCACCGAGGGCGCCGGCCCAGAAGGTCACGGTGACGACGAAGCAGAAGATCGCGAACGGGAACCGGACGAGGGCGTGCAGCGCGTCCAGCCACGTCTGCGGATCCCGCAGCGGGGTGGTCAGCCGGCGCACCGCCCGGCCCTCGGGGTGCCGGTACGCGGGCTGGGGGAGCGCGGTGCCCAGGACGGCGGGCAGCCAGGCGCGCTCCACCGTGGCGAAGCCACGGGCGGCCAGCAGGGTGGCGGCCAGGACGGCGACGCCCACCCACACCACGAGGAGCCCGCTGCCCGCGGCCAGTCCGGTGAGGACGACGACGAACGCGGCCACGCCCACGGGGAAGCCGGCCAACGCGTAACCGGTGTCCACGCCGAGCTGCCGCACGCGGCCGCGGAGGCCCGGCAGGGGGCGGCCCGCCAGGGTGAGCACGGCGGTATCACTGGTCATGCCCCCGACCCTCCCGCCGCCGGGACCCCGGCCCCAGCCCGCTGGCTGGCCGGTACGGGGTCGGGCCGGCCCGACTGGCGCTCGGTGGTCATCTCGGCGCGGATGGTCCCCGCCGCGCGGGGTCGGTGTCCAGGGGCCGGGCCGGGGAGCGTCCCCCGCTAGGGTCGGGGGGTCCCCACGCCGTCGACGTCGCGCTCCGTGCACCGGCTGCGTGTCCCCACCGACGGAGGCTCCCGTGCGCTCTCGCGCGATCCCGCTGGCCCTCAGCGCGGCCCTGCTCGCCGCCTGCACCGCGACCATCGAGGACGAGCCGGAGGAGGAGGCGGCGGCCGCCCAGGTCGAGGTGTCGGCGCCGGACGAGCCGCTGACGCTGGTCGCCGACGAGGAGGCGGTGGCGTCGGCGGTGAGCACCAGCCGGGCGCTGTTCGACTCCTCGGACGTCGCGGTGCTCGCGGCCGAGGACGACGGCGAGGGCATGCTCATGGGCGCCTCGGCCGCGGTGGCGCTCGGCGTCCCGCTGCTGGTCACGACCGGCCAGGAGGCGCCGGAGGCGGTCGGCACCGAGCTGGACCGGCTCGGCGCCGAGACGATCCTGGCCGTGGGCGAGGCCGCCGGCGGGGTGCCCCAGGGCGGTCCGGCGGTCGTGACGGTGGACGCCGATCCCGCCGCCGTCGCCGAGGCGATCGGGACCGACCTCGCCGAGGGCGAGCCGGTGCCCACCGACGGCGACGCCGCGGCCGTGGCGGCGCTGGACCCGGAGGAGCCGGCCGCCCTGCGTCCCGAGGCCGCGGAGTCGGAGTCGGAGTCGGAGTCGGAGTCGGGCACCGAGGAGGACCAGGAGGTGCTCCCGGCCGTCGACCGCGCCGACCCGCTGACCGGCACGGTGCTGCTCGCGACCGGTGCGCCCGGCGAGCTGGCCGGCATCGCGACCGCCCGCGCGGCCGGCGCCCGCGTCGTCCTCACCGGGGGAGCGACCGACCCGCGGGTCCCGGCCGACGTGGTCGAGGCGCTGGGGGAGGCCGAGCCGGAGGCGGTCGTCGCCCTCGGGGCGGGCTTCGCCGCGGAGGAGGGCCTGGACTGGAAGGTGGCGACGGCGCAGACCGGCGAGCAGCTGCCCGGCGGTGGCCAGACCCTCTTCCCCGGGGCGCTGCTGGTGGCGCTGTACGGGCACCCCGGCACCGGCGCGCTCGGGCTCATGGGCGAGCAGCCCCTGGAGGCGTCCATCCAGCGGGCGGAGGAGTACGCGGCGTCCTACGAGCCGCTGGTCGAGGACACCGTCGTCCCCACCTTCGAGATCATCGCGACCGTCGCGTCCGCATCGGCGGGGGACGACGGCGACTACTCGGCCGAGGCGGACCCGGAGTTCCTGCGCCCGTGGGTCGAGGCGGCGGGGGAGGCCGGGATGTACGTCGTCCTGGACCTCCAGCCGGGGCGGGAGAGCTTCCTGAGCCAGGTCGAGCTGTACCGGTCGCTGCTGGAGCTCCCGCACGTCGGGCTGGCGCTGGACCCGGAGTGGCGGCTGGGGCCGAACGAGGTGCACCTGGTGCAGATCGGCTCGGTCGGCATCGAGGAGGTCAACCAGGTCGTGACCTGGCTGGCCGACCTCACCCGGGACAACCGGCTGCCGCAGAAGCTGCTCGTGCTGCACCAGTTCCGCGTCGACATGCTCCCCGGACTGGAGCGGCTGGACACCTCCCGCGACGAGCTGGACCTGATGATCCACGTCGACGGGCAGGGCGGGCAGGGCGCCAAGCAGGCCACCTGGCGGGTGCTGCACGACAACGCGCCGGAGGGGGTCTCCTGGGGCTGGAAGAACTTCATCGACGAGGACCTCCCGATGCTCACCCCGGAGCAGACGATCCAGCAGGTCGCCCCCCTCCCGGAGCTGGTCACCTACCAGTAGGGAACCGGACACCCGCGCCCTCGCATCCGTCGTTACCGTCGACCCGGATCCCCTGCGCACCGTCACGGGGACCACCGATCGAGAGGAACGACCGGATGAGACGGCGGATCACGCTGTCCGTGGCGGCCACGGCAGCGGCGCTGACCATGGCGCCCCTGAGCCCGGCCGCGGCGGCGCCGCACGCGGCGGACGACCTGACGCTGACCATGCTGGCCACGACCGACCTGCACGGGCGCGTGCAGAACTGGGACTACTTCGCCGACCGGCCCTACTCGGAGCGGGCGGGCTTCGAGACCGGCCTGGCCAAGGTGGGCACCGTCGTGGACTCGGTGCGCGCCGAGCGGGGCGAGGAGAGCGTCTTCGTCGTCGACAACGGCGACTTCCTCCAGGGCACGCCGCTGAGCTACTACTACGCCCGGCAGGAGCCGGTCACCGAGACCCGCGTCGAGCACCCGATGGCGGCGGCGTTCGACGCCATCGGCTACGACGCCCAGGTCGTCGGCAACCACGAGTTCAACTACGGTCTGGACCTGCTGCGCGCCTACGAGAAGGACGTCGACCATCCCCTGCTCGGCGCCAACGTGCTCCGCGACGGCACCCCGCGGCCGTACCTGAAGCCCTACACCATCGAGACGATGCGCGTGCCCGGCCACCGGCCGGTCAAGGTCGGCATCATCGGCCTCACCACCCCCGGCTCGGCCATCTGGGACAAGGGCAACGTCGAGGGCCGGGTCACCTTCCAGGACATGGTCGAGGCGGCGGAGAAGTGGGTGCCGGTGGTCGACCGGAAGGCCGACGTCGTCGTCGTCCTGTCGCACGCCGGGGTGGGCGGGACGTCGTCCTACGGCCCCGAGGTGCCGACGGAGAACCCCTCCGACGTCATCGCCCGCACCGTGCCGGGCATCGACGTCATGGTGGTCGGCCACACGCACCGGAACCAGCCGTCGCAGGTCGTGACCAACGAGGTCACCGGCGAGGACGTGCTGCTGACCCAGCCCTACCGCTGGGGCGCGACGGTCTCCCAGGTCGACATCGACCTGGAGCAGGGGCGCGGCGGCCGGTGGGACGTCGTCGGCACCTCGGCGGAGGCGCTGAGCACCGCCGGGGTCCCGGAGTCGCCGGAGGTGCTGGCCGCGACGGCCGAGGCGCACGCGACGACCGTGGAGTACGTCAACCAGGTCGTGGCCACCTCGGCCGAGGAGCTCTCGGCCCGGACCAGCCGCTACGAGGACACCGCGATCCTGGACTTCATCCAGGACGTCCAGACCGACACCGTCGACGCCGCCCTGGAGGGCACCGACCGGGCGGACCTGCCGGTGCTCTCGATCGCCGCCCCCTTCAGCCGGGACGCCGTGTTCCCCGCCGGGAACGTCACCATCCGGGACATCGCCGGGCTCTACATCTACGACAACACCCTCGAGGCGGTGGAGCTCACCGGCGCCCAGCTGAAGGAGTACCTGGAGTTCTCCGCCCGGTACTTCGAGCAGGTGCCGACGACCGGGGACGTCGACCCCGAGACCATCACCAACGCGGTCGTGGACGGCTTCCCGAACGGGATCCCGGACTACAACTACGACATCCTCTCGGGCGTGGAGTACGACATCGACGTCGCCCAGCCGGCCGGCTCGCGCATCGTGGGGCTGTCCTACGACGGTGCGCCGGTGGCCGACGACGACCGGTTCGTCGTGGCGGTGAACAACTACCGCCGCAGCGGCGGTGGCGGCTTCCCGGCCATCTCCACCGCGCCGGTGGTCTACAACGAGCAGCGGGAGATCCGCCAGCTGCTCATCGAGCGGGCGCAGGAGGTCGGCGTGATCGACCCGGCGGAGTTCTTCGTCGAGAACTGGCGGCTCGTGCGCGACGGCGAGCCGCTGCTCCCGTGACGCGCTGACACCGACCCGCCCGGCGAGGGCGGGGAACAGGGGGAGCCCCCGGGACCGGCGTCCCGGGGGCTCCCGTTCTGTCGGTGCCGTGTGGTGTGCTGACCCGCACGTCGATCTTCGAGGAGTGGTCTGCCGTGACCAGTGCCGTCATCGGTCCCGCCGATCAGCTGGACCCGCGGCTGCTCGAGCACCGCCGCGAGCTCACCGGCTACTGCTACCGGATGCTCGGCTCGGTGTTCGACGCCGAGGACGCGGTGCAGGAGACGATGGTCCGCGCCTGGCGTGGGCTCGCCGACTTCGAGGGTCGCTCCGCGGTGCGTTCCTGGCTGTACCGGATCGCCACGAACGTCTGCCTGGACCAGCTCTCCGGCCGGCAGCGCCGGGCGCTGCCGATGGACCTGGCCGGCAACTCCTACCCGCCGGTGCCCGCCTCGCTGGCCGGGCGCCGCCCCACCGAGGCCTGGATCGAGCCGGTCCTCGACCGGCAGGTCCTCCCCGAGGACGGCGACCCGGCGGAGCAGGCGGTGGCGCGCGAGTCGGTGCGGCTGGCCTTCGTCGCCGCGCTGCAGCACCTGCCGCCCAAGCAGCGGGCCGTGCTGATCCTGCGCGAGGTGCTGCGCTGGAAGGCCGACGAGGTCGCCGAGCTGCTCGACACCACGGTGGCGTCGGTGAACAGCGCCCTGCAGCGGGCCCGGGCGACGCTCGCCGACGTCGGGGGCCGGCCGGCCCCGCGCACCCTGGACGACGAGGGCCGCGCGCTGCTGGCCCGGTACCTCGACGCGTTCGAGCGGTACGACATCGACGCCTTCGTGCAGCTGCTGCACGAGGACGCCACCCAGCACATGCCGCCGTTCGAGATGTGGCTGCGCGGCCGCGACGACATCGGCACCTGGATGCTGGGCCCCGGTGCGGGGTGCCAGGGGTCCCGGCTGATCGAGACCTCGGCGAACGGCACGCCGGCGGTGGCCCAGTACCGCCCGGCCGAGGGGGGTGGTCACCTCCCGTGGGGCCTCCACGTGCTGGAGATCGAGGACGGCCGGATCGCCCACATCTCCAGCTTCCTCAACCTCGACTGCGAGCTGTTCGCCGCGCTCGGGCTGCCGACGTCCTTCGACTGACCGGGTCGCCGGTGAGCCCGTCCGGTTCCGGTTCCGGTTGACGGCACCGCGCCGCCCCGCCAGCCTGAGGTGATGACGGCAGTGGTGCTGCCCGCACACGGGCGATGGACGTGGGACGCGCGTGGCGACGGGCGGGCCGTCCGGGTCACGACGCACACCGACGACGGGCTGCTCAACCTCAGCCTGTGGCGCGGGGAGACGTGCGTCGGCACGGCCCGGCTGGCCCCCGGCGACGCCGCGGAGCTGATCGCGGGGCTCACGGAGGGGCTGTCGGCCCTCGCCGCGCGCCCGCGGGTGGTCGGCGCGGACGCCGGCCGGGTCGGCGAGCTGGAGGCCAGGCTCGCGCGGCTCGAGGAGCGGCAGGCGCCGCTGTGGCGCCGGGCCGCCGACGCGGCCGGGGGCTGGGCGGTGCGGAAGGCCGCGCGCCGGGCTCGCTGACCCCGCCGCCCGCTCAGCCGTCGCCCGCTCAGCCGTCGCCGGCACGGCCGGCGCCGGATCAGGCCGGTGGGATCGCCAGGCGCAGCGAGTAGTCGCCGGCGTCCATGGTCTCCACGGCCAGCCGGTAGGTGCCGGTCTCCGGAAGGGGCACCGAGACGTGCTCCTGCTGCTCGGTCATGCCGGTGTGCAGCGGCTGGCCCTGCGGGCCGGCCAGCACCCAGCGCGCCGTGCCGGTGCTCCGCGTGAAGTCCACGGTGGCCTCCTGGCCGGCCCCGGCGTCGAACGTGTAGTCGTGCGTCTGCCCGCTCGCGAGGTGGCCGGACACGGTGGCCGACGTCCCGCCGCGGGCGAAACGGATCTCCACGGGCAGGGTCAGCTCGAGGGTGTAGTCGGCGGGGTCGGAGGTCTGGACGTCCAGCCGGTAGCTGCCGGTGCGCGGCAGCTCGACGACGACGTCGTCCTGCTGCTCGGTCATGCCGCTGTGCAGCGGTGCGCCGCCCGGCCCCACCAGGGTCCAGTGCGCGGTGGCTGCGTCGGAGGTGAAGTCGATCTCGGCCGTCTGCCCGCCGGCGGCGCCGAACACGTACTCCTGGTCCCCACCGCGCGGCAGGCTGCCGGAGACGGTGTCGGAGGTGCTCCCGGCGGCGAACCGGATCGGGATCGCGTCGTCCTGGGCCCGGGCCGCACCGGCTCCGGTGCCGGCCGCCATGAGCAGCGCGGCGGCCGCGGTGATCGTGCGTCGCATGATGCCTCCTCGTGCGTGGTGGTCCCTTGCGACGTCCACGCTAGGAAGGCGGGATGGCGGCGCGGTGGCGTCGTCGTGCCCGTTCCGCCATGGGCTGTCACGGATCCGGCACAGGCCTCGCCGGCAGGCGGAACCGGACGACGGTGCCCGCACCCAGGCGGCTCTCGGCAGCCGTCGTGCCGCCGTGCCGCTCCACGACCGCCCGGACCAGGGGCAGGCCGAGCCCGCTGCCGGGGATGCGGCGGGCGCGCGGGCTGCGGTACAGCTCCTCCCAGATGTGGGGCAGGTCGGCCGCGTCGATGCCCGCGCCGGTGTCGGCCACCTCCACGAGCACGGAGCCGGCGGTCTCCCGGGCGCGCACCTCCACGGTGCCGCCCGGCGGCGTGTACTTGACGGCGTTGTCGACGAGGTTCACGACGGCGAGCGACAGCAGGTCCCAGTCTCCGTGCACCGGGGGCAGTGGCCACGGCGCGCGGGGCAGGTCCAGCCGTATCTCGCGATCGGCCGCGTCGGGCTGCTCGCCCACCACCTCCACCGCCTCGGTCAGCAGGGCCGACACGTCGACCGGCCGGGAGTCGATGCGGCCGGTCTGCACCTCGGCGATCTTCCGCAGGTCCGCCGTCAGCCGGCTCAGCCGGAGCAGCTGCTCCTGGATGCTGCCCAGCGCGGCGTGCTGGTCGGGACCCGGTGCGGCGGACCCCGCGTTGGCGACGGCGGCGCGCATCGCGGTGAGCGGGTTCTTCAGCTCGTGGTCCAGCCGGGAGAGCAGCAGCCGCCGGTCCGCGGCGGCGGCCGCGGCCGCCTGCGCGCCGACCCGCGCCCGGTACCGGTGCCGCAGCCACAGGACCGCCACACCGGTGGCCGCCAGCACGCTTCCGGCGATCCCCAGGGCCAGCAGCCAGTCGCCGAGTTCCGCACTGGCGCGGACGGCGATGCGGGGATCCTCGATCGCCCCGGCCTGCGCGGCGACCGCGGCGGCGATGCCCAGCGCCGCCGGGAGGCCGGCGAGCAGCCACCGCGCCCACCAGGATCTCCTCGCCGGGGGCCGTGCGGCGCCGTTCGCGGGGCCGTGCGGCTCAGGCACGCTCCACCGCACCGGAGAAGCGGTAACCCAGTCCCGGGACGGTGGTGATCAGCTCGGGATGGGCGGCGTCGTCCTCCAGGACCCGGCGCAGCTCCGCCACGCGCGTGTCTACGGCGCGGGCGCTGCTCTGGTACGTCCAGCCCCACACCGCCTCCAGCAACCGCTCCCGGGACAGCAGCTCGTCGGGGTGGGTCATGAAGTAGCCGAGCAGCACGGTCGCCCGCGGGGTCAGGACGACCTCGTCGCCGTCCCGGTGGACCCGCTGGGAGGCGCGGTCGAGCACGACCCGGCCGGAGCGCAGCCGTTGCGCCCCGGTCAGCGAGGGACCCTCGCCGCCCTGGCCGCGGCGGAGGACGGCGCGGATGCGGGCGACCAGCTCCTGCGGGTCGAACGGCTTGTTCAGGTAGTCGTCGGCGCCCTCCTCGAGGGCCATCGCCCGCTCGGTCGACTCCCCGACCTGGGTGAGGAGGATGACCGGGAGGGCGCCGTGCTCCTGCCGCACCCGGCGCAGCACGGCGCGCCCGTCGAGCCCGGGCAGCAGGACGTCGAGCACGAGCAGGTCGGGTGGGGTGGCGGCGACGAGCGCCAGCGCCGCCTCGCCGTCCCGGGCCACGGTGACGTCGAAACCCGCCCGGCCGAGGAACGGCGCGAGGTTGTCGGTGATCGCCGGCTCGTCGTCGACGAGCAGCACGGTGGGCATCTGTCTCTCCCGTCGCTGGCGCGGTGGCCGGTCAGCCGCCGGCGTAGGCCTGCTGCTCGATCCTGCCGCCCTGGCACACGGGGCCGAGCTCCCACTGCACCGCCAGCGGCTGGGTCTCGTCGGGCGGGATCACCGAGAGCGTCGCCGGGGTGGGCTGGCACGGCCCCGTCTCTTCGTCCCCCTCGCCGGGGATGGCGGCCCAGGTGAGCTGCGCGGTCACCGTCCCGCCGGGGGCCACGGACACCGTCTCCGGCGGGGGAGACGGCACCCGCACCTGCTCGGTGGGCAGGTCCTGGCCGTACTGGTCGACGAGCTGCAGGCCGCCGTAGCCGTGGACCTGGCACGTCCCGCCGCTGATGTTGCGCAGCTCGATCCGCGCGTGCCGGTGCCCGGCCGAGGAGTCCTCGGTGGCGAGCCGGCCCACCAGGCCGCCGGAACGGCAGCGCTCCGCGCTGGACGGCACGGACGGCGTCCCGGCGGGCCCTGAGGTCGGCGGCGTCGTGGCCGACGGGCCGGCCGGTGCGGAGGGCTCCCCAGTCGCGGAGGACCCGGGGTCGGCCGTGGTGACGTCTCCCTCGAAGGAGCATCCGGCGACCGCGAGGGCCGCCGCGGCCATCATGATCACGGCGGGCCGGCGGCAGATCACGCACCTCACCCTAGGCCGGGGGCCCTGGGAGCCGCGGCTACCGTCGGAGCCCATGGCCGATCCGACGACGACGGGGGACACCCGCCGCGAGCGCTGGGAACGGGCCGCGGAGTGGCCGCTGACCGGAGCCGCGGTTCTCTTCCTGGCCGCCTACGCCTGGCCGATCCTCGACCAGGACCTGGCTCCCTCCTGGCGGTGGGTCTGCACTGTCGTCGCCTGGACCACCTGGGCGGCGTTCGCGGTGGACTACGGAGTGCGGCTGACCCTGGCCGAGCAGCGCCGGCGGTTCGTCCGGACCCACCCGCTGGACCTCGCCGTCGTCGTCCTGCCGCTGTTCCGCCCGCTGCGCCTGCTGCGGCTGGTCACCCTGCTGTCGGTGCTCAACCGGCACGCGGGGCGGTCGCTGCGCGGGCGGGTCGTCGTCTACGTCTCCGGCGCCACCGCGCTGACGATGGTGGTGTCGTCCCTGGCCATCCTCGACGCCGAGCGGGGCGCCGAGGGCGCCAACATCGAGACCTACGGCGGGGCGCTGTGGTGGTCGTTCGCCACCGTGACCACCGTCGGCTACGGCGACCGGTACCCGGTGACGACCACCGGGCGGATGATCGCCGCCGGGCTGATGCTGGCCGGCATCGCGCTGCTCGGCGTCATCACCGCCACCTTCGCGTCCTGGCTGGTGCAGCGGGTCGAGGAGATCGAGGACGAGTCCACCTCGCTGACCCGGGGCGACGTGCAGGCGCTGGTCGCCGAGATCGCCGCCCTGCGGGCGGAGGTCACCCGGGTGGGCGGCGCTGCCGGAGACGGTCCCGCCGGCGACCGCTCAGCCTTGGACGCAGCCGCCGGGGACGGTCCGCCGGTCGGGTCGACGGCCGCCCGGTCCGCTCGCGGCTAGGACTCGCGGACCGCCCGCTCGCCCGCCGGCGTCACGGCCGGCGACGGGGCGCCCAGCGGTCGCCGGACGTACGCGGCGGCGAGCACCGCCCCCGCGACCAGGAGCGCGGCCAGGATCAGCACGGCGGTGCGGAAGCCGCCGGCGAACGCCGTCGGGTCGGTCTGGACGTCGCCGCTGAGCCCGGCGGCGACCGGGACGACCGCGACCGCGAGCAGACCGGCCGCCCGGGCGACGGCGTTGTTGACCCCCGACGCGACGCCGGCGTAGCGGTCCTCGGCCGAGTCGAGCACGGTGGCCGTCAGCGGGGCGACCAGCAGGGTGAGGCCGGCCCCGAAGAGGACGACCGAGGGGAGCACGTCGCCCAGGTAGGAGGCGTCCGCGCCGATCCGGAGCATCAGGAGCACGCCGACGGCGGCCACCAGCGGCCCGGCGGTGAGCAGGACGCGCGGACCGATGCGCTGCGCGAGCGCCCCGACGCGGGCGGAGAACAGCAGCATCAGGACGGTGACCGGGAGCAGCGCGGTGCCGGCGAGCAGCGGGCTGAACCCGGAGACCACCTGGAGCTGCAGCACCAGCAGGACGAACAGGGCGCCCAGCGCGGCGTAGACGAAGAGGGTCACGGCGTTGGCGGCGGTGAACTGGCGGTCGGCGAACAGCGCCGGCGGCACCAGCGGGTGCCGGGAGCGGCGCTCCACCAGCACGAAGGCGGCGAGGGCGACGGCTCCGGCCGCCCCGGCCAGCCAGGTGCTCGTGCCCGCACCGCCCTCGCCCGCGGCGGTGAGCGCGTAGGTGAGCCCGCCGAGCCCGGCGCCGACCAGCGCCGTCCCGGCCCAGTCCAGGCCGCGGGCGGCCGCAGGGTCCCGGGACTCGGGCACGTGCCGGGCCGCGACCGCGACGACCAGCGCGGCCAGCGGCAGGTTGATGAGGAAGACCGCCCGCCAGCTCCACTCCACCAGCCAGCCGCCGACGAACGGCCCGATCGCGGCGGCGACGCCGGAGAGCCCCGACCAGGCGCCGACGGCGGCGGCCCGGTCCGGCCCGGAGAACGAGGCGGAGATGATGGCCAGGCTGCCCGGCGTCAGCAGCGCCCCGCCGACGCCCTGCAGGGCACGGGCGGCCACGAGGGTCTCGATGTCGGGGGCCAGGCCGCACAGCGCCGAGGCCAGCGCGAACCAGCAGACGCCGACGACGAACACCCGGCGGCGGCCGAAGCGGTCGCTGAGCGATCCGCCGAGCAGGATCAGCGCGGCGAGGGTGAGCGTGTAGGCGTTGACCGTCCACTGCAGGCCGGCGAAGTCGGCGTCGAGGTCGGTGCCGATCCGCTCCAGGGCGACGTTGACGACCGTCGCGTCCAGCATGGCGACGCCGGAGCCGAGCACGGTCGCCAGCAGCACCCAGCGGGCGTGCGGCGTGCCCATGCGCAGGCCGCTGCCGGCCACAGGTGGTTCGGCCACGAGCGCACCTCCTCCGCCTGCCGGCAGCACCGCGTGCTGCTGCCGGTGTCCAACACCCGCCGGCAGCAGGGATTCCCGGCCCGGGCCGCCTTGGGCGCGGCTCGCGGGAGCGCGCAGAATGCACGGCATGGCGCCCGAGGCAGAGCTCGTCGTCGCGGCCGGAGAGGTGCCGGGCTACCTGGCGCCCACGGCGGCCCTCGTGGTGGCGGCCGCGGTGATCGGCTACCTGTCGGCCCGCATGCGGGTGGTCCCGATCGTGGGCTTCCTGGTGGCCGGGGTGCTGATCGGGCCGGCGCAGTTCGGCATCGTCGAGAACGGCGAGGCCGTGGAGGCCGCCGCGGACATCGGCGTCATCCTGCTGCTGTTCACCATCGGCATCGAGTTCTCCCTGGAGCGGCTGGCCCGGGTGTGGACCTGGATCGCCGTCGCCGGTGGCCTGCAGCTGGTGCTGGCGACCGGCGCCGGGCTCGGGCTGACCCTCGTGGCGGGTGGTGGCTGGCAGGACGGGCTGTTCACCGGCTTCCTGCTGGCGCTCTCCTCCACGGCGATCGTGCTGAAGCTGCTGGGGGAGCGGCGGGAGACCGGCGGCGTCCGCGGCCGGCTGGCGCTGGCGGTGCTGATCGCCCAGGACCTGGCGGTCGTCGCCATGGTGCTCGTCGTCCCGCTGCTGGGAGCGGGTGCCGACGGCGAGGGATCCGGCGGCGGGTCGCTGCTGTGGGCCCTGCTGACCGCGGTCGCGGTCATCGTCGTCGTCCTGTTCGTCGCCCGCCGGGTGATGCCCACGGTGCTCGACGTGGTGGCCCGCACCTGCTCGCCGGAGGTGTTCCTCCTCGCGATCGTGGCGGTCTGCTTCGGCACCGCCTACCTGACCGCGCTCGCCGGCGTGAGCGTCTCCCTCGGCGCCTTCCTGGCCGGCCTGGTGGTGAGCGAGAGCCGGGCCAGCACCCAGGCGTTCGCCGAGGTGATGCCGCTGCAGATCGTGTTCAGCGCGGTCTTCTTCGTCTCCGTCGGCATGCTGCTCGACGTCGGCTTCATGCTCGAGAACCTGCCGCTGGTGCTGGGCGCCGCGGCCGTGGTGCTGGTGGTCAAGACGCTGACGACGGCGGCCGCCGCCACCGTCGCCCGGATCCCGGTGCGCACGGCGCTCGCCACCGGGCTGCTGCTCGCGCAGGTGGGCGAGTTCTCCTTCGTGCTGCTGACCGTGGGCACCGCCGCCGGGCTGGCCCCGCTGGGGCTCGGCGACGACGGCTCCCAGGTGGTCGTCGCGACGACGGTGCTGCTCATGCTGCTCACCCCGCAGCTGGCCGCGGCCGGGGCCCGGATCGACCGGCGGCGCACCGTGCCCGCGGCCGGCGGCGGCACCCCGGACGGCGACGGCGCGCTGCGCGACCACGTCGCGATCATCGGCTGGGGGCCGACCGCGCTCGACCTCGCCGCGACCCTGCGCGGTCGGGGGGTGGACGTCGTGATGACCACGCTCAACCCCGACGGCGCGGCGCAGGCCGAGGCCGCCGGGCACCGGGTGGTCCGCGGCGACCCGACGAAGGGCGAGGTGCTGCGCATGGCGGGCGTGCCCGACGCCCGGCTGGCCGTGGTCGCCGAGGACGACCCCGAGCAGGCGGTGCGGGTCGTCGCCGCCACCCGCGCGGTGACCGGCGCCGCGATCGTGACCCGGCCGCTGGGTGCCGTCGACGTCGCCGAGCTGGCCGGCGCGGGCGCCGACCACATCCTCGACCGCGACCGGCTCTCCGGGCAGGCGCTGATGCACTCGGTGCTCACCGAGCTGGGGCACCCGGTCGGGGCTCCGGGCCGCGGGCGGACCCTCGTCGACACCGGCCGGGTGGTCCGGTACGCCTGGCCGGAGGGCAGCGGCTGCGAGCACGGCCCGGCGTCCCGGCCGGTGCTGCCCCTGGCGTCCGGCTGCGTCGGCTGCCTGCAGGAGGGCACCGAGTGGGTGCACCTGCGCACCTGCCTGAGCTGCGGCTACGTCGGGTGCTGCGACTCCTCGCCGCGCCGGCACGCCCGCGCGCACGCCGCCGCCGACGACCACCCGCTGATCGCCTCGGCCGAGCCGGGGGAGAGCTGGGCGTACTGCTTCGTCGACGACGTCACCGTGCCGGCGCCGGCCGGTGCGGCCCCGGAGGCGGAGGCCCCGGCCGCACAGCAGTGATCCCGTCCGCGCAGTGGTGCGCGTTCTCGTCCGACTGGAACGTGTAGAAGCACCCCGGGCTTGCGGCAAGGCCCCGGCGGGGCCGCACACTCGCCCGCCGGGGGCCGTTGACCGCGGGCGGTGAGCGAGGCGCCGGCGGTGGTGACCACCTGCCGGTCGGGGGCGGCTTCGTCGCTGCCCGGGACGGCCGTCACGGGGGCGACCGCACCTCCGGCGGCATCCGCGCTCCCCGGCTCTCCCGGAAGGACCGGTGCAGCCCGACGAGCAGGACCAGGATCAGCGCAGCCGGGGCGAGGAGGCGTCGCACGGCGCAGCCCGGGGCCCGTGATCGGGCTGTCGACCGGCGTCGGTGCGCGATCGTGACGATCGGCGACGTGTCGGTATCCGGCTGGGTACGAGGTCCACGACCGGATGACGACTCCAGCGGACGTGCCGGTTCCACACCGCGACGCGGGAACGCGTGGAGCCGGTGACGGGGGTCGTACCGGCATGGCCGGCTCGCTCTGCCTGCGCTCCCGGGCCGACCAGAGGTGAAGCGTGGCCGGAGCCTCGTCCGGCCGCCCCTCGGCCGGCGGCGGTCGGCCGTCGGGCGAACGGACCCCCGCGCCCGGACGGAAGGGCGGCCGACGCCTACCCGTCTCTGCGGCCTCGCGGGAGGTCACCGCGGCCCACAGCGGCCTCGCAGCCATTCAGCGACCGCTGCTTGCCCTGGTCGGGGCGTCGGCCGGATGCGCCCAGCATGGCCACGCCACAGCTCAGGATCAATGCCGCGCCCTGCCCAGCAGCGTTGGTCCCTGCCGCTTCCTGGTCGGCGTGCACCTCCTTCCTGGGGGCCGCCCGGGCACGATACCGTCCACGTACATGAACGGCCTTCGGTAGATATTCACGTGTGAGGACAGAGTTCTTGACGCTGTATGCGACGCGCCCTAGCGTGCCCGCCCATAGAGGGGCCGGTCCGGACTGCCGGCTTCCTATCGAGCCCAGGGGATCTCCATGACGTCGAGCCATCCACCCGTCCACCGACGCGCTCATGCGCCGCTCCGCCGATCGTTCGCGCTCCTGCTGTCACTGGCCCTCGCGTTCGGAGTGCTCGGCATCGCATCGGCGGCCAAGGCCGTCGCGGCGCCGGTGGACGGCGTGCTCAAGATCGTTCTCTTCTACAAGCCCAATTTCCACGCCTCCCACGTCCAGGCGCGTGAGGCCGTCCGTCAGCTGGCCACCGAGATCGGCGCCTCGTCCGGTCAGACGGTGGAGATCCAGGAGACCGACGACGCCGGCACCTTCACCGACGCGAACCTCGCGGACAAGGACGCGGTCGTCTTCGCGCAGACCGGCGGCATCCTTTTCGACGACGCCCAGCGCGCGGCCCTCGAGACGTTCATCCGCGGCGGCGGCGGCTACATGGGCCTGCACTACGCCGGCTGGTCGGTGGGGCAGAGCGAGCACGACGTGAACCCCTTCTACGCCCGCCTCGTCGGTGCCGTCTCGGAGGGGCACCCGGAGAACCCGGCCGTGCGGCCCGGTCGCGTCGTCGTGAAGGACCCGGGGCACCCGCTCACGCAGGGCCTGCCGGCGGAGTTCACCCGCAGCGACGAGTGGTACGACTGGGTGGTCAACCCGGCCCCGAACGTCCGCACGCTGCTCGAGGCCGACGAGGCCTCGTACGTGACCGACGACAGCGGCGGCCGCCAGGGCACCTCGCACCCGATCACGTGGTGCCAGGAGATCGACGAGGGCCGGTCCTGGTACACCGCGATGGGCCACGAGGGGACGGCGTACGCCGAGCCGGTCATGCAGGCGCAGATGCGACAGGGCCTGGCCTACGCCGCCGGCGTCGTCGCCGCAGACTGCTCGCCGCCGGTCAAGGAGGAGGTCGGCGCCTGGAGCGGTGTCACGCCCTGGCCGCTGGTGCCCATCAACGTCGCCCTGACCTCCGACGGGCGGGTGCAGTCCTTCGGCAGCGTGTCGACCGGGTGCACCGACGGCAACCCCTACGACTGGTCGGGCAACAGCTGCGTCGCGCAGGGCGGCCAGTTCGAGATCGACGTGTGGGACCCCGCGACGCCGCGCACGCTGGCGAACCTCCGCGACGGAGTCGTCCCCAACACCACCTACACCGACCTGTTCTGCGCGATGCAGGTGCAGGACCCGCACCGCCATTCCACGATGACCGTGGGCGGTGACGACGGCCTCGGCGACTTCAACGACCCGGTGAACGGCGCCGTCGGCGTCACAAGCTACTCAACGAACAACGGCCTGCAGACCGAGGCCCCGATGAACTACCCCCGGTGGTACCCGACCGGGACCACGATGCCCAACGGCGACATCGTCGTGCAGGGCGGCAGCGTGCGTGGTGTCGCCGGCCCGGGCGTGCACACACCCGAGATCCGCACCGCCGACGAGGGAGCCGGGTGGCGGGTGCTGACCGGCGCGACCAGCTCCGTCGCCTACGGCGACGGCGGCGGGGACCACGCGGGCCAGGACGAGAACCGCTGGTGGTACCCGCGTGCCTTCGTGGCGCCGGGCAACGGCAACCTGTTCAACATCAGCGGCACGCAGATGTTCGAGCTCGACCCCAGCGGCGAGGGCACCCTGACGCTGCGCGGCACGCTCCCGGCGGCCGTCGCCAGCCAGGGCGGCCTCGGCAACCCGGTGGGCGCGACCTCCACGGCCACCATGTACCGGCCCGGCAAGATCCTCCAGGTCGGTGGCGGCTGGTGGGCCAACGGTGGCGGCCCCGACGGCGCGCGCGCCGGCTTCACCGTCGACATCACCGGAGCCGACGGAACGGCGAACCCGGTGATGGCACCCACCGAGCCGATGCGGTACCAGCGCCACTGGGCGACCTCGACCGTCCTGCCCGACGGGGACGTGCTGGTCACCGGCGGCGGCCGGGAGAACAACGGCCGCGACGACGTCGTGACCAACCCGGAGATCTGGGACCCGGAGACCGGGAAGTGGACCACCGTCGACGTGCCGCACGAGCACGCCCGGCTCTACCACTCCACCGCGCTCCTGCTGCCCGACGGGCGCGTGATGCTCGGTGGCGGCGGCACCCCCGGTCCGCGGAACTACACCGACGTCGAGTACTACTCGCCGGCCTACCTCTTCGACGGCGACGCCCCTGCGGCCCGCCCGGAGATCCTGCAGGCCCCGGAGAGCATCGGCTACGCCGGGACGTTCGACGTCGCCACCTCCGGTGACGTCTCCCGCGTGACCCTGGTGCGCAATGGGTCGGTGACGCACGGGTTCAACAACGACCAGAACTTCCAGGACCTCGAGTTCGTGCAGACCGGTCCCGGACAGGTCAGCATCACCGCCCCGCAGGACGGCACGTACGCGCCCCCCGGTGCCTACATGCTGTTCGTCTTCGACGCCGACGGGACGCCCTCGGTGGCCTCGATCGTGACGATCGATCCCACCGTCCCGATGGACACGCGGACCCCGCAGGTCGTCGACCAGTTCGAGTACCCCCGGGTGCCCGCCGAGTGGCGGAGCGCCACCCCGCCGACCGTGGTGGACGTCGCGCCGGGCAACGGCCGGATGTCCCCGTGGGGGATCGTCAGCCCGGTGCAGCTGGTGCGTGCCACGGCCCCGAGCAACGGCGGCCTGGGCCACGTCGGCTACCACCTGGCCCTGGGCCCGGCCGGCACCATCGAGCGCCGGATCTCCGGTCTCGACGTCGGCCGTGAGTACCGGCTCTCGCTGCGCTACGCCCGCGACAGCCGGGCAGCGGCCGAGAGCGGTGACGCGACGGCGCGGGTCGCCATCGGGTCCCTGGACGCCACCATCACCGCGACCGCGGCGGGCAACCCGTCGCAGAGCGGCCGGGCGGTCACCTTCGGGACCTACGTCGGGACCTTCACGGCGTCGGCCCGGTCGGAGACGCTCACCCTCGCCGGGCCCGGTACCGGTGCCGGCATGGTCGTCGACGACCTCGTGATCATCAGTGCCGACCCCGGCACCGGTGACGTGCCCGTGCAGTACTCGTTCGAGGAGGGTGCCGGCACCACGGCGGCCAACACCGGCGGCGACGCGTCCGTCGGCTCGGCGACCCTCACCGGCGGCACGGCGTGGTCCGAGGAGGGCGTCTACGGCACGGCCGTCGACCTGCCGGGCGGCGACCGCGCCAACGCGGTGGACCTGCCGGACGACCTGCTCCGGGGTGCGGCGGACTTCTCCACGTCGTTCTGGGTCCGTCCCGACGAGCCGCGCACGAACTGGACCGGCCTGTTCCACATCGGCAACGGGACCGACGGCTTCTTCCAGATCCAGACCGGCACCCAGGCCGACGGCCCGACGGGGTTGGCGGCCACCTTCAAGGCACCCGGAGCCGATCTGCAGGAGCGGGTCCACGCCGGCCCGGCCACCGACCTGGTCCTGGGCCAGTGGAACCATGTCGCCTTCACGCGGAGCGGCACGACCGGCACGCTGTACCTCAACGGTGCCGCGATCGCCAGCCGCGACGACCTGACCATCGACATGGCCGACCTCGGCGCGACCGCCGACAACTGGCTCGGTCGGAACGGGTACCCGGATGCCGCGCTGAACGGCCTCATGGACGAGGTCCGGCTCTACCGGTCCACGCTCTCCGCGACCGACGTGGCCGCACTGCACGCCGAGGGCTCGGCGCTGCGGACGACCACGACGGTCTCGGTCGCCCCGGCGTCGCCCTCACCGTTCGGTGAGCCGCTGACGGTGTCGGCCGAGGTGCAGGGCGCCGACGGCCAGCCGGCCGAGGGCCGTGCCGAGCTGTGGATCGACGGGGCGCGCAAGGGCGACGCCGCTGTGGTGACCGCCGGAGCCGTCTCGTTCCCCGAGGTCGCGTTGTCCCCGGGTGACCACCAGATCGAGGTCCGGTACCTCGCCGCAGAAGGCTGGCGCAACTCCACGGCATCGGTGACCCACACCGTGGAGCGTCCGCCGGTGGGCGAGGGGGTCCCCGTTCACTACACCTTCGACGAGGGCGCGGGCACCCAGGCCGGCAACTCCGGCACCGATCCGTCGATCGGTCCGGCGGTGCTCTCCGGCGACACGACCTGGACCCCGGACGGTCGGTTCGGGCCCGCGGTGTCGCTGCCCGGTGGCGCCTCGGGAACCCCGCACTTCGTCGACCTGCCGGACAACATCTCGGCAGGCATGGACACGGAGTTCACCGTGTCGTTGTGGATCAGGCCGGACGCGCTGCCCAACTGGGTGCCGCACGTGCAGATCGGCAGCAGCACCGACAAGTTCTTCCTGCTGCAGTCCTCCACGCAGGCGAACGGGGCCACCGGCTTCGCCGCCACGTTCAAGAAGGCCGGCGTGCCGGCCCAGGAGCGGCTCGCGCTCGGCGCGGGCAACGACCTGCCCCTGAACGAGTGGACGCACGTGGTGTTCACCCAGCGGGGCTCGACCGGGAAGATCTACTTCGACGGCGAGCTCCAGGGCACGCGCACCGACTTCACCATCGACATCGGTGACATCGGGGCCGGCGGCACCACGGCCAACTTCATCGGGAACACCAGCTGGGGCGACCCGCACCTGGACGGCCTGGTCGACGACTTCCGGATGTACGGCTACGAGCTCACGGCCGAGCAGGTCCAGGAGCTCTACCAGCCGCCGGACAGCCCGAACACCGCCCCGGTCGGCGTCTCCGACGCCTACACCACCGAGGAGGGTATGGCCCTGACCGTCCCGGCGCCCGGGGTGCTCGCCAACGACACCGATGCCGACGGCGACGCACTGACGGCTACCGACGTCACCCAGCCGGTCAACGGAACCGTGACGGTGGGGGCGGACGGGTCGTTCACCTACACCCCCGACGCCGGGTTCAGCGGCAAGGACCTCTTCACGTACGCCGTGACCGACGGCAGCGCGAAGTCCGAGCCGGTCCGGGTGACGCTCACCGTCGAGCGGGCTGCGCCGCCGGCGGTCACGCAGACCGTTGCGACGGCCGAGACGTTCACCTACGGCCAGCCGGGCACGGTCGTCGCGACCGTGACCCCGGGGACGGCCGAAGGTGTGGTCGCGGTGCGGGAGGGGACGACGGTCGTCGGGACGGCGACCCTGTCGGCGGGACAGGCCACGGTCACGCTGCCGGCGAAGTCACTGCTCCCGGGATCGCACCTGCTGAGCGTGCGTTACGTGGGCGACGAGGCCCACGCCCCCTCGGTGACGTACCTGTCGGTCGAGGTGGAGAAGGTCACCCCGACCATGACGGTGGGGGCGCCGGTGAAGGACGGGAAGAACGCGACCGTCACGGTGTCCCTCACGGCCTCCGACGACATCCCGCTCACCGGGGAGGTCGACGTCACGGCCACGGGTGGCACGACGGTCACCGGAACTCTGCGGGACGGTTCGGTGGTCCTGACGCTGCCGAAGCGGACCAAGAACTCCGGGACGATGACCGTGGTCTACCGGGGTAGCGATCTGGCCGCCTCGGTGCGGCAGACGGTCAGCTACAAGCTCGGCTAGGCCCAGAGCACCCACGGGGTCCGGAGGACAGCCTCCGGGCCCCGTGGTGTCCGTCCTCAAGTCCCTCCACCGCGCGGCCTGCGGATCCTCCAGACTGCGCGGTCGAGACCCTGGGGCGGTACGTCGGCGCCCTGCCGCGCCCGCGGCAGGGCGCCGACGCTGCTCGGCGATGTCGCCTCGTCACGGTGCCGCGGCCGGGTCCCGGTGGGGCCGCCACACCCGGTAGGTCGGGGGGCGAACCCCTCGTCAGCCTGCTCGCCGGCCGGTGCCCCGGCTCGGTAGGCGTCGCCGCGCCTCACCGTCCGCCCGGTGCTGGGCCATCACGGCACGAAGCCGGCCGGGCCCAGGGCCCGGCCGGCTTCGGGAGCTCGGAGAAGTGTGTTCAGACCTCGTCACCGAGGGCTGCGACCACCGCGGCGCGGCTGTCGTCCTCGGAGGCGAGGACCCCGCCGTTGGCGACGATGTCGGGCGTGATCTCGGTGAACACCATGCGGACGTCCTGGCGGCGGGCGCCGAGGATCTCCACAGCGCTGTCCGCGACGGCCTGGGCGAAGGCGCGGCGCTGGTCCACGGTCCGGCCGCGGAGGAGTTCGACGGTGATGTTGGGCATGGCAGTCCCCTTCTGAGGCGAGCAGGTGGTCAGTGGCTGAACGTGGCCCGGGCCTGCAGGAGCAGCGAGACGATCTCCTGCTCGCGTGCCTCGTCCAGGCGGACGACCGGCACGGAGATGCTGATCGCATCGCGCGTGCCCGCACGCTGTCGCAGGGCGACCCCGAAGCAGCGCAGGTCCGAGGCGGATTCCTCGTCGTCGATCGCGTAACCCGTGCGCCGGATCCGATCGAGGTCCTCGAGCAGCCGCGCACGGTCGGTGATCGTCTTCGGCGTCATCGCATCGAGCTGGGGCGGCAGGCAGGCGAGCGCCGCCTCGGGTGCCATCTCGGCGAGCAGCGCCTTGCCGAGGGCCACGGAATGGGCCGGCAGGCGCCGTCCGACGGAGGAGAAGAGCCGGAGCGGGTGCGTCGACTCCCGCTTGGCGAGATACACGACGTCGCCCCCCTCGATGCGACCGAGGTGCACCGTCTCCCCGGTCTGCTGGGCCAGCTGGTCGAGCACCGGGGCGGTCTGGCGGACGACGGCGTCGCTGTCGACGTAGGCGGAGCCGGCGAGCAGTGAGCGGACTCCGAGGCCGTACAGGGTCCCGGTGACGTCGGTCTCCAGCCAGCCGCGCCACTGCATCGTCCGCAGCAGCGCATGCATGCTGCTCTTGGGGACCTGCAGATGAGCCGCGAGGTCTCGCAGCGTGAGGGGACCGTCCGTGGCGAGGGCCTCCAGGACCTCGAGCACCCGGGCCGCGGACTTCACCGGCCGGAACTCGTCGCCGGTCGCACCGACGTCGTCCGTCGGGTGATCCGTGGTCTTATCCGCTCCTCCGGCCATGCCGAGCTGAGCCACCATGCCGTCCAGGTTAGCAGATCGCGTTCACATCCTTGACAACCGTTCGACGCGTTGATTGAGTGGCCTCGGTCACTGTTGCGGACGCTGTTCGCATACGTGAACAGCAGTGGTGGTGATGTCGACGAGCGAGGGATGACGCGGTGGACCTGGACGTGGCGACGCTGGGCGAGGCCCTGATCGGCCTCGACAGCGGCGGAGGTCGCATCGAGTCGGCCCGCACGCTGACGAAGTCCGTCGGGGGCGCCGAGAGCAACACGGTGATCGGCCTCTCCCGGCTGGGCCACCGCACCGCCTTCATGGGGCGGGTCGGTGACGATCCCTTCGGCCGCGAGGTCGAGCGCACCCTCCGCGGCGAGGGGGTCGACGTCTCCCGCCTGGAGCGCGACGTCTCCCGCCCCACGGGGCTGCTGCTCAAGGAGCGCTGGGACTCCCGCGTGTCGGTCTACTACTACCGGACCATGAGCGCCGGATCGGCGTTGGATGCGTCCGACGTCGACCTCGACCTCGTCGCCAGGGCCCGGGTCCTGCACCTGACCGGGGTGACGCTGGCCCTGGGGCAGGGGCCCCGCAAGGCGGCGCTGACGGCCGCGACCGCCGCACGGGCGGCCGGTGTCCAGGTGTCGCTGGACGCCAACTTCCGCCACAAGATGGGCACCTCGGAGGAGCTGGTCGGGCAGTTCAACGAGCTGGCCCCGCTGGCCGACCACATCCTGCTGAGCTGGTCCGACGCCGTCGTCTGCGCCGGGTCCGCGGAGAAAGCCGCGGTGCATGACTACGCGTGCCGGCTCGGCGCGCCGACCGTCGTGGTGAAGGGCGCGCGCGGCGGCGCCGTCGCGTTCGTCGACGGCAACCTCGTCGCCGAGGTGGAGCCGTCTCCGGCGGTCGTCGTGGACCCGGTCGGGGCCGGCGACGGCTTCGCGGTCGGCTACCTGCACGGCGTGCTGACCGGAGCCGACATCCGGACACGGCTCGCCATCGGAGCGTGGGTCGCCGGCCGGGCGATCGGCCACTGCGGCGACTACGAGGGGCTGCCGCTGGCCAGCGAGCTCGCCGCCGAGCTGTCTCCCGAGACCTCCCCGCGCCCGGGGGTGGCCCGATGACCGGGGCGATGACGGCGGGGTCGTTCGTCGCCTCGCTCGGCCGGCACCGGGTGGTGGCCGTCGTCCGCCACCACGACGCCGACGCGGCGCGGGAGATCGCCCGCGCCTGCATCGCCGGCGGCCTGGGCCTGATCGAGATCACCCTGACGACCCCCGACGCCGTCGCACTCCTCTCGGACCTCGCCGCCGGTGCCCCGGAGGGGGTGCTGGTCGGCGCGGGGACCGTGCTCGACCCCGACCAGGTCCACGCGGTGGTCGACGCCGGCGCACGCTTCCTGGTCTCACCGGCCACCGACCCGGACGTCGTCGCCACCGCGGTCGCCGCGGGGGTGCCGTTCGTCCCCGGCGCCGCGACGCCCAGCGAGATCGCGCTCGGCCGGCGCCTCGGCGCCCCCGTCGTGAAGGTCTTCCCGGCCGGTGCCCTGGGGCTGTCCTTCCTGAAGTCCGTCGTCGCGGTCATGCCGCAGGTGCCGCTGCTGCCCTCGGGCGGGATCTCCGTCGCCCAGGTGCCGCAGTGGCTGGGCGCCGGCGCCCTCGCCGTCGCGATCGGCAGCGAGCTCGACGCGGCGCACGCCTCCGGGGGCGCGGATGCGGTCGCGGCGCTGGCCGCAACCGCTGCCGCGACCGCCGGCCAGCACCGCCCCACCCATCGACCACACACCCTGGGAGTTCCGTCGTGACCGCCGAGAACCGGCCGATGCTCGAGATCCGCCACGCCGCCGCCCCCAGCTCCGTCGAGACCGCGACGACGGAGGAGCTGCGCGCGCGCTTCGTCGTCTCCGGCCTCTTCGTCCCCGGCGAGGTCCGCGGCACCTACACCCACCACGACCGCATGGTCGTCGCCGGCGCCGTCCCGGTCGGCACGGACGTGCTGCCTCTGGGCGAGAGCCCGGTGCTCGGGGAGGGCCCGTTCCTCGCCCGCCGCGAGCTCGGCATCATCAACGTCGGCGACGACGGCGAGGTGCTGGTCGACGGGCAGGCGCACCGGCTGGGCCGGCTCGACGGCATGTACGTGCCGCGCGGCCGCGACGTCGGGTTCCGCGGCGAGGGCGCCCGCTTCTACCTGGCGTCCGCCACCGCCCACACCGACGGCGAGACGGCCGTCTTCCGCCACCACGAGGTCGAGCCCGTGGCGGTCGGGGACCAGGCCGGCGCCAGCCGCCGCGGCCTGTACCGCTACGTCTGGGGGCCCGGCGGGCACCCGTCCTGCCAGCTGCAGATCGGGGTGACCGTCGTCGCCGACGGCTCGGTGTGGAACACCATGCCCCCGCACCTGCACGACCGCCGTACCGAGGTCTACTGCTACACCGGCCTCCAGGAGGGGGCCCGGGTCCTCCACGTGATGGGGGAGCCGGGCCGCACCCGCCACGTCTGGCTCGACGACGGCGAGGCGGTCATCAGTCCCCCGTGGTCGGTGCACGCCGGCGCCGGCACCGGTTCCTACGCCTTCATCTGGGCGATGGCCGGCGAGAACAACGACTACACCGACCTGGGACCCGTCCCGGTGGGGGAGCTGTGACCGCCGGTCCGGCCGCCGCGCTGGGGGCCTTCTCGCTCGCCGGCCGACGGGCGCTGGTCACCGGCGCCGGGCGCGGGATCGGGCGCGCGCTGGCCGTCGGCCTCGCCGCGGCGGGCGCGGAGATCGTCCTGGCCGGACGGCCGGGGAGAAGCGAGGGCACGCTGGAGGCGCTGGCCGGCATGGGCGCGGCCGCCTCCACCGTCGACCTGGATCTCTCCAGCCCGGCGGACATCGGCGCCGGCCTGCTCGACCGGCTGCCCGGGCCCGTCGACGTGCTGGTCAACAACGCCGGGGCGATTGCCCGGGACGACGCCGTCGACGTCGACCTGGCCGCGTGGAACGCGGTCGTCGACGTCAACCTGACCTCGCTGTTCCAGCTCACCCGGGTGCTGGCCCGCCCGATGCTGGAGCGCGGCGCCGGCAAGGTGATCAACGTCGCGAGCCTGCTGTCGTTCCAGGGCGGGCTGCGCGTCACCTCCTACGCGGCCAGCAAGCACGCCGTCGCGGGGTTGACCCGGGCGCTGGCCAACGAGTGGGCCGCCGCCGGGGTGCAGATCAACGCCATCGCTCCCGGCTACATCGAGACCGACAACACCGCCCCTCTCCGCGAGGACGCGGAGCGTCGCCGCAGCATCGACAGCCGGATCCCGGCGGAGCGCTGGGGGCGCCCCGAGGACCTGGTCGGCGCGGCCGTCTTCCTCGCCTCGAGCGCCTCCGACTACGTCAACGGGCACGTGCTCGTCGTCGACGGGGGATGGATGGCGAGGTAGTGCGACCGGCTGGAGGAGAGGACCCGACCAGGGGGCACGAGCCCCCGGTCACTGCGCACCACAAAGGAGATGACCCGTCATGGCAGCACGGATGAACCGCACTCGCGGCACAGCACTGATCGGTAGCGTCGTCGTGGCGCTCGCCCTGTCGGCCTGCGGCGGCGAGTCGTCGGCGGAGGCGGAAGGGGAGGGCTCCGGTTCGACCGGGAACTGCGCGCCCGAGGACATCACGCTCGTCGGCCAGGTCCGCAACCAGACCAACCCCTACGAGGCGGCGTGGCTCGCGGGCGGTGACGCCTTCGCGGAATCCGTGGGCCTCGAGCAGCAGAAGCTGACCTACGACGGGGACTCCCAGCAGCAGCAGGAGCAGATCCGCCAGGTGCTCGCCTCGGGCGACGCGTCGTGCACGGTCATCAACGCGCTGCCCAACGGCGACAGCGACACGACCCCGATCGTGAACGCGGCGGACAGTGCCGATGCCTGGCTGGTCACGCAGTGGAACAAGCCGGCCGACCTGGACCCGACCGAGTACGAGCGGTGGATCGCCCACCTGACCTACGACGGCGTCGAGTCCGGCTACCAGATCGCCAAGGCGCTCTTCGAGGAGATGGGCGGCAGCGGCGGGGTCATCGCCCTGCAGGGCATCCTCGACACCGCGGCGGCGCAGGACCGGTTCCTGGGCCTCCAGAAGGCGCTCGAGGAGTACCCCGACATCGAGCTGCTCGACGACCAGACCGCGGACTTCGACCGCGCGACGGCTCTCGAGGTCACCCGCACCCTGCTCACCCAGCACGGTGACAAGGTGGGCGGCGTCTGGGCCGCCAACGACGACATGGCCCTGGGTGCCGTCCAGGCGCTCGAGGCCGCGGGCGTCGACGGGGTCGCCGTCGCCGGCATCGACGCCGTCCCCGAGGCCCTCGAGGCGATCGCCGACGGCAGCATGACCGCGACCGTGTCCAGCGACGGTCCGTGGCAGGGCGCCGTGGGTCTGGCCATGGGCTACTGCGCGGCCACCGGTGAGCTCGACGTCGCGAGCATCGACGCCGACGACCGCGCCTTCTTCGCCGAGCAGTTCCTCATCACCGAGGACAACGTCCAGGAGTTCTCCGACCCCCAGCTCGACATGTCGGAGTTCGACTGCGACTCGCTGTTCAGCCGCGCGACTGGTCCGATCGCCGCGTCGTGATGGCCGGCGACACCACACCGCATGCTCCGACCCGTTCCCTGGAGCCGGCGCCCCTCGCGGATGCGCCGGCCCCGGGGGCGGGCGGGGGGAACGGAGACGCCCCGGGCACGACGTCGGGCCGGGCACGTGCGACCCGCAGCGCCGACGTCGTGCAGACCCGGGCCTCGCTCATCGCCCTGGCGGTGCTGGTCGTGGTGTTCGCCGCCATCAGCCCGCAGTTCCGCACCGTCGGCAACCTCCAGCAGATCATCGACGCGGCGGCGGTTCTCGCCGTCCTGGCGACCGGCATCACCTTCGTGCTGTTGCTCGGCGCCATCGACTTGAGCCTGCCCGGCGTCATCGGTGCGTGCGCCATGACCGTCTCGCTCCTGGTGGCCAACTCGCGGAACACCCAGGACCTCGGACTGCTGGGGATCGGCCTCACGATCCTGCTGGGGGCGGGGTTCGGGCTGCTGTCGGGCGTGCTGTCGACCCGGCTGCGGATCCCGACGTTCATGACGACGCTGGGGATGTCGGCCATCGGCCTCGGCATCGCCACCATCCTGTTCGCCGGCGTCCGCCCCGTCGTGCTCGACGAGGGCCTCGGTGCGTGGGCCGCGCACCGGATCGGCGGGTTCACCGTCATGAGCCTGCTCGCCGTGGCGGCCGTCGCGCTGGGCTGGGCCATTCAGCGCTGGACCCGCATCGGCCGGTACGCCGCGGCCATCGGCGGAGCGGAGGACATCGTCCTCCTGTCGGGCGTCCCCGTCGCCAGGTACAAGACCCTGGCCTTCGGGGTGGCCGGCGCCTTCTACGGCCTCGGCGCGGTCATGCTCACCGCCCGGCTGGGCTCGGGTGTTGTCGAGGCCGGTGCCGGGACGGACTTCGCCGCCATCACCGCGGCGGTCATCGGCGGGACCCTGCTCTCGGGCGGCCGCGGCGGTGTCCTGCAGTCGATGATCGGCGTGCTGGCCCTCACGGTGCTGGCCAACGGCCTGATCCTCACCGGCGTCAGCCCTTACGTCCAACAGGCGGTCCAGGGCGTCATCGTCGTCCTCGCGGTCGCCGTCGCCACCTGGCCCGTGCGCCGCCGTCTGGGAGTGGTCAAGTGATGTCGAACCACGCGCCGATCGCACCGGACGCCTCCCGGTCGACTGCTCCGGTCCTGGCCGTGCGCGGCCTGACCAAGCGCTACCCCGGCGTCCTGGCCCTCGACGGCATGGTCCTGGAGGTGCGCCCCCGCGAGGTCGTCGGGCTCATCGGCGAGAACGGGGCCGGGAAGTCGACCCTGCTGAAGTCGCTGGTCGGCCTGGCGCAGCCCGATTCCGGCTCCATCGTCGTCCGCGGCGAGGAGGTCCGGCTGCGCGGTGTCGCACATGCCGCCTCGGTCGGGATCGGCATGGTGTTCCAGGAGCAGTCGCTGGTCCCCAACATCAGCGTCGCCGAGAACATCCTGCTCGGTGCCGAGGGGGCAGGGGTCCGGGGCGGGCTGTTCCGGTGGCACCGCATGGCCGAGCTGGCGCAGGTGCAGCTGGACAAGATCGGCTCCGCCGTCTCCCCGCGTGCCCGCACCGACAGCCTGACGTTCGCCCAACGCCAGATGGTCGAGGTGGCGAAGGTGCTGGCGCTGGAGGAGCGCACGGCGCACGAGCCGGTGGTGCTGCTCGACGAGCCCACCAGCGTCCTGGAGCGGGAGGAGGTCGAGACCCTCTTCGCCCAGGTGCGCCGGCTGCGCGAGCGCGCGTCGGTCGTGTTCGTCTCCCACCGCCTCGACGAGGTCCTGGAGATCTCCGACCGGGTCTACGTGCTGCGCAACGGCCGCGTCGTCGCCGAGGTGGACCCGGCCGAGGTCGACGCCACCGATCTCCACCACCTGCTGGTCGGGCGGGAGTCGACCGGCAGCCATTACCACGACGACGCCCAGCAGGAGCCGGCCGGAGACGTCCGGCTGTCGGTCCGGGAGCTGCAGACGGCCGGGTGCGACAAGGTCTCCTTCGAGATCCGCTCCGGCGAGGTCCTCGGTGTGGCCGGCGTCCAGGGCTCCGGTCGCGAGGAGCTGTGCCGCGCCCTGTTCGGGGCGATGCCGGGCGCCCGCGGCCAGGTGCTGCTCGACGGCAGACCCCTGCGCCTGGACTCACCGCGGGCGGCCGTCCTCGCCGGCGTCGGGTACGTGCCGTCGGAGCGGCGCACCGAGGGGGTGGTCAGCTCCATGTCGGTCACGGAGAACCTGTCGATGGCCCACGTCGGGACCGTCTGCCGGGGCCCGCTGATCGACGGCCGCCGCGAGCGGGAGCTGGTGGACACGTGGGTGCGCCGCCTCGGCATCCGGACGCCGTCGGGGGACACCGCCATCGGCACCCTGTCCGGCGGCAACCAGCAGAAGGTCGTCCTCGCCCGCTGGATGGTCTCGGAGGGCCTGCGGCTGCTGATCCTGGACCACCCGACCCGTGGCCTCGACGTGGGGGCGAAGTCGGAGGTCTACGAGCTCATCCGCGAGCTCGCCGCCTCCGGCTGCGCCGTCCTGCTGCTGTCGGACACCTTGGAGGAGGCGCTGGCCATGAGCCACCGCGTCCTGGTGATGAAGGACGGGCGGATCACCGCCTGCCTCGACGCGCCCCGTGGGGGCAAGCCCGACCCCGTAGCGATCATGGAGGCGATGGTGTGACCGAGACCGCTGTCGAGACGACCGGACCGGGGGACGACGACGGCCCGGCCTCCGGGGCGGCGCGCCGGTCGCGGCGCGACCTGGCGCTGCTGGTCATGCCCGGTGCCGTGCTGGTGCTACTCCTCCTCGCCCTGTCGACGCGCAACCCCGACCTGCTCTCGCCGGACAGCCTGCTGGCCATCGCCGACAGCGCCGCGCCGCTGATGGTGCTGGCCATCGGGGTCACCGTGGTCATCCTCTGCGGGGGCATCGACCTGTCGATCGCGGCCCTGGCGGCGCTGTCCTCGGTGCTGTTCGCGATGTGGATCCCGCTGTTCGGGGCGGCCGCCGCGGTGCCGGTGATCGCCGTCGCCGCCCTCGCCGGGGCGGTGCAGGGCCTGGTGCACGTCAAGGCCAAGGTCAACTCCTTCATCGTCACCCTGGGTGGCCTGGCCCTGTGGTCGGGCATCGCTCTGGTGATCTCCGGCGCCAGGACCGTGCCCGTCAGCGACGTGGACGCGATCCGGTGGGCCTTCACGACGGTCGCCGGCCTGCCGAGCGCGGTGCTGATCGCCCTGGGCGCCGTCGTGGTGCTCGGTTCGGTGCTCCGCCTGACGCCCGCCGGCCGGTGGGTGCGCGCGGTGGGCCACGCCGAGCAGGCCGCCCGGCTCGCCGGCATCCCGGTGGGCGCGGTGAAGGTCGCGGCGTTCACCACCTCGGGCGCCTGCGCCGGCCTGGCCGGGGTGCTGCTCGTCGCCCGGACGTTCAGCGGCGCGCCCAGCCTCGGCGCCACGCTGCTCCTGCCCGCGGTCGCCGCGGTCGTCGTCGGCGGCACCGCTATCACCGGTGGGTTCGGCGGCATCGGCCGGACCGTCATCGGCGCGCTCATCGTCATCGTCCTCCGTGTCGGCCTGTCGCTGATCGGGGTCGACGCCGGATTCGAGTCGATCATCTACGGCGTCCTGATCATCGGCGCGGTCGCCGTGACGATCGACCGCACCAAGCTCGACGTCCTCAAATGACCACCCGGCTGCTCCGCGCCGCCCGTACCCACCTGTTCCCATACGTCAGAAGCCCGCACCGAGACCACCGGAGGCCCTCGTGACCACCACCCTGCCCCGCACCGACCTGCTGCCCGCCGTGTCGGCCTTCCTCGCCGCAGAGCGGCGGATGCTGATCGGCGACGAGTGGGTGCCGGCCGCGTCCGGCCGCACCTTCGACACCCTCGACCCCGCCACCGGCCAGGTGCTCACTAGCGTTCCGCAGGCCGACGAGGGCGACGTCGACCGCGCCGTCCGGGCCGCCCGCGCGGCGTTCGAGCCCGGCTCGGCGTGGCGGCGCACGACGCCCCGGCAGCGTGCCCGGCTCCTCTGGCGCACCGCCGAGCTGATCGACGCCCACGCCGAGGAGCTCGCCCAGCTGGAGACCCTCGACAACGGCAAGCCGATCGCCAGCGCCCTCGGGGACGTCGGCGTCGCGGCCGAGCTGTTCCGCTACTTCGCGGGCTGGGCCACCAAGATCGAAGGCACCACCATCCCGATGTCCACCGAGGACCGCAGTTACCTCGCCTACACCGTGCGCGAGCCTGTCGGGGTGGTCGGCGCGATCGTCCCGTGGAACTTCCCGTTGACGATGGCCTGCTTCAAGGTGATCCCGTCGCTGACGGCCGGGAACACCGTGGTGCTCAAGCCGGCCGAGCAGACCCCGCTGTCGGCCCTGCGGCTGGGGGAGCTGCTGCTCGAGGCCGGGCTCCCGACCGGCGTGCTCAACATCGTCACCGGGTTCGGGGACGCCGGGGCGGCGATTGTCGCCCACCCGAACGTCGACAAGGTCGCTTTCACCGGCTCGACCGAGACCGGTAAGCGCATCGTCGCCGCGGCCGCCGGCAACCTGAAGAAGGTGTCGCTCGAGCTCGGCGGCAAGGCGCCCAACATCATCTTCGCCGACGCCGATCTGCCTGCGGCCATCGCGGGGTCGGCGCACGCGGGGTTCTTCAACCAGGGCCAGTGCTGCGTGAACGGCTCACGCCTCTACGTCCAGCGGGACGTGTTCGACGAGGTGGTGGCCGGGATCGCCGAGGTCGCCCGGGGCATCACCCTCGGCAGCGGCTTCGACCCGGCCACCGACATGGGGCCGCTCATCACCGCCGAGCAGCAGGCGATGGTGCTCGGCCACGTGGAGCGCAGCATGGCTGACGGCGCCACCGCCGTGGCCGGCGGTGCCCGGGGCCGCGACGAGGGCTTCTTCATGCAGCCCACGCTGCTCACCGGCGTCGGGGAGGACGCCCCGATGCAGCGGCTGGAGGTCTTCGGCCCGGTGGTCACCGCGACGCCGTTCGATACCGAGGAGGAGGTGTTTCGGCTGGCCAACGACACCCGGTACGGGCTGGCTGCCGGTGTCTGGACGCGCGACTCGGGCCGGGCGCACCGGGCGGGCGCGGCCCTGCGGGCGGGCACCGTGTGGCTGAACACCTGGCACGCCGACGACGTGGTGCTCCCGCGCGGTGGGTTCAAGGAGTCCGGCTGGGGACGCGAGCTCGGCTCGTTCGGCCTCGACGACTTCACCGAGCTCAAGACCGTCATCGCCGACATCAGCTGACGGCGGCCGGCACGTGGATCGTCCGGGGGCGGGGGCGCAGCCGCCATCTCCCCGTGCGCCCACGTGCCGATCCCGCCGAGGCCCGGCCGGTCGGGCGGGACGGGCCGGCCGGTGGGCGGCGCGTGCCGTGCTGGCGGTCCTCGCCGCGCTCGTGGCCGTGCCGGTGCTCGTACTCGGCACGGCCGGGCCGGCCCGCGCCCACGCGACGCTGATCGGCACCGCGCCCGCCGAGGGCGCGGTGCTGACGGCGGCGCCCGACCGGGCCGTGTTCACGTTCGACGAACCGGTCGTCGAGGTGCCCGGCGGCGTCCAGGTCTTCGACGCCCGGGGGCGGGCGATCGAGTCGTCGGCGGCGGTCGGTGGCGCGGAGCTGCTCGTGACGCTGCCCGGGTCGGTGGGGGAGGGGACGCTCGTCGTCGTCTGGCGGGTGGTCTCCGAGGACGGCCATCCCCTCAACGGGTCGCTCAGCTTCTCCGTCGGTGCCGCCAGCACCGACATCGCCCGGCCGCCGGCCGCCGCGGCCGGGGCCGCGCAGGCGCCGCCGGCGCTGAGCCTGGTTCGCTGGGGGGGCTACGCCGGCCTGTTCCTGGCCACCGGGCTGGTGGGGTTCGCGGCGCTGTTCCTGCCCCCGTCCGCGAACCGGGCCCGGCGCCGGATCGCGACGGTGGCGCGCGCCGGAGCCGTGGTGACGGCGCTGGCGTGGCTCGCGGTGCTGCCGCTCACCGCGTCGTACCGGGTCGGCGCCGGCGCGTCGCTGTTCCCGGGGCGCACGGGCTGGTCGTCGTTGTCCGCCGCCGAGCACAGCGTCACCGCGGCGGTCGTCGTCGGCGTGGTCGCGGCCGTGGCGCTGCTGGGCCGCGGCCGATCCGGGGGGAGGCTCGCGCTCACCGTGGCGGTGGTCGCGGCCGGGGCCCCGGCCTGGACCGGGCACACCCGGGCGGCGTCACCGGAGGTGCTGGCCGTCGGGGTGGACGTGCTGCATCTGCTCGCCGGCAGCGTCTGGTTCGGTGGGCTCGTCGGGCTCGCGCTGACCCTGCCGGAGCTCGCCGGGCGGGGGACCGGTGCCGCCGAGGTGCTCGCCCGGTTCTCCGGCGTCGCAGCGGGCATCCTGGCCGTCCTGGTGGTCACCGGGTCGGTGCTGGCCTGGCGGTTCGTCGGCTCCTGGGACGGGCTGACCGGCACCGGTTACGGCCAGCTGCTGCTGCTCAAGATCGGGGTGGCTGCGCTCGCCGTCGGCATCGCGGCCTGGAACCGGTTCCGGCTGCTGCCCCGCGTCCGCCGGGCGAGCCGCGAGCCGGCCCGCCGGTCCGGTGCGCGGCTCGTCACCCGGTCCGTCGCGGCCGAGGCGGCGGTCCTCGTGGCCGTCGTCCTCGTCACCGGGTTCCTGGTCGACCGGAGCCCCGAGGGCTCGGTCGCGCGGGCCGCCTCCGCCGGGACGGGAGGAGGCGGTGTGCAGACCGTGCGACTGGAGGACGTCGTCGTGCGGGCCGCGCTCTCCCCGCAGGCGGTCGGCCCGAACACCCTCACCATCGAGGTGGCGGACCCGACCGGCGGGCCGGCCGGGACCGTCCAGTCGCTGTCGGCGCGGGTCTCGTCGGAGGAGCTGGACCTGGGCACCGTGCCCCTGGCGTTCGCGGCGGCCGGCCGCTACACCGCCTCGGTCGTGCTCCCCGCGGCGGGCGCCTGGCGGGTGCAGGTGTCCCTCCGGTTCGGCGAGTTCGAGAGCTCGCTCGCCACCGCGGAGTTCACCGTCGCGGCCGGCTGAGCACGACCGGCCGGGTCCGGCCCTGGCCGACTCCGGGGATCGGGCGCGTCGCTCGGTTGAGCACAACTGTGCCGATCGACCGCTCGGGACGGCAGCCCCGAGCCCGGAGGACCACCGTCCCATGGCCGATCCGTTCGCCGGCTTCCGCGCCGCCGTGGGGGGCCGCGACGTCGACGCGGCCGTCGCGCTGTTCACCGACGACTGCACCTTCCTGTCACCGATCGTCCACCGGCCCTACGTCGGCAAGGAGCCGCTGGGGTTCCGGCCCCGGTCGACCGCACTCGCCGGTACCGGGCTGATGGGCCTCGCCTGCCTGCTGGGGCTGCATCGGGACGTGACCACGGACACGTGTTACGCCGGTGTCGGTGATCGTCGGGGCCGCCTGGAGCACCCAGGTCGTGGCCGCCAGCAGCTGGCTGGTGCAGGTTCTGCCCTGCCCTGCCCGGCGCGGACGGGGGCGGATGGCCTCGGCGAGGCCGGTATGGCGGTCGCCGCCGCGAGCGG
The DNA here is from genome assembly GCF_008124835.1 of Blastococcus xanthinilyticus. GTDB lineage: Bacteria > Actinomycetota > Actinomycetes > Mycobacteriales > Geodermatophilaceae > Blastococcus > Blastococcus xanthinilyticus. The sequence continues at coordinate 168,207 of NZ_VNHW01000006.1, read as the reverse complement.
AGGACTCGCGGCAGGTCCGGTCCTGGTATTCGGTGGTTCGCCGGCCCTCTTCGCGGTGGTGCTCGCCGTCACGGTGCTCGGGGCCTCGTGGCCGGCCGGGGGGCGCGGAGCGCTGCCGGGCCGAGGACGGTGGGCACACGGACGGCCGGTAAGGCAGTCGAACAACGCCCGGATCGATCAACGCGCAACCGATAGTTGCGCGATCTCTCTGGACGGCGCTAACCTCACCCGCAACCAAATATTGCAGGAGGATGGTAATGGAGCTCGGCACCCTCACCCGAGAGGTCTACATCGAGGCAACGCCCGACGTCGTCTTCGAGGTGGTCAGCAGCCCGGAGCACGTGAAGCAGTGGTGGCCGGACGACGCCCGGTACGAGCCGGTGCCCGGCGCGGAGGGCGAGATCGTGTTCGGCGACCCGGCTGCCGGCGGCACGGTGGTGTCGTTCAGCGTCGTCGAGGTGCAGCCGCCGCGGACGTTCTCCTTCCGCTGGACCCACCCGGCCGGGGCAGCGGCGGTGCACGGCAACTCGCTGCTGGTCACCTTCGACCTGACTCCCTCGGGCAGCGGGACGCTGCTGAGGATGACCGAGACCGGCTTCCGCGAGCAGGGCTGGGAGGCCGCCGTCCTCGAGGAGCGGTACCGGGAGCACACCACCGGGTGGGACTTCTTCCTGCCGCGGCTGGTGTCCTACGCGGCGGACCTCGGGGCCCGGCGGTGAGCGGCACCCCGGCCCGGCAGGTCGACGACGACCTGTGGTCGGCGATCGGTGACCCGACCCGGCGCCGCATGCTCGACCTGCTGCTCCAGGACGGCGACGGCACCGCGACCACCCTGGGCCAGCGGCTGCCCGTGAGCCGCCAGGCGGTGGCCAAGCACCTCGGCGTGCTCGACCGGGCCGGGCTGGTGCGGGGGATGCCGCAGGGCCGGGAGAAGCGCTACCGGGTCGACGAGGCCCAGCTCGCGCGGGCGATCGCCGACCTGTCGTCGGTCGGTTCGGCATGGGACGCACGGCTGCAGCGCATCAAGCGCATCGCCGAGACGATCCAGCGCACCAGGCAGGCCTGAGCTCACCGGAGCGGTCAGGTCGAGGGGGCGGCCCCTCAACGCGGAGACAGGTCCTGCCCCCGCGCGGTTCCACGAGCACAGAGGGAGAACGAGGCAATGGTGGACATCCTGCACCGGGTGGGGATCGAGAACTCCGCGCCCGAGAAGGTGTACGACGCGCTGACCACGGTCGAGGGGCTGGCCGGGTGGTGGACCGACGACGTCACGGGCGACCCCGACGTCGGCGGGGTGCTGGAGTTCCGGTTTCCGCCCGGCGGTTTCGACATGAAGGTTCTCGACCGGCGGCCGGGCGAGCGGGTCACGTGGGAGGTGGTCGCCGGCCCGGCGGAGTGGGTGGGGACGACCGTCGACTGGCAGCTGCGCCGCGACGGCGACTACACGGTCGTGCTGTTCGAGCACCAGGGCTGGGCGGAGCCGGTGGAGTTCATGCACCACTGCAGCACGAAGTGGGCCACCTACCTGATGAGCCTGAAGCAGCTGGTCGAGACCGGGGAGGGTGCGCCGTCGCCCAAGGACGTGCACATCGCCTACCCCGACTGATCCCGACGTCCGGCCCGCGACGCCGAGCAGCACCGGCGGAGCGGGCCGGTCGCCGCTCGGCACGACGTTCCGGTGCCAGCACGTGCGGCACGGTGAGTCCTTGACGGCGTGGTGGCACGGGGGCCTACTGAGGGCCTGTTCTCGGGAGGCACCATGGTTCTCCGCAACAGGACCGCGCAGTCGAACGGCGTCAGGGAACGGGCGCAGTTGCCTCCGTCGCTGGACGACCTGATCAGGGCCTACACGCAGGACCAGAGATCGGGTTCCGAGCCCTACGAACAGGTCAAGCTGGAGTACCAGCGGGAGAACGGGAAGATCAAGGACGAGTTCTACGCCCGGAACATCAGGAACACCGGTGCCGTCCTGATCCAGCCGCCCGGGTTCATGGCTGGGCCCCGTGGCGTGCGCAGGATCCGGGTGCGCTACGACAACGCCATCACGGCGGGTGTCCAACCCTCCTTCGAGGCGGCGCTGTGGCGGGCGCGGGCCCTCGAACGCGAGTCCGGACTCGTGCTCGGCGGCCGTTCGCGCAAGGTCCTCACCGAGATGATCTTCGTGATCATCGCGTACCTGTTGGGGGTCCTGGACTCCCTGAAGGCCACGGGCAATCTGGGTGCGCCCGGGGATCGCGAGCGCATCCAGGCGGCCCTCGACGCGGTGAAGGACGAACTGGAACGGCTCGATGCCTTCCGCCGGTCCGCGGCGCGCAAGGCGTCGCTGCGCTGGTACCTGGTCGGGCTGCCGATAGGCGGTGCCGTCATCGTCGCGATGACGTGGTCGGCGCGAAGGCTCGAACTGATCGGCACTCCGCCCACGCTCATGCAGATATGTCTCGCCTGCGGAGGCATCGGCGCCATCGTGAGCGTGATGGTGCGCATCACCCGGGGGCAGAACCTCGTCATCGACAGCGAGCAGGGTCATGCCGTCACGCTGCTGGCCGGGGCATTCCGGCCCTTGATCGGCGCGGTCTTCGGCGCGGCCCTCTACGTCTTCATGGAGGGGGGACTCCTGCCGATCGCCCGGCCCGGCGAGGCCGACGTCGAGGGCTACTTCTTCGCGAGCGTCGCCTTCCTCGCGGGGTTCAGCGAGCGCTGGGCGCAGGACACGATCGTCCGCAGCGTCCCGACGCTGCCGTCGATCGGGAAGGAAGGGAGCACGCCGCTGCCGCAACACCCCCGGCCTCGGCCACGCGGTAGCCGTCGGCGAGGGCGCGGCGGACCGGGACGGGACGAGACGCGCGAGGTCTTCACAGGCGACGGAGCGGCACGCGTCAGCGCGCCCCACTCGTCCGCCGACGAGGGGGTGCCTGGACGCACCGGCTAGTGGCTGCACTCCGGCGGCCCCCGCCACCGGCTCAGCGGTCCGGGTCACCGGGCCGGACCAGCCCGTTCTCGTAGCCGTAGACCACTGCCTGCACGCGGTCGCGCAGGTGCAGCTTCTGCAGCACCCGGCTCACGTGGCTCTTGGCCGTCTGCTCGGCGATGAACAGCGCCGCGGCGATCTCGGCGTTGGACCGGCCGGCCGCCATCAGCGTCAGCACCTCCCGCTCCCGCTCGGTCAGCCCGTTCAGCGCTGGGTCGGGCGGGCGGGCGGTGCTGCGGGCGTCGACGAACTGCTCGATCAGCCGGCGGGTCACCCCCGGCGCCAGGAGGGCCTCACCGGCGGCGACCACCCGGATCGCCCGCAGCACCTCCTCGGGTTCGCTGTCCTTGAGCAGGAAGCCGCCGGCTCCCGCCTGCAACGCGGCGTAGACGTAGTCGTCGAGGTCGAAGGTGGTCAGCACCACCACCTTCGGCCGGTGGCTGCCCGGCTGGTCCGCGGCCAGCATCCGCCGCGTCGCCTGCAGCCCGTCGAGCACGGGCATCCGCACATCCATCAGCACGACGTCGGGACGCAGGCTCCGGGCCGCCGCGAGCGCCCGTTCCCCGTTCTCCGCCTCGCCGACGACGGTCATGTCCTCCTGGGCGTCGACGACGGAGCGGATGCCCAGCCGGATCATCGACTGGTCGTCGACGACGAGCACGCGGATCACGGAGCAGCCCCTGGTCCGGCCGCCACGCCGTGGTCGGGCAGGTCGGTCGCGACGGGGACCTCCGCCGCCAGCGGCAGGTGGGCACCCACCTGCCATCCGCCACCGGGTACGGGACCCGCGCTCGACCAGCCCCCCAGCAGCGCTGCGCGTTCGCGGATGCCGATCAGCCCGTGTCGTGCCCGGGTGGTGTCACGGACGTCGAGGCCCGGACCGGGGGACGCGGACGGCGGGTTGCTGATCGACAGCTCGATCGCGCGGCCGTCCGGTGCGAGCCGGACGTCGACGGTCGCCGGCGCACCCGGGGCGTGCCGGACGACGTTGCTCAGCGCCTCCTGGATCACCCGGTACGCCGCCGCCTGCACGATCTCCGGGACCTCCCGGACCGCCAGCGCCGGGTCCACCGTCAGCCGGGCCGCCGTTCCACCGCGCGCCGTTCCGGCGACCAGCTCGGGCAGGTCGGCCAGTGTCGGGGTCGGCGTGACCGGGGCGTTCGCCCCGTCGTCCCGCAGCACGCCGAGCAGCTGGCGCATCTCCGCCATGGCCGCCTTGGCGGAGCCGGCGATCTGCTGCAGCTCGGCGGCGGCCCCGGAGCTGAGGTCGGGGAGCCGGAAGCGGGCGGTCGTGGCCTGCATGTGCACGACCGACATCGTGTGCGCCACGACGTCGTGCAGCTCCCGCGCGATCCGGGTGCGCTCCTCGACCAGCGCCCGGCGGGCCTGCTCGACCGCCACGTCGCGCTGGGCCGCCGACAGCTCGCCGGCCAGCCGGGACCGCTGCTGCCACACCGACCCGGCCACCAGCACGAGCAGAGAGCTGGCCGCGTAGACCGCGACGGTGATGTCACCGGCGGTCTCGCTGCCCCATTCGCCCACCTGGACGGCCATCAGGCAGGCGACGCCTCCGAGCGAGGCGCCCCAGACCAGGGCGGCCGGCCGCCAGCCGCGGGAGACCGCCAGCAGCCCGACGTGCGCCACGAGCAGCAGGACACCCGGGACCGTGAGCGGCCAGGCATGCCCGTCCACGGGGTCGACCACCAGGGCGGTGGCCGCCGCCGCCACGAACTGGACGGCGGTGGCGAGCAGTGGACGGCGCAACGCCAGCGGGAGCGCGAGGCCCTGCAGCAGGCCGAGCGGTATCCCCGCGCCGAGCGCCAGGCCGTAGGTACCCGTCGTGGTCGGTACCTGCAGGAGGACCAGCAGGATCCCGGCGATCGCCGTGCCCGCCGTCCAGGACCACGCCGGGGCACGGCCGACCGGCCGGGTCACCGCCATCCGTCCTCCACCTGCCGATCCTCCGCCGTCCGGACGGGCACCGGCCCCGCCGGCGATCCCCTTCCGCGGGCTCTCCTGCATGCACGCTAGAGCGTCGCGGCGGGACCGTCGTCCCTCTCCCGAGCGGGGGACCCCCCTACCGCGGTACGGGGTCCCGCCCCTGGTGCAGCCACCCCGGAGGCATGCCGAACAGCTCCGCAGGCCGACGACCACGGCGTCCTCGCCGTCCTAGCTTCTCCTCGCCGCCGGACGGTCCGGCGGTTGATCCGCCCCGTCGCCCGGGGCGGGTCGGGAGGGAGCAGCGACCAGGTGCAGCCCTATCTCGTCCTCGCGGTGCTGATGCTGCTGGAGGGACCGGCCACCACGGTGGCGGCCGGTTCGATGGTCGGCGCCGGTGTGCTGGCGCTGCTGCCCGTGTGGCTGCTGGCAGTCTCCGCCGACGTCGTCGGCGACAGCTTGCTGTTCGCCCTCGGCCGGTGCGGCGGGCATCGGCGCGTGTCCCCGCTGCTCGCCCGGCTCGGCGTCTCCGGACCCCGCGCAGCGCGGCTCCGGAAGGACGTCGGGCGTCACCTTCCGCGGGTCGTCATCGGCGCCAAGCTCGTCGACATCGGCGCCGTCCCGGCGTTCCTGGCCGCCGGTCTGGCCGGCGTCCCCTACCGCCGCTTCGTCGGCTGGGTCGCGTTCACCAGCTCCGCGCGAGCGGCCGTGCTGGTCGCCCTCGGCCTGCTGGCGGGTCCGCACATCGCGGGGATCACCAGCTCGCCCTGGGCCTTCGTCGCGCTCAGCGCGGCCCTGGGTGCCGGTGTGCTCGCCGTCTCGCTCGTCGCCAAGAGGTTGTTCTCCCTACGGACTCGAGGAGTTCCCCAGTGAAGATCCTGATCGCCGCCGACACCTATGCGCCCGACGTCAACGGCGCGTCCTACTTCGCCCAGCGGCTGGCCGCAGGCCTGGCCACCGAGCACGAGGTGCACGTGCTCGCCCCCTCCCAGAGCCATCACAGCAACTCCGCGCAGGCCACCGGAGGCGTCACCGAGCACCGGGTGCGTTCCGTGCCGGTGCTGCTCCGCCGCGGCTTCCGGATCTGCCCGCCCGCCGGGCTGCACCGCCGCGTGCGAGCGGTGCTCCGGACGGTGCGACCGGACGTGGTGCACATCCAGAGCCACTTCCTGGTGGGACGGGCGGTGCTCCGTGCGGCGCGCGCACTGGGCATCCCCGTGGTCGCCACCAACCACTTCATGCCGGAGAACCTGCTGCACTACGTGCCCGGTGGCGCCGCCGTCCGGCGCCGGGCGCACGCCTGGGCGTGGCGGGACGCCGCCCGGGTGCTCGCCCTCGCCGACGTGGTCACCAGCCCCACGCCGTTCGCCGCGGCCCTGGCGGAGTCGGCCGGGGTGCCCGGGCCCGTGCTGCCCATCTCCTGCGGGCTGGACCTGGATCGGTTCTCCCCAGAGCGGGACGGCGCCCGGTTCCGCCGGTCGCGCGGCCTGCCGTCGGTTCCCGTCCTGGCCTACGTCGGCCGGCTGGACCCGGAGAAGAACGTGCACGAGCTCATCGAGGCGCTCGCCCTGGTCCGGGCGCGGTGGGACCTCCACCTGCTCGTCGTCGGGGACGGGCAGGAACGCGGGCGGCTCGAGGCCCTGGCCGCAGCGCGGGGCGTGAGGGGTGCGGTGACGTTCACCGGCGTCCTGAGCGACGCCGAGCTGCCGGAGGCCTACGCGGCCGCGGACCTCTTCGGCATGGCCGGCACCGCGGAGCTGCAGAGCCTGGTGACCCTGGAGGCGATGGCCACCGGGCTGCCGGTGCTGGGCGTCGACGCCGGCGCGCTACCGCAGCTGGTGCACCACGGGCGGACCGGCTGGCTCTACCGGCACGGTGACGTCGAGGAGCTCGCCGGGCGGCTGACCGCCCTGCTGGACGACCCGGCGTCCGCCCGGCGGATGGGCCGGCGCGCCCGGGCCGTCGCCGCGGAGCATGACCTGGGCGCCACGCTCAGCGCGTTCGTCGGCCTCTACGACGCCTGCCTCCGCTCCCGTTCGGCCGACCGGCCCCGCCGCGACGTCCTGGTGCCGACATGACCGCGCTCTCGGCGCCACCGCGACCCGGGGCGGCGACGGCCGTCGCAGCGGAGGTCCGCCCGGTCGCGGGAACCGGCAGCCGGTCCGCGCCGTGGTTCCCGGTCGTCCTGCTCGGCGTGGCCGTCGCAGTCCTGGCCGGGATCGGCACCGACGTCGTCGGCGACAACACCCTCGACAGCATGCTCAGCGACGCCGTGCACCGGCCCGCCGGCGGCTGGTGGCTGGCGGGCTGCATCGTGGGGGTGGAGATCGCGGCGGCCGGTACGGCCCTCGGCGTGCACCGAGGCATGGCGGCCGGTGCCCGGCGGACCGCGGTGCTCGGACTGCTGGCGCTGTGGTCGGTCGGCCTCGCCGCGGTGGCCGCGTTCCCCACCGACCTGCCCGGGCTCGACACGACGGCGTGGGGACGGGTGCACCAGGTGGCGGCCGCCGTGGCGATGGTGGTGCCGTCGGTCGTCGGGCTCCTGGTCGCGGCGGCCTGTTCACTCCCGGCTCGCCGCGCCCTGCGCGGGGCGGCGGTCGGCCTCGGCGGGCTGGGCGCGTCCTTCCTGGCCCTGCACGTGCCCGTCGTGTCCACGGGCGCCGATCCGGTGCCGGGCATCGGGCTGGTCGAGCGGCTGCTGCTGGCCGGCACGGCGGCCACGGCGGTGCTCGTCGCCGCGGGCCTGGCCGGTGCCGAGGCTTCGCCGCCCGCTGCCGAGGGAGGTCTCCGGTGACCTGGCTGACCGACCTGCTGGAGGCCACCCTGACCTCTCCGTGGGTCTACCTGGCGATCTTCGCCCTGGTCGCCCTCGACGCCGTCCTGCCGCTGCTGCCGAGCGAGACACTCGTGATCAGCGCCAGCGTCTTCGCGTTCACCACGGGCACCCCGCTGCTCTTCCTGGTGTTCCTCGCGACCGTGCTGGGTGCGTTCGTGGGCGACCACCTGGCCTACGGCGCCGGCCGGTGGCTGCTCGGCCGCCGGCTCGGCGCCCGGCCCGGGCGGCTGGCGGGCGTGCGACGCGCACTGGACCGGCGTGGCGGGCAGCTGATCGTGTCCGCCCGTTTCATCCCGGGCGGCCGGACGGCGGTGACGACGGCCAGCGGCGCCCTGGGGTATCCGCCGGCCCGTTTCGCGGCGGCGACCGCGATCGCCGCCGTGCTGTGGACCGCGATGTGCGTGCTGCTCGGCTTCCTCGGCTCGGCGGCGTTCGCACACGACCCGTTGCTCGGCGTGCTCGTCGGCGTAGGGCTGGCCGCGCTCATCACCGTCGTGGTCGAGCTCGTGCGCTGGCTGCGCCGACGACTCCCACTCGTCCACGACGGCAGCTCCGGCGATGCCCGAGTCCAGGACTTCGTGCGCACCTGTCCCGGGACATCGTCCGCACCCTGACTCGAGGGCCGGGCGACGGGAATGCCGGAGCTGGTCGACACCGCAGTTCCAGGTCACGACGTGGAGCGGGTGACCGGGATCGAACCGGCATGGCCAGCTTGGAAGGCTGGGGCTCTACCATTGAGCTACACCCGCGGAGCAGCCGCCCGCCGGTCGAGACCGGTGGGCCGGAGTCCGCGTCGAGGGTAGCGCCTCCCCGGAACACCGACCGCGCCACGTCGCCGTCCGCGCCGGCGATCTCCTCCTTCCGGCTGATCAACAACACCGTCCCGGGCTCGTACGGTGACCGGCGTGAACGCCCTGCTGCGCTCGGTCTGGCACGAGCCGAGACCACCCGGCCCGCCGGCTCGCGCCTGGCCGGACTGGGCCCTCGTCGGCCTCGCCCTGGTCGCGACCGTGCTGGAGGGCGTCCTCCGCCCCGACCTGCCGTTCCGCTGGCTGCAGGTCGCCGTGCTCTCCGCCCTGGTGCCGCTGCTGCCGTGGCGCCGGACGCACCCGCTGCTCGTCCTCGTCGGCTGGTTCCTCGCCCTCGACGTGCTCGCACTCGTCACCGGGGACGGCGACGGCCTCTACTCGGCGGTCGTCGGGCTGGTCCTGCCGTACGCACTGGTGCGCTGGGGGTCCGGGCGCGAGGCGCTCGCCGGGCTGGCGTTCGTGCTGGTCAGCGCCGTCGGCTTGATGCTCGTGGGCCCGACGTCCGCCACCGACGCGATCGGCGGCGTCGCCGTCCTCGCCTCGGCCCTGGCCCTCGGCTCGGCGGCCCGATACCGGGCGCGCGCCCGGGCCCGGGAGCTCGACCAGGTGGCCGCCCGGGAGCGGGCGGATCTCGCCCGCGACCTGCATGACACCGTCGCCCACCACGTCTCGGCCATCGCCATCCGCGCGCAGGCGGGCCTCGCCACCGCCGCCGTGCGGCCCGAGGCCGCCACGGAGGCGCTGCGGCTGATCGAGGCGGAGGCCTCCAGCACGCTGGCCGAGATGCGCAGCATGGTGCGGACGCTGCGCCGCGACGGGCCCGCGGAACTCGCGCCCACGCCCGGGCTCGCCGACCTCCGCCGGCTGGCCGGTGACGACGGGCTGGCGGTCGACGTCGGGATCACCGGCGACGTGGACGCGGTCCCGCCGTCCGTGGCAGCCGCGGTCTACCGGCTGGCGCAGGAGTCGGTCACCAACGCGCGCCGGCACGCGCGGCGGGCCACCCGGGTCGACGTCCGGCTCGTCGTGGACGATGCCTCCGTGCAGCTCCGGGTCACCGACGACGGCGAGGGCGCGCCGGCCCGGCGCGACGCCGGCTTCGGCCTGCCCGGCATGGCCGAGCGGGCCGCCCTCCTCGGCGGCACCTTCGACGCCGGCCCCGGCCCCGAGGGCGGCTGGACGGTCACCGCCGTGCTGCCCCGCCGGGGACCCGCGTGACGGTGCGCGTCCTGGTCGCCGACGACCAGGAGATCGTGCGCACCGGGCTGCGGATGATCCTCGACGCCCAGCCCGGCGTCGAGGTGGTCGGCGAGGCCGCCGACGGCGAGCAGGCCGTGCGCCTCGCCCGCAAGCTGCGCCCCGACGTCTGCCTGCTCGACATCCGCATGCCCGGCACTGACGGCCTCGAGGCCACCCGCCGGCTCGCCGGGCCGGGTGTCGCCGACCCGGTCGCGGTCGTCGTCATCACCACCTTCGACCTCGACGAGTACGTCTACGCCGCGCTGCGCGCGGGGGCCCGGGGCTTCCTGCTCAAGGACGCCGGCCCCGACCTGCTCGCCCAGGCGGTGCACGCCGCCGCCCGCGGCGACGCGCTCATCGCCCCCAGCGTCACCGCGCGGCTGCTCGACGCCTTCGCCGGCACCGGCCCCGCGAGTCCACCCGCACAGCCGGTCGCCCCGCTGACAGACCGCGAGGAGGACGTCCTTGCCGCGGTCGCCCGCGGCCGCTCGAACGACGAGGTCGCCCGCGAGCTGCACATCACGCTGAGCACGGTGAAGACGCACGTCGCCAGCCTCATGGCCAAGATCGGCGTCCGGAACCGGGTCGAGCTGGCCATCTGGGCCTACGAGACCCGCCGGGTGACGCCCGGCCGGTGACCGGCTCATACCTTCGGACGACGCCGGGTCCGCACCTTCGCCCGATGACCGCGAGCCGGCCGCTCCCGACGATTGCTGCATGACCTCTGCAGCGCCGCCGACGTCCCGCCCCCGGCTGCGGTGGCTGGTGCCCGCCGCCCTGATCGCCCTGGCCCTCGTGCCGCTCGCGGCCGGCGCCGCGCGCCTCGTGGAGCTCTCCGGGGGTGCGGCCGTCCTGCCCGAGGCGCCGCGGTCGGCGGCCGTGCCCCTGCCGCTGGTCGTGCACATCGTCAGCGCGCTGGTGTTCACCGTGGTGGGTGCCTTCCAGTTCGTGCCCGGCACCCGCGGGCGGCGGCCACGCTGGCACCGCGTCACCGGGCGGATCGCCGCTCCCGCGGGCCTGGTGACCGCGCTCAGCGGGCTGTGGCTGACCATCGCCATCACCGGCGCGGACGGCGGCCTGCTGACGCTGTTCCGGGCGGCGGCGGGGATCGGCATGGCCGGCTCCCTCGCCCTGGGCGTCATCGCCGTCCTCCGCCGGGACCTCGCGCGGCACCGCGCCTGGATGCTGCGCGGCTACGCGCTGGGCATCGCGGCGGGCACCCAGGTGTTCACCGCCGGCGCCTGGCTGGCGGTCGTCGGGGAGATCAGCGCCGCCAGCGAGGCCTGGCCCATGGGGGCGGGCTGGCTGATCAACCTCGCGGTCGCCGAGTGGCTGATCCGCCGTCCGTCGGGCCGGCGCCGCACGCCCCCCGGCTCGCGCACGGCCCCGGTCCAGCCGGTCGGGTGACCAGCGGGCTCAGCCGTCTCCGCGGTCCCCGACGGGGTCGACGTCCCCGGTCAGCAGGCGGAGCCGCTCGACCTCGGCCCGCACCGCGGCCAGTTCGCCGGCCGACCGCAGCAGGTACGTGAGCGCGCCCGCGCTGTCCGCCCGCGCCGCGCGCGCGAGGCTGTCGAGCAGCTCCTGCAGCGCCCCTCCCCGCTCACCGTGGTGCACCAGCCGGGCGACGTCGTTCACCGTGCTCGCACGTCCTGGACCAACAGCGGCAGCTCGCGCACCGTGTAGCCGAGCAGGACCGCCAGGTCGAAGGGGAGGCGCACCAGCGCCACGGCCGCCGGTAGGACTCCGAACTGCGGCGGAGGCGGGGGAGTGGCCGGGCCGAGGTCGTCGTCGTCGATCTCCACCACGAGGCCTCCGTCCGTGGGGCACGCGCCGACCGTCCGGGAGGACGGGTGCGCGCCCTCCCGGCAGGCTAACGGCCGGTGACGCCGCCCGCGGATCGAGCGGATACCGGTTCAGGACTGCGGAGCGAGTGCTTCGACGGCCGGCAGGAAGACCTGCCCGCGGTGCAGGTCACCGCGGGCCGGACTTGTCGTCAGCTGCACCAGGAGCAGGCCGTCCGGCCCGTCGGCGAGCGCCAGCTCGACCTGCTGGCCGAGGTCGTCCAACTGGTACAGCTGCCAGGTGAACGCCGCGGTCGTCAGCTCGCCCACCGGCTGAGGTGGCTCGGGTAGGCCCAGCTGCGTGCCGACCTGCTGGAGCAGCTGCTCGGCGGTGGCGCCGGGCACGACCTGCTGGATCAGCGTCACCAGGGCAGACTCCTGCCACACGCCGGGGACCACCTCGGTCCAGCCCTCCGGCCGCAGCCCGCTGAGGCCGAGTTCCTCGCTCTCGAACGACGTCATCTCGACCTGGACGTCCTCCGCCGTGAAGGCCGGCGGCTCCACCTCGTCCACGCAGCCGGTCTCCGGCTCACTGCGAGGGTCGTCCAGGAAGTCCTCGGCGATCCGGACGGCGCAGTCGCGGCTCGGCAGGACGCCGTGCCCGGTGGACGGGAACCGGACGAGGTAGCTGTTCGGCAGCTGCTCGGCGAGCTCCTCGCCCCAACTCGGTGGCGTGATCGGGTCCAGCTCGCCGGCCAGCACCAGCGCGGGGATCTCGCTCGTCACCGGGTCGTTCGCGCCGTCGCCGGGCTCGCCGGCGTCCCACGAGTCGCACACGTCGAAGACGCCGGGGCCCAGGGTCGGCGCGCCCTCGAAGAAACCCTGGACCAGCGGATGCTCCGCGGCGGCTGCGGCCACCTCCTCCTGGGAGCCGAACGCGACCTCCTCCTCGCACTGCACGGCCAGCTGCTGCCCGATGCTGACCAGTTCCAGCTGCGCGGAGAGCGCCCCGAGGAGCAGGCCGACGGTGCCGAACTCGCCGTCGTCCGCGGCGGCGATGACCTCCGGGAGGTGCGCGATCAGCTCCGTGGAGTACAGCGTCTGGAACAGGAAGCCGACGAGCGAGTCCCCGTCCAACTGGTCCTCCACGCGCTGCCCGTTCGTCGGGTCGACGACGGTGATCGGTGCCGGCGAGGCGTTCAGCTCGTCGACCAGATTGCTGAACCGCTGCTCGAGGTCGGGGTACTCGGCGGCGCAGGCGGGATCCTCGGCGCAGGTCGCGAACAGCGCCGCCATGGCCCGGACGGCATTGCCCGGCGTCTCCTCGTAGAGGTCGGCGTCGACCGGGTAGGCGGAGTCGAGCACCACCGACCGGATGCCGTCGGGGTGGTCCCGCATGGCGGCCTGCGCCAGCCGGGTGCCGTAGGAGACGCCGTAGAGGTTCCACTCGTCGTAGCCGAGGGCCACCCGCAGGTCCTCGAGGTCGGCCGCCGAGGCGGCGCTGTCGTAGTCGGCGAAGTCGACGCCCTCGTCGACCAGGCGCTGCCGGCACTCGTCCAGCGACTGCACCGCCTGGGCCGCCAGCTCCTCCGGGGAGACGTCGGAGCCCAGCGACTCCCGCACCCACGAGGTGTACTCGTCGCAGGCCAGTGACGGCTCGGTCAGCCCGGTGCCCCGCTGGTCGACGAGCACGAGGTCCCGGTGGGCGGTGAGCGGCTCGTAGAGCTGGCCGAACCCCTGCGGCACGAGCTCCAGCGTGCTCCCGCCCGGTCCTCCCGACAGGTAGACGACGGGATCCTCCGCCGGGCTGTCGGCGTCGCTCCGGATGATGCCGAAGGCCAGCTGGATCTCGCCGGCACCGGGATCGTCGCGGTCGGCCGGGACCGGCAGCGTGCCGCACTCGATCTCCACACCCGCCGGCACGTCGAAGTCGCACGCCCCCAGCTCCACGCCGCCGGCGGTGGGTGCCGGGGAGGTGTCGTCCCCGTCGGTGCCCGTGCAGGCCGCCAGACCCAGTAGGGGAACGAGGACGAACGCTGCTCGACGACCGGCCATGGCCGGAGGAACGGCTTCCGGGCCCCGGTGGTTCCGCGGCATCCCTCCACAGCCGGCGCGATCGCCGTTAGCGTGCCTGAGGTGACCGATCCGACCTGGCTGGACGCCACCGCGCAGGCCGAGCTGGTCCAGACGGGAGAGTGCTCTCCGGCCGAACTGGTCGAGGCGGCGATCGAGCGGATCGAGCGGGTGAACCCCCAGCTGGACGCGGTCATCCGCGACCGGTTCGACGCCGCCCGCGCCGAGGCGGCCGGCGACCTCCCGGACGGTCCGTTCCGCGGTGTGCCGCTGCTCCTGAAGGACCTCGGCTGCCACGTCGCCGGTGAGGCCACGAACTACGGCACCTCGTTCCTCCGGGACGCCGGGCACCGGTGGTCGGTCGACAGCCACCTCGCCCAGCGCTTACGAGCGGCCGGTTTCGTCGTCCTCGGCCGGACGAACGTGCCGGAGTTCGGCACGACCATTACCACCGAGCCGGCCGCCCATCCGCCGGCCCGGAATCCCTACGACACGACCCGTTCGACCGGGGGCTCCAGCGGAGGCTCCGCGGCCGCGGTCGCCGCCGGACTCGTGCCGCTCGCGCACGCCAACGACGGGGGCGGGTCGATCCGCATCCCCGCCGCCGAGTGCGGGCTGGTCGGGCTCAAGCCCACCCGCGCCAGGGTCAGCCAAGGCCCCGAGGTGGGGGAGAGCTGGGCCGGCGCGACCATCGACGGCGTCGTCACCCGCACGGTGCGCGACACCGCCGCCGTCCTCGACGTCATCAGCGGACCCATGCCCGGTGACCCGTACGTCGCGCCGCCGCTGCCCCGGCCGCTCGCGCAGGAGGTCGGCGCTCCCGTGGGCCGGCTGCGCGTCGGCCTGCTGGACGCCGAGCCGGGGGAGCAGTACCTCGACGACCCGTCCTGCCGGGCGGCCGTGGAGCGCGCCGGCCGGCTGCTGGCCGACCTCGGCTGCGACGTCGGGCCGGGCACGCCCGGTGCGATGTTCGATCCGCGGTTCCCGCGCTTCTTCACCACGACCATCGCCGCCGACGTGGCGCTGACCCTCTCCGCGCTGGAGCGGTCGCTGGGCCGATCGGTGGAGGACGGAGAGCTGGAGCCGCGCAACGTCTTCTACCGCGCCGTGGGCCGGAGGCTCTCCGCCGAGGAGTACCTGGGCGCCCGCCAGTGGCTCGGGTCGTGGACCCGGCGGATGGCGGAGTTCTGGGCGCCGGGGGAGCAGGGTGGGCAGGGGTTCGACCTGCTCGTCACCCCGACGATCGCCGCGCCGCCGCCGCAGCTCGGCTGGATGACCGCCGCCGGGCCGAAGGAGGAGGGCCGGCGGATCAACAGCCTCATGCCGTACACCGCCCAGTTCAACGTCACCGGCCAGCCGGCGATCAGCCTGCCGCTGCACTGGACCGACGAGGGGCTGCCCGTCGGCGTCCAGCTGGTCGCGGCGTACGGCCGGGAGGACGTGCTGGTGCGCGTGGCCGCCGCGCTGGAGGAGGCGGCGCCCTGGGCCGGCCGCCGTCCGGCGGTGTCCGCATGAACGTCGCCCGGCCGGCCGCCGCGGTGCCCCGGCGTCCGCGGGCGTCCGTCGCGGGGGAGGGGTGCGCCTAGACTCGGGCGGCCACGGGGTGTGGCGCAGCTTGGTAGCGCACCTGCTTTGGGAGCAGGGGGCCGCAGGTTCAAATCCTGTCACCCCGACCAGGTCCTGCTGCAGGTCCACATCCCGTCACCCCGACCAGGTCCTGCTGCAGGTCCACATCCCGTCACCCCGACCAGCTCGTGCCGGTGTCACGGCACCGCCATCCCCAACCTGCTCACGCGTCTCTAGACTCGTGGGCAGTTCGGCGTCCGCGTGCCTGCGGAGCGCCCGATCCCCCTGCTGTCTGTATCGAGGAGCACTGCCGCTGTGAAGAGCACCATCGAGGAACTGGGCCCCACGCGGGTCCGGATGGCGATCGAGGTGCCCTGGGGGGACCTGGACCACGCCTTCGGTGAGGTCTACAAGGAGCTGGGCAAGCAGGTCCGCGTGCCCGGGTTCCGCCCCGGCAAGGTGCCCAACCGCGTCCTCGACCAGCGCATCGGCCGCCCCGTCGTCCTCGAGCAGGTCGTGCAGCACGCGATCCCGGAGGTCTACTCCGAGGTCATCCGCGAGAACCAGGTGCGCGTGCTCGGCCAGCCCGAGATCGAGGTCACCCGCCTCGACGACAACGACACCCTCGCCTTCACCGCCGAGGTCGACGTCGCCCCGCAGCTGGAGCTGCCCGGGCTGGACGACCTCGCCGTGACCGTCGACGACGTCGAGGTCACCGACGAGGAGATCGACCAGCAGGTCTCGGTCATGCGTGAGCGCTTCTCCATGCTGACCGGCGTCGAGCGCGCCGCGCAGGACGGCGACTTCGTCTCCATCGACCTCGAGGCCAAGCTGAACGGCGAGGTGCTCGAGGACGGCTCGACGACGGGCATGTCCTACGAGGTCGGCTCCGGCAACCTCATGGAGGGCCTCGACGACGCCGTCCGCGGGCTGTCCGCCGACGAGAGCAAGAGCTTCCAGACCGCGCTGCTGTCCGGCCCCAACGCCGGCGAGCAGGCCGACGTCACCGTCACCGTCCGCTCGGTGAAGGAGAAGGAGCTGCCGGAGCTGGACGACGACTTCGCCTCCACCGCCAGCGAGTTCGACACGCTGGAGGAGCTCCGCGAGGACGTCCGCACCCGCGTGGCCCGCACGAAGGTGATCCAGCAGGGCGCCCAGGCGCGCGACAAGCTGGTCGAGCACCTGCTCGAGACCGTCGAGGTGCCGATCCCGGAGAACCTCGTCCAGCGCGAGGTCGAGTGGCGCAGCCAGGCCCTCGAGCGGGAGCTGCTCCAGGCCGGCATGGACTGGGACGCGTTCCTGCAGATGTCCGGCATCGAGAGCCGCGAGGCCTACGACACCGACCAGAAGAAGACCGTCGAGGAAGCCGTCAAGACGCAGTTCATCCTCGACGCGATCGCCGACGCCCGTGAGGTCACCGTCGACAACGACGACCTGTCGGCGCAGATCGTGGCCCAGGCGCAGCGCAACCGGATGAGCCCGGAGCAGTACGCCCAGCAGCTCCAGCAGAGCGGCAACATCGCCGAGTTCGTCGCCGACGTCCGCCGCACCAAGACCCTGGCGCAGCTGCTCGAGCAGACCACGATCACCGACGAGTCGGGCAACACCGTCGACCTCGAGGCCCTCCGCCCGAAGACGGTCCAGGCCCCCGCCGAGGACGCCGGCTCCGAGGACGCCGGCTCCGAGGACGCGCCGGCCGCGGACGAGGACCTGGGCGTCAAGGCCGTCGCCACCGAGGCCGCCGAAGGGGCGACCGAGGACACCGAGGACGTCACCAAGGCGTAACCCGCACGACCAGCACCACCCCGACGACGCCGTTCCGCCCCCTCCGGGCGGGGCGGCGTCGTCGCGTTCGGCGACGAGACGCTGCGCCGACGGCGAACACCGCCCGCACCGGGACTGTCCCGTCGCAGGTGCGGGTTAGGGTCGACAGGACTCAGGCGATCGCCGGGGGGCCCGCCTCCCGGCGGGCCGTTCCGGGCCCGTACCACCCGAGACCACCTACCACCGAGATCCACCTGCCACGACGTCCAACGGAGGTCACCGCACCCGTGAGCACCACCGACCCGAACCTGGCGAGCGCACCGATGATGCGCGGTGCCGGCGGAATGATGAACCTGGGCGACTCGGTCTACGAGCGCCTGCTGCGCGAGCGGATCATCTTCCTCGGCACCCAGGTCGACGACGTCATCGCCAACCAGCTCGCCGCGCAGATGCTCCTGCTGTCGGCCGAGGACCCCAAGCGCGACATCCACCTGTACATCAACTCGCCCGGCGGCTCCGTCAGCGCCGGCATGGCCATCTACGACACGATGCAGTTCATCGACTGCGACGTCGCCACCTACGGGATGGGCCTGGCCGCGTCGATGGGCCAGTTCCTGCTGACGGCGGGCACCAAGGGCAAGCGCTACGCCCTGCCGCACGCGCGGATCATGATGCACCAGCCGTCCGCCGGCGTCGGCGGCACCGCAGCCGACATCGCCATCCAGGCCGACCTGTTCCGCCGCACCAAGCGCGAGCTGAACGAGCTGCAGTCGTTCCACACCGGTCAGACGATCGAGCGGATCAACGAGGACTCCGACCGCGACCGCTGGTTCACCGCGCAGGAGGCCCTCGAGTACGGCTTCGTCGATCACGTGGTGAGCAAGGCGGCCATGACCGACAGCGCCAACCCGGTCTCCGACAACTGAGCGTGCGAGGACACCAGACGATGAGCTTCGAGATGCCCTCCAGCCGCTACATCCTGCCCTCCTTCGTGGAGCGCACGAGCTACGGCATGAAGGAGTCCAACCCCTACAACAAGCTCTTCGAGGAACGGATCATCTTCCTCGGGGTGCAGATCGACGACGCGTCGGCGAACGACGTGATGGCCCAGCTCATCACGCTCGAGTCGGCCGACCCGGACCGCGACATCACCATCTACATCAACTCGCCCGGTGGCTCGTTCACCTCGCTGATGGCCATCTACGACACGATGATGTTCGTCCGGCCCGACATCCAGACCGTGGTCATGGGCCAGGCCGCCTCGGCCGCCGCCGTGCTGCTCGCGGCCGGGACGCCGGGCAAGCGCCTGGCGCTGCCGTACTCCCGCGTGCTCATCCACCAGCCCTCGGGCGAGGCCGGTGGCCAGGTCACCGACCTGGAGATCCACGCCGCCGAGATCGAGCGGGTGCGGGTGCAGATGGAGGAGATCCTGGCCCGGCACACCGGCCGGAGCCAGGAGCAGGTCCGCACCGACATCGACCGCGACAAGATCCTGACGGCCACCCAGGCCAAGGAGTACGGGATCGTCGACCAGGTGATCCAGAGCCGCAAGCTCAACGCCCTCCAGTCCTGACCGATCGGTACGGGCCGGAGACGCGCGTGACGCGTGTTCGGCCCGTACCGTCGGGGGTCTGAGAGCACGGCGGAACGAGTGGGACGGCCGGGGCGGAACCGGGTGAGTCATTGCCCGACCCCGTCCACGGCGGCAGGTACGTTCGGCGAACACCCGATCCCCGGCCGGAAGCGCCGGGAGGGAGCCTCGCGGGACAGCCTGTCGGCGAGGTCGAATGCACGGGGTAGCACGCAAGACAAGTCCAACCCGCGGGTACCTGACACCAGGACCGGCGACTGTCGAGGTGGAGGTCAGCAGGTGGCACGAATCGGTGAGAGCGGTGATCTGCTCAAGTGCTCGTTCTGCGGCAAGAGCCAGAAGCAGGTCAAGAAGCTCATCGCTGGCCCCGGGGTCTACATCTGCGACGAGTGCATCGATCTCTGCAACGAGATCATCGAGGAGGAGCTCTCGGAGTCGTCGGACCTGAAGTTCGACGAGCTGCCGAAGCCCAAGGAGATCCACGACTTCCTCGACCAGTACGTCATCGGCCAGGACAAGGCCAAGCGGACCCTCTCGGTCGCGGTCTACAACCACTACAAGCGGATCCAGGCCGGCGGTGACCGCGCCTCCCGCGAGGACGCCGTCGAGCTGGCCAAGTCCAACATCCTGCTGATCGGCCCCACCGGCTGCGGCAAGACGCACCTGGCGCAGACCCTGGCCCGGATGCTCAACGTGCCGTTCGCCATCGCCGACGCCACGGCGCTCACCGAGGCCGGCTACGTGGGTGAGGACGTCGAGAACATCCTCCTCAAGCTGATCCAGGCCGCCGACTACGACGTGAAGCGCGCCGAGACCGGCATCATCTACATCGACGAGGTCGACAAGATCGCCCGCAAGAGCGAGAACCCGTCGATCACCCGCGACGTCTCCGGCGAGGGCGTGCAGCAGGCGCTGCTGAAGATCCTCGAGGGGACGACGGCGTCGGTGCCTCCGCAGGGCGGCCGCAAGCACCCGCACCAGGAGTTCATCCAGATCGACACGACGAACGTGCTGTTCATCGTGGGCGGTGCCTTCGCCGGCCTGGAGCAGGTCATCGAGGCCCGCGCCGGCAAGCAGGGCATCGGCTTCGCCGGCGAGATCCGCGGGAAGCAGGAGATCGAGGACGCCAACGCGTTCGCCGAGGTCATGCCCGAGGACCTGCTGAAGTTCGGGATGATCCCGGAGTTCATCGGCCGGCTCCCGGTCATCACCAGCGTGCGCAAGCTGGACCGCCAGGCGCTGATCAACATCCTGACCCAGCCGAAGAACGCCCTGGTGCGCCAGTACCGGAAGCTGTTCGAGCTCGACGGCGTGGAGCTGGAGTTCACCGACGACGCGCTCGAGGCCGTCGCCGACCAGGCGATCCTCCGCGGCACCGGCGCCCGCGGGCTCCGCGCGATCATGGAGGAGGTGCTCCAGTCGGTCATGTACGACATCCCCAGCCGTGAGGACGTCGCCTCCGTCGTCGTCACCAAGGAGGTCGTGCTGGAGCACGTCAACCCGACGATCGTGCCGCGCAAGCCCTCCCGCGCCCCCCGCGAGAAGTCCGCCTAAGCAGCAGCTAGAACCAGAGAGGCCCAGAACCCGCGCGGTTCTGGGCCTCTCTGGTTCAGCGGCTCGCCATCCGGCCGAGGATCACGGCTTCGATCTCCCGCCGGCAGCCCAGGGGATCGCTCATGAGGCGCGCATAGCTGAACCGCAGCACCACCCAGCCGAGTGCGGCCAGGGCAGTGTCCCGCCGCAGATCGCGCTCGCGTGCCTCCCGGCTGCCGTGGAACGCGGCGCCGTCGAGCTCGACCGCCACACGAGCAGGAGGCCAGGCGGCGTCCAGCCGAACCCACCGCCCGTTGCCCAGGCGGACGGCGTGCTGCAGGGAGGGCGCGGGAACCCGAGGCGGTCCCGGGAGGACGGCGGTCACGCCCCAGATCTCCAGCTCGCTCTCGCACCCGCTCTCGACCAGGTCGAGCAGTCGGAAGAGGTCTGCCCGTCCGGCGTGCTTCCTGCAGGCGTCGGCCTCCAGCCGAAGCGTGGGAACGGTGAGCCGCCTCGACCGCACGGTCTCGATGACCGCCTGACGGGCCGCGGCCCGCGCTCCGGGCGGGTGCTGCCCTCGTCGCGTGCGGTGGGCCCAGTCCCACGAGTCGACCAGGCTGCGGGGGAGGGCGGTGACCGGGATGCCCCGGATGCGGGTCGTGGGGAGCGGTAGCGTCGTTCGGTGAACCACCACGCCCCCGGTCCGGCGGGGGTACCGGTCGGCCGGCACGGTGACGTGCAGCTGCGGGGTCCACGACGGCGTGGCGTCCCACAACGCCAGGGCCGACAGGTGGCTCAACGGGCCCTTCGCCCATAGTGCGGCGCCGCGGGCCCGAGCCAGGGGGTCGTCGACCGCCCCCGGGAGCATGACCACGCCCGGGTGCACGTGGACGAGGTCACCGGCGGCGGTCCACCGCGCAACCGAGCTGCTGCTGGTGGCGAGAGTCAGCTCGATGCGTGTGGTGACGCCATGCGGCAAGAGCTGGGCGAGGTCGCGCATGACCGGAGATGCTGGTCGAACCGTGGGCGCCGCCGCAGAGGCCCTGTGGACGAGGCGAGCAATGAACCACTCGGCTTCGAAATGACTGCGCTATCGGGCTCCACTGGTTCAATGCCGCGATCCGGCGGGCGGGCTAGCGTGCCGGCCATGACCACGCGGTACGTCGCGCTGCTCCGGGCGATCAACCTGGGTGCCACCCGGCGGGTGCCGATGCCCCGGCTGCGCGAGGCGCTCACCGCTCGCGGCTTCGGCGCCGTCCGCACCCACCTCGGCAGCGGCAACGTCCTGCTCGACAGCCTGCTCCCGGAGGCGGAGCTCGCCGCCGAGCTCACCAGGGCGATCGACGACGAGTTCGCCATCGACGTCCCCGTCGTGGTGCGGACGGCGGACGAGCTGGCCGACGTGGTGGCCGCCGATCCGCTCGGTCACGTCGCGACCAACCCGGCGCGCTACTCGGTCACCTTCTACGCCGAGCCGCTGGACCCCGAGCGCGTGGCGGCACTCCCGCCTGCTGACGGCTGGGAGTACGTGCCGCGCGGCCGCGAGGTCTACATCTGGCTGCCCGACGGCCTGCAGAGCGACCGCAGGACCGAGCGCGCCTGGACCCAGCTGCTGGGCGTCGGCACCAACCGGAACTGGAACACGGTCCGGAAGCTGGCGGAGCTCACCCGCTGACCGGGTGAGGGCGCGCTCTCGATCGGGAACACGCCCTCACCCGGTCAGCCCTCCGGCGTCGGGGCCAGCACCACGTCGACGGTGAGCGGGCCCTCGCCCGGGCGCACCATCAGCGTCTGGATCCGGCCGGCGTCGATCAGGTCCGGCTGGATGGCCTCCACCAGGGGCACCTGGTCGGGGCTGGCGGTGACGGTCGCGGACTCGACGTCGGCGCGCATCGACTGCTTGGCGTCGGACTTCGCCTTGCGCACCGCGGCCAGCGCCGCCGCGGCCACCGTCACCACGGCCGGGTCTCCGTCGGCCGGGAGCTCCGTGGCGGCCGGCCACGGCGCGCGGTGCACCGAGCCCGTCTGCCACCACGACCAGACCTCCTCGGTCACGAAGGGCAGCACCGGGGCGAACAGCCGCAGCTGCACCGACAGCGCGAGCGCCAGCGCCGCCTGCGCGGAGGCGGCGGCGTCGTCGGACCGGTAGGCGCGGGACTTCACCAGCTCCACGTAGTCGTCGCAGAACGACCAGAAGAACGTCTCGGTGACCTCGAGCGCGCGGGTGTAGTTGTAGGCGTCCATCGCCGCGGTCGCCTCGTCCACGACGGCGGCCAGCGCGGTGAGCAGCGCCCGGTCGATCGGCTCGGTGATCCGCTCGGCGGCCGACTCGAGCTCCACGTCCCCGGCGCCCAGCCCGAGCACGAACTTGCCCACGTTGAGGATCTTCATGGCCAGCCGGCGGCCGACCTTCATCTGCGCCTCGTCGAACGGCGAGTCGGCGCCCGGCCGGGCACCGGCCGCGCGCCAGCGCACCGCGTCGGTGCCGTAGCGCTCCAGCACGTCGATCGGCGTGGTCGCGTTGCCCTTGGACTTCGACATCTTCTTGCGGTCGGGGTCGACCACGAAGCCGGAGATGGTGGCGTGCGTCCAGGGCACCGTGCCGTGCTCGAAGTGCGCGCGGACGACGGTGGAGAACAGCCAGGTGCGGATGATGTCGTGCGCCTGTGGCCGCTGGTCCATCGGGAAGACCGCGGCGAACAGCTCCGGGTCGGTGTCCCACCCCGAGGCCACCTGCGGCGACAGCGACGACGTCGCCCAGGTGTCCATCACGTCGGGATCGGCGATGAAGCCGCCCGGCTTGCCGCGCTGCGACTCGTCGAAGCCCGGCGGCACGTCGGAGGACGGGTCGACCGGCAGGGACGCCTCGTCGGCGAGGATCGGCTCGTCGTGGACCGGCTCACCGGAGGCGTCCAGCCGGTACCAGACCGGGAACGGGACGCCGAAGAACCGCTGCCGGCTGATCAGCCAGTCGCCGTTGAGGCCCTCGACCCAGTTGTCGTAGCGGTGCCGCATGTGCTCGGGCACCCACTGGATCTCCTTGCCGCGGGCGACGAGCGCCTCGCGCAGGTCGGCGTCCCGGCCACCGTTGCGGACGTACCACTGCCGCGTGGTGACGATCTCCAGCGGGCGCTCGCCCTTCTCGAAGAACTTCACCGGGTGGGTGATCTGCTTCGGCTCGCCGTCGAGGTCGCCGGACTCGCGCAGCAACTCCACGATCCGCTGCTGGGCGCTGAACATCGTCTTGCCGGCCAGTTCGTCGTAGGGCTGCGCGGGCACGCCGGGCGGCGGGTCGGCGAGGATCCGGCCGTCCCAGCCGACGATCGCCCGGGTGGGCAGCTGCAGCTCGCGCCACCAGGTGACGTCGTTGAGGTCGCCGAAGGTGCAGATCATCGCGATGCCCGAGCCCTTGTCCGGCTCGGCCAGGCGGTGCGCGACCACCGGCACCTCGACGTCGAACAGCGGCGTCCGCACCGTCGTGCCGAACAGCGGCTCGTACCGGTCGTCGTCGGGGTGGGCGACCAGCGCGACGCAGGCCGGCAGCAACTCCGGCCGGGTGGTCTCGATGAACACCGGGCCCTCGGGGGAGGAGAAGGAGATCCGGTGGTAGGCGCCGGGCCGCTCCCGGTCCTCCAGCTCGGCCTGGGCGACGGCGGTGCGGAAGGTGACGTCCCAGAGGGTCGGCGCCTCCTGCGCGTAGGCCTCGCCGCGGGCCAGGTTGCGCAGGAACATCCGCTGCGCCGTCGCCCGCGAGGTCTCGGAGATCGTCCGGTAGACGTTGGCGAAGTTGACCGAGAGCCCGACGCGGCGCCAGAGCTTCTCGTACTCGGCCTCGTCCTCCTCCGTCAGCTGCATGCACAGCTCGACGAAGTTGCGCCGGGAGATCGGCAGCTGGTTCTTCTCCGGCTTGGCCGGCGGCTCGAACGACGGGTCGTAGGGCAGCGCCGGGTCGCAGCGGACGCCGTAGTAGTTCTGCACGCGGCGCTCGGTCGGCAGGCCGTTGTCGTCCCAGCCCATCGGGTAGTAGACGTGCTTGCCGAGCATCCGCTGGTAGCGGGCGACGATGTCGGTGTGGGTGTAGCTGAAGACGTGCCCCACGTGCAGCGAGCCGCTCGCGGTCGGCGGCGGGGTGTCGATCGAGTAGATCCGCTCCCGGGGCGCCTGCAGCGCGGCGTCGCGGTCGAAGCCGTAGGTGTCCTCGGCCGCCCAGCGGGCGACCCACTTCTCCTCGAGGCCGTCGATCGTCGGCTTCTCGGGTACGCCACCGCCAGCTCCCGGGGCCGTGGCGTCCGGGGTGCGAATGTCGGTGGTCATGCCCCTCATCGTAGGGAGTGACCGGTCGGCGACAGCCCCGGGAGCATCGGAGGAGGAACGGGGGAGGAGCGGACCGGGGCGCGGAGCCGGCCCCGTGCCATGGCTGGCATCCTGAGCAGGATGAGCAACGGCAGCACCGGTGACATGGCCCGGGTCGAGAACGAGCTGCTGGCCCGGTGGCCGGAGAGCCGGCTGGAGCCCTCGCTCACCCGCATCAGCGCGCTGGTCGACCTGCTCGGCTCGCCGCACCGGGCGATGCCGGTCATCCAGGTCGCCGGCACCAACGGCAAGACGACGACGGCGCGGATGATCGACGAGCTGCTGCGCGGCTTCGGCCTCCGGGTGGGCCGCTTCACCAGCCCGCACCTGCAGACCATCCGTGAGCGGATCGTGCTCGACGGCGAGCCGGTGAGCGCCGAGCGCTTCGTCGAGACCTACGACGACATCGCGCCCTACATCCAGATGGTCGACGCCGCCGGCGAGATCCCGATGAGCTTCTTCGAGGTGACGGTCGGCATGGCCTACGCGCTGTTCGCCGACGCCCCGGTCGACGTCGCGGTCATCGAAGTGGGCATGGGTGGCCGGTGGGACGCCACCAACGTGGCGGACGCGCGGGTCGCCGTCGTCACGCCGGTCGCGATGGACCACGCCGAGTACCTCGGGCCCGACGTCGGCACGATCGCGGGGGAGAAGGCCGGGATCATCAAAGCCGACGCGATCGCCGTGCTGGCCCACCAACAGCCGACGGCGCTGGACGCCCTGGTCCGCCGGGCGGTCGAGGCCGAGGCCGTCGTCGCCCGCGAGGGCACCGAGTTCGGCGTGCTCGAGCGGCGGGTCGCCGTCGGCGGGCAGCAGGTGCGGCTGCAGGGGCTCGGCGGGGAGTACGAGGAGGTCTTCCTGCCGCTGTTCGGGGCGCACCAGGCGCAGAACGCGGCGACGGCGCTGGCCGCGGTCGAGGCGTTCCTCGGCGCCGGGGCCGCCACCGGCCCGATCGAGCAGGAGACCGTCCGCGCGGCGTTCGCAGCCGTCCGCTCGCCGGGCCGCCTGGAGCGGGTGCGCACCAGCCCCGCCGTCCTCGTCGACGCCGCGCACAACCCGGCCGGCATGGAGGCGACGGTGGCGGCGATCCGCGAGTCGTTCGACTTCACCCGGCTGGTCGGCGTCGTCGGCGCCGTCCACGGCAAGGACGTCACCGGGATGCTGGAGGTGCTGGAAGGCATCTGCGCCGAGCTGGTCGTCACCCAGAACAGCTCGTCCCGCGCGCTCCCGGCCGACGAGCTGGGCGCGCTGGCGGTCGAGGTCTTCGGCGCCGACCGGGTCAGCGTCTCGCCACGGCTCCCGGAGGCGATCACCGAGGCCATCGAGCTGGCAGAGGCCGGCCCGGACGACGCGCTCGGTGGTTCCGGCGTGCTGGTGACCGGCAGCGTCATCACGGCCGGGGAGGCTCGCAGCCTGCTGTCCCGGAGCAACCGGTGACCGCGCCGGACCCGGCGCGGGCCGCGAAGGCGCTGCGCGGCGTCGCCGCCGCGGTGCTCGTGCTGGAGGGCATCGCGGTGCTGTTCGTGCCGCGCGGGATCGCGCAGACCGAGGAGGGCCTGGGCGCCGGCCGGCTGACGATCCTGCTGGTGCTGGCGACCGTGCTGATCCTCGCCTCGGGGGTGCAGCGGCGGGAGCGCGGCCTGCTCATCGGCACCGCCCTGCAGGTGCCGCTGCTGCTCACCGGCCTGCTGAACGGGATCATGTGGTTCGTGGCCGGCGCCTTCGTGCTGATCTGGAGCTACCTCCTGCAGGTGCGCAAGCAGCTGGTCGGGACGCCGTTCGGCCCCGTTCCCGAGCCGCGGGACGGCGACGCCGACGGCGCTCCGGCGGGCACCCCGTAGGCTCCGGCCCCGTGACCGAACGCACCCTCGTCCTCGTCAAGCCCGACGGCGTCTCCCGCGGCCTGGTCGGGGAGGTGATCACGCGGCTCGAGCGCAAGGGCCTGCGGCTGGTCGCCGCCGAGCTCCGCACCCTCGACCGCGAGACCGCCGAGACGCACTACGCCGAGCACCGCGAGCGGCCGTTCTTCGCCGACCTGGTGGAGTTCATCACCGGCGGCCCGCTGATGGCGCTGGTCGTCGAGGGCCCGCGCGCCATCGAGGCGTTCCGCGCGCTGGCCGGCGCCACCGACCCGGTGAAGGCCGGCCCGGGCACCATCCGCGGCGACTTCGCCCTCGAGGTGCAGAACAACATCGTGCACGGCTCCGACTCGCCCGAGTCCGCCGAGCGCGAGGTCACGCTCTTCTTCCCGAACCTGGCGTGAGGCGCGAGCTCGTGGCGGCCCCCTCGCAGGGGCCCGCCACGAGCTCGCGAGTGGTCGAGGGCGAGGTCAGCTCTCAGAGGTCGGCGTCGGCCGGCTCGTCGGGCGCCGTCCAGGCCAGGTGCCAGTAGGCCAGCAGGCCGGCGGCGAACCAGAGCAGGAAGCCCAGGTAGAGCGCCAGCACGACGTGCCCGCTGAGGGCGACGACGGCGACGGCGCCGGCCCATGCGCTGAGGTGCAACCCCGACGACGGCCAGGCCACCGCGACGTAGGAGCGGTCGCGCAACCGCTGCTGGTGCTCGTCCAGCGACCGGTCGCTGCGGTCGAAGACGCCCCGGATGCCGGCATTGAGCACCGAGTGCAGGGGGATGAACCCCAGCATGCTCACGGTCAGGGCGACGAAGTACCACGTCGTCCAGCCCGGGCCCGTCGATGCGGCGACCACGGTGGCCCCGATCAACGCGGTCAGGAGCACCACCTGCGCGAGCACCGCGCGGCGGCGGACGCGGCGCGGGCGCGCCCACGCCCAGCGCTCGTCCTCGAAGTTGCGGGCGAGGTAGGTCTGGTCGGGGGAGATGCTCACGACGTCCTCCGGAGAAGTTCCTGGGTGAGTGAGGGCAGCGGGTCGAGCGAGAAGATCGCCTCGACGGGCAGGTCGAAGTAGCGCGCGATGCGAAGCGCCAGCGCCAGCGACGGGCTGTAGTCGCCACGCTCCACGTAGCCGATCGTCTGCGGGTGGACGCCGACGGCGTCCGCCAGTTCCTTCCGGCTGACGCCGCGGTCGGCGCGCAGCACGGCGATTCGGTCGTGGACCGTGTCCGCCTCGGTCTTGGGCTGTCGTCCCATGCGATGGACCATAGCATTAATACAACGCTTCGCGTAGTCGACGTGGTCCTGGCTCACCTGGTGCGGTCCTGGCTCACGTCCGGCGCTGAGCCAGGACCCGGAACGATCAGGTCACCTGATCACCATGGGGTGTGCGCGGGGGCGGCTACCCTGGACCGGTCATGACTGCAGAGCTCCGCGCCACCGCAGGCGAGTCGCTGTACCCGCGACTCGAGCCGCTGCTGGCCCAGATCCAGAAGCCCATCCAGTACGTGGGGGGTGAACTCAACGCCCAGGTGAAGCCGTGGGAGTCCGCGGCCGTGCACTGGGCGCTGATGTACCCCGACGCCTACGAGGTGGGGCTGCCCAACCAGGGCCTGATGATCCTGTACGAGGTGCTCAACGAGCGCCCGGACGCCCTGGCCGAGCGCACGTACGCCGTCTGGCCCGACCTCGCCGCCCTCATGCGCGAGCACGGGGTCCCGCAGTTCACCGTCGACGGGCACCGCCCGGTGCGCGACTTCGACCTGCTCGGCGTCAGCTTCGCCACCGAGCTGGGCTACACCAACCTGCTCGAGGCCCTCGACCTCGCCGGCGTCCCGCTGCACGCGGTCGACCGCGACGAGACCCACCCGGTCGTCGTCGCCGGCGGGCACGCCGCCTTCAACCCCGAGCCGGTCGCCGACTTCGTCGACTGCGCCGTCCTCGGCGACGGCGAGCAGGCCGTCGGCGACATCACCGACGTCGTCGCCGCCTGGAAGTCGCAGGGCCGCCCCGGCGGCCGCGAGGAGCTGCTGGCCCGCCTGGCCCGCGTCGACGGCGTCTACGTGCCGCGCTTCTACGCCTTCTCGTACGGCCCCGACGGCACCATCGCCGCCGTCGCCCGCACCCGGGACGACGTCCCGGTCACGGTCGGCAAGCGCACCGTCATGGACCTCGACGAGTGGCCCTACCCGAAGACGCCGCTGGTGCCGCTGGCCGAGAGCGTGCACGAGCGGATGAGCGTGGAGATCTTCCGCGGCTGCACCCGCGGCTGCCGGTTCTGCCAGGCCGGGATGATCACCCGCCCGGTGCGCGAGCGGACGATCACCGGCATCGGCTCCATGGTCGAGCAGGGTCTCAAGGCGACCGGCTACGAGGAGGTCGGCCTGCTGTCGCTGTCGTCGGCCGACCACTCGGAGATCGGCCAGGTGGCCAAGGAGCTGGCCGACCGCTACGAGGGCACCAACACCGGCCTGAGCCTGCCGAGCACCCGCGTCGACGCCTTCAACGTGACGCTGGCCAACGAGCTGTCCCGCAACGGACGGCGTTCCGGCCTCACGTTCGCCCCAGAGGGCGGCAGCGAGCGGATCCGCCGGGTCATCAACAAGACGGTGTCCAAGGAGGACCTCGTCCGCACGGTGACCACGGCGTACGCCAACGGCTGGACCCAGGTGAAGCTCTACTTCATGTGCGGGCTCCCCACCGAGACCGACGAGGACGTCCTGGAGATCGCGGAGCTCGCGGTCGAGGTGATCCGCGCCGGCCGCGAGGCCAGCGGGCGCAAGGACATCCGCTGCACCGTCTCCATCGGTGGCTTCGTGCCCAAGCCGCACACCCCGTTCCAGTGGGCGGCCCAGGCCAGCGCGGAGACCATCGACTCCCGCCTCCGGGCCCTGCGCCAGGCGATCAACGCCGACCGGCGCATCGGCCGCTCGATCGGGCTGCGGTACCACGACGGCAAGCCCGGGATGATCGAGGGACTGCTGTCCCGCGGTGACCGCCGGGTCGGCCGGGTCATCGAGCGGGTGTGGCGCGAGGGCGGGAGGTTCGACGGCTGGAGCGAGCACTTCTCCTACGAGCGGTGGACGCAGGCCGCCGCCGAGGAGCTCGCCGCGTTCGGCGTCGACCTGGACTGGTTCACCACCCGGGAGCGCACCGAGCACGAGGTCCTGCCCTGGGACCACCTGGACTCCGGGCTGGACAAGGAGTGGCTCTGGGAGGACTGGCAGGAGGCGCTCTCCGAGGAGGAGGTGGCCGACTGCCGGTGGACGCCCTGCTA
Organism: Blastococcus xanthinilyticus; assembly: GCF_008124835.1. Classification (GTDB taxonomy): domain Bacteria; phylum Actinomycetota; class Actinomycetes; order Mycobacteriales; family Geodermatophilaceae; genus Blastococcus; species Blastococcus xanthinilyticus. The sequence continues at coordinate 138,630 of NZ_VNHW01000006.1, read as the reverse complement.
CGACTGCGGCGTCTGCCCGACCATGGGCACCGAGATCCAGATCGGCCCGACCGGTCGCAGCCTGCTGCCGCTGACCGTCGTCTGATGGCCCGCCAGCCCGAGGGCCCGCCCCCGCCGCCGACCGTCCAGAAGCTGCGGATCCGCTACGCCAAGCGGGGCCGGCTCCGGTTCGCCTCGCACCGCGACCTGGCCCGCGCCCTGGAGCGGGCGCTGCGCCGGGCGCAGGTCCCGATGGCGTTCTCGGCCGGGTTCAGCCCGCACCCGAAGATCTCCTACATCGGGGCCGCGCCCACCGGGGCGGCCAGCGAGGCGGAGTACCTGGAGATCGGCATCGCCATCCGGTGCGACCCCGAGGCGGTGCGGGTCGCGCTGGACACGGCGCTGCCGCCCGACGTCGCCGTCCTCGAGGTCGTGGAGGCGCAGGAGGGGACCGGCTCCCTGGCCGACCGGATCGACACCTCCGTGTGGCGGGTGGAGCTGCCCGGCCTGGCCCTCGCGGAGCTCGCCCCGGCCGTGGAGAAGTTCCTCGCCAGCGACGTCGTGACCGTCGCCAAGCGCACCAAGAACGGGCTGAAGGACATCGACGCCCGCCCCGCCGTCGCCGGCGCGTCGGCGTCGGAAGAGGCAGGTTGTGCCATACTGCACGTGGTCGTCCGGCAGGTGACGCCCGCTGTACGACCCGACGACGTATTGGCCGCCCTGGCTGCCGTCGCCGACCTGCGCCCGCCGTTGCCCCCCCGGGCCGTGCGTGAGGCGCAGGGCCGGCTCGACGACACCGGGACCGTGGCCGATCCGCTCGGTCCTGACCGTGTGGCGCGCACCCGCTGCCAGGGGGAACACGCACCGGTCTGATCCGGCGGACGCCCGGAGACCGCGCGCCGTCGAGCGACACGGCTGCCGGACGTGACGCGCCCGATCCGGGCCACCCGGTCCGGACGCCCAGACCACGCAGGACCCCCGCACCACCGCCTCCGGCGTCACCGGGGACGCGTACCACCGCAGTCCGGCTCCCTGCCGCGGCAACCGTCGCGCGGGAGCCGCCCACAGACTTCGCAGGGCGAGCCAGTCCGCCGTACCCCGTGCGGCAACCCGCCCCGCCCAACCCGTGCTCCTGCGCGGCCGCCAGTCGAGTCCGATCGGCGCCCGGGAGCACCACACAGGAGGCGAGAGCCCTCGTGGCTGACACCGACCACACGACCGAGACCGACGAGACCCAGGGCGGGGGAGTGCCGGCCGGCACCCCGCAGCCCGCCGAGGCCGAGGCCACCGGCATGCCGGCCACCGCCGAGGAGGGGGCGCCCGCCGAGGACGGGCCGGCTGCGGAGCCGGACGCCGAGGACGAGCCGGACGCCGAGGACGAGCCGGACGCCGAGGAGCAGGACGCCGAGGAGCACGACGCCGAGGCCGACGTGCAGGCGGCCGACCCCGAGCCGGACACCCGGTCCCAGGCAGCCGCCCCGGCCGATCCGGAGGCCGCGGAGCACGAGCCGGTGCACTCCCGCTTCGGCGCCCAGTTCAGCTCGCCGGAGCCCACGGCCGTCGTCGCCCGCCCCCGCCGCCGGGCCACCCGCCCCGCGGCCGCGGCGGACCCCGGCCAGGTGGAGGCGGTGGCCGCGCCGCCGGCCGCGCCCGTCCCGGCCTTCATCACCTTCGTCGCCCCGGAGGCCGACGCGCCCGTCGCCCCGCGCCGGCGCAGCCGCCGCCCGGCGGAGTCGCCGGACCCGGAGACGCCCGACGAGACGGCCGACGACCGCAACGACGCCGGTGACGAGCCGGCCGACGAGGCCCCCCGGTCCCGCCGCAGCCGGTCCCGCCGCGGCCGCGCGGCGGAGGACCGGCAGGAGCAGATCCCGGCCGCCGACGACGGCGCCACCGACGACGAGTCCACCGATGACGACGACCGCGACGAGTCCGGCGAGGACCGCGACGACTCCGGCTCGGCGGCCAGCCGCCGCCGCCGTCGGGGCCGCCGCGGCCGTGGCCGTGGCCGCAGCGGCGAGGACAACGCCGACACCGACGACGACACCGACGCGGACGAGCGCCCCGGGACGGCGGACGCCGGATCCGACGAGGACGACGCCGACAGCGGCGACGAGTCGACCGAGGACGACGGCGACGACGAGGGCTCGACCGGGTCGGGGACCCGCCGGCGGCGGCGCCGCCGGCGCCGCAGCGGCGGCGGCGGGGGCTCGGGCAGCGACGACTCCGCCGACGAGAGCGACGACGACGACCGTCCCGAGCGGGCCGGCCGCAACGGCCGCAGCACCAGCGACGACGACGTCCGCGGCATCGCCGGCTCCACCCGCCTGGAGGCCAAGCGCCAGCGGCGCCGGGACGGCCGGGACACCGGCCGGCGCCGCCAGCCGATCCTCACCGAGTCCGAGTTCCTGGCCCGCCGCGAGGCGGTGGACCGGAAGATGGTCATCCGCCAGCGCGGGGAGCGCACCCAGATCGCCGTCCTCGAGGACGACATCCTGGTCGAGCACTACGTGACCCAGGCGTCGGCCACGTCGTTCGCCGGCAACGTCTACCTGGGCCGGGTGCAGAACGTGCTGCCCAGCATGGAGGCGGCCTTCGTCGACATCGGCAAGGGGCGCAACGCCGTCCTCTACGCCGGTGAGGTGAACTGGGACGCGGCCGGCCTGTCGGGCAAGCAGCGCTCCATCGAGACCGCGTTCAAGTCCGGCGACAAGATCCTCGTGCAGGTGACCAAGGACCCGATCGGGCACAAGGGCGCCCGGCTGACCCAGCAGATCAACCTGCCGGGGCGCTTCCTCGTCTACGTGCCCGGCGGCTCGATGACCGGGATCAGCCGCAAGCTGCCCGACACCGAGCGCCAGCGGCTCAAGGACATCCTCAAGCGGATCGTCCCCGAGGACGCCGGCGTGATCATCCGCACCGCCGCGGAGGGCGCCTCGGAGGAAGAGCTCACCCGCGACGTCAACCGGCTCACCGCGCAGTGGGACGTGATCAAGAAGAAGTCGGAGTCGACCTCCAGCGCGCCGACCCTGCTCTACGGGGAGCCCGACCTCGCGATCCGGGTCATCCGCGACGTCTTCAACGAGGACTTCAAGGAGCTGGTGGTCCAGGGCGACGACGCCTGGGACACCGTCGAGGCCTACGTCGCCCACGTGAGCCCCGAGCTCACCGAGCGGCTCACCCGCTACACCGGTGAGGGCGACGTCTTCCGCGACCTGCGGGTGGACGAGCAGCTGACCAAGGCGCTGGACCGCAAGGTGTGGCTGCCCTCGGGCGGGTCGCTGGTCATCGACCGCACCGAGGCGATGACGGTCGTCGACGTGAACACCGGCAAGTTCACCGGCTCCGGCGGCAACCTCGAGCAGACCGTCACGCGCAACAACATGGAGGCGGCCGAGGAGATCGTCCGCCAGCTCCGGCTGCGCGACATCGGCGGCATCATCGTCATCGACTTCATCGACATGGTGCTCGAGAGCAACCGCGACCTCGTGCTGCGCCGGCTCACCGAGTGCCTCGGGCGGGACCGCACCAAGCACCAGGTCGCCGAGGTGACCTCGCTGGGCCTGGTCCAGATGACCCGCAAGCGGGTCGGGCAGGGCCTGCTGGAGGTCTTCTCCGAGTCCTGCGAGCACTGCCGCGGGCGCGGGATCCTCGTGCACCTCGACCCCGTCGACGAGAAGCGCCGCGGCAACGGCGGCGGTGGTGGCGGTGGCAAGGACTCCTCCGGCCAGTCCGGCAACGGCGGCGGCGGTGGCGGTGGCAAGGACTCCGGCGGCCGCAACCGCGGTGGCGGCGGCGGCGGCGGCAAGGAGACCGCCGGCAAGGACGTCTCGGGCAAGGAGGGCTCGGCCAAGGAGGCCTCCGGCAACGAGAGCTCGGGCCGGGGCGTCGGCGCGGGCAGGAACGAGGGCTCCGCCAAGGACGAGGCGCCCGCAGCGGAGCCGGCCCAGGACGAGGCCGTCGCTGCGCAGGGGGAGCCGGGAGCCGGCGAGAGCGAGAACGCCGAGGGCGGTCGCGGCGGCAGCCGCCGCAACCGTGGCCGGCGCAACCGCGGCCAGTCGGGGGAGGACCGTGCCGCCGAGGACGCCGCCGTGCTCGCCGGGGCCCGGGACGAGCAGCCCGGCACGCCGGCCGGGGAGTCGGCCGAGGTGACGGTCGAGCCGGTGCCCGCCGCGCCGGTGTCGGTCGACGACGCCCCGCAGATGCCGGAGCCCGCCCCCGCTGCGCCGGCCCCGGTGCCGGCGGACGCCGAGGACGAGGTGCTCCCGGCCGGCGAGGTGGCCGCCGTCGAGGCGCCGGCCGAGTCGACGTCGCCGATCACCCCGGCCACCACCTCCGCCGACGTCGTCCCGGACTCGGCGACCACGCCGGCCGAGCCCGCCGCGGAGAACGGCGAACCGCCGGCTGCCGCCTCGCGGCCGCGCCGCCGGCGGGCCGCCAGCCGGCCGGCCGGGCCGCCCGCCTGACCGCCGGACGGGTCGGCAGCGCCACACCGAGGGCGTGTCGACCCGTCCGCGGGGCTCGGGTACGCTGGACGGGTTGCTGCGCCACCGCGCGGGCGCCCCAGGGTGCCGCCGGGACGGCGTGCGCAATCCGTCCAAGCACCCGGCACCCGCTCCGGTCGTGCGCGCCGGACACAGAGCTTGACGTGAAGAAGCGAACGAGGAGTCAGTGGTGTACGCAGTGGTGAAGGCCGGTGGCAGCCAGCACAAGGTGGCCGTGGGCGACACGTTCACGATCAACCGCCTGCAGGGTGCGGCGGGCGACACCGTCGCCCTCCCGGCGATCCTGCTGGTCGACGGCGAGACCGTCACCAGCGACGCGGCGGCCCTGGCCAAGGTGACCGTGACCGGTGAGATCATCGAGCACGGCAAGGGCCCGAAGATCCACATCCACAAGTTCAAGAACAAGACCGGATACCACAAGCGGCAGGGGCACCGTCAGCCCCTGACCAGCGTCGTGATCCGCGACATCTCGAAGGGCTGACGCCGACATGGCACACAAGAAGGGCGCCTCGTCGTCCCGCAACGGTCGTGACTCGAACGCCCAGCGCCTCGGCGTGAAGCGTTTCGGTGGGCAGGTCGTGAAGGCGGGCGAGATCATCGTGCGCCAGCGCGGCACCCACTTCCACCCCGGCCTCGGCGTCGGCCGCGGCGGCGACGACACGCTGTTCGCCCTCGCACCGGGCTCGGTCACCTTCGGCACGCGACGGGGACGCAAGACCGTCTCCATCACCGCGGTCGAGGCCTGAGCACTCGAACGAACCGCTTCGCGAGCGCACGGGCCTGGGCCCGTGCGCTCGCGGCGTTTCAGGAGTAGCTGACACATGGCCGCATTCGTCGACCGCGTCACCATCCACGTCGCTGCCGGGAACGGCGGGCACGGCGTGTCCTCGGTGCACCGGGAGAAGTTCAAGCCGCTGGGCGGCCCCGACGGGGGCAACGGCGGGGACGGCGGGGACGTCATCCTCGAGGTCGACCCCAACGTGCACACCCTGCTGGACTTCCACCACCGCCCGCACCAGAAGGCGGCCAACGGCCGTCCCGGCGCCGGCAGCAACCGGCACGGGGCCCAGGGTGAGGACCGCGTCCTGCGGGTTCCCGAGGGCACCGTCGTCAGCACGTCCGACGGGCGCGTGGTCGCCGACCTCATGGGCGCCGGCACCCGGGTGGTGCTCGCGCACGGCGGCAAGGGCGGCCTCGGGAACGCCGCGCTCGCCAACCCCCGCCGCAAGGCCCCCGGCTTCGCGCTGCTGGGCGAGCCCGGTGAGGCGTTCGACGCCGTCCTGGAGCTCAAGAGCATCGCCGACGTCGGCCTGGTCGGGTACCCCTCGGCCGGCAAGTCGTCGCTGATCGCCGCGATGTCCTCGGCCCGGCCGAAGATCGCCGACTACCCGTTCACCACCCTGGTGCCCAACCTCGGCGTGATCCGCTCCGGTGACGTGGTCTACACGATGGCCGACGTGCCCGGCCTGATCCCCGGCGCGTCCAGCGGCAAGGGGCTGGGGCTGCAGTTCCTGCGGCACGTCGAGCGCTGCGCGGTCCTGGTGCACGTCGTCGACATGGCCACGATCGAGCCGGGCCGCGATCCCGAGAGCGACATCGAGGCGCTCGAGCACGAGCTCGCGCAGTACTCCGACGCCGCGGCCGGCGACGAGGAGCTGGATCTGGTGGGCCGGCTCCGGATCGCGGTGCTCAACAAGATCGACGTGCCCGACGGCCGCGAGCTGGTCGACCTGGTGCGCGCCTCGCTCGAGGAGCGCGGCCTGCAGGTCTTCCCGGTCAGCGCGGCGACGGGTGAGGGGCTGGCCGCGTTCGGCTACGCGCTGGCCGCGGCGGTCGAGGAGCACCGGGCCGCCCTCCCGGCGCCGGAGCCGGTGCGGATCACGCTGACCCCCCGGGCGGTCGACGACACCGGCTTCACCGTGGAGCGCGACCCCGACGACGCCGAGGCGTTCGTCGTCCGGGGCGCCAAGCCGGAGCGCTGGGTGCGCCAGACCGACTTCACCAACGACGAGGCGGTCGGCTACCTGGCCGACCGGCTCAACCGGCTCGGCGTCGAGGAGCAGCTGGCGAAGGCGGGTGCCCGCGAGGGCGACGCGGTCACCATCGGCGACGTCACCTTCGACTGGGCCCCGACGCTGCCGGCCGGCACGCTCACCGCCGAGGAGTCCTCCGGCCTCGGCGGCCGCGGCACCGACAACCGGCTGGAGCGCGTCGAGCGGATCGGCGCCTCCGAGCGGCTCGCCGCCAAGCGTGCCCGCCGGGTGCCGTTCGAGGTCACCGACGACGGCTGGACCGACGAGGATCTCGAGGGGCTGGACGCCCCCGCCGGGGCCGACCCGGACGAGCGGTGAGCGGCGCGCCCCTCGCCGCGGTCGCGCGCCCGGAGATCGCGGGTGCCGGCCGGGTCGTGGTCAAGGTGGGGTCCTCGTCGCTGACCACGTTGCCGGGCGGCCTGGACGTCGACCGGCTGACCGCCCTGGTCGAGGTGCTCGCCGGCGTGCGGGCGTCGGGCCGCGAGGTGGTGCTGGTGTCCTCCGGGGCGATCGCCGCGGGCCTGGCCCCGCTCGGGCTCGACGGGCGCCCGCGCGACCTCGCCACCGCGCAGGCGGCCGCCAGCGTCGGGCAGCTGCGGCTGGTGCAGACCTACGCCGACGCCTTCGCCCGGCACGGCATCACGGTCGGCCAGGTGCTGCTGACCGCCGACGACCTGACCCGGCGCAGCCACTACCGCAACGCCCACCGGACGGTGGAGCGGCTGCTGAGCCTGGGCGTGCTGCCGATCGTCAACGAGAACGACACGGTCGCCACCGAGGAGATCCGGTTCGGCGACAACGACCGGCTGGCCGCGCTCGTGGCGCACGTCGCCCAGGCGGCGGGGCTGGTGCTGCTCTCCGACGTCGACGGCGTCTACGACGGTGACCCGCGCACCGGCCCCGCGCAGCTGGTCGACACGGTGCGTGACCCGGCCGACCTCGCCGCGGTGACCCTCGGGTCGGCGAGCCGCAACGGCGTCGGCACGGGCGGGATGGCCACCAAGGTCGAGGCCGCGTTCATCGCCGCGCACGCGGGCGTGCCCGTCGTCGTCACCTCGACGCCGCAGGCCGCGCAGGCGCTGGCCGGTGAGCGCGTGGGCACCCTGTTCGCCGCGATGGGCAGGCGCCCCAGCGCCCGGCAGTTCTGGCTGCGCTACGCCAGCCGACCGCGCGGCCGGCTGCTCCTCGACGAGGGCGCGGTCGTCGCCGTCCGCGAACGGCACGCCTCGCTGCTGGCGGCCGGCATCACCGGCACGGCGGGGGAGTTCCTCGCCGACGACCCGGTCGAGCTGGTCGGCCCGGACGGGACCGTCGTCGCCCGCGGGCTGGTGGCCTACGACGCCCGCGAGATGCCCGCCCTCCTCGGCCGCAAGACCGGCGACCTGCCGCCCGAGCACCGCCGGGAGGTCGTGCACCGCGACGAGATGGTGCTGGTCGGACGCCTGCGCTGAGCCCCGCGACCTCGGCTGAGAGACTGCCCCGGTGACGATCCGCCCCATCCGCGAACTCGGCGACCCGGTGCTGCGCACACCCTCGGACCCGGTGCGGGCCTTCGACGGCTGGCTGGCCGCGCTGGTCCGCGACCTGGAGGAGACCGTCGACCACCCCGGCCGGGCCGGGGTCGCCGCACCCCAGATCGGCGTCAACGTGCGCGCCTTCTCCTACAACATCGACGGCGTCATCGGGCACCTGGTGAACCCGGTGATCGTCGAGCGCTCGGAGGAGATCCAGGACGGCGACGAGGGCTGCCTGTCGGTGCCGGGGATCTGGGCGCCGACGGTCCGGGCGATGCGCTGCGTCGCGGAGGGCTTCGACGTCGACGGCAAACCGCTGCGGCTGGAGGGGGAGGGGCTGATGGCCCGCTGCCTCCAGCACGAGGTCGACCACCTCGACGGGAAGGTGTTCCTGGACCGGCTCACCGGGGACGCCCGGAAGTCCGCCCTGCGGGCGCTGCGGGAGCGCTGAGCCCGTCGTACGGTTCCCGCGTGATCGACCTCGCCACCCGCGCCCGCACCTTCCTCGACCTGCACACGGCGCCGGAGATCCTCGTCCTGGCCAACGTCTGGGACGTCGTCTCCGCACGGGTCGTCGCCGCCACCGACGGGGTGCGGGCGCTCGCCACGGCCAGCCACGGCATCGCCGCGACGTTCGGCTACGAGGACGGCGAGAACATCCCGCTCGATCTCCACCTGGACATGGTCCGGCGGATCGCCGACGCGGTGGACCTGCCGGTGAGCATGGACATGGAGGCCGGCTACGGCGACGCCGGCGAGACCGCGCGCCGGGCCATCGGGGCCGGCGTCGTGGGCGGCAACCTCGAGGACCAGATGAAGCCGCTGGACGAGGCGGTCGCCGCCGTCGAGGCGGTGCTGCGCGCCGGACGGGACGCCGGCATCGACTTCGTGCTCAACGCCCGCACCGACGCGTTCGTCCGCGCGCCCGAGGGCGCCGACCGCGGCGAACTCGTCGCCGAGGCGATCCGCCGCGGCCGCGCGTACCTGGAGGCCGGTGCGCCGGTCGTCTTCGTGCCCCGCCTGGTCGACCGCGACGAGATCGCCGAGGTCGTCGAGGGGTTGGGGCGCGGCAGGCTGACGCTGATCAGCGTGCCCGGCGCCTCGCTGCCGGCCCGGGAGATGCAGGAGCTCGGGGTCGCCCGCGTCTCCACCGGCCCGTTCACCCAACGCGTCGCCCTCACCGCCCTGCAGGACGCCGCCATCGAGATCGGCGCGGGCGGCACGCTGCCGGCCGGGACCCGCGCCCTGAACTGACCGTCCGGGCGCAGCCGCCCCGCCCGGTGCCCGTCATCCGCGGGGTTCAGCGCCCGGGTGGTGCGGCGCAGCTCCCGCAGGTGCCGAAGACCTCGAGCTCGTGCTGCACGTCGGCGAAGCCGTGCTCGGCGGCGATCCGGGCCGCCCACCGCTCCACCGGCGGGTCGGACACCTCCACCGTCCGGCCGCACGACCGGCAGACCAGGTGGTGGTGGTGGCTGGGGGAGCAGCTCCGGTAGGCGGCCTCGCCGTCCGGGCTGCGCAGTACGTCGAGCCGGCCCTCGTCCACCAGCGACTGGAGCGTGCGGTAGACCGTCGCCAGGCCCACCGAGTCGCCGCGCTCGCGCAGCAGCGAGTGCAGGTCCTGGGCGCTCCGGAACCCGTCGAGCTCGTCGAGCAGCTCCAGGACGGCGGTCCGCTGGCGGGTCTGCCGGCGGGCAGGGGGAACGGTGTCGGGGGAGCTCACGGTCGGCCTGCCTTTCCCTCCGCCGGCGTCGTCACCGGGTGCGCGCCGTGCTCGTCGTAGTGCACGCCCGTGCCGGTCCGGTGCGGTGCGTGCAGGTGGCCGTCGTGGTCGTAGTCCACGTGGTCGCCGTGCGGGACGGGCCGGTGGCCGCAGTCCTCCCCGTGCTCGTGGGGGTGGGCGGCGTGCAGGCCGACCCTACGCCGGTGCCGCCGCCGGCCCGTGGCCTCCCGGACGGCGACAGCCAGCGTGACGAGCAGGAACAGGGCGATCGCCAGCAGCACGATCGTGCCGCCCGAGGGCGTGCCCGTGTAGTACGAGGCCGTGGTGCCGGTGACGCTGACCACCAGGCCGATGCCGCAGGCCAGCAGCACGGCCTGGCGGAAGCTGCCGGCCAGCAGCTGGGCGACCGCGCTGGGCAGGATCATCAGCGCGCTGATCAGCAGCAGGCCGACCACGCGCATCGACAGCACGACCGTCGAGGCGACGAGCGCGGCGAGCACCACGTTGAGCGCCAGCACCGGCAGGCCCACCGCGCGGGCGTACTCCTCGTCGTCGCTCACCGCGTACAGCCGCTGCCCCAGCAGCCCGACCACGGACAGGACCACCACGGTGATGACGCCGAACGCGACCAGATCGCCGGTGCTCGTGGTGGTGATCGCCCCGAACAGGTAGGCGTCGAGGTTGGTCGCCTGACCGGGGGGCGCCAGGCTGAGCAGCACCACGCCGCCGGCGATGCCGCCGTAGAAGAGCACGGCGAGCGCGACGTCGCCGCTGGTCCGGCCGCGGGCGCGGACGAGCTCGATGAGCACCGCCCCGGCGATCGCAGCCACCAGCGCCGCACCCACCGGCGCGCTCGAGGTGAGGACGCCGACGCCCACGCCGACGAGGGCCACGTGCCCCAGGCCGTCGCCCAGCAGCGACAGCCGGCGCTGCACCAGGAAGACGCCGACCGCCGGTGCGGTCACGCCCACCATCAGCGAGGCCAGCAGGGCCCGCTGCATGAACTCGTACTGGAGGATCTCCACGTCACTGCTCCCCGTCGCGGGCGTGCACCGGCCGGGACGACGTCCACGGCTGGTGCTGGCGGTAGGCGGTGCCGCGGCGGTCCTCCGCGTCCCCCGGGTGGTGGTGCCCGGCGTCGCCGGCGAGAGGGCCGGCCTCGGCGAGCGGCCCGTCGTAGCGGATCCGCCCGTGGTCGACGACGACCGCGCGGGTCAGCACCCCGGCGAGCGGGCCGGCCTCGTGGGTGACGACCAGCAGAGTGGTCCCGGCCGCCGAGACCTCGGCCAGGACCCGGGCGAGGGTCTCCTGGTTGGCGGCGTCGACCCCGGCGGTCGGCTCGTCCATGATCAGCAGCTCCGGCTCGGCGGCGAGTGCGCGGGCCACGAGCACACGGCGCTGCTGCCCGCCCGACAGGGACGCCACCGGATCGCGCTCCCGGTCGCCGAGCCCCACCGCGGCGATCGCCTCGGCGACCGCGGCACGGTCCGCGGCCGTCGGCCGGCCGAGCAGCCCCCGCCGGGCGAGCCGGCCGACGCCGACCACCTCGCGGACGGTGGCCGGCACCGCGCCGGTCACCGTGTGCCGCTGCGGCACGTAGCCGACCCGGCCGCGCTCGCGCAGCCGCCCCACGGGCGCGCCGAGCACGGTCACGTCCCCGCCGAGCACGGAGGCCAGGCCGAGCAGGCCGCGCGCGAGGGTGGTCTTCCCCGATCCGTTGGACCCCAGGACGGCGACGGCCTCGCCGGGGCGCACGCTGAGGTCGACGTCCTGGACCACGGGGACGTCGCCGTAGCCGATGCTGGCGCCGCGGAGCCCGATCGCGGGGGCGCGATCGGGCTCCGTGGGGTGCTGTTCGGCGAGGGGGTGACCGGTCACGAGCAGTTCTGACCCTCCTGGAGGGTGGCCAGGTTGGCGCGCATGACCTCGAGGTAGTCGTCGCCGGCCGACTCGTCGGTCAGCCCCTCGATCGGATCGAGGACGGCGGTCTGCACGCCCGCCTCCGTGGCCACGGTCTCGGCCACCGCGGGATCGACCAGCGTCTCGGTGTAGACCGTGGTGACGGCGCGGTCGGCCACCAGCTCGGTGATCTCGGCGAGCTGGGCGGCGCTGGGCTCCTGCGTCGGGCTGAGACCGTTGATGCCGACCACCTCCAGACCGTAGCGGTCGCCGAGGTAGCCGAAGGCGTCGTGGCTCGTCACCAGGGTGTCCACCGCGCAGGTCGAGAGCGCGTCCTGCAGCTCCGCGTCGAGGGCCTCCAGCTCGGCGCGCAGGGCCGCGGCGTTCTCCGCGTAGGTGTCCGCGCCGTCCGGGTCCAGCTCGGTGAGCCGGTCGGCCATCGCGTCGGCGACGTCGGCCAGGCGGGTGGGGTCCAGCCAGAAGTGCGGGTCGACCGACTCCTCGCCCTCGGCGTGCTCCTCCTCGGCGTGGGCCTCCTCCTCGGCGTGCTCCTCCTCGGCGGCGTGGGCCTCGTCCTCGTGGGCGTGGTCGTGCCCGCCGGTGAGGGTCAGCGAGAGGTCGGCGGCCTGGCCGGCGTCCCACCCGGCGTCGCCGGCCTCCGACTCGACCGCCTCGTCCAGGGCGGGCTGGAAGCCCTCCAGGTGGACGACCAGGTCGGCCTCGGAGATCGCGGCGACGTCCTGCGGGGTGAGCTCCAGGTCGTGCGGCTCGGCGCCGGGCGGGGTGGCGGAGGTGACCGACACGCGGTCGCCGCCGACCTGCTCGGCGGCCCACTGCAGCGGGTAGAAGCCGGCGAGCACGGACAGCTCGCCCTCGGCCGCCCCGCTGCCGCCGGTCTCCCCGCCGCCGCAGCCGGCGAGCAGCAGGCACGTGGCCGAACCGAGCACGAGCGCGCTCCGGCGCATCGAGAACGTGTGCATGGGAATCATTCTCACACAGGGCGCGGTCTGACCGGCGCCCGGTCGCGCTCGGGGAACCCGAACGGGCGCGCGCGTAGGATCCCGGTGTGTCCGACGTCTCCGGCCTGCCGCTGATCGGTGCCGCCGCGCTGCGCGCGAAGGCCGCCTCCCGGGTGCTGCGCACGCTGCCGACGGACACCAAGGACGCCGCGCTGGCGGCGATGGCCGAGGCGCTGGTGGACCGCACCGACGAGATCCTGGCCGCGAACGCGGCCGACGTCGCCGCGGCCCGGGCCGACGGCACGCCCGAGGCGATCGTCGACCGGCTGCGGCTGGATGCCGGGCGGGTCGTCGGGGTCGCCGACGCGCTGCGCCAGCTGGTCGCGCTGCCCGACCCGGTGGGCGACGTCGTCCGCGGGTCGCGGCTGCCCAACGGGCTCGAGCTGAAGCAGGTACGGGTGCCCCTGGGCGTGGTGGGGATCGTCTACGAGGCCCGCCCCAACGTGACCGTCGACGCGGCGGGGCTGTGCCTCAAGAGCGGCAACGCGGCGCTGCTGCGCGGCTCGGCGTCGGCGTTCGGCACCAACACCGCGCTGCTCGCGGTCCTCGCCGAGGCGGGGGAGAAGGCCGGCCTGCCTGCCGGCTTCGTCGAGCTGCTGCCGGCCGACCGCGCGTCGGTGGGCGAGCTGCTGAACGCGCGTGGCCTGGTCGACGTCGTCATCCCGCGCGGCGGCGCCTCGCTGATCCAGCGGGTGGTGCGGGAATCGCGGGTGCCGGTGATCGAGACGGGCGAGGGCAACTGCCACGTCTACGTCGACGCCTCGGCCGACCCGGAGATCGCCGAAGCCGTCGTGCTCAACTCCAAGACGCACCGGGTGAGCGTCTGCAACAGCGCCGAGACGCTGCTCGTGCACCGCGACGTGCCGTTCCTCCCGCGGCTGCTGGCCGCGCTCGCCGGTGCCGGCGTGACGCTGCACGGCGACGACGCGGCGCGGGCCGCCCACGACGGCGTGCAGCCGGCCACCGACGAGGACTGGGCGACCGAGTACCTGTCGATGGACATGGCCGTCCGGATCGTCGACGACCTGCCGCAGGCCCTCGACCACATCGCGCGGTGGAGCACGGGCCACACCGAGGCGATCGTCGCGGACTCCGCCCGCGCCGTCGCCGAGTTCACCGCCGGCGTCGACGCCGCGGCCGTGCTGGTCAACGCCTCCACCCGGTTCACCGACGGGGGTGAGTTCGGCTTCGGCGCGGAGATCGGCATCTCCACCCAGAAGCTGCACGCCCGCGGCCCGCTCGGGCTGCCCGAACTCACCACCACCACCTACGTCGTCACCGGGTCCGGCCACACGCGCTGACCGCTCGCCCGATCGAGGAGCCGCATGCCCCGCCAGCAGTCCCCGAACTTCTCGTCGGTCGCGGACGTCAGCAAGCGGCTGTCCACCGCCGGCTACCTGCCCGACGCGCAGATCGCGACGACGGTCTTCCTCGCCGACCGGCTGGGCAAGCCGCTGCTGGTGGAGGGGCCGGCCGGGACGGGCAAGACCGAGCTGGCCAAGGCGCTGGCCACGGCGACCGGATCGGAGCTCATCCGGCTGCAGTGCTACGAGGGCCTGGACGAGGCCCGCGCGCTGTACGAGTGGAACTACAAGAAGCAGCTGCTGCGCATCCAGGCGGCGCAGGGGAGTGGCGGGGCCGACTGGGACACCGTCCACGACGACATCTTCGGCGAGGAGTTCCTGCTCTCCCGGCCGCTGCTCACCGCCATCCGCCGCACCGACCCCACCGTGCTGCTCATCGACGAGACCGACAAGGCCGACGTCGAGGTGGAGGGCCTGCTGCTGGAGGTGCTCAGCGACTTCCAGGTGACCATCCCCGAGCTGGGCACCATCACGGCCACCCGCCGGCCGATGGTGGTCCTCACCTCCAACGCCACCCGGGAGCTCTCCGAGGCGCTCAAGCGGCGCTGCCTCTACCTGGCGCTGGACTACCCGTCGGCCGAGCGGGAGCGGGAGATCGTGCTCTCGCGGGTGCCCGACCTCGCGCCGGGCCTGGCCGACCAGCTGGTCCGCACCGTCCGCGCGCTGCGCGGGCTGGAGCTGAAGAAGTCGCCGTCGATCTCGGAGACCCTCGACTGGGCCCAGACCCTGCTGGAGCTGGGCCTGGACACCCTCGACGAGCCCGCGATGGCCTCCACCCTCGGGGTGGTGCTCAAGCACGCGAGCGACCAGACCCGGGCCGCGGCCGAGCTGCGGCTGAACTGATGGGGCAGCCGCACGCACCGGTCCGGGAACCCGGTGGGCTCGCCGGTCACCTGGACGGGTTCGTGCGGGCGGTCCGCGACGCCGGCGTCCCGGTGGGGATCAGCCAGGCCGTCGACGCCGCGGAGATCCTCACCGTCGTGGACCTGCTCGACCGCGAGCAGCTCCGCCATGGGCTGGCCGCGGTGCTCCTCCAGCGGGCCGCGCAGCGCCCGGCCTACGACGTCCTGTTCGACCTGTGGTGGCCGCTGGGCGACCGGCCGGCCTCCGGCGACGACGAGGACGAGGACACGGGCCGGCCGGGGGAGTCGACGCTCGACGTCCCCGACGACGCCGCGCTGGCCCAGCTGATGCGCGACGAGCTGCTGCGCCTGCTGGCGGACGGCGATCCGGAGGCCCTGCGCCGGTTCGCCCGGGACGCGGTCGACCAGCTGGGCCAGGGTCAGCCGACCCCGTCGGGCCAGTCGTACTTCAGCTACCGGGTCATGCGGGCGCTCTCCCCGGACACCCTGGTGGCCCAGCTGCTGGCCGGTCTGCTCGGCGACGGCGACCGCGGCGGGCTGGCCGAGCAGGTGGCCCGGCAGACGGTGCGCGACCGGCTGGCCGCCTTCCGCACCGCCGTCGAGGCCGAGGTGCGCCGGCGGACGGCCGCGGAGAAGGGGCGCGACCGGGTGGCGAAGAACGCCGTCCGCCCGCTGGCCGACCAGGTCGACTTCCTCCGGGCCCAGGCGGGAGACCTCGCCGAGCTGCGGCGGTCGGTCGCCCCGCTGGCCCGCCGGCTCGCCGTCCGGCTGTCGGCCCGTCGGAAGATGGGGCGCCAGGGCCGGCTGGACTTCCGCAGGACCGTCCGCGCCTCGCTCGGCACCGGCGGGGTGCCGGTGGTCACCCACCACCGGCCGCGCAAGGTGCACAAGCCCGAGCTGGTCGTGCTGTGCGACGTCAGCGGCTCGGTCGCCGGGTTCAGCCACTTCACGCTGATGCTCACCCAGGCGCTGCGCGAGCACTTCACCGGCGTGCGGGCGTTCGCCTTCGTCGACTCCACCGACGAGGTGACCCGCTTCTTCAGCCCCGGGGTCGACGTCGCCGACGCCATCGCCCGGATCGGCCGGGAGGCCCAGGTGGTCGCCTTCGACGGGCACAGCGACTACGGCAACGCCTTCGACGTCTTCGCCGACCGCTGGGCGTCCGCCGTCGGCCCGAAGACGTCGCTGCTGGTGCTGGGCGACGGGCGGACCAACTACCGGCAGCCGGGCGTCCCGGTGCTCGCCGGCCTCGTCTCGAAGGCCCGCTCGGCGCACTGGCTGAACCCGGAGCCGCGTCGGATGTGGGGCAGCGGTGACTCCGCGGCCGACCGCTACGGCGAGGTCATCGACATGGTCGAGTGCCGCAACGCCGCGCAGCTGGCGGACTTCGTCACCACCCTCTGAGGACGTCGGCGAGTCGACTCCTCGACGGGCCGACCCGCCGACCCGTCGAGACGTCGAGACGTCGAGACGTCGACAAGTGTGGCGACGGGCGCATCGCCGGCCGCCCGTAACCGATCCCCGCCGGGCCCGTTGGTCACCGGGGTGCCGACGCGCGGCACCCGCCCGTCGGCACCACCGCGGCCGGGGCGCGACCGGCTGCACGGGGGAGCCGGTCGCCGCGGCCGGCGGGCCCGGACCGGCCGGCCGGGGGCTCCCGTCGACGGGGGCCGGTCCTTCCGGAACCGGCCCCGGCGCCGGTGCGGATAGGCTCGAACGGTGGCGGGACGACGAGTCGGCGTGATGGGTGGGACCTTCGACCCCATCCACCACGGGCACCTGGTGGCCGCCAGCGAGGTGGCCGGCCTGTTCGGCCTGGACGAGGTGGTCTTCGTGCCCACCGGCGAGCCGTGGCAGAAGAGCGACCAGGCGGTCAGCCCCGCGGAGGACCGCTACCTGATGACGGTCATCGCGACGGCCTCGAACCCCCGCTTCTCGGTGAGCCGGGTCGACATCGACCGCGGGGGGCCGACCTACACCTTCGACACCCTCACCGACCTGCAGGCCCAGCGGCCCGGTGCGGAGCTGTTCTTCATCACCGGCGCCGACGCGCTCGCCCAGATCATGACCTGGCGGGACGGCGCCCGGTGCTTCGAGCTCGCGCACTTCATCGGGGTCACCCGTCCCGGCTACACCCTGGCCGACTCCCACCTCCCCGAGGGCGGTGTGAGCCTGGTCGAGATCCCGGCCCTGGCCATCAGCTCCAGCGACTGCCGCGCCCGCGTGGGCCGGGGGATGCCGGTCTGGTACCTCGTGCCCGACGGGGTCGTCCAGTACATCGAGAAGCGCGGGCTCTACCGCCAGCCCTCCCGCCGGCCCGCCGTTGCCGACGGGCGCCCCGCCGGCGACCGGGCCACCTACGACCGCCCACCGCCGGGCGACCCCGGGAACAGCCCCGAGGGCGCCGGCGCTGAACCACCCCCCACCGATCCCCACCTCCAGGAGGTACCCCGATGACCGCCTCGGCCGAAGCACGGGAGACCGCGCTCGTCGCCGCGCAGGCGGCTGCCGACAAGCTGGCCACCGACGTCTCGATCGTCGACGTCAGCGAACGGCTGGCGATCACCGACGCCTTCGTCCTCGCGTCGGCTCCCAACGAGCGGCAGGTCCAGGCCATCGTCGACGAGGTCGAGGAGCGGCTGCGCGGGCACGGCGTCAAGCCGGTGCGCCGCGAGGGCGTGGCCGAGGCCCGCTGGGTGCTGCTCGACTTCGTCGACGTCGTCGTCCACGTGCAGCACGCCGAGGAGCGGGCGTACTACGCCCTCGAGCGGCTCTGGAAGGACTGCCCGACCATCCCGTTCACCGACGCCGCCCTCGCTGCCGCCCCGGACGCGGCCCCTGGCGCCGGCTCCCCGTCGGTGGCGGAGACGGCCGGCCAGTGACCTCCCCGGGTCTCCCCGAGCTGCCGGTGACCCGTCTGGTGGTCTGGCGGCACGGGCGGACCGCCTGGAACGCGGCCGGCCGCTTCCAGGGGCAGCTGGATCCGCCGCTGGACGAGGTCGGCCGGGCTCAGGCGGTGCACGCGGCGCCGCACCTGGTGGCCTCGGCCGCGCTGGCCGGGCGGTCCACCGCGGTCGTCGCCAGCGACCTGGTGCGCGCCGCGGAGACCGCTCGCGCCCTGACCGGCGTGCTCGACCTGCCGCTGCAGCTGGACCCCCGGCTGCGCGAGCACGGCATGGGCAGCTGGGAGGGGCTGACGCGGGCAGAGGTCGCCGACCGGCACCCGGAGCAGTACGCCGACTGGATGGCCGGACGGCCGGTCCGCGGCCGCGGCGGCGAGGAGCCGGCGACGGTCGGGGAGCGGGTGCTCGCGGCGCTGCTCGACCTCCCGCCGGTCGAGGTGGCGGTCGTGGTGACCCACGGCGGCACGAGCGGCCGCCTGCTCGAGCTGCTCCTGGAGTTCGGCCCCGACCACCGGCGGGTGTTCGGCCCGCTGGGCAACTGTGCGTGGAGTGAGCTGGCCCGGCAGAGCGGGCGCTGGCGGCTGATGCGGCACAACTCGTCGGCCGGCCCGCTGCCCGAGGGGCTGGCGGTGCCCCCGGCGGAGCGGCTCCATGCCGACCCGGCGCCCGGGGCGCGGTCCGGCGACGGCGATCAGCCGGCGCAGGACGCCGACGCGGTCGGCTGACCGACCCGTCCCGATGCCGGGCGGCCCCATCCTGACCCCGGGCGGCCCTGTCCTTCGCCCGGGCGGCCCTGTCCTTCGCCCGGGCGGCCCTGTCCTTCGCCCGGGCGGCGGGGCCCCGCCGGGGCACGGCGGCTAGCCTCGCCCGGTGCGCGTCGCCGTCCTCACCGATTCGACGGCCTACCTGCCGCCCGCGCTCGCCCAGGAGCACGGGGTGCGCGTCGTGCCGCTCTACGTCGTCCTCGCCGGCCGGTCCGGGCGCGAGGGGGAGGACATCTCCGCCGAGGACGTGGCCAGGGCGCTGTCCACGCGGGGCCAGCGGGTGTCCACGTCCCGGCCCACGCCCGGTGACTTCCTCGCCGCCTACCGGGCCGCGCTCGACGCCGGGGCCGACCGGCTGGTGTCGGTGCACCTCTCGGCGGAGCTCTCGGGCACCTGGGACGCCGCGCGGGTCGCCGCCTCCCAGGTGGGGGAGCACATCGTCTCGGTGGTCGACTCCCGGTCGGCGGCCATGGGCACCGGGTTCGCCGTGCTGGAGGCGGCGACGGCGGCGGCCCGTGGCGCCGACCGCGAGGCCGTGGCACTGGCGGCCCGCGAGACCGCGGCGCGCACCCGCACGCTGTTCGTCGTCGACACGCTGGAGCACCTGCGGAGAGGTGGCCGGATCGGCTCCGCCGCCGCCGTGCTCGGCTCGGCGCTCGCGGTGAAGCCGGTGCTGCACGTGCTCGACGGGAAGGTCGTCCCCCTCGAGAAGGTGCGCACCTCGGCCCGGGCGCTCAGCCGCCTCGTGCAGCACGTCGTCGACACCGCCGGCGACGGTCCGGTCTCGCTCGCCGTCCACCACCTGGCCGCGCCCGAGCGGGCGAACCGGCTGGTGGCCGAGCTGCGCGAGCGCGTTCCCGCGCTGCGCGAGCTGCACGTGAGCGAGCTGGGCGCGGCCATCGGGGCGCACGTGGGGCCCGGCGCGGTCGGGGTGGTCGTCTCGCCGCACGCCGGGGCGCCCGCGGACGAGGTGGGGGACCAGCCCACGCGCTGAGCGGTGACGTCGCATCGGGGCAGCGTGCCCGAGCGGCCGCCGGGTGCCCGGTCGGCCGTCCACAGCCGCGTCGCCGTCCACAGCCCCGCCGCGACGGCCGCCCGGCCGTCCCGGGCTGCCTAGCGTCGCCGGGGTGCGCCTGACCTCCCGCCGCGACGACGCGGACATCATCCGCGCCCGGCTGCGGGCTCTCCTGGCGGACCGCGACGGCTCCGGCGGGTGGCTGCCGGAGCAGGAGGCCGACGAGGAGGTACCCGAGCCCGTCGGCTGGGCCGACGACCGCGGCGACGTGCCGGCCGACCCCGGCGACGGCCTGCCCGGGGAGGTGGGCAGGCACCGGGCCCCGGGCACCGCGCTCCGCTGGCGAGCCGGTCCTTCAGGGGTCCGCGCCCTGTGGGTGGCCGCGGTCGTCGCCGTCGCCGTGGTGCTCACCTGGACGTGGCTGGACCGCCCCCGGGTCGAGCCGGTGAGCCCGCCCGCCGCCACGTCACCCGCCGCCACGTCACCCGCCGCCACGTCACCCGTCGCCACGTCGCCCGCGGCCGGGAGCACGACGCCGGCGCCGGGCAGCCCGGCCCCCGCCACGCCGTCCGCCGAGGCGGCCGCGGGTTCCGCACCGGTGGTCGTCTCCGTGGTCGGGCGGGTGGCGCGTCCGGGGCTGGTCTCCCTGCGCGCCGGCGCCCGGGTGGCCGATGCGGTCGCCGCCGCGGGAGGGCTGCTCCCCGACGCCGACCCGGCGTCGGTCAACCTCGCCGCGCTCGTGGCCGACGGCCAGCAGATCGCGGTGGGCGTGCCAGGCGCCGGTACGGGCGTGGCGCCGGACGGCGCCGCGTCCCCGGGGGCGCCACCGGGACCGGTCGACCTCAACGCCGCCGGCGCCGCCGACCTCGACGCCCTGCCCGGGATCGGCCCGGTGCTCGCCCAGCGGATCGTCGAGCACCGCACCCGCAACGGCCCCTTCCGCAGCGTCGACGAGCTCGACGACGTCCCGGGGATCGGGCCGACCATCGCGGCCGAGCTGGCCGACCTGGTGACGGTGTGACCGCTGCCCGCGAGCCGCTCGGCACCCCCGCTCCCGAGCGCTGGACCTGGCTGGACCTGCGCCTGTGGCCGGTCGCCGCGGCGGTCTGGGCCGTCGGGCTGGCCGCGCCCCACCTCGGATCGCGCGTGCTCGCCGCGGGAGCGGGTGCCGCGCTGGTCGCCGCGGTCGTCGTCGCCCGCCTCCGGGGCACCCGGGCGGCGGTCACGCTCGTGGTGCTCGCCGGCATCACCGTCGCCGCGGGCGCCGCCGCGGCCGGGGCGGCCGCGCACGAGTCGTCGCCGCTGCGGGTCGTCGCCGAGGCGGGTGCCGCCGCGGAGGTGACCCTGGTCGTGCGCACCGACCCGCGCCGGCTCTCCGGGGCGGGCGCCCCCCGGGTGCTGCTCGAGGCCGACGTCACGGCGCTGGACGACGGGACGACCGACGCCCGGTTGCGGGCGCCCGTCCTGGTGTTCGCGCCGGCCGACGGCTGGGTCGGCAGCCTGCCCGGCCAGGTGGTCCGCGTCCGTGCCGGGGTGTCCCTGCCCGAGGCGGGGGACGACGTCGTCGCCGTCCTGTCGGCGCGCGGTCCGCCGCGGCCGGTGGCGGAGGCCGGCGCCGTCCAGCGGGCTGCCGGCGCGCTCCGGGAGTCACTGGCCGGCTCCTCGGCCCGCGTCCTCGACCCCCGGCCGGGTGGGCTGCTGCCCGGGCTGGTGGTGGGGGACACCCGCCGGATGGACGAGCTGCTCGTCGAGGAGTTCCGGAGCGCCGGGCTCGCGCACCTGACGGCCGTCTCGGGTGCCAACGTCGCGATCGTGATCGCCTGCGTGCTGCACCCCCTGCGGCGACGGGCCGTCGACCGCCGGGTGCAGGCGCTCGTGGCCCTGGTCGCCCTGGTGGGGTTCGTGATCCTGGCCCGGCCGAGCGCCAGCGTGCTGCGCGCCGGCGCCATGGGCGCCGTGACGCTGCTCGCGCTCGCGTCCGGGCGGCCGAGGGCGGCGCTACCGGCTCTCGGTGCCGCCGTGACGGTGCTGCTGCTGGTCGAGCCGGCGTTCGCGCGGGACCCGGGCTTCGCGCTGTCGGTCACGGCCACGGCCGCCATCGTGCTGCTCGCTCCGCCGTGGGCGCGGCGGCTGCGCACCCGGAGATGGCCGGCGTGGGCCGCCGACGCCGTCGCGGTGAGCGTCGCGGCCGGCCTGGCGACCGCTCCGCTGGTCGCCGGGCTCAACGGGACCGTCAGCCTGGTCTCGGTGCCGGCCAACCTGCTCGCCGTGCCCGCGGTGCTGCCCGCGACCGTGCTGGGACTGCTCGCGGCGCCCGCCGGGCTGGCGCTGCCGGAGGCGGGTGACGTGCTGGTCTGGTTGGCCGGGTGGCCGGTCCGCTGGATCGTCCTGGTGGCCGAGCGCGCCGCGGCCGCGCCCGACGCGGTCGCCGGGTGGCCGGGCGGCGTTCCGGGCGCCGCGGCGCTCGCCGCCCTCCTGCTCGCCGTCGGCTGGGCCTGCTGGCGCTTTCCGCGGCTGCGCGCGCTGGGGCTGGCCGCGCTCGTGGGAGTCGTGGTCGTCGCCTGGCCGGTGCGCCAAGAGCTGGACGGGTGGCCGCCCGCCGGTGCCGTCCTCGTCGCCTGCGACGTGGGCCAGGGCGACGGCCTGGTGCTGCCGGTGGGGGACGCGCAGGGGATCCTCCTCGACGCCGGCCCGGACGCCGCCTCCATCGACCGGTGCCTGGACCGGCTGGGGATCGACGACCTTCCGCTCGTGCTGCTCTCGCACCTGGACGCCGACCACGTCGGGGGCCTCGCCGGTGCGCTGGGCGGGCGCACCGTGGGGGTGGTGGCCACCGGCACCCTGGCGCCGGCCGACGACCGCGCGCCGGTGGTCGACGCCCTGGTGCGCCGCGCCGGGGGCGTGCGCGAGGTGCTGGTCCCGGGGGACCGGCGCTCGCTGCTCGGCGTGCAGCTGGAGGTGCTCGCCCCGGATCCCCGGCGCGCGACCGCGTCGGCCGATCCCAACGGGCTGTCGCTGGTGGCCCGGGCATCGGTCGGCGGGCTGCGGTTGCTCCTCACCGGCGACATCGGCGCCGACGAGGAGGCCGCCCTGCTGCGCGAGGGCACCGACCTGGGTGCCGACGTGCTCAAGGTCCCGCACCACGGCAGCGGCGACGCCGACCCGGACTTCCTGGCCGCCACGGGGGCGCAGGTCGCCCTGATCTCCGTGGCGGCGGACAACACCTACGGGCACCCGGCGCCGCGCCTGCTGGGCTGGCTGGCCGACGCCGGGATCCGGGTGCACCGGACCGACCGCGACGGCGACCTGGCCGTCGTGGGGCGTGCCGGCGACTGGGGGGTCGTCGCCCGGGGCGGGCCCGCCGGTGGGGTCGCGGCCGCGGCGCCGCCGGACCCGGGATCCGGCGGCGCAGTTCCGCCGCCGGCGGCCCGGCGGGCTCCCCGGGGGTGTCGGCAGCGCGTGGCACCATGCTGGCGTGCCCGCAGCCCCCGTCGAGCCCACGTCGCGCCTGCGGGTGGTGATCGGGGAGGAGGAGCTGCTCCGCGCCCGCGCGGTCGGCGCCGTGCGCTCCGCCGTCCTCGGCCACCACCCCGATGCCGAGCTGCACGAGCTGGCCGCCCTGGGGCTGCCGATCGGCCAGCTGGCCGACGTGCTGGCCCCCTCGCTGTTCGGGGGCCACCGGCTGGTCGTGGTCACCGGGGTGCAGGAGTCGGCCGGGGCGCTGGCCGATGCGCTGACCGGCTACGCGAAGGACCCCGACCCCGATCTCACGCTGGTCATCGTGCACGCCGGCGGCAAGCGCAACGAGGCCCTGGTCAAGTCGTTCAAGGCCGCCGGTGCCGCGGTCGACGAGTGCCCCAAGGTGAGCTCGGTGGGGGACCGGATCGCCTTCGTCCGCCACGAGGTGCGCCGCCTCGGTGGCCGGATCACCCCCGACGCGGTCACCGCCCTGGTCGATGCCATCGGCGCCGACCTGCGGTCGCTGTCGGCCGCGGCCAGCCAGCTGGTGAGCGACTTCGGCGGCAGCATCGACGCCGACGACGTCGCCCGGTTCCACCGCGGGCAGGCCGAGGTCACGGGCTTCACCGTGGCCGAGCGGGTGCTCACCGGCGACCGGGCCGGCTCCATCGAGATGCTCCGGTGGGCCCTGGACCGGGGCGTCGCGCACGTGCTGATCGCCGACGCCATCGCCGACGGCGTGCGCACCGCCGCGCGGGTCGCCTCGCTCAGCTCCAGCAATCCCGGTGATCTGGCCCGCACGCTGAAGATGCCGCCCTGGAAGGTGAAGAAGGCGCAGGCGCAGGCCCGCGGCTGGAGCATCGAGGGGCTGCAGCAGGCGCTCGGCGTCGCCGCCGACCTCAACGCCGACGTGAAGGGCGCCGCGGCCAGCGCGGACTACGCCCTCGAGCGGGCCATCCGGCGGATCGTCACGATCCGCATCGAGACCGGACGAGGACGGACCGGCGCCCGCCGCTGATCCCCGGGAGCCCGGTGGGCGCGGCGCGCGTCATCCCCCAGCGAAAGGGTCCGGGCATGCGACGAGCCCCCGTCCCGGAGGGGACAGGGGCTCGTTCGTCACCGCGCCGGAGCGCGGGATCACCGGCTCAGAGGCCGGCGACCTGCTTGGCCAGACCCGACTTGCGGTTGGCGGCCTGGTTCTTGTGGATGACGCCCTTGCTGGCGGCCTTGTCCAGCTGCTTGGCCGCCACCTCGTAGGCGGCGGTCGCGGCAGCGGCGTCCCCGGACTCGGCGGCGCTGCGGACGCGCCGGACCGCCGTCTTGAGGGCGGACTTGACGGCAACGTTGCGCTGGCGCGCCTTCTCGTTGGTCTTGATCCGCTTCATCTGGGACTTGATGTTCGCCACGCGTGAGCCTCGGTGTCTCGACAGGAGGAAGTACTTCTGACAGTCGTGCTGAAGTCTGCGTCCGGGCATGCGCCACAGGACCGGCTTGCGAGATTACCAGCGTCTGCCCGATGGCCCCAACCCCGGGCCGTAGGGACTTCCCGCACACACCGCGCCGGGACCGGACGCCGCGCCCGGTCCCGTCCCCGGCCGGGTTCGTGGGACGATGGCCGCACTGTGACGACACCTGCTGCCACCGATCCGGCCCGCATCCGGAACTTCTGCATCATCGCCCACATCGACCACGGCAAGTCGACGCTGGCCGACCGGATGCTGGAAGTGACCGGGATCGTCGAGGGCCGGAACATGCGCGCCCAGTACCTGGACCGCATGGACATCGAGCGCGAGCGCGGCATCACCATCAAGGCCCAGAACGTGCGGCTGCCCTGGACGCCGCGGACCGGTGCGGACACCAGCACCGAGTTCGTGCTCGACATGATCGACACCCCGGGCCACGTCGACTTCACCTACGAGGTGTCCCGGTCGCTGGCCGCCTGCGAGGGCGCCGTGCTGCTGGTCGACGCCGCGCAGGGCATCGAGGCCCAGACGCTGGCCAACCTCTACCTGGCGCTGGAGAACGACCTCACGATCATCCCGGTGCTCAACAAGATCGACCTGCCGGCGGCCCAGCCCGAGAAGTACGCCGCGGAGATCGCGCACATCATCGGCTGCGACCCCGACGACGTCATGCGCGTCAGCGGCAAGACCGGTGAGGGCGTGCCCGAGCTGCTGGACCGCATCGTCACCGACATCCCGGCGCCGACCGGCCTGGACGAGGGCCCGGCCCGAGCGATGATCTTCGATTCGGTCTACGACATCTACCGCGGCGTCATCACCTACGTCCGGGTCGTCGACGGGCGGATCTCCGGGCGCGAGAAGATCAAGATGATGTCCACCGGCGCCACGCACGAGCTGCTGGAGATCGGCGTCATCTCGCCCGAGCCCAAGCCGGTTCCTTCGCTCGGCGTCGGTGAGGTCGGCTACTTCATCACCGGCGTGAAGGACGTCCGCCAGTCCCGTGTCGGCGACACCGTCACGCTGGCGAGCAAGCCGGCGACGGAGTCGATCGGCGGGTACCGCGACCCCCGCCCGATGGTGTACTCCGGCCTCTACCCGATCGACGGCAGCGAGTACCCGCTGCTGCGCGAGGCCCTGGACAAGCTGCTGCTCAACGACGCCGCGCTGGTCTACGAGCCGGAGACCTCGGCGGCGCTCGGCTTCGGCTTCCGCGTCGGCTTCCTGGGCCTGCTGCACCTGGAGATCGTCCGCGAGCGGCTGGAGCGGGAGGCGGGCATCAGCCTGATCTCGACGGCGCCGAACGTGGTCTACCGGGTGATCATGGAGGACGGTACCGAGCACACGGTGACCAATCCCAGCGACTGGCCCGAGGGGAAGATCGAGAAGGTCTTCGAGCCGATCGTCAACGCCACCGTCATCGCGCCCAGCGACTACACCGGCGCGATCATGGAGCTCTGCCAGGGCCGCCGCGGCCAGCTCGGGGGGATGGACTACCTCAGCGAGTCCCGCGTCGAGCTCCGCTACACGCTGCCGCTCGGCGAGATCATCTTCGACTTCTTCGACGCGCTGAAGTCCCGCACCCGCGGGTACGCCTCGCTGGACTACCAGGAGGCCGGTGAGCAGGAGTCCTCGCTGGTGAAGGTGGACATCCTGCTCCAGGGCGAGGCCGTCGACGCGTTCAGCGCCATCGTGCACAAGGACAAGGCCTACAGCTACGGCGTGGCGATGGCCGGCAAGCTGCGCGAACTCATCCCGCGCCAGCAGTTCGAGGTGCCCATCCAGGCCGCCGTCGGCTCCCGGGTGATCGCCCGCGAGACCGTCCGCGCCATCCGCAAGGACGTCCTCGCCAAGTGCTACGGCGGTGACATCACCCGCAAGCGGAAGCTGCTGGAGAAGCAGAAGGAGGGCAAGAAGCGGATGAAGATGGTCGGCCGCGTCGAGGTCCCCCAGGAGGCGTTCGTCGCCGCGCTCTCCACCAACGAGTCGACCGCCTCCAGCAAGCCCAAGTGAGCGAGCGGACGAGCGCACCGGAGCCGAGGTGACCGGGCGGGTCGACGCCGTCTGCGTGTCCGGCGCGGACCTGCTGCCGCTGCCCGACCGCAAGCCGAACCGCAGCGGCATCGCCAAGCGGCCGGTGGCCGGCCGGGTCGCCGTCGGCGAGCTCGGCCTGGACGGCGACGTCCAGGTCAACCGCCGGTACCACGGCGGCGACGGTCAGCAGGTCTACGCCTACGCGCAGGAGGATGCCGACTTCTGGATCGCGGAGCTCGGCCGCGAGCTGGCCCCGGGCATGTTCGGCGAGAATCTGCGGACGACGGGGCTCGACCTCACCGGCGCCGTCCTCGGCGAGCGCTGGCGCGTCGGGACGGCGCTGCTGGAGGTGACCGCCCCGCGCATCCCGTGTGCCAACTTCGCCCGGTTCTGGGACGAGCCGCGGCTGGTCAAGCGGTTCACCGCGCACGGCGCGCCGGGTGCCTACCTGCGGGTGCTCGAGACCGGTGACATCGGCGCGGGCGACCCCGTCGAGGTGGTCGGGCGGCCGGACCACGGCGTCACGATCGACCTGACGTTCCGCGCCTGGACGACGGAGAAGCACCGCCTGCCCGAGACGGCCGCCGCGCTGGACGTGCTGCCGCGGCGGAACCGCGCCACGGTCGCCGCGCGGATCGAGGCCCGCGCCGTCGGCGCCTGAACCGTGGGGCGCGCTAGTGTCCGCCGCGACGGCGGGGAGCCCCGCCGCGACGTGGAGGTCGCCATGCTGCTGCGCCGGTCCGGTGCACCCGCGCTCGTGCTCGCGCTGCTGACCGGTGCCGTGCTGACCGGCTGCAGCTCCGACGAGCCGGAGGAGACGGCGGAGTCGGCGACGGCGCTGCTCGAGCGGGCCAAGAGCACCCTGGACGAGGCGGAGAGCGCGCATTTCGTGCTGGCCAGCGAGGGGGCGCCGGACTCGGGCACCCTGCTCGTCGGCGGCGAGGGCGACATCGCCCGGCCGGCCTCGTTCGACGGCACGCTCCAGGTGCTCGCGCTCGGCTCGACCCTCGACCTGCAGGTCGTGTCGGTCGACGGCACCGTCTACGCGGAGCTGCCCTTCACCAGCGGGTTCAGCGAGATCGAACCGGCGCAGTTCGGCTTCGGCGACCCGGGCGACCTGCTCGACCCGGAGACCGGCATCTCGCAGCTGCTCGCCGAGGCGAGCTCGGCGGAGCTGGGGGAGGAGCGCCGGGTCGACGGCGAGGTGGTCCGCGAGGTGACCGCCGAGCTGCCCGGCGAGCTCGTCGAGCAGGTGCTCGCCAGCGAGGACCCGTCCCAGCCGGTGCAGGCGCGGTTCTCCGTCGTCACCGAGAGCGGTGAGCTGCGCCGGGCAGAGCTGACCGGACCGTTCTTCACCGCCGACGAGGACGCCACCTACACCCTCGAGCTCAGCGACTTCGGGGCCGATGTCGAGATCAGCGCGCCGCCCACCGGCTGACGCGGCGCCCGCCGTCCGGCAGGTGCCCGGGACGGCGGCGATCGCGCTGGCCACCCTCGCCGTCCTGGTGACGGCGGCCGACACCTACGTCGTCGTCCTCGCGCTCCCCGACATCCTCACCGGGGTCGGCGTGGGTCTGGACGAGCTGCAGAAGGCCACCCCGATCGTGGGCGGCTTCCTGCTCGGCTACACCGCCACGCTGCCGCTGCTGGGCCGGCTGGCCGACCTGCGCGGGCGGCTGCCGGTGCTCGTCGGCTGCCTGCTGCTGTTCGCCCTCGGCTCGCTGCTCACCGCCACGGCCGACTCGCTCGGGCCCGCGGTCGTGGGCCGGGGCCTGCAGGGGATCGGGGCGGGCGGGCTGGTCCCGGCCACGCTGGCGCTGGTGGCCGACCGCTGGCCGCCGGAGCGGCGCGCCCTGCCGCTGGGCGTCGTGGGCGCGGTCCAGGAGGCCGGCGCCGTCCTCGGCCCGCTCGCCGGTGCGGCGGTGCTGGCGGTGTCCGACTGGCGGGCGATCTTCTGGCTGAACCTGCTGCTCGGGCTGGCCCTGGCGGCCGGGATCGTGGTCACCGGGCGGGTGCGCCGCCCCGACCCGCTCGGGCTGGTGCTCGCCGCCCTGGCCGCCACCGCGCTCGGGCTGCTGCTGGCGGAGCCCGGCGCCCTCGCCGAGGACGTCACGCTCGGGCTGCTCTACGTGCCGCTCGCCGAGGGGGCGGCGTGGAGCACCCCGCTGCTGCTGGCCACCGTGCTGGCCGCCGCGGCGCTGGTGGTCCGGAGCCTGCGGCACCCCGCCGGCGCGGTGCTGCCGCTGGGCGGGCTGCCGCGGTTGGCCCGCGAGGTCGACCTCATCGGCTCGGCGCTGGTCGTGGTCTCCCTGGGCGCGCTGGTCTGGGCCTTCGCCGCGGCCGATCCCGAGCGGGAGGTCGTCGCGCACGGGCAGCTGCTCCTGCCGCTGGCCGCCGTCGCGGCGGTGCTCTTCGTGCTGCACGAGCGGCGCACCCCCGACCCGGTGCTGCCCCTGGCGGCGCTGCGGCCGGTCGGCGCGTGGGGCGCGCTCCTGGTCAACCTCTTCGTCGGGGCGGCGCTGGTGGCGGCGCTGGTCGACGTGCCGCTGTTCGCCCGTGCCACGACGACGCCGGGGGACCAGTTGGGTGCCGCGCTGGTCCTGCTGCGACTGCTGATCGCCGTGCCGGTGGGCGCCGTCGCCGGGGGCTGGCTGTGCCGGGTGGTGCCGCCGCGGATCGTCGCCGGGGCCGGCATGGCGCTGACCGCCGTCGCCTTCGTCGCGATGACCGGCTGGGACGACCGGTCCCTCGACGGCGCCTGGTCGACCGTGGTGCTGCTGGCCGCGGGGCTCGGGTTCGGCCTGGCCATCGCGCCGGTCAACGCCGTCCTGCTGGCCGTGACGCGGGCCGAGGTGCACGGCAGCGCCGGTGCGCTGGCCGTCGTCGCCCGCACCGTCGGCATGCTGGCCGGGTTGTCGCTGCTCACCGCGGTGGCGCTGCGCCGGTTCACCGCCGAGGTGGCGGCGATCGGCACCCCGATGGAGGTGTGCCCCACCAACCCGGCGGACTGCCCGGCCTACGACCTCGCCACCGAGGCGGCGCTGCTCACCCAGCTGCACACGGTGTTCGCCGGCGCCGCGATCGCCGCGGGCCTGGCCGCCGTCGCGGCGCTGGTGCTGCTCAGGAGTTCAGCAGCAGCCCGAGGTCCTGCCGGAGGCTGACCGGGTCGAGGCCGCGGTCGTGCAGGATCTTCATCGCCAGCCCCTCGCCCTCGCGGATCAGTCCCAGCGCGATGTGACCGTCGGCGATGCTCCGCGACTTCATCGCCAGCGCCTCGCGGAGGGAGAGCTCGAGCACCTTCTTCGCCCGCGGGGTGAACGGGATGTGCCCGCTGCGCCCGGAGCCGCGCCCGGGGCCGTCGAGCGCGCCGGGGCCGAAGGCGGCCTCGACGCTGCTGCGGACGGCGTCGAGGTCGATGCCCACGCTGGTGAGCGCGTCGGCGTCCAGGTCGTCGCTGCCGGTCAGCCGGACGACGTCGGCGGCGACCTCGTCGGCCGCCAGGCCGTGCCGCGCGAGCACCACCGCGGAGGGGGTGGACCGCCGCAGGAGGGCCAGCAGCAGGTGCTCGGTGCCGATCCTCGGGGAGTGCAGGGTCCGGGCCTCCTGCTGGGCGCCGACGACGACCGCCCGCGCCTCGGGGGTGAACCGCTCGAACATGGTCAGTCCTTCCGTCGGAGCGAGGCTCTGCCGCTGATGGACCGAGCGCTCGCGTGCTTCTTGTGCACCGCCTGCCGGCTCACCCCGAGCAGCTGGGCGATCTGCTCCCAGGTCCAGCCCTGGTCGCGGGCGCTCTGCACCTGGAGGGCCTCCAGGCGTTCGACCAGCACCCGCAACGACCGGACGGCCTTCAGGCCCACGGCGGGGTCCTTGCTGCCGGCGGCGGTGGCCACCTCTGTCGTATCGGCCATGGCTGTCAACCTAGGTTGCGTCCTGGGACGTTGTCAACCTGCTTTGACAACGGAGAGACGGCTAAGCTCGGCTCGAGCCGCGACCACGGCTCCCGGACGAGCGGTGCCGTACCCGGTGTGCGACAAGACGGCGCCAGAGGAGCCCGCGATGTCGTGGTTGGTGCTGGTCCTGTCCGGGGTGCTGGAGGCGGTCTGGGCCGCGGCGCTGGACCGCTCGGAGGCCTTCACCCGGCTCTGGCCGACGGTGCTCTTCGCCGTCGCGCTGGCCGCGAGCATGGGCGGGCTCGCCTTCGCGATGCGCGAGCTCCCGCTGGGCACGGCCTATGCGGTGTGGGTGGGCATCGGCGCGGTGCTGACGGTCGTCTACGCCATGGTGACCGGCGCGGAACCGGTCTCGCTCGTACGGCTGCTGCTGCTCGCCGGGATCGTCGGCTGCGTGGTCGGGCTCAAGATCGTGCATTGAGCGTGTGCGCGGATACGCGATTCCGAGACCCGGAACTGCGCATCCGTGCACACGGTCGCCCGCCTACAGCGTGAAGACGATCTTCCCGTTGGTGCGGCCCTCGAGCATCCGCGCGAAGCCCTCGGAGGCCTGCGCCAGCGGCAGCTCGACGTCGATCTGCGGGCGGATGCCGGTGACCGCGCACATGCGGATCAGCGCCTCCAGCTCGGTCTTGGTGCCCATGGTCGAGCCGATGACCGACAGCTGGGTGAAGAAGACCCGGTTCAGCTCCGCGCCCGGGTTGAAGCCCGTCGTGGCCCCGGAGGTGACGAGCACCCCGCCGGGCTTGAGCGACTTGATGCTGTGGCCCCAGGTGGCCTCGCCGACGGTCTCCATGACGCCGTCCACCCGCTCGGGCAGCCGGGCGCCGGTCTCGAACGCCTGGTCGGCGCCGAGTGCGAGCGCGGCGGCCCGCTTCTCCTCGCTCCGCCCGGTCACCCACATCCGGTAGCCGGCGGCGCGGCCGAGCACGATCAGCGCCGTCGCGACCCCGCCGCTGGCCCCCTGGACGAGGACGGTCTGGCCCGGGCGCAGGCCCGACTTCACGAAGAGCATCCGGTAGGCGGTCAGCCACGCGGTGGGCAGGCAGGCGGCCTCGGCGAAGGAGAGCTCGGCGGGCTTGGGCAGCAGGTTCCGCTTCGGGACGGCGACCTTCTCCGCCATCGACCCCTGGTGCACCTCGGACAGCAGCGAGCGCTTCGGGTCGAGCGTCTCGTCGCCCATCCAGTCGGGGCTGCTCAGCACTCCGTGCACCACGACCTCGTTGCCGTCCTGGTCGATGCCGGCGGCGTCGGTGCCCAGGATCATCGGCATCCGCTCGGCCGGCAGCCCGATGCCCTGGAGGCTGAACAAGTCGTGGTGGTTGAGCGAGACCGCCTTGACCTGGATGGTCGTCCAGCCCTCGGGAGCCTCCGGCTCGGGCCGGTCGCCCACCTCCAGCACGGAGAGCGGGTCCTTCGGGGCGGGGGTGGAGACGAAGGCAGCCAGCATGCCCGCGAACCTAACCGACCAGGCCGGCCGCTGCCTTCCGTGCCGTGGTCAGGGCCTCGGGGTCGTCGCCCGCCGTGGTGGCGACCAGCGCGCCCTCGTAGAGCAGGTGCACCGTCGCCCCGACCGATTCCGGGTGCGGGATGCCGGCGTCGGCGACCAGCTGGGTGAGCCGGGTGCGCATCCACTCCTTCTCCGCACGGATCACCGGGAGCGCCGGGTGGTCGGTGCCGCCCACCTCGGCGTAGGCGTTCACGAAGGCGCAGCCGCGGGCCTGGCCGTCCTGCCAGCGCCGGGCGGCGTCGAAGACGGCGAGCACCCGCTCCCCGCCCGGAGCGTGGGTCGCGATCTCCTCCTCGAGGAAGCGCTGCCAGTGCCGTGCCCGGCGCTCGAGGTACAGGGCGACCAGGGCGTCCTTGGAGCCGAAGCGGTCGTAGAGCGTCTTCTTGGTGGTGCCCGCCGCCTCGGCGATGGCGTCGACGCCGACCGCCCGGATGCCGTGGGCGTAGAAGAGCGTCGAGGCCGCGGCGAGCAGCCGCTCCGCGGCGGGCGTGAGCGGGGGATCGGCGACGTCGGTCATGCGTCCTCCACGTTTCCGGTCGGCTCCACTGCGAGTATACCGACCGGTATGGTTACGTCGGCTCGGTGAGCCCTCGCCGCCCTGCCGCCGCTGCCGCCGCCGTGCTCGTCGTCTGCTGGTCGTCGGGCTTCGTGGGGGCGGAGTTCGCGACCCAGGACGCGCCGGTCACCACCGTGCTGGCGTGGCGCACCCTGCTGGCCGCCGGGCTGATCGGCGGCTGGGCGCTGCTCCGGAGCGAACGCGTGCGGCCCGGCTCCCTGCTGCGCCAGGCGGTACTGGGGTTGCTGGTCCAGGTGGTGTACCTGGGCGGGGTCTTCGCCGCCGCCGGGGCAGGGGTCTCCGCCGGCACCTCGGCGCTCATCGCGGCGCTCCAGCCACTGCTCGTCGCCGCTCTCGCGGGCCCCTTCCTGGGCGAGGCCGTCACCCGGCGCCAGCGGGTCGGACTCCTCATCGGGGCCGGGGGAGTCGCGCTCGTGGTCGCGGGTGATATCACCGGCGGCGGAGCGGCGCCCGTCGCCTTCCTGCTGCCGGTCGCGGCCGTCGTCGGCCTCGCGGGGGGCACGCTGCTGGAGCGGCGGTGGGGCCCGGCGGAGTCGCTGGTCGTCTCCCTCGCCCTCCAGTCGGCCGTGGCGGCGCTGGTCTTCGGTGCGGTCGCCGCCGCCCGGGACGAGTTCGTGCCGCCGGCGGACCCCGGGTTCTGGGCCGCGATGGCCTGGCTGGTCGTCCTGGCCACCGTGGGCGGCTACGGGAGCTACCTCCTCGTGGTGCGCCGGTCGGGAGCGACCACGGCGAGCACCCTGCTCTACCTGACGCCCCCTGCCACCGCGGCGTGGGCCTGGGCCATGTTCGGCCAGGCCCCCGGGCCGACGGCGCTGCCCGGGGTTCTCGTCTGCGCCGTGGGGGTCGTGCTGGCGCTGCGCGGTGCGGCCGGGGCGGTCGACGGACGTCGACGTGCTCCTGCCGTTGCACGACCGTGCCGATGACCGGCGCGGCCCGGATGCCCGCTGGGCACGGCCGCGCCGGCGTCCAGGTCAGCGGGGCAGCGGTCGGCAGATGCTGGTGATCATCCGGACGTCACCGAAGCCCTCGGTGACGGACGCGGTGACACCGAGCGCCGGGATGCTGACGGTGACCAGCCCGGAGATCTCGGCCGCGCGCAGGCGGGTCCGCGAGACGCACGGCGGGTCGGGCAGGGTCACGATCGAGGTCTCGACTCGGCCGTACGGCTCCCACCTCACGTCGACTCCCACCTCGGCGACGACTCCTTGGGGCAGATCCGGTCCGCCGCAGGCCAGGGTCGTGCTGCCCTCGCTCCAGGCGCCCCTGAGGCCGTCGAGGTCGGCGCTGATCTGCGGGCCCTCGAAGCACTCGTAGGAATCGCCGGAGGGCGTCGTCCCGAAGATCTCCACGCCACCGATCTCCTCGTCGCCCGGCGGGTCGAAGAGGCTGAGGAAGACCGTGACGTCGCCGCTCGGGGTGGAGAACGAGCCGATGGCCGCATCCTCGACGACGCGGGTGGGCCGGTGGTCGCCGGGCGGACCCGCGGCGGCGGTTCCCGCACCCGTCACCATCACGGTCGCCGCGGCGACCGCCAGCGCTGCTCCGGTCCGCCTGCCTCGCATGTCCGCTCCTCGCCGCTCGCGGAGCGGCGCGGTCGCCGCCCGGGGCGAGAGGTTCCCACCGGACGGTGGACCGAGGGGCGGCCTCGCACCCGGCAGGTGGGGGGCTCGAGCGTGTCGCCGAGGACACGCCGGGCTGGCCGCTCCGCGGGTCGGCTGCCGGGTCCGAGGGGCCGGGCGGTCAGCGGACGACGACCACGTGCTCCTGCCGTGGCACGAACTCCCCGATGACCGGCGAGCCGGGGATCTCCCCGCCGAGGAGCAACCCGCCGGAGGTCTGCGCGTCGGCCAGCAGGAGCGCCTCGTCCTCGGTCACGGCCGTGAGGTCGGTGTGCGGGCGCACCCAGTCGAGGTTGCGCCGGGTGCCGCCGGAGACGAAGCCGTCGGCCAGCGCCGCCCGGGCGCCCGCCAGGTAGGGGACGGCGGCGGCGTCCACGACGGCGGTCACCCCGCTGGCCCGCGCCATCTTGTAGAGGTGCCCGAGCAGGCCGAAGCCGGTGACGTCCGTGCCGGCGCGGATGCCGGCCGCGACCGCGGCCTGCCCGGCATCCCGGTTCAGCGTCGTCATCGCGGCGACCGCCTCCTCCGACACCTCGCCGGTGGCCTTCATCCGGCTGTTGAGCACGCCCACGCCGAGCGGCTTGGTGAGGGTCAGCGGGGTGCCGGCGACCGCGCCGGAGTTGGTGATGATCCGGTCGACGTCGACCACCCCGGTCACCGCCATCCCGTACTTGGGCTCGGGGTCGTCGATCGAGTGGCCGCCGCCCACGTGGCACCCGGCCTCGTGGGCCATCTCGAGCCCGCCGCGCAGCACCTCGGCGGCAAGCTCGGCGGGCAGCACGTCGCGCGGCCAGCCGAGCAGGTTCACCGCCACGACCGGGGTGCCACCCATGGCGTAGACGTCGGAGAGCGCGTTCGCCGCGGCGATCCGGCCGAACGTGTACGCGTCGTCGACCACCGGGGTGAAGAAGTCGGTGGTGAGCACCAGTCCCTGGCCGCCGGCAATCCGCACGACGGCGGCGTCGTCCCCGTCGTCCAGGCCGACCACCAGCTCGGCCGCCGGGTCGACCGGGCCCCGGGCGGTCAGCCCGGCGACGACGGCCTCCAGCTCGCCGGGCGGGATCTTGCAGGCGCAGCCCCCGCCGTGGGCGTACTGGGTCAGCCGGATCCTCGCGGGAGCGGTCGTCACGCCCCGAATCTAGGCGCTGCCACCGGGGAGCACGACCAGCCGGGGCCGGGGCACCTCGCCGCCGGTCGGGCGCCGCGCCCGACCGGCCGGATGCCGCGCCACCGCCGCCAGGAGCTGCGCGCGCCGGGACCGGTCGGGCTCCAGCGCCGCCACCACCTTGCGCAGCGCGGTGCCCCCGGCGTCGGCGTAGGGACCGTCGGGGCGGGCGGCGAGGGCGGACGCCACCGCCGCCGCCTCCTCCGGGGTGAGGACGACGGGCGGCAGCGTTCCGGCGGCACGGGACTCGGTGCGCTTCACGCCGCGGATGCTGGCAGGAGGCTCTGACAGTTCGGCCGCCGGCCCGGCACGTAGGCTGCCGGGTGGAGGCGTCAGGGTGTCTGGTGGCCCCCGCGGCCTCTAAAGCCGACGTGGCCGAGTACCTCGGTCAGGCGGGTTCGATTCCCGTCCGCCTCCGCCAGCTTCCCCCGCACATACGCTGCGGGGCGATGACCGACGACCCGCACGGCACCGACCCCCGCCGGCAGGTGCCGCGCACCGACACCCTGCTCGCCGACCCGCGGCTGGCCGCGGCCGGTGACCGGCTGGGCCGCGACCTGGTGAAGGCCGCCATCGGCCGGGTGCAGCAGCGGGTGCGGGACGGCGAGGTGCCGCCGGCCTCGGCCGTCGACGCCGTGGTCGACGAGCTACCGGCGACGGCGGCGAGCCTGCGCCCGGTGCTGAACGCCACCGGCGTGCTGGTGCACACCAACCTCGGCCGCGCGCCGCTCTCGCCCGCGGCGGTGGCGGCGGTGGTCGCGGCCAGCGGGACCACCGACGTGGAGCTGGACCTGGGCACCGGCCGGCGCGGACCACGGGGCGAGGCGGCGATCGCGGCGCTGCTGGAGGCGGTCCCGGCCGCGGAGGCCGCGCTCGTGGTGAACAACTGCGCCGCGGCGCTGGCGCTGGTCGCGACGGCGCTGGGCCAGGGGCGGGAGCTGGTGCTGGCCCGCGGCGAGCTGGTGGAGATCGGCGACGGCTTCCGCATCCCCGAGCTGCTGCAGACCACCGGCGCCCGGCTGCGCGAGGTCGGCACCACCAACCGGGTCACGCTGGCCGACTACCGCGACGCCCTCGGCCCGGACACCGGCGCGGTGCTCAAGGTGCACCCGTCGAACTTCGTCGTGCGCGGCTTCACCCGGGTGGTCGAGGTGGCCGAGCTGGCCGGCGCCCTCGACGGGATCCCGCTGGTCGCCGACGTCGGCTCCGGGCTGTTGCGCCCCTCCCCGCTGCTGCCCGACGAGCCGGATCTGCAGACCACCCTGGCCGCCGGCGCGGACCTGGTGCTGGCCAGCGGCGACAAGCTGCTGGGCGGCCCGCAGGCCGGGCTGGTGCTCGGCCGGGCGGAGCTGGTGCAGCGGTTGCGCCGGCATCCCCTCTACCGGGCGCTGCGGGTGGACAAGACCACCCTCGCGGCGCTGGAGGCGACGTTGCGCGGCCCCGTCCCGCCGGTGCGGGAGCTGCTCGCGGCCGACGTGGACGGGCTCCGCGCCCGCGCCCGTGCGCTGGCCGGCCGGCTGGGCGACGCCGGGGTCGAGGCGGTCGCGGTGGACGCCGACTCCCGGGTCGGCGGGGGAGGAGCCCCCGAGCACCCGCTGCCCGGCGCCGCGGTCGCGCTCGCGGCGTCCTTCGCCGAGCCGCTGCGGCGCGGCCGGCACCCCGTCGTCGGGTACGTCGAGGACGGCCGGACGCTGCTGAACCTGCGCAGCGTCCCGCCGGCCGCCGACGACGCCCTGGTGACGGCGGTCCTGGAGGTGGCCCGCCGGTGGACGTGAGCACTGCCGGGATGGACGTCATCGCCACCGCCGGCCACGTCGACCACGGCAAGTCGGCCCTGGTGCGCGCGCTCACCGGCATGGAGCCCGACCGCTGGGCGGAGGAGCGCCGCCGCGGGCTCACCATCGACCTGGGCTTCGCCTGGACGACGCTGCCCTCGGGCCGCCGGCTGGCCGTGGTCGACGTCCCCGGCCACGAGCGGTTCGTGGGCAACATGCTGGCCGGGGTCGGATCGGTCCCGGCCGCGCTGGTGGTGGTCGCGGCCGACGACGGCTGGTCGGCGCAGACCGCCGAGCACGTCGCCGTCCTCGACGCCCTCGGCGTGCGGCACGCGCTGCTCGCGGTGACCAAGGCCGACCTCGCCGACCCGGTGCCCGTGCTGGCCGACGTGCGGGAGCGGCTCGCCGCCACCTCCATGGGCCAGGTGCCCGGCGTCGCGGTGAGCGCGGTGACCGGCGCCGGGCTGCCGGAGCTGACCACGGCGCTGGAGGCGCTGCTGGGCGGCCTGCCCGCGCCGGACCCGGCGGCCGCGGTCCGGCTGTGGATCGATCGGGCGTTCACCATCCGCGGCGCGGGCACCGTGGTCACCGGCACGCTCGCCGCCGGCACCGTCGCGGCCGGCGACCGGTTCCTGCTCGGCGACCGGGAGGTGACCGTGCGGGGCGTGCAGTCGCTCGGCGCGGCGGTCGACCGGGCGGCGGCGACCGCCCGGGTCGCGCTGAACCTCCGCGGCATCGCGGTGGAGGAGATCTCCCGCGGCGACGCCCTGCTCACGCCGTCGGCGTTCCGCCGCACCGAGGTCGTCGACGTGACCCTGACCGGGGACCCCGTGGACCGGCTGCCCGCCGAGCCGGTGGTGCACGTGGGCTCGGCGACGGTCGGTGCCCGGCTGCGCCCGCTCGACGGCGCGGCGGTGCGGCTGCGGCTGGACCGCCCGCTGCCGCTGCGTGTCGGGGACCGGCTGCTGCTGCGCGACCCCGGCGCCCGGCGGGTGCTCGGCGCCGACGTGCGCGACGTCGACCCGCCCGAGCTGCACCGCCGCGGCGCCGCCCGGCAGCGGGCCGCCGACCTCGCCGCCCAGCCGGGTGGAGCCGACGGCGCGGCCGCCGACCTGGCCCGCCGGCGCATCGTGCGGGCCGCGGACTTCGCGGCCATGGGATGGCCGGTGCCCGCCGAAGCCACCGTGCACGGGCCGTGGCTGCTCACCGCCGGGCTGGCCGACGAGCTGGCCGGGCGGGTGCCCGACGTGGTCGGCCGCTACCGGCGTCTCCGCCCGCTGGAGCCGGGACCGCCGGCCGAGGTGGTGCGCCGCGCCCTCGACCTGCCCGACGCCGACCTGGTGCCCGCGCTCGTGCGGGCGCCGCTGGCGCTGCGCGAGGGGCGGGTCGTCGACGGCGCGGCCGACCTGCCGCCGGCGGTGCAGCGGGCGGTGGACGCGATCCGCGCGCGCCTGGCGGCCGACCCCTTCGCCGCCCCTGAGGCGCCGGAGCTGGTGGCCGCCGGGCTGGGCGCCCGGGAGCTCGCCGCCGCCGCCCGCAGCGGGCAGCTGGTCCGCGTGGGGGAGGGGGTCTACCTCGCCCCAGGCATCGACGCCGTCGCCCGTGCCCGGCTGGTGGATCTCCCGCAGCCGTTCACCCTGAGCCAGGCGCGCCAGGCGTGGGGGACCAGCCGCCGGGTCGCCGTCCCGCTGATGGAGTGGCTGGACGCCCGCGGCGTCACCACGCGGTTGCCGGACAACACCCGCCGCCTCGGATAGGTGTCCGGCCGCAGGTCGGTCTCTGCTTCCCATGCGGAGCAGAGATCGAGTGCGGGCTCGCGTCGTTTCGGTCTCTGCTCCCGGGAGGAAGCAGAGACCGACTGCGCCGGGACCAGGAAGAGATTCCCGGGAAGTCGGACTCTGCCCACGGCGGTGGGCAGAGTCCGAATTCCCGCGGAACAGGTCAGCGGCTGGGCCCTCAGCCGGCCGGGGGGACCCAGCGGGCGGGGCGCTTCTCGCGGAAGGCGGCGATGCCCTCCTGGCCCTCGTCGCCGGCGAAGAACCGCGCGGAGAGGTCGAGCAGGTCGTCGAACGCGAGCTCGGGCTGGCGGGCCCGCAGCAGCCGCTTGGTCTCGGCCAGCGCGGCGGGGGCGCCCGCGGCCAGCGCGGTGAGCTGGGTGGTGAGCACCTCGTCGACGCCGTCGTCCGGGGCGACGAGGTCCACGAGTCCGCCGGCGGCCGCGGTGGCGGCGTCGAAGACCTCGCCGGTGAGCATCAGCCGGTGCGCCACGTGCGTGGTCATGCGCGGCAGGACGACGGCGGAGATGACCGCCGGGACGAGCCCGAGCCGCACCTCGGAGAACGCGAACGTGGCCGACGAGGCGGCCACGACGACGTCGCAGGCGGCCAGCAGCCCGACGCCACCGGCGCGCGCCGGACCGCGGACGACGGCGACGACGGGCTTGGGGGCGGACCAGACGAGGGAGAGCAGCTCGGGGAACTCCCGCACGCCCTGGTCCTCCGACGACCCGCCGGTGGCCTCGGACAGGTCCATCCCGGAGCAGAACACCCGGCCGGTGTGGTCGAGCACCACCACGCGCACCGCGTCGTCGGCCAGCGCGTCGGTCAGGGCCGCGCGCAGCTCCGCGCGCATCGCCCGGGACAGTGCGTTGCGGTTGGCGGGGGAGTCGAGGGTCAGCGTGGCGACGCCGCGGGAGACGGACACCTGCAGCACTCGGTCGGAGGTCACGCCCGGCATCCTGCCGGTCGCGGGCGGCCGGCGTCGCTCGGGCCTGGCGTGCCAGCTAGCCCGGCGACCGCACCGGAGGCGCGGCTAGCGCGTGCGGACTGACGTCGCCGCGAGCTCCGCGAAGCTCTTGATCTCCCGATGGACCTGGTCGCTGAGCTCCTTGCGGCGCGCCGGCGTGGCACCACTGATCGCGGCCGCGCTCTGGAGGGCTGCGTCGGCTGCGGCGCTGACCGGGCCGCTGCTCAGCATGAAGACCTCGTAGTAGCGGCTCCACGCGGCGGCCCGCGTGGCGCGCACGTCCTCGCCGACGGCCGGTTCGGCCTGGGCGGCCGCGTCTTTCCCGCCCAGCCGTGCGCGCACGTACCACTGGTTCAGCACCGCCCGGCGGTAGTCCAGCGCGGCTCCGCAGAAGGCCATGTACACCTCCATGCGCCGCCGGCGCAGGTCCTCGTTGCGCTGCACCCGGGCGTCGTGGCGGGTCTTCCAGGGGCCGTACACCGCCGGTATGGCCGCGCCGATGCCTGCACCGACCGCTGCGGCGATCACGGAGGGGTCGATGGCCATGCGTCATCGAATCGGCCGAGTGGCGTGCATGACAATGCCTTCCCGCCTGGCGGGAGCGGCCACGCGGCACACTGGGAGCAGATGAACACCGTCCTGCCCCTGCTGACCGACGCCGGCCTGCCGCCCGGCGCGCCCGGCCCCGACCCGCTGCCCGACAGCGCCCGCGAAGGGCTGGCCACCACGCCGTTCGGGCTCTACGTGCACGTCCCGTTCTGCGCGACCCGCTGCGGCTACTGCGACTTCAACACCTACACCTCCGACGAGCTGGGCCCCGGCGCCAACCGCAGCGAGTACGCGGGCACGGCGATCGCGGAGCTGCAGCGGGCCGTCCGCACCCTCGGCCCGGAGCTGCCGACGGTCTCCACCGTCTTCGTCGGCGGCGGCACGCCGACGCTGCTGCCCGCCGACGACCTCGCCGCGGTCCTGTCGGCGGCCCGGGAGCTGTTCCCGGTGGCCGACGACGTCGAGGTGACCACCGAGGCCAACCCGGAGACCGTCTCGCCGGCCTCGCTGGCCACGCTGCGCGAGGCCGGCTTCACCCGGGTCAGCCTCGGCATGCAGTCCGCCGCGCCGCACGTGCTGGCCGCGCTGGACCGGCGGCACACGCCCGGCCGCGCCGTCGAGGCCGCGCACGAGGCGCGCGCGGCCGGGTTCGACCACGTCAACCTGGACCTGATCTACGGCACGCCGGGGGAGACCGACGCCGACTGGGCCGCCTCGCTCGACGCCGTGCTCGCCTCGCCCGTCGACCACGTCAGCGCCTACGCGCTGATCGTCGAGGAGGGCACCAAGCTGGCCCGCCGCGTCCGCCGCGGCGAGCTGCCGATGCCCGACGACGACGTGCTGGCGGACCGCTACGAGCAGGCCGACGCGACCCTGGGCAGTGCGGGCTTCGAGTGGTACGAGGTGT
Organism: Blastococcus xanthinilyticus; assembly: GCF_008124835.1. Lineage (GTDB taxonomy): Bacteria > Actinomycetota > Actinomycetes > Mycobacteriales > Geodermatophilaceae > Blastococcus > Blastococcus xanthinilyticus. The sequence goes on along the minus strand of NZ_VNHW01000006.1, from coordinate 97,302 downwards.
CCAACTGGGCCACCTCCGACGCCGCCCGCTGCCGGCACAACGAGCTGTACTGGGCCAACGCCAACTGGTGGGGCGTCGGGCCGGGCGCGCACAGCCACGTCGGCGGGCTCCGCTGGTGGAACGTCAAGCACCCGGCCGCCTACGCCGACCGGCTGGCCCGGGACCAGAGCCCGGCCCAGGACGCCGAGCTGCTCGACGAGGCCGACCGCGCCCTGGAGGCGGTCATGCTCGGCCTCCGGCTGCGCGACGGGCTGCCGCTCACGGCCCTGACCGGCACCGGCCGGGCCCGGGCCGCGGACGCCGTGCGCGGCGGCCTGCTCGACCCGGCCGCGCACGCCGACGGCCGGGCCGTGCTGACCGACCGGGGCCGGCTGCTGGCCGACGCGGTGGTCCGCGACCTGACCGACTGAGAGCGGACCCGACACTCCGATCTCACCCGGACGGGCGAGATCGCGGCGCCGGATCTGGGCTATGGTCCCCGTTCCGGCAACGGCGCCGGCTTCGTACGAGGGGGTGGTCCGCGGTGCCCGCACCAGGAGTGCGCCCCGGCGAGGAATCTCCGCCGGGTCCCCGGACCCCCGTACCGCCAGCCGCCGCGCCGGCCCTCTGACTCCGGCGATCCAGCCAGCCGGGTCCTCCCGACCTCCCGCGCCACCGACCGGTGACCGCGCACGTCCGCGTCGCCAGAAGGAGATCCGCATGTCCGCCAGCCTCGACTCCATGTCCGCCAGCACGGCGGACCGCTTCCGCACCCTGCTGCAGACCCAGCGGGCCGACTGCGTCCACCAGCGCGAGGAGGCCATCGCCGAGTGCGCCACCTCGGTGCCCGACCCGGTGGCCCAGCGCCGCAGCGCCGACCTGCAGCGCACCGTCGAGGAGATCGACGCCGCGCTGAGCCGCCTCGACGAGGGCACCTACGGCCGCTGCACCGGCTGCGACGCCCTCATCCCCGAGGAGCGGCTCGAGCTGCGCCCGTTCGCGCGCACCTGCGTGGCCTGCACCGCGGCCGCCTGACCGCTTCCTCCACCGGTCCCGTCTGACGGATGTCAGACGGGACCGGCGACGTCCGCCACTACCGGCCCGGGGCACGGGGGCGGCAGGCTCGGGCCATGCCTCCCGCCCCCGCCCTCGACATCCGCGGGCTCACCGTCCGCTACGGCGACGCGGTCGCCGTCGACGACCTGTCCCTGACCATCCCGCGGGGCCAGACCGTGGCCCTCCTCGGGCCCAACGGAGCGGGCAAGTCAACCACGGTCAACGCCGTCCTCGGGCTGCTCAACCCCACCGCCGGCGAGGTCGAGGTGCTCGGCCGGAAGCCGCAGGACGCGGTGCGCGCCGGCAGCGTCGGCGCGATGCTGCAGCACGGCGGCCTGCCGACCGAGGCCCGGGTCGGCGAGGTGATCGACCTGGTCCGGCGCAGCTTCGACCGGGCCGGGCAGACGACCGCCTGGCCCCTGGAGGACCTCGTCGCCACCGCGGGCATCGACGGCCTGCTCGGCCGCCCCGTGGACGCGCTGTCCGGCGGTCAGCGGCAGCGGGTGCTGCTGGCGCTGGCCCTGGTGGGTGCGCCACCGCTGCTGCTGCTCGACGAGCCGACCTCCGCCATGGACGTCGAAGGCCGCCGCGCCTTCTGGACGACGATGCGCGGCCTCGCCGCGCGCGGGCACACCGTCGTCTTCGCCACCCACCACCTCGACGAGGCCGACGCCGTCGCCGACCGGGTGGTCGTGGTGGCCGGGGGGCGGGTGGTCGCCGACGGCACCACCGCCGAGGTCAAGGCCGGCGTGGGCGGGCGGACCATCTCCTTCACCGCCGGTCCGGAGCGCCGGCTGGACGACGTGCCGGCCGTCACCGCCGTCACCCGCCAGGGCAGCACCGTCACCCTGGCCACCGCCGACGCCGACACGACCCTCCGGGCGCTGCTGGCCGACGGCGGCCTGCCCGACCTCGAGGTGCGCGGCGCGACCCTCGAGGACGCCGTCATCTCTCTCATCGCCGCCCGTCGGCAGACCTCGATCGGAGCGCCCCGATGAACCCGCTGTTCGCCTTCCAGCTGCGCCGCGTGGCGCGGAACAAGCAGTTCGTCTTCTTCACCGTGCTGCTGCCCGCGCTGTTCACGATCTTCCTCACGAAGATCATCGGCGGGCAGATGTCCGTCGCCGCCGAGCGTCAGGAGGTCTCGGCGTCGATCATGGTCTCGATGATGGCCTACGGGGCCATCGGCGCCGCCCTGGGCGCCACCATCCGGATCTCCTTCGACCGCGCGTCGGGATGGCTCCGGCAGCTGCGGGTCACCCCCGTGCCGCAGACCCAGGTCTTCGCCGTCGACGTCGCCGTCGGGGTGCTGCTGACGCTGCCCAGCATCCTGGTGGTCGCGCTGGTCGGCCGGCTGATCAACGGCGTCGAGCTCGGGGTGGCCACCTGGGTCACCCTGATCGCGGTGCTGTGGGCCGGCTCGGCGGCCTTCGTCGCGCTCGGGATCCTGGTGGGGCTCTCGCTCGACGAGAAGGCGGCCGGCGGGGCCATCGGCATCCTCGGGGTCGTGCTCGCGGCGCTGGGCGGGCTGTGGTGGCCGGTGGAGATGCTGCCCGGGGCGATGCGCGGCCTGGCGTACGCGCTGCCCTCGTACTGGTACGCCGAGCTCGGGCGCGGCGTGGTGTTCGACGGGTTCCCGGGACCGGCCGGCGTGCTGGCGATCGCCGCGTACACCGCCGCCTTCGGCGCCCTCGCCGTCCTGGTGGCGCGCCGCAGGCCGCTGTACGCGGTCGCGGGCTGAGCGCGGTTACGGTGCCGCTCGTGGATCCCCGGAACCGGTGGCAGCGGCTGGGCTGGGCCGTGCCCTGGCTGCTGTTCCAGGTCTTCCCGATCGCCGACCTGGTGAGCACGTCCCGGCCGCTGCTGGTCCAGGTGGCGGCGGCCGGGGGGCTGATCGCCTTCACCGTCGTCTACCTCGGCATCTTCGGGGACGCCTTCGGCGAGCGCCGCGACTGGCCGCGCGCGCCGCTGGCAGTCGTCGCCGTGCTCGGCGTGGGGCTGGCCGTGTGGCTGGGTCCCGCGTGGGCCGGGCTGATGATCTACATCTCGGCGGCGGCCTCCGTGGGCCTGCCCCAGCGGTGGGTGTGGCCGGCGGTCCTGGGCGCGGCCGGTGTGTGCGCCGCGGTGCTGGCCACCCACGGCGTGCTCGGCGACGTCTTCATCCTCCCGGTGATGTGCGTGCTCACCGCGTTCGCGTTGCGCGGGATGCGGCAGCTGGTCTCGGTGAACGCCGAGCTGGTGGTGGCCCGCGAGGAGCTGGCCCGCAACGCCGTGGCCGAGGAGCGGATGCGGTTCGCCCGCGACCTGCACGACCTGCTCGGCCACAGCCTGTCGCTGATCGCGCTGAAGAGCGAGCTGGCCGGGCGGCTGGCCGAGCGGGACCCGGCGCGGGCGCGGCAGGAGATGGCCGACGTGGAGTCCGCCGCGCGCCGGGCGCTGGCGGAGGTGCGCGACGCGGTCAGCGGCTACCGCCAGGTCAGCCTGGCCCAGTCGCTCGTGGAGGCGCGCTCGGCGCTGCGCGCGGCCGGCATAGCGCTGAAGGCGCCACCGCCGGCTCCGCCGCTGCCCGGGCCGGTCGACGCGGTGCTCGGCTGGGTGCTGCGGGAGGCCACCACGAACGTCCTCCGGCACAGCGGCGCCCGGTCGGTCACCGTGGCGTTCGCCGCGGCGGAGGACGCCGTCGAGCTCACCGTCTCCGACGACGGGCGGGGTGGCGACGCCGCCGCGGGGGCCGGCCTCAGCGGGCTCGCCGAGCGGGTCGCCGCGGTGGGCGGCCGGCTGGCGCACGGCCCGAACCCGGGTGGCGGGTTCCGGCTGGCCGTCGCCGTCCCCCTGACCGGCGCGGTGGCCGCCGGGTGCGTGCCGGCCGCGGACGTGGCGGCGCCGTGATCCGGGTGCTGCTGGCCGAGGACCAGTCGATGGTGCGCGGGGCGCTGCGCGCGCTGCTGGAGCTGGAGGAGGACATCGAGGTGGTGGCCGAGGTCGGCCGGGGCGACGCCGTGGCCGCGGCCGCCGCCGAGCACCGGCCGGACATCGCCCTGCTCGACATCGAGATGCCCGGCGCCGACGGGCTGACCGCGGCGCGCGAGCTCGCCACGGTGCTGCCCACCTGCCGGGCGGTCATCCTCACCACCTTCGGCCGGCCCGGCTTCCTGCGCCGCGCCATGGAGGTCGGCGCCGCGGGCTTCCTGGTCAAGGACGCGCCGGTCGCCGAGCTGGCGGCGGGGATCCGCGCGGTCATGGCCGGCGAGCGGGTCATCGACCGCGACCTGGCCGCCGCCGCCCTGGCCATCGGCGCTACGCCGCTGTCCACCCGGGAGGCCGACGTGCTCCGGGCCGCCGCCGACGGGGCGACCGTCGCCGACATCGCCGGGCGGCTGTTCCTGTCGGAGGGGACGGTGCGCAACTACCTCTCCTCGGCCATCGGCAAGACCGGGGCGCGCACCCGCGTCGAGGCCGCGCGGGTCGCCGAGGAGAAGGGCTGGCTCTAGCCGGTGCGCGTGCCGGGCACCGGCGGCTGGGCCGGGATCGACGCCGTCGCCGGCTCCTCCGGTGGCTGCACCGGGGGAAGGGCGTCGAGGTCGAGCACCCGCACGTGGATGACGGTGCGCTGCTGCAGGGCCGCCCGCAGCGCGCGGTGCAGGCCGTCCTCGAGGTACATCTCGCCGTGCCACTGCACCGCGTGCGGGAAGAGGTCGCCGTAGAAGGTCGAGTCGTCGGCCAGGAGCGCGTCGAGCGCGAGCTCCCGCTTCGTCGTGGTCAAGGTGTCCAGGCGGACCTGGCGGGGCGGGATCATCGCCCAGTCGCGGGTGGACAACCCGTGGTCGGGATAGGGGCGCCCGTTGCGCACGCCTTTGAAGATCAGGGGACCGACCTCCGCTCTCAGCCCCGTCCCGGGGCGCCGACGGGGACAACCCTAACCGCCCGGGAGAGCCGCCGTCGGCCGCTCCCGGCGGCCCCGCCGGGAGGCTCGCCGCCGCGTCCGCGAGCCAGGGGGACGGCGCCGTCGGTCGCGTATGCTGGCCTGGCACTCTGTTCGTGCGAGTGCCAGTGGTCGTGCGCGAGCCGGCCCGGGCAGCCCCCGGACCGGCCGGCCGGCCGCGGGAGGTCGACCTCCCGGCCGGCACCGCACGGCGCGTCGACCGGTACGGGGAGGTGTCACCGTGGCGCACGACGAACGCCGCCTGGAGGTGCTCCGGGCCATCGTCCAGGACTTCGTCTCGACCAACGACCCGGTCGGCAGCAAGGCCCTCGCCGAACGGCACGACCTGGGCGTCTCCCCGGCCACCATCCGCAACGACATGGCGGTGCTGGAGGAGCAGGGCTACATCACCCAGCCGCACACCAGCGCCGGCCGGGTGCCCACCGACAAGGGGTACCGGCTGTTCGTCGATCGGCTCTCGGCGGTCAAGCCGCTGTCGGCCGCCGAGCGCCGGGCGATCGAGCGCTTCCTCGACGGCGCGGTCGACCTGCACGACGTGCTGGGCCGCACCGTCCGGCTGCTGGCTCAGCTGACCCGGCAGGTCGCCGTCGTGCAGTACCCGACGCTCTCCCGCAGCGCCGTGCGGCACCTCGAGGTCGTGCAGGTCGCGGCCGGCCGGCTGCTGCTGGTGCTCATCACCGACACCGGGCGGGTGGAGCAGCGGGTCGTCGACTGCCCGGCCGACGTCGACGCCGGTGCGGTCCCGGAGCTGCGGACGCTGCTGAACTCCGCGTTCGCCGGGGTGAAGCTCGGCGAGGCGGGGGACAAGGTGCCCGGTCTGCTGGAGACCGCGCCGGTGCACCTGCGCGGCCTGGTCGCCGCGGTCAGCGCGACGCTGGTGGAGACCCTCGTCGAGCCCAGCGAGGACCGGCTGGTCGTCGGCGGGACGGCGAACCTCGCCCGCGGCAGCGCGATGGACTTCCCCGGCACGATGCAGCCGCTGCTCGAGGCGCTGGAGGAGCAGGTCGTCGTCCTCCGCCTCATGGGCGAGGTCGACGCGAGCACCGTGCTGGTGCGGATCGGCGAGGAGAACGCCCACGAGGCCCTGTCGGGCGCGTCGCTGGTCACCGTCGGGTACGGCTCGGCCGACCGGTCGCTCGGTGGCCTCGGCGTCGTCGGCCCGACCCGGATGGACTACCCAGGGAACATGGCCGCGGTCCGTGCCGTGGCCCGCTACGTCGGCCACCTGCTGGCCGAGAGCTGAGGACGAGAACTTCGATGGCAACCGACTACTACGGCGTGCTGGGCCTGGCCCAGGGGGCCACGGACAGCGACATCAAGAAGGCCTACCGCCGGCTGGCCCGTGACCTGCACCCCGACGTCAACCCCGACCCGGCCGCCAAGGACCGCTTCCAGGAGGTCAGCCGCGCGTACGAGGCGCTGACCGACCCGGAGAAGCGCCGGATCGTCGACCTCGGCGGCGACCCGTTCGACGCCGCCGGTGGTGCTGGTGCAGGCTTCGGCGGCGCCGGCTTCGGCGGGCTGGGCGACATCATGGACGCCTTCTTCGGCGGCGCGGCCACCCGTGGCCCGCGCAGCCGCACCCGGTCCGGCCGCGACGCGCTGATCCCGGTCGAGCTGGAGCTGGACGAGACGGTCTTCGGCGTCACCAAGGAGATCACCGTCGACACCGCCGTCCTCTGCGACACCTGCGCCGGCGCGGGCACCGCGCCGGGGACCCACGCCGCCACCTGTGCGACCTGCTCCGGCCGCGGCGAGGTGCAGAGCGTGCAGCGCGGCTTCCTCGGCCAGGTCGTCGCCAGCCGCCCGTGCCCCACGTGCTCGGGCACCGGCCAGGTCATCCCCGAGCCGTGCCCCAAGTGCGCCGGCGACGGCCGGGTCCGCGCCCGCCGCACCATCTCGGTGAAGGTGCCGGCCGGCGTCGAGGACGGCATGCGGATCCGGCTCACCGGGCAGGGCGAGGTCGGCCCCGGGGGCGGCCCGGCCGGTGACCTCTACGTCGAGGTGCACGAGCGCCCGCACGAGGTCTTCACCCGCGACGGCGAGGACCTGCACTGCCGGGTCACCCTGCCGATGACCTCCGCGGCGCTGGGCACGACGCTGAACCTGAAGACCCTCGACGGCGAGGAGGAGCTGGACATCCGGCCGGGCACCCAGTCCGGCAGCGTGCTCACCCTCCGCGCCCACGGCGCCCCGCGGCTGCGCGCGACCGGCCGGGGCAACCTGCTGGTGCACGTGGAGGTGCAGACCCCCACGAGGCTGGACGGCGAGCAGGAGAAGCTGCTCCGCGAGCTGGCGGCGCTGCGCGGGGAGGACCGGGCCGACTCCCACCGCGAGGCCCAGGGGGGCCTGTTCTCCCGCGTCCGCGACGCATTCAACGGCCGCTGATGACCGAGCAGACCCCGGCGCTCGACGGCGCACCGCTGTTCCTGCTGGACGAGCTGGCCGACACCGCGGAGCTGCTGGTGCCCGGCCCCGAGGGCCGGCACGCGGTCGAGGTGCTCCGGCTGCAGCCGGGCGAGCGGGTGCACGTCGGCGACGGCCGGGGGGTCGTCGTCGAGGGGGACGTCGTCGCCGCCGGGCCGGAGGGGCTGCGAGTCGCGGTGCAGGAACGGTTCGAGGTGCCCGAGCCGGACCCCGAGTTCGTGCTCGTCCAGGCGCTGCCGAAGGGCGACCGCGGGCCGCTGGCGGTCGACCTCGCCACCGAGCTCGGCGTCGACCGGATCGTGCCCTGGCAGGCCTCCCGCTGCGTGACCCGGTGGCGGGACGACCGGGTGGACAAGGGGGTCGCCAAGTGGCGCGCGGCGGCGCGGGCGGCGGCCAAGCAGTCCCGCCGTCCCCGGCTGCCCGAGGTGACCGAGCCGATGACCACCCGGGAGGTCTGCGGCCTGCTCGCCGACGCCGACCTCGCGGTGGTGCTGCACGAGCAGGCGCGCCGCCCGCTCGCCGGCCTTCCCGTGCCCCCCGCGGGCACGGTGGTGGTCGTCGTCGGCCCGGAGGGCGGCCTCACCGACGGAGAGGTGGTCGCCTTCCGGGCGGCCGGCGCCGAGGCGGTGCGGCTCGGCCCCGAGGTGCTGCGCACCTCGACCGCGGGCGCGGCGGCTCTGGCGGCACTGTCGGTCCGGAGCCGCTGGGCCTGACCCGCACCAGGCCCGGGGCGCCGGGGCGGGCGCTGGTCACGCGCCCACCCAATCCAGCGGTGCGTACCGCTTGCCGCCGATCCCGCGGACACCGGGCATCGTGATCGCATCCAGGAACCGGGCCGGACGCGCGCTTCGCATGAATTCGTCGTAAGCGTGCTCGTCCACCCATTCGGCCCAGTTGAGGACGCGAGAACCGTCCAGGCTGACGTGGAAGTGGCTCGCGATCAACCCGGGGACCGGTTCGGACAGCGGGCCGTCGACGAGGGCATCGATCGACGTCCGCTGGCGCTCGGGACCGTCGACGTCGAACGTGGGAGCGACGACGAGGCCCGGAACGGACCCGGGAGCGTGCACGGCGCTGCGATAGGGGACGAACCGGATGGGCTGGGCCCGACCGGTGCCTGCACCCGGGGCGTGGCTCCCGTCGAAGCGGCGGTAGTCGTCGTCGCCGGCCCACTGCGCGTAGGTCAGCAGTGTCTGCCCGTCCGTGCTGCCGAACGCCGTGAGCGCCAGGAACCCGGGGGGCGGGGAATTGTCGCGGTAGGGGGCGACGGCTTCCGCGGCTGCCGCACGCTGCCGGTCCGCCGTCGCGACGTAGCGGGGCGACACCAGAACGATCCCGCTGTCGGGGCGGCGCACGTCCGGGAACGAGGGCTGGTCCGACCTCATGCGCGTGCCTCCAGCTTGCGTGCCGCACCCGCAGCACCGCGGCGGAGTTGCGCGAGCGCCTCCGACCAGTCGGCGACCTCGTCGAGGAGGCGCAGCAGGAGCACCTCCTGGTGCCGTGGGGGTGTCAGGGTGTCCGGCTGCCGGGGATCGTCGAAGCGGAAGTCGTCCCTCAACGAGAGCGCGACGTGTGTCCGCACGTCGGCGATCTTCAACTCGGCGAGGACCAAGCGCAGGTGTTCGCCCGCACGGACGCCCCCCTGGAGCCCGTAGGTCACCAGGCCGGCTGCCTTGTCGCCCCATTCGCTGTACAGGTAGTCGATGGCGTTCTTGAGAGCAGCGGGAAGGGAGTGGTTGTATTCCGGCGCGACGAAGACGTACCCGTCGTAGGACGCGATCGCGTCCGCCCAGCGTCTGGTGTGCTCGTGGGCGTACGTCCCCATGGCCGCGGGCGCCGGCTCGTCGAGGATCGGGAGTCCGTACTCGGCCAGGTCCACCACCTCGACGTGCGCCCGGTCGCCGCCCGACGCAACCCGGTGCACCCACCGGGCCACGGACTCTGCCCGCCGTCCGGGTCGGGTGCTCCCGACGATGATCGCGATACGGGGCATAGTCGCTCCTCCTCAGCGGTCCTCCTGGACCGTTTGACGAACAAACGTTCAGGAGGGACCGTAGCAGTCCGTTTGAGGGGCAAACGATTTGCTAGGGTGGTGTCATGCACTCGAGCGATGCGCCGGAGGGAGCTTCACCGCCGGACAAGCTGTGGTCGCTGGTCACCTGGCTGGTGGGTCACGTGTACGTGGACTCACGCCGGCTGGTGACCGATGCCTTCGGCAACTCGACGAGCCGTACCGACCTCGCGGTGCTGGCAGGTCTTGCGGAGTACGGCCCGGTCAGCCAGGCCGTGCTCGGCCGGAGGCTCGGGATGAACCTCGGGGACATGGTTGCGGTGCTGAAGCGCCTCGAGGCCCAGGCGTGGGTGACCCGTCGGGAGGACCCGCAGGACCGCCGACGGCACACCATCGCGATCACCGACGACGGCGCAGCGGCACTCGATCGCCTGGAGGAGCGGGCGCTCGCGGCACAGGCCGAGCTCCTCGAACCCCTTTCGCCCCCGCAGCGCGAGCAGTTGGTGACGCTGCTGCAGACGATCGTGGGCCACCACCGCGACTACCGGCGTCCTGAAGGTGGGGCGAGCGGCACCCCCGCGTGAGACCCCCGGGCCAGCGGCCGGAGTACGGCTCCCTGCTGACCCGCACCGGGCGAGCGGGTCGGCGTCCCGCGCCGGGGGTCTCCGCCCCGCGGCGCGGAACGCCGCACCTCCTCAACAGCAGCGGCTCACCGGGTTCGCTTCGACCTCGTCCATGCGCTGCCGCTCGAACTCGCGCCGGCTCATCGGCGTGTGCCCGTGGTCGGTGCAGTGCGCCAGGTGCCGGTCCCAGCGGGCCTCACCGCTCCACTCGCGCAGGTACCAGACGACGCCCCGCCAGGCGCGGACGACGGCGTCGCCCCCGCGGGCGGCGATCGGGCTGGTCACGGCCGGGTCCTGTCCGGGCGATCGTCGAAGGTGCCGTGCGTACCGGCCCCCGCACCGACCAGGCGATCGTGCTCGGCCATCCGGCGCTTCTCCTCGGCGGTGGGGAACAGCCCGGAGGGCTCCACGAGCTCCGGCGGGACCGCCGGCTCCTCCGTGGTGGGCAGACCGTGCGACCGGATCGCCTTCGCGATGACGACGGCGGCGTGGACGGCCACCACCAGCGTCAGCGCGAACACCGACTGCAGGATCCCGTTGAGCGTCGAGTTGAAGATGGTCGGGGCCCCGCCGGTGCGGGAGATGAGGGTGTCCTCCTGGACCGCGGCCGCCGCCGCGGCCAGGGTCTGCGCGCTGGTGTCGAAGCCCAGGCCGTCGAGCCACGTGGCAGCGGACTCCGCCGTCCCCCCGGTGGCACCCGCCGGGCTGTTCATCGCGAAGTAGAGGCCCTGGTCGATGACGCACGCGGCGATGAGCGCGCTGATCGCGACGAAGGACTCCATCAGCATGCCGCCGTAGCCGATGAGGCGGACCTGGCTCTCCTTGGCCACCATCTTCGGCGTCGTCCCGGAGGCGATCAGCGCGTGGAAGCCGGAGAGCGCCCCGCAGGCGATGGTGATGAAGACGAACGGGAACAGGGAGCCGGCGAACACCGGACCGGTGCCCTCGCGGGCGAAGTCGGTGACCGCCTCGGCCTGCAGCACCGGCCGGGCGATGATCAGGCTGATCGCCAGCAGGACGATCACGCCGATCTTCATGAAGGTCGACAGGTAGTCGCGCGGGGTGAGCAGCAGCCAGACCGGGAGCACCGAGGCGACGAAGGCCGTAGATCCCCAGGGCCAGGACCAGGAACTCCCGGGAGAGGGTGAGGGAGTCGCCGAGGGCGGTGTCCTGGATCCAGCCGCCGGCCACGATCGCCAGGAGCAGCAGCGCGACGCCGATGCCGGTCGCCTCGAGCACTCTGCCCGGCCGGAGCCGGCGGAGGTAGACGCCCATGAACAGCGCGATGGGGATGGTCAGGCCGATCGAGAAGACGCCCCACGGCGACTCGGCGAGCGCGTTGACCACGATCAGGGCCAGCACCGCCAGGATGATGATCATGATCGCGAAGACCGCGATCAGCGCCGCGATGCCGCCCTCCCGCCGCCCGCGTCAGGGGTGGTGATCGTGGTGGACGTGTGCGCTCCCTCGCGCCCTGCGTGCGCTCCGGGCGGCGCATGCCGGGAGGCAGCATAGGGACCGGCGACCGTTCCGGCTCCCCGACGTGTCGCCGCGCCGGTGAGGATCAGCGGAGGGCGGTGCGGGCGCGCTCGCCGACCAGGTCGACGACCAGCGTCACCAGCACGATGGCCGCGAGCACGGTGGTGACGGCGGGCCAGTCGAAGGCGGCGATCGCGCCGGAGAGGAGCACGCCGATCCCCCCGGCGCCGAGCAGCCCGACGAGCACGGTGTCGCGGATCGCGACCTCCCATCGGTAGAGGCCCAGCGCCAGCACCGGCCCGCTCAGGACGGGCAGCACGCCGTAGAGCCAGCCACCCAGCGGGGAGGCGCCGGCCGCCCGCAGCGCGTCCCGGGGACGGCTGTCGAGCTCCTCCGTCGCCTCGGCGACCAGGCGTCCCAGCACACCCAGCGTGTACACGCCCAGCGCCAGCGCGCCCGGCAGGACTCCGGGCAGCAGGACGAAGAGCAGCACCAGCGCCCAGACCGGGGGCGGGACCGCGCGCGGGACCAGGAATGCCCACCGGGTGGCGACGCCGAGGGCCCACCGCCCCGGTCCGGCTCCCGGTCGGCGGGCAGCCAGGCCGGACAGCAGGACGGCGCCGGCCGTGGCGAGGGCGATGGCGATCACCGACATCTGGAGGGTGTCCACGGCCGCCGACGCGATCGCCCCGAGCAGGTCCCCGTCGGTGGCCGGAGGCCAGGCGGCGCCCAGCACGTAGGACAGCTGCTCGAGGGTGCCGGCAGAGGTGAGCGTCGCCGGCGTCAGGGCCAGGTACCACCACGACCACGCCACCAGGGCCACCGATCCCAGCACCGCGGTCGTGAGGAGCCGGTCGCGGGACGGCCGGTCCTCGCCCGCCGGCCGCGGGTCTGCGACGCGGCGCCGGACGGCGCGGCCCCCCACGTCGGCCAGCGCGCACAGCGCCGCCAGTGCGAACACCGCCGTCCAGACCTCGTCCCAGCGCAGCGACGCGAACGACAGCGCCAGCTGGTAGCCCAGCCCGCCCGCGCCGATCAGGCCGAGCACGACGGCCGACCGGACGGCGCACTCCAGCCGGTAGAAGGAGTAGGACAGCAGCCCACCGGCGGCCGGGGGGAGCAGCCCGTACAGCGACGCCGTCGCGCGGCCGGCCCCGGCCGCGAGCAGTGCCTCGTAGCTCCCGCGCGGCACCTCGTCGAGCAGGTCCGCGAAGACCTTCGCGGTGATCGCGCCGTAGGGGATGCCGATCGCCAGGACGCCCACCCAGGGGTCCAGGCCGAGGACGTTCACCAGCAGCAGACCCCACACGGCCTCGTGCAGGCCGCGGGGGAGCGCGAGCAGCCCACGGGCCGCGGTCCAGCCGGTGCGCCGCCGTCCCCAGGTGGTGCGGGCCACCACCCCGGCGCCGAGCGCGCCGAGGACGAGGGCCAGGGCCGTTCCGGAGGCGGCGTAGGCCACCGTCACCAGGGTCGCCCGGCCGAGCACCGCGAGGAACTCGGCGTCCAGCGCCGGGGAGAGGGCGGCGGAGGCGAAGCGGCCGAACTGCCGCAGGCCCGCCGGGTTCACCACGGGGCCGGAGAACAGGCCCGCCCCGGCGAGCGACCAGACGACGACGGCGACGGCTCCGGCCCCCCACACCCAGCGCCGCCGGTCCCGGCGCAGCCGCGGTCGCGGTCCGGGCGGGGCGAGGACGGCGGTCACCGCACCACCCCGTAGAACCGCTCGAGGTCGGCGAGGGTCAGCGACGTCGCGGGGGCGTCCAGGGCCACCCGGCCGTCGAGGAGCCCCACCACCCGGTCGCAGTGCCGCAGGGCGAGGGCCGGGTCGTGCAGGCAGACCAGGAGGGCGCCGCCGCGGCTGCGGGCCGGCTCGCCCAGCAGCTCGAGGGCCAGGTCGGCCAGGGCGGGGTCGAGCGCCGACGCCGGCTCGTCGGCGAGCACGAGGTCGGGCCGCTGGACCAGCAGCCGGGCCAGGGCGACCCGCTGCCGCTGTCCGCCGGAGAGCCGGTCGGTGCGCTCGAAGACGCGGTCGGCCAGGCCCACCCGGTCGAGCGCGGCACGCACCTCGGGCACCCCCTGCGGGCGCAGCAGCGACCAGGCGGCGCGGGCGGCCGACCAGGAGCCGAGGCGCCCGGCGTTGACGTTGTGCACCACCCGCAGCGCCCCGGTCAGCTCCAGGTGCTGGTGCACGGTGCCGGTGCGCGCGCGGACCTGGCGCAGCTCCCGCCCGCGCAGCGCGGACGGGTCCCGGCCGAGCACCTCGACGGTTCCGGCCGTCGGGACGACGGTGCCGTTGAGGACGTTCAGCAACGTCGACTTGCCGGCCCCCGAGGCGCCGACGACGGCGACGCGTTCTCCGGCGGCCACCTCGAGGTCGATCCCCGCGAGCGCGGGCGAGGTTCCGTAGCGGACCTCGAGGCCGGCCAGCCGCAGGACGGCGCTCAGTTCACCAGCCCGAGGTCGCGGCCGATCTGCTCGATCTGGTCGTAGTTCGCCGCCTCGGTGGGGAGGAAGGCGCCGGCGCCGAACAGCTCGAGCACCTCGGCGTCCTCCGGGTCGTCGGCGGAGAGCCCGGTGAAGTAGTCGGTGAGCCGCTCGGGCAGGTCCGCCCCGAGGCGCTCCACCGCGTCGGGGCCCAGCAGCCAGTGGTAGTCGGCGTAGGCCGGGGTCCGGGCGTAGCGGACCACCGCGGGGTCGAGCTCGCCGGCGGCCGCCCGGGCCTCGTAGACCTGCTCGTTGAGCACGCCGGCCTGGTAGCTGCCGGACGCCACGAGCGACAGCGTCGCGTCGTGCGATCCGGAGAACCCGGGTCCGCCGGGGAAGCCCTCGGGGTCGACGCCCTGCTCGGCGAGGAAGAAGGCGGGCATCAGCCGGCCGGAGGTCGAGGTCTCGCTGCCGTAGGTGAAGCGCAGGCCGGCCAGCGGCGCGAGGTCGTCGGACGGGGTCAGCCCGGTGTCGCGGTTCACGACGAACACCGAGTGGAAGTCCTCGTCGATGTCCCGCTGGGCCACGGGAACCGCCCCGGGTGTCTGGAGCCGGGCCTGGACGCCGGTCAGCCCGCCGAACCAGACGAGGTCGAGGTCGCCGGTGCGGAAGAGGGAGACGGCGGCGGCGTAGTCGGTGACCGGGACGTACTCGACCTCGATGCCGAGGTCCTCGGCGAGGGAGTCGGCCAGGGTCCCGTAGAGCCGCTGCAGGACCTCGGGGTCCTGGTCGGGGATGGCGCCGATCCGCAGCGGACCCGCGGCGTCGGCGGCCGCCGGGGCGGGGGAGGCGCCGCCGCAGCCGGTCAGCAGCGCGGCGAGGGCGAGGAGCAGGGCGACGGCGGTCAGCCGGGCCGGGCGGGGGATTCCGTAGGCGGGGCCACCCGACCGGGCGGCGCGAACGGTGCGCACTAGATCCGCGCGGGGGGACGGAGAGGGGACACGGGAGACCTCCGGGAGGCGGCAGCGGGGAGCGCCCCATCCTGCACCGGCGGGCTCCCCGCCGGCGCCGGGAGGCGGCCCGGGGCCCGGTCGGTCACGTTCTGGGCACGGTGCCCGGCCCCCGGCCGGAGAGGCCCGCGGAACGGCCTACTGTGACGCCGGTAACCGGCGGGCCGATCGCGGCCGGCCACACGGCGCGCGCGGAGCGGGCCGGCCGGCGCCCCCCCAGCGGGCGCCGCGCCCCTCGCGGGACCGGCGTCGTCGTGCTCGACAAGGGAGAGACATGCGCACCAAGCTCAGCACCGTCGCCGCGGCCGGCGCCGCGGCCCTCCTGCTCGCCTCCTGCGGCTCCGGGGAGGGCGGCGAGGACACCTCCGCCTCCGGCGGGCTGACCGGCGAGGGCAGCGGTGAGTCCTGCACCATCGAGGGCGAGGTGCCGATCGGCGCGGTGCTGAGCCTGACCGGTGCGGCGGCCAGCTACGGCGAGTCCCAGCAGCGCGGCCTGGAGCTCGCGGCCGCGGAGCTGGCCGAGAACGACGGCGTCACCTACGACCTCACGATCGAGGACGACCAGACCGACCCCCGCCAGGCCATCACGCTGTTCGACGAGTTCGTCAACGACGGCGCCAGCCTGATCATCGGCCCGACGCTGTCCAACGCCGCGATCCAGGCCGACCCGATCGCCCAGGACGCCGGCGTCCCGGTGCTCGGCATCTCCAACACCGCCGCGGGCGTCACCGAGATCGGCGACTACATCTTCCGCGACTCGCTCACCGAGCAGGCGGTCATCCCGCAGACGATCGCCGCGGCCACCGAGCAGTTCGGCCTCGAGGACGTCGTGGTCATGTACAGCAACGACGACGCCTTCACGGAGTCCGGCTACGAGGCCTTCTCCGCCGCGCTGGAGGAGGAGGGCGTGGAGGTCAGCGAGACGATCACCTTCTCCAAGTCCGACACCGACTTCCGCGCGCTGCTGACCCAGGCGCAGGAGAGCGACCCCGACGCGATCGTCGTCTCCGCGCTCATCGAGGCCGCTGTGCCGCTGGTGACCCAGGCCCGCGAGCTCGGCATCGACGTCCCGATCATCGGCGGCAACGGGTTCAACAACCCGCGGCTCATGGCCGACGCCGGCGAGGCGGCCGAGGGCGTCGTCGTGGGCGCGGCGTGGAACTCCTCCTCGGACAACCCGGAGAACCAGGCGTTCCTCGAGGCCTACGAGGCCGAGTACGACGCCGCGCCCGACCAGTTCGCCGCGCAGGCGTACACCGGGCTGAAGCTGGTCGACCAGGCCGTGCGGGCGAACTGCTCCGCCGAGCGGGACAGCATCCAGCAGGCCCTCGGCGAGATCGAGGACGTGCCCACCGTGCTCGGCGAGTTCTCCATCGACGAGAACCGCGACGCCGAGCACCCGGCGGTCGTGCAGGTCGTCGAGAACGGCTCCTTCGCCGTCCTGGAGTGACCCGCTCCGCGGCGCCGGCCGGCCGACCGGCCGGTGCCGCGCGGCGACCCCGCCGGGGGCCCGGTCCTGGCGACCGGGCCCCCGGCCGCGTGTCGGCTACCGTGCCCGGGCACCCACGACGAGAACAGGCAACGCTGTGCAGCAGCTCCTCAACGGCATCTTCATCGGCTCGATCTACGCGCTGTTCGCCATCGGGTTCACCCTGGTCTTCGGCATCCTCGACCGGCTGAACCTCGCGCACCCCGCGGTCTTCGCGGCGTCGGCCTTCGTCGGCATCGAGCTGGTGGAGCGGGGCGGGCTGTCGCTGTGGGCGGCGCTGCCGATCGTCTTCGTCTTCGGCGCCGTCCTCGGCCTGGCCATCGAGCGCCTGGCGTTCCGGCCGCTGAAGGGCCGGGCCGACGCCCACTTCGCCGGGCTGATCTCCTCGATCGCGCTCGCCGGCATGTTCATCGCGCTCTTGCAGTGGCGGTACGGCCCCGACACCCGCCGCTTCCCGACCGGCTCGTTCCCCGACACCCGCTTCGAGATCGCCGGGGCCCAGGTGACGCTGGTCCAGGTGGTCATCCTGGCGGTCTCGCTCGCGCTGATGGTCGGCCTGACCTACATGGTCACCCGCACCCGGCTGGGCCGCGGCATGCGGGCGGTGGCGGAGAACCCGACGGCGGCGCGGGTGCTCGGCGTGAACGTCGACCGGGTCACCGCGATCACCTTCGCGATCTCCTCGGCCCTCGGCGCGGTCGCCGGCGTGCTCTTCGCCATCAACGTCAACACCGCGCAGCTCGGCATGGGCGCGGCGATCGAGCTGAAGGGTCTCGCGGTGATCATCGTCGGCGGCATGGGGTCGCTGCCCGGCGCGCTCATCGGCGGCCTGCTGCTGGGCCTCGCCGAGGTCTTCGCCGTCCAGTACATCGGCTCGTCGTGGATCGACGTCATCGCCTTCGGCCTGCTGTTCGTCATCCTCCTGCTGCGCCCGCAGGGCCTGCTGGGCGCGCGGAAGGTCCGGGAGGTCTGATGCTCGACGAGTACGCCACCACGCTGACCTTCATCGCCCTCGGGGCGATCTTCGCCTACTCCTTCTACGCGGTCCTGATCGCCGGCCAGCTGAGCCTCGGGCAGGCCGGCTTCGCCGCCCTCTCGGCGTTCGCCGGGGCCTACCTGGCGCCGAGCCCCACCGACGTCGGGGACGTCCCCGCGCTGCTGATCGCGGTGGCCATCGGCATGTCGGTCGGCGCGCTCGCCGCCGTCGTCCTCGGCCTCCCGACGATGCACCTGCGCGGGGTCTTCCTGGCCATCGCCACCCTCGGCTTCGCCGAGGCGGTGCGGGTGGTGCTGACCAACCAGGAGTGGACCGGCGGCGCGCAGGGCCTCGGGGTGCCGCGCGTCCTGACCGTCGGCATGGCCTGGCTGGCGCTGGGGCTGGTCGCGTACTGGTTCTGGCGCATGGGCCGCTCCCGGTACGGCCGCGCGCTCGAGGCCATCCGCGAGGACGAGCTCGCCGCCCGCGCCATGGGCATCGACGTGGGCCGCCACCGGCTGGCCGCGTTCGTCACCGCCGGCGCGGTCGCCGGGCTCTACGGCGTCCTCTACGCCTACTACGTCCGGCTCATCGCGCCGGACGACTTCGACTTCGTCGCCGCCGTCGAGGGCCTGGTCACCGCGGTGGTCGGCGGCTCGACGATGTTCCTCGGGCCGATCCTGGGCAGCGGGTTCCAGACGATCGTCCCCGAGATCCAGCGGGCCGTCGGCGTGGAGGCCGGCTGGATCCGGCCGTTCCTCGCCAGCCTGCTGCTGCTCGTCGTCATCCTCTTCCTGCCCGGCGGCCTGGCCAGCCTGATCCGGCGCCGCACCCGCCTGCCGGCCGGCGCCGCGGACGACGCCCGGGCGGACGCCGGCGAGGGTCCCGGCCGGGGCCTCGCCGGGCGGCACCACCCGGCGGCCGGCGAGCCGGTGGTCAGCCTCTCCGGGCTGGGCAAGGAGTACGGCGGGGTGCACGCCGTACGCGGCGTGGACCTGGAGATCCGGGCCGGCGAGGTCGTCGGCCTGATCGGCCCCAACGGTGCCGGCAAGACCACGCTGGTCAACATGATCAGCGGCCTGGTGCCGCCCAGCTCGGGCACCGCGACGGTGCTCGGCAGCACGATCGGCCGGACGCCGGTGCACCGGATCGCCGCGGCCGGGGTCAGCCGCACCTTCCAGCACTCCAAGCTGTTCAACCGGCTCTCGGCGCTGGAGAACGTCCTGGTCGGCGCCCACCTGGTCAGCCGGCCGACCTTCCTGCGCCGGCTGCTCTGGCTGCCGTCGGCGCGGCGGGACGAGCGGGCCGCGCTCCGGCAGGCGGTCCGCTGCCTCGACCGGGTCGGGCTGGCCGACCGGGCCGCCGCCCGCGCCGAGGCGCTGTCCTACGGCGACCAGCGCCGGCTCGAGATCGCCCGCGCGCTGGCGTCGGACCCGTCCCTGCTGATCCTGGACGAGCCGGCCGCCGGCATGAACCACGTGGAGGCCGCGCGGCTGTCGGAGCTGATCACCTCCCTCGCCCGGGACGGGCTGACCATCCTGTTCATCGAGCACAACGTCGGGATGGTGCTGCAGACCTGCACCCGCGTCGTCGTCCTGAACTTCGGCGAGGTCATCGCCAGCGGCGCCCCGGGGGAGATCGCCGCCGACCCGGCGGTCATCGAGGCCTACCTGGGGTCGGACGAGGACGACGCCGGCTCGGCCGGCTCGGGGGCCACCGCGGCCGGTCGCGACGCCGCACCTCCGGACGCGGTCACCAACCTGACCCCCGGCGCCGCCGGCACCCTGGACACACCGGACACCACCCCGAGGAACCCGACATGAGCGAGCCCATCCTCACCGTGGACGACCTGCGGGTGAGCTACGGGCGGGTCGAGGCCGTGCGGGGGGTCTCCTTCCAGGCCGCGCCGGGCTCGCTGGTGACGCTGGTCGGCGCCAACGGGGCGGGCAAGTCCTCGGTCATCAACGCCGTCTCGGGCATGCTCCGACCGGCGGGGGGACGGATCACGTTCGAGGGCCAGGACATCACCCGCACGCCGGCGCACAAGCTGGTCGGCCGCGGCCTGGTGCAGGTGCCCGAGGGGCGGCAGATCCTGGCCACCCTGACCATCGAGGAGAACCTCCAGATGGGCGCCTGGCACAGCGGCGGGCGCGGGCAGACCGGCGGCGAGGCCGCCGGCTCGGTCGAGGCCATGTACGACCGGTTCCCGGTGCTCGCCGAGCGGCGCGGCCTCCCGGCCGGTGCGCTGTCCGGAGGCGAGCAGCAGATGCTGGCGATCGCCCGGGCGCTGGTGGCCGCGCCGAAGGTGATGCTCATGGACGAGCCGTCGATGGGGCTGGCGCCCAAGATCGTCGACGAGGTCTTCCGGGTGATCGAGGAGATCCGCGCCTCGGGCACCACGGTGGTGCTGGTGGAGCAGAACGCCCGCCGGGCCCTGCGCGCCGCCGACCACGGGTACGTGCTGCAGAGCGGCGAGGTGGTGCACTCCGGCCCGGCCGCCGAGCTGCTGGCCGACGAGCGCATCGTGCAGGCCTACCTGGGCGTCGACAGCGCGAGCTGACGGGCGACCCGCCGGAACGGGCTCCCGCCGCGAACGAAGCGAGTGGTGGGGGGCACGGGGGTCCTCCTAAGGTCGGTCCGTGCCCGACTGCCCGTTCTGCCGCATGGTCGCCGGGGAGATCCCGGCCGACGTCGTCCACGACACCGAGCGCGTCCTGGCCTTCCGGGACATCAACCCGCAGGCGTCGACCCACGTGCTGGTCATCCCCAAGGAGCACCACCCGACGGCCGGCGCCCTGGCCGAGGCCGACCCGGCGCTGATGGGCGAGGTCGTCGCCGCCGCCCACGCGGTCGCCCGCCAGGAGGGCCTGGTCGCCGGCGACGGCGCCGAGCCGGGGTACCGGCTGGTCGCCAACACCGGCCCGGCCGCGGGCCAGACGGTGCACCACGTCCACCTGCACCTGCTCGGCGGCCGCGACCTCGGCTGGCCGCCCGGCTGACCGGCCCCGCGCGCGCCGTCGGCCCGGCCCGGTGGCCGTGGGAGCGGGGGCAGGGGCGGGCTGAGAGGGTGTGCCCATGTCCGAGAGCAGCAGCGCCCCCCTCCGCATCGAGCGCGACGGGGACGTCGCCGTCGTCGTCCTCGACAACCCGCCGCTGAACCTCTTCGACGCCGCGACGTTCGACGCGATGGAGACGGTGGCCGGCGAGCTGGTCGCGCTGACCGACCCGTCCCGGGCCGACCGGGCCCGCGCGGTGCTGGTCGAGGCCCGCGGCAAGGTCGTCTCCGGCGGGGTGGACGTCACCTACTTCCGCGACGTCGCCGAGGGCCCGGACCCGGCGCGGGTGGGCGGCGAGCTGTGGGCGCGGCTGCTGCGGGTGGCCAACACGATCGAGGACCTCCCGGTGCCGACCGTGTTCGCCGCGCACGGACTGACGCTGACCGCGGCCTTCGAGCTGGCGCTGTCCTGCGACATCCTGCTGGCCGCGGAGAAGGCGTCCTTCGGCCTGGTCGAGATCGTCGTCGGGCTCACGCCGTCGATGGGCGGCCCGCAGCGGCTGGCCGAGCGCGCCGGCGTGGCGCGGGCGAAGGAGCTCGTCTTCACCGGCGAGCGCTACCCGGCGGCGGTCCTGGAGCGGTGGAACGTGGTGAACCGGGTGCTGCCCGACGAGGGGTTC
This sequence comes from Blastococcus xanthinilyticus, assembly GCF_008124835.1. GTDB lineage: Bacteria > Actinomycetota > Actinomycetes > Mycobacteriales > Geodermatophilaceae > Blastococcus > Blastococcus xanthinilyticus. The sequence goes on along the minus strand of NZ_VNHW01000006.1, from coordinate 76,210 downwards.
GCCGAGGCCGCCCGCGAGTACGCGCGCCGGGTGGCGGCCGGCCCCACGCTGGCGCACGCGGCGACCAAGCGGCTGGCGAACGTCGCCGTCCGCGAGGGGGCGCGGGCCGCCGACGCCCTGGTCCCGGAGGTCTCCGGGCCGCTGTTCGCCACCGAGGACCTGCGCGGGGCGGTGGCCTCGTTCCTGACCGAGGGGCCGGGGAAGGCGACGTACGCCGGACGCTGACCCCATGGGGCGAACCGGGATTCGGGTCGGCCGGCGCGGGTAGCATCGAGCCGGTCACCGTGCGGTTCCCGCACATCGCCGTCGCAGAGAGGCAGGGTCGAGGGTTCTTGCCCGACACCTCCCCGAACGTCCCCGTGCCCGGAGCACCCACGTCCCGTGAGGCCTCGGCGCAGGCCGCAGCGGCGGACGGCGCCTTCGCCGGACCGCCCGCCGGCTCCGCACCCACTCCGGTCCGGACGACCATCACCGTTCCCGACAGCGTGCCCATGGTCGCCCTCCTCGGGTCCGCCGACGAGCTGCTCCGGCTGGTCGAGGCCGAGGTCGACGCCGACGTCCACGTGCGCGGCAACGAGATCGCCGTCACCGGGCAGCCGGCCGACAACGCCTTCGCCGTCCGCGTCTTCGACGAGCTGATCGCGCTGATCGGCACCGGGCAGGCGCTGCGCCCCGACTCGGTGCGCCGGGTCGTCGCCATGCTCAAGGCCGGTGGCTCCGAGCGCCCGGCCGACGTGCTGAGCCTGGACATCATCAGCCGGCGCGGGCGCACCATCCGGCCCAAGACGCTGAACCAGAAGCGCTACGTCGACGCGATCGACGAGCACACGATCGTCTTCGGCATCGGCCCGGCCGGCACCGGCAAGACCTACCTCGCCATGGCCAAGGCGGTGCAGGCGCTGACGACCAAGCAGGTCAACCGGATCATCCTGACCCGCCCGGCGGTCGAGGCGGGGGAGCGGCTGGGCTACCTGCCCGGCACGCTGTCGGAGAAGATCGACCCCTACCTGCGGCCGCTGTACGACGCGCTGCACGACATGGTCGACCCCGAGTCGATTCCTCGATTGATGCAATCGGGAACAATTGAAGTAGCGCCATTAGCGTATATGCGGGGTAGGACGCTCAATGACGCATTCGTCATTCTCGACGAGGCTCAGAATACTACCGCGGAACAGATGAAGATGTTCCTCACCCGGCTGGGCTTCGGCTCGAAGATCGTGGTGACCGGTGACGTCACGCAGGTCGATCTGCCCGGTGGTGCGCAGAGCGGGCTGAAGATCGTGCGCGAGATCCTCGACGGTGTCGAGGACGTGCACTTCGCCAACCTGACCAGCTCCGACGTGGTCCGCCACCGGCTGGTCGGCGACATCGTCGACGCCTACGAGCGCTGGGACGCCACCCGGCAGCCCGCACCGACCCGACCCGCCGCCGGCGCGCCGGCACGACCGTCCCGGCCGCGCCGGCAGGGGAGCTGACCGCCGTGCCCGTCGAGGTGTCCAACGAGTGCGAGATCGCGGTGGACGAGGCCGAGATCTCCGGCATCTGCCGGTTCGTGCTCGGCGAGATGGAGATCAACCCGATGGCCGAGCTGTCGGTGCTCTGCGTCGACGTCGACTACATGAGCAGCCTGCACGAGCGCTGGATGGGGGAGAAGGGCCCGACAGACGTCCTCGCCTTCCCCATGGACGAGTTCGACACCGGCCGGCCCGACGACCCGGACCCCGGCCCCGCGCTGCTCGGCGACATCGTGCTGTGCCCCGCGGTCGCCGTCCGGCAGGCCCGCGCCGCCGGCCACTCGATGGACGACGAGCTGGTGCTGCTGGCCACCCACGGCGTGCTGCACCTCCTGGGCTACGACCACATGGAGCCCGACGAGGAGAAGGAGATGTTCGACCTCCAGGCGCGGCTCATCGAGTCGTGGAAGGCCGCGCCGCGCGAACCCGTGACCGGGGCTCCGGCCACCACCCGTGACCCCGGCTCGCCCCGTCAGGGGACCGTCCCCTCATGACCGGCTCCGCGATCACGATGCTGGTGGTCGCCGTCTGCCTCGTCCTCCTCGCGGGGGTCTTCGGTGCCATGGACGCCGCCCTGCAGCGGGTGTCCAAGGCGCGGGTGGAGGAGCTGCGCCGCGACGGCGTGAAGCGGGCGGCGGCGCTGGAGGAGGTCGTCGGCGAGCGGGCGCGGCACGTCTCGCTCCTGCTGCTGCTGCGGATCCTCTGCGAGATGCTCGCGGCGGTGCTGGTCACCGTCCTGCTCTACGGCGTGTGGGGTGGTGGCTGGCGCACGTTCCTCACCGCCGCCGGTGTGCTCACCCTCGTCAGCTACGTCCTCGTCGGCGTCGGCCCGCGCACGCTCGGCCGCCAGCACGCCTACGGGACGGCGCTGGCCACCGCAGGCGTCGTGCGGCTGCTCGGCCGGGTGCTGGGCCCGGTGGCCACGCTGCTGATCCTCGTCGGCAACGCCATCACCCCCGGCCGCGGCTTCCGCGACGGCCCGTTCTCCTCCGAGGTCGAGCTGCGCGAGCTGGTCGACATGGCCGAGGAGCGCGGCGTGGTCGAGTCAGGCGAGCGGAACATGATCCACTCGGTGTTCGAGCTGGGCGACACGATCGCCCGCGAGGTCATGGTCCCGCGCACCGACGTCGTCTGGATAGAGCGCACCAAGACCGTGCGGCAGGCGCTGGCGCTGGCGCTGCGCAGCGGCTTCAGCCGGATCCCGGTCATCGGCGAGAACGTCGACGACGTGGTCGGCGTCGTCTACCTCAAGGACCTGGTCCGCCGCTCGCAGCACGGCGCCGACCAGCGCGGGCCGCGGGTGGAGGAGCTGATGCGCCCGCCGACGTTCGTGCCGGAGTCCAAGCCGGTCGACGAGCTGCTGCGCGACATGCAGGCCCAGCGGATCCACATCGCGATCGTGGTCGACGAGTACGGCGGCTTCGCCGGCCTGGTGACCATCGAGGACATCCTCGAGGAGATCGTCGGGGAGATCGCCGACGAGCACGACCGCTTCCAGCGGCCCGAGGTCGAGCAGCTCGAGGACGGCTCGATGCGGGTCATCGCGCGGCTGCCGGTCCAGGACCTCGCCCAGCTGTTCCCCGGCGTGGAGCTCACCGAGGACGACGATGTCGAGACCGTCGGCGGCCTGCTGGCCCGCGAACTCGGCCGGGTGCCGATCGAGGGCGCGGCGGCCGAGGTCGGCGGCCTGCGGCTGGTCGCCGAGAGCACCGGCGGACGGCGCAACCGGATCGACACCCTGCTGGTGTGCCGGCTGCCCGAGCCGTCGGAGGACGACGAGGAGAGCACCGAGGAGCCGCAGGCGTCGGGGGCCACCCGCGCGGAGCTGCCGGCCTCCGTGGAAGGCTGACGCCTCGTGGCTGACCTGCACCCCGAGGACGCGAAGCTCGTGACCCTGGCCCGCTCGGCGCGTGGCCGCACCGGTGCGCCGGAGGGCGCCGCGGTGCGGGACACCGACGGCCGCACCTACGTCGCGGCGAGCGTCGCGCTGCCGTCGCTGCGGCTGTCCGCCCTGCAGGCCGCGGTCGCCGCCGCCGTCTCCAGCGGGGTCGAGGGTCTGGAGGCCGCGGTGGTCGTCTCCGCCGCCGACGCGGTCGAGCAGGAGGGGCTGGCCGCCGTGCACGACCTCACGGCGGGCGCCCCGGTGCACCTGGCCGGGCCCGACGGGGTCGTGCGCGCCACCGTCTAGCGGGACAGCACCGTCTAGCGGACAGCAGCGTCTAGCGGGACAGCGGGACGCCGACGGCGTCCGCGAAGGCCTCCGGATCGCGCACCCGCAGGGTGACCGCCGCGGCGCCGTCCTCGGCCCGGTAGCGGACCGCGACCCGCGTGCGCCCCGGCCACCAGCCGCCGCGGTCCGCCGGCCGCGGCCACTCCGGCGGGGCGCCGCCGGCACGGACCTCCTGCACCAGGGCCGAGGGCAGGACGGTGGCGGGGTCGGTCCGCCGGCCGGCGACGTCGAAGGACATGCCGGAGTCGGAGACGGTCAGCCGGCCGGTGCTCAGCGCGTACAGGGCGGCGCCGGCTGCCAGCGCCAGGGGCAGCTCGCCCCGGGCGGCCGGCCACCCGCCGGTCCAGGCGAACAGCGCCAGCCACACGGCGACGACGGTGAGGGCGAGCACGGCGGCCAGCGGCCCGCCCGGCCGGTACTGCCAGTAGCGCAGCGGCGCGGGGACGACGGTCGCCGAGCGCTTCGGCCCCCAGCCGGCCACGAACCGGTGACGCGACACCTGCTCGACGTGCTGCCGGCGCGCGCGGTCCACCGCGGCCCGGGGTGGACGCGACCCGTCCCGCTGTCGTCCTGCCACGACGGCGATCATCCCAGCCGAGCCGGGGTCACCGGACTCCCAGGGCGCGAGGGGTGCCGTGGCAGGTTCCTTGCGGACGACGTCGGCCCTGCCACTGTCGGCGGAGCGCCGGGCGGACGATCGTCGAGGCGTGACGACGCTGCTGTTCCTCCTCCTGCTCGTCCTGGCGCTGCGGGCGCTGGGGCGCGGGCCCGGACGACGTCCCCGCGACCCGGCCGGCTCCTGGTCCGAGGCCGGCCGGCGGCTGGCCCGCGACGTCCTGGCCGGCGTCCGTGCGCTCAGCCGGCTCGCCGCCGCACGCCGCGACCGGGTGGGCTCGCCCTGGTCCTGACGACCCGCCACCCGCCCGCTCCGGGGGCCCTCCTCGCGGGCCGGGAGCGCTGCCGGACACCGGGAGCGCGAGGAACACTCCGGGAGCGGGGCCCGGGATGTCGGCGGCCGGTGGGAGACTGGCCGGGTGAGCAGCCCTGAGCAGACGCCGCACCGCAGCGGTTTCGTCGCCCTGGTGGGCCGCCCCAACGCCGGGAAGACCACGCTGACCAACGCGATGGTCGGCGAGAAGGTCGGCATCGTCAGCAACCGCCCGCAGACCACCCGGCACGCCATCCGCGGCGTCGTCCACCGGGCCGGCGGGCAGATCGTCCTCGTCGACACCCCGGGGCTGCACAAGCCCAAGAGCCTGCTGGGCAAGCGGCTCAACGACGTCGTCCGCGACACGCTCTCCGACGTCGACGTGATCGTGTTCTGCATCCCGGCCGACCAGCCGGTGGGCACCGGTGACAAGTTCATCGCCCGCCAGCTCGCCGAGGTGAAGGCGCCGGTTGTCGTGGTCGTGACCAAGACCGACGCCGCGGCGAAGAAGCAGGTCGCCGAGCAGCTCGTCGCCGCCAGCCAGCTGGTCGAGGCCGCCGAGCTGGTGCCGGTCAGCGCCGTCCGGGGTGACCAGGTCGAGCTGCTGGAGGACCTGCTGGTGGGGCTGCTGCCCGAGGGCCCGCCGCTGTACCCGCAGGAGCAGACCACCGACGAGGACGTCGAGCGGCAGATCGCCGAGCTGGTCCGCGAGGCGGCGCTGGAGAAGGTGCGCCAGGAGGTGCCGCACTCCCTGGCCGTCACCGTGGAGGAGCTGAACCGGCGCCCCGACCCGAAGCGCCCCGGCGCCGAGCTGGTGGAGGTGCACGCGCTGCTGCACTGCGAGCGCCCCAGCCAGAAGCCGATGCTGCTGGGCAAGGGCGGGTCGATCATCAAGGCGATCGGCAGCGAGGCGCGGATGGGCATGGAGACGCTGCTCGGCGCCCGGGTGCACCTGGAGCTGCACGTCACCGTGCTGGGCGAGTGGCAGGACGACCCGAAGAAGCTGAACCGGCTGGGCTACTGAGGTGAGCGCGCACACCCCGAAGGCCCTCTACCGGGACGAGGGCATCGTCCTGCGCACGCAGAAGCTCGGTGAGGCCGACCGGATCATCACCGTGCTCACCCGGCGCACCGGGAAGGTGCGCGCGGTGGCCAAGGGCGTGCGCCGCACCAAGAGCAAGTTCGGCGCCCGACTGGAGCCGTTCACGCACGTCGACCTGCAGCTCTACACCGGCCGCAACCTGGACATCGTCAGCCAGGCGGAGTCGATCCGCGCCTACGGCCAGGAGGTCGTCGCCGACTACCCCGCCTACACCGCCGGCACCGCCGTCCTGGAGACCGCCGACCGGCTCACCGCCGAGGAGAAGGAGCCATCGCTCCGGATGTTCCTGCTGGTGGTCGGCGCGCTGCGGGCGCTGGGGGAGAAGTCGCACCCGGCGCCGCTGGTGCTCGACGCCTTCCTGCTGCGGGCCATGTCGGTGGCCGGCTGGGAGCCGGCGCTGGCGGAGTGCGCACGCTGCGGTGAGGCCGGACCGCACCGGCACTTCTCGGTCCCGGCCGGCGGCACCGTCTGCCCCGCGTGCCGGCCCACCGGGTCGGCGATGCCGAGCCCGGTCACCATCGAGCTGCTCGACTCCCTGCTCACCGGCGACTGGGCGCGGGCCGAGGCGAGCCAGGGCATCAACCGCCGGGAGGGCAGCGGGCTGGTGGCCGCGATGCTGCAGTGGCACCTGGAGCGCGGGCTGCGCTCGCTGCCGCTGGTCGACCGCTCCGAGTCGGCCCCGCGCCGGGAAGCGAGCCTGCTCAGTGAGGCGTGAGGTCAAGCCCCCGAACCCGCACCCGTCCGGCGTCCGGCCACCGCAGCTGCCCGCGGACAAGGTGCCCCGGCACGTCGCCCTGGTCATGGACGGCAACGGCCGGTGGGCCAAGCAGCGCGGGCTGCCGCGCACGGCCGGCCACGAGGCGGGGGAGTCCTCGCTGTTCGACTGCGTCGAGGGCGCGATCGAGCTGGGTGTGAAGGCGATCAGCGCCTACGCGTTCTCCACGGAGAACTGGCGGCGCAGCCCCGAGGAGGTGCGGTTTCTCATGGGCTTCAACCGCGACGTCATCCGACGCCGCCGCGACGAGATGCACGAGCTCGGCGTGCGGGTGCGCTGGGCCGGCCGCCGGCCGCGGTTGTGGCGCAGCGTCATCAAGGAGCTCGAGATGGCCGAGGAGCTCACCCGGGACAACGACGTCCTCACCCTGACCATGTGCGTGAACTACGGCGGGCGGGCCGAGATCGCCGACGCCGCCGCGGCCATCGCCCGCGAGGTCGCCGCGGGCCGGCTGAACCCGGACAAGGTCGACGAATCGACCGTCGCCCGCTTCCTCGACGAGCCCGACATGGAGGACGTCGACCTGTTCGTGCGCAGCTCGGGGGAGAACCGCACGAGCAACTTCCTGCTCTGGCAGTCGGCCTACGCGGAGTTCGTCTTCCTCGACACGCTCTGGCCCGACTTCGACCGCCGGCACCTGTGGGCGGCGTGCGAGGAGTTCGCCGCTCGCCAGCGCCGGTTCGGCAGCGCCTGACCGTGTTCGCCGTGACCCGTTTCCGCACCGCCGACGCGGCGGCGCTGACCGCCGACGTGGCGGCGCTGCTGGCCGCGCTCCGCGCCCGGCCCGGGTTCCGCGACGGGGAGTTCGGCCGCTCGGCCGACGACCCGGAGCTCTGGGCGCTGGTCACCCGCTGGGACGGCGTGGGCGCCTACCGCCGCGCGCTCTCCGCCGCGGAGGTGAAGATCACCGGCGCGCCGGTGTGGGTGCACGCCGTGGACGAGCCCGGCGTCTACATCACCGACTGACGGCCATCACCCGGGAGCACCGCCGCCCGGGGAGCGGGAGGGAGCAGACGTGCTGCTGCTCGTCGTGGGCGCCGTCGTGGTCTGCGCCGCGGCCGTCCTGGGCGGCATCACCGGTTTCGGCTTCGCGCTGGTGTGCACGCCGCTGCTGCTGCTCGCCGGGTTCCCGCTGGCCGAGGTGGTGGTCGTCAACCTCACGATCGGCCTGGTCACCCGGCTGGTGGTCGCCGTCAAGTTCCGGGACGCCGTCGACCGGCGGCGCGCCACCGCCCTCGTGGTCGGCTGCGTCCCGGGGCTGCTGCTCGGTGCGGCCACCCGGACGGTGGTCGACGGGCCGGTGCTGGAGATGACCGCCGGCGGGGTGGCGGTGCTCGTGGCCGGCTACCTGCTCCTCCGGCCGCCTGCTTCCCGGCCGGCCGGAGCGGCACCGCGCTCACGGCTGCCGGCCGGCGGGGCCGGGATGCTCGGCGGGTTCCTGGGCATCACGACGTCGCTGAACGGGCCGCCGCCGGTCATCCTGCTGTCCCGGCAGCAGGCGGTTCCCCGGCAGTTCGTCGCCGATCTGGCGGTCTACTTCGTAGCCTGCAACGCCCTCGCACTGCTGCTCATCGGGCTCACCGGCGACCTGGCCGCGGACCGCGTGGGCTGGTTGCTGGCCTGCTGGCTGCCGGGGGCGCTGATCGGGAACGCGCTCGGCACGGCGCTGGGCGGACGGGTGCCGGCGGCGCTCTTCGGCCGCCTGACGCTGGGCCTGGTGCTGGTCACCGGCGCCACCACGGTGATCCGGGCGGTCACCGGCGGCTGAGCCCCGGTCACCTGCCGAGGGCCAGCCAGCCGGTGCGCCGCGGGCGCAGGTGCGCCGCACCCGGAACCGGCGGTCCCGCCCGTCGCTCCCGCGCCGGAGCGCCCCGGGGCCTACGGTCGGCCGGTGGTCAGCCGCTCCTGCACCGCCCGGTACGCCCGGCGACGCAAGCGCCGCATGGACGCCGTCGAGCACGACCTGAGCCCTGGGCAGTGGGCCCTGCTGCAGAAGGCCTGGAACGGCTGCGCCTACTGCGGCGCGACCGGCGTCCCGTTGCAGCGGGACTGCGTGCTGGCCCTGTCCCGCGGCGGCCGGTACACGCTGGAGAACATCGTCCCTGCCTGCGGCTCCTGCAACGCCAGCAAGTGCAACGACGAGGTCACCGGCTGGCTGCGGCGCAAGCGGCTGGACGAGCGGGCCTTCCTGGTGCGGCACGCCGAGGTCCGGATGCTGCTGGCGCAGCAGTTCGCCGGGGACGCCGACGAGTGGGCCCCCGCGGGCCGGGAGGCGTAGACCGCGGAGCGGCTGAGCCCGGGTCGAGGCCCGGCCCGGTCGGGGCTAGGGCGTGCGGTAGCCGGGGTCGGCGCCGCCCACGGTGATCTGGTAGGTCACATCGACCTCGAAGCCGTGGCCGTCGCCGCCCGCCGCGTGCACCTCGTGCGGCCCCGGTGACAGCGGGCCGATCAGCGCCCACAGGCCCCACACGGTCGTCGGGGTCGGGGTCTTGCGCGACGTCACGCCGTTCAGGCGGGCACCGGCGACGACGAACGGCTCGGGGGTCCCGATCGTCGCAAGCTCCCACTGCCTGCCGTCGACCGTGAGCGATCCCCATGCGTCCTCGACGACGGGCGCCGGCCCGGTCGAGGGGTACTCCCACATGTTGAACGCCGGCAGGAACAGCTCTCGGCCGGCCGGCACGAAGCAACGGCGCAGCACCCGCTTGCCGTAGGAGCCGGCGAGGAACCAGACGTCGTCGGGCTGGTTGACCGCGGCGTGCTCGCCCGTGGCGTCGTCCAGCGGGTTCTTGAGGGGGCCGGCGGAGGCGACCCACCGGACCCAGCGCGCAGCCAGTCCTTCGGCCGACCGCGAATCATAGGGCAGCACGGGTACGTCCGAGGACGGCGCGGCGCGGCGCGAGAAGAGCGGCATGAGCGCGGACCCTAGGGTGTTGGGCCCGTGCGACGCGCATGCGCGCGCGGCGTGTCCGGGCACCGGGACCGGCGGGGTCCGCGGCCGACCGTCGGCCGGGAGCGCAGCAGGCGGCGGCTAACGTCTAGGGGTCACCCGCCGACCGCCAGCCGGATGGAGTTCCTCTCCGTGAGCACCGCCAAGCACGACCCCGCCCGCCTCGACAAGGTCGTCAACCTCTGCAAGCGACGGGGATTCGTCTTCCCGTCCGGCGAGATCTACGGCGGCACCCGCTCCGCCTGGGACTACGGGCCGCTGGGCGTCGAGCTCAAGGAGAACATCAAGAAGCAGTGGTGGCGCACCGTCGTCCAGAGCCGGGACGACATCGTCGGCCTGGACTCCTCGGTGATCCTGCCGCGGCAGACCTGGGTGGCGTCGGGCCACGTCGGTGTCTTCACCGACCCGCTGACCGAGTGCCAGAGCTGCCACAAGCGGTTCCGGGCCGACCACCTGGAAGAGGCCTACGAGGAGAAGAAGGGCCGGCTGCCGGAGAACGGCCTGGCCGACATCACCTGCCCGAACTGCGGCACCAAGGGCGCGTGGACCGAGCCGCGCGACTTCAACATGATGCTCAAGACCTACCTCGGCCCGATCGAGGACGAGTCCGGCCTGCACTACCTGCGCCCCGAGACCGCCCAGGGCATCTTCGTCAACTTCGCCAACGTCATGGGTGCCGCGCGCAAGAAGCCGCCGTTCGGCATCGGCCAGATCGGCAAGTCGTTCCGCAACGAGATCACGCCGGGCAACTTCATCTTCCGGACCCGTGAGTTCGAGCAGATGGAGATGGAGTTCTTCGTCGAGCCCGGCACCGACGAGGAGTGGCACCAGTACTGGATCGACGAGCGCACCCGCTGGTACACCGACCTGGGCATCGACCCGGAGAACCTGCGGCACTACGAGCACGCGAAGGAGAAGCTGTCGCACTACTCGAAGCGCACCGTCGACATCGAGTACCGCTTCGGCTTCCAGGGCTCGGAGTGGGGTGAGCTCGAGGGGATCGCCAACCGCACCGACTTCGACCTGTCGACGCACTCGGAGCACTCGGGCACCGACCTGTCCTACTTCGACCAGGCGAGCAACACCCGCTGGACGCCGTACGTGATCGAGCCGGCGGCCGGCCTCACCCGCTCGCTGATGGCCTTCCTCGTCGAGGCCTACACCGAGGACGAGGCGCCCAACGCCAAGGGCGGGGTCGACGTCCGCACCGTCCTGAAGCTCGACCCGCGGCTGGCGCCGGTGAAGGCCGCCGTCCTGCCGCTGTCGCGCAACGCCGACCTCTCGCCCAAGGCCAAGGACCTCGCGGCCGCGCTGCGGCGGAACTGGAACGTCGACTTCGACGACGCCGGCGCCATCGGCCGCCGGTACCGCCGCCAGGACGAGGTCGGGACGCCGTTCTGCATCACCGTCGACTTCGACACCCTCGAGGACCAGGCGGTGACCATCCGCGAGCGCGACTCGATGAGCCAGGAGCGGGTCGCCCTCGACCAGGTCGAGTCCTACCTCGGAGCCCGTCTGCCCGGCTGCTGACCGCCGCTCCGCGTTCACCGACGGCCGGCTCCCGCAACGGGAGCCGGCCGTCGGTGCATGCGGGGGCCGATCGGCCGGCGTTGTCCCTCCACCGGACATCTGGCGCTCCGGAACAGCGGACCACGGGGCATCGGTGGCCCCGGACGCGTCCTGAGCCGACGGCGCGCACCGTCGCGTCCGACGCCCTCGCGGCCCGGGGTCAGACGTCGTCGACCCACCAGGTGTCGTGCCGCGCGTAGAACTCCGCCATCTCCTCGTCGGTAGGCCGCTGCCCGCCGTGGGCCAGGTGTGCCAGGCCCTCGAAGTAGCGCTCCCGCGGTGCACCGGGGGAGAAGAGGATGAGCATCGAGGCGGGTTCGCCGGATTCGTTGCGGAAGCCGTGGATCCCGCCCTCCGGTACGAAGGCGAAGTCGCCGGGCCGGGCCTCGGACCACGTCCGCCCGTCGTGGATCCGCACCACACCGTCGAGGACGAAGAACGACTCGGAGATGGTCCGGTGCACGTGCGGGACCGGGCCGCTGGGCTCGGGGCCCATGTTCCAGCGGTAGAGCCCGTAGTCGCCGCGGGTGCCGGCGCCCGTGGCGAGGTACTCGCACGATCCCCGGCCGGTGACCAGGTCCGGCGGCGACCCGGCGCGCCGCCAGCGCGCCGACGCCTTCGGCGGCCCGGCGTGCCGGTCCGGCGGGTAGGTCTCGGGCGGCGGGAAGAAGGACATCGGCGGACCCTTCGCGACGGCAGCCGGGGAGGGACCGTATCCACCGGGCGGGCACCGCGGGGCGTCCGGAGCCGCGCCGGGCCCGGAGTGACCCGGGTCGCCGCCTACCCTGGGTGCCGTGACCAGCACGCTCGAGCCGACGACGACGGCGCTCCCGCCGCTGCGGCTCGGGGCGCTCGCCGTCGACCCCGCCGTCGTGCTCGCGCCCATGGCCGGCATCACCAACCCGGCGTTCCGCACGCTGTGCCGGGAGTTCGGGGCCGGGCTGTACGTCTGCGAGATGATCACCACGCGGGCGCTGGTCGAGCGCAACGACAAGACGCTGCGCATGATCCGGGCCACCGCGGACGAGAAGGACGCCTTCTCCGTGCAGCTCTACGGCGTCGACCCGGTGACGGTCGGCCGCGCGGTGGAGATGCTCGTCGACGAGGGCGTCGCCGGCACCCGCCCGGCGCACATCGACCTGAACTTCGGCTGCCCGGTGCCCAAGGTGACCCGCAAGGGCGGCGGCTCCGCGCTGCCGTGGCGCCGCGTGCTGCTGCAGAACATCGTCCGCGCGGCGGTGCGGGCGGCTCGCGACGTCCCGGTCACCATCAAGACCCGCATCGGCATCGACGCCGACCACGTCACCTACCTCGACGCCGGCCGGATCGCCCAGGACGAGGGCGCCGCGGCGATCACGCTGCACGGCCGCACCGCCGACCAGCTCTACAGCGGCTCCGCCGACTGGGCGCCGATCGCCCGGCTCGTGGAGGCGGTCGACATCCCGGTGCTCGGCAACGGCGACATCTGGGAGGCCGACGACGCGCTGCGCATGGTCGCCGAGACCGGTTGCGCGGGCGTGGTCATCGGCCGCGGCTGCCTGGGCCGCCCCTGGCTGTTCGGTGACCTCGCCGCCGCGTTCGCCGGCGAGAGCCGCCGGGCGCTGCCCACCTTTGGCGAGGTCGCCGCGATCATGCACCGGCACGCCACGCTGCTGGCCGCCGAGCACGGCGAGCGGCACGGCTGCAGCGACTTCCGCAAGCACGTGGCCTGGTACCTCAAGGGCTTCTCGGTGGGCGGTGACGTGCGGCGGGCGCTGGCGATGGTCAGCGGCCTCGACGAGCTCGCCGAGCTGCTCGCCGGCATCCCCGACCAGCCGTACCCGACCGCCGTCCTCGGGGCGCCGCGCGGGCGCACCACCGCCCGGCGGCCGGTCGCCCTGCCCGAGGGCTGGCTCACCGACCGCGACGACCCCCGGCCCCCCGTGGGCGCTGAACTGGAGACGAGCGGCGGATGACCGTCCCCACCGGAGTCGAGCCATGAGCACCGGCCCCTTCCTCTACGACGACGACCCGGCGCCGCTGCACACCGGCGCGCCCCGCCGCAGCGGCAAGCTGATGGTCCTGATCCTCGCCGGCACCGTGCTCGCCGCGGTGCTCTTCGCCGTCCTGCTGCCGGTGGTCAAGGGCTCGCCGGGCGAGCAGGCGACCGAGGTGACCGGGGTCTTCTTCGCCGCGCTCGCCGCCGGCGACACCGAGACCGCCCACCAGCTGCTGTGCGAGGACGAGCGGGAGCAGGTCGCCGAGGAGGAGATGGTGGAGCTCTTCCTGCGCCCGGGCGAGCCGGAGGTGACCGGCGTGACCGACGACGAGACCGCCGGCGCCCGGGTGCAGCAGGTCACCGTGCGCTGGGACGACGGCCAGACCGATCGGTTCGCCGTGATCAACGAGGACGGCCCGCGGGTCTGCGGCCGGGTCTGACCCGCCACGCCGGGTGGTCGCTGTCACCCGCACCAGGGCTCGCGCTCACCGCCGGTCTCCGCCACCATCGACGGACGCCGCCGGGGTGGACGTTTAGGACGTCTGCTCCGCGCGGCACTGTCTGTTGGACGGACGTGCCCGCCAGGGGCTGACGAGCGCGGAGGTGCGGGATGGCCGGCGGAAAGTGGATCTACGACTTCAGCGAGGGCAGCAAGGACCAGAAGGACCTGCTGGGCGGCAAGGGCGCCAACCTGGCGGAGATGACCAACCTGGGGCTGCCGGTGCCGCCCGGGTTCACCATCACCACCGACGCGTGCCGGCACTACCTGGAGCACGGCAGGACGCCGGAGGAGCTCGACGCGCAGGTCACCGAGCACCTGCAGGCGCTGGAGAAGTCGATGGGCAAGACCCTCGGCGACCCGGCAGACCCGCTGCTGGTGTCGGTCCGCTCCGGTGCCGCGGCCTCGATGCCCGGGATGATGGAGACCGTCCTGAACGTCGGGCTCAACGACGACTCGGTGCAGGGCCTGGCCGCCCAGTCCGGCAGCGAGCGCTTCGCCTGGGACTCCTACCGCCGGCTGATCCAGATGTTCGGCAAGACCGTCCTGGGCATCGACGGCGAGCTGTTCGACGAGGCCCTCGACGAGGCCAAGCGGGAGCAGGGCACCGAGTCCGACCTCGACCTGGACGCCGAGCACCTGCGCGACGTCGTCGGCCGGTTCGAGGCGATCGTCCGGGAGCACACCGGCGCGGACTTCCCGCAGGACCCGCGCGAGCAGATGGACATGGCGATCAACGCCGTCTTCGACTCGTGGAACTCCGACCGGGCGATCATCTACCGGCGGCGCGAGCGGATCCCCGGCGACGCCGGCACCGCCGTCAACGTCTGCTCGATGGTCTTCGGCAACCTGGGGGCGGACTCCGGCACCGGGGTGGCGTTCACCCGCGACCCGGGCAGCGGGGCGCAGGGCGTCTACGGCGACTACCTGCAGAACGCTCAGGGCGAGGACGTCGTCGCCGGCATCCGCAACACCGTGCCCCTGGCCGACCTCGAGCGGATCGACGCGGGCGCCTACGACGAGCTGATGGCGACGATGGCCCGGCTGGAGGCGCACTACCGCGACCTGTGCGACATCGAGTTCACCATCGAGCGGAACAAGCTCTGGATGCTGCAGACCCGGGTGGGCAAGCGCACCGCGGGCGCCGCCTTCGTCATCGCCACCCAGCTGGTCGACGAGGGGCTCATCGACATGGACGAGGCGGTCCGCCGGGTCACCGGCGACCAGCTCGGCCAGCTGATGTTCCCGCGGTTCGTCTCCGGCGGGAACGCCACCCAGCTGACCCAGGGGATGAACGCCTCGCCCGGTGCGGCGGTCGGCAAGGCGGTCTTCACCTCCGAGGCCGCCGCCACGTGGGTGCAGCGGGGGGAGAAGGTGGTCCTCGTCCGCCGCGAGACCAACCCCGACGACCTCTCCGGGATGATCGCCGCGGAGGGCGTGCTCACCAGCCGGGGCGGCAAGACCTCGCACGCCGCCGTCGTCGCCCGCGGCATGGGCAAGACCTGCGTCTGCGGGGCCGAGGAGCTCCAGGTCGACACCCGGAACCGGCGGTTCACCGCCCCCGACGGCACGGTGGTCAACGAGGGCGACGTCATCTCCATCGACGGCTCCACCGGCCGGGTGTGGCTGGGCGAGGTACCGGTGGAGCCGTCGTCGGTCGTCCGCTACTTCGAGGGGGAGATCGACCCGGAGTCCGACGACGCCGACGACCTCGTGCGCAGCGTGCACCGGATCCTCACCCACGCCGACGAGTCGCGGCGGCTCGACGTGCGCACCAACGCCGACACCCCCGAGGACGCCGCCCGCGCCCGCCGCTTCGGCGCGCGCGGCATCGGGCTGTGCCGCACCGAGCACATGTTCCTCGGCGACCGGCGGCAGCTGGTGGAGAAGCTGATCCTGGCCGACGGCGACGCGGAACGGCAGGCGGCCCTCGACGCCCTCGAGCCGCTGCAGAAGCAGGACTTCCTGGAGATCTTCGAGGCGATGGACGGGCTGCCGGTGACCGTCCGGCTGCTCGACCCGCCGCTGCACGAGTTCCTGCCCGACCTCACCGAGCTCTCGGTGCGGGTGGCCCTGGCCGAGGAGCGCGGGGAGCCCGACGAGGGCAACCTGCGGCTGCTGGCCGCGGTGCGCGGCATGCACGAGTCCAACCCGATGCTGGGGCTGCGCGGGGTACGGCTGGGCCTCGTCGTCCCGGGCCTGTTCGCCATGCAGGTGCGGGCGATCGCCGAGGCCGCGTGCGAGCGCAAGCGCGCCGGCGGTGATCCGCGGCCGGAGATCATGATCCCGCTGGTCGGCGCCGTGCAGGAGCTGGAGGCGATCCGCGAGGAGTCCGAGCGGGTGCTCGCCGAGGTGTGCGAGGAGTGCGGCATCGACGTCGCGCCGCTGATCGGCACGATGATCGAGGTGCCGCGGGCCGCGCTGACGGCGGGGGAGATCGCCGGGTCGGCGGAGTTCTTCTCCTTCGGCACCAACGACCTCACCCAGATGACGTGGGGCTTCTCCCGCGACGACGTGGAGGCGGCCTTCTTCCACCAGTACCTGGACAAGGGCATCTTCGGCATCTCGCCGTTCGAGTCGCTGGACCGCGAGGGGGTGGGGGAGCTGGTCCGCATCGGCGTGGAGAACGGCCGGCAGGCGCGGCCGGACCTCAAGCTCGGCATCTGCGGCGAGCACGGCGGCGACCCCGACTCGGTGCACTTCTTCCACGAGGTGGGGCTGGACTACGTCTCCTGCTCGCCGTTCCGGGTGCCGGTGGCGCGGCTGGAGGCCGGCCGGGCCGCGCTCGGCGGTGCGCGCGCCGGGTCCTGAGCCGCGAGAGGCCCTCGACCGCCATGCGGTCGAGGGCCTCCGCCGTGGTCAGCCGGTGCAGACCAGCCCGGTGCGCAGCGCCTGCAGGTTGGCCGCCATGAGCTCCGGATAGGTCTCGTCGGCCAGCACCCGCTCGATCGGGTGCAAAACGGCGGTGTCCAGCCCGAGGTCGGCGGCGAGCACCTCGGCCACCGACGAGCCCGCCGCCGTCTCGAAGAAGATCGTGCGGGCCCCCGACTCGCGGACCGCGTCGGCGGCGGCCCGCACCCGGCTGGGCGGCGGCTCGACCTGCGGGTCGAGGCCGGCCACCCCGACCTGCCGCAGCCCGTACCGGTCGGTGAGGTAGCCGAACGCCTCGTGCGTCGCGAGCAGCGTGGCCCCCTGGCAGGGCGCCAGGGCCTCGGCGTACTCCTCGTCGATCCCCGCGAGCGAGTCCGCCAGCCGGTCGGCCGCGGCGGCGTAGTCGGCCGCGGAGTCGGGGTCGAGCGCGGCCAGCTCGTCGGCGACCAGCCGGCCGAGCTCGGCCAGCCGGAGCGGGTCGAGCCAGAAGTGCGGGTCCGCCCCCCGGTCGGCCACGGTGGCGGCGTCCACCAGGTGCTCCGGCGGCTGCTGGTCCAGGACCTGGTCGACGCCCGGCTGCAGCCCGCCGGGCAGGTGGACGACGAGGTCGGCCTCGCCCACGGTCACGACGTCGCGCGGCGCGAGCTCCAGCCCATGGGTGTCACCGCCGGGCGGGACGAGGTTCGTGACCGTCACCTGCTCGCCGCCGACCTCCTCGGCGACGTACTGCAGCGGGTAGGAGGAGACGACGACGTCCAGCGTGCCGTCCGAGGCCCCGGCCGGGCTCCCACCGCAGCCGGAGACCGCGCAGAGGAGCAGCCCGGCGAGGGCTGCCCTCCGCGCGGCACCGGCGCCGGTCACTCGGTGCTCTCGGTGTGCTCGTCGTCCTCGTGCTCGTCGCCCTCGTGCTCGCCGTCCTCGTGCTCGTGGGCGGCGTGCTCCTCGACGTCACCCGAGACACCCGCGAGCTCGTTGGGGGTCACGCCCAGGTCGGCGCTCTTCCAGACCTCGCCGCCCTCGATGTCGACCGCGTGGATCTGCTGGGTGGCCGGGTCGGTCACGTAGGCCATGCCGTCGACGACGACGACGTTGGGGTGCGGGTCCTGCCAGTCGTCGGACTCCTCCCACGCGCCGGTGACGGGGATGGAGCTCGTGATGGTGCCGGTGGCCGGGTCGATCACCTGCAGGGAGCCGTCGTAGGTCAGGACCAGGGCCTCGCCGTTCTCGCCGCGGGCGAAGGAGCGGTACCAGTACGGCGCGGGGAGGTCGACCAGGCGCAGCTCCGCGGTGGTGGTGTCGATCAGCGCCACGGTGCTGGACCGGTCCTCGGCGCTGCGCTCGTAGTCGCCGAGCACGATGGGCGAGGTGTCGGTGCCGAACTGGTTGCCGATGCGCCCGTACGCGTCGGGGCTCTGGATCTTGGTGAGCTCGCCGCCGGTGTAGAGCACGGCGCCGTCCTGGCAGCCGATGACGATCGCCTCGTCGGCGGCCACCGTCTCCCCGTGCACGGCGGGGCAGTCGTCGCGGGCGGCGATCTCCTCGCCGTCGGCGTCGAGGATGCGGACGCCGCTGCGCGCCTCCTCGGTGCCGTCGGAGACCAGCATGGTGCCGTCCTCGAGCTCCACGGCGACGCCGTGGTGGGCCTCGGGGGTGGAGAACTGCCGGAGCTCGACGTCCTCGTCGGCGATGTGCGCGCTGTCGAAGGCGGTGACTTCCCCGGTGCCGTCGTCGAAGAGGACGGTGCGGCCGGCATGGGCGACCACGTGGCCGGGCTTCTCGGCGTCGAACACCACGTCGGTCAGCTCGGGGTCGGCGGTGTAGTAGTGCGAGTGGTCGCCGTGCGGCTCGGCCCAGGCGCCGCCGTCGAGGAGGCGGAAGCCGCCCTGGGTGGACACGAGGAAGTGGCGGCCGTCGCCGGCGGGGTTGAGCCGGTTGAAGCCGTCGAGCGACTCGTCGGCGAGCACCTCGAGGGTGGTGGCGTCCACCACCAGCAGCCCGCCGTCGTAGGTGACGGCCAGGCGGGGCTTGTTGGCTCCCACCTCGGTGGGCTCCTCGGCGGCGGGTGTCGTCGCCGAGGCCGGCGCGGCGGTGCCGCCGGTGTCGGCCGTGCCGCAGCCGGTGGCCAGCGCGAGCGGGAGGGCGGCCGCGAGCGCGGCGGCGCGCAGCGGGGGAGGGGAGAGGAGGCGCACGGGTGCTCCTGGGGTCGGTGGATCGGATCGCCGTCACCCTACTCATAACGATAACCGTTCTCAGCAGTCGGGTGGGCGCATCGGCGGGACGGACCTGCCCCCACCGGGCCTCTCCGCGTCGTCGGCTCCGCGTGGTACCCATGACGGGTGGTGGTTCGGAGTCTGCTGACGCGGGTCGTGGGGGCCGGGGTCCTCGCCGCCGTGCTGCTCGTGGTCTCGACCGCGCTGGCCATCTGGTACACCGCCAGGCAGGACGCGCGACCGCCGTCGGACGCGATCGTGGTGCTCGGGTCGGCGCAGTACAACGGCGTCCCGTCCTCGATCTTCGAGGCGCGGCTCGAGCACGCGCTCGCCCTCTACGAGCAGGGTGTCGCCCCGGTCATCGTCACGGTCGGCGGCAAGGCGGCCGGTGACCAGTTCACCGAGGCCGAGGCCGGGCGCGACTACCTCACCGCGGCCGGGGTGCCGGCCGACGCGCTGCTCCCCGTGCAGGAGGGCGTGGACACCCTGGAGAGCATGCGCGCGGTGGGCGCGGCGTTCCGTGAGCGCGGCTGGGGCAGCGCCGTGCTGGTCACCGACCCGTGGCACGCGATGCGCGCCGAGCGGATGGCCGAGGACGCCGGCATCGACGCGGAGAGCTCGCCCACCCGGCAGGGCCCCGCCGTCCAGACCCGCGCCACCCAGCTCCGCTACATCCTGCGGGAGACTGCTGCGTACCTGCTCTACCGCGTGACCGGTGAGAGCGTCGCCGGCGCACCCGGCATCGGCTGAGGGGAGGGACGACCGTGCTGGAGCTCGGCAAGGCCGGTTCGCACGGCTGCCCGAAGGGCGTCCTGCCCGTCCTGCGGGACGACGAGGTGGTGGCGACGCTGCGTGCCTCCACCTGGAAGGAGGCCGCGACGGTCTCGGTCGGCGGTGTGACGTGGGAGTTCACCCGGCGCAAGCGCGAGCTGACCGGGCGCCGGGCGGGCGACCCGGAGGACGCCGTCCGGCTGCGGGCCCGGCAGGTTTCGGTGTGGAAGGGCACCTGGGCGATCGACCTGGAGGGCACGGCGGTGGAGGTGCGGCCGGCGTCCTGGTGGAAGGGCACCCACCGGTTCCTGGTGCACGGGCGCCCGGCGGCCGAGAGCGGCAGCACCCCGGGCTGGATGCCGCGAGCCACCATCACCCTCGACGGCACGCTGCCGCTGGAGCAGCAGCTCTTCCTGCTGTGGTGGGAGCACGTGATGCGCCGTCGTTCCGCCGCGGCGGCGGCCTGATGGCCGGCCGGGGCCGCATCCGGGCCGCGGACATCGCGCTGGTCCGCGACCGGAGCAAGATCGACGAGATCGTCGGCGAGCACCTGCAGCTCAAGCGCGCCGGTGGCGGCAGTCTCAAGGGGCTGTGCCCGTTCCACGACGAGAAGTCGCCGTCGTTCCAGGTGACGCCGTCGAGAAACCTCTGGCACTGCTTCGGGTGCGGGGCTGGCGGCGATGTCATCTCCTTCATCCAGCAGATCGACCACCTGTCGTTCACCGAGGCCGTCGAGCTGCTGGCCGGGCGGGCGAACATCGAGCTCAAGTACGAGGACGACGGCGGCCGGCCCACCGCGGGGCCGGACCGGGCGTCGGTCGGGCAGCGGGCGCGCCTGGTCGCGGCCAACACCGCGGCGGCGGCCTTCTACGCCGAGCAGCTGGGTTCCCCGGAGGCCGCGCCGGCCCGGCAGTTCCTCGCCGACCGCGCGTTCGACCGGCAGGCCGCGCTGGACTTCGGCTGCGGCTACGCGCCGGGCGGCTGGGACGCCCTCACCCGGCACCTCCGCGCCAAGGGCTTCAGCCAGGCCGAGCTGGTCACCGGCGGGCTGGCCAAGGAGTCCTCGCGCGGCACGCTCATCGACCGGTTCCACCGGCGGCTGGTCTGGCCGATCAAGGACATCACCGGCGACGTCATCGGCTTCGGCGCCCGCAAGCTCATGGACGACGACCCGGGCCCGAAGTACCTGAACACGCCCGAGACCCCGCTCTACAAGAAGAGCACCGTCCTCTACGGCATCGACCGGGCCAAGCGGGACATCGCCAAGCGGCACCAGGCGGTCGTCGTCGAGGGCTACACCGACGTGATGGCCTGCCACCTGGCCGGGGTCACGACGGCGGTGGCCTCCTGCGGCACCGCGTTCGGCGCCGAGCACATCGGCGTGCTGCGCCGGCTGCTCATGGACCAGGACGAGTTCCGCGGGGAGGTCGTCTACACCTTCGACGGTGACGCAGCCGGGCAGGCCGCGGCGATGAAGACCTTCGCGGAGGACCAGCGGTTCGTCGGGCAGACGTTCGTCGCCGTCGAGTCCGAGGGGCGTGATCCGTGCGAGCTGCGCCAGGAGCACGGCGACGCCGCCGTCCGCGACCTCGTCGCCCGGCGCACCCCGCTGATCGCCTTCGTGCTGCGGACGACGCTGGCCGGCTACGACCTCGACACCGTCGAGGGGCGGGTCGCCGCGCTGGAGAAGACCGTGCCGCTGGTCGCCGGGATCAAGGACCATGCGCTGCGGCCGGCCTATGCCCGCGAGCTCGCCGGGATGATCGGCAACCTGGATGAGGCCGAAGTGCTGGAGCGGGTGCGCCGGCTCACCGGCGACGGAGGAGGGGCGCCGTCCCGGGGGCGCCCGCGCGCGCCCAAGCGCACCCCTGACGACGCCGCCGTCGCCGTCGAGCGGGAGGCCGTCAAGGCGGCGCTGCAGGCGCCGGAGTTCGCCGGCCCGCAGTTCGACGCCATCCTGCCGTCGGCCTACACCGATGCCGACTACGCCGCCGTCGCCGCTGCCGTGGTGGCGGCCGGCGGCGCGGGGGGCGCCTCCGTCACCGGCCCGGCCTGGATCGATGAGGTCGCCGCGCACTGCGAGCGGGAGAGCGCCCGGGCGCTGCTCACCGCGCTCGCGGTGGAGCCCATGCGCTCGGTGAGCGGGGTGTCCGACGCCGCCTACGTGAACGCGATCCTGGCGCGGCTGCAGGAGATGGCGACCGTCCGGGAGATCCAGGCGCTGAAGGGCCGGCTGCAGCGGATGAACCCGGTGGAGTCCGGCGAGGAGTACATGAAGGCGTTCAAGAAGCTCATGGACCTCGAGCAGCTGGCGATCTCGCTGCGCAAGCGGGCGATGGGCGGGGCGGCGTGAGCCTGCTCGACAACCTGCGCCGCCGGTTCGCCCGGCCGCCGGAACAGGTCGTGGCCGCGGTCCCCCCGGACGAGGACCCGCTCGCGTGGGGCGCGCTCGCCCGCGACGCCGGCTGGCTGGTTGCCACCACCCGCGGGCTGCGCCGGGTGAGCGGCTCGGGAAGCGACCTGCTGCCGTGGCACGAGGTCGGGCACGCCCGGTGGGCCGCCACCGCCGACGGCGGCGGCACCTTCACCGTGACGCCCTTGACCGAGGTGGAGCCCGGCGTGCAGGCGCGGCTGCCGGAGGTCCGGCACGCCCTCGCCGGCGCCGGTGATCTCCCGGCGGTCGTGCGCCGGCGGGTGGACCAGACGATCGTCACCAGCCGGCGGGTGCCGCTCCCCGGCCGTGGTGGGCTGGTGCTGGTCGCCCGCCGGGTGCCCGGTCAGCCCGTACGTGAGTGGACGGTGGTCTTCGACGACGACGCCGACCGCGAGGACCCGGCCGCCCGCGAGACCGCGCGGCAGAAGCTCAGCGAGGCGCTGGCGGCCGAGAGCCCCGACTGATCAGCGTGGCGGGGCCTCGTTGCCCAGCTGGGCCTTGAGGGTGGAGACGGCGTCGTCGGCCTTGGCCTGCGCCATGCCGGCGATGCTCTGCAGGCGCGGGTCGTCCTTGGCGTGGTCCCAAGCGCGGCGGATCTGCTCGTAGCGCTCCCGGCCGGCGCGCGACCCGAGGACGTAGCCAGCACCGAATCCGGCGAGGAACGACAGCTTGGCCACGGGGAACCTCCAGGGTGGACGGGCGGTGAACGACGGTCACGGTACCTGTGGCGGGGATCGCTGCGCCGCTCGCGAGCCACCTGCGGGAGCCCCCCGAGCGTGGGGTACTCTCGTCGGGCCAGCGGGTCGTACCGCTGATCCCCCGTAGCTCAATTGGCAGAGCATGCGACTGTTAATCGCAGGGTTACTGGTTCAAGTCCAGTCGGGGGAGCAAATCAAGCCCCTGACCAGCGAAGACGCCGGTCAGGGGCTTTTCTGTTGTCTCTGTCAGATGGGTCAGGCACTCTTAAGGCACTCTTTACTTGGTGTCGGAGGTGCCTGGTGGGCCGTCCCCCGCTGCCGCTGGGCACCAGCGGCAAGGTCCTGTTCGCCACGCTGCCCAACGGCCGGGTCAAAGCCCGGGTCAAGTTCCGCGACTACGACGGCAGGGTCCGGCTGGTCTCCAAGGTGGGGCCTTCGCGCGCCGCCGCCGAACGGGCACTGAAAGCTGAGTGCACCAGCCGTCAGGCGCCCGGAGGCGTCGGCGCGCTCACTGCCGCAACACGAATGGCCACGTTGGCCGACGCCTGGATCGAAGCCGACCATGGCTGGTCGACCGGCACGCAGCGCACCTACCGCTCGGTGGTCGGCAAGCAGGTGAAGCCGGCGTTCGGTCAGCTCTGCATCCGCGAAGTGACCTCCGGAGTAGTCAGCCGGGCGCTGGCCGCCATCGCCAAGAGCAGCGGGCCGGGGGCGGCCAAGACAGCGCGGGCGTGCCTTTCCGGGATGTTCGCGATGGCGATCCAGGACGGCGCCGTCGCGGTCAATCCGGTCCGCGACGCCACTGCCAAGCTCAGTACCGGCAAGCGAGCGCCGCGTGCACTGACTACGGCGGAGACCGGACGACTCGTCGAGCTGTTCCGGACCAGCGACCGCGCGGTCGAGATCGACTTGCCGGACATCGTCGACTGGATGCTCGCCACCGGCTGCCGGATCGGCGAGGCGCTGGCTCTGCGGTACGGAACCAACGGCGACGGCAAGCCGATCCTCGATCTCAAGGCTGGGACGTGGGAGGTGAACGCCACCGTCGTTCGCGTTCCCGGTGCCGGGCTGGCGGTCCAGCCGCGGCCGAAGACCACTGCCGGCTGGCGGATCATCGCGCTGCCCGAGTTCGCCGTTCAGATGCTGCAGGACCGGCAGGTGAGTCCCCGCCGGCAGACGGCGGCTGAGGTCGTCTTCACTTCGCAGCTGACAGGTGCCCTGCGGGATCCGTCGAACGTCTCGGGAGACCTCCGCCAGTTGCTCGACTCGTTCGAGTGCGAGACCTGCGGCGGAACGGGCTACCAGCTCGACGAGGACGGCTCCTTCAGGGCCGGGGCAGGCGGGCGACGCATCCGCTGCGAGGAGGGGTCGTGGTCATGGGTCACCTCGCACACCTTCCGGAAGACCGTCGCCACGCGCCTCGACGAGGCCGGCCTCAGTCCACGCCAGGTGGCCGACCAGCTGGGCCACGCCAACCCGTCTATGACGCTCGACGTCTACTTCGGCCGACAGGTCGTCAGCGCCGAGGCGGCGCGGGTGCTGAACCGATGAGCTGCATCGCAGTGGATTGTTGGCACGGCGGCGGGGCGGCGTTCACTCCCGCCGCTCACCCCGCTCGTTCAGCCCGCCCTGCTTCTGCCTGCTCATGGAGCCACGCGGTCACGTCAGCGCGCCGGTAGACCACGCGACGTCCCACACGGAAGCTGTCCGGGCCGGTGCCGAGGTGCCGCCAGTACCTCAGCGTGGAGACGGGCGAGCGCATGATCAGGGCAACCTCGGCCGTGGTCAGCAGGTCATCGGCGTTGTCCATGACGAACCTCTCTGGTCTCGTGACGCCGCCCGGGGGAGGCACTGCATCGCAAGGTAGGGCGAGGTATGGACAGCTCGTCTGCCAGACACCTAAGCGGGAGATCCCAGCCGTGCCGCGGCGGTTCCTGAATTCACCTGGCTCTGATGCCGGCGGTCACGGGGGCAATCTCTCGTTCTCAGACCACGGAGGAGCCTAGGCCGGTGGTGGCCAGCCAGGAGCGCAGCCACATCATCACTGCGTCCCACAGCCCGGTGACCAGTAGCAAGCCCAGAACCAGGAGCAGGACACCGCCCACTCGCATGACCGTTGGGGCGTGGCGACGGGCGAAGGTGGAGAAGGTCAAGGCCCGGCGGGCGCCGAGCGCGACTAGCACGAACGGGATGCCTAGCCCCAGGCAGTACGCGAAGCCGAGCACGGCCCCGCGGGTTGCGGACGCCTGGGTGTAGGCCAGCGAGTTCACCGCCGAGAGGGTCGGGCCCAGGCACGGCGTCCAGCCAAGCCCGAAGACGATGCCCAGCACCGGTGCGCCGGCCAGGCCGGCGGGTGGACGCCGGTGGATGCGCCGCTCACGCTGTAGCCAGGGAAGTGCACCCAGGAAGGCGAGGCCCATGACGATGGTGACCACGCCCATGACGCGAGTGAGCACGGGTGCCCACTCGAGCAGCAGCCGCCCGAGACCGCCGAACAGTGCTCCGAATGACACGAACACGAGGCTGAAGCCGGCGACGAACAGCAGGGCGCCGGCCAGTACCCGGCGCCGGTCCCTGCGTGATGGTGCCGCCGTGGCAGGCTCGGTGGTCACGGCGGTCCCGGTCAACGGTGGCGGCGGAGTGGCCGGTTGCCCGGCCGCCGGCACGGCGGCCGTTGCTCCAGTGAGGCCAGCGACGTAGCCCAGGTAGCCGGGGACCAACGGAAGCACGCACGGCGAGGCGAAGCTGATCAATCCGACCAGGGCGGCCACGGCGATGGCGAGCAGCAGGGAGCCGTCGGTGACGATGTCGGCGAATGTCGCGCCGAGGTCGCTCACGGCTCAGCCCTCGTCCAGTAGCTGGTCGAGGGCCGTGCGCAGGTCGCTTTCGGGGACGACGGCCACGTACACCGCGGCCACTCGGCCGTCGCGGTCGAGCAGGATGGTGGTGGGCACGACGTTGGCGGGGAAGCCGCGGAAGGCCAGCGCCACCTCGCCGCGCGGGTCGAACATCGACGGGTAGGTGGCGCCGACCCGGTCGACGAAGGCCTGCGCGAGGTTCCGCTGGTCCTTGACGTCGACGCCGAGGAACTGCACGCCGTCCTCGGCGACGTCGGTGTACACCGCCTGAAACTCGGGTGTCTCCACCCGGCAGGGCGCGCACCAGGAGCCCCAGAAGTTGAGCACCGTGATGTCGCCGTCCAGTGACTGCGAGTCGAACTCACTGCCATCGAGCAGCTCACCGCTGAACGCCGGTGCTGGTTCACGCGCGTCGGCTGGGATCACTTGGCCCAGGGGAGTGGCCTCGCTGAAGTCGAACTCACCGGCATCCGTGGCGGTGCTGGCGTTCGTCCCCGAGCTACCCGAGCACCCCAGGAGCAGGAGGGCGGCAGCGACAAGGGCGGCCGCCAGCAGGCCGCGGCGGGTGCGGGTGCGGGTGTCAGCCAACGAGGGTGCTCCAGTACAGCCAGAACCGCTGCGTGATGGCGGCGACGATGAGCAGGAACCACGCGGTCAGCAGGACGCTGTGCCGGGCGCGCACCGTTGCAACGGCGGCGTTGACCCCTGCGGATAGCCGCGGCGCCCACGCGGTGAAGTTCCGCAGGGTGACGGCGGTGAACAGCGGGATGGTGACCGCCCAGACGACCGTGCAGTACGGGCACAGCGCCTCGATGCGGTACAGGCTGGCGAACATCAGCCAGTGCACGAACACGACCCCGGCGGTGACGCCGGCCTGGAGCGCGGCCCAGAACCATTCGGCCAGCCTGCCGCCGGCCAGCAGCACCGCGCCAGTGGCGGCGACGACGGGAAAGCCGGCGACACCGAGCAGTGGGTTAGGAAAGCCGAAGGCCTCCGCCTGAGAGCTGGCCATGACGGAGCCGCAGCTGAGCACCGGGTTGAGGCTGCAGGTCGGCACGTAAGACGGGTCGGCCAGCAGGGCGTACTTCTCCACCGCCAGCACGAACGCCGCGACGAAGCCGAGCAGCCCGCCGGTCAGCAGCCACACCGCAAGCCCTCGGCCGGCCCAGCCACGTGCCTCGGTGGCCACCGGCCGGTTGGCGACCGCTGTGTCACTCATCGAGGGCGGCCTCGATCTGCTCGATGAACTCGTCGGTGGTGGTGACCTCGAGCTTCTCGCCGTTGAGGAAGAACGTCGGTGTGCCCTCCACGCCGAGCGCCAGGCCGTCGTCCCGGTCGGCCAGCACCCGCTCGAGGGTGGCGGGGTCGGCCACGTCCTCGTCGTAGGAGGCCAGGTCCAGGCCGAGGTCGGCGGCGAAGCCGCGGAACACGGCGGCTTGGGACTCCTCCCGGTGGCTCCACTGCTCCTGGGTCTCGTACATGCGCTGGTACATCGCCTCGAACTCGCCCTGCTGGGCGGCGGCCTCGACCGCGACGGCGGCGTTCTCCGCGTTCGGGTGGCCGGGCATCGGCATGTACCGGGCCATGAACGTCACTTGGCCGCCGTAGTCCTCGCGCAGCTGCTCGACGAACGGGTACACCGACGCGCACGCCTCGCACTCGAAGTCCAGGAACTCGACCAGCGTCACGTCCCCGGCGCCGGGTTCACCGAGGCGGTGGCTGTCCTCGGCCACCACCTGCACGCCGCCGGCCGCTCCGCCGTCGGCGCTGGAACCGGAATCGGACTGCCCCAGAATGAGGAACGCGGCCACGACGGCGGCGAACGCGGCGACCAGTGCGGCCGACACCTTGAGGTTGGTGGACACAGGGGCTCCCGCTCTTGCCTTCGACGCCAACGTGATACCAACATAACAACGTCCGTTGGGGCGTTGGTCCGAAGGTCGGGTCGAGAACGAAGGGGACCGATGAGCAGCGACACCTGCGATCTGCTGTGCCTGGATCTGCCGCATGCCGAGGCCGTCCGCGCCCAGCTGAGCGGCGAGGAGCAGGTCCGCGCGCGTGCCAACCAGGCGAAGGCCCTGGGTGACCCGACCCGGCTGCGGATCGCCTCGGCGCTCTCCCTCGGGGAGGAGCTGTGCGTGTGTGACCTGGCTTGGATCACCGAGCTGTCGCAGAACCTGGTCTCTCACCACGTGCGCATCCTGCGGACGGCGGACCTTGCCACGTCCCGGCGCAACGGCAAGCTGGTCATGTACCGCCTCACCGAGGCCGGCGCGCGGCTGCTGGCCGCCGTGGCGGGCCCCGCCCAGCCGCTGAACACCGGCCCCGCGACGGCCGAGGCGCTGTCGTGACCGCCCTGCACCCGGCTCAGCTCACCGTCGATCGTCGCGCTCTCCTGGCGCGACGCATCCGGCTGTTCGTGACCTTGACCATCACCTGGAACGTCATCGAGGCCGCGGTCGCGCTCACCGCTGGTGCCCGGGCATCGTCGTCGGCGCTGATCGGTTTCGGCCTGGACTCGGTCATCGAGGTGTCCTCGGCGCTGGCAGTCGCCTGGCAGTTCGCCGGCCGCGACCCCGAGGCGCGGGAGAAGGTGGCGCTGAAGGTCATCGGCGCCTCGTTCTTCGCGCTGGCGGCGTTCGTGACCGTCGACGCGCTCCGCTCCCTGCTTGGCTCCGGGGAAGCCGAGCACTCCAGCGTCGGGCTGGTGCTGGCGGCGCTGAGCCTGGCGGTCATGCCGTTCCTGTCCTACGCCCAGCGCCGCGCCGGCCGCGAGCTCGGCTCGGCGTCGGCGGTGGCGGACTCCAAGCAGACGCTGATCTGCACCTACCTCTCCGCGGTTCTCCTGGTGGGGCTTGCTCTCAACAGTCTGTTCGGCTGGTCGTGGGCCGACCCGATCGCAGCCCTGGTCATCGCGGGACTGGCGCTCAAGGAGGGGCGGGAGGCCTGGCGCGGCGAGAACTGCTGCTCACCGGCCGAGGCGCTGCGCCCCGGCGCCCTGGAATCCACCGACGACGCCTGCGGCTGCAAGCCCGGCTGCGACTGCTGCAACTGAGGACCCATGAAGACATCCGTGCCACGCATTCTCTTCGTCGCCGCGGCCACGGTCCTGGCCTCGCTGCTGCTCGTCCTCAGCGGTGGTACGGCACTGGCGCACACCGGGCTGCAGTCCTCGACGCCGGCGGACGGGGAGACGCTGACCGCCGCTCCGGGCGCGGTCACCCTCACGTTCTCCTCGGCGGTCGCCTCGGAGTTCGCCCAGATCGCTGTCACCGGCCCGGACGGGGAGTCGGTCACCTCCGGGGAGGTCACCATCGACGGTGCGGTGGTGTCCCAGCCGGTCAGTACCCGCGGTGACGGCGCGTACGTCGTGGCCTACCGAGTCGTCTCCGACGACGGTCACCCGGTGTCCGGCCAGCTCACCTTCACCCTCACCGGCACCGGCGGTGCGGCGACGGAGTCGGCGCCGGCTGAGCCGACTCTCGCGAACACGCCCGCACCGACTCCGGACACGGAGACGGCGGTGTCCCCGGCCGCCGACAGCGACACGGACAGCGACGCGGGCAGCAGTTGGGGTCTGTGGGTGCTCCTCGCGGCGGTGGCAGTGGTGCTCGTGGCCGGGACGTGGCTGGCGTTGCGCCGTCGCAGCTCCACCGGTGGCTGAGTCGCAGGTCGACAGCGCGCCGGTGCCGGCGAGGGTGCGCCGAGGCCTTCTCGTGCTCGCCTCGATGTTGGCGGCCATCGTCGTCTGCGGGCTCACGCTGTGGGCCGGCGGCGCCGCCGACGTTGTCTCGGTGCCGGGCATCCCGGCCCCGCCGCCCGTTGTCGCCTGGCTGGTGCCCGCCCTGCGGCTGACCGCCGACGCCGCGGCTGTGGTGACCGTGGGCTGCCTGTTGGGGGCCGTGATTCTGGTGCCCGGTGACACGGTGCTCAGCACGGCCGGCTACCGGTGGGTGCGCCTGGCCGGCTGGGGCGCAGTCACGTGGGCGCTGGCCTCGCTGGCCTCGTTGCCGGTGCTGCTGGCCGACTTCCTCGGCACGGGATTCTCGGCGGTCTCGCTGCGCGGCGTGTGGAGCTTCGTCGAAAGCGTCGAGCAGGGCCGGAACCTGGTCGTGGTCGCCGCCCTCGCCGCCGTCGTGGCTGCCTTCGCCAGGACCGTCCTGCACCCGGCAGGGGCGCGGGTGCTGCTCCTCATCGCGCTGGCGGCGACCATTCCGCCGGCGTTCACCTCTCACTCCGCCGACGACGCCGACCATGACCTGGCCGTCGCCGCCGTCGCACTCCACGTGCTCGGCGTCGTGCTGTGGGCCGGTGGTCTGCTGGCGCTGATGCTCGCCGCCCGGTTCACCGGCCCGGCGCGCGTCACCGCGGTCGAACGGTTCAGTCGCCTCGCCGCACCACTGGCCGTGGTCGTCGCCGGCAGCGGCGTCGTCACCGCGTACACGCGGTTCTCCAGCCCCGGCCAGCTGGTCGACACCGGCTACGGGGCCGTGCTGACGGCGAAAGTCGCGGCCTTCGTGGCACTGCTGGTGCTGGCCGCATGGCACCGCCGGCGGACTCTTACGGCGCTGCGGGCCGAACGGCCGGCAGCGTTCCTGCGGCTGGCCGGCGCCGAGCTGATCCTCTTCGCCGCGACGATCGGGCTCGCCGTGGGGCTGGCTCGCACCCCCACGCCACCGCCCGTGCTGGATGCAGATGCAGCCGTAGCCGAGCAGCTGCTTCCTGCCGCCGGCACGGTGGCGAGGTGACTGCACTGCTGTGCACTGCACTGCACAGCCCGTCCGGGTCAGGGTCTGAGACGACTGTTGACCTGTCGGCTAGCGGCACTATCATCGGGAAATGCCGATGAATGGAGCCGACGCTGTAGCTACGACGACGAACACGAAGACGACCGAGCCGCCGGTCGATGAGGCCGCTGCGCTCTCGACGGCCGCATGCCTGTTCCGCAGCCTCGGTGACCCGATGCGGCTGGCGATCATCCGCCACCTGATGCTCGGCCCGCACCGGGTCGTGGACCTCACCCGGCACCTGGACGGCCCGGCGCAGAGCTCGGTGTCCGCGGCGCTGGCCTGCCTGCGGGACTGCGGTCTGGCCGAGAGCCGGCCGGAGGGCCGGGCGTCGCTGTGGTCGCTGAGCACCCAGCCAGAGCTGCTGGAGCTGCTCGCGTCGGCGGAGAAGCTGCTGGCCGCGACCGGTGACCAGGTGGCGCTCTGCGCCGTGTACGGAACGGGAACCTCGTCGTGACCGTCGCCGCGCTCGTCCTCTACATCGTCGCCCTCGTCGTGCTGTTCGGCGTGCGCTCCTGGATCCAGCTGCGCCGCACCGGGTCCACCGGGTTCGTCGGGATCTCCGGCACTCCGGCCGACGCCGGCTGGTGGGGTGGGGTGCTGTTCGCCGCAGCGATGGTGCTGGGCCTGGCCGGCCCGCTGCTGGCGGTGGCCGACATCGTGACCGTCGACCCGCCGCTGGTGGTGCAGGTGGTCGGCCTGGTGCTGGCGCTGGCAGGGTTCGCCGCGACGCTGGCCGCGCAGACCGGCATGGGTGCCTCGTGGCGCATCGGTGTGGACCCGGGCGAGCGCACCGACCTGGTCACCGGCGGCGTGTTCGCCCACGTCCGCAACCCGATCTTCACCGCCATGGTCGCCGCCCAGGCCGGGGTGGTGCTCATGGTGCCCACCTGGACCAGCGTGCTCGCTCTGGTCGCGCTGGTGGCCGCCGTCCAGCTGCAGGCCCGGGTTGTCGAAGAGCCCTATCTCCGCAGCGTGCACAGCGGGACGTACGCCGCCTACGCCTCACGTGCTGGCCGGTTCGTGCCCGGCATCGGCCGACTCTCCGGCACCCAGGAAGTGCAGCGATGAGCGGCGGTCACGACCACGCGCACGGCCACGGCGGTACGGAGGGCAACCGCCGGCGGCTGGCGATCGTGCTCGCGCTGACCGCTTCGGTGCTGGTCGTACAGGTGGTCGGCGCGCTGCTGTCGGGCTCCCTGGCGCTGCTCGCCGACGCCGCGCACGCCGGCACCGATGCCGCCGGCCTTGTGATCGCGCTGGTCGCGGCCACACTGGCGCTGCGACCGCCGACGGCCCAGCGCACCTGGGGCTACCGGCGCGCCGAGGTGCTCGGCGCCACCCTGCAGGCGGCGGTGCTGCTGGCCGTGGGCGTGCTGGTCGCCGTCGAGGCGGTCGGCCGGCTGCTCGAACCCGAGACAGCAGAGGTGGCGGCCACCCCCGTGCTGGTGTTCGGCGGCATCGGCCTAGCCGCGAACGCGCTCGGCATCTGGGTGCTCACCCGCGGCGGTGCACGCAACGGGAAC
Source organism: Blastococcus xanthinilyticus (assembly GCF_008124835.1). Taxonomy (GTDB): domain Bacteria; phylum Actinomycetota; class Actinomycetes; order Mycobacteriales; family Geodermatophilaceae; genus Blastococcus; species Blastococcus xanthinilyticus. The sequence goes on along the minus strand of NZ_VNHW01000006.1, from coordinate 44,510 downwards.
GTCAACATGCGGGCGGCGCTGCTGGAGGTCGTCAACGATGCACTCGGATCGGTCGCCGTGCTGGTCGCCGCCGCCGTCATCGCAATCACGGGTTGGCAGGCCGCGGACTCGGTCGCCTCGCTGCTGATCGCAGCCATGATCGTGCCGCGCACCATCGGGCTGCTGCGGCGAACGGTGGCGGTGCTCCTGGAAAGCACTCCGCCGGGCCTTGACCTCGAGGCAGTCCGCGCGCATCTGGAAGAGCTGCCCGGGGTCATTGCAGTCCATGACCTGCACGCCTCTCAGATCAGCGACGACCTGCCGGTCCTGACGGCGCACGTGGTCGTCGAGGACGCCTACTTCGTAGACGCGCGAGCACCGCAGCTGCTCGACCAGATGCAGGACTGCCTCGCCGAGCACTTCCCGATCAGCGTCGCGCACTCGACGTTCCAGTTGGAAGCCCGCACTCACGCCGATCCCGAACTCGCCGCGCACCGCTGACCACCGTCCACCGGCCCGCAGAGGCCGGAGGACGGAAGAACCGGCGACCGCCGCATCCGTTTTCGCCGCCGGCGAGCACGCCGAGCCGATCACGGCCCAGCTGACCATCGCGGCCGTCCCTGACGGCGCAGACCGCGGCCCACAGAACCGGAGAGCAGCACGTGGACATCACCACCTGGGTCTTGCAAGCGGTGGGCCTGTTCCTGGCCACCAACATCGACGACATCATCGTGCTGTCGCTGTTTTACGCTCGCGGTGCCGGTCGGCGCGGCACCACGGCGGCGATCCTGGCGGGGCAGTACCTCGGCTTCGGCGCCATCTTGGCCGCCGCGGTCCTCGTCGCGCTCGGCGCCCGCACCTTCCTGCCCGAGGGGGTGATCCCGTACTTCGGGCTGATCCCGCTGGTGCTGGGCCTGCTCGCCGCTTGGCGGGCATGGCGCCACGACGATGATGACGACGACGAAGGCAAGGTCTCTGGCAAGTCGGTGAGTGCGCTGACCGTCGCCGCGGTCACCTTCGCCAACGGCGGGGACAACATCGGCGTCTACGTGCCGGTGTTCGCCACCGTGGGTCCTGCCGGCGTCGTCGCCTACTGCGTCGTCTTCCTGGCCCTGGTCGCCGTGCTGGTCGTCGCCGCCCGGTTCGTCGCCACCCGCAAGACCGTCGCTGAGTTCCTCGAACGGTGGGAGCACGTGCTGTTCCCGCTCGTCCTCATCGGCCTGGGCATCGTCATCCTGGTCGAGGGCGGCGCCTTTGGGCTCTAGCAACGACGCGACACAGGCGCGGACGACGCCTTGCATCCGGAGATGTGGAAGCAGGCTCATTGTCCACAGACCGTCGGAGAAGCGTTCTGTCGTCATTACGTCGGTGCAGCTTTACGTTATGAGCGACACAACTGAGACTGAACAGCGAATCTGCCGATACCCCGGCTGCCGTCGTCCGGCGGCGGAGTCGCAATCCGGGGCAGGGCGACCGCCGGAGTACTGCGACGACAGCGCGCACAATCGGACCGCCGCCTGGCACGCCCGCCGCCGGCTGCGCACGGAGCAGTCCGGGCACGCGGCCGGGATGGAGCAGCGGCCGATAGATGCCGCGCGACAGCGGGCCGGTGAGTTGCACGGTCAGGTCGCCGGCATGATCGAGCACTTGAATCAGCAGCTGAGAGTGTTGCTCGAGGAGCTGCGGACGGTGGCCGATCCGGAGGCCGCCGAGCTACAGATCGAAACTGTGACGAGCGAGGCGGCAGAGCAGGTCGCGACCGCCGCGGCTCGCGCCAGCCGGGCCGAGCAAGCGCGACAGCGCGCCGAGGCCGAGCGAGCGGAGGCTGACTCCGCTGCTGAGGAGGCCTCTGCGCTGAGCGAGTATCTCCGTACGGGGCTCGAAGAGGCTCGCCAGCAGCTAACGGAGGCCGAGACCGAGCGAGACAGACTGAACGCTGAGCTGGCCGACGCCCTCGCGGCCGTCGATGCAGAGCGAAAGCAGTCCGATGCGAAGTCGGCCGATGTGGCCGAGAAGCTGACCGTCGCCGAGGCGCGGCTGGTCGAGGCACATGGTGACCGCGACGCTGCGATCCGACGAGCGGAAGCCGCGTTGGTCGCGCAGTCGGAGGCCGAAGAACGTTCCCGGAACGCTGTCGAGCGGGCCGACGCCGAGGCGGCGCGCGCCACCCGAGCCGAGGATGCGGCCGTGTCTGCACGCCGGGAGCTGGCACAGGCTGAACAGCAACGGGCGGATCTGCGCGACCAAGTCAGCGAGCTGCGCCAGGAGTTGGCGGCGATGGCCGCTCAGCGTGGTGCCGCCGTACACGACGCCGAACGCGAGGAGGCCCACGGCCACCAGCGAGTCGACGACCTGCGTGCTCGGCACGAAGAGGAGAACCGCCGACAGTGCGACGAGCTCGCCGAGTTGCGCGGAGAGCTCAACACGGCGCGCGACGAAACCCGCGAGCTGCGCAGCAGAGCCGACCGAGCCGAAGCCCGACTCGACAACGCCTTGACCACCAAGGCGCGGCGCCCCCAGTCACCCGCGGGACGCGCACGGCGTCGAGGCGAGATCACGGCCACAGGAACCAAAGAGACCCGAGACTGACACCGGAGCAGCGTGGCCGAGCTCGGTCCTTGGCCGCTGCGTCCTGTTGGAATCGGCGATGCGATCGCCCCGTGAGGACCGGCGCCCTGCCGCCGTGCCAAAGATGTGGGGGGAACCCGTCGCCCACGGTTTCCGATCGGCGTCACCGTCAGAGGGTGGCCGCAAGCAGGAAGCCAACCGCGAGGGCAGGACCGTAGGGAAAGGTGCTCTGGCGGTCCCCACCACGCATCAGCGTGATTACGGCCTGCGTCACGGTGATCACGGTGAATGCGATGAACGCCAACAACAAGCCGCGATGCGTGGCGTGTCCGAGACCCAGACCGCCGAGTGCAGCCAGTCGGACGTCACCGAATCCCGCTCCCGCGAACCGCCAGCACAACAGCAGGACGGCGCCCGCCGCTGCAGCAGCGACTCCGCTGAGCAGCAGGCCGCGCCAGCCACCGTCCACAACGAGACCGACGGTCAGCAGCACGCCGGTACCGACGGCGGCCTGCCGGACGAGCGGTGTCGGGATGCGTTGGGTGACCGCATCGCAGGAGGCCGCGGCGACCAGGGCGCATCCCCAGACCATCAGGGCGGGCACGAGCCACCACGTCCCCGCCCGGTGAGACGTCACGATCGCTGCGGCTCCCGCCCCACCGCCGGCGACGGCGCTGGCTAGCGCCAGGCCCGGGCGGGCAGCGTCGAGCCGCGCGAGCTGCGCAAGCCCACGAGAAGTAAGCCAGGGGGTGGTTGCGGCGCCGATCAACGCTGCCGCCGCTGACGCCGCCATCCACGTGCCGTTCATCCGCTGGCGGCCACCCTCGAGCTCCAGGGGTCTGTTTGCCCCTCGCTGCGCAGCCCTGTGGATATCTGCGCCATCCCAGCTTCCGGTGCGGGAGCGTGTCAGGACCACGCGATACACCCAGACGCGGAGGACGAGTGACGGACTCAGGGACAACCTGTCACCCGAAAGGGTGGGAACGAGACGACGGTCACACGTCCGCTCGGCCGGGAGGGCAACCTCGGTCGACGGACGGTGACGTGCTGGGAGGTGAACAGGCGTGACGGTGATACGGACGGTGGCGGGGGCAGCCGCGGTGCTCCTGGCGCTGACGGCCTCGGGTTGTTCGTCGTCGTCCGACCCCGGCTCGTCGAGTCCGCCGATGTCTGGGACAGCGCCTTCTCAGACGCCGAGCCCCTCACCGCCCACTCCGGGCCCCGTCGAGGAAGCGCAGGCACTGGCGATCGCGCTCGTTCCGGACTACCTGGAGACCATCGACGACCTGTACCTCGACCCGTCGCTCCCGCTCGACGGGATCCACCAGGTCGCTGTGGCTCCGGAAGCCACAGCCCAGGCCACGGCGATCGGCAAGTTCCGGTCTCAGGGCTACCGGCAGGCCGGCCGGTCGCAACTGGTGACCGCGTCTGCCGCCAGCACTGACCTCTCGAACAGGCCCGCCGCTTCGCCGTCACCCGTATTGCCGACCGTCGTCGTCACCGCCTGCGTTGACGTGGGCGAGGTGGACGCGATCGATGCCTCCGGGTCGTCCATCGTGCCGCCCGGTCGTCCGAGATACCTCATCCAGCAACTCACCGTGGTGAACCCGAACTATCCGGACACGTCGTCGTGGCGGGTCAGCGAGGCACCGAACCGGCAGGCGCAGTCATGCGACGAGTAGCCCTCGGCCTGGCGGGTGCGCTGCTGTGCGTCTGCGCTTCGCTGGTCCTTCCACCGACTGCTGTCGCTGACCCGGCGACCTGCCAGCAGTACGACTCGCACGGCATCTGCGTGGTCGAAGTCGAGACGGGCGAGGGTGACGGCGGGACGGCGGCCCCAACGAGCGCAACAACTCCCGCCGCCGGTGGCGGTACCTCGCCGGCTGTCTGCACTGTCAGCCCCTCCGGCACCGTCATTCCCTGCCAGGACGGCCAGGCATGGTGGGCACAGGACATGCAGTGCTACGTGGAGGCGATGGCCCACCAGCCTCCGAAGGACTCGCCCATCTGGGGCGGTCGCACGGATGGCGCCATCTACAGCTGTCTTTCCTACACCGGCGGTGGGGCGTTCCCCGGTACCAACGGCTTCAGCTTCTGGTCGGCGACCCCGCCAGCGGCTCCGCCCGCGATCGATCCAGCGCAGCTCGCGCAACAGGCGCTCAGCACACTCACTGTGCCGTCACCGACAACGGGCCGATATCCGGCCGGGACGCTGCAGGACGGGCAGCCGTTCACGGTCGTCAACGCCTACACCTGGTTCTGGACCGCCCCCGAATCCTTCCGAGCGCTGACCGCGCGTGCCGACGCTGGAGGCGTGTGGGCGGAAGTGAGCGTGACCCCGACGTCGCTGTCGTTCACGCCGGGCGATGGGGCTGCCGCGGTGTCGTGTCCCGGTCCTGGCGTGGCCTGGCGGCCGGGCAACGGGGTGTGGACCCCGTCGCCGGCGGGCTGCGACTACCGGTACCCGCACTCATCGATCCACCAGCCCGATGGGCGGGTGACGGCGACGTACGGAATCCAGTGGTCGGTCACCTGGACCTCGTCGACCGGGGCCACCGGCACGCTGCCGGGTCTGACGACGACCTCGAACGCGACGTTCGCGGTGGCGGAGGTGCAGTCGGTGGTGATCAGGTGACGACGCGGGTCGACGGGATGGTGTCGCCGGCGGCCGGGCGCTATCCGGCTCCGGCGCCCGAGGCCGCGCCGCCGCCGGCTCCTCCGCTGCGTAGCGCCGCGGCAAGGAGACGTACCAGCCGCAAGTCGCTGGTTCTGAGCGTGCTGCTCGTGCTGCTCGGGGGGCTGCTGGCTCTCGCCGCCGGCCAGATGCTGACCGCGCACACGGAGGTGCTGGCGGTCGCCCGAGACGTGCCGCTTGGCTCGACGATCACCACGGAGGATCTGGCGGTTGCGAACGTGACGTCGGATCCCAACCTGTCACCGATCCCAGCGTCGCAGCGGTCCCAGATCGTCGGGATGGTCGCCCAGGTCCCACTGACCCGGGGAGAGCTGCTGACCGGCGCGCAGGTCGGCCCGGACAGCGGATTCGCGGCGGGGGAGATGTTGGTAGCCCTGCCATTGAAGGAAGGGCAGTTTCCGGCCCGCGGGCTGAGCCCAGGCCAGCGGGTACTGATCGTGGCGACGCCCGGCAGCACCGGCTCGACCATCGGCAGCGGTACCCCGACGGACGAGCCCAGAGGCGATCGCGATCAGCAGATCGACGCGACGGTCGCCGAGGTCGGTCCGCTGAACCAGGCCACACAAGTGACGGTGGTCGACGTGCGAGTCAGCGCGGACGACGGCGTGCAGGTGGCCGAACTGGCATCGACCGGCAACCTGGCGTTGATCCTGCTGCCGGCGGGGCGGTGAACCGATGCTCACCGTCGTGACCTCGGGAAAGGCCGCGCCCGGGGTGACCACCTCGACCTGGGCGTTGGCCCTGGCGTGGCCAGGGCCATTGCTGGTGGCCGACTGTGACCCGGCCGGCGGGGACATGGCGCCGGGGCTGCTGGCCGGCCGGGTCAGCGTCGACCGGGGACTGCTGTCATGGTCGACGGCGGCCAGGCGGGGTGTCCCGGCGACGCAGGCCGCCACGATACTCGTCGAGCATGCGGTGGAGGTCCCCGAGCAGCCGCAGGTGTGGCTGGTTCCGGGAGTGACGACCGCCGCGCAGGGCACCTCGTTCACCGCCGAGGCATGGGAGCGGCTGGCGTCGGCCCTGCACACATCGAATGCGTCGATCGGGCGGGACGCCTTGGTCGACGCCGGACGACTGCTGACCGAGCGCGGATGCTGGCCGGTGCTGCGAGCCGCCGATCGGGTGCTGCTGGCGGTGCGGCCCAGCGTGCGGTCGGTGCACGCGGCGCAGGATGCGACGCAACGACTGCGCCATGAACTGGGCGACCTGGGGAAGGTCTCCGCACTCGTGGTCGGGGACGGTCCGTACTCCGCCGGCGAAGTTGCCAAGGCGTTGGACCTGCCGCTGGCGGGCACGTTGCCCTATGACCGGACTACAGCGCAGGCGCTCTCCGACGGCGCGACCGTCAGTCCGAAGACGCTGCGACGGTCCGCCCTGCTGCGCGCGGCGTCTTCCCTGGCCCAAACGCTGACCAGTCCGATGGAGGCGTCCCGTGTCGCCGAGGCGGTGGCCGGATGAGCAGTGAGGACACCGCGTCGCCGCGGTGGGAAGTCCCGGCCGGCCGTGACTTGCTGCGGCCGGCGGCCGCGCCGGTCGACGCCACGCCCATCGAAACCGGAGAGCTCAACAGCACCGAGTACCGCGTCGTCGTGGAGCTGCGTGACCGGGTGTCGACCCGGTTGACGGTGGAGGACAGGAACTACGCCCCAGGCCCGCGGCGAGAGCTGACCCGGAAGTTGATCCGGGACGAGTACGACCAGTGGCTGCTGCACGAGGCCAACCGCGGCCGTCCGGCGCCGACGGTGACCACCGAAGACACGATCTTCGAGGCCGTGCTGGCCGAGCTGGACGGGCTGGGGCGACTGGCTCCCCTCATGGCCCTGGACGACGTGGAGGACATCCACTTCGAGGGCTGCGAGCCGACGATGCTGCGGATGGCCAGTGGCCAACTGGTGCCCGGGCCGGCGATCGCCTCCAGCGACGAGGAGCTCGAGCAGCTGCTGCGGTCAATCGGTTCACGGTCGGACGACGGGCAGACCAGCCGTGAGTTCTCTTCGGCCAACCCCATTCTGAACGTGCGGCTGAACGGCGTGACCGAGCTGGGCGCCCGGCTGCAGGCGGCGATGGACGTGCTGCCGCGCCCGGCCGGGGTGATCCGGGTGCACCGGTTCAGTGATCCGAGCCTCGACGACCTCCACGGCATGGACATGGTCGACTCACCGGTCCGAGCTTTCTTGCATGCCTCGATCCTCGCCGGCGCATCGCCGCTGATCAGCGGAGCGCCGGGGGTCGGCAAGACGACGCTGCTGCGTGCGCTGGGCAACGCGATCCCGTGGAACAACGTGGTCATCACCGTGGAGGACGAGCGGGAGCTGGGCCTGCACCTGCCTCGGTGGGATCCCGACCGCCGGCAGCTGGTCAGGCGGCACGCGGTGTGCCGACCGTTCGAGTCCCGACTGCCCAACGCCGAAGGTAGAGGCGGGTTCGACATGGGGGATGCGCTGCACCTGGCACTGCGCGCGTCCCCGACCTGGGTACTCGTGGGTGAGGTCCGCGGCGCCTATGTCACCTATCTGCTGGAGGCGGCGACCAGCGGCATCTCGTCGGTCATGTGCACGATCCATTCGCCGTCGGCCGCCGGCGTGTTCGACAAGGTGCTGATCAACGCGCTGAAGGCGCATCCGGCACCTTCCCCGGAGCTGGTCCTGCGCTCACTGGCCGCCCTGAACCTGGTCGTGCACGTGCATCGCGACCGCGACTACGCCCGGTATGTCTCGGGCATCTACGAACTCGGCCCGATCGGGGACTCCGGTCGACCCGACCTCAAGCCGATCTTCGCGCCGCGCGCGGAGGACGGGCGCGCGCAGGCCACCGGGCCGGGGATGCTCAGCGAGTCACTGGCCGAGCGGCTGACCGCGACCGGCTTCGATCTGGACTGGCTGCAGCCGGGCGCCTCGGACTGGCGCACCGGTTTCCACCGCCGCGAGCGTGCGTCGTGACCGCCGGCGCGCTGCTGCTGACCCTGTCCGGGCTGCTGCTCTCGGCCGGCCTGGTCGGCGTCGTCGGGGCGGTGCGCGGCGTCTCCTTCCTGCCGGAGCGTTCGCCGTCGGTGCGCTCGTCCTCCTGGCGGCGAGCCACTCCACTGCTCCTCGGTGCGCTGGCCGCCGGCGTTCTCACTCTGCTTGTTACGGGCTGGCCGGCCGCGGCGCTGGGCGCCGCGGGCGGCGTCGTATTCATCCCGAAGGTGCTCGGCGGCGGTCAGGCAGCCAAGCGACTGATAGCTACGTCCGAGGCGCTGGCGGACTGGACGCGACGGTTGGCCGACCTGATCAGCTCTGGCGCCGCCGGCTCGACGCGCGATGCTCTGCGCCGCTCCCTCAGCTCGGTGCCGGAGCCGCTCGCCCCCGCGGTCACCAACCTGGTGAACAGGATGGGGCCGCAGGGCACCGAGACCGCGCTGCGCCAGTTCGCCCGCGAGATCGACGATCCAGCCGCCGAGAAGATCGCCATGGTGCTCATCCTGCGGGAGCGCAACGGGGGGCCAGGGCTCGCCGAGGTGCTCACCGCCCTGGCTGCCGACCTCGACGACCGCTCCCGCATGGTCCGTGAGGTGGAGGCCGAACGCGCCAAGCCGCGGTCGAACATGCGCACCATCGTCGTGGTGACGCTGGTGCTGGTGGTCGGGATGACGCTGTTCGCCCGGACCTTCCTGTCGGGCTACTCGACGCCGGCCGGGCAGATCGCCCTCCTGGCAGTGGTGGCGATCTTCGCGACCTCGCTGCGGTGGATGCGCCGGTTGTCCGAGCCGGTCAAGCCCCCGCGGGTGCTCTTCGATCCGGCCCCGGCTCCGGTGAATCCGTGACCGGGCTGCAGACGGCAACCCTCGCCGGGATGCTGATCGCCGGCGGCCTCGTACTCGGGGTCCGTGCCCTGCGTCCGGCGCCGCCGTCGTTGGTGGCCGCACTGGAGCAGTTGGCGGCCGAGCCGACCGTGCGAACGGCGCCGTCGGTGCCGGCGTCCATTCAGAACCGGTGGGACTGGCTGCCGGTGCCGGTGGCGCGGGTGTTGGACGGGCATCTGGGCGTCTCGGACGCCGACCTGTCGATCATCGGCTGGACCCGCGCTCAGCTGGCGGCCCGCAAGCTGACCCTGGCACTCGCCGGCTTGCTCACTCCGTCCCTGTTCGGCCTGGTGCTCGTGTTGGTCGACGTTCCGGTGCCCTTCGTCCTGCCCGCCGCGGTCGGGCTCGGGATCGCCGTCGTCGGGTGGTTCTTGCCCTCGGCCGAGGCCCGTGAGGCGGCGGACAAGGCGCGGATGGAGTTCCGGAGCAACCTCGAGTCCTTCCTCACCCTGGTGGCCGGTGAACGTCGGGCGCGCGGCTCGGTGGAGCAGGCGCTGGAGGAGGCCGCCGAGATCTCGGGAAGCATGCCGTTCGTTCGCATGCGCCGCGCCATCCGCCGGGCAGCGCTGTCCGGCCGCAAGCCGTGGGGCGAGCTGCGCGACCTCGGTGAGGAGCTACAGGTCGCCGAGCTGCGCAACCTCGCCGACATCGCGGCAGTAGCCGCCGACGGCGCCTCGGTCTACAACACCCTGCTGGCCAGCGCCCGCACGCTTCGCCACGCCGAGCTGTCCGACGCCCGTACCCAGGCCAATCAGGTCAGCGAGCGGATGTCGCGCCCGCTGGCCCTGCTGGTCACTGGACTGACCCTGTTCGTGCTCGTTCCCTTCATGCTCCGCATGTTCGGGATCTCATCGTGACCGCAGCGCCAACCAGGAGGTTTCCCATGTTCCAGCCCACGGCTCGCCGGGGTGAGCAGGCCATCGTGGCGCAATGCGTCATGGCCCTGTCTGTCATGGCTCTGTCGGTCCTGGCCTGGCTGCGCACCGAGCAAGTCGCCGACGACCGAGGCTCGGACTCCTCAGAGAAGGCCTTCATGGTGATCCTGGCCATCGCTCTGGGCGGCGCGGTCAGCGCAGCGGCTATTGCGTTCGTGGCCAGCAAGACGTCGCTGTTCCAGTAGAACGGGCAGCCATCCCATGCTCGAGGCGCGTACTGCGGACCGTGCGGCTTCCTCGCCGCACGGTCCGGTCGCGCGCCCGGGCTCTCTCCGGGATCGCGGCCGGGGAAGGGAGCGGGGCTCATCCAGCGTCGAGTTCGCGATTCTGTTCCCCATCATCGTCGCGCTGCTGTTGGCCGGCCCGCAGCTCGCGCTGTGGTACTTCGCCCGGGAAGCGGCCGACGCCGCGGCGCACGCCGGAGCCCGCGCCGCGAGCGTCCACGGGGCGGTCGGGGGAGCGGGGCGGGCGGCGGCGGACACGTACCTGGACAACCTCGGCACCGGCACGATCACCGGCTATTCGGTGACCGAGTCCGACACCGCTACCACGGTCTCGGTACACGTCACCGCCAGCGTGCCCAACGTGATCCCGCTGCCCGGCTTCGCCCCGACCGTCGATGTCACCGTGGTGCGCGGCAAGGAACGCTTCACCACCCCGGACTCGCCATGAGTCGCGACGTGCAGCCGGCCACGACCAGCCGTCAAGGGCGGTGGCGGGACGACCGCGGCTCGGAGTCGGTCGAGCTGGCGATCCTGCTGCCGGTCGGACTCCTCCTGGTGGCCATGCTGGTGGTCGGCGCCCGGATCGCGCTGGCCGGCGACCGCATCAGCGGCGTTGCCGGGATCGCGGCGCGGGACGCCTCGCTGGCCCGATCGGCCGCCGCGGCCCAACAGATCGCCACCGAAACTGCCACCACCGCACTGACCAGCCAGGGCCTGCTCTGCATCGACGTCCAGGTCAGCGTCGACACATCCGGGTTCATCGCGCCGCCGGGCGCCTCGGCGTCGGTCACCGTTGCTGTGTCCTGCACCGTCGACCTGTCTGACATCGGTGGAGTTGCCGGCCTGCCCGGTTCCCGGACGCTGCACGACAGCGCCACCAGCCCGCTGGACCCTGCCAGGGACCTGTCGTGACACCCCGCTCGCAAGCCAGCGATCAACTCCAGGACGACCGCGGGTCCGTGGCCGTGCTGTTCTGCTTCATCGTGCTCATCACCGGCGTCCTGGTCACCGCGCTTGTCGACGCCGGGACCGCGATCCAGACCGCCAACCGCGCCGACACGTACTCGGCTGAGGCCGCCCGCGCGGCCAGCATCGCCATCGGCCCGGTTCCCACCGGCGGCAGCACCGACGCGCAATTGGCGGCGACCGCGGCCCGCTCCTACCTCGATCGAGCCGGCGCGACCGGCACGGTGACCGTCACCGGTCCCGGCATCGTCGAGGTCAGCGTGACCGTCACCGACTCGACACCGCTGCTCGGCATCCCGGTCAGCCAGACCCGCGTGCACACCGCTCAGCTGTTGGTCGGGGTCACCTCCGGTGAGGGACTGTCGTGACCGGCCGCGTCGCCCTCCTGCTCAGGGCCGTGGGCGCCCTTGTGGCGCTGCTCGCCGTCGTCGTCGGCGTACCGGTGCTCCTGGCGGTGCTGCACCTGGTTCCGGACAGCCTGCCGTCGCTGGACGAGGTCGGCGCCGTCCTGACGTCCCGCGACAACGGACAGCTGGTTGGACTCGTCCTCGCAGCAGGCGTGTGGGTGTGCTGGGCCCTGTTCACCGCCGCGACAGTGGCGGAGGTCGTCGCGTTCGCCCGCGCACGGCCGGCTCCGGCCCTCCCCGGCCTGGGAACCTTCCAGCGCCCGGCCGCCGCTTTGGTCACTGCCGTCGCGGTCGGCTTCACCGTCGCTCCACTGACCACCGGCGGCCCCGCATCCACCGCAACGGCGCCGCCGCTTCCGGTCTCGGCCACATCCACTGTCGTCCCGTCGTCGGCGCAGTACGCCAGCGCACCGGTCACAGCGCAGACACCCGTCACCTACTCGATGCCGGACGAGCACACACCTCCGGCTGAGACCACGACTTACCAGGTGCAGCGCCGGGACACCCTGTGGGCATTGGCCGAGCGGCATCTCGGGGACCCGTTGCGGTATCCGGAGATCGCCCGGCTCAACCCGACCTCGGTCGGTCCGGACAACGAAATCCTCCCGGGCACGGTGCTGGTCTTGCCGCCCGACGCGGTCCGGCTGCCGCCGATGGGCCAAGCCCCGACCACCGCGACTCTCATCGAGGACGTCACCGTGGAACCCGGTGACACCCTGTGGGACCTCACGGAGGAGATCACCGGCAGCGGACACAACTGGCGACAAGCCTGGGAGCTCAACCGGGGACGCAGTCAGCCCGCAGGCGCCACCTACACCGACCCGTCGCTGATCCGACCGGGCTGGACCCTGAGCATCCCGGACCCGACCAGTCCTGCGACGTCCGCCTCCAGCGCACCCGGGCCTCCTGTAGCCGAGCCGGCACCGCCCACGACCGAGCCGCCACAGCCATCAGGGCCAGCCCCGAGCGCCGCCCCGCCCGCTGACTCGACCACGCCGGGCACCGATGCGCCGCCTCCGCCCGCGCCCGGCCCGGCCACCAACGCCCCGACCTCGTCTCCCACGGCTGCACCGACGAGCGCCGAGCCGTTGCCCGCGAGGCCTGAGGAGACCTCGACGGGTAGCACCGTGGAGCTGCCGATGATCGCCTTCGCCGCTGGCGGTGGGCTGCTGCTGGCCGGGGCCTCGCTGACTGCGCTGCTGCGCTATCGCCGCAGGCAATTCCGGCAGCGACGTCCCGGCCGCATCATCGGCAGCACACCACCAGAGCTGCTGCACGTCGAACGAGCGCTGCAGGAGGCAGGCAGCGTCGGCAGTGCCGACGTCACCTGGCTGGACCAGGCGCTACGGGCACTGGTGCAGGCGCTGGCGAGGGTCGACGGCGCTCGCCTGCCCGATGTGGTGGCCGCTTGCATGACCGACGACGTCCTGACCTTGGTACTCACCGAGCCGATCTCGGAGGCCCCGGCGCCGTGGACAGTGGACCCGGCCGGCACCCGCTGGTCGATCCGACGCGATGATCCGCTGACCTATGACGAGCAGCGGCGGGCGTACTTCTTCGCACCGTTCCCCATGCTCGCGTCGGTGGGCTACACGACCGAGGGCGAGCACTGGCTGCTCGACCTGGAACGGGCCGCGCCCCTGTCGCTGTCCGGGGACGCCGAACGTTGCCTGAACCTGGCACGGTTCCTCGCTGCCGAGCTTGCACACAACACGTGGTCGGAGATGTTGCAGGTGACCCTGGTCGGCTTCGGCCAGGAGTTGGCTCAGATCAATCCCGACCGGCTGACCTACACCGACGACGTCGAGAAGGCGATCGCGGGGCTCGACGGCCACCTGGAATCGGTCACCGAGGCCATGCGAATGGCCGAGGTCGATCTGCTGTCGGGCCGGATGCGCGACGTGGCCGGCGACGCGTGGGCGGCGCACGTGCTGTTCATCGCCCCGGCTGTTGCCAGCGACAGCGCCGGCCTGGAACGGCTGATCACCGCCATGAAGCAGCAGCGCGCCCGCGGCGCGGCCGGGTTGGTGCTGATCGACGACCCGGACCACGCGGAGGCCGGTCGCTGGCAGTTGACTGTCGACGAGGCCGGCATGCTGAGCATCCCCGCCTTGGGAGTCGAGCTGATCGCGCAGCAGATCCCGGCCGACGAGGCCACGCAGCTGGCGGAGATGCTTGCGCTGGCCACCCTGACCGACGACCGACCCATGCCACCGGCCCACGGGGACAAGCCTTGGGACGAGCACGCCGACGCCTGCGGCGGCCTCCGCGTCGACCCATCCCGCGCCGCGCGTTCGCAACCACCAGCTGTGGCCGGAGCGGACGACGTCCCGGTGTCCGGCCTGGCAGACACCTCGCCGTGGATCGCCAACTCGGTGCTGCCGCTGTCCGTGCAGACGTACCTGGATCGAGCCGCGACCACCGAGCAGGACCTGAACGCCCTGGCTCCCGCCACGGATGCGGGCATCCGCAACCAGGTCGAGGTCGCCGACCCTGCCCTGGACGCCGACCTCGCCGATTGGGCCGACCCGTCCTGCCCGCGGCCGAAGGTGACTCTGCTCGGACCGGTCGGAGTGCAGGCGCAGGGCAAGCTGCCCGAGCGCAACCCGCGGCGGCAGTTCTACACCGAGATCGTCGCCTACCTGGCCACCCGGCCCGGCAGCGTGACCAGCGAGCGCTACGCCACCGCGATCTGGCCCAACGAGCCCGATGTCGTCGGCAAGACCAAGGTGCGGCAGTCGATCTCGATCGTGCGCGCCTGGCTGGGCACCAACCCGGCGACCGGCGCGGACTACCTCCCGTCCGGGGTCACCACCGGCGGGGTCGGCCGCTATCGCGTCGACGATGTCCTCATCGACGCCGAGCTGTTCCGTCGCCTGCGAGTCCGCGGACTGGCCCGCGGTGTCGACGGGATAGCGGACCTACAGGCCGCTCTCGACCTGGTCACCGGGCAGCCGTTCGACCTGCCCACGTCGCGGCAGGGTGCGCCCGGCGGCTACAGCTGGCTGGTCGATGAGAACTCGCGGCTGGACCACGAGTACGCCGCCATGATCGTCGATGTCGCACACACCGTCGCGACGCACCACCTCGCCGTCGGCGAGCCCGAGCTTGCCGCGGCCGCTGCTCATGTGGCGCTGAAAGCCGGCAGCTACGAGGACGTGCCGCTGCTCGACCTGGTCGCCGCCTGCGATGCCCAGGGCAACCGGGCGGAGGCCGACGCCTACGTCGCCCGGATCCTGGCCAACCACGACGCCGAGGTCGAAGAAGACCTGCCACCTAGAACCGCCGAGATCCTCTTCCGCCGACAGTGGAATCACAAAGCGAGCTGACCAGCGACGGTGGTGGCCAGAGGGGCGGACCGTTACGGACGGAGCCGACCCCCACCGAGCGAGGCAGCAGCCTGCCCTGATTGTCGTACCTGACCAGCACACTTGCCCTGCAGGGGGCATGTGCTGCGCCGCCGCTCGCAGCCAGCTCTCAAGAATCTTGAAAAGAATCTGGGGGATGAAGACATGGGCTGCACCTAAGAGCGGGCGCTCAGTGAACGAAGTTCATTGACCGCACGCGAGTCAGGGAGGGCGCATGAGCGAGGCGGAGGGCAGGCTGCCGCGGCGGTCAGCCGTGTCCGCTACCGCGCCGGCGCACATACGACCTGACAAAGGCATCCAGCATGACAAACCGGCCAGCGTGCCGAAGGACTGGTTAGACGAGTACAACCACACCGAGCACGCCCGCAGCTTGGCCCGGTTGGAAGCCGATACCGACCTAGTCACCCACTTGGCACTGCAGGGCTTCGCCGGCCGCGACTTCGACGTATTCAACACCGAGCTCGCGAAGTATGGCAGCGACGTGCTCACCGGCTGGCTGGTCACGGGGCGGATGTTTGGCAAGATTAAGGAGCGCGGCTTCGGCGGTCTGCCGTCACCTCCAGACGATCAACTCCGAGACCGCGACACCATCGACGAGCTCGTCGGCGAGACCGTGGCCAAGGCCCTCGTCCACTTCCGCCGCGACGTCCTGCTCGAGCGCCGCTGGACCGCCACCAAGGGCGCCACGCTGCGCACCTTCTTCATCGGTCAGTGCCTCATCCGGTTCGCCAACGTCTACAGGACGTGGTGGGCCAAGGAGATGAGGGCATCGCGCGTCACCATCGACGACCCCGTCGAGTTGCAGAAGCTGGACAGGTCCGCGATCGAGAGCCCCGAGCAGCACACCATCGACCAGCAGGAAGTCGAGCGGATCCTGCGTAAGGTCACGGACCCTCGCGTCAAGCGAGCCTTGGTCTATGCGGCGTGGGGCTGGCAGCAGTGGGAGATCGCACAGCGGTTAGGCGTCACCGAGAAGGCAGTCGAGCGCATGTTGGCCAACAACCGGGACCGGTTGAAGAAGCTGGGAGTGGTCGCATGACCGTCCGTAAGGTCCGCCAGATTGACCGGCTCATCGACCGGTCGTCGCTGGGAGAGCGGGCCGCGCAGCGTGCCCGCTCGCGGGTGTCCGACGCAGCTGCAGCCGCGCTCTTGCGCCGAGCCGCGGCCTACCAGCCTCCAAGCCGACCGACCAAGAAAGCTGGGGGCTGACGGCGCCGAGGCCACTACACCCTCAACGAGACGTCCAACCAGGACGTCCACCTGAAGGGAGTGACGACATGGCCAAGGGCCACGCACGGAGTGCGATCACCGGCCGGTACATCTCGCACGCGGCTGCCGCCCGGCACCCGCGGACGAGCGTCACCGAGTCCGGAAGCAACCGGGGCTCGGGCACGCACCACCGCTCGGCGATCACGGGTCACTTCATCTCGGGGGCAGCGGCTGCCCGGCACCCGAACACCAGCGTCACCGAGAAGAGCTGACAGCCGCAACAAGAAGAACAGGGCCCCCCGCAGTCCAAGTGCGGGGGGCCCTGCTTCGTTCAGCCCCGAATGGTCGGGGACAGGTGCGTGCGCCTAGCGGATACCGCCGGCGTAGAGCGACCGGTGTGGGTCAGGCTTGCTTTCTGTCAGAGCCACGGGTGCTCGACCGCCCGGTGGAGGATTGCTCCGTCACGGTGGTGCGAGGGTGGCGGTGGGCAGCGTCAGCGGCGACGAAGCGACCGGTCATGGCGCTGCGGCCGCGCACCGTGTTCACCCGGAAGGTGCCGGGGCTGACTTCGCGCACCGAAGTCTTCTTCGTGGACCTCATTGCCGCCTCCTCCTGCTGCCTGGAGCCACCGTAGCTGTTCTGCCTGACAACGGCATGAAGGCGGGGCCGCCATCACTCCGCCAGGGTGGACAGCCGCTCAGCCCACTCTTCCGACAGCTCGGCAAGTACCGCGGCCCACGCATCCAGGTCCTGATCTTCCAGCGGGGTCGTTGCTGCCGAGCTCAGCACCGCCGTCGGGAGTGGTGGCCCACCGGGCAGGTCGGCGACGCAGGGCGCAGCCACCACCGAATGCCACCGCCGAGTGCTCATGGCCTCGGAAAGGTCCCGAGCCAGGATCTCTGAACGGCCCAGGCACTGGCCAGCGATCCAGGGGCTGTCATGGCCGACCGGAACCCGGCGCAGCTGTGCCGGGCTCCGGTAGAGGCGGTCGTGAGAACTCCACCGCACAATTTGCCCGGCCCCATCGGCAAGCCACAGGGTCATGTTCGCGTCATCGCCAAGCAGCGGCCGAAGCCGAGTGAGGTCATCGGCCAGCTGGTCGGAGTGCTCCTGCTGCAACTGGGCGAAATCGCCTCTGATGGCATCCCAGAGGGCACCGGCTCGCACCTTCGGTGCCTGGTAACCCGGCTCGGTGAGGGTGCTCAGCTCCCGGATCGCCTGGGCGGCGTCGCTGTAGTCCTGCACCAAGACCGCTGACACCCCGATGGAGGCCCACTGCGTTACCAGGGCGTCCTTGACCAAGTCGAACTGCTGCCGGGACAGCCCGAGTCCTTCCCGGGCCAAGAGGATGAATCCCTTGTCGGGGCGGGTGGCGAGGAGCTCATGGAGCCACTGGCGGATGTCGCTGTCGCGGTAGGACGTGCCGGCCAGCACCAGCGGTCCGCGGCTTAGAGCCTCTTGCAGGGCGGCGCGCTGCCATGGCGAGGGCTGGGCACTCAGCTTGGTGAAGTCGGACAACGTCAGCACGATTTCGCCAGTCTCGGCCACGTCCTGGCCCAGGTACCCGTGCAGGTGGTGAACCTCAAAATCCCCCCGGGGGGCCCGGTCGTCCTCGGTGTCTCGGGCATGGACGCCAGCGCCGCTCCCGACCTCCTCCAAGGCGTCCTGCAATGCTCGCTCTATCAGCAGGTC
Source organism: Blastococcus xanthinilyticus (assembly GCF_008124835.1). Lineage (GTDB taxonomy): Bacteria > Actinomycetota > Actinomycetes > Mycobacteriales > Geodermatophilaceae > Blastococcus > Blastococcus xanthinilyticus. The sequence continues at coordinate 26,626 of NZ_VNHW01000006.1, read as the reverse complement.
GAAGTTCAGCGTGAACAGGCCGACCTCGCCGACCAGGCGCGGCGCGGCCAGGGACGCCACCGCGAAGTGCAGGGCAGCTGGTTCAGGCTCCCCTACAGACGGCGGGTAAAGGGCGCTGCGCACGAGCTCGAGCCAGTCGCTGGCTCCCGCTCGTGCTGCTTCCGCGGCCAGGGAAGGGTCTTGTCCCGCCAGGAAGGCCCGGGCGGTCTCTTCGTCATCGATCGTGCCGCTGAGCTGCAGCAGCTGGGTTGCCAAGCTGTTCCAGTCAGGAAGGCCAGCCGCGGCTGAAGCGCCGGCTCCCAGCAAGACGCTCACCTGCCCGGCGACCGCGACGGGGCGCAGGCGCTCGAGCGTGACGAGATCGAGTTCGGCGGCGCTCACCGGCGCATACTCCCAGGAACCGGCTCGCCCGGCCCGGATGACCCGTCCCAGGGAGACGATCGGGGGCTGGAGACTGCCGTGCGCGGTTGGGATCGAATCCGCGGTTGACCATAGTTCGGTCGCGCCCAGAGCCACGGGCAGCGTGACGGCGGCCCGACATTCGGGCAGAACATGCCAGGCTGTGGCCGTGAGCCATCGGGGGGACGGGGACCATGGTTGACCAGGCCGGCGTGCCGGACGCTCCGGAAGAAATCGACGCGTCGTGGTGGTCCGACGCCGCGACGGCGATGGGCGACACAGCTGACCTGGAGCAGCCAGAACTGTGGTTCTCCGAGTTGGCCGCCGCGGCGCGGCAAGCACCGGAGGGCTCCCTCCAGCAGCAGGTCTTGCAAGCACTGGCCACCAGCGCATCGGCGATGCTGGCGGCCGACAATTGGTCAGATCCGTTCGAGCCGGCCATGCGCTGGGAGGGCCGCCGGTCACTGGTGCCCGCTGACTTGACCGTCGACCAACTCGAGCTCCTGACCCGCGTGGCGCCCCTGATCGAGCACACGACCTTGCGGGCACGCGTCGCCGATGTTTGCTGGACCTACGGCGAGCGGAGTCGGGTGGACCTGTTGCACCTAGCCGTAGACGCTTACCGAGCTGTCCCCCTCGACTCCCACACGTGGTTCAGCGTGGGAGAGGAGTCTTGGATCCGGGCCCTGGAGTTGATCCTGCGTCGTGGGACTGCTGAGCGGGACCGAGCCCGGGAGATGACCGAAAAGCTGGCCGACCGCCTGCTGGCTACCACGACTGCCGACGCCTTCATGACCGTGAAGCTGTCCGAGCTGCTGCGGTCGCTGCGGTCACGGCTGCGCCCGGACCCACTCGAGGTCTCGACCCACCTGTCGGCCCTAGCCGCCGAGGTGACCCAGAGGAATCGTCGCCTAGCCCGTCACCTCGACGACGAGGCCAGCGCGTGGTGTGTGCTCGCCGGGGACCAGGACGCAGCTTGGACCGCGCAGGCTCGCATCGCCGAGTCCTACGTCGCCGAAGCTACAGACCGCATGTCCGGGGACGACTCCGGCGCGTTCGTGGCAGGAACCTTGTACGAGCAGGCCATCGCCCGGCTGATGCAGATCCCACGCGCCCGTCGGGCCTCCGGCGGCCTGGACGATCGCGTCGATGAACTCCGGCGGGAGTTAGCCGCGACGAGACGGCTGTCACTTGAGCTGATGACGGCAGTCGACTCTGATCCGGTTGACCTGACCACATCAGCTCAGCAAGCCAGGCGCCAGGTGTCCGGTCACGAAAGGTTCGAGGCGTTGGCGCGCTTCTGCACTCTGCTGCCGCTCACCGACGTTCCCACGGCCAGCGCCGCCGTCCGCGACCAACTCGCGGAGAGCTTGAGTCGCCTGTTCAGTCGCATGACCCTGGCCGGTGACGGCCGAAAGGTCGCCGTCGGCGGCGGCATTGGTGACGTAGAGGACGACCTGGATGCCGCTCTCGTGCGGGACTTCGGCATACGTGTCGAGATGAGCGCCGTCGGCGTGCTCATGCCGGCTCTGGGGGTTCTTCAGGCCGAGCACCGCTTTGCCTTGGACACGCTGCAGCGCCTCTGCCTGGACTCGCCGACTGTCCCTGCCGGGCACGTCGATCTGTGGGCCCGAGGGCTACACCATGGCCTGAACGGCGACTTCCCTTCCGCGATCGCGCTTCTCGTGCCCCAACTGGAGCAAGTCGTCCGCCTGCAATTGCGCGCTGCCGGGGCCTACACCCTGGTGGTCGACCCGGACAACGGGGTGGAATCCGAGAAGGGACTGGGAGCCCTCCTCGGTATGCCCGAGGCGACGGCGGTGCTGGGCGAGTCGCTGGCGTTCGAACTGCGTGCCTTGCTGGTCGAGCAGCAGGGTGCCAATCTTCGCAACCACGTGGCCCACGGCCTGCTCACTGACGGACAGGCTTGGAGCGCTTACGCCCTTTACGCCTGGTGGCTTGCCCTGAGGCTTGCGGTCGTACCAGTCTGGCTCTCCCGGATACCCCAGACCGACCCGTCGACGGGCAGTCAGCCGGTCGACTCAGCAGAAGGGGCCGAGCAGGAAGATCCGGCCCAGCCAGAAAGGCCCGAAACGCTGGCGGAGGCCGAGCCGCCCACAGGTCTGGGGTCGCCGGCGACATCTGCGGACTCTTCGGTCCACGGACCACCGCCGGCCGGAGCAGCCCGAGAGCGTCAGTGACACGCAAAGTCGCCGACGTGCGGGTGCGGGACCACGAGCGCACCAGGGCGGTGTCCCTCACGCGGGGGTGACAGCGCGGTGTCCCTCACGCGGGGGTGACAGCCCGGTCTCCCCGGCCGAGGGTGACGGCTCGTTGAACGTCTCTGCGGAGCGTCGACGGCATCACACCGATGCCGGAGGACTCACGCATGTTCTACGACCCCACCATCGTCGGCAGCTGGCCGGCGCTCGCCGCGCGCCTGGATGGCGACGCCATCCTCGTCCGTTGGGCAGCCACCGAGCCGGCCTTCGCCGGGCTGAGCAGCGCCCATGACCTGCTCGCCGTCTGGGAGGAGGACGGCGCGGACGACCGCCGCGACGCCGTGCTCGCCGCGCTCCTGCGGCTGGCCGCTGTGGACGGCGGCCGCGACGACGACGCGCTGCTGCTGACCCTTCACCTTTTCAGCGGACTGGCGCACACGATGGCCAGGCAGCTCGCAGACCTGAACCCCGACATCCTCGCCGTGGTCGTCGGCGAACTCACCTGCCAGATCCGCCGCTACCCATGGCGACGCCGGCCTCGGGCGATCGCGGCGAACCTGCGCGCCGAGACCCGGCGGGCGGTGCTCGCGGACCTCCGCCTCAGCAGCCGTTACCACCCCGACAGGGTCGAGGTCCTGACAGCCACGGGCGACATCGGTCGGATTGCAGCTGCCAACGCCTGCGAGGAGGGGGAGGACCTCGACGTCGTCGACCTGCTGCAGTGGGCGGTGCGTTCAGGCGTCGATGCGGGGGACGTCGCACTGCTCATCGCCACCGAGTGCAGCCGCGACCGTCAGCACCGGCGCGCGGACCAGAACGTCGCCGCCGCGCACGGCATCACGACGCGCACCTTGTACCGCCGGCGGAACCGGACCCTGACCGCCCTGCGCGGCGTGGCTCCCCAGTACCTGGCGGCCGTCGCGTGAGCGCACTGCTGCAGGACGTCGATGAAGCCGGCGTTGTGACGGGTCGTGTAGCCAATGGCGGCGACGTGGACTCCGACGAGCGACTGCTGTCCGTTGCGGAGATCCAGCAGGCTTTCCGCGAGCTGCGTGCCCGTCGTCCGCGAGTCGCCGCACGAGGGCTGGCGGCGGCGCCGCCTCTCCACGTGCCCTCCGTGTCCGAGGACTCCGCATCGGCGGCGGACGTACCGGTCTTATCGCCGCCCCGCACATGGCTGGACGGGGACAGCGCGGCGCTCCCGGCTCGAGAGGAGATACCCCGCGAGCCGTCGGCTGGCAGGGGTGACAGAGCGCCGCGGAGAGGCGCAAGCAGGGGTGACAGAGCGCCCGCAGCCGTCCCGCGCGGGGGTGACATCAACGCCCTGGCGGCCGACTGGATCACGGTCGTAGCGGCACACGCCGGCGCCGGCGCCTCCACGGTGGCCGTAGCCATCAGCGACGCCGTTGCAGCCACCGACCGGAGGGTGCACCTTGTCGAGACTTCGCATCCCTGCCGGTCGGGGCTGATCGCCGCGGCGTCGGCGGAGCTGGGCGCCGACGCCACCGGCGCCTGGCGTCGTGGCTCCCGCGGCCGCGTCACGATCGACCGCCGGCTCGCGGACGTGGAGCCAGGCACATGGCCGGTCCTCCCGATCAGCGAGGAACCGGCGGTCACCGTCCTAGATCTAGGCCTGGCTGCTCCGGAGGACCTTGCCGGACTGGCCGCCGACCGCACGCGCACCGTTGTCGTCTGCCGGCCGACTGTGCCCGGGGTGCGACTGGCCGAGCACGCGCTGAGCCAGCTGACCGACCAGCCGGTCGTGGTCGCGGTCGTGGGGCCAGCGCGCTGGCCGCAGGCGGTTAATGCCAGCTGCGGTCCGCGGCTCAGTCAGCTGCGGTCGAGGGGACGGGTGATCCGAGTTGCTGTCGACCGAGGACTGCAGGCTGCGGGTCTCACCGAGGACCGGCTGCCTAAGGCAGTCGAGGCGGCTGGCCGGTCGCTGGTCGCGCTGTTGGTGCCGGCCGTGCCACCGCCGCGTCGCCTGAGCCACCGGGCGGCTTCGTCCCAGCTAGGGGCCGCGGAGGACGCACGGTGAACCGCCAGAGGACCGCGCCAGCAGCGGTGCGAGCGGCCTCGACGGTCGCGCTCGTCGCTGCGGGCCTGATTGTGCTGACCGCGTGGCCTGCCAACGCGGCGCAGGTGGAGCTGGGCGCGGCGGTCTGCCCGGAGGCGCCGCCGGGCGTGCAGGTCTTCGCCGATCAGGTGACGGCGTGGGTGAAGTGGGGAGTACTCGCGTTGATCGGCGTCGCCGCGGTCGTGTCGCTGGGTTCGGTCCTGGTGGGCCGGTTGTTCTCTCATCCGCATGCCTCCCGCTTCGGGGCGATGGGCGTCGCGGTGGTCGTGATGGTGGCGATCACCTACACGGTCATCCTGGTCATCCTCGACTCCATCACCGGTAGTGGGTGCACCTGATGCGCCGCCGTCCCGACGTCCAGGGGAGCGGTGCGCCAGAGTGGAGTTCGGCACGTCTGCTTGTGGCGCTCGTCGTCAGCGCGCTGGTGGCGCTGGCGGTGGTGGCCGGCCTGGTCCTGGCAGTTGTCGGATGGCTCAAGGAGGAGCCGGACGAGAGGGACGCCGCACGACAGGCTGCAGCTCCCTCCCGGGACATGTCGCGTCACGATGCGCTGGCCGCCGCGCCGATGCCCACCGCCGACCCGGATGACGCGCTGCCTGGCCCGGTGTCGAGGCAGGCTGCGGGCGTCCTCGAGCTGCCGCGCGCCACCGGCGTTGGCCCGGCGGACGTGCCCACCGGCTTTCCGCGAACTCCGGAGGGCGCGCTGGCGCAGTTGGCGGCGATCGACGTGACGGCGATGCAGAGCGGCTCGATGGACGGCGTGCGACGGGTAATCGCGGAGTGGGCCGCTCTGGGCGGGCCGACGCCAGAGACGTGGTCCGGGGTGGACGGCATGGCCAGCCTGTTGTCTGCAGCGGGCCTGTCCGGTGCGGGGTCGCCGCAGCTGGCGATCGTCGTCCGTCCGGTGATGGGGCTGATCAAGGGCACGGTGGGCGAGGACTTCGCCGTGGTGTGCGTGAACTTTGAGTTCACCGTCACCGTGGAGCAGACCTCCCGGATCGCGATCGCCGATTGCCAGCGCATGGCCTGGGTCGGGGACCGGTGGGTCATCGGACCGGGGGAGGAGCCGGCGCCGGCGCCTTCGGTCTGGCCGGGCACTGACGCGGCCATCGCAGCCGGCTACCGGGACCTGCGCTATGTCTGAGCAGCGACGCGGAGGGCGTAGCGGCTGGGGGCGCAGGCTGGGAGCGGTCCTCCTTCTGTCGCTGGTGATCTGCTGGTTGTCCACAGGTTCAGCTGCAGCTGACTCCACCGTGGTGGCGTTCCCGGCGGTTCCAGGGGTGGGCGGCTCGATGCCCTGCCTGCCGCTCAACCCGTTCTGCGTGATCGGCGAAGCAGCGGGCGCCGTGGTCGAAGACGTCTGGGTCAACGCCATGTTGTCGCTGTGGGAGGCCGGGCTGTGGCTGCTGGGTTTGGCGTTCTCAGTGATCGACGCCCTGGCCACCCCGGATCTGTCGGCCGGCGGACCCCTGGCCGCGGTCTATCCGGTGACGTTCGGCATCGGCGCGACCGTGGCCGCGATGATGGCGATGGTCCAGCTGGGCGTCGCGGCGGTGCGCCGGGACGGGCAGACGCTGGGCCGGCTGCTGATCGGGCTGGTGCAGTTCGGGTTGGTCTGGGCCGGCTACGTCGGGGTGGCGGCGCTGCTGGTCACCGGCGTCTCGGGGCTGACCACCGCCCTGCTGCGCAGCCTGCTGGACATCGACACCATGGCCGCCTTCGACCCGTCGATCAGCGTGAGCCGCGACCTGGTCGACGGCACGGTCGCGACCGTGTTGGGGGTCAGCTCGATCTTCCTGCTGGTGCCGGCCAGCGTGGGCTACCTGCTGCTGATGCTGGTCCGCGAGGCGGCGCTGATCGTGCTGGCCGCGACCTCGGCGATCTCGGCAGGAGGACTGCTGGTGCAGACGTCGAGTACGTGGTTCTGGCGGAGCCTGCGCTGGTTCCTCGCCGCGCTGTTGGTTGCGCCCGTCGCTGTGCTCGTCCTCGGCGTCGGAGTGACGATCACCGAGGGCATCCTCACCGGAGCTGAGGAGACGAGCACCGAGGCCGCGATCGGTATGGCGGTGGTGGGCTGTCTGCTCATCCTGCTCGGAGCCATCTGTCCGCTGGCGCTGTTCCGGCTGCTGGCTTTCGTCGACCCGGGCACGTCGAGTGGGGCGTCGTTGCGCTCGTCGCTGGCCGCGTCCGGTGGAGTCATGGGCGCGCTGCAGAAGGCTGGTGGCGGGCGTGCGGCCGTGGCCACCGCGGCGGCGGGTGCGGCATCCGGTGGTGTGGCTGCCTCAGGTGCCGCGGCGCAGCTGGCCGGTGACCGCGCGCAGGGCGAGTCGACCGCGGACGTGGCGACCAGCGGGCGCTTCGCCGGCGCGCTGCGTGCGCTGACCACGGGCACCTCCACGGCCGGCCGACTGGCCGCGGGGGTGGCCGCCTCGGCGTCCGACGTGCTGTCGGGCGCCGGAGTCGGGCACTCCCACCCCTACTACGGGCAGCCGGTGCCCGCCCGGGTACCGGCGCGCGGCAACGGCTCCGCCGGAGGGACGGCGACCGGAGGCGGGCATGGCCGGGAGCGTCGTCCTGACGGCGGAACAATGCCGACAAGACCGGTCGAGAACGGGCAAGCCCAGCACCTCGCGGACGGCCCGCCTGCGGCCTGGCCCGCCGAACGCCTCGACGGATTAGCCCCTGACCGGCCCGGCGAGAGCGATCCGATCGGCCAGGGCCAGGACGACGCCCGATGAACGCTGTCCGCTACGGCGACTACTCCCGCGACGTCTCCGGCTGGTTCCTCGGCATGACCGGTGCCCAGCTGGCCCTGGTCACCCTCGCCGGCGTACCGGCGCTGTTGGCCCTCAACGCGCAGACGTGGGGCCTGCTGCTGGTGTGGCTGCCGGTGTGGGCGCTGCTGGCCGCCGTGCTGTTGGTCCCCGTCCGGGGGCGGGCCGCGGGCCGCTGGTTCGCCGACCTTTGCCTGCACGCGATCGGAGGTGCGACGGGCTGGACGGTGTTCGGCTCTCGAGCCGCGTCCGGGACGGCCGAGGACCTGTCCGAGGCGGACCTGCCTGGAGTGCTCGCCGGCATCCGCACTCACGACGGACCGCCCTATGGGCAACTGTTCACCCGCCCGGTGATCGTGCAGAACTCCGCGGCGCGTACGTGGGCGGCCGTGGCGCGGATCAACCATCCCGGCATCGGCCTGGCCGAGCCGGGCGAGCGGGACCGGATGGGGGCCGGCCTGGCCGAAATGTGCGAGATCGCCGCGCGCACCGAACTGATCGACGTCCTGGCCGTGCAGGTGCGCACGGTGCCCGACGACGGTGCCGAGCGCGCCGCGTGGGAACGAGCCCACACCCGTTCCGACGCCGCTTTTCTGGCCGTCCGGGTGAATGCGCTGCTGGGTGCCACCCTCACTCCGGCTGCGGTGCGCACCGAGGCCTTCGTGACCGTCGTCGTCGGCGAGAGCCGGATCGGGCGGGCTGCGAAGGAGAGCGGCGGCGGGGTGGACGGCCGCGCCCGGGTGCTGCACGGGGTGATGGCCGAGGTCGAGAGTGCGCTGCGCGGCCCGGTCGGTTGCACCGCCGTCACCTGGCTGGACTCGGCGGCACTGGCTGCCGCGGTACGCACCGGCTTCGCGCCCGGCGACCGTGGCCAACTGATCGCCGCCGACCTGGCCGCCGCCAACGGCGCCCAGCTGGCGACCGGGGTGCCGATGGCCGCCGCCGGACCCTCCCAGGCTCGCGCCGAGCTACGGCACTACGTGCACGACGCGTGGGCGTCGGTCACCGACACGATCCTGCTGCCCGACTCCGGGGCTGTGCTCGGTGCATTGGCTCCGGTGCTGGTGCCGACGACGGCGGGGGAGCGGCGCTGCCTGACGGTGTTCCTCGCCCCGCTGCCGCTGGACCGGGCCACCCGCATGGTGGGCCGAGAGGAGATGAGCGCCACTACCGGTAACGAGCTGCGCGCCCGTATGGGCTTCCGTCAGCGGGCCCGGCAGCGACGGGACACCGAGCGGATCGGTGCCGCCGATGAAAAGCTGGCGGCCGGGCGGGCGCTCGTCCGTCCCGCTGTCGCGGCTTGCATCACCGTCCCGGCCACCTGGCCGGTGGACGAGCACGGCCGCCGGCTCGCGGCGTCGGTCCGTGCTGCCGGCTTCGTGCCGTTGCGGCTGGACCTGGCGCAGGACTCCGGCTTCGCCGCTGCCGCCATTCCCCTCGGCGTCGGGCTGCCCGACCGCAGGGGGCGACGATGAACCGCCGCGGCTCCCGCCGGGGCCGGGACGTCGCCGTCCTGCTCGACGACTTCGGTCACCGGCTCCCCGCCGTCCCCGCCGTGGAGGCGGGGCGACGAGAGCGCGGGCCGTTCATCGAGTTCGTGCCCCGCCGTGGGCCGCGTGGGCGAGGCCTGGGGCGGGCGGCGGCGACCGCGCCGCTGTCGGTGTGGCGGATGACGTCGGAGCAGACGCCGGTGGTGTGGCCGTTGATCGCCAGCAGCGGGCTACCGCCTACGGGCGCGCAGATGGGCATCGACCTGTTGTCGGGCGGGGCGTTCTACTGCGATCCGGTCGGCTGGGTCACCGACGACGACATCCCGGTCACCAACCCGAACGTCGTGGTCTTCGGTAAGCCCGGCCGCGGTAAGTCGGCCACCGTCAAGGCTTTCGCGTTGCGGATGCTGGCGTACGGCTACCGCACGCTGATCCTGGGCGACACCAAGGACGAGTACGAGCCGCTGTGCCGCGCGCTGGGCGTGGAGCCGTTCGTCATCGGCCACGGACTGTCCGCCCGGGTCAACCCGCTGGCCTTCGGTCCGCTCGGCCACGGCTGGGACCGGCTCGACGCCGCCGAGGCCCGCCGCCGCGAGGCGATCGTGTTCGCCCGCTGGCTGGTGCTGATCCGTGGCCTGGTCGGCTCCCAGAACGTGCCCTTCGGCCCGGTGGAGGAGACCGCCGTCGGCGAGGCGCTGCGACTGCTCACCGGCTACCGCAGGGGAGCCACCCGGCTGACCGAGCCCACCATCCCGCAGCTGTGGCAAGCCCTGGACGAACCCGCCGACGACCTCGTCGCCTCATGCCGCTACGCCGACCGGCGGCACTTCCTCGACGCCACCCGAACCCTGCGCGATGCCCTCGGCTCCCTCGTCAAGGGCTCGTTGGCCGGGCTGTTCGACGACCACACGTCGATCGAGGTCGACTGGCGCGCGCCCATCCAATCCCTGTCGCTGTCCCGCCTCGAGCCGCTCGGTGACCAGGCCGTCGGCATCGCACTGACCTGCCTGAACTCCTGGGGACAAGCCATGCGCGAGATCGCCGACCCAGGCGACCTCCGCATCGTCATCCGCGACGAGACCTGGCGGCAGATGCGCCTCGGTGCCGAGGCGATGAAGAGCCTGGACGCCAACCTGCGGCTGTCCCGCCGCGACGCCGACGTGCAGATCCTGCTCGCGCACAAGCCCTCGGACATGCTCACCGCCGGCGACGCCTCTTCTCAGGCGGTGGCCATCGCCCGCGACCTGCTGCACCTGTGCGACGTCAAGGTGCTGCACGGCCAGGACCAGGCCGTCGCCGACGAGCTCGCCACCATGCTCGGGCTGACCCCGATCGCCCAGCGGGTGGTCACCGGCTGGGCGATCGCCGGCAAGGGCCGTGCCCTCTGGCTGGTCGGCGACCGAGCCTTCAAGGTGCAGACCGTCCTCACGGCGCCCGAGCTGGCCCTGACCGACACCAACGAGGCCCTCACCGCCGGACGTCCGGCGTGAGCGGGACTGTCGAAGGACTGGCTAAGGCGTACGTGAAGCGATGGCTGTGGAAGGCCGCCGCTCCCGTCGCTGTCCCGGTGTTCGGCGTATTGACGCTGCTGCTGATCCCTCTCGCGGTTCTCGCCGCACCGGAGGCGTCGACGGCGACGGCGTCGTCGTCCTGCTCGATCGGCGGCACCGGCAGCACGGTCGCCGGCACCGAGCTGGACGCCGTCCAGATGGGCCACGCACAGACCATCGTGACCGTCGCCTCGGTACAAGGACTCGACCCGTACGCGGCCACCGTGGCGCTGGCCACCGCGTACCAGGAGTCGCGAATCCGGATGCTGGCCAACGACGGCAGCAGCCCCGAACTCACCGCCGACCAAGCCGCCGTGACCGCAACCAGCTTGAACTTTCCGCATGACGGGCTCGGCTCCGACCACGACAGCGTCAACACCTTCCAACAGCGCTGGATCGCCGGCTGGGGCACCGTCGCCCAGCTGATGGACCCCGTCTACGCCGCCGAGGCCTTCTACCGCCGGCTCGTGGCCGTGCCCGACTGGCGGGCCATCCCGCTCACTCAGGCCGCACAGGCCGTGCAGGTCTCGGCCTATGGAGGCGCCTACGCCCACTGGGAGCCGCTCGCCCGCGAGCTGACGGCCGTGCTGTGGCCGGCCGCCCAGGCGACCGCGGCCGCCCCGGGCAGCGCGGTGGCCGGCGTCTGCCCGGGCCTGCCGGTGGCTGCTGGGTCGTGGATCCGGCCCACCGCCGGCACCGTCACCTCCGGCTACGGGCCCCGTGGAGGCGCCCTGCACGCCGGGGTCGACATCGCCGGATCGCGCGACACCCCGGTCTACGCCTCCGCCGACGGCACCGTGGTCACCGCCGCGTGCACCAGCGCCTACTGCGACCGCGACGGAAGCCTGAGCCTGACCGGCTACGGCAACCTCGTCGAACTCGACCACGGCGGCGGGGTGACCACCCGCTACGCACACCTGTCGGCCTACACCGCTACCGCCGGCCAGCGCGTCAGCGCCGGGGCGCTGCTCGGCTTCCAGGGGTCCACCGGCAACAGCACCGGCGTCCACCTGCACCTCGAGGTTCGCCTCGACGGCGCGTCCGTCGATCCCGTGCCGTGGCTGGCCGACCACGGCGTCGACCTGCGCGCCGCCACCGTCGCCGGGGCTGACCGGCAGAGAGGAAATCAAGACGTGCACATCCACCACCGAGCCGGGGCCGGCGCGTGACCACGCCGTTCCGGCGCCGCGATCCGCAGCCGATCGCCCGAGGATCCGAATGGGCCGTCGCCGCAGTCGGCGGCGCCCTGATCGCTGTCGCACTGGCAGCCCTGGTTGGTCTCGGAGTCGCCTCGGCGTTGTGGGGCGGTGGCTGGGTGTGGCCGAAGGGCACCGAGACGATCACCCATGTCCTCGGCGGACTGCTGCACGGCGACCCTGGCCGCGGCCTGCCGCCCGACCAACTGCGTCAGGTCGCGGGGCCCATCCCGGTGTACGCGTGCGTTGCCGCCGCCGAGCTCGTCTTGCTGACCGCCGCAGTCCTCGCCGCTGTCCTGGTCACCCGCTACCGCCGCCCGGGCGACGCCCGCGGCGGCATGGCCACCCGCAGGGAGGCCGAGCAAGCCCTCGGGTTGCGCCAGCTGCGCGCCGGGCGAGCGGTCATCCGCCCGGACCGCTACCCGTCCGGAGGCAGCCGAGGACGCCGTCATCGCCTCCTATCCACAGGCGGCGACGCGATCCGCGGGCGTACCCACAGATCCGTCCCGAGCACCACTTCGCGATCGACCTCCCCAGCACCGTCGACCCAGGCATCACCCGTCCGCACTGTGAAGGAGAACCCTCGATGAGCTCGACCGACGACGGCCTGAACTTCGATCTGCTGGCCGCCCGCGCCGAGGCTGCAGCACTGTTCGCCGCCGCTTCCCGCAACGACCAGGCGGGGCCGACGGCGCAGCTGCACTGCCTTGCCGCCGCCACCGCCCTGCGCGCGCCCAGCGCCCCGGTACCCGCGACGGCCGACGCCACCGACCCCGACCGGCTCGTCGAGCAGGCGCTGCGCATCCTCGGCAATCTGCCTGCCGCTGATTTCGCGCACCCCGACGTCCTCGCCGCCGCTCAGCACGGCCACCGAGCGCTGCGTGCGCCACGCTGATGGCTACCTCGCTCGGGCAGCTGCTCGACGCCCTCGCCGAAACAGCGCGGATCACGGACGACAGCGCAGCCGCGCGCGCCGATGCAGGCACCGCATTGGGCCACTTGGGTCGGGCATTGGCCCACCTGCGCCACGACGGCGTATCCCCGCTTGCCGGCGATCGCCGCGAACAGCAGGTCGCCGCCCTGGCTGCTGCCTGCACCGAGCTCGGCGTCCGGGCTCCAGCAACAGAGTCGGCGTTGACTCGTTTGGCGGCAGCCGCAGCTGACACCGTCGGCGTCCTCTACGACCACACCTCCGTGACCAGCCGGTGGGCCGTCGCCACCGCCGTGGCCGAGACAGTGACGCCGCTGGCCGCGGTGGTCGCCCACCGCCTGCCTGCCGGTCCGGCGACGCAGTGGCACACAGAGGTCGAGCGACAGGCGGCCCTGGTCCAGCAGACAGCCGCGCTGCAACCGCCGAACCGTGCCGACGTCGCCATTCTCGACCGTCCCGTTCCAGGATCCGCGGTCGTTACGTCCGCGGATCCGGCACGCGTGGTCCCCGACGCCATCGGCGTCCTTCTCCAGGCCACGGCCCGCGCCAATGATCCGCCGTCGGTCACCGAGGTCCTGGCCTACACGATCGCCGCCCAGACACTCAGCTCAGCCGCGGAGCGCCTCGGCTCCACCGACGCGCCACCACTCGCAGTTCAGACGCCGGCGGCGGACGCCTGGCGCGCCGTCCGAGCATCCCTGCGTCCGTACGACGACGGCAGCCGCCACTTCCACCAGCACGCACCATCCGGCGTCACCGCGGCCGGTCGACTCCATGCCGCCCTCCGCTCTGCCGAACGTGACCCGGCCACCTGGACGGCGTCCTTGCGCGCATCAGTCACGTCCGCGGCCCAGCACCTGCCCACTCTTGCCACGCAGCTGCTGTACCGCACCGTCCGATCCTGGGCCGACAACGGATCCCTGATTGCCTACGCCCGCGACGTGCCACCGCGCGACGAGCGGGTCGCCGCCTACCTGCGCGGATATCAGCCCGGCGGGCTGGTCCGCGTCAACGCCACCGACCTGCAACCGGTCGCCGGCGCCCTGCACAACGCCCGGCTGCTCTCCCTCGCCGTCGCCGACCGGGCAGCCGATCCGGATGCCCGCGCGACGGCGGGCTTTCCGCGCCGGGCCTGGGCGGCGAATCGGGCGCTGCTCGACGACCCGCAGACGCCGGTCGCGCTCAGCGTGGCCATTCAGCAGGCCCACCAGCAGCTGCAGTCGGCGCGAGCCCAGCGGCCCAGCCCCGGCCGGGCACGCTGAAAGGGGAGTCGGATGCTCACGTCAGGGTTCGATCCGACCGACGTCGGCTGGCGGCTGGGGCGCTCCTCCCAGCCGCACGGGGTGGAGCTGTGGTGCCGCTACGACCGGACCACCGGCGTCTACGGCGAGCAGGGGTCCGGCAAGACCCTCGACCTGCTCGCTCCCGCCCTGCTGGCCCACCGTGGCGCCGGGCTGGCGACGCTGACCAAGGTCGACGACCTGCTGCTGACCGCCGAACGACGGCAACGGCCCGCTGGCCCCGGCGAGCCGCCGCGCCCGGTCGCGGTCCTCGATCCTTTCGGCGCCGCCCCGGGGCTGCCGGAGCTGGTGTGGGATCCGGTCGCCGGCTGCGTCGATCCTCGGATCGCCGAGCGACGAGCCAAGGCGTTCGCCGCCGGCACCGTCGCCGGCGCGGTCAGCGGAGGCCGGCAGGACAACGCCGCCCGGTTCTACGCCGCGGAGACCGCCAAGGTTCTGCAGGGATTCCTGCACGCGGCGGCACTCACCGGCCGCACCCTGGAGCACGTCCTTGAGTGGGTAGCCAACCCGGTCGCCGCCGAGCAGCCCGCCGGGATCCTGCAGCAGCATCCGCACGCGGCTCGGTTCTGGGACGGGCTGCTGATCGGCGCACTGCACGGCAGCCCGGACACCGTTGGCAACACGGTGACCACGGTCCAGCAAGCGATGGCGCTGTTCTTCCAGCCGGACATCAGAGCTCGCTGCGTGCCTTCGCGCGGGCGGCCGACGACCGATCTGGCCGACCTGATCGCCCGGCAGGGAACGGTGTACCTACTCGGCCGGGAGGACCCCTACGCCTCGGCGGCGCCGCTGATGACCGCAGTCGCCGAGAACGTCCTCGACACCGCCCTGCACGTCGCCACCACCTCGCCGCACGGGCGGCTGACGCCGTCCTTCCTGGCGTGTCTCGACGAACTGCCGTCCACCACGCCGCTGCCGACTCTGCGGGTGCGGATGGCCAACGAGCGCGCGCTCGGGCTGTCGTTCATCTACGCCGCCCAGACCTGGAAACAGATGGTCGTCTCGTACGGCGAGGACGAGGCCCGCTCGCTGTTCGGGCTCACCAACAACCTCGTCATCTTCGGCGGCGGCAAGGACGTCCACTTCTACCGCGAGTTGTCCGACCTGCTCGACGACGTGCGGATCAGCCGGCGGACCGTCAC
This sequence comes from Blastococcus xanthinilyticus, assembly GCF_008124835.1. Classification (GTDB taxonomy): domain Bacteria; phylum Actinomycetota; class Actinomycetes; order Mycobacteriales; family Geodermatophilaceae; genus Blastococcus; species Blastococcus xanthinilyticus. The sequence continues at coordinate 11,544 of NZ_VNHW01000006.1, read as the reverse complement.
CGACGGGCCCGGCGGCATCGGCACGTCCCGCTCCGGTGAGGACGTGCGGGTGTTGCGCCCCGGCGACATCCGTCGCATCCCTGAGCGGCACGCTCTCGTCGTCGCAGGCACCGCGCCGCCGATCATCGCCCGGCTGCGGCGCTGCCTCGACGGCAAAGCCGGTCAGCAGCTCACGACCGAGCTCGACGCCGCCCGCGCGCGTGTCACCCGCGCCCGCACCGACACCGTCGACGTCGACGTCGAGCAGCGCACGGCTGCCGCGCTGGCCTACGCCCGTGATCACCGGCTCGTCCCCAGCCGGCACGTCGACCCGGCCGACTCACCGTCCGCGCAGCCGGAGGCACGGTCCTGGTGATCGTCCTGCCGTTCCCGGCGCCCCCCTTCCCGGTGCTGCGTTCGCTCGAGCTTCTAGAAGCCGCCCGTCGAAGTGATCGTGGGGGAGTGGCTCATGCGGACGGCGCGGCTGACCTGGAGCGCCCCTGGGAGCCAGCCAGGTGCAGCGGCGAGCTCAGCGCAGCGGTGTGGAGTTGGTGTGGCGACGTCGTCGCATGGATCAATCACGAGTACGCGTGGCGGCCCGCGCAAATGGTCCCGGCCTGCTGGTGCCATCACGCCCACATCGCCCGGGAGCTGCCGGTGCTGGCGGTGCTGCGGTGGGAAGCAGAGAACGCAGCAGGTCCCCAACTGGTGGAGGAATGGAATCGCTACGCCTTCCCGATGTTCTGCGACCGCATGGCCCAACGGCTCGGAGAGAGCACCTGCCGCACCGGCCGGCACCAGGACTGGCCCGCCGAAAGCCGCTACACCGCCTTCCTCGACGACTCCCCTCTATGAGCAGCGTCGGCGCCAGCGGCTCACCGCGAGGAAATGGGCGGACAAAGGCCCGAAAAGACGTAGCCCCGGCGACATGGCCAGAGGGTGCTGCCCCGCAGGCCACAGTCGCGTACGGCCGGTCGGCACAGGATGCAGCGTGAAGACCGCTAGAGATGACGCCGGGAACGAGCCATCTGCCATGGCTCGTTCCCGGCGCCCTTGGGGTCACGCGCGGGATGTTCCGCGCTTGGTGGTCAGAACTCGATCACCGCGACGCCCCGGCGCAGGGCCGGCGTGGTGAAGTACTCCGGCCGGAGTGGCACCGGGTCACCGAGCACCACGCCGACCCGGGCGCGGTCCCCACCGGTGGTCGAGTAGACCTCGTCGGTGAGGTAGGCGCCGTGGGCCTCCCACGAGGCAAGTGGCCTTTCGTGGAAGACAGCGACTACCCGGTCGCACGACTGGGCCTTCGGCAGACTGATGGGCCACGCCCGCTCCGCACAGCGGGCGAGTTGGGACATCGACATGGACGACTCGTAGCTCTGGTTGACCGAGACGAACAAGACCCGCATGAGTGTGCCCTTCCGACCGCCAAAGCGGTCTGGCTCTGCCGCTCGCCAGTGCGAGCGCGCCACGTCAGGGTACATCAGCTGAACCGTCAGACCCTGCGTGCTGCTCCTACTGGCACGGTGGGACACCCGTCCGTCGCAGCGTGGAAGGCCACACGAAGAAGTCGACAACGGCGGGAAAGTGAGACGCGGCCAGCAACTGTATGCACAGGTGTGAGTAGCTGCCTTGTGGACCTCCGGCAGCAATGGTTGCGCACGATATGACTGCGGGCCCACTTGACACGAAAGCAGACGTCAGCCGACTTCGTCCTCAACGAGCCCGTACGGGGGCTGATCTGATCGCCGAGAGAAGCGGACTACTACGTCGTCATCGACAGTCTGTGGTGGAGCGTTGTCGACCACCAGAATTTGCGCACCCGAACCATCGCCTCGTAGCCAGTCGTGCAAATGCCTGTAGAAGTCAGCAACTGCAACGCTGTCAGCGAACTCTGAGTCGCGATCGCTGTCTTGTCCTAGATTTTTCTGAGGGCTATCGATCATCAGAAAGCCTGGGTGGGCGCTACCCGATTCGTAGGCGATCTCAAAGATGGCAAGGATCCAAGCCAAGGAGATGAGCGTGCGCCCTCCGGACGATGCGACCTTGTATTCAGAGCCACGCATGTGTGGAACCAGATTGTTGTCCACGAAGGCCTGCTCTTGCTTGGGGTAATTCCACGTACGGAGGATGTCGGCATATCGATGACTGATGCGTTGCACGACGTCCCTCCGATCAGCTGGCGCTGAGACTCCCTCCAACTCGCCCCGCAAGACTCGAAGGGCGTTCTCTTGACGGGTCACGGCTACCGCCCGCCGGTCGAGACTGTCGAGCATCCGGAGAGCGGACCGTGCCCGTTCCAATAGGTTCGCGGCATCCTGCCTGCGCCGCATCAAGTCGTCCCGCTGAGACAGGAAAGGGCTTACGGCCCTGTTGGTCGCGGTGTCGACGGTGCGTGCAAGTTCAGCTTCCTCGGAACTGGTCGCGGCCGCCGTGGCACGAAGCTGATCCAGAGAAGCGTCTAGGTCCTCGACGTACCGTGTCAATTCAGCCAAGCGTGACTTCGTGGCTCGCAACTCAACAGACACATCGAAAGCGGGCGTGGTGGCGCCCGGGTCGTCAACCGCCATATCCGAGCCCTGCCCGGTCGATGCCTGCGGGGGGCTGGCAACGGGAAGAACAGAAGAGCACAGCGAGCAGTGGCCGTTTGCGATGTGTGGCGTCCGAGTGAGTGGGGTCAGGCAGGCAGGACAGACCTTGACTTCGAGCGGGTCGAACAGTGTACGGGCTTCAGCGAGCAAAGTCAGCTTGGATATGTCGGCTGCATACTGCGCCCGCAACGGCACGAGGCGCTGAACCTGTGTTTCGCGGTCACGGAGCAGTGCGGCCGCTCGTTGAGCACGGACTGCCGCGCTGCGATGCTCATTGCGCAGCTGGCTGGCGAATCCAGTAGCGGCGCGAATCTGTAAGTCAAGTTCCCTCAGTGCGAGGTCGGATGCTTTCGCAGCACGTTCTGCCTCGCTTCGCATCAATTCCACGGTGATGCGGCTGCCCATGTCCTGCTCGTCCACGAATGCCTGCGCTGTCGCGAGTTCTGAACGCGCTTGACTAAGGCGGGTCTCCAGCTCCTTCACGCGCCGGCCGAGTTCGACTGCTTTGTCATCGTGAATACCGAAGATCACGTCAACGACCTGTCGGAGCTTGAGACTCTTCATGGGAGATCCCTCGAAGAGCAGGCTCTTGTCATCGAGCCGCTCATTCGGCATGAAGCAGAGCCACATGAGGTCGCGGATACTCATGGGATCGGTCTTGGATTCCGCCTGCGTAGGAGCCTCGCGGAGCTCCACGCCCTCGAGGCCGCAGTAGGACAGAAGTAGGCTCGACAGACTGCCTGGATCGCCGGGAGGCCGGATGAGGCGCCGCTCTAGGGGCGGTGTATCGATTTCCCCGAGGCGGCCGGGTCGGACGAAAGCTGCGGCCGAGGGTTCGCCTACCGCACGTTCGATTACGTGGGGTGTTCCAGCCAGCTCAACCTCGAGCTGCGCAGAACGAACTTTGCGCAGGATTTCCGGATGCTGTGGATGCTGCGCGCCGCCCAAGCAGTAGGCCACAAACTCAAGGACGGACGATTTCCCGGTGCTAAATGCGCCGGCGATAACCGAGAGTGCGCGTGGACCGGACTGCGGGGCGGGCGCCCGGAAGTCCACGTCGTAGTCACGATCAGTGCCCTTGAGGCGAAGCCGCAGCACCCGAATGCCTCGATGGGTTGGGGGCGAGTCCTTCACGTTGGGGGTCAGGATCGCTGATTGGCCCTGCCCGTCGGTCCTGGGGGCGTCGCCATCAATGGCGTATTGAGCGTCGCTCATCATTGGCCTTTCGGGCCTTCAGCCCCAGCGGGCCTCAGGGGACGTTCGGTCGTGAACTGGGACTCAAAGAGATCTATTGCGTCGAGAAGACTGAGAGCTTCCGGTCGCGGCGACTCATACCGAACCGTCGTCCAGGTCGTCATGGAATCCCGAAGCCGCTTGTCAGACAGCTTGGACAGTCGGCGTAAAAGAATATCTGCGGACAGGCGGTAGGAGCCTGCATAGACGGCCGAAAGTCTCCGAGCAAGTGCCCGGCCGTCGTCCGTTATGAGATAAAGGATGCCCTTGTTTGCGGTAGGCTGCACTAATCCGTAGGCCACGAGCAAAGCAAGGTCGTGTTGCAGCCGTTCGCGCCGGGTGGTGAATCGGTGAGCCGGACTGGCGTAGCTAAGGGCCCGCCCGTCGAAGCCTGCCATTAGTAGACGCTTTCGGTCGACGTCGTCCTCCTCGATAAGGACGAGCATCGGGTTCGCGACGAGAAAGTCGTAACAACCTAGCCGTTCCAGCGTGGTGCCGGACTGGCTGAGACGGTCAAGAGAGTCCATCAGTAGGAGCATCTGGGCCAGGCGGAAGACAGCGTCGTCCTCGGGAATGACAACCACCTTGTGGTTGTTCCGCTCGTCCGGCAGCGCTTCGTAGTCGGTCACGTTGCAGAACCGGAGGCGGACGTCGGTTCTTCACGTGTGGCATCCGTCTGAGATGTGCTCTCGGAGGGCTTGTGGTCGCCAGCCACGGATCGCCACTCCCGGATCCAGCCTGCACGTCGTGCGTCGACAACACGGTGCATCAGGCCGCTGGTATGGATCGAACCTGCAGCAAGGCCTGCGCCGACGGTTGCATGCTGTGCCCTGATGTCGCCCATGACGGTCTTATGCAGACCCGGCAGACGCGGGTCGCCTTGCCGACGACAGGCTTCGTTGAAGTGCTCCTCCCACAAGGAATGCACCAGCGCGTCCGCATGAGACAAAGCCGCCACCTCGCTGGCAACGCCTTTATCGGCCACTTCCCGGGCCATGAGTTCGGCATTGAAAAACTGGCGCTTGGACCCGTCGACCTCAACGTGCCCAGCTTCTCGTAGTTGACGGACAAATAGTGCGGTGTCCAACCGGGCGGACTCTTCCGTCCCGAGTTCGATGATCGCTGCTGCAGCGGCGGTAGCTGGGTTGAGCGTCATCGGTTCGTAGAAGTGTCGACGCACAGAGGCTGCGTCGGGAGAGATCAGCAATCCATTCAGCTCAGTCTCGTCCCAGAGCTCGATGATCACGGAGTACTCTCGCGACTTCCTCTTCTTCCAGCCGTCCCACCACTTCGCGGTCGGGCCATCCATGCTGGATGGGACACAAAGGACCCATTGAGTGATCGTGAATGCGTGATCGGTGGCGTGCTTCATGGCTGACTCGAAGGACTCTCGAATCTGCCCCTGATGGTCCTTGCTGACCTCTGGCATGAAAAACTTGGACTGCCATACGACGACGGATCCGGCTAGGTCCCCGACCAGCACGTCGATGCCCCAGTCTCCGGGGTTGGCGGCAATCATTCGGGCACCTGGTCGGACAGCGCGGACCAGCTGCCCAACCATCCTCTCGAAGTCTTCCCGAGCGCCGTGCGGTCCTCCGCGTACCTGATGGGCCGCGAAGTTGATGCGCGCCTCGCCCGCAGGCACCCCGAGAGCAGGTGGTGTCGCTACGGCGACGTCGTTCGTCGTCACTAGGTTCCCCCGTTGCCACACCTGACGCCAGACCGACTTGCTTGCGTCGCGCCTGGCGGACAATTCTGGGGACGATCAGATCATGCGCACGTACGGGGACCAAGCTTCGAGCCTTGTCGGTGCACGCTCGACTTCTCGGAGGTACAGGCGCGGTGTCAGGCTCGACTTCGGCGACTGTTGGTGCGCAGCACGACCGGGGTCTACGTCACGTAGTGCGTGTCGGCGTAGTTGGTGCGGGTGGTGGAGACGTCGTGCGGCGCCTGCCTGCTCACGGTGTCACAACCGTTGATGAGGCCGCGGCCGAACTGAGGGCCGAGGGCGCCGGCCTGCGGATGCAGCCCGCTGAGCTGCCTGCACGCTGTTGGCCAGCGCTTCCGGCCCTGTATCCGCTGCGGACCTCACGCGGACGGGGGGATCCATCCCCGGGTCAGCGGCCGGCTCGGGCAGCCGGTCGGGCGACACTGTCCGGGCCGGAACTTGAGCATTCTCTGTCCGAGCCCGATCGGCGGCGAAGACTTCGCACAGCGCGATGTCCGGCGCGATGCCGGTGCTGGCCACCACGTGGGTGAGGTGCGCCGGCCAACTCGTCGCCGGGACGGCGGCGATGACCTCTGCCGCGCGTCGAGCGGCGTGCACCTGGCTTTCGACGGTGTCCAGCCGGTCGGCGTAGACGGCGACACGGGCGTCGATGAGCGCGCTGGCCAGACTGGGGGAGGCCATGAGGGCCTGACGCAGACCGGTGGCGCCGGCCGTCTGCAGCAGCTCGGCGGGGTCCTTGCCGGTCGGGATGACGAGGTGACGGGGATCGTCGCCACGGACGGTGAGCTGCCAGAAGATGCGCTGGGCGGCCTGCTGTCCGGCCCGGTCGGCGTCCGTGGCGACGATGACGCCAGGCTTTCCGTCGCCGAGGAATGGGCGTAGCGCGTCGGCCTGTGCGTCGGTGAAGGCGGTGCCCAGTGGGGCGATGCCGACGTAATCGCCGTCGCCGGCGAGGGTGACTGCCAGTGCGTCGAGGGGGCCCTCGACGAGGACCGGGACGGCGCCTGCGACCAGGGCCGTGGCGCCTTCGGTCAGGCCGTACAGCTCGTGGCCCTTGGTGAACAGGTCGGTCTCGGCGGTGTTGAGGTACTTCGGGACGGCGTGGTCCCCGTCCTCGTTGTGCGCGGGGTTTCGGCGGCCGATCCAGCCGTGGATCTCGTCGCCGTCGCGGATGGCGAAGACGAGCCGGTCGCGGAAGCGGTCGATGACCCGGCCGGTGGAGGCGTAGCTGCTCAGGCCGGCGGCGACGATCTCGGCGTCGGTGGCGCCGAGGCGGCGCAGGTGGCTGGTCAGCGCGGTCCAGCTGTCGGGGGCGTAGCCGACGGTGAACCGGTCGTCTCCCGTCAAGTCGGTGCCGAGCCGGTCGGTGAGGTAGGCCGGTGCCCAAGAACCGCGGTAGCGGGTGGTGAAGAAGTCGGCTGCCTGCTGGTTGAGCTCTAGGAGGCGCTCTCGGTCAACTCTGGTGCCTCCTTCGTCAGCCCTCTCGGCTTGGGGTGGGCGACTGGCGTCGGCAGTGCGATTGTTGAGTCCTGTCGAGACGAGGTGCTCGGCAGTGGCTGGGTCGTCGCCGTCCAGCTCCTCGTGGAGAGGTTCGGTGTCGTCGGGTTCGACGAGGCTGGCCAGCCAGTCGTCGTCGGCAACTCCGTCGGCTGTGGGCAGGTGTTCGAGGTCGGACGACGACGTCGGTGCGTGGGCGCGTGCGACGGACGCCGGGTCGATGAGTACGCCGACGCGCCACGCCAGGGCGGTGGCCAACTCGTCCGGGCGCAGTTGGTCGTCGTCGGGATGACCGGCGCGCAGCAGGTCATGGGCTGTGGACAGCACCTGGTCGGGCTGCCAGCCGGCGTCGCCGGCAGAGGTGACGGCGGCGACCAGCGCGGGCCAGGCTGGGTCGGCGACCACCCGCTCGGCGGCTGCGGGGCCGACGACGTCCGCCAGGACGGGGCTCCAGTCCGGGCGCAGCGCCTCGGAGACGGAGGTGCCGGTGGCGGTCATCGCGGCGGGGGAAAGGTGCCCGCACAGTCGCCACCACAGCGCGGCGGCGGGTTGCTCGTCCGGCAGGGGACGTTCGGCGGCGACGGCCCGGGTGAGCGCGGTGATGTCGATGCCGGCGCGGTCGGCGGCGGCGAGCCGCTCGGCCAGGACCGGCCAGTAGGAGTCGCCAGCGATGCGTGGGTCGATGCTGTCGACCAGCGGCGCCCAGCGCGCGGTGAGCGCGCGCCCGTCGCCGAGCAGCCGCGTGACGCGGTCGTCAAGCGCCCGCTGGGCCCGGGCGCCAGCGGCGCGCGGCAGCGCCGGGCCAGTGGGACGGCGGTCGGCGTCGTCAACGCCGTGGGCGGTGCGCCAGACGGCGAGATCGGCGACCAGCTGGGGATCGCGGTCGATGAGTGGAAGCGCCCACGCGGGAGCGCTGGTGGGGGTCCAGGCGCGTGCACGGGCGGCGACGTCGACGGCCGGTGAGCTGACCTGGTCGGCGAAGTTGGCGAGGTAGGGGCCCCACTCGAGGTCGTCGCCGAGCGCCTTCGGAAGGCCGGGCAGCCACGGCAGGGGGCCGGTCCCGGCCGAGTGGCGCCCGGTGGGGTCGACACGCCAGTCCAGGACCGCAGCCACATCGCGGGCGTCGTCCAGACCTCGATCCGAAGCCAGGGCCCGCCGGAGGACATCGGAGGGATCACGACCGGAAACGGCGCACAGCGCCAGGTGCGCGCGCAGGACGGGGTAAGCCGCCTGCGTGGCCAGGCCGGGCATCGCCACGTCGGCGGCGGTGTCGATGGCCTCGAGGGCATCCCGGCCAAGGCGGTCCTCCGCGGCGGTATTAAGCGCGTCGTAGTACCGATCTGCAGCACAAGCAAGCAGAGCGGCGGGATCGGCCAGCGCGCGGGCCTGGCTCGTGGCCGAGGTCGGGGAGCCGTCGCGAGTGAGCACACGAGTCAAGACGTCGACGGCGGTGGGCGGCAGCAGCGCGTCGCGGGTGATCACGCTGTGCGGGTCGCCGTCCCCCGCGGTGGTGAGGAAGAGGTGGTTGGCGTGCCTGCCGCGGGTGAGGGCGACGTAGAGGAGCTGGCGGGACTCCTCGCCGGTGGCGACGGTGTAGCAGGTGTCGGCGGTGAGGCCTTGTGCGCCGTGGACGGTGGTGGCGTAGCCGAGGCCGACGTGGTCGGTGACGTAGTCGGCAGGCAGGGTGAGGCGCCGTCCGGTGCGCTGGTGGACGACGTCGAGGGCGCCGGTGTCGTGGACGGCGGCGACCGTGAACCGATCGCCGTTCTTGACCCAGTCGGTCGCGCTGATCGGAAGGGTGCGCTCGTTGCGGCGGGTGATGACCGCGTCGCCGGCGGATGCCTGCGAGGCGTCGGCGAGGGTGACTTGGGGTCCGACCGGCCCGTTCTGCTGGGCGAGGCGGTCGCGGCGGGCGCGGGTGTTCAGTTCGGCGACCAGCTCGCGGGTGGGCGCCAGCATGATGGCGTCGCGGCCGACTGCCCGGTCGGTCGACCAGGCGGTGTAGGCGTCGTCGGTGACGGTAGCCAGATCGCCGACGTGCACCCGTCCGTGATCGATGTAGTAGGCAAGGGCGGCCGGGTCGCCGTCGCGCAGTGCCAGGGACGCGGCGCCTTCGGCGTGGTCGGGAGCGCCGGTGTCGGGGTCGGTGAAGCGCAGGACCTGCGAGAGGGTGACCGCGCCGTGGGTGGCGGCGATGTCGCGCAGCACTCCGCCGGCGCCGATCGCGGCCAGCTGCTGGTCGTCGCCTATCAGCCGGACCGACCCGCCGGCCTCGGTGACGAATGCGATCGCCCGGGCCAGGTCGGGAGTGCTGGCCATACCGGCTTCGTCGATGACCACGAGGCTGTCCGGGCCCATGCGCTCGACCCAGGGCGGGACGGCGTTGCCGGTGGCCAGTGCGTGGATCAGCTTGGCGAGGGTGTCTGTGTCGGTGCCGACCTCCTCACCCAGCACCGCGGCCGCCGCCGCCGACGGAGCAAGGCCGACGACGTTCCCGCCGCCGGCCCGCCATGCCGCGGACAGCGCACGCAGGGCGGTGGTCTTGCCGGTGCCAGCCGGGGCCAGTGCCAGTTGCACCCGGGCGCCGGAGGTGGCCAGCTCGCGGACCAGCTGCACCTGGCCGGGGTTGAGCTCGACCCGATTGGCGGTGGCCTCCAGCAGCGCGATGTCGACGGCCGCGGCCGGCACCACGCGTCCGTCGCGGCGTCCGGCCGCGGCGAGGATGTCGCGCTCGGCGGTGAGGATCGCGGTCGAGGTGTACAGCGTCGATCCGGCCACGGTGTAGACCGAGCTGCCGTCCGAGCGACGCAGCGCGGCGGGCTCGGCCACCGGCTCACGGCTGCTTAACGGCGTCGACAGGAACAGCGCTCTGTCGACGACGGCGTCGATGGCTCCGTCGAGGTCGATCAGCCGGATCGCGGCGGCCCTGGCCTGCCGCTCGGCCTCGGCGCGGACATGGTTCACCTGCCAGGTCGCCCGGGAGCTCTGCACCGCGGACAGCACGTGCTGGGCTGTCTGGTCCACCCACCTGCGCGTCGGGCGCTTCGCCTCGGGTCCGCGGCGGGGGGTGAGTGCAGTGCGGAGGTAGTCGCGCAGGCCGCTGTCCCCGCCCAGCACCGCCAGCGCCTCGGTGCGCCAGTCGGCGCGCTGTTCGGCGTAGGAGCGGGGCTGGTGCTTGCGCTGCCGGGTCTCCAAATTGGCCCGCTGCGCCAAAGACACGGCCTCTTTCGGCGTCGGCGGCCGCCCGTGATCGGCCTGGAACTGCGCCGACAGCTGCGCGCGGCGGCTATCGATCGACGCCCGCCGCGACGACCAGAGCCGGGGCAGCTCGCCGTCGACGCCGACGATCTCCCGCACCGGCCGCTTGTTCGGATCGGCGCCACGGCGGTCGGCGAAGCGGACGCCGAGCCGTTCAGTGAGCAGGGCCTGCAGGCGGGTGTTGTACCGCTCGGAGGCGTTGACGTTGTTCTTGTAGAGCAGCCGACCGTCCAGCGCCAGCCACCGCCCGTCGCGGGTCTGCACCTTGTTGCTGACGGCCACGTGAGTGTGCAGATCTGGGTCGCCGGCGCGCGAGTCGCGGTGGGTGAATGCTGCCGCGATCAGCCCTCGCACCTCCACCTGCGCCACTCCGTTGCGGCCCGTGCGGGTGTAGGTGGCGTGGTCCTCCAACCAGGTCAGGGTGTCTGCCACGGCGTCGGCGTGTGACCGCTCGATGACGGCTGCGATCTCTGGCGGGGCGATCGCCCACAGCGTGGAGACGCTCTTGACCGGGCTGAATGTCAGGTCGTACCCGGCGACCGCGGTGGTCGCCTGTCGGGAGATGCGGGCCAGATGACCGGACAGCTCGCGGGCGTCGACCGGCGGACGGCCGTAGGTTTCGACGAACATCGCCGAGGCCAGCTCGGTGCGGATGCTGGCCCGTTCCTCGGCCGGCACGGGGGTGTCGGCGGGCAGACCGAGCGCGGTGTTGTGGTCGCGGAACGCCCCGGCCGAGCGGCGGTGGAACATGTTGGCCTGCTCGTGAATGCGGTAGGGCGACCCCAGGCGGCTGGCCTGATCGACCTCCTGCGGGTCCTTGCCAGCCAGCTGCGCAGCGCGCTCGATCTGGTCGGCGTTCGGGTGCCGCCCCTCCCCGAACAGCGCGACCATCTGCGCCTCGGTGACCCGATCACCGACGGGAAAATCGGGCACGGCGGCAAGCCCGCGTCCCATCCAGACGCCCGGAGCCTCGCCCTTCTCGGTGTAGTAGTCGCCCAGGTTGTCGAACCCGCGGGTCGTGGCGTCGTGCGCCGCCACCTGGCGGGTCAAGTACGTGTATCCGTCTCCCGCGGTGAGCTTGTGCAGCGTCATCACGACCCGACAGTCGCGAGCACCTCTGCCACGGTCCGGCCTCGCGGAGCATCGATAAGGGGGGGCGGGCCGTGATGACGCTCCTCTTGTGTCAAGCGGTGCTGAGGGCGGCTCCTCCGGGGGTGACGACGGGGAGCGGTGGGACGAGTCGAAGCCGTGTGGCCGCGG
>NZ_VNHW01000005.1 GCF_008124835.1 Blastococcus xanthinilyticus | reverse complement strand
TCCGACCGCCAGACCACGATCGCCTCGGCGGTGGAGGAGCAGACCGCCACCACCAACGAGATGTCGCGGTCGGTGCAGGAGGCCGCCGGTGGCACGACGCAGATCGCGGAGAACATCTCCGGGGTCTCCACCGCCGCGGAGTCCACCACCCAGGCGCTGACCCAGACCCGCACCGCCGTCGACGAGCTGTCCCGGATGGCCGCGGACCTGCGCAGCACCGTGGGCCGCTTCAGCTACTGACGACGGATGGTCGGCCGCGGCCGACCTCCTGCCGATAACAGATCCAGGCGCGCAGCCGCCGGCGGGTTCACCTTGACTCCGCCGGCGGCCCGCCGATGACCCAACGGGGCCGACTGCGCCCCGAAGCGACCAGAGAGAAGGCAACAGTGGACGGTCTGGACGACATCGTCGAGGAGTTCCTCGTCGAGAGCCACGAGAACCTGGACCAGCTCGACTCGGACCTGGTCGCCCTGGAGCAGGACCCCAACTCCCGTGAGCGGTTGTCCAGCATCTTCCGGACCATCCACACCATCAAGGGCACCAGCGGGTTCCTGGCCTTCAACCGGCTGGAGGAGGTCACCCACGTCGGCGAGAACATGCTCTCCCGCCTGCGGGACGGCGAGCTGGCCCTCACCCCCACCCGGACCAGCGTGCTGCTCCAGATGGTCGACACCGTCCGGTCGCTGCTGACCTCGATCGAGGCCAGCGGGGGCGAGGGGTCGGTGGACGTCTCCGCCGTCGTCGCCGCCATCAGCGCCGCCATGGAGGACACCCCGGCGGCTCCGGTCGCCGAGCCGGCCCCGGCCGCCCAGGCCCCCGCCGCCGCCAAGGCGCCGGCCAAGCGCGCCGCGAAGGCCCCGGCCGCCGCCACCGCGAAGGCGCCGGCGAAGGCCGCTGCCGCGAAGGCCCCGGCCAAGGCTCCCGCCAAGCGGGCCAGCCGGGCCAAGGCCGCCCCCGCTCCCGTGGCCGAGGAGCTGTCCGACGTCCTGCAGGACGAGCTGCAGACCGACCTGCCCGCGGAGCCGCTGACCCCGGCCCCCACCGTCGAGGAGCACCCGGTGCCCGAGCCCGCCGCCACCGACCATCCCGAGGCCGAGGCGACCACCGACGCCGCCGGCGGCCAGGCCCGCCGGGCCGTCGCCGACAGCACGATCCGGGTGGACGTCGACCTGCTCGACGAGCTCATGCTGCTCGTCGGCGAGCTGGTGCTGACCCGCAACCAGATCGTGCAGAACGTGGCGCGGCAGACCGACACCGACCTGATCCGCGCCTCCCAGCGGCTGAACCTCATCGCCAGCGAGCTGCAGGAGGGCGTCATGAAGACGCGCATGCAGCCCATCGACCACATCTGGTCCAAGCTGCCGCGCGTCGTCCGCGACCTCGGCCTCGCGCTGAAGAAGTCGATCCGCCTGGAGATGGAGGGCCGGGAGACCGAGCTCGACAAGACCCTGCTCGAGGCCGTCAAGGACCCGTTGACGCACCTCGTGCGCAACTCCGTGGACCACGGCATCGAGACGCCCGAGGACCGCAAGAAGGCCGGCAAGCCGACGGAGGGCGTCCTCACCCTCCGCGCCCGGCACGAGAGCGGCCAGGTCGTGGTCGAGGTGGCCGACGACGGCGCAGGCATCGACCCGGCGAAGCTCGGGGCCAAGGCGGTGCAGCGCGGCCTGCTCACGGCGGACGCGCTGTCCCGGATGAGCCCGGCCGACATCCTGCAGCTGATCTTCCTGCCCGGCTTCTCGACGGCGGCCGCGGTCACCAACGTCTCCGGTCGTGGCGTCGGCATGGACGTGGTCAAGACCAACATCGAGTCCATCGGCGGCACCATCGAGGTCGAGTCCGACCCCGGCGTGGGCACCGTCTGCCGGCTGCGCATCCCGCTGACCCTCGCGATCGTCCCGGCGCTGACCGTCGAGTGCGCCTCCGACCGGTACGCGATCCCGCAGATCAGCCTCCAGGAGCTGGTCAGCCTGGACGCGGAGAAGGCGGCCAACGCGGTCGAGGAGGTCGGCGGTGCGCCGGTCTACCGGCTGCGCGGCGAGCTGCTCCCCCTCGTCCGCCTCACCGACGTCCTCGGGCTCACCTCCGAGCGGCACGACGGCCACGTCGTCATCGCGGTGCTCCGCTCCGAGGGCCGGCGCTTCGGCCTCGTCGTCGACCGGGTCATCAACACCGAGGAGATCGTGGTCAAGGCCGTGGGCGGCCAGCTCAAGCAGATCGGCCTGTACTCGGGGGCGACCGTCCTCGGCGACGGCACCGTCGCCCTGATCCTCGACGTGCAGGCGCTCGCCCGTCGTGCCCTGCGCACCGAGACCGCGGACCGCCAGGAGGCCCGCGCCGGCGTGCTCCAGGCCGCGGCGGTCGAGACCGACCGGCAGCGCATGCTCCTGGCCGCCATCGGCGGCGGGCGCCGGGTCGCGATCCCCCTGGACACGGTCACCCGCCTCGAGCAGGTGCGCACCGAGTCGGTGGAGAAGGTCGGCAACCGGGAGGTCGTGCAGTACCGCGGCGCCATCCTGCCGATGGTCCGGCTCGACCGGCACCTGGGCGCCTACGGCGAGAGCGACCGCGAGGTGCTCGAGGTCATCGTCTACGCCGACCACGGCCGCAGCGTGGCCATCGTCGTGGAGGAGATCCTCGACATCGTCGACGGCGAGGCCGCGGTGCGCAGCGACATCGACGACATGGGCCTGCTCGGCTCCGCCGTCCTCGGCGACAAGGTGACCGAGCTGCTCGACGTCCGGGCCGCGATCCTCGCCGCCGACCCGGCCTTCTACTCCTCCCCCACCCCCACGACGCCCTCCGGCGTCCCCACCGCTCTGCTGGAGGTCTGACGTGACCGCACCCACCCGTGCCCTGGCCCCCGCGACCAGCGGCCAGCTGGCCACCTTCCGCCTCGACGGCGACCTCTACGGCATCGAGGTCGAGCACGTGCAGGAGGTGCTGCGCAGCCAGCAGCTCACCCGCGTGCCCCTGGCCCCGACCGCCGTGGCCGGGTTGATCAACCTGCGCGGCCAGGTGGTCACCGCCATCGAGCTGCGCGAGCGGCTCGGCCGGCCTGCGCGCCCGGAGGGCACCGACCCCGTGGTCATCGTCGTCCGGCTGCACGGTGAGGCCGTGAGCATGCTCGTGGACTCCATCGCCGACGTCGTCGACGTGGACGCCAGCGACTTCGAGGCTCCGCCGGACACCCTCGAGGGCCAGGCCCGCGAGCTGATCCGCGGCGCCTACAAGCTGGACGGCAAGCTGCTGCTGGCGCTCGACGTCCAGAAGGCGCTCAGCGCTTAGTACTTCGTCGTCCTCCGGACGACACCGCGGCCAGGAGCCGTCCCCCAGCGGGGCGGAGCCGACCCGTCGCGCCTACGCGGACCCCTCCGGGGCCCACTCGGCACGACACCGCGGCCAGGAGCCGTCCCCCAGCGGGGCGGAGCCGACCCGTCGCGCCTACGCGGACCCCTCCGGGGCCCACTCGGCACGACACCGCGGCCAGGAGCCGTCCCCCAGCGGGGCGGAGCCGACCCGTCGCGCCTACGCGGACCCCTCCGGGGCCCACTCGGCACGACACCGCGGCCAGGAGCCGTCCCCCAGCGGGGCGGAGCCGACCCGTCGCGCCTACGCGGACCCCTCCGGGGCCCACTCGGCACGACACCGCAGACGCAGTTGACGAGCGGCGGGGGAGGGCGACCTCCCCCGCCGCTCGCGTCCTGTCAGGCTCCAGGATGTAGAGCAAGCAATCACCACCGCGGGCCAGCGGCCGGTCACTCAGCGTGACGGGTCGCTGACAGTGCCGGGGGTGACACGCCCGGTAGGGGGTCAGGCCCTCCAGCGAACGGGTGAGGGGTGCATGGCGGTTCACCGGCAGGGCAGACAGCATGGGCCGTCCGTTCCCGAGCCCCTGGAGGCGCTGCCGTGCCCTACTCGCTGGTCAGTGCCGCCACGCTCGGTTTCGACCTGGTCCGCCTGCCGGCCGGTCGCGCGGTCGCCGAGGTCCTGCTGGCCGGGCTCGGGTCCGACGCCGCGGCCATCGACCGGCTCGCCGTCGCTCACCCGGCCCGCGGCCTGGACCGGGAGCGCCGGGGCGTCCGCGCCGTCCGGTCCCGCCGGGCGCGCGAGATGGCCGTGGGCGTGCCGCACCTGCGCTCGGCCGCCGACGCCGCCGCGGGTGGTGGCGACCGCACCGCCCTGCTCGTCGCCCAGCTGGAGCAGGGCACCATCGGCGACGTCCCCACGCTGGAGCGGTTGCTCCGCGACGACGTCCTGGGCGCCGAGCACCCGCTGCACGGGCAGCTGGACCCCGGGCTCTGGGACGAGGCCGCCGACGTGCTGGCCGACGCCGCCGTGGGCTTCTGGGCGGCCGGCGTGCTGCCGCCCCTGGTCCGCCGGGACCTCACCGCCGCCTTCGACCGCGTCCTCGACCGTGGCCCGCTGGTCGCACCCAACGCCTGCGACCTGGGGCCGGCCACCGGCGAGCTGACCGGCTTCCTGGCCGCCGTCCGCGACCTGGACGATGCCGGCCGGGCCCGCTGGCGGATCGCCGTCGACGAAGGCCGCGCGGCCCAGCGCCCCTGGGCGACGGCCATGCACGAGGCGTCCTGGGGTGCCCACGTGTCAGGACGCACCCGCGCGCTCGCCGCGGCCCAGCTGATGGCGGTCCAGGCGTTCCTCGACGGCGGCTTCGACCTGCACGACGGCGCGGCCGGGATGTGGAACGCCGTCGCCGGCTGCGTCCAGGCCATCGCGCTCGGCGACCTGCTGGGCAGCGACGCCGTCGACGTGCTGCGGGCGCCCGCCCGCCGGGTCGGCGCCCTCTCCTGAGCAGCGCGCGCGGTGGTCCCGCGCGGCGTTCCCGCAGGTCGATGACCATTCCGGGAGTTCGGGTCGACATCGGTGCGGCGGGTCGCCGTCTTTCCCGTTGTCGAAATTTGTGGAGCGCAAAAAGATAGCGCTCCACCTTCTGCGTGTCGGCTGTAGTACGGCAGTCATCCGCCGAGAATCCCTGTCAGCACCAGTCGTCCGGTCGCTCTCCGACGTGCCCGGACGCGCTGTGGCGTGCCGATACGCATCTTTCTCCCCACCGGTCCCCTGATTCCCCGCCATTCCCCGGAATGACGGTCCGGACTGTCCGTGGGCAGAGCCGATCGCGTCGCGGCCCGTTCCGTCGTGCCCGGTGCGACCGCGCCGGTGCAGGTGCGGTGCCGTTCCGCCGAAGGGCTCAAGCCGGGCGCGGAATTGCCGATACAGAACAACGAGCCTGCCGGTCGGACCGGGGGCAGGGGCCAGGAGGACGTGTGAACCCGATCAAGGTGATGGTGGTCGACGACTCGGTCGTCGTCCGCAAGATCGTCACCGACGTGCTCTCCGCGGACCCGGGGATCGAGGTCGTGGGCACCGCTGTCAACGGCAAGGTCGCCCTCGGCAAGCTGGAGCAGCTGAAGCCCGACCTGATCACCATGGACATCGAGATGCCGGAGATGAACGGCATCGAGGCGGTGCGGGCCATCCGGGGGCAGCGCAGCCGGATCCCGATCATCATGTTCAGCACGCTGACCGAGCGCGGTGCCACGGCCACCCTCGACGCCCTCTCCGCCGGCGCCAACGACTACGTCACCAAGCCGGCCAACGTCGGCAGCGTCGCGCAGTCGATGGAGAGCGTCCGCGAGCAGCTCATCCCCAAGATCAAGGCGCTGACCGGCCGCCCGGTGACGACCCCGGCGCGCGCCGCGGCGCCCGCCGCTCCCCCGCCGCGCCCGGCCGCCCCGCGCACCGGGCCGGGCAAGAAGCCGGCCGTCCTGGTCATCGGCTCCTCCACCGGCGGCCCGGAGGCGCTGGCCCGCGTGCTGCCGGCCCTGCCGGCCAACCTGCCGGTGCCGGTCCTGCTCGTCCAGCACATGCCGCCGGTCTTCACCCGCCAGTTCGCCCAGCGACTGGACCGGCTCTGCGCGCTCCGCGTGGTCGAGGCGGTCGACGGCGTGCCGCTGGCCCCCGGGACGATCCACCTGGCACCCGGCGACCACCACCTGGTGGTGCGCGCCAACTCCCGCGCCGGGTTCTCGACCTCGCTCAACCAGGGCCCGCCGGAGAACTTCTGCCGCCCCGCGGTCGACCCGCTGTTCCGCTCGGCCGTCGCCGCCTACGACGGCGCCGTGCTCGGCGTGGTCCTGACCGGCATGGGTGCCGACGGCCGCAACGGCTGCGGGGAGATCCGCAACGCCGGCGGCACCGTCGTGGTCCAGGACCAGGCCACCTCGGTCGTGTGGGGCATGCCGGGCGCCGTCGCCCAGGCCGGCTACGCCGACGAGGTCCTGCCGCTCGACCGGATCGCCGAGGCGATCCAGCGCCACCTCTCCGGTGCCGCATTCCTGAACTCCGGAACCGCTATGGCCGTGGGAGGTCGTCGATGAGTCTGACCGCGACCAGTTTCGACTGGGTCCGTGAACTCGTCCGCAAGGAGAGCGCCATCGTTCTCCAGCCGGGCAAGGAGTACCTGGTGGAGGCCCGCCTCCTGCCGATCGCCCGGCAGATGGGCCTGCCCGACGTCGGCAAGCTGGTCGACACGGTGCGCACCCGGCCGAGCGCCGACGACACCCGCAAGATCGTCGAGGCCCTCACCACCAACGAGACCTCGTGGTTCCGCGACGGTGATCCGTTCACCGCGCTGACCTCGACGGTGCTGCCCGCCCTGCTCTCGGCGCGCGGCGCGAACGAGCGGCTGCAGATCTGGTCGGCCGCCTGCTCCAGCGGCCAGGAGCCGTACACCATCGCGATGCTCCTGGACGACGCGCTGCCCAACGCGGCCTCCCGCGTCTCGATCACGGCGACGGACCTCTCCCGCGAGATGGTGCAGCGCACCCGGGCGGGGCGGTTCAGCCAGCTCGAGGTCAACCGCGGGCTGCCCGCGCCGATGCTGGTCCGGCACTTCACCCGGGCCGGGACGGAGTGGGAGGTGTCGGCCAACCTCCGCCGGATGGTCAACGCCACCGAGTGCAACCTGGCGGCGCCGCTGCCGCGGATGGGCCCGTTCGACGTGGTCTACCTGCGCAACGTGCTCATCTACTTCGACCTGCCCACCAAGCAGTCGATCCTCCGCCGTGTGCGGGACCTCATGCGACCTGACGGCTGGCTCTTCCTCGGCGCCGCCGAGACCACCCTCGGGGTCGACGACTCATGGGAGCGGGTCGTCATCGGCCGCAGCTCCGCCTACCGCCCACTGAAGGGGAAGTAATGCGTGCCTTGGTGATCGACGACTCCCGCGCCATGCGGCGGATCGTCACCGGGATCCTCACCGACCTCGGCTACGAGGTCAGGGACGCCGGTCACGGTGGCGAGGGCCTCGAGGTGCTGAACGAGGGCTGGGCACCCGACCTCGCGACCATCGACTGGAACATGCCGGTGATGGACGGGCTGCAGTTCGTCTCCGCCGTCCGCTCCAACCCGGCGTGGCGCCGGATGACCATGATGATGGTCACCTCGGAGAGCGAGCACACCCAGATCGTCCGTGCCCTGGCGGCCGGCGCGCACGAGTACATGATCAAGCCGTTCACCGCCGACGCCTTCCGCGACAAGCTCGCGCTGCTCGGCCTGCTCCCCCAGGAGGTCGCCCTGTGAGCACGATCGACACCGGCGCCCGGCGCCGGACCACCGACCCGAGGCCGGTGATCACCGACCTGATCGACGGGGACACCATCCTGTCGATCGCCGGCGACGCCTGGATCTCGCTGGTCGGCGAGGACGAGGTCCTCGTCCCGCTGCCCGGTCCCCTGCCCGGCGACATCCTGTCCAGTTGGGTCGACGTCGTCGGCCCCTGGACCGGCAGCGTCGTGCTCACCACGGCGCGCGCCACGGCCGAGGAGCTCTCCCGGGCGCTGCTCCGGGAGTCCGCGCCGGAGGTGCTCGACGACGAGGACGTCGCCGACGCCTTCGGCGAGATCGCCAACGTGGTCGGCGGCAGCGTCAAGGCCGCACTGCCCGGGCCGTCCGCCCTGAGCCTGCCGCAGGTCGGCAACGCTCCCCTGGTCCGCAACCCGGGCGACGTGTGCCGCGTCGACGTCGTCTGGCGCGGCGAACCGCTCACGATCTCCGTGCAGGGCGCTCTCCCGCCGCTGCCGGTTCCCTCCCCCACCCGCGAGAACGAGGTGTCACTGTGAAGATCCTGATCGCCGACGACAGCCGCGTGATGCGGCAGATCGTCATCCGCACCCTGCGCCAGGCCGGCTACGACGACCACGACATCGTCGAGGCCGAGGACGGCGCCGACGCGCTGGCCAAGGTCGGCTCGGAGAAGCCCGACCTGGTCCTGTCCGACTGGAACATGCCCAACATGAGCGGCATCGAGTGCCTGGAGGCCATGCGCGCCTCCGGCTCGGCCGTGCCCTTCGGCTTCGTCACCTCGGAGGGCTCCCCGGAGATGCGGGAGAAGGCCGCCAACGCCGGCGCGCTGTTCCTCATCGCCAAGCCCTTCACCGAGGACACCTTCAGGGAGCACCTGGACGGGGTGATCGCATGACCGCCGTCGGCACCGTCCCCCTCCCGGAGGCCAAGGAGGTCCGCGACATGCTGTCGGGCCTGGTCGGCAAGCCGGTCAACGTCCTGCCCGGCGCACCGGTCACCCCCACGCCGGACAAGCCCGTCTCCGTCGCGATCTACGTGGACCCGCAGAAGGCCGTCACGGCGCTCTGCGTCATGGACCTCGGCGCGTCGGCCTACACCGGCTCGGCGCTCGCCCTGCTGCCCCCCGGTGGCGCCCAGGACGCCGTCGAGGAGGACGGCGAGCTGAGCGGTATGCAGGTCGAAGCCCTGTACGAGGTGGTCAACGTGCTGTCGGCGCTGTTCAACAAGGAAGGTGCGCGGCACTCGAAGCTGGACACGCTGGTCGCCCCCGGCGACGACATCCCCGGGGACGTCGCAGGCATGCTGGCGGCGTTCAACCGCATCGACCTCGCCATCGAGGTGCCGACCTACGGCAAGGGAGCCCTGTCGCTCATCGTGCCGTGAGCGATGACATCGCGATCCTCCGGATCGCACCGCGGCCAGCGGCCGTCCCCGACGGCCGCTGAGCCGCTGCGTCGTCCCTGCGCGGGACCCTCCGGGCCCCACTCGGGACGACAGTGCAAAGGCTCGTCGTAGTGCTGCACCGCAGAGACCCCCGCCGCCTCCGGGCGACGGGGGTCTCTGCGTTCGGCGTTGCACGTGGAACACGGCGCTCAGGCGAGGGCGTACGCGCTCTCCGGGCTGGTGGGCAGGCAGGCCCACACGTGCTTGCAGTCGTCGTCGACGTACCAGCCGTGCGCCACCGACAGCCGGGCCACCAGCTGGAGGCCCATCCCGCCCTGCGCGGGGTCCCGGTCCACCACGGGCGCCGGCATGGACCCGGGCGCCCGGTCGCTCACGTCGAGCAGCCACCCGCCGCTGCCGGCCACGATCGTGGCCACCACCGGCGACTCACCGTGCCGCAGGGCGTTGGAGGCGAGCTCGTCGAAGGCGAGGACCAGCTGCTCGCTGCACTCGTCGTCCCGGTCGTCGGGCAGGCCCACCCCGCCGAGCCGGCTGCGGAGCGCCGCCCGGGCAGAGGGCAGCTCGGCCAGGGCACGGAGCCGCCACCGCCACACCTCGCCGCGCCCGTCGGGCAGCGGGCGCAACGGCCATGCGAGTCGCCCCATGCTCTCCCCCTCGAGTCGCGGGTGTCCGACCGATGTCATGAGTGCCCCACCCACCGGGCTGTCAACCCCGGATGTGACCGGTCCCGCGCTGTCGCCCCCGCGGGGGGTGCGGGGGAGCCGGTGATTGCATTCACCCCGGTCGACCGTCAGTCTGATCGTCCAGGCTGCCGACCGTGCGGCGGGACGGAGCACCGTGGGCGGTACGACCCTGGACGACGCGGCGCGATCGCTCGGTGCATTGCTCCTGCACGCCGTCGAGGGCATGGACCGGCCGTTGTTCGTGCTGGACGCCGACTGGCGGTTCAGCTACGTCAACCCGGCCGGTGCGAAGGTGCTCGACCGCACCGTCGACGGCCTGCTCGGCGCCGACATCTGGGTGGAGTTCCCCGAGGCCGTCGGCGGGCCGTTCGAGGAGCTCTACCGGCGGGTCCGCGCGACCGGCCGGGCAGACGCGGTCGAGACCTGGTTCGCCCCCCTGGGCAAGTGGTTCCACGCCGATGCGTTCCTGACCGACGCCGGGCTGGTCGTGAGCTACGACGACATCACCGCCCGCCGCCTGGCCGAGGACGAGCGGGTCGCCGCCGTGGCGGCGCGCGAGCAGGCCGTCGCGACCGCCGCCCGGGCCGCCGCGGACGCCGAGGAGGCCGGTCGGCACCTGATGCTGCTGGGGGACATCAACCTGGCGATGACGTCCACGCACGACACCGACGAGGCGGTGCAGCGCTTCGCCGAGCTCTCGGTGCCGCAGCTGGCCGACTGGTGCCTGGTCAGCGTGGTCGGCCCCGGCGGGATCCGGCGGGACGTCGGCCGGGCACACCGCGACCCCGCGCTCGTCGAGGCCATGCACCGGTACGCCGACGCCCGGGTCGCCTCCAACCGCTCGACCGCGCCGGTGCCGGTGGCGCTGCGCAGCGCCCGCCCGGTGGTCATCCCGCAGCTGACCGAGGAGCACGTCACCACGATGGTGGGCGACCCGGTCAGCCGGGCCGCGCTGGAGCCGCTGCGGCCGGGAGCCGTCGCCGCCTTCCCACTGGTCGCCCGCGGTGAGGTGTTCGGGGCGCTGACGCTGGTCAACGGCGCGGACCGCGGCCCGCACACCCCCACCGAGCTGCGCACCGCCGAGATCGCCTCGCGGCGGGCGGCGCTGGCCCTCGACAACGCGCGGCTGGTCGCGGTCAACCACCAGGTGGCCGAACGACTCCAGCTGAGCCTGCTCTCCCCGCCCGTCCAGCCGGACCACCTGGAGCTGGCGGTGCGCTACCGCGCGGCCACCCGGGGGGTCTCCATCGGGGGCGACTGGTACGACGCCTTCCTGCAGCCCGACGGGAACACCGTGCTCGTCATCGGCGACGTGATGGGCCACGACGTCGAGGCAGCGGCTGCCATGGGCCAGGTCAAGACGCTGGTGCGCGCGATCGCCTTCGACCGGCGGGAGGAGCCGACCGGGCTGCTGCGCCGGGTGGACGAGGCGATGGTGGGGCTGGCCGTGCCCGCCATGGCCACGGCCCTCGTCTGCCGGGTGGAGCTGGCCCCGACCGGGCGGCGCCGGCTGCGCTGGGCGTCGGCCGGCCACCCCGACCCGGTGCTCCTGCTGGCCGACGGGAAGGTGCGCGACCTGCGGGTGCGGGTCGGCCCCCCGCTCGGCACCGGCTGGGTCGGTGAGCTGGCCGACGGGGACGTGGGCATGCCGGACGGCAGCACGCTCGTCCTCTTCACCGACGGCCTGTTCGAGCGCCGGGGGCTGCCGCTGGACGAGGGCCGGGCGAAGGTGCGCGCGGTGCTGGCCGCGTCGGCCGGGCTGTCGTTGACCGAGCTCTGCGACCGCCTGCTCGCGGAGATGCTGGGGGACGGGGCGGAGGACGACGTCGCCGTCCTCGCCGTGCGGGCCCACCCGATGAACCGGCCCCGGCCGCTGGAGGCCGGTCCGGAGGTCCTGCCGCCGGGGGGCGACAGCGGCTGACTCAGGCGCCGGCCCGCTCGATGGCCGGTCCGGCACCCCGCGCCGTTGCCCAGCGCAACCACCCGTCAACCCCGGTGGGAGGAGGGGTGGTCCGCTCTCAGTCGGGGTGGCGCAGCAGGTACCGGCCGAAGTGCGGCACGGTGAACGCGATCTGGCCGCGCTCGGCGGAGTAGACCAGGCCCTTCTTGATCAGCGAGTCCCGCGCGGGGGAGAGGGAGGCGGGCTTGCGGCCGAGGGAGACCGCGACCTCCGACGTCGCCACCGCCGCGCCGCCCGGCCCGCCCAGCTGCGCCATGGCGTGCATGTACTCCCGCTCGGCCGGGGTGGCCCGGTCGTACCGGGAGCCGAAGAAGCCCACGGCGAGCTCGGCCTCGGCCACCGGCGCGGCCATCGCGACGTCGGCGGCGGTGATGGGGGAGGAGGCCGCGACGTCCCACGTCACCTTCCCGTAGGCCTGCACGAAGTACGGGTAGCCGTCGGCGGCGTCGTACAGGGCGTCGAGGGCGTCGGGCTCGAAGCTGACGTCCTCGCGCTCCGCGGGCGCCAGCAGCGCCCGGTCGGCGGCCGCCCGGTCGAGGCGGTCGATGCGCAGGTAGCGGAACAGCCGCTCGGAGTAGCTCTTGGACGCCGAGAGGACGGCCGGCAGGTGGGGGAGACCGGCCCCGACGACGATCAGCGGCGCGCCCTGCTGCGAGAGCTCGTGGCAGGCGGCGCAGACGGCGGAGACGTCGTCGGGCTGGATGTCCTGCATCTCGTCGATGAACAGCGCGATGCCGCTGCCGATGTCGGCGGCCACCCCGGCGGCGTCGGTGAGCAGCTCGACCAGGTCGATCTCCATGTCCCCGGAGTCGGCCCGCCCGGTGGCCGCCGGGACGTCGATGCCCGGCTGCCAGCGGTCGCGGACCTTCGCCTCCGCCGGATTGACCCGCTGGGCGAAGGCCTTGACGACGCCGAGCACCTCGGCCACCGACTCCTGGTCGCCGTGGCGGGGGCCCAGCTCGCGCAGCGCCATGTGCAGCGCGGAGGAGACCGGCCGGCGCAGCGACTGCTCGGGGCGGGCCTCGATCTTCCCGGTGCCCCAGCCGCGGGCGATCGCGGCCGACCGCAGCTGGTTGAGCAGCACCGTCTTGCCGACGCCGCGCAGCCCGGTGAGCACCAGCGACCGCTCCGGCCGGCCCCGCGCGATCCGCTCCAGGACGACGTCGAAGGCCGAGAGCTCGCCGTCCCGGCCGGCCAGCTCGGGCGGGCGCTGCCCGGCGCCGGGGGCGTAGGGGTTCCGCACCGGGTCCATGTCGACCACCGTATGGCCATGTCTAGGGATGCGGCTAGAGATCGGTAGAACGACCTAGCGCGTGTCGCGCAGCTCCGCCAGGTGCGCCGCCAGCACCTCGCGCACCCGTGCGGGCGGCAGCGCCGACGGCCGGGTGATCGCGTGGACGGCCAGCCCGTCCAGCACCGCGTACAGGCGCTCGGCCTCCAGCGCCGCGTCCACGCCCTCGGCGAGTTCCCCGGCCTCGGCCAGCGCATCCACCACCGCGGCGCAGAGGCCGGAGAGCTCGGTGGCCGCCCGGTCGCGCAGGGCCGCCAGGTCGGCGTCGACGAGGGCGCGGGCGGTGAGGGCCAGCCAGACCTCGCCCTCCGCGCGCCGTTCGTCGTCGAGGGGGAGGGTCTCCTCCAGCACGGCGAGCACCTGGTCGCGCAGCGGTGCGCCGGCGCGGAGCACCGCCGTGATCCGGTCGCGGGCGCGCTCCACGACCAGCGTCATCGCGAAGGAGAGCAGCTGGTCCTGGGTGGCGAACCAGTGCCGCAGGGCGCCCATCGAGGTGCCGGCCTCCCGGGCCACGGCGCGCACCGAGGCGCCGGTGACGCCGTCGCGCCGGATGACCCGCCAGACGGCCTCGGCCAGCTGCTGCCGGCGCTGCTCGGCATCGACGACCCTGGGCACGGCTCGTTGATAGCACGACTGTGCTAATTTCGTTGGCAGCACACTCGTGGGGGGGGGGGGGGGGGGGGGGGGGGGGGGGGGTCCGTGGAGCTGCTGGTGTCGCTGGTCGTGCTCGCCCTGGTGGACAGCACCAGCGTGGGCACCCTGGTGCTGCCGCTGTGGTTCCTCCTGGCTCCCGGCCGGGTGCGGGTCGGCCGGGTCCTGCTGTTCCTGGGCACGGTGGCCGGCTTCTACCTGGCCCTCGGCGTCGCCCTCCAGCTGGGCGCCGGAGCGCTCCTCGACCCGGTGGGCGACGCGCTGGAGAGCCCGGCGGGCCGGATCGCGCAGCTGGTCGTCGGCGTCGTGCTCGTCGTGCTCGGCCTGACCATCGAGCCCTGGACGGCGGCCGGCAAGGAGCGCAAGCGCGCCGCGCGGGCCGCCCGCGGCCCCGGCCGGCTGGCCCGGCTGCGGGACGGCGCGCGCGGCGACGGCCCGCGGCGCGCCGTGGTGCTCCTCGCGGTCACGGCCGCCGGCATCGAGGCGGCGTCGATGGTCCCCTACCTCGCCGCGATCGCCCTGCTCACCGCCTCCGGGCTCGGGCCGCTCGCCTCGCTCGCCGTCCTGACCGGCTACTGCCTGGTCATGGTGCTGCCCGCGTTGGTGCTGCTCGGCGTCCGCACCGCGCTGGGCGACCGGCTCAGCCCGGCGCTCGGCCGGCTGGAGGGCTGGATGTCCCGGAACTCGGGGGAGACGCTGGCCTGGGTGCTCTTCCTGCTCGGCCTGTACGTCGCCGGCGGCGCCTTCCCGCTGACCTGACCGGTCGCGAGCCTCGTCCGCGGCTCTCTAGCAGCGACCCTAGACAGCGGCAGACGCGGTCAGATCCCCCGGTCGGCGAGCCCGCCCGGCTAGCGTGGCCGCCGTGATCAAGTTCCTGCTCAAGGTCGTCATCTTCGCGGCGGCCTTCTACGGGCTGACCTACTTCGACGTGCTGCCCGGCCTGGAGGTGCTGGCCAATCCGGACGGTCCGCTGGGGGAGTACGGCAGCTACCTGTGGATCGGGCTCATCTTCGGCATCGTGAACGCCGTCGTCGGCCCGGTGCTGCGGCTGCTGTCGCTGCCGTTCCTGCTGCTCACCCTCGGCCTGTTCCTGCTGATCATCAACGCGGCGCTGCTGGGCCTGACCGCGGCGATCACCGACCGCCTCACGATCGACGGCTTCGGGACGGCCGTCATCGGCGGGCTGATCTTCGCCATCGTCGGCTGGGCGGCCGACCAGATGCTCGACAGCTGAGCACGAGCCCGCTGCGCCGCGCCGCCCCCCCGCCGCCGTGACGGCGCTCACGGGGAGCAGTACCGTGGCCGAACATGGCGAGTGACACCGGTGTCGTCCCGGAAGCCCCGTCCCGCGACCAGGACGGCGGCCCGGCGGCCGGCGGCCTCGCCGGGCTGGCCGCCCTCGAGGCCGGGCGCGACGAGAAGAAGCGGATCCTGCGCGAGGCGGCCGCCACCGCGGCCGCGGAGGCCGAGCAGGGCGCCGTGGCGCTGCCGCCCGGCTGCGAGCCCGAGGAGCTCCCGTCGTTCCTGCGGCGGTACTACTGGAGCGAGCCCGCCGACGAGGTGCTGAGCGCCGACCCCGCCGACCTGGCCGCCCTGGCCCTCGGGCACCTGCGGCTGGCCGAGGTGCGGCTCCCCGGTGCCGCCACCGTCGACGTCCAGTGGCTGCCCGGCGGGCCCGGCGGCCGGACCGTGGTCCGGCTGGTCACCGACGACATGCCCTACCTGGTCGACTCGGTGACCGCCGAGGTCGTGCGCCAGGGCGTCGGGCTCGCGCACATCGTCCACCCGATCGTCGTGGTCCGCCGCGACCCCTCCGGCCGGATCACGGCGTTCTACGACGCGGCCACCGCCACCGGGTGCGGCACGGACGCGCTGGCCGAGTCGTGGATGGCCGTCGTCCTCGACCGCTCCCTCGACGAGGAGTCCGCCGCCGACCTGGTCGCCGGGCTGCGCACCGTCCTCGACGACGTGCGCGCCGTCGACGAGGACGAGGACCGGATGCGCAGCCGGATGCTCGACCTCGCCACCGAGCTGGACGAGCTCGCCGCCGCCGGCACCGCCGCGCCCGGGCCCGACGGCGACCCCGCGGACGACCCCGCCGAGGCGGCGGCCCTGCTGCGGTGGCTGGCCGAGGGCAACTTCGTCCTCCTGGGCGCCCGGGACGTCGAGGTCGCCCGCGACGGGGAGGACGCCGCCCGCCCGGTGCCCGGCACCGGCCTCGGCGTGCTCCGCAGCGACGCCGACATGACCCGCACGGCCAAGGTGCCCCCGGAGGCGGCCGGCCTCACCGGGCGCCACCTGCTCACCGTCACCAAGGCCGACAGCCGCTCGTCGGTGCACCGCCGGGCGTGGCTGGACCTGGTGGCGGTCACCCTGCCCGGCTCGGCCGGCGCGGTGACCCGGCGCCGCCGCTTCGTCGGGCTGTTCCCCTCGACCGCCTACGGCACCAGCGTGCTCGACGTCCCGCTCGTGCGCCGCCGCGTCGAGGAGGTGGTCCGCCGCTCCGGCGTCCCCGCCGACAGCCACACCGGCAAGCAGCTGCTCGAGGTCCTGGAGACCTATCCGCGCGACGAGCTGATGCAGGTCGGCGCGGACGAGCTGCTGCCCGTCGCGATGGCCGTCCTGCAGCTGCAGGAGCGCCGGCAGACCCGGCTGTTCCTCCGCCAGGACGCGACCGGGCGGTTCTGGTCGGCGCTGGTCTACCTGCCGCGCGACCGCTACACGACCGAGGTCCGCGTGGCGATGCAGCAGCTGCTGCTCGAGCGCCTCGGCGGCTCCGGCGTGGAGTTCACCGCCCGCTCCACCGAGTCGGTGCTGGCCCGGCTGCACTTCGTCGTCCGGCTGCCGGTCGGCCGCACGGGCGCCACCCAGCCGGTGGACGTCGACGTCGAGGCTCTGCAGGCCGAGCTCGCCGCGGCGGCGCGGAGCTGGACCGACGACCTCGCCGAAGCCCTCGCCGAGCGGTATCCGGCCGAGGCCGAGACGGTGTTCGCCCGCGTGGCCGACGCCTTCCCGGCCGCCTACCAGGAGGACTTCCCCGCCACCCGGGCGGTCGAGGACCTGGCCCGGCTGGACGGGCTGGCACCGGGCGACCTCGGGCTGCGGCTCTGGACCCCGGCCGGCGCGGCACCCGGGGAGCGGCGGCTGTCGGTGTACCGGGTCGGCGAGCGGCTGCTGCTGTCGCAGATCCTGCCGGTGCTGCAGCACATGGGCGTCGAGGTCGTCGACGAGCGGCCCTACGAGATCGACCGGATCGGCGCACCCCCGACCTGGATCTACGACTTCGGCGTCGCCGTCCCGCCGGTCGACCTGCCGCTGCTGCGGTCGCTGCCCGAGCGGTTCACCGAGGCCGTGGCCGCCGTCTGGCGCGGGGAGGCCGAGGACGACGGCCTCGGTGCGCTCGTCATGCTCGCCGGCCTCAACTGGCGCCAGGTCACCGTCGTCCGGGCGTACGTGCAGTGGCTCCGGCAGGCCGGGCTGCCCTTCAGCCAGGCCTACGTCGAGCGGACCCTGGCAGCCCACCCGGGCGTCGTCGCCCGCATGGTGGCGCTGTTCGAGACGCGCTTCTCCCCCGGCCGCAGCGGCCGGGAGGCGCGGCAGGCAGAGCTGGTCGAGGCGCTGCGGGGGGCCATCGGCGAGGTCGCCTCGCTCGACGCCGACCGCGTGCTGAGCTCGCTGCTCGCCGCCGTCGTCGCGACGCAGCGGACCACGTACTACGCGATGTCGTCCCCAGCCCGCCCCGCGCTGGCCCTCAAGCTCGACCCCTCCGGCGTCCCCGACCTCCCCGAGCCGCGGCCGGCGCACGAGGTGTGGGTGAGCTCACCGCGGGTGATGGGGGTGCACCTGCGCTTCGGCAAGGTCGCCCGCGGCGGCCTGCGCTGGTCCGACCGGCACGAGGACCTGCGCACCGAGATCCTCGGCCTGGTCAAGGCGCAGATGGTGAAGAACACCGTCATCGTGCCGACCGGCGCCAAGGGCGGGTTCGTCGTCAAGAACCCGCCGCCGGACGGCGCCTCCCGGGACGAGGTGGTCGCCGAGGGGCAGGCCTGCTACCGGATCTTCGTCGGCGCCCTGCTGTCGCTGACCGACAACCTGGTCGACGGCGCCGTCGTCCCCCCGGAGAAGGTGGTGCGGCACGACGGCGACGACAGCTACCTCGTGGTCGCCGCCGACAAGGGGACGGCGACGTTCTCGGACCTGGCGAACTCGGTGGCCCTCGAGCGGGGCTACTGGCTGGGTGACGCGTTCGCCTCCGGCGGGTCGGTCGGCTACGACCACAAGGCCATGGGCATCACCGCCCGCGGCGCCTGGGAGTCGGTCACCCGGCACTTCCGCGAGCTCGACCTGGACGTGCAGAGCCAGGACTTCACCGTGGTCGGCGTCGGCGACATGTCCGGCGACGTCTTCGGCAACGGGATGCTGCTGTCCGAGCACATCCGCCTGGTCGCCGCCTTCGACCACCGGCACGTGTTCGTCGACCCCGCCCCCGACGCGGCGCGGTCGTTCACCGAGCGGCAGCGGCTGTTCGAGCTGCCGCGCTCCTCGTGGGCCGACTACGACCCCGCGCTGATCAGCGCCGGCGGCGGCGTCTGGCCGCGCACGGCGAAGTCGGTGCCGGTGTCGGAGGAGATGCGCGCGGCCCTGGGCCTGCCCGGCGACGTTCCCGCCCTGACCCCGGTCGAGCTGATCCGCGCGATCCTGCTGGCGCCGGTCGACCTGCTGTTCAACGGCGGGATCGGCACCTACGTGAAGGCGGCGACGGAGAGCCACCTCGAGGTGGGCGACAAGGCCAACGACGCGGTGCGGGTGGACGGCGGGCAGCTGCGGGTCCGCGTCGTCGGCGAGGGCGGCAACCTGGGGCTCACCCAGCGCGGCCGGGTGGAGTACGCCCTGGCCGGTGGGCGGGTGAACAACGACGCCATCGACAACTCCGCCGGCGTCGACACCTCCGACCACGAGGTCAACATCAAGATCGCCCTGAACCGGGTGGTCGACGAGGGCCGCATCGACCCCGAGGGGCGGGCCGCGCTGCTGGGGGAGATGACCGACGACGTCGCGGTCGCCGTCCTCGCCCACAACCACGCGCAGAACGCGACCCTCGCGGTGGAGACCGCCTCGGCCCGCGGCCTGCTCGACGCGCACGAGCGGTTCATCCGGTCGCTGGAGCGCTCGGGCCGGCTGAACCGGGCGGTGGAGTTCCTGCCCGACGGCCGCGGGCTGGCCGAACGGCGGCGCGACGGGCAGGCGCTGACCGGCCCGGAGCTGTCGGTGCTGCTGGCCTACGCCAAGCTGCAGACCGGGGACGCGGTGGTGGCCTCCTCGCTGCCCGACGACCCCGCCCTGGAGGAGCTGCTGGTCGGCTACTTCCCCGCTCCGCTCCGGGAGCGGTTCCCCGCGGCGGTGACCGACCACCCGCTGCGCCGGGAGATCATCGCCACCGTCCTCACCAACCGGGCGGTGAACGTCGCCGGCATCACCGGGCTGTTCCGGCTGGCCGAGGAGACGGGGGTGCCCCTGCACACGGTGGTGCGGGCGCACGCCGTCGCCCGGGCCGTGTTCGGCGTGGACCGGATGTGGGACGCCGTCCGCCCGCTGGACAACCGGGTCGCCTCCGCCGCCCAGGTGGAGGCGCGCACCGAGGCGACCCGGCTCGCGGAGCGGGCCACCCGGTGGCTGCTGCGCCAGCCCGACCTCACGGCGGAGAACCCGCCGCCCCTCGCCGCGGTGACCGTCCGGTTCGCCGCGGCGGTCGCGGAGGTGCAGGCCGGGCTGCCCGGCTGGCTGCTGGGCAGCGAGGCGGCCGGGTACGCGGAGCGGGCGGAGCGGCTGCAGGAGGCCGGTCTCCCTGCCGAGCTGGCCGCCCGGGTGGCCGCCGCGCCGCTGGTGCCGGCGGCGCTCGACCTCGCCGTCGTCGCCGAGCGGACCGGTGCCCCGGTGGCCCTGGCGGGACAGGTGCTGCAGCGCCTGGCCGACCGGCTGGGCCTGGTCGCGCTGCGCGAGCTGGTCACCGCCCTGCCGCGGGACCGGCGCTGGCCGTCGATGGCCCGCGCCTCGCTGCGCGACGACCTCGCCATGGAGCAGTCCTCGCTCACGGAGGACGTGCTCAGCCTGCGGACCGCGGAGAACGAGCCGCCCGACGAGCTCGTCACCCGGTGGGAGGAGGGCTGGGACGCCGCCCAGCGCCGGGCCGCCGCCCAGCTCGCCGACATCACCTCCGGTGACCGGCAGGAGCTGGCCGAGCTGCTGGTCGCCGTCCGGACCCTGCGCGGGCTGCGCCGCCGCCGGCAGGCCCGCCGCCTGCCGCGCCCCGAGGAGAAGCAGCCGGGCTGAGCACCGATCCCGAGCCACGGCCGACGACGGCATCCGGGGAAGTTGGGAGACGTCCGGACCCAAGGGCCTGACCAGCTCTGCGGAGGGCGCAGTCCGCTAGAGCGCACCGACGGGCTGGCCGCCGTCGGCTCCGACGGGGTCGGCGGCGGAGCCACTGTCGTGATCGCCCGCGCCGTCGGCCTGACGCCGCGCACTGCCCCGCAGCGGCGCCAGGGCTCGACTGTGGGCGAGGAGCTCCTCGAGCAGATCCTGCAGCACCGCGTCCTGGTGCGGACGGGCGGCCACCACCCCGGGGTCGGTGGGATCGGCGGGGTTGGCATAGCTGAAGTCGTCGAAGACCGACAGGGCCACCTGGGCACTCACGGGGACGGCCTTGACCTCGACCAGGACGGTCCTGAGGTGCTCGACGGCGCGCACCCCGCCGGCGAGTCCGTAGCTGACGGCGCCCACGGCCTTGTGGTGCCACTCGGCATACAGGTAGTCGATGGCGTTCTTCACCGCCGCCGGGATGGAGTGGTTGTACTCCGGGGTCACGAAGACGAAGGCGTCGCAGGAGGCCACCGTCGCGGCCCAGCGCCGGGTGTGCTCGTGCTGGTACCGGCCGAACGCGGCCGCCAGCGGCTCGTCCAGCATCGGCAGCGCGACCCGGGCCAGGTCGAGCACGGCGAACTCGACGTCCCCGGAGCGCACCCGCGGGTGCGCCCGCACCCCGTCCAGCACCCAGTCGGCGACCGTTGCGGCCTTCCGCCCCGGGCGGGTGCTGCCCACCACCAGCCCGACGCGGGTCGTGCCCGCCGTCGTGGACGCGTCGATCGTCTCGCTCGTGAACTCGGAGGTCATGCCGTCACGGTGGGCGCGACGGCCTTCGTCGGGGAGGCCGTGTCGAGAGTGGCCCCGAGAGGGCCACCCACCCTGGCCGCCCGAAGGCCACACTGGCGCAGGTGATGACCGGAGAGCTGGGGAACTTCCTCCGCAGCCGCCGTGAAGCGGTGCGCCCCGAGGACGTGGGACTGGCCGCCGGCTCGCGCCGGCGCACGCCGGGACTGCGGCGAGCGGAGCTGGCCACCCTCGCCGGGATCAGCGTGGAGTACCTGGTTCGCCTCGAGCAGGGACGTGACACGCGGCCGTCGGTCCAGGTGCTCGCCGCGCTCGCCACCGCCCTGCGCATGGACGACGCCGACCGTGACCACCTCCAGCAGCTCGCCACGGTGAGCCAGGGCACCGAACTGTGCACGCAGGGCGGGGTATCGGCCGCCCGGCACGTGCGCAGCCCGGTCCGCACCCTGCTGGATCGACTCGATCCGGCTCCGGCCGTGGTCGTCAACCACCTGCTCGACGTGCTGGCCTGGAACTCCGCGTACGACCGGCTGTCCCGCCCCCTGGGGCTGCTCGACGGCGAGGTGCCCAACCTGCTCTGGTACACCGCCACCGACGCGCGGGCCCGCGAGGCCTATCCCGACTGGTCGGAGGTCCTCGACGAGCAGGTCGCCTTCCTGCACGGGTTCCGTCGGGGCGACCCGGCGACCGATGCCCTCGCCGAGCGGATCAGCACCGTTGCGGGCTCGACCTTCAGCGACCGGTGGAAGCAGCGGCCGCTCGCCCAGCGGCGGTCCCGCGTGACGGCGATCGCCCACCCCGACGTCGGAGCACTGCGCCTGGTCCTCGAGCCGCTGGAGCTCACCGACGGCGACTACCAGCGGCTGGTGGTCCACCTGCCCGCCGACACCGCCAGCGCGGAACGTCTGGACCGCCTGGCCGGTCGCCGACCCGGTGCGCTGCGCTCGGTCAGCAGCTGAGCCGGCGATGCCCCAGGGAGGCGTCATGACCTCGGGCCCCACGGAGGGCGGTCGACGACGGGGCTCCCCGCCCGACCTTCCCGTGCAGGGGCTCGGGTGCATGCGCATGGACGATCCGCTCAGCGCCCGGGCGGTCATCGCCCGGGCCGTGGACCTCGGCGTCCGCATGCTCGACACCGCCGAGATGTACGGGAGCGGGAGCAACGAGCAGCTCGTGGGCGCCGCCATCCGGGGCCGCCGCCGGCACGTCTTCCTCGCCACCAAGGGCGGCGTGCGCGCCGAGCCGGACGGCACCTACTCCTGCCACGGGCGTCCGGAAGTCCTCCGCGCGGCCTGCGAGCGCAGCCTCGCCCGACTGGATGTCGAGGTGATCGACCTGTACTACCTGCACCGCCGCGATCCGGACGTTCCGCTGACCGAGTCCGTCGGCGCGCTCGGCGACCTGGTGACGGCGGGCAAGATCCGGCACGTCGGGCTGTGCGAGGTCACGGCCGCCGAGCTCGAGGCCGCGTCCGCGGTGTTCCCCATCGCGGCCCTGCAGTCCGAGTGGTCCCTGACCGCCCGTCGCATCGATGCCGTACTCCCCACCTGCGCACGGCTCGGCACGGCCGTCGTCCCCTACGCGCCGCTGGCGAGAGGACGCCTCGGGCGGGTGCCGGTCCTCGGCGACATCGCCCGTCGACACGGCATCGCTGCGACCCAGGTGGCTCTGGCCTGGCTGCACGACCAGTCCCGCCGCTGGGGGTTGCCCGTGGTCCCGATCCCGGGCAGCACGAGCGTGGCGCACCTCGAGTCGAACGCCGCCGCGGCGACGCTCCGGCTGTCCCCGGACGACCTCGGACTCCTCGACGCGGCGCCGATGCCGACGTGAACGTCGCGGTGCGCGTCGGCCGGCCCGACGGCGGGCGCATCACCGCACCCCGGCCGTCTCCCGGACCGGCTCCCGCGGCAGTGACACCGAACCCTCGACGGTCAGGTGCGGGAGCCGCCGGTCCAGCCACCCCGGCAGCCACCAGTTGGCGCGGCCCAGGAGCTCCATGGTCGCCGGCACGAGCACCATCCGGACGAGCGTCGCGTCGATGAGGATCGCCACCGCGAGCCCGAAGCCGAACAGCTGCAGGTCCCGGTCGGCGCCCAGGACGAAGCTGCCGAACACGCAGACCATGATCGCCGCGGCCGCGGTGATCACCCGGGCCGTGCGGGCCAGCCCGGTCGCGACCGCCGCCGCGTTGTCCCCGGTGCGGTCGTACTCCTCGCGGATCCGCGAGAGCAGGAACACCTCGTAGTCCATCGACAGGCCGAACACGATCGCGATCAGCAGCATCGGCACCCAGGCCTCGATCGGCCCGGTGCCCTCGATGCCGAGGGCACCGGCCAGCCGGCCCCACTGGAACACGGCCACCAGCGCGCCGAACGCGGCACCGATCGACAGCAGGTTCACCACCACCGCCTTGAGCGCCACGAGCAGGCCCCGGAAGACCACCGCGAGCAGCAGGAACGACAGCCCGAGGACGACGGACAGGAACAGCGGCAGCCGCTGGGCGGTGTAGTCGGCGAAGTCGATCGCCGCCGGCTGCGCGCCGCCGATGGCCACCTCACCGCCGGTTCCCGCCACCACCGGCGGGACGACGTCCTCGCGCAGCCGGTGCACCAGGTCGGTCGTCGCCTCGTCCCGCGGCGCCGAGGTCGGCACCACCTGCAGCACAGCCGTCCCGCCGTCCCTGGAGACCACCGGCGGGCTCACCGCCGCGACTCCGCCGTCGGTGGCGAACGCCGCGGCCAGGTCCGCGGCGAGCGGTTCGGCGTCTCCGGACGGGGCGTCGACGGCGACGACGAGCGGCCCGTTCACGCCCGGTCCGAAGCCGTCGGCGACCAGGTCGTAGGCCTGGCGCGCGCTGCTCTCCTCGGGCATCGTCCCGGCGTCGCTGAAGCCGAGCCGCAGGTCGAGCACCGGGACGGCCAGCACTGCCAGTGCGGCCAGCGCCCCGGCCACCCACAGCGCCGGCCGGCGCTGCACCGTCCGCGACCACCGCTCCGCTGCCGCACCCGAGCCGTCGCCGCCGCCGGCGAGCCGCCGCCGTGGTCGGGCCTGGGCGCGCTGCAGCCGGGGCCCGACGATGCCGAGCAGGGCCGGCAGCAGGGTCACCGCGGCCAGCATGGCGACCAGGACCGCCGCCGCGATGCCGATCGCCATGCCGGTGATCAGCTCGATGCCCATGAAGACCAGACCGAGGGTGGCGATGACCACGGTGACGCCCGCGAAGAGCACCGACCGGCCCGCCGTGTGCTGCGCGAGGGCGACCGCGTCGGGCACCGGCAGCCCGTCGTGCAGTGCCTCCCGGAACCGGGTGACCACCAGCAGTGCGTAGTCGATGCCGACGCCGATGGCGATCATCCCGGCCGCCGCGCCGGCGTAGCTGGGCACCGCGATGACGTGCGCGGCCAGCTCCACCCCGGCGACACCGCAGAGCGCCCCGAGGACGCCGATGGCCAGCGGCAGCAGCATCGCCACGACGGAGCCGAACGCGATCAGCAGGATCACCGCGGCGGCGATCAGGCCGATCACCTCGGCCGGCGCACCGGCCGGCTCCTGCTCCTCCACCTGCAGCCCCAGCTCGACCTGCAGCCCGGCCACGCCGACGTCGTCGGCCAGCGCCAGGAGCTGCTCCCCGGACGCGGCCACCTCCGCCGGATCGCGGTGCGGCAGATCGACCTGCAGGTAGGCGATGTCCCCGCCGGGGGAGATCTGCCGATCGCCTCCCGGGGCGAAGGGGCTGACCACCTCCGCACCGGGCAGCTCATCCTCGATCGCGGCGGCCAGGTCCTCGACCGCCGCCCGCACCTGCGGCGTCGCCACGCCGTCGGGCGCGTGCAGCACCACCTGCGCCTGCGTGCCGGCGCTCGCCTCGAACCCGGCGTCGGCGAGCAGGTCGGAGGCCCGCTGGCTCTCCGATCCGGGCAGCGAGAAGTCGTCGCTGGTCGGGCCGGCGAAGGCCCCGGCGAGCACCGAGAGCATGACGACGGCGGTGACCCACACGGTCGTGACCGACCACCGGGCACGGGCGCAGGAACGGGCGAGAGTGGCGAGCACGGCGTTCTCCAGGGGCTGGACCGGACAGGACGCCGGGAACGCTAGGAACGCCGGGCCTCCGGGGGATCCGCTGCGCCGACCGACCTGGCTACGGATCTCGGCGTACACCTGCCGCGAGGACTACGTCGTCGCGCGGATTCCCGGCACACCGGGAACGCCCTAGCCTCCCGGCATGACCTGGCGCCCGGGGCGGACCGACGTCGTCCTCGTGCTGGCCTCGGTGCTGCCGGCCTGGGCCGCGCTGGCCGCCCACCTCGAGGTCGAGGCGAAGCCGCCCGATGCCTTTGCCTTCGCCCTCGTGACCGTGGTCGGCCTGCCGATGCTGTTCGCCCGCCGGGCCCCCGTGCCCGCGCTGGCGCTGAGCATCGCCCTGCTCTTCGGCTACTACTGGACCGGCTATCCCGCGATCGGCCTGGCGCTGCCGCTCGCCCCCGCGCTGTTCACCGTCGCCGAGGCCGGACGGGTGCGGCTGGGCGCGGTGGTGGGCGGCTCGGGCCTCGCCCTGTCGACGATCTTCCGGCTGCTGGGCGGCGAGCGGGACGTGGACCCGGGGGTCATCATCGGCTACGACGGCGCCCTGTCCCTCGCGCTGCTCGCCGCGGTGCTGGCGCTGGGCGACGCCGTGCGCTCGCGCCGGGGCTGGCAGGCCGAGCTCGACCAGCGGCTGCGGCTGGCCGAGCAGGAGCGCGAGGCCGAGGCGCAGCGCCGGGTGGCCGACGAGCGGCTGCGGATCGCCCGCGACGTGCACGACCAGCTAGGCCACGCGGTCGCCATCGTCACCCTGCACGCCGCCGTGGCCGCCGAGGCGCTGGACGACGACCGGGAGGCCGCCCGCCGGTCGCTGGAGACGATCCGCACCGTCAGCCGGGACGTGCTGCACCACCTCGGCGACACCGTGGGGCTGCTGCGGGGGGACGCCGCCACGAGCGCCGAGCCGGCGGCGGGCATGGCCGACCTCGCCGATCTGGTCGCCGCCACCGCGTCGACCGGCCTCGACGTCCGGCTCGAGGTCCGCGGCGTGGAGCGCCCGCTGCCCGCCGCCGTCGAGGCGACGGTGCACCGGCTGGTGCAGGAATCGCTGACCAACGTCCTCCGGCACGCGCACGCCCGCTCCGCGACGGTGACCCTGGAGCACGGGGCGGCCGACCTCACCGTCACGGTGGCCGACGACGGCGCCGGCGACCCGGGCACCGGTGCCGCCGGGCACGGGCTGCAGGGGATGCGCGAGCGGGTGGCGCTGCTGGGCGGCCGGCTGGCGGTGGGCAACCGGCACGCCAGGGGGTTCGCCGTGACCGCGGTGCTCCCGCTGACCGCCGAACGGGTCGGCGCGCAGCCGTGATCCGCGTGCTGGTGGTCGACGACCAGCCCCTGGTGCGGGCCGGCATCCGCGCGCTGCTGGACCGGGCCGACGACGTGCAGGTGGTGGGCGAAGCGGGCGACGGGCGCGCCGCGCTGCACCGGCTGGGGGGAGCCCGCGACGTCGACGTCGTGCTCATGGACCTGCGGATGCCGGTGCTCGACGGCATCGAGACCACCCGCCGCATCGTGGCCGACCCCGCGCTGGAGGGGGTGTCCGTCCTGGCGCTGACCACCTTCGACGACGACGAGCTGGTCTTCGGCGCCCTGCGCGCCGGCGCCAGCGGCTTCCTGCTCAAGGACGCCGAGCCCGACGCGCTGCGCCGGGCGGTGCGCGCGGCCGCCGCCGGCGAGGCGGTGCTCGACCCCGCCGTCACCCGCAGCGTGCTGGCCGCCGCGCTGCACGCCCCGCCGCCGGCGGATTCCGGGCTCCTCCAGCACCTGACCGACCGGGAGGGCGAGGTGCTGGTCGCGGTCGCCCGCGGTATGTCGAACGAGGAGATCGGGCGGGCGCTGCACATGAGCCCGGCGACGGCGCGCACCCACGTCGGGCGGGTGCTGACCAAGCTCGCCGCGCGCGACCGTGCCCAGCTGGTGGCGATGGCCTGGCAGGCCGGCCTGCTGCCGCCGGCCCAGCCGGCCGGGGACTGACCGGCCGCGGTCGGGCACGAGGCCCGCCGGCGCGACATTGGTGCCTCGCGCCTCCCCGTCCGCGCCCCATGGTCTCCGCGCACCCCGCGCCGATGCGCACGGCTGCGCCTGTGACCGGCACCTTTCCCGCGGTCGTGCGCATCTCGGCGGTCATGAGGCCGTCTAGCGCCTCGGCTAGAGAGCGATAGAGGGCCCAAGTCATCGGACCGTCATGTCGGGGGTGGTTGGCGGGTGCGTGGGCGGGCACGGTCGGGAGGTCCCCTGCCCACCGACCCGAGGGAGTTCCGTGCCGCTGCGCCCGCTGACCCGCATCGACGGCTACCTGCCGATCGAGGACCACGGCCTGATCGGCGACGGCCTCACCTGCGCGCTCGTGGCGCGGGACGGCAGCATCCCCTGGCTGTGCCTGCCGGACTTCGACAGCCGGCCGTTCCTCGCCGGCATCCTCGACACCGACCGCGGCGGCAGCTTCGGCATCGCCCCCGTCGGCCTGCGGGAGTCCGCCCAGCACTACCTGCCCGACACCGGGATCCTGGTCACCGAGCTGCAGGGGGACGGCGGCCGGCTCGAGCTCACCGACTGCCTCACGCTGCGCTCGGGCGCCGACCTGGCCGAGCCGGTGCCCTCCGGCCGCGGCGAGCTGCTCCGGCTGGCCCGCGCCGTGGGTGGAGCGGTCGAGGTGGAGATCCGGCTGGCGCCCATGGACGGCGTCCTGGTGCGGCCCGAGCTGGGCGCCTGGCGGATCCTCTGGGCCGCGCAGCCGCAGCTGGAGATCCTCGTCTCCTCCTCGCACCCGCTCACCGTGGCGGGCAACGGCGCCCTCAGCGGCCGGGTGGCCCTGCGCGAGGGGGAGCAGCTGACCGTCGCCCTGCAGTGGTCGGGGGAGACGCACACCCGGACCCGCACCCAGCCCGAGCGGCTGATCGACCAGACGGCGGCGGCCTGGCGCAGCTGGGCCGGCCGGCTCCGCTACACCGGCCCGCAGGAGGACCTGGTCCGCCGGTCGGCGCTCACCCTCAAGCTGCTCGACCACGCCCCCACCGGCGCGATCATGGCGGCCGCGACGTCGTCGCTGCCCGAGGAGATCGGCGGCAGCCGGAACTGGGACTACCGGTTCACCTGGGTGCGGGACGCCGCCTTCTCCAGCTACGCGCTGCGGCGGATCGGCATGCAGGACGAGTCCGACGCCTTCCTGGCCTGGACGCTGCGCAACATCGAGCGGGACGACCGCGCGAGCATCTGCTACACCCTCGACGGCCGGCGGCCGGGCATCGAGTGGGAGGACCTCGCCCTCTCCGGCTACCGCGGATCGGGCCCGGTGCGGTGGGGCAACGGCGCGGCCCGCCAGGTGCAGAACGACGTCTACGGCGAGCTGCTCGACGTCGCCTACCAGTGGGCCCGCTCCGGAGGGCAGCTCGACCCGCCCCTCTGGGGCGCGCTGTGCGACCTCACCGAACAGGCCATCGCCCAGTGGTCGACCCCGGACAACGGGATCTGGGAGATCCGCGACGCCGGCCGGCCGTTCACCTACTCCGTCGCCATGTGCCACGTCGCCGTCGACCGGGCCGTGCGCATCGGCGAGCTCTGCGGGCTGCCGCACCCGGGAGAGCGGTGGCGGCGCGAGGCCGACCGGATCCGCAGCACCCTCCTCGAGCACGCCTGGGATCCCGACCGCGGCACGTTCACCGAGCACCTGACGCCCCCGGGCCGCGGTGACCGCGGGGGTCTGGACGGCTCGCTGCTCACCCTGCCCCTGCGCCGGCTCGTGCCGGCCGACGACCCGCGGATGGTGGCGACGACCGAGGCGGTGCGCCGGCACCTCGACGCCGGGGACGGCCTGCTGTACCGCTACCTGCACACCGCCTCACCCGACGGGCTGCCCGGCGGCGAGGGGGCGTTCCTGCTCTGCAGCTTCTGGCTGGTCGACAACCTCACCGGGCAGGGCCGGCTGGACGAGGCGCAGGAGCTGTACGACTCGCTGTGCGGCCGGGCCACCGAGCTGGGGCTGCTCGCCGAGGAGATCGATCCCTCGACCGGGGCGTTCCTCGGCAACTTCCCGCAGGCGTTCAGCCACGTGGGCGTGATCAGCAGCGGCTGGAACCTCGGTCGGGCGCTGGCCGCCCGGGACGGAGCGGCCCGGTGAACCGGTCCTTCGTCGTCCTCGGCGGCACCGGCGACCTCACCGGCCGGTTGCTGCTGCCGGGCCTGGCCGAGCTCGTGGCGGCGGGCGTGCTGGACGAGCCGGTGGCCGTGCTGGCCGTGAGCCGGGAGGACTGGTCCGACGAGGAGTACCGCGACTGGGCGCGCACGCGGCTCGCCGAGCACGCCGGCCGCGTGCCCGAGGCGGCCAGGGAGCGGCTGATCGGGTGGCTGGGCTACCGGCACGGCGACGTGACGGTGCCCGCGGACCTGCGGGCCGCCCTCGAGCGGGCGGGCGGGGTGCCGGTGGTCTACCTGGCGCTGCCGAACACCGTCTTCCTGCCCACGCTGGAGGCGCTGCGGGAGTGCGAGGTGCCCGAGGGCACCGTGGTCGCCGTCGAGAAGCCCTTCGGCCGGAACCTGGCCGATGCCCGGAACCTCAACGAGGTGCTGCACCGGCTGGTGCCCGAGGACCAGGTGTTCCGCACCGACCACTTCCTCGCGATGCAGACGGTGCTCAACATCCTCGGGCTGCGGTTCGCCAACCGGGTGTTCGAGCCGGTGTGGAACGCCCAGCACCTCGAGCGGGTGGACATCGTGTTCGACGAGACGCTGGGCCTGGAGGGCCGGGCCGGCTACTACGACACCGCCGGTGCGCTGCGCGACATGCTGCAGAACCACCTGCTGCAGATGCTGGCGGTGGTGGCGATGGAACCCCCGGCCGCCCTGGACGCGCGCAGCCTGGCCGCCCGCAAGGCCGACGTGCTCCGCGCCGTCCGCCCGCCGCGGGACATGCGGCGGGACACGGTGCGCGCCCGGTACACCGCCGGGACGGTGGGCGACCGGCAGCTGCCCGACTACACCGCCGAGCGCGGGGTGCAGGCCGACCGCGGCACCGAGACCTACGCC
Source organism: Blastococcus xanthinilyticus (assembly GCF_008124835.1). Taxonomy (GTDB): domain Bacteria; phylum Actinomycetota; class Actinomycetes; order Mycobacteriales; family Geodermatophilaceae; genus Blastococcus; species Blastococcus xanthinilyticus. The sequence goes on along the minus strand of NZ_VNHW01000005.1, from coordinate 291,711 downwards.
GAGTACACCGTCGAGGTCGACAACTGGCGCTGGGCCGGGGTGCCCTTCCGGCTGCGCTCGGGCAAGGCCCTGGGTGCCGACCGGCACGAGATCGTGCTGCGCTTCAAGCCCGTGCCCCACCTGGCCTTCGAGCCCGACGGCGCCGGCCCCGAGCCCGACGTGCTGCGGCTGCGGCTGGACCCGGACGGGATCAGCCTGGAGCTCAACCTCAACGGCGCCGGGGACCCGTTCGACCTGGAACGCCGCTCGCTCGCCGTCGACCTGCCGCCGACCCCGCTGTCGGCGTACGGCCTGCTGCTCGAGGAGCTGCTGGCCGGGGAGGCGGCGCTGTCGATCAGCGACGTCGAGGCGGAGGAGTCCTGGCGCATCGTCGAGCCGATCCTGGCCGCCTGGGCCGCGGACGAGGTCCCGCTGCTCGACTACCCGGCCGGCTCCGACGGACCAGCCGGCCCCGCCTGACGATCCCGTCCGGCCACTCCCGCCGATATGCGCATGCCGGTAGTTCTCACGCGCTCAGAAGCGCAGGAATGCGCATATCGACGACTCTGGCGTCGTCTGTCGTCCGCGCTAGAGAGTGGTAGAGGAGGTCAGAGGGCGGGGCGGCGCTCGCCGAAGCGGGTCGCCTGCTCGAAGGCGTGGCCGACCTCCAGCACCCGCCGGTCGGCGCGGGCGGGGCCGATCACCTGCAGCCCCACCGGCAGCCCGTCCGGTGTGAAGCCGCCGGGCACCGACAGCGCCGGGCACCCGGTGGCGGAGACGACCGTGCAGGACCGCATCCACTCGAGGTAGTTGTCCTGGTGGACGCCGGCGATCTCGGTCGGGTACTCGACCTCCACGGGGAAGGGCAGGACCTGCGTCGTGGGGGCGAGCAGGACGTCGTAGCGCTCGAAGAAGGCGACCACCCGCTCGAACAGCGTCGTGTGCAGCCGCTCGGCCCGCGCCAGGTCGGAGCCGGTCAGCCTCGCGCCCAGCGCCGCGTTCCAGCGGATCGACTCCTTGAGCTGCTCCGGTTGCCGGCGGGCCAGCTCGCTGAAGGTCGCGTCGAACAGCCAGGCCCGCAGGGTGCCGAACACCTCGTCGGCGCCGGAGAGGTCGGGGCAGGCCTCCTCGACGACGGCGCCGAGCTCCCCGAAGACCCCCAGCGACGCGGTCAGCGTGGCGGTGATCGCGGGGTCGACCGCCACCCGGCCGCCCAGGTCCGGCGTCCACGCCACCCGCAGGCCGTCCAGCCGGTCGGGGAGGGGGGCGGCGAACCCGGCGGGGTCGTCGTCGAGGGCGATCGGCACCCGCGGGTCCGGGCCGGCCAGCACGGACAGCTGCAGGGCGACGTCGGCGACGGTCCGGCCCATAGGGCCCTGCACCGACAGCGTCGACCAGGCCATCGGCGCCGGCCAGGTGGGCACCCGGCCGGGGGTGGGCCGCAGCCCGGCCACGTTGCAGAACGCCGCCGGGTTGCGCAGCGAGCCGCCCATGTCGCTGCCCTCGGCCAGCGGGACCAGCCCGGCGGCGAGCGCCGCGGCGGCGCCGCCGCTGGACCCACCGGCGGAGAGCCCGTGCCGGTAGGGGTTGTGCGTCACGCCGAAGACCGGGTTGAAGGTGTGCGACCCGGCCGCGAACTCCGGCACGTTGGTCTTGCCCACCCGGATGGCCCCGGCGCCGACCAGGCGCGCCACCGCCAGCTCGTCGCGGGCGGGGACGGTGTCGCGGTGCAGCGGGGAGCCCCAGGTGGTGCGCATGCCGCCGGTGGCGTGGGTGTCCTTGTGCGCGACCGGCAGGCCGTGCAGCCGGCCGAGCGGCTCCCCGGCCGCCTGTGCGGCGTCGGCGGCGTCGGCGGCGGCCCGGGCCCCCTCGGCGTCCAGCGTCACCACGGCGTTCAGCGACGGGTTGAGCCGCTCGATCCGGGCGAGGTGGGCCTCGAGGAGCTCGCGCGCCGACACCTCCCGGGCGCGCACCAGGGCGGCCAGCTCCGTCGCCGGGCGGGTGCAGAGGTCGTCGTCGGCGCTCACCCCGGCAGCGTGCCAGACGGCCGGGTGCGCGGGAGCGTCCCGCCCAGGGAACGATGGACCGCGATGACCGACGAACGAGACACCCCCGCCGCCCCCGAGGGCACGGCGACCGAGGGCACGGCAACCGAGGGCACGGCAACCGAGGGCACCGCGACCGAGGGCACCGCGACCGAGGGCACCGCTCCTGACGGCACCGCCCTCGACGGCACCGCCACCTTCGAGGGCCTCGGGCTGCGCCCGGAGCTGCTGAAGGCCCTGACCGCCCTGGGGTACGAGGAACCTACCCCGATCCAGCAGGAGGCGGTCCCGCCGCTCGCGGAGGGGCGCGACCTGCTCGGCCAGGCCGCCACCGGCACCGGCAAGACGGCGGCCTTCTCCCTGCCGGTGCTGCAGCGGATGGCCGCGCACCGCACCGAGCGCCCGCCCGTGGCGCTGGTGCTGGTGCCCACCCGCGAGCTCGCCGTCCAGGTGTCGGAGGCGCTGCACCGCTACGGCCGGGATCTCGGCGCCCGCGTCCTGCCGGTGTACGGCGGCGCCCCGATCGTCCGGCAGCTGCGCTCCCTGGAGTCCGGCGTCGACGTCGTCGTCGCCACCCCCGGGCGGGCGCTGGACCTGCTGAACCGGGGTGCGCTGCAGCTCGGGGACGTCGCCACCGTCGTGCTCGACGAGGCCGACGAGATGCTCGACATGGGCTTCGCCGAGGACCTCGAGGCCATTCTCGACGCGACCCCGGAGCAGCGGCAGACGGTGCTGTTCTCGGCCACGATGCCCCGGCGGCTGGACGCGCTGGCCCGCCGGCACCTGCGCGACCCGGTGCGGATCACGATCGCCCGGGAGACCGCCCGGCCCGGGGAGACGCCGCGGATCCGGCAGACCGCCTACGTCGTGCCCCGCGGCGCCAAGCCGGCCGCGCTGGGCCGGATCCTGGACGTCGAGGCGCCCACGGCGGCGATCGTCTTCTGCCGCACCCGCGAGGAGGTCGACTCGCTCACCGAGACGCTCAACGGCCGCGGGTACCGGGCCGAGGCGCTGCACGGCGGCATGAGCCAGGAGCAGCGCGACCGGGTGATGGGCCGGCTGCGCGGCGGCACGGCCGACCTGCTCGTCGCCACGGACGTCGCCGCCCGCGGCCTGGACATCGAGCAGCTCACCCACGTCGTCAACTACGACGTGCCCTCGGCGCCGGAGGCCTACGTGCACCGGATCGGCCGGGTGGGCCGCGCCGGCCGCGAGGGCGTGGCGATCACGCTGGCCGAGCCGCGCGAGCACCGGATGCTCAAGACCATCGAGAAGGTCGCCGGCGCCTCGATCTCCGTGCAGACCGTCCCCACGGTCGCGGACCTGCGCGCCCGGCGGCTCGACCTCACCCGGGGTGCGCTCCGGGAGAGCCTGCTCGGTGACGACCTGGACCGCTTCCGCGTGGTCGTGGAGACCCTCGCCGACGAGTTCGACCTCATGGAGGTCGCCCTGGCGGCGGTGAAGCTGGCGCACGAGGCAGCCGGGCCGGTCGACGACGACGAGGAGATCCCGCAGGTCTCCTTCCGTCCCGAGCGGGACGGCGGCCGGGGTCCGGCGGGCCGGGGGACCGGCCGGCGCGACGAGCGGCCCGGACGGCCGGCGGGGCGTTCCGCCGGCGGGCCGGCGACGCGGCTGTTCGTCGGGGTGGGCCGGGACGCCGGCATCCGCCCCGGCGACCTGGTCGGCGCGATCACCGGCGAGACCGGCCTCACCGGGCGGGACGTGGGCTCGATCGAGATCCACCAGCGGTTCGCGCTCGTGGAGGTGCCCGAGTCGGCCGCCGACGAGGTGGTGCAGGCGCTGCGGGCCACCATGATCAAGGGCCGCAAGGCGCAGGTCCGGCGCGACCGCGCCTAGCGCGCAGGCTGCTCGAACCCCGGGTCCAGGGCCGGGTCCGGCGGGACGGTGGGCGGGATCCGGACGGGTCCGGCCTCCGCCGGCCGCGGCCCGTCCTGCGGGTGCAGCCGGACGGCGACCAGGGCGACGTCGTCCTCGGGGCGGCCCTGCACCAGCCGCTCCAGCAGCTCGTCCAGCAGCTCCTGCAGCGGCAGGTCGGAGAGCTCCATGAGGGCCTCGCGCAGCCGCAGGATGCCCGCGTCGAGATCGGAGTCGCGCCGCTCCACGAGCCCGTCGGTGTAGAGCAGCACGGTGCAGCCCCGGCGGAGCGGGAGCACCGTCTCCCGGCGGCGGACCCCGGGATCGACGCCGAGCAGCAGGTCGCCGGTCCACTCGGTCAGGTCGGCCACCGTGCCGTCGGGCTCGATGACCAGCGGGGGCAGGTGACCGGCGTTGGCCCAGCGCATGCGGGTCACCCCGCTGCGGTACTCCTCGGCGGTCTGCTCGAAGCGGGCGACGGCCGCGGTGGCCAGGGTCGGGATCTGCAGCGTGGTCATCGAGGCGTCCAGCCCGCGCAGCACCTCCGCCGGCCCGGCGTCGCTGTAGGTGGCCACGCCGCGGAGGAGCCCGCGGAGCTGCCCCATGGCGGCCGCCGCCTCGGTGTCGTGCCCGACGACGTCGCCGATGACCAGCATGGTGGCGCCACCGGGCTGCATGAAGGCGTCGTACCAGTCACCGCCCACCCGGGCGGCTTCGGCGGCCGGCAGGTACCGCACCGCGATCTCCGCGTGGTCCGGCTCCGGCGGATCGGTGAGCAGGCTGCGCTGCAGCCCCTCGGCGAGCTGCTGCTGCGCGCTGTAGAGCCGGCCGTTGTCCAGGGCCATGCCCGCCCGGTCGGCTGCCTCCTGGGCGGTGGCCACGTTCTCCGCCAGGATGGGGGATTCCGCGTCGAAGTAGACGGTGAGGAGGCCGAGGGTGCGGTTGCGGCCGCGCATCGGCAGGACGATGGCCTCGCGCGGGGCCAGCTCGGCCGCCAGGTCGCGGGCCTCCCCGGGCGCCAGCATGTCGATCACCACCGACCCCGGGCAGCGGTTCTGCCGGCCGGTGCGGAGGGACACCGCGGCGGGGGAATCGGCCGGCATCGCGTCGAGGCGGACCCGGGTGTAGCGCTCCAGCAGCGCCTGCTTCCCGGGGTCGCGGTGCCAGCTCCCGACGTCGCGCGGGCGGCCGTCGGGGTCGACCAGGGTGACGATGCAGAAGTCGGCCAGCGCCGGGACGATCAGCTCCGGCAGGTGCGCCATGGCTCCGTGCTGGTCGAGGCCTCCGGCGAGGTCGGCGCTGATGCTCGCCAGGATCGCCAGCCGCTGCGCGGCCCGCTCCGCCTGCTCCTGCACCCGGCGGCGCTCGGTGACCTCCAGGAAGTAGACCGACAGGCCGTCGGGGCTGGGCCAGGCCCGCAGCTCGTACCACCCGTCCAGCGGCGCGGGGTAGTAGGCGTCGAACGCGATCGGCTGGCCGGTGGCCACCGCCTCCCGGTAGCTCGCCTCGAAGACGCTGTTCAGCGCGTCGGGGAACGCCTCCCACAGGACGCGGCCCAGCAGCTCGTCGCGGGTCGCCTGCAGCAGCCGCTCGGCCTCGGCGTTCACGTGGGTGAACCGCCACTCCCGGTCGAGGCTGTAGAAGCCGGCCGGCATCGCCTCGAGCGTCCGGGTGACGAGGGTGGCCGCCTCCCGCGCCCCGGTGATGTCGAACGCCGCGCCGAGGAGCCGCACCGCGGAGTCCTGGTGGTCGGGGAGGGCGCGCCCGCGGGCGTGCACCCACCGGGTCTCGCCGTCGGGCCGCACCACGCGGTAGGTGGCGTCGAAGTCCCCGCAGGTGTCGATGGCGTGCTGCAGCGCCTCGCTCACCGCGGCCTCGTCGTCGGGGTGCAGCCGCGCGTTGAACGCGTCGATGGTCTGGTCGAAGTCGTCGGCGTCGTAGCCGAACATCGTGATCAGCTGCTCGTCCCAGATGAGCTGCCCGGTCGTCAGGTCCCAGTCGAACGTGCCGACCTCGCCGGCCTCGGTGGCCAGCTCCCAGCGCACCCGGTCGTCCTCGTACTGCCGCACCAGCGTGGACAGCTCCAGCTCGGTGACCACCGACGCGGCGAGCTGCTGCAGGAGGGCGATCTCCGAGGGTGCCCACGGGCGGGGCTCCGGGTCGAACACGCACAGGGCGCCGATCGGGCGGCCGGCCGCGTCGGCCAGCACCGTGCCCAGGTAGGCCCCCACGACGCCGGTGCGCACCGGCGGCAGGGTGTTGACCCGCTCGTCGGCGGCGGCGTCGGAGACGACCAGCGCCTCACCGGGCGGCAGCGTGGCCGTGATCGTGCAGAGCGACTCCTCCAGTGGCCCGGTGCTGCCCACCGCGGCGGCGCCGGTGCCGGCCGCGACGAGCTGGGTCGCACCGAGCAACGACACCTGGCTGCCGGACGTGCCGAGCAGATGCGCGGCGAGGGTGGCCAGTCGGTCCAGGCCGCTGCCGTCGCGGTAGGGGCGGAGTCGCTGCGCCGCGGCCACCCGGTCGCGGTCGCCCCGCAGCTGCGCCGCCGCGCGATCGCCGAGGCTGCGGCCTCTGCTGACGACCGTGCGGTCCGTTACGTCCACCGAAGCCCTTCCGCCCCGACCGTCGCCGGATGCCCGGGCCAGCGCACCGCGTGTGCTCGGGTGGCGTGGCCTCAGCAGTTATGTCACGGGAGGAGGGTTGCGTGCAACCAACCCCCGGGAGTTGCGGCGAGAGATCGGCCTCATCCGGCCGGGACGACCAGCTCCAGCGCGGTGCCGCCGTCATGTTCCACGTGCAACCCCGCCCGCCGGAGCAGGCGCCGCAGTGCCCCGACGTCGCCGGGCTCCGCCGTGGTGGTGGCCAGCAGCCGGGCCAGGCGGCCCTTGTGCGCCTTGTTGAAGTGGCTCACCACGGACCGGCTGCCGTCGGGTCGCCGGCTGAGCACGGAGACGGTCACGGCGCCGGGCGCGGGCGCCAGGGCGGCGTAGGACCCGCTGCGCAGGTCGACGACCAGCTCGTCCACCTGCGTCAGCACCGGCTGCAGCGCCGGTCGCCAGAGGGCGCGCAGCGTGGGCAGCCCGGGGAGCGCGGATCCGGCGGAGAGCCGGTAGGCCGGGATGCCGTCCGCCGCGCCGACCAGCCCGAACAACGCCGAGCCGACGGCCAGCCGGCGGTCGGCGCGCGAGCGCTGCGCGCGGGTCAGCGAGCCGACGTCCAGGGCGTCGTAGAGCACGCCGGTGTACCGCTGGAGCGCCGGCCGGGTGCCGGCGGTGAGCAGCGCGGCGTTCCGCGCGATCTCGTCGTCCTGGCGGGGGGAGAGGCCCAGCGCGGCCCGGGAGGCGGGGAGGTCGCCGGCGAGGGACACCAGCGCCTCGGTGAGCCGCGCGCGGACCGGGGTGAGCTCCGGAGCGCGGAGCGCAGCCAGGTCGAGCGGCGGGCCGTCCCCACCGGGGGCCTTGGTCTCCGACGGCGGCAGCAGGACGAGCACGGGACGCCAGCCTAGGGACCCCGTGGAACTCCCCACGGGGTCGGTCCGCATCAGCCGAGGTCGACGACGACCGGCGCGTGGTCGCTGGCGCCCTTGCCCTTGCGCTCCTCGCGGTCGATGAAGGCGCCGGTGACCCGCTCGGCCAGGGCGGGGGAGCCCAGGACGAAGTCGATCCGCATGCCCTCGCGCCGGGGGAAGCGCAGCTGGGTGTAGTCCCAGTACGTGTAGACGCCGGGGCCGGGTGCGTGCGGGCGCACCACGTCGGCGTACCCGGCGTCGACCACCGCCTGGAAGGCGGCCCGCTCGGGCGCGGAGACGTGCGTGGAGGTGCTGAAGACCGCCATGTCCCAGACGTCGTCGTCCTGCGGGGCGATGTTCCAGTCGCCCACGAGGGCCACCGGCGCGGCCGGGGCGTCGGCCAGCCAGCCGGCGGCGGTCTCCCGGAGGGCGGCCAGCCACTCCAGCTTGTACGCGTAGTGCGGATCGGCCAGCGTGCGGCCGTTCGGCACGTACACGCTCCAGACCCGCACGCCCCCGCAGGTGGCGCCCAGGGCGCGCGCCTCCGGAGCGGGCTCGGCGCCCTCCTTGGCCGACCACGGCGGCATCCCCGGGAAGCCGACCTCGACGTCCTCGAGCCCGACGCGGGACAGGACCGACACCCCGTTCCACTGCGAGTGGCCCACGTGCGCCACCTCGTAGCCGATCGCGCTGAAGACCATCTCGGGGAACTGGTCGTCCCGGCACTTGGTCTCCTGGAGCGCCAGCACGTCGACGTCGTGCCGCTGGAGGAAGGCCGCCACGCGGTCGGCGCGGGTGCGGATCGAGTTGACGTTCCAGGTGGCCAGGCGCACGGATGCCGAGCTTACGGCCGGACGGAGCGGGGAACCTCCGGCCCGGGTCCCCGGATCGGGCGGTGGAGGCCGCCGGCCCCGGCCGCGGCACCCCCACCTGGCGAAACGATGCGATCATGGCCGGATGTGCGGGCCAGGACGAGGGGGAGCGGCATGACCGCCGACACGACGTCTCCGGCCCCTGGCGGTGGTGCCCGGGCCTCGGGCGCCGGCCGCCGGCGGAGCTTCGGATCGGCGCTGGGCTGGACCGTGCTCAACGCGGTGGTCCCGGGCACGGGTCTGCTGGCCGCGGGCCGGCGCCGGCTCGGCGCCGTCGTCCTCGTCGTCTTCCTGCTGCTCGTCGCCGGGGGCATCTGGCTGGCCACGGCCGGCCGCCGGTACGCGGCCCGCTCCGCCGTGGACACCGACGTCCTGCTCTGGGCCACCGTCGGCATCGGCGTGCTCGCGCTGCTCTGGGCCGTCGTGGTCGTCGCCGGCTACCGGGCGCTCGTGCCGCCGGGGACGTCGCGCGGCCGGCTGGCGGTGGGCGGCCTCGTGGTCGCCGCGCTCGTCGCCGGGATCGCCGCCCCCGCCGTCCTGGCCGGGCAGCTCACCCTCACCTCGCGCGACCTCATCGACGGCGTCTTCGCCGAGGACCGGCGGTCGGCGACCGTGCCGGAGGCGCCGGACCCGTTCCCCAGCCGGGAGCGGGTGAACGTCCTGCTGCTCGGTGGGGACGGTGGCGAGGGCCGGGAGGGCGTCCGCACCGACACGGTGATCGTGGCCAGCATCGACACCGACACCGGCGACACGGTGCTGTTCAGCCTGCCCCGGAACCTCGAGGAGCTGCCCTTCCCGGCCGACTCGCCGCTGGCCGAGGTCTACCCCGACGGCTTCGACGCCGGCAGCGAGAGCGAGAGCCTGCTCAACGCCGTCTACCGCAACGGGCCGGCCTGGTACCCCGACGTCCTGGGCGCCACGGACAACCCCGGCGCGGACTTCCTGAAGCTCGGCGTGGGGGAGGCGCTCGGGCTGCGGATCGACTACTACGTGCTGGTCAACCTCGAGGGCTTCAGCCGGCTGGTCGACGCGCTGGGCGGCATCACCGTGGACGTCAACTACTACGTGCCGATCAACGGCGATCCGGGCACCGGTGAGCTGCCCGACGACTACATCGCTCCCGGGCCGGATCAGCGCATGGACGGCTACACGGCGCTGCAGTACGCCCGTGGCCGGTTCGGCCTCAGCGACTACGACCGCATGGCGCGGCAGCGCTGCACGATCTCCGCGATCGTGGACGCAGCCGACCCGATGACCGTCCTGCAGCAGTACCGGGAGCTGGCCGCGACCACCGAGGACATCGTCAGCACCGACATCCCCCGCTGGGCCCTCGACGACTTCGTCGACCTCGGGTTCCTGGTGAAGGACGCCGACATCCGCAGCGTGGTGTTCGACGACACCGTCATCGACCCGGCCTACCCCGACTACGACCAGATCCGGCAGCTGGTCGACGAGGCGCTCTCCCCGCCGCCCCCGTCCCTGCCCTCCCCGTCGGCACCCTCGACGTCGTCCCCCGCCCCGCCGACGTCGGCGCCGACGTCGGACGGTGCCGGGGCGCAGCCGCCGGCGGATCCGGTCGCCGACATCACCGACGCCTGCGCGTACGACCCGGCGCGCGCGGCCGAGGCCCGGGCCGAGGGGGAGCCGCCGAGCCGGAACGGCTGAGCCGCCGAGCCGGAACGGCTGAGCCGCCGAGCCGGAACGGCTGAGCCGCCGAGCCGGAACGGCTGAGCCGCCGAGCCGGAAGGGCTGAGCCGGGACGGGCGGGCCGCTGAGCCGCTCGGCCTGCCCCGGCGGTGGGCGGCCCCGTGGGGGAGCGGAGAATGCCGCTGTGCCCGCCGACGTCCGCCCCGTCTCCACCGTCGACGACACGCTGCGCGGCGAGCTGCTGCGCTGCTGGGTGGATGTCACCAACGCCGGTGGAGCCGTCGGGTTCGTGCCGCCGGTGAGCGGGGTCGACGTCGAGCCGCTGCTGGACAAGCTGCTGGAGGGCGTCCACTCCGGCCGCGACGTGCTGGCGCTGCTCACCGTGGACGGCGCCGTCGCCGGGTTCGCGAGCGTCGTCGGGTCGCTGAGCCCGCTGCGCCGGCACTGGGGCACCGTGCTGCGCGTGCAGGTGCACCCCTCCCGGCAGGGCCAGGGGCTGGGCCGGGTGCTGATGGAGGGCGTGCACCGGATCGCGCGGGAGCGGCGGTGGGAGTTCCTCCACCTGACCGCCCGCGGGGGCACCGGGGTGGACGACTTCTACCAGGGCCTGGGCTACGTCGAGGTCGGCCGGCTGCCCGGCGCGATCCGGGTCGCCCCCGGCGACGACCGCGACGAGATCGTCATGGCCTGCCGCCTCTGACCCGCCGGGCGGCCGGCCGCCGGCGTCAGACCTGGACGGCGGTCTCGCCCTTGGCCGCCATGCGGGCCCGCATCCGCTCCCGGCTCTCCACGAACCTGCTGGCCTCGGCGTCCAGGCCGGTCAGGAACGCGGCCAGCCGCTCGCGGGCCTGCTCGCCCTCCGGCCCGAGGTCGCTGCGCTCGAAGACCTTCCAGGTGCGCAGGATGGGGCTGACCACCTCGTCGTGGTGCAGCCGAAGGTCGTAGATGCCGGCCTTGGCGATGATCGTCGAGTTCCGGCGGAAGTTCGCCATGGTCGCGCCGGGCATCTCGAAGCTCATGACCTCGGTGGCCACGGCCTTCATCGTCTCGTCCGGGTCGATGTCGAACGCCGCCGTCACCAGGTTCCGGTAGAAGATCATGTGCAGGTTCTCGTCGGTGGCGATGCGAGCCAGCAGCTTGTCGGCGATGGGGTCGCCGGTGGCCTTGCCGGTGTTGCGGTGCGAGACCCGCGTCGCCAGCTCCTGGAACGAGACGTAGGCGACCGCCTCGAGCGGGCTCTTGTCGCCGGAGTCGTAGCCGGTGGTCATGTAGTCCATGCGGGCGCGCTCCAGCTCGACCGGGTCGACGCCCCGGGTGACGACCAGGTAGTCGCGCAGCGCGACGCCGTGCCGCCCCTCCTCCGCCGTCCAGCGGCCCACCCACTGGCCCCACGCGCCGTCCCGGCCGAACCGGGTGGCGATCTCGCGGTGGTAGCTGGGCAGGTTGTCCTCGGTCAGCAGGTTGACGAACATCGCGGCCTTCGCCGTGGCGTCCAGCCGCGACTGCTCGGGCGACCAGTCCTCGCCGCCGAGGAACGCGAAGTTCCGCCCCTCGTCCCACGGGACGTAGTCGTGCGGATGCCACTCCTTCGCCATCCGGATGTGCCGGTCGAGGTTCTCCGCCACGACCGGCTCGAGCTCGGTCAGGACGGCTGCCTGCGGGGACGTCTGCGCCATGGGGACCTCCGGGTCGGCTCGGTTCGCATCGTCGCAGATCCCGCGCGTGCGGCCGTGCCCGGACTGGAGTTCCCCGTCCGCCCTGCCGCTACGCCCGGACCTGCCTGGCAGGCTGGCGGCATGACCGACCCCTCCCCCGGCACGCCCGTCACCCGCAACGCCCGCCGCGAGCGCCTGGTCGGACTGCTCCTCCTCGGGGTCGCCCTCGTGCTCCTCGTCTCCTCCCCTACCTGGTTCGCCAGCGACCAGGCCGGAGTGGGGATCGGCCAGCTGGTCGTCGCGGTCGCGCTCGCCGCCGTGGGCGGCCTCCTCGTCCGGCGGTCCGGGCGGGCCTGACCACCCGGACCGCCGTGGAACGGCCTCCCGGCCCGGCCAGGAGCACCGCGCCGGCGACGCCGTCAGGGGTGCCGGGCGCTCATCCCTCGAGCTCCGACAGCGGCGCCTCGGCGACGACCGCGCCGCGGCCGTCCAGGATCCGCACCCGCTCGGCCGCCGGTGGCGCCAGCGGGCCCACGCCGGCGCCGTCCACCAGTGGCACCGTGGCGTGCAGCGTGCCGTCGGCGAGGTAGATCTCGGCCAGGACGCCGGACGCCGGGCCGCTGACCGTGACCGTGCTCGCGGTCGCCACCGCGAAGACCTGCTCCAGGAGCGGGGTGCCGGCCGGGGCCAGCACGATGCCGAAGGAGTCCTCCTGCGCCATGTCGTAGGAGTCGGTCCAGTAGTCGACGAACGCGGCCCCCGTCGCACCCGAGGGGAAGGTCAGGCCCACCAGCAGGGTCCGGGTCTCCGGCTCACCGCTCAGGGAGTCCGAACCGGTCCCGACGGAGCCGGCCGCGAGCAGGGTCGGACGGAGGTCGCGGAGCGGCAGCCCGTACCGCCCGGCGAGCTGCTGCACGGCCTGCTGCAGCACGTCCTCCTGGACGAGCCCGCGCAGCCCACGGGGATCGGCGATCTCCACCGGCTCGTTCCAGGCCCTCACCAGGTCCTCCCCGGTGGTGACATGCGAGGGGAGCGGCCGGCTCTCGCCGGGCCGGGACAGCTCCACGGGGATGCCGGTCGGCCAGTCGGAAGAGGCGCCGAGCGCCAGGGCGCCGGCGCCTTCCTCCATCGGCACCGGTTCCCACCGGTCGACGACGTCGGCCGAGGCGGTCACCGTCCGGCCGGTCAGCACCACGGCTTCGTCCCCGGGTGCGCCGACGACCACGACCATGCGCTGCTCGGGCGCCCCGTACGGAGCGGCGAACAGCATCGCCGGCCCCGTTCCCGGGTCCGACCCGGGATAGCCGACCGGCGCCATCTCCTCCGGCGCGGCGTCGCCGTCGCCGGTGAACCAGGTCTGCACCAGGCCCTCCTGCCCGCTCCCGCCCACGAACCCCTGCTCGGCCCGGCCGAGGACGAGCGCCACCCGGGTGCCGGCGACCTCGCCCGCCCAGGCGACCCGGCGGCTCCCGACCGGCGGCTCGGGCAGCTCGGCGCTCGTCGGCAGCTGGTCCGCGAGCTCCGGGGGGATCCAGTCGAGCTCCCGGACGCCGGCCACCCACTCCTCGTCCCCGGCGAGCGAGCCGCGCGTCGGCAGGTCGTAGAGGGCGGGCGCCGGCTCCGGGGCCGGGCTGCTCGGCACCGCGACCTCGCCGCCGCGGTCGCCGCTGAGCAGGCCGGAGGCCGCGACCGGCACCCCGACGACGACCGCCAGGACCACCAGGGCGCCGGCGCCCAGCGCGGTCCGTGACCGGCGCTGGGCGCGGTACCGGGCGCGGGTGCGCTCGGCGAGGTCGGCCGGGGGAGGTGCGGTGAGGTCGGCGCGGGCGCGCAGGTTCCGCAGGCCGGCTTCCAGCTCGCTGTCGGGGATGGTCACGTCAGCACTCCTCGAAGACGGTGGCGGATGCCGCGGCGCCGAGGACCGTGCGCAGCCGGGCGAGGCCCCGGACGGTCTGGCTCCGCACCGTGTGGACCGAGCAGCCGAGCAGCTCGGCGGTGGCTGCCTCGCTGAGGTCCTCGGTGTAGCGGAGGACGAGTACCGCCCGCATGCGCGGCGGAAGGGTGGCCAGCGCCTGGGCCATCCGCTCCCGCTCGGCGACGGCGTCGGTCGCGTCCGGAGCGGCCGGGTCGTGCGCCGGCATGGACACGATCTCCTGGGTGCTGCGCAGCCGCCACCAGCTCGCGGCGGTGGTGACCAGCACCCGGCGCACGTAGGGGAAGGGGTCGCCGGTGATCCGGCCCCACCGGCGGTAGGCCTTCACGAGCGCGGTCTGCAGCAGGTCCTCCGCATGACCGCGGTCGCGCGTCAGCAGCACGGCGGTCCGGAGCAGCTCACCGGACCGTGCCGCGACGAACGCCTCGAAGGCGGACTCGTCCCTTCGTCCCACCGGGTCTCCCCTCGTCGTCACTGGCTAGGACGCCTCGGGCGCCGGCGGACGAACGCCGCCGTGACCGGACCGTGACCTCGGGCCTTCCCGGGACGCCGTTGCGGCCGGCGGTGACCGGGACCACACTCCGGCCAGGACGAGGCGAGGGAGATCGCGGTGAAGCTCGACAAGCAGGAGCTGGTGCGGATGCTGCGCACCGAGGGTGACAACGACACAGCCGACCAGGTGGAGCAGCGCTTCGCCGACGAGATCGACACCGACCGGGACGGCGACGCCCTGGCCGGCGTAGGGCTGGACCGGACCCAGCTCATGGCCAAGCTGGCCGGCGGCGGGTTCGGGAGCACCCTCACGCCCTGACCGCCCGGGCCCGGACGCACCGGTGCCCCGGACCGCGCGCGGCCCGGGGCACCGGTCGTGGACTGCGGCGGCTCAGCCGGCGAAGGGGCGCTCGCGCGCCAGCTCCTCCTTGGCCACGCCGCGGATGTGCACCGCGTCCGGGCCGTCGACGATCCGCAGCGTGCGGGCGCTGGCGTAGAAGCGGGCGAGCACGGTGTCGTTGCTGACGCCCGCCCCGCCGTGCACCTGGATGGCGCGGTCGATGACGTCGAGGGCGACCTTCGGGGCGGCGACCTTGATCGCGGAGATCTCGGTGCGCGCGCCCTTGGCGCCGTACTTGTCGATCAGGTCGGCGGTCTTCAGCACGTAGAGGCGCGCCTGGTCGATCTCGATCCGGGACAGCGCGATGGCCTCCCGCACGGTGCCCTGCTCGGACAGCGGGCGGCCGAAGGCGACGCGGTTCTTGCTGCGCTCCACCATCAGCGCCAGCGCCCGCTCGGCCATGCCGATGGCCCGCATGCAGTGGTGGATGCGGCCGGGGCCCAGCCGGGCCTGGGCGATCATGAAGCCGTCGCCCTCGCCGGAGAGGATGTTGCTCACCGGCACGCGGACGTCGGTGAACCGCAGCTCGGAGTGGCCGTGCTGGTCCTGGTAGCCGAAGACCGGCAGGTGCCGGATGATCTCCAGGCCCGGGGTGTCGCGGGGGACGAGCACCATCGACTGCTGCCGGTGCGGCGGGCCGTCGGGGTCGGTCTTCCCCATGACGATGAAGATCGCGCAGCGCGGGTCGGCGGCTCCGGAGGTCCACCACTTGCGGCCGTTGATGACGTACTCGTCGCCGTCGCGGACGATCGAGGTCTGGATGTTGCGCGCGTCGGAGCTGGCGACGTCGGGCTCGGTCATCGCGAAGCCGGAGCGGATCTCGCCCTCGAGGAGCGGGTTGAGCCAGCGCTCCTTGTGCTCCGGCGTCCCGAACAGCATGAGCGTCTCCATGTTGCCCGTGTCCGGGGCACCGACGTTCATCGACTCCGGGGCGATCGTCGGCGACCAGCCGGTGATCTCGGCGAGACTGGCGTACTCCAGGTTGGTCAGCCCGCCCACCTCGTGGTGGAAGAGGTTCCACAGGCCGCGCTTGCGGGCCTCGGCCTTGAGCTCCTCCAGCACCGGCGGGTGCTCGTGGTTGTCGTGGCCGCGCTCGGCCCGCCAGGCCTCGTAGACCGGCTCGGCGGGGAACACGTGCTCGCGCATGAAGTCCCAGGCGCGGGCGCAGACGTCCTCGGCCTTGGGCGAGAGAGCGAAGTCCATGCCCGGCAACGTAGCGCCGGACGTGACGGCCGTCGCATCGGGGTCTCGCCGGGACGGGCGGAGCCGGGCCCCGCCGTCCCCGAGGGGAACGGCAGGACCCGGCTCCGGTGGTCCGCCCCGCCCCCGGAGGGGCGGGGTCAGTGCTCAGGTCCGCGTGCGGCCGGTGACGGCGTCGCGGACCGGGCCCAGTGCGATGACCAGGCCGGCCAGGGCGCTGACCAGGTGCAGCCAGTTGTCGGCCCAGTTGAGGCTGAGGAAGTCCCACTCCTGGTCCACGGCGAAGAGGCCGTAGACGAAGGTGGCCCCGTAGCCGACCGCCAGCAGCCAGCCGTAGGTGCGGGCGCCGGCGAGGGTGCGGGACAGGGCGAGCCCGGCCGCACCGATCAGGATGTGCACCACGTTGTGGAACGGGTTGACCTCGAAGCCGAGGATCGTCTCGTCCGTGTCGTGGGCGAAGAAGTCGTCGAAGCCGGTGACGAAGAATCCGACGATCCCGACGATCAGGTAGATGGCGCCGATGGCGAGCGCCAGCATCTGAGGCCAGGTCATGCCCCGGCGGTCGGCACCGGTGTTGCCGGCTGCTGCAGACATCGTTGTTCCTCCCATGGTGGGCGCCCGCCAGGTTCTTGACGGGAGCTGCAGCACGGGTACCCCTGGCCGGGCGCGAGTAACGGCCGTCCCCCGTCCGGGCGACGGCTGTGTCCGAACCGTCACCTGCCGCTTCCCAGCCCGGCGCGGGCGGGGCGTCAGTCCCCGGGGCGGGGGGTCCGCTTCGGGCGGCGGACGACGAACGGGCCTATGGCCAGCAGGTCGACCGGGGCGGAGCCGAAGCACTCCAGGGCGTCCCTCGGGTCGTCGACCATCGGGCGGCCGGCGGTGTTCAGGCTGGTGTTCACCACGACCGGGACGCCGGTGCGCCGCTCGAAGGCGGAGATCATCCGGTGGACCAGCGGCTCGGTCTCCCGGTCGATGGTCTGGATCCGCGCCGTCCCGTCGACGTGGGTGACCGTGGGGATCCGGTCCTTCCACTCCGGGGCCACGTCGTGCACGAAGAGCATGTAGGGGGAGGGGATCGGGCCCCGGCTGAAGATCTCCGGCGCCTTCTCCAGCAGCACCATCGGGGCCACCGGGCGGAACTGCTCCCGGCCCTTGACGTCGTTCATCCGCTCGAGGTTGGCCTCGTACCCGGGGTGGGCCATCAGCGACCGGTGGCCCAGCGCCCGCGGACCGTACTCGCTGCGGCCCTGGAACCAGGCGACGATGCCGTTGTCGGCGAGCACCTCGGCGACGGCCTCGGCGACGTCGTCCGGGCGCTCGTAGTCGATGGCCGCGGTGATCAGCACCTGCTCGATCTCGTCGTCCGACCAGCCCCGGCCCAGGGCGGCGCCGGGCATCGGGGAGGTCTGCTCGCCGAGCTCCCGGGCCACGTGCAGCGCGGCGCCCAGCGCCGTGCCGGCGTCGCCGGCGGCGGGCTGCACCCAGACCTCCTCGAACGGGCTCTCGGCCAGGATGCGGGTGTTGGCCACGCAGTTGAGCGCGGTGCCACCGGCGAGGGTGAGGGTGCGGTCGCCGGTCTGCTCGTGCACCCAGCGGGCCAGGTCGACCAGCACCTCCTCCAGCCGCTGCTGCACGCTGGCCGCCAGGTCGGCGTGGTCGGAGGTCCACTGGTCGCCCTTGCCCAGGCGGGGCGCGAACTCGGCGAAGTCGATCTTCTCGGTGCGGAAGCCGCCGTCGTCGGTGGCCCGGATCAGCTCGGCCAGGTCGCCGACGAAGCGCGGCTTGCCGTAGGAGGCCATCGCCATGACCTTGAACTCGTCGGAGCTGCGCAGGAAGCCCAGGTGGTCGGTGAGGTCCTCGTACATGAGGCCGAGGGAGTGCGGCAGCGACTGGCCGGCCAGCACCTCCAGCTGCCCGTCGACGTAGCGGCCGGCCAGGTGGCTGTGCGCCTCGCCGCGGCCGTCGAGCACCAGGACCGAGTTGTCCCGCCGGCCGCCCAGCACCGGTGCGGCCAGCCCGGCGGAGGCGGCGTGCGCGACGTGGTGCGCGACGAAGCGGACCTGCGCCGGGTCAAGGCCCGGTAGGGCGTGGGCCAGGAAGTCCGGGGCCATCTCGGCGTACTTCTTGCGCATGACGTCGCCGTCGTCGAACAGCCCGGTCTCCTCGGGCGTGGTCATCAGGCCGGGGTCGAAGGAGTAGGCGACCGCGTCCAGCTCCTCCGGGCGGATGCCGGCCTCCTTCAGGCACCAGGCCGCGGACAGCTCGGGCAGCTCCCAGGCGCTCCAGGGCAGGGGGCGCTTGCCGTGCTTGCGCCGGCTGAAGCGCTCCTCCTCCGCCGCCGCCACGACCTTCCCGTCGACGACCAGCGCCGCCGCCGGGTCGTGGTAGATGGCGTTGATGCCCAGGACCTTCACGCGCGTGCTCCTCCCGATCGGGCGCCGGATGACGGGAATGGCGCCCGGAGACCTGTGTTGATCATGGGCCTGCCCGCGCCGTCCCGCAGGTCGAGCCGGCCGGCGTTCACCCGCGCCGGTGCAGCAGGTCGTGCTCGACGACGGCCGCCACGGCGAGGGTCTTGTAACCGACCTCGTCGAACAGCACGGTGAGCCGGTCGTCCTCCACCCGCATCACGATCCCGGGGCCCCATTCGCTGTGCTCCACGGACGTCTCGACCGGGAACGGGGCGTCGGCGTCGGCCGCGGCGGGCTCGTACGCGGTGCCGGCCGTGCAGTTGTCGCAGTTGCCGCAGGGCTCGGCCAGCTGCTCGCCGAAGTAGCCCAGGAGGAACCGGCGGCGGCACTCGGTGATCTCCGCGTAGCCGCGCATCATCTCGACCCGGCTCTGGTCCACCTTCTCGTGGTGCTCGGCGAGCTCCCGGGCGGCGGCGGCCGCCTCCCCGGGCGCGGGGGCGTCGTCGGCCGGGTGGGCGGCGCCGTCCTCGTCCAGGACGACGGCGGACACCCGCTCGAGCAGGTTGAGGTCGCGGGCCAGCGGGGTCGCCGCCCGGCCGGTCTCCTCGCGCAGGGTCTTGACGTCGACGCCGTCCTCCAGGCCCGCGGCGGGCGCGGCGGCGACCAGCCCGGCGACCTGCTGCAGCTCCTCCTCCGCGGGCGTCCCGGCGGCGAAGAAGCGGCGCAGGCCGAGGTCCTCCTGGCGGTAGACGAGCACCGCCAGCGCGGGCTTCCCGTCCCGGCCGGCCCGGCCGATCTCCTGGTAGTAGCTGTCGACCGAGTCCGCCGGCTCCGAGTGGATCACGAACCGGGTGCCGGGCTTGTCGATGCCCATGCCGAAGGCCGTGGTGGCCACGACGACGTCCAGCTCGTCCTCCATCCACGCCCGCTGGGTCGCCTCGCGCTCGCTCTTCCTCAGGCCCGCGTGGTAGGCGTGGGTGCGCAGCCCCCGGTCGGCGAGCTGCCCGGCGACCTGCTCGGTGCCCTTGCGGGTGGCGCTGTAGACGATGCCGGGGCCGCGGCCGTCGCCGATCTCGGTCAGCACCCGGTCGAGCACGGCCTCCTCCTTGGCGTGCGCGTCGGCGTAGTGGTCGACCTCCAGCCGGATCTCGGGGCGGTCGAAGCCGGCGACGACGATCTCGGCGTCGCGCATCCGGAGCTGCTCGACGATCTCGGCGCGCACCGGTGGGGCGGCGGTGGCGGTGAGCGCGAGGACGGTCGGGTGGCCCAGTTGCTCGATGACCCCGCCGAGCCGGAGGTAGTCGGGGCGGAAGTCGTGGCCCCAGGCGGAGACGCAGTGCGCCTCGTCGACGACGAACAGCGCCGGCCGGGCCGCCGCGATGGAGTCGACGACGTCGGGCTTGGCCAGCTGCTCCGGGGCGAGGAAGAGGAAGCGGACCGTTCCGTCACCGACACCGGCGAGCGCCTCGCGCTGGTCGGCGGCCGACAGGCTGGAGTTCAGCTGCGCGGCCCGCCCGGCCTCGCCCTCGAGCTCGGTCAGCCGCTCGACCTGGTCGCGCTGCAGGGCGATCAGCGGCGAGACGACCAGCACCGGCCCGTCGAGCAGCTGTCCGGCGACCTGGTAGATCGCTGTCTTGCCGGCCCCCGAGGGCAGGACGGCGAGGGTGTCCCGGCCACCGACGACCGCCTGCATCGCCCGTTCCTGCCCGGGGCGGAACTCGGTGTAGCCGAGCACCTCGCGGGCGAACTCCCGGATGCGGCGGGTGCGGACGGATGCCGAGGCGCCGGCGGGGTTCTCCCGCCCGGAGGGTGAAAGCACCGGCAGCCTCTCCCCGGCGGGCGGGGGCGGCAAACGGTGCGCTGGCCCAGGGCGTTGGCCCACGGTGGGCCGGCACTCGGTGCGCCGGCTCACGGTGCGCGGGCCCCCGTGCGTTCCCGCGGGAACGCCGTGGACGGCGGTCACTCCTCGGCCACCATCGTCCGACGGCGGGCCGCGTCGCGGTTGCCCATGAGGACGCCGATGGCGAAGGCCATGTCCAGCCGGTCGAAGGGCAGTGGCGCGGGCGGAGCCAGATCGGGCGGGCCGTCCGGGAAGAGGACCCGGCCGAGCCGGACGCTCTCGCGGGCCACGCCGACCGTGGTCCGCGGAGCGCCGGCGCGCCGGGATCGCGACCGTCCCGGCCCTGCGGGGCCGGGGAGTGGCGAGCAGCGCCGGGCCGGTGGCGCGGGCCGGGTCGGTGGTGCGGGGCGGCGACGTTCCCGGTCGGGCGCCGGTGCCTCGGCCGGCCGCCTGCCGACGGTCGTGTCGAAGGGTGCGACGCCGGCATAGGGGTCCGCGCCGCCGGCCGGGGTGGTCGGGGCGCCGTGCAGGCCCCCCGCGAACGCGGCGTCGGCGCCGCCCCAGACCCGGGTGCCGTCAGGCGCGGTGACGACCAGCCCGCCGTCGCGGCGGGTGAGCACCAGGCCGAGGTCGTGCACCAGCCCGTGGTCGGCATCGCAGAGCAGGACCAGGTTGTCGATGTCGGTGCGCCCGCCGGCCAGCCAGTGCCGCAGGTGGTGGGCGTGCAGCCGCTCCGGGCGGGTCTCGGGGCAGCTGGGGCGCGCGCAGCCGCCGTCGCGGCGCAGCAGGGCCCGGCGCTGTGCCTTCGTGGCGCGGCGCCGCCGCCGGCCGACGACCAGCGGTTCCCGGCCGCTCTCGATCATCGCCACCGCGGTCGCCTCGCAGAGGATCCGGCGGGCCTGGGTGCCGGTGACCGGCGGGCCGCCCTCGTAGTACGCGCGCCCGGCGGCGGTGTCGTCGGCGAGCACGGCGGCGTCCACGTGGATGACGACCTCCCGCCGTGGCGGGTCGCCCGGCCGGCGGTCCAGCTCGACGCCGGCCTCCGCCAGGGCGGCCAGGGCGGTGATCCGCCGCGCGGCGGTGCGCTCACGCGCGAACCCCGCGGCGACGTCGTCGGCGCAGCGGTCCGCCACGTCCTCGTCGACCGAGCCGCCGGCGGCCCGGATCGCCGCATGCCCGGCCACGGCCTTGGCGCGGAGGGCGCGCTCCCGGCGGGCATCCCGCTCGGCGAGCGAGTCGATGGCGGCGAGGAGGGGTGCGCCGGTCTCCACGGGCATCCGGACCTGGAGCACCAGGAAGCCCTCGTCGTCGGTCCAGGAGCGGAAGGACTGGCTCTCCTCGACTCGCCTGCTGTCCCCGCCAGGGCCGGCGGCGTCGTCGACGCGGCGCCACTCGCGGCAGAACCGCTCGGTCTGGGACGCGCTGGCCGACGTCGCGAATTCCAGCAGGGCGGTCTCGCAGTCCGGGTCGGCGATGCGGGTCAGGGCGCGGACCTTCGAGTAGGAGATCCGCCCGGCGGCGAACGCCGCCTCGATCCTCGGCAGGCCGCGCAGCGCCCGGGCGACGCGGACGTGCTCCCGGGCCGCGCCCGGCCCGAGGCCGCACTGCCAGGCCAGCCAGTGGCCGCAGGAGCGGATGCCCACGCCGTGCCAGCCGCCGCGCTCGTCGAACTCGGCGACCAGCCGCAGCCAGGAGGCCGTCGCGGCGGCCAGCCGCACGGCCCCGGAGCTGATCGCCGCCGCCAGGTCCTCGATCGGCGCCGCACCGCCGCTGTCGTTCGAACGCATGTCCGGAGACTAGGGAAGGGTGCTGACAGAACCCGCTGTTCAGAGCCTCGGGACGTTCCGGCGGGAACGCGGGCACGGCGGTTCGTCGCTGGCCCCGGCCATGCGGTCAGCGACCCCTCGAGAGCGAGTGGCACGGCGTGCGTCGGTGGCCCGGGCCGTGCAGGGGGCGTTCCCGCGGGAACGTGTGGCGGGTCCGGCTGTGGCCCAGGCCCCTGCGCGGCGTTCTCGCGGGAACGTGTCCGCGAACGGTCGGAGGCGCGCTCCGGCGCTGCGGGGAGGGGCGTGCGCCGCGTTCCCGCGGGAACGCGGCCGGCGCGGGCGCCCCGCCTCAACGGATCGGCGGGCGGTGCGGGCCCACCTCGGCCCGCTCGGCGGCGGCCTGCCCCGCGTACCAGCCACCGGGATCGACCGTGGCGCGGCTCCGGCTCGCGCGCACCCGCGGGAAGAGCTCTGCGACGGCGCTGTCGACCGCCTCCCGGCGGGAGCGCAGCACCGGCAGGAGGTCGACCCCGCGCTCGGCTGCTGCGTCCGCGGTGGCCCGGCGGCGCGCCGCTCCGAGCCGCTCCCCGATGCGGTGCGCGTAGCCGAGCAGGAAGGCCCTGCGGAAGGTCCGCGCCGACGCCCGCCCGGCACCCTCCCTCTCGGCGACGGCCAGCGCCTGGGCCACCTGGAGCAGCAGCGAGGTGAACAGCAGCTCGACCGCGTCCAGGTCGGCCCGCACGCCGACCAGGGTGGCGATGCCCAGGCCCTGGTACCAGACCAGCCGGACGTCGTTGGTCTCCGCGACGGCCGCCAGCAGCTGCGTCTTGGCGCGCACGTACGGGTCGTCGACGTGCACCCGGCGGGTGCCCACCGCCGCCGTGGGCGCCGCGCCGGTTGCCAGCAGGGCACCGTCCACCGCGTGCCGGGTCATCAGCTCCTGCGCCTTGGCGGTCAGCGCCTCCGCCTCGTCGGGGAACTCGGTGGACTCCGCCTTGACCAGCAGGCCGCGGATCCGGCGCAGCACGCGGTCGTCCCCCGACGCCGGTCCGCCGGGCGGCGTACCGCCCGACCGCGGCCGGGCGGCGGCCCACCGCGACGGCGGCGGGATCAGCACCTCGATCCGCGGCGCGGTGCCCAGCACCCCCGCGAGCCGCAGCACGATCCGCCACGCCTCCGCCGGGGGCCGGCGCTCCGCCCGGTGCCAGCCGGCCACCACCGCGGCGTCCCCGGGGGAGAGCGTGCCCAGCTCCCGCAGCTGGGCGACCCACTCCTCCGGCGCGCGGACCACCGCGTCGGTCCGCCGCGCGTGCGCGCCGATCAGCGCGATCACCAGCGGAACGGCCCCGGCGGTCGCCCCCCGTCGTGCCGCCTGTGCGATGTCGGCCGGCTGCCAGCCCCGCTCCCAGGCCCCGTCGAGGGCGTCGAGCAGCGCGGCGGTGGCGATGCCGCCGCCGTCGACCGTCGGGTCGTGGGCGGCGAGGGCCACGGCCAGCTCCTGGGCCACGGCGGCATCGGTGAGCAGGCTGCTCCGGTGCCGGAGGAGGTCGGCGGTCCACGCGTCGTCGATCACGCCGGGCATGGTGCCCGCCTCGCCGCGGGGCACCCGCGAGCAGCTGTGGACAGGCCGCCGTGTCCACAGGATCGGCCCGGCCGTGCGGGACCGGGCCGGTGCGGGCAGTGTCGTCCCGAGCCGCGCCGTCCCGGACCTGGGACGCCGGAGGGCGAGGAGGGAGGGCGATGACCGGCGGCAGGGGTCCGGGGGCCCGGCGCACCGGGGAGATCGCGGTGGTCGCCGTCGCCCTGCTCGTGCTCGCCGGTGGGTGGTGGTCGAGGGCGTGGTGCCTGGACGGCGGCTGGGCCGACGGCGAGCAGTACTACGGGTACTGCTACTCCGACATCGCCCCGCTGTGGTTCCGGCGGGGCCTGGACGAGGGGGCAGGCCCCTACGGGGCCCTGCCGCTGGAGTACCCACCGGTGCTCGCGGTGCGCATCTGGCTGGCGTCCGCCCTCGCCCACGCGCTGCCCGGCACGGCGACGGTCACGACCTTCTCCGCGGTCAACGGCGTCTTCGTGGTGGCGGAGGTGCTGGCCTCGCTGGCCCTGCTGCGGCGCCTGGGCCTGGGCCAGGCCCGGCTGCTGTGGTGGGCCGCCGCGCCGACCCTGTTCCTGTACGCCTTCTTCAACTGGGACACGCTGCCGGTCGCCCTGCTGCTGGGAGCCGTGCTGCTGCACCGGCGCGGCCGGGACACCGCCGCCGGCGCCCTGGCCGGGCTCGGCGCGGCGGCGAAGATCTTCCCCGGATTCCTGGTGCCGCTGGTCGTGCTGGCGCTGCTGGCCCGGCGTCGCCGCCGGGCCGCCCTCCTGCACGGGGGCGCCGCCGTGCTGGTGTTCGCCGCGGTGCACGTGCCGGGCGTCCTGCTGGCCCCGGACGGCTGGAACCGGTTCTACGAGCTCAGCGGCGAGCGGGGCATGCACGTCGACAGCCTGTGGTTCCTGCTCGCCTGGCTGGGCGGCCCGCAACTCGGGCCGGCCGCGCTCGACGTCGCCGGCCTGGCGGTGTTCGGGGTGGCCGCCGTCGCGGTCGTCGCCCTCGGGATCCGGCACCGCCGGCCGGAGGAGTGGTGGCAGCTCCTGCTGCCGGTGCTGATCTGTTTCACGCTGGCCAACAAGGTCTACTCGCCGCAGTACACCCTGTGGCTGGTGCCGCTCATGGCGCTGGTGCTGCGCCGGGCGTGGCCGTTCATCGCGGTCGTCCTGAGCGACGTGCTCGTGCACGCGGTCGAGTTCCCGTACCTCGCGGCCCGTTCGGGGTTCGGGGAGGGGGTGTCCTACCCGGTGCTCGCGGTCGCGCTCGCCCTGCGCGCCGCCGCGCTGCTCTGGGTGGTCGTCGAGGTGGTGCGCCGACCGGGCGGGTCACCGCCAGGACGGCAGCCAGTAGCGGAGGTCGAGGGCGTCCCGGTCCAGCGGGATCCCTAGCCAGATCGGGGCGAAGAAGGCGAAGCAGGCGATGGCGAGCACGGCCAGCCCGGCCCCGACGAGGCGCGGCCGCGGACCGACCTGGATCGCGCGCACCAGCCCGAGGGCGATGAACGGCACGGCCGGCGCGAGGTAGAAGAAGTAGCCGGGCTTGCCGGCGGCCAGCCAGGGCAGCCAGAGCAGCGCCAGGGGGACCAGGATCGCGGCGGCGACGCCGTCCCGGCGGACGACGGCGCGCCACAGCAGCACCGGGTACGCGAGCAGTGCCGGCCACCACAGCGCGGGGCTGCCCACCATCGTGATCCGCGCGACCGTGCCCGGGGGCACCTCGCACTCGCCGGCCTCCTGCTGCTCGGTGGTGCAGCTCTCCGCGTAGACGAGGACCGGCCGCTCCAGCCAGGCCCAGCCCGGTGGGTCCGACCGGTAGGGGTGGGTCGCCTCCAGGTTCCGGTGGTAGTCCACGAGCGCGGTCTGGGTTCCCCACCAGGTGTCCAGCCGGTCGCCGAAGCCGGTCGCGCAGTCGCCCGCCTCGCAGGCCTGCGCCCCGGCGTAGCTGGCCTCGTAGTTCGCGAACCAGCCCGCGAAGGAGGCGAGGTAGACGGCGGCCGGCACCAGCAGCAGGCTCAGCACCGCGCCGGCGCCGACGGCGGCGGCCCGCCGGGTGCCGCGCAGCAGCCCCTCCCGGCGCCCGGCCAGCTCGGTGCCGAGCACGAGCAGCCCGGCGGCGGCGACCGCGAGCAGGCCCGACCACTTCGTCGCGACGGCCAGCCCGAGGGCCACGCCGGCCAGCCACCGGTAGCGGGAGCCCAGCAGCGAGTGGAGGAGTGGTTCCGCGGGCCCCCGTGCCGAGCGCCGGGCGTCCCGGTCGAGGAGCACCAGCCAGAAGGCGAGAGCCACGCAGAGGGCCAGCGTCGCGTCGAGCATGGCGATCCGGCTGGTCGTCACCGCCAGCCCGTCCAGCGCCACCAGAAGGGCCGCGAGCGCGGCCGGGCCGGTCCGCCGGAAGAGCCGCAGCCCGGACAGGTGCACCAGCAGGACGGTCAGCGACCCGGCGACGGCGACGCCGATGCGCCAGCCGAACGGGGTGTAGCCGAAGAGCTGGATGCCGAGGGCGATGACCCACTTGCCGAGCGGCGGGTGGGCCGGGCGCTCCTCCTCCACGCCTCGGGTGACGTAGTCGAGCGAGTCGCGGCCGTAGTACTTCTCGTCGAAGAACAGGCGGTCGGGGTCGCCCAGGTCCCAGAGCCGCACGGCCGCGGCGATGCAGAGCAGGACCAGCGGCACCACCACCGCCGACCGCGGGCGGCGCCTCGTGGCGCCGCCCGCGGTCCGCTGCTCCGCCGGTGCGGCGGTGCTCACGGAATCAGTTGTTGGTCTCGGTCTCGAACTCGGTCTCGGTCTCGGTGTTGACCTCGGTCTCGGTCTCGACGACCTCTTCCTCGGTCTCGGTCTCGGTCTCGGTCGGCTCGAGGGTCTCGGTGACCTCGGTCTCCGACTCCTCGGTCTCCGTGATCTCCTCGGTCTCGGTGACCTCGACCTCGCCCTCCTCGTCGCCGCAGGCCGCGAGGCCCAGGACCAGGAAGCTGGAGAAGGAGGCGGCGGCGATGCCGCGGGTGAGCTTGTTCATGTCGTTCCCCTGTCACGTTGCATTGCGTTACGGACGAGTCCCTTGCATGTCCGCTGAGGGCAGGGCTACACGCGACAGTCCGGTAACGAAGGCGTCACGGGACGGCCCCTTCCGCCTTGACCAGCGCTTTTCCACCCGCGTCGACCCGCATTTGCTCCCGTGTCGGCCAGAGTTCGCCGGGGCACGGGCGCGGAGTCGCAACGATGTCGGCCGGCGCGTGTCCCGACCGCGGAACAGGGGCATGGGACGCGGATGCCGTCCCCCAGCGTGTGCGTCTGCGTCCCGACCTACGACGAACGCGAGAGCCTGCCGCGCACGGTGGCGGCCCTGCGGCGGGCGGTGCCCGAGGCCGATCTGCTCGTCATCGACGACAACAGCCCGGACGGCACCGGTGCGGTGGCCGAGGAGATCGCCGGCCGGGACCCGCACGTGCGGGTGCTGCACCGGCCCGGGAAGGCCGGGCTCGGGCCGGCCTACGTGGCCGGGTTCCGCTGGGCCCTGGCCCAGGGCTACGACGTCGTCGCCCAGATGGACGCCGACGGCTCGCACCGCCCCGAGGACCTCCCGCGGCTGCTGTCCGCGCTCTCCGGGGCCGACGCCGTCCTGGGGTCGCGCTGGGTCCCCGGTGGCGAGGCGCGCGACTGGCCGTGGCGCCGGGAGGTGCTGAGCCGGACGGCCAACCACTACGTGCGCCTGGCCCTCCAGCTGCCCCTGGGTGACGCGACCGGCGGGTTCCGGGCGTTCCGCCGGCACGCCCTGGAGCGGGTCGACCTCGACGGTGTCCAGTGCGAGGGCTACTGCTTCCAGGTCGACGTCGCCCGGCGGCTGCTCGCCGCGGGGCTGCGCGTGGTGGAGGTGCCGATCGTCTTCCTCGACCGCGAGCTGGGTACGAGCAAGATGAGCGGCCGGATCGTCCGCGAGGCGCTGCTGCGGGTGACCGGATGGGCGCTGGAGCCGCTGCTCGGCAAGGACGGGCGGGACGCCGACCGCGGACCGCGTCGCCAGGGGAGCGTCCGGCCCGCAGTGTCCGCGTCGACCCGGTGACTGGTTCCGCATCCGCGGAACTCTGACGGGCTCGCTGTCCGAGGATGCGGATATGGTGGCGGCGTGCCCGCGACCTACCGCATCGCCGAGGCAGCGGCCCTGCTCGGCGTCAGCGACGACACCGTCCGCCGCTGGATCGACACCGGCCGGCTGACCGCCTCGCGTGGCGGTGGCCCCGCCGTCGTGGACGGGGCGCAGCTCGCGCGGGTGGCGACGGAGCTGCGCGACGCCCCCGAGCCGGGGACGACGCCGTCGTCGGCCCGGAACCGGCTGACCGGCATCGTGACGCGGGTCGTCCGGGACACCGTGATGGCCCAGGTGGAGATCCAGGCGGGCCCCTTCCGGCTGGTCTCGCTGATGTCCCGCGAGGCCGCCGACGAGCTCGGTCTGGAGGCCGGGGTGCGCGCGGTCGCCACGGTCAAGGCCACCCAGGTCAGCGTGGACGTGCCGTGAGCCGCCGTGCGGCCGGGCTGGTGGCCGGTCCGGTGGCCGGTCTGGTGGCCGTGGCCCTGCTCGCCCTCAGCGGCTGCGGCACCGTGGGTGACGCCCCGCCGGGGGGAGCCGAGCGGGGACCGTCGGAGCCGGGAGACCCGGGGCTGACCGGCACGCTGACCGTCCTCGCGGCGGCCTCCCTCACCGATGTCTTCACCGGGTTCGAGGAGCGGCTGGAGGGCGCCAACCCGCAGCTGGAGGTGCGGCTGAGCTTCGCCGGCAGCTCCGCGCTGGCGACGCAGGTGCTCCAGGGCGCCCCGGCCGACGTGCTCGCCACGGCGGACGAGGCGCAGATGGCGCGGGTGGTCGAGGCCGGGCTCGCTTCCGATCCGCAGGTCTTCGCGGGGAACTCCCTGCTCCTGGTGGTGCCACCGGGAAACCCCGGCGGTATCGCCGTCCCGTCGGCAGAGGCAGAGCCGCCCTCCCTGGCGGAGTACCTCGACGACGAGGCGATCGTGGCCGTCTGCGCGCCCGAGGTGCCGTGCGGTGCCGCCGCGGCCACGGTCCTCGACGCCGCCGGGCTCTCGGGGGCGCCGGACACCTACGAGGACGACGTCCGGGCGGTGCTGACGAAGGTGCAGCTGGGCGAGGTCGATGCCGGGCTGGTCTACCACTCCGACGTCATCGCCGCCGGCGACGGCCTCGACTTCTACGGGTTCGCGGAGTCCGAGCTGGCGTTCAACCGGTATCCCGTCGCCTCGCTATCCGGCGCGGCGAATCCCGACGCCGCCCGGGCGTTCGTCGACCTGGTGCTCTCCGACGAGGGGCAGGAGGCGCTGCTGCGCGCCGGCTTCATCCTGCAGACGCGGTGAGCCGCGCCCGGGAGACGACGCGCGTGCCGGCGCCGCTGCTGGTCCCGGCCGCGCTGGGGGTCGCCTTCCTCGTCCTGCCGCTGATCGGGCTGCTCGTCCGGGCGCCGTGGTCGGCGATCGGCCCGGCGCTCGCCCGGCCCGAGGTCGGTGAGGCGCTCCGGCTCTCCGTCGTCTCGGCGAGCCTGGCCACCGTGCTGTCGCTGCTGCTCGGCGTCCCCCTGGCGTGGGTGCTGGCCCGTTCCCGCGTGCGGGGCCGCAGCGTGCTGCGGGCGCTGGTCACCGTGCCGCTGGTCCTGCCTCCGGTCGTCGGGGGCGTAGCGCTGTTCCTCGTGCTCGGCCGGCAGGGGATCGTCGGCAGCTGGCTCGACGACGCCTTCGGCATCACCATCCCGTTCACCACGACCGCCGTCGTCATCGCCGAGACGTTCGTGGCCATGCCCTTCCTGGTGGTCAGCGTCGAGGGCGCCCTGCGGGCCGCCGACGCGCGGTTCGAGGACGTCGCGGCGACCCTCGGCGCCGACCGGTGGGCGACCTTCCGCCGGGTGACCCTCCCGATGGTGGCCCCCGGGGTGGTGGCGGGCGCGGTGCTCTGCTGGGCGCGGGCGCTGGGCGAGTTCGGGGCCACGATCACCTTCGCCGGCAACTTCCCGGGGACGACGCAGACGATGCCGCTGGCGGTCTACCTGGCGCTGCAGCGGGACCCGGAGGCGGCCATCGTCCTCTCGCTGGTCCTGCTGGCCGTCTCGCTGGCCACGCTGCTGCTGCTGCGGGACCGCTGGCTGGGGCGGGCGGCGGCGTGAGCGTCTCGGCGCGGATCGCCGTCCGGCGGGGGACGCTGGCCCTCGACGTCGCGGTCGAGGTCGCCGACGGCGAGGTGCTCGCCGTCCTCGGGCCGAACGGGGCGGGCAAGTCCACGCTGCTGCGGGTGCTCGCCGGGCTGCTGGCGTCCGACGACGGGCGCGTCGTCGTCGACGGGGCGGTCTGGGACGACGCGCCCGCGGGGACGCACCTGCCGCCGCACCGGCGGTCGCTGGGGGTGGTCTTCCAGGACGCGCTGCTCTTCCCGCACCTGAGCATCGCCGAGAACGTGGCGTTCGGGCTCCGGTCGCGCGGCGCGGGGCGGGCCGAGCGGCGCGCGGCGGCGGACGCGTGGCTGGACCGGGTCGGGCTGTCGGGCTCCGGCGACCGGCGACCGGCCCAGCTCTCGGGAGGTCAGGCCCAGCGCGCCGCCCTCGCCCGCGCGCTCGTGGGCGAGCCGGCGCTGCTGCTGCTGGACGAGCCGCTGTCGGCGCTGGACGCCCGCACGCGGCTGACCGTCCGCGCCGAGCTGCGCCGGCACCTCGCCGCCTTCGCCGGCAGCACCGTGCTGGTCACCCACGACCCGGTGGATGCGATGGCGCTGGCCGACCGGGTCGTCGTCGTGGAGGACGGGCGCGTGGTGCAGGCCGGCACCCCGGCGGACGTGAGCCGCCGCCCGCGGACGGACTACGTGGCCCGGCTGGTGGGGCTCTCCCTGCTGGCCGGGACGGCCGACGGCGGCACCGTGCGGCTCGACGCCGGGGGAGCGGTCGCCGTGGCCGAGGAGGCCCGCGGCCCGGTGTTCGCCGCGATCCGCCCCGAGTCGGTGGCCCTGTACGCCACCCGGCCCGACGGGAGCACCCGGAACCTGTGGCGGGAGCGCGTGGTGGGCGCGACCCCGCACGGCGCCACGGTGCGCTGCGAGCTCGACGGCGAGGTGCCCCTGGTCGCCGACGTCACCGCCGCCTCCTTCGCCGAGATGGGGCTCGCGCCCGGCGCCGAGGTGTGGGCCGGCGTGAAGGCCTCCGAGGTGGCCGTCTACGCCCGCTGAGAGGGTGGGGGCATGAGCAGCGTCGCCGCCGTCGTCCTCGCCGCCGGGGGCGGCCGCCGCTACGGGATGCCGAAGGCGCTGGTCGAGTACGAGGGCAGCCTGCTGGTCGAGCGGGCCGTGCGGACGGCGCGGGCGGCGTGCGACGTGGTGCTCGTCGTCCTGGGCGCGCAGGCGGTCGACGTCTGGCGCAGCGCCGACCTGACCGGGGCCACGGTCCTGGCGAACAAGGACTGGGAGACCGGCATGGCCTCCTCGCTGCGCGCGGGCCTGGACGGGCTGCGCGGGTTCCCCGGCACGGTGGACGCCGCGCTGGTCACCCTGGTCGACATGCCGGGGATGACGCCGGAGGCGCTGGCCGCGGTCGCCGCGCACGCCGCCCCGGGCGCGCTCGCCGTCGCCACCTACGACGGGGTCCGCGGCCATCCGGTGCTGCTGGGGCGCGAGCACTGGGCGGCCGTGGCGGAGACTGCGACCGGCGACGAGGGCGCCCGCCGCTACCTCGCGGAGCACTCGGTCCCCGGAGGTGTCACCGAGGTCGACTGCACCGGGCTGGCCGACCCGGCCGACCTCGACGTCCCGCCGCCGGGGGTACCTTCGGGCCCGTGATCGCCCGGGTCGTCGATGCGCCGCTCTCCGTCGCCGAGCACGAGGACGCCGTCGCCGACAAGCGCGCGGGCGCGGTGGTCTCCTTCGCCGGGGTGGTCCGCGACCACGACGGCGGCCGGTCGGTGACCGAGCTGGAGTACGTCGGGCACCCGACCGCCGCCGACGTCCTCACCGAGCTGGCCGAGGAGTTCGCGGCTCGTCCCGGCGTGCACGCCGTCGCCGTCAGCCACCGCGTCGGGCTGCTGGGCATCGGCGACGTCGCCCTGGCCTGCGCGGTGAGCACCGCGCACCGCGGCGAGGCGTTCGCCGCCTGCGCCGAGCTCGTCGACGAGGTGAAGAAGCGGCTGCCGATCTGGAAGCGGCAGGTGTTCACCGACGGCGAGGAGGAGTGGGTGGCCTGCCCGTAGGCAGGCTCAGCCCGCGAACTCCCGCACCGGGCGCCCGGCCACCCCCGGTTGCACGTGGAACAGCGCGCCGGCCGCCGGCTCCTCGTCGGGGCCCATGCCCTCGCGGGAGGTGGTGATCCAGAGCTCGTCGAGGCCGGCCCCGCCGAACGTGCAGGCGGTGACCTTCGGCGTCGGCACCTCCACGACGGCGTCCAGGCGGCCCGCGGCGGTGTACCGGTGCACCGCTCCGCCGCCGTACAGGGCGACCCACACCCCGCCCTCGGCGTCCACCGTCAGCCCGTCGGGGTTCCCGTCGTCGCCGAGCGCCACGAACGGCCGCCGCCCGGTCAGCCCGCGCTCGCGGTCGTGGTCGAAGACGTCGACCCGGTGCGTCGCGGTGTCGGCGTAGTACGCCAGCGACCCGTCCGGGCTCCACTCCAGGCCGTTGGAGACGGTGACGCCGCCGAACACCTCGTGGGCGCTGCCGTCGGGGTCCAGCCGGTACACCGCGGCGGCCCCGGGCGCCTGGTCGTAGGCCATCGACCCGCACCAGAAGCGGCCGTCCGGGTCGCAGCCGCCCTCGTTCATGCGCACACCGGCGTCGTCCCACAGCGGCTCGAGGGCGGTGACCGTGCCATCGGGGCCCTCCAGGGCGAAACCCCGTTCGACCGCGATGACCGCGCCGCCGCCCCGCCGTGGGCGGAGCGCGGCGGCGACGTCGCCGACGTGCCGGCGGGAGACGGCGCCGTCGGCGTCGCCCAGGGTCAGGACGTCGCCGGCGAGCATGTCCACCCAGCGCAGGCCACCCCAGGACGGCGACCAGACCGGCCCCTCGCCGTGGTGGGCGAGGGATCCGGTCGCCTGCTCAGCGCGCACCTGCTGCTCCTGCCACCCGGCGATCACGACCCACCGCGATCATGGCCCACGGCGGCGCCGGTGTCGCAGCGGGATCAGCGGCGCTCCGGCGCGAGCCGGGCCAGGTCGGCGGGGGAGGGGCCGGGCAGGTCGGCGGCCATGAGGGTGTTCAGCATGCGGGCCGTCATCTCCACGAGCGGGAGCTCCCGGGCGGCGCTGCGCGGCCGGGCCCGGAAGGCGATGCCGCAGAGCGTGCCGAACAGCTCCAGGTCAGGGGTGACCAGCGGCACGCCCACGTAGGCGGCGATGTGGCGGATCGAGCCGGAGGTGCGAGAGGCGTAGGCCGGGACGGCGGCGGTGACGGTGGCCACGCGCGGGGCGTTGCCCTCGATCATCTGGCGGCAGAAGCTCTGCTCCCACGGCAGCTCGGTGCCGGCGGCCACGGCCCGCTCCGGAAAGGCCCGCAGCACCACCTGGCGGTCGTCCTGCACGTGGGTCACCACCCACACGTCCCAGCCCACGTACTCGTGGAGGAAGCGCAGCGCGCCGTCGGCTGCCGATGTCCAGTCACGGAACGGCGCGACGTCGTGGATGCCCGCCGGAACCATGTCGTCCATTATTCGGGCGGTGACCATGGGTGAGACAGGGACGAAGGGCCCCCGCGCCGCCCCTACCGGGCGCCGGTCAGGCCCTCGTCACCCGGCTCGCGCTGATCCTGGTCGGTGTCCAGCTCCGCCTCGGCCTCCAGCCGGTGCGCCTCGCCGTCGACCTTGGCCGCCGCATCGCCGTGCGACTCGCCGTACAGCTCCTCGGCGCGGCCGAACAGCTCCTCGGCCTTGGCCTTCGCCTTGTCGAAGATGCTCATCGCTCCATCCTTCCGGGCAGCTCAGCCACCGGCAAAGGGGGGCAGGACGTCGACCACCGCGCCGGGGGACAGCGCCACCGCCCGGTCGCGGGTCTGGGTGCCGTCGACCAGGAACGAGCAGGCGGTGAGCACCCGCTCCAGCCGCTCGCCGTGCTCGTCGACGATCTGGCCCACGAGCTCGTCCAGGCTGCCCGCGTCGCGGGTCTCGGTGTCCACGCCGGCGACCGCGCGGGCGCCGGCGAAGTAGCGGACCGTCACCGACACCGGGTCACCCCCCGATGGCCGACATCGGCCGGCTCGGCTGCAGGAAGCTCGGGTCGTCGATGCCGTGGCCGGGCAGCTTCCCGAGCGTGGCGATCCGCCAGCGGTCGGCCAGCTCGGCGTCGGTCGCGCCCTCGCGCATCGCCGTGCGCAGGTCGGACTCCTCGCGGGCGAACAGGCAGTTGCGGATCTGCCCGTCGGCGGTGAGCCGGGTGCGGTCGCAGGTTCCGCAGAAGGAGCGGGTCACCGAGGCGATGACGCCGACGGTCGCGGGGCCGCCGTCGACCAGCCAGCGCTCGGCCGGGGCGGAGCCGCGCGCCTCGGTGTCGGGGGTGAGCGTGTGGGCCGCCGACAGCCGCTCGAGGATGTCCTCGGCGGTGACCATCCGGCCGCGCGTCCACGCGTGGTGGGCGTCCAGCGGCATCTGCTCGATGAAGCGCAGCTGGTAGCCCTGCTCCAGGCAGAAGTCGAGCAGCGGGACGGCGTCGACGTCGTTGATGCCGTGCAGCAGGACGGCGTTCACCTTGACCGGCGTCAGCCCGGCCGCCTGCGCGGCGGCGAGCCCGGCCAGGACGTCGTCGAGGCGGTCGCGGTGGGTGAGCTGCTTGAACCGGGCGCGGTCGATGGTGTCGAGGCTGACGTTGATCCGGTCCAGCCCGGCCTCGGCCAGCGCGGGGGCCATGCGGGACAGCCCGATCGCGTTCGTCGTCAGGCTCACCTCGGGGCGCGGCGAGAGCGCCGTCGCCGCCGCCACGATGCCGGGCAACCCGGGGCGCAGCAGCGGCTCCCCACCGGTGAAGCGGACCTCGCGGATGCCCAGGTGCTCCACGCCGATGCGCACCAGCCGGGCGATCTCGTCGTCGGTCAGCACCTCCACCTTGGGCAGCCAGTCCAGGCCCTCGGGCGGCATGCAGTAGGTGCAGCGCAGGTTGCAGCGGTCGGTGAGCGAGACGCGCAGGTCGGTGGCGGTGCGGCCGTACCGGTCGACCAGCCCGCCGCTGCCCGGGGGCGGCGCCTCCGGGAGGCGCACCCGGGGATCGGGGAGCGGGCTGCTGCTGGTCACCGCCCGAATGTAGCCGCGCGGACCGACGCGTGCGGCCTCGTCCGCCCACGGACCCGGCTACGCTGCCGATCGCCACCCGAGAGACCGGCGGAGGACGTCCCCGCACTCGCCTGTGGCCAGGAAGCGCGAGAAGAACCCGTGTCACCCCGCACCCTCTTGGACCCCTACCTCCGCCTGTTCGCCGTTCCCGGCTCGGCGTCGTTCTCGCTGGCCGCCTGGATCGGGCGTTTCCCCGCGCCGATGCTGGGCCTGGGCGCCGTCCTCCTGGTGGAGGACGCGTCCGACAGCTACGGGCTGGCCGGCGCGGTCTCCGGCGCGCTGGCGCTCTCCTACGCCGTGGCCGGCCCGCTGTGGGCCCGGCTGATGGATCGGCGCGGCCAGGGGACCGTGCTGCGCGTGGCGATGGCCGCGTTCCTGCTCACCGGGGTCGCCTTCGTCGCCGCCGTCGAGGGCGGCGCCCCCCGCTGGAGCTGGTTCCTGCTCGCGGCGGCGACCGGGTTCAGCAGCCCGAACATCGGCTCGCTGGTGCGGGCGCGGTGGTCGGCGGTGCTCGACCCGGACGGGCGGCAGACGGCGTACGCGTTCGAGGCGGTCGCCGACGAGGTGGTGTTCGTCCTCGGGCCGCCGCTGGTCACGCTGCTGGCGACCCTGATCGCGCCCCCGATCGGGTTCCTCACCGGGATCGTGCTCGGGGTGGCCGGCGCGCTCTGGCTGGCCGACCAGCGGGCCACCGAGCCGCCGCTGCACGTCGCCGACCCGGCGATCCCGAAGCGGCGCTGGTCGGTGCTCACCCCCACGCTGTTCGTCGTCGTCGTCACCTACATCGCGGTGGGCGCGGTGTTCGGCGGGATCGACGTCGTCGTCATCGGCTTCGCCGAGGAGGAGGGCGCGCAGGCCTTCTCCGGCCTGGTGCTCGCGGTCTTCGCGTTCGGCAGCCTGCTGGCCGGCCTCGTCTACGGCCTGGCCAGGTTGCCGGGGACGCTCGCCACCCGATTCGTCTGCAGCGCCCTCGCCTTCGGGCTGGCCGCGCAGCTGCTGTGGGGCGTGAGCTCGCTGCCCGTGCTCGTCGCCTGCGGATTCCTCGCCGGCCTCACCATCGCGCCGGTGCTGGTGTCCGGGACGTCGCTGGTGGAGTCCCGCGTGGCGCCGGGCGTGCTCACCGAGTCGCTGGCCTGGACCATCTCCGGGCTGACGATCGGTGTGACCGCGGGCTCGGCGCTGTCGGGTGCCGCCGTGGACGCCTGGGGTGCGGAGGCGGCGTTCGCCGTCCCGGCCGGTGCCGCCGCGATCGCGGGCCTGCTGGCGCTGGGCGGATCGGTGCTCATCCGCGAGCGGCCGGCGCCCACGGAATTGGTTGAGGACCGCACGACCGGGTAGCCGGGTCCACGGGTCGATCGCGCACAACCAGTCGTGCGCAGCCCCCGTGAACCCCGTTCGGAAGGAATGCCCGTGGCTTCAGCAGTGCCCTCCATCGCGCTCAACAACGGCGTCGAGATCCCCCAGCTCGGCTTCGGCGTCTACCAGGTGCCGCCGGAGAAGACCGCCGACGCCGTGGCCACCGCCCTCGAGGTCGGCTACCGGCACATCGACACCGCCGAGATGTACGGCAACGAGAAGGGCGTCGGCGAGGCGGTGGCCCGGTCCGGCATCGCACGCGACCAGATCTTCGTGACCAGCAAGCTGAACAACGGCTTCCACCGCCGCGACGACGCCCTGCGCGCCTTCGACCAGAGCCTGGCCGACCTCGGCTTCGACTACCTCGACCTGTTCCTCATCCACTGGCCGCTGCCCGGCATCGACGTCGACTTCGTCGAGACGTGGAAGGCGTTCGAGGAGATCTACGCGAGCGGCCGGGTCAAGGCCATCGGCGTCTCGAACTTCACCCCGCACCACCTGGGGCGGCTGTTCGCCGAGACCGAGATCAAGCCGGCCGTGAACCAGATCGAGGTGCACCCCTACCTCGCGCAGGACGACGTCCGGGCGTTCGACGCCGAGCACCAGATCGTCACCGAAGCCTGGTCGCCGATCGCCCAGGGCAAGGTGCTGGACGACCCGGCCATCGTCGCGATCGCCGAGCGACTCGGCCGCACCCCCGCACAGGTCGTGCTGCGCTGGCACATCGAGCGCGGCGACGTCGTCTTCCCGAAGTCCTCCTCGCGCGAGCGGATGGCGGAGAACTTCGCGCTGTTCGACTTCGAGCTGGAGACCGGTGACCTGGCCACGCTCACGGGGCTCGACCGGGCCGAGCGCACCGGCCCGGACCCGGACACGTTCAACTACGTCCCCGGCTGAGCCGGGTGCGCCCGGCGGTCAGCCGGGAGCGGCCCGCGGGAGGGCGGCGCGGACGACGGCCGGCACGGTCGCCTCGTCCACGCCGTCCTCCCGTGCGTCGGCCCGGTGGCGGTCGCCTTACGGACTCCTTACGACCGAGCGCACGGTCGTTTCCGGCCGCCCGGACCGGACACGACAGCAACCGTCCGGAGCATCGAGCGAGCCACGGAGGGGAACCACGATGATCGACAGCGCCAGCATCGCGGAGCTGGGCCACCGCGACGTCTACGACGCCACGGGCAGCCGGATCGGTGAGACCTCCGAGGTCTACCTCGACGACGAGACCGGCCTCCCGGAGTGGGTGACGGTGAAGACCGGGCTCTTCGGCACCAAGGAGTCCTTCGTGCCCTTGCGCGACGCCCAGCTGACCACCGAGGGGCTGCGCGTCCCGGTGGGGAAGGACGTCGTCAAGGACGCCCCGAAGATCGACCCGGACGGCCGGCTCTCGCCGAGCGAGGAGCGCGAGCTGTACCGGTACTACGGTCTGGAGCGCGGCCCCGCGCGGGACGCCGCGGCTCCCGACCGGGCGCCGCGGACGGTCACCGAGCCGGCGCACCCGGTCGACGCGGTGCAGGTGGGCGCGGTCGAGGACGTCCGGCCGGCGGGCGCGGCCGGCGACGCGGTGCGCGACGAGAACCAGGTATCCGGCCCGCTCGACCCGCCCGAGGCCCAGCGGAACGTGGCCGCGCCGGCCACGGAGAAGCCGATCCTGCGCCGCTACGGCGAGCGCTGATCCTCCCGACCACGGGCGGCGCGGGGTGCCCTCCTCCCCCGCGCCGCCCGAGGGCCTTGCCCTAGGAATACGCGGTATGCATACTCCGTATCCATGTCCATCCGGCACGGTCTCCTGGCGCTCCTCGAGCGCGGTCCCAGCCACGGCTACCACCTGCGCGCGGAGTTCGACGCCGCCACCGGCGCCACCTGGCCGCTGAACGTCGGCCAGGTCTACAGCACCCTCGACCGGCTCGAACGTGACGGCCTGGTCGCCCAGGACGGGCCGCCGGACGCCGACGGCCGGATCGCCTACCGCATCACCGACGTCGGCCAGGCGGAGCTGCGCGGCTGGTTCGCCTCGCCGGTCAGCGCGAAGGGCGCCCCGCGCGACGAGCTGGCCATCAAGCTCGCGCTCGCCGTGACCACCCCCGGCGTCGACGTCCTGCGCGTCGTGCAGACCCAGCGCACCGCCACCATGACCGGCCTCCAGGAGCTGACCCGGCTGAAGGCGCGCGCGGACGACGGCCCCGGCGACCTGGCGTGGTCGCTGGTGCTGGACTCGCTCGTCTTCCGGTCGGAGGCGGAGATCCGCTGGCTGGACCACTGCGAGGCGCGGGTCGCCCGGGCGGCTGCCCGGCGCCCCGCCACCCCCACCGCCACCGCCACCGCCACCGCCACGGCCACCGCCTCCGCCACCGCGCCCGGCGCCCCGGCGCCGGCGGCGGACGCAGCTCCCGGCGGGGGCCGGCGATGAGCGCCCCCGTGCTCCAGCTGGCCGGGGTCACCCGCGACCACCGGCAGGGCGAGGCCACCGTCCAGGCGCTGCGCGGCGTCGACCTGACCGTCTCCCCGGGCGAGCTGGTGGCGGTCATGGGCCCCTCGGGCTCCGGGAAGTCGACGCTGCTGCACCTCGCCGGCGGGCTGGACACCCCCACGGCCGGCCGGGTCGTGGTGGAGGGCCGCGACCTCGCGGAACTGTCGGCCGCCCAGGTGGCCGCGGTCCGCCGGCGCAGCGTCGGCTACGTCTTCCAGGACCTCAACCTGCTGCCGTCGCTGTCGGCCGTCGAGAACGTCGCGCTGCCGCTCGAGCTGGACGGCGTCCGTGGGGGCATGGCCCGGCGCGCGGCGCGGGAGGCGCTGGAGGAGGTGGGTGTCGGCGCGCTGGCCGGCCGGTTCCCCGACGAGATGTCCGGCGGCCAGCAGCAGCGGGTCGCCATCGCCCGCGCCCTGGTCGGGCCGCGGCGGCTGCTGCTCGCCGACGAGCCGACCGGCGCGCTGGACTCCACCACCGGGGAGGAGGTGCTCCGGGTGCTGCGGGCGCGGTGCGAGGCCGGGGCCGCCGGGGTGCTGGTCACCCACGAGGCCCGGCACGCCGCGTGGGCCGACCGGGTGGTGTTCCTCCGCGACGGCGTCGTGGTCGACCAGAGCGGGCCGGCCGCGGTGGCGGAGTCGCTGCTCCCTGCCGGCGGCGCCGGGTGACCGCCTGGCTCACCCGCTGGCGCCTCGCGCTGCGGATCGCCCGGCGCGACGCCCGGCGGCACCGCGGCCGCACCGCCCTGGTGCTGGTGATGGTCGGGCTGCCCGTCCTCGCCGTCGTCACGGCGGACACGCTGCTGCGCACCTGGCAGATCAGCCCCGGCGAGTCGGTGCCGTGGACGCTGGGCGCCGCCGACGCGCGCATCGAGGGGGTCGCCCGGAGCCCCATCGAGGCCGATCCGCTCACCGGCGAGCCGCTGGTGTACGAGCCGGACGCCGACGCGGCACCGTGGTCCGCCGCCGAGATCCGCGCCCTGCTGCCGGACGGCGCGGAGGTCGTCGAGCGCACCGCCGGCCGCCTCGCCTACCGGACCGGGGCCGGCTACGCCGACGACACCGCCTACGCCGACGACCTCGGCCGGCCGATCCGGGAGGGCGCCGTCGAGGTCGTCGAGGGGCGCGTCCCGGCGGCGGCCGACGAGGTCGCGGTGAGCGGCGCGGTGGCCGAGCGCGCCGGCGTCGCGCTCGGCGGCACCCTCGAGGTCACTGCCGAGGACGTCCCCCTGACCGTGGTCGGGATCGTGGCCCCGGGCGCCGGCGGGCGCGACGACTTCCTCGTCGTGGCGCCGGGGTCGGCCGACCTGCTGCGCTCGCCTGCCAGCGAGTTCTACGTCTCCGTCCCCGGCGAGCTGGAGTGGCCGGCCGTGCGCGCCCTCAACGACGCGGGCCTCGCCGTCGTCTCGCGGGCCGTGGTGGCCGATCCGCCCGCCGAGGAGGAGTACCGGTCGGACGTCGCGGCGAGCGGCCCGAACACCGCCGAGATGGCCGTGCTCGCGCTGGTCGTGGTCGGCATCCTGCTCGAGGTGGTGCTGCTCGCCGGGCCGGCGTTCGCGGTCGGCCTGCGGCGGCAGCGGCGCGACCTCGCCCTGCTGGCGGCGGCCGGTGGGAGCCCAGCGGACCTGCGGCGGACCGTGCTGGCCTCGGGCGTGGTGCTCGGCGGCGGGGCGGCGACCGGTGGCGCGCTGCTGGGCGTCGGCCTGGCGTGGCTGGCGCTCCCGCTGGTCGCCGACCGGGCCGACGTGCGGTTCGGCCCGTTCGACGTCGCGCCGCTCGACGTCCTGGCCGTGGTCGCCACCGGGCTGCTCGCGGGCCTCGCCGCCTCCGCCGTCCCGGCACGGCAGGCGGCCCGCACCGATGTCGTCCCCGCGCTCGGCGGACGCCGGGGGCAGGTGCGCACCTCCTGGCGGCTGCCGGTCGTCGGGCTGTGCGCCGTCGCGGCAGGCGCGGTGCTCACCGTGCTGGGCGCGCAGGGGAACGAGTTCGGCGTGGCCGCCGGCGCGGTGCTGCTCGTCCTGGGCGCCGTCGCGGCGACGCCTTGGCTGGTCGGGCTGCTGGCCCCGCTGGCCCGGTGGCTGCCGGCCGCG
Organism: Blastococcus xanthinilyticus; assembly: GCF_008124835.1. Taxonomy (GTDB): domain Bacteria; phylum Actinomycetota; class Actinomycetes; order Mycobacteriales; family Geodermatophilaceae; genus Blastococcus; species Blastococcus xanthinilyticus. The sequence goes on along the minus strand of NZ_VNHW01000005.1, from coordinate 251,301 downwards.
GGGCTGATCGCGGTCCGGGACGCCACCCGCAACCGGACCCGCACCGCCTCGGCCGTCGCCGCCGTCATGGCCACCGTCGCCGCGGTGACGACGATGGCCATCGGCAGCCAGAGCGACAGCACCCAGGACCGCCGCGACTACGTCGCCCAGGCGCCGATGGGCGCGGCCGTGGTGACCCTCTTCCAGGCCGGCGAGGAGGGCTGGGCGGCCGTCGAGGGGATCGTGGCCGAGCAGCTGCCCGGTCATCCGGTCGGCCGGATCGGGTCCGTCGCCCACGTCGAGGACCAGCCTCGCTCGCTGTGGCCGGTCCGGGCCGGCTGCACCGGCGGGCCGGCAGAGTGCTCCTGGTTCCCCGAGGACGTGGGCTGGCTGCGGCCGACGTTCGGCGGCGAGGTCGTGGTGGCCGACGCCGACACGGTGGCCGCGGCGGTGCCCGGCGCGTGGCGCGAGGAGGTGACCGCGGCCCTCCGGGCGGAGCGTGCGGTGGTGTTCGGCAGCGGCGCGGTGGACGCGGCGGGCGAGGTGACGCTGCTGGGTTCCACGTGGAACGGTAGTTCCGACGAGATCCTCGGGCGGTCCGCGCTGCCGGCCACCGAGATCGCGGTCTCGCCAGGCGCGGAGCTCCAGGTGCCGTCGCTGGTCGTGGTGCCCCCGGTGCTGGCGGACCGGCTGCCCGTCCCGGTGACGACGACCTCGCTGGTGATCGGCGGCCCGGAGGCGCCGGTCACCCCGGCGGCGGAGCAGCGACTGGCCGAGGCGGTGCGCACGGTGTCGGCGCAGGCGTACGTCTACGTCGAGCGGGGCTGGACCGACGGCCTGGCGATCGGCCGGCTGCTGCTGTTCGCCGTGGGCGGCGTGCTCGTGCTCGTGGCCACGCTGACCGCCACCGGCCTCGCGCTCGCGGACTCGCGGCCCGACCTGGCCACGCTCGCGGCGATCGGGGCCGCGCCCCGCACCCGCCGGCTCATCGCGATGGGCTCGGCGGCGGTCATCGGCGTCGGCGGCGCGCTGCTCGGCCTGCTGGTGGGCGCGGGGCCGGGCATCGCCGTCGCCTATCCGTTGACCAGCACCGACTTCGGGGCGGGCGCGCGGCCGCTGATCGACATCCCGTGGCTGCTCCTGGCCGGCGTGGGCGTGGCGGTGCCGCTGCTGGCCGTCGCCGTCACCGGGCTGGTCGTCCGGTCCCGGCTCCCGATGGTGTCGCGTCTCGACGGATGAGCACCTGGGAAGGGTCGTGCCGAGTGGGGCCCGGAGGGTTCCGGGCAGGTGCGACGGATGGGCTCAGGGCAGCGGGGGGACGGCACCTGGCCGCGGTGTGATGCGGAGCATCACGGTGTTGTCGTGCCGAGTGGGGCCCGGAGGGTTCCGGGCAGGTGCGACGGATGGGCTCAGGGCAGCGGGGGGACGGCACCTGGCCGCGGTGTGATGCGGAGCATCACGGTGTTGTCGTCACGAAGTCGATCAGTTCTTCGACGCGGCCGATGAGGGTGGGCTCGAGGTCGGTCCAGACCTTCACGCGGGCGAGGATGCGCTGGGCCCACACGTAGCCGGTGTCGTCCTCCCAGCCCAGCCGCTTGCAGACGCCGGTCTTCCAGTCCTCGCCCTTGGGCACCGTGGGCCAGGCCTTGATCCCGACGACCGAGGGCTTCACCGCCTGCCAGATGTCGATGAAGGGGTGGCCGACGACGAGCGCGTGGTCGCCGGTGATCTGCGCGGCGATCCGGGACTCCTTGGAGCCGGTCACGAGGTGGTCGACGAGCACGCCGAGCCGGCGTCCGGACGACGGCTTGAAGTCGCGGACGATGCCGGGCAGGTCGTCGACGCCGTGCAGCGGCTCGACGACGACGCCCTCGATCCGCAGGTCGTGGCCCCAGACCTTCTCGACCAGTTCGGCGTCGTGCTTGCCCTCGACGTAGATGCGACCCTCGCGGGCCACCCGGGCGCGGGCGCCGGCGACGAAGGTGGACCCCGAGGCGCTGCGTGTGGGCATCGCCGGCGCGGCCGCCTTCGGCCGCACCAGCACGACCGGCCGGCCCTCGACCCAGAACCCGGGGCCCAGCGGGTAGCCGCGGACCCGGCCGTGCCGGTCCTCGAGGTGCACGACGTCCTTCTCGCAGCGGACCACGGCACCGACGAACCCGGAGCTGGGGTCCTCCACGACGAGGTCCTTCTCGGCCTCGACCTGCGGAGCCGGCTTCTTCACGGTCCGGGGGTGCACCAGGTTGTCGTACGGCGAGCGGGGCGGCATCCCTCCATGCTCGGCACGACCTGGCCGCAGCCGTGGACGACGCGCCGAGCCGCGTGTCGACGAGCGCCCGGCACCGGCGGTGGCGACACGCCCGGGCAGGGCGGAACTGCGGAGCGTGACGGCCGATACGGCGGGTGCAGCCGCCCTGCCCGGTCGTCCGGGACGGCCGCCCGTACGCCTGTGACCTGGGGAGATGTCCTCAGGCACGGGCCATCCCGATGCGCAAGACCGGGGAACGGATCCGTTGCGCGACCGTGACGATCGGAGCGGCGTCGTTTGCTGCTCCTGATCTCGGTCACCCATCTCTGCGACGAACCAATCCCGAGTCTGGATAGGAGCGACAAGACATGATCGGCACCGAGACCATCAGCCGAGTGATCGGCCAGGACGTGTACGACACCGAGGGTCAGAAGATCGGGTCGGCCTCCGAGGTCTACCTCGACGACGAGACCGGCCAGCCCGAGTGGGTCACCGTGAAGACCGGCATGTTCGGCACCAAGGAGTCCTTCGTACCGATCCGGGACGCCGACCTGACCAACGACGGCGTCCGCGTCGCCGTGAGCAAGGACCGGGTCAAGGACGCCCCGAAGATCGACGCCGACGGGCACCTGTCGCCGGCGGAGGAGCAGGAGCTCTACCGCTACTACGGCCTGGGCACCGGCACCACGGACACCACCGTGGGGATGACCGAGACGACCGGCCGGACCGAGACCGCCGGCATGACCGAGACGACCGGCCGGACCGAGACCGCCGGCATGGCCGAGACGCGGGGCACCGTGGGTCACGACACCTCCGGCCCCAACACCGACGACGCCATGACGCGGTCCGAGGAGCGCCTGGTCGTCGGTACGACCAACGAGGGCGAGCGCAAGGCCCGGCTGCGGAAGTACGTGGTCAGCGAGAACGTGACCGAGACCGTCCCGGTGACCCACGAAGAGGTCACCCTGCAGCGTGAGCCGATCACCGAGGCCAACGCCGGCCGCGCCATGGACGGCCCCGCGATCAGCGAGGAGGAGCACGAGGTGACCCTCCGCAGCGAGCGCCCGGTCGTGGAGAAGGAAGCCGTGCCGGTCGAGCGCGTCAGCCTCGGCAAGGAGTCGGTGACCGAGAACGTCACCGTCAACGAGACCGTGCGCAAGGAAGAGATCGAGGCCGAGGGCGTGGACCCGAACCGGCGGAACTGACCGCCTCCCGGCCTGGCCGGGACCTCGACACGACGGCGGCCGCCTGGGAGTCCCTCCCGGGCGGCCGCCGCCGTCGTCCCTGACCGCGGTCGCTCCGGGGACTCCCTATCCTCCGGAACGTGCGCGTCCCACCACGGCAGCTCGTCGCCGTCCTCACCGTCGTGCTCAGCGTGGTCGCCTGGGCGGCGTGGCTGGCCTGGGACCAGGAGTACTACCTGGACCCGGCGACCGGTGACCCGGCCGGTCCGTACCGGGCCTGGCAGGTGGTCGGGTCCGTGCTGACGCTGCTGGTCGCGGCGGCCCTGGCCGGGTGGGCGCTGCGCGCGGTGGTCGCCGCCGCGCTGGTCACCGTGCCGTTCACCGTCTGCTGGACGGTGGCCGCCGCCGGCCAGGACGACACCGGTCTGTTCGTGGTCGGTGCGGTCCTGATCGCCGTCGGCCTCTTCCTCGGCTCCGGGGCCGTCGCCGCGGGAACCGGTCGGCTCAACTCTCCAGGCAGGCGGTGAGCGCGCCGACCATCAGCGGGACGTCGAGCGCGGAGGCCAGCTCGCGGCAGGAGTGCATGGCCAGCATCGGCGCCCCGACGTCGACGGTCGCCACGCCCAGCCGCGTCGCCGTCAGCGGGCCGATCGTGCTGCCACAGGGCAGGTCGGCGCGGGTGACGAAGGTCTGCACCGGCACGCCGGCCTCGGTGCACCGGTCGGTGAACCAGCCGCCGGAGGCGGCGTCGGTGGCGTAGGCCTGGTTCGCGTTGACCTTCAGCACCGGGCCGCCGCCGAGCTGCGGCTGGTGCGCCGGCTCGTGCCGGTCGCCCCGGTTCGGGTGGACGGCATGCGCCATGTCGGCCGACACCAGCACCGACCGGGCGAGCGCGCGGTGCGCCGCCTGCGGGTCGTCGGCACCGGTGGCGGCGGCGAGCCGCCGGACCACGTCCTCCAGCAGACTGCCCCGGGCGCCGGACATGGACCCGCTGCCCACCTCCTCGTGGTCGTTGCAGACCAGGAGCTGGGTGCGCTCGCCGGCGGTCGCCCCGAGCAGGGCGAGCAGCCCGGAGTGGCAGCACGCCAGGTCGTCCAGCCGCGGGGCGGCCACCCAGGTGCCGTCGGCCCCGGCCCGGCCGGCCGGCTGCGTGTCGGCGAGCACCAGGTCGTGCCCGACGACGTCGTCGGCGTCGACCCCCGCCGTCTCCGCCAGGGCGGCCATCAGGCCGGGCTCGTCGCCCAGGTCGCGCGACCAGACCGGGACGAGGTGGCGCTGGGGGTCCAGCGTCAGCCCCTCGCGCACCGAGCGGTCGAGGTGGATCGCCAGCGAGGGCAGCCGCAGCGGGGCGCCGGGCAGCCGGACCAGGGTGGTGCGGGGCTCGGTGGGGGCGCCGCCGCGCAGCACCAGCCGCCCGGCCACGGTGAGCTCGCGGTCCAGCCAGGTGTGCCAGAGACCGCCGCCGTAGGGCTCCACGCCGACCAGCTGGTACCCCGACTGCCGGACGTCGTGGCGCGGCCGCACCTTGAAGGTGGGCGAGTCGGTGTGCGCGCCGACCAGCCGCAGCCCCGACTCGGCCAGCGGCGCGTTGCCCAGCCGGAAGGCGACCAGGCTGCCGTGCCGGACGACGAAGTGCCGGCCGCCGGGCGCCGGCGCCCACGGGTCGGCCTCGGCCAGCTCGGTGAAGCCGGCGGCACGCAGCCGGCGCACCAGCTCGGCGACCGCGTGCGCGGGGGACGGCGAGGCGTCCACGAACGCCCGCAGGTCGTCGCCCAGGGCGAGGTCGTCGGTTGAAGCGGCGTCGGCCATGCGGCCATCTTGCCCTCCGGCGGTCCGGCCGGCCGGGGCCTGCCCCGGAGCGCCCGGCGGGTGGGATGCTGCACCTCGTGAGCCAGACCACCTCCGGCCTGCCGGCCGACCCCGACGCGCTGGCCGCGGCGCTGGAGGGCACCGGCTACCTGCCCGACCAGGGGCTGGCGACCGCCGCCTACCTCGCGCTGGTGATGCACCGGCCGCTGTTCCTCGAGGGCGAGGCCGGCGTCGGCAAGACCGCGCTGGCCCACGCCCTGGCGCAGATCACCGGCCGGCCGATCTACCGGCTGCAGTGCTACGAGGGCCTCGAGGCCAGCCAGGCCCTCTACGACTGGGACTTCGGCCGCCAGCTGCTGCACCTGCGCGCCGCGGAGGCCGCGCACGCCGCCGACGACCCGGCCCGGCTGGAGGCCTCCCTCTACGACCGGCGCTTCCTCCTCGCCCGCCCGCTGCTCCAGGCGCTGGAGGACTCGCCGAGCGTGCTGCTGATCGACGAGGTGGACCGCGCCGACGACGAGTTCGAGGCCTTCCTGCTCGAGGTGCTCAGCGACTTCACCATCTCCATCCCGGAGCTGGGCACGGTGCGCGCCGAGACACCGCCGCTGGTGGTGCTCACGTCCAACCGCACCCGCGAGGTGCACGACGCGCTCAAGCGCCGCTGCCTCTACCACTGGCTCGCCCACCCCGACTTCGACCGCGAGGTGGCGATCCTGCGCCGCCGGCTGCCCGAGGTCACCGAGCAGCTGGCCCGGCAGGTCGCCCGGGCGACGGCCAACCTGCGCACCCTCGACCTGCTCAAGCCGCCCGGCATCGCCGAGGCGATGGACTGGGCGACGGCGCTGCACACCCTCGGCGCCCGCGAGCTCGACCCCGACCTCGCCGCCCGCACCCTCGGCGCGGTGCTCAAGTACCGGGAGGACACCGAGCGGGTGCGCGGCCTGCCCGCGGAGGCGCTGACCGGTGGCTGAGGAGGGTCATGTCTCAGGCAAAGGAAGCTTTACCCCCGTGATCCAGCGCCAGGACGCAGGTAAAGCTTCCTATGCCCAGGGGGACGTGGCTGAGGAGGGACCACTGCGGGACGTCGTCGACACCGTGCTGGGCTTCGCCCGCACGCTGCGGCACGCCGGGGTGGCCGCCGGCCCCGACCGGGTCGAGGCGATGCTCGCCGCGATCGGCCACCTCGACGTGCTCGACCCCTCGGCCGTCTACTGGGCCGGCCGGCTCACCCTGTGCTCCGGCCCCGACGACCTCGACCGCTACGACGCCGCCTTCGTCGCCTGGTTCTCCGGGCGGCGGGCGCGGCTGCCCCGCCCCGCGGGCCGCCCGGAGGTGCGGCTCGCGGCGAGCGCCCCGCTGGACGGCGGCGCCGGGGAGGGCGACGACGACGGCGAGACCCCGGACGTGGCGGCGCGGGCCAGCGCCGACGAGGTGCTGCGGCACCGGGACGTCGCCGGGCTGACCGACGCCGAGCGGGCGCACCTGCGCCGGCTGTTCGCCCTGCTCCTGCCGGCCACACCCATGCGGCCCGCCCGCCGCCGGCGTCCGGCGGCGCACGGCTCGGTGCACCCCGGGCGCACGGTCCGCCAGGCGCTGCGCGACGGCGGTGAGGTGAGCCGGCTGCGGCACCGCCGGGCCCGCCCGCGGCCCCGCCGGGTGGTGCTGCTGGTCGACGTCTCGGGCTCGATGACGCCCTACGCCGACGCGCTGCTGCGGTTCGCGCACGCGGCGGTCCGGGCCCGCCCGGGATCGACCGAGGTGTTCACGATCGGGACCCGGCTGACGCGGGTCACCCGTGAGCTGCGGCTGCGCGACCCCGACCGGGCGCTGGTCGCCGGGGGGCAGGCGATCCCCGACTGGTCCGGCGGCACCCGGCTGGGCGAGGTGCTCAAGGCCTTCCTCGACCGGTGGGGGCAGCGCGGCACCGCCCGCGGCGCGGTGGTCGTCGTCTGCAGCGACGGCTGGGAGCGCGGCAGCACCGACCTGCTCGCCGCGCAGATGGCCCGGCTGCGGCGCCTGGCGCACGCCGTGGTGTGGGTGAACCCGCACAAGGGACGGGCGGGGTACGAGCCGCTGACCGGCGGCATGCAGGCGGCGCTGCCGTCGGTGGACCACTTCGTGGCCGGCCACAGCATGGCCGCCTTCGAGGAGCTGTCAGGAGTGATCTCGCATGCGTGACGTGCTCGACGAGCTGGTCGGCTGGTGGCAGGCGGGCGAGACCGTCGGCGTCGGCACGGTGGTGGGCACCTGGCGCTCGGCGCCGCGGCCCGCGGGGGCGTCGATGCTCGTCGGCCCGGACGGCACGGCGGTGGGCAGCGTCTCCGGCGGCTGCGTCGAGGGCGCGGTGTACGAGGAGGCCAGGGACGCCGTCGACACCGGTGAGCCGACGCTGCGCCGCTACGGGGTCAGCGACGACGACGCCTTCGCCGTCGGGCTGACCTGCGGCGGGATCCTCGACGTCTTCGTGGAGTCGGTCTCCCGCGAGTCCTTCCCGGAGCTGGGTGAGGTCGCGGCCTCGGTGGGCCGGCACGAGCCGGTCGCCGTCGTCACCGTGGTGGCCGGCCCGGGCGACCGGCTGGGCCGGCGCCGGGTGCTCTGGCCCGACCGCGCCGCCGGGTCGCTCGGCTCGCAGCGGCTGGACGACGCCGTCGCCGACGACGCCCGCGGCATGCTCGCCGCCGGGCGCACCGGCCTGCTGCACGTCGGGCACGACGGCGAGCGGCGCGGCGACGACCTCACCCTGTTCGTCAACAGCTTCGCGCCCGCGGCCCGGATGGTGGTCTTCGGTGCGATCGACTTCGCCGCCGCCGTGGCGCGGGTCGGGGCGTTCCTCGGCTACCGGGTGACCGTGTGCGACGCCCGCCCGGTCTTCGCCACCCCCAAGCGCTTCCCGGAGGCGCACGAGGTCGTGGTCGAGTGGCCGCACCGGTACCTGCAGGCCGAGTTGGACGCCGGCCGGATCGACGAGCGCACGGTGCTGTGCGTGCTCACCCACGACCCCAAGTTCGACGTCCCGCTGCTGGAGGTGGCGCTCCGCGCGCCGGTCGCCTACGTGGGCGCGATGGGCTCGCGGCGCACCCACGACGAACGGCTGGCGCGGCTGACCGAAGCAGGTCTGAGCCAGGAGGAGATCGCCCGCCTCTCCTCGCCGATCGGCCTGGACCTCGGCGCCCGCACCCCGGAGGAGACGGCGGTGTCGATCGCGGCGGAGATCATCCAGGGCCGTTGGGGCGGCACGGGGCAGCGGCTGGCCGCGACCGCCGGCCCCATCCACCGGACCGCGGAGCGGTGACCTTCTCCCACCACGTGGAGGTCGTCGCCCTGCTCGCCTCGCCGGAGCACCGCTACGACGGACGTCCGGGGACGGCGATCCCGGAGCAGGGCGCCGACCGCCGGGAGCAGCTGGTGGTCCGGGCCGGCGTCGGCATCGTCGGCGACCGCTACGCGGGCCGGCCCGCGCACCGGGACGCCCAGGTGACGGTCCTGGCCGTCGAGTCGCTGGAGGCGCTCGCCGAGGAGCTCGCGGCGGGTCCGTTGGATCCGCTGCTTCCCCGGCGCAACGTGGTGCTGCGCGGCGCGGAGGTCGAGGCCCTGCGCGGGACCGAGTTCGAGCTCGACTGCGGGGCGGGCGCGGTGCGGCTGCGCGGCGGCCGCCCGGCGAACCCCTGCGCCTGGATGGACACGGTCCTGGCCCCGGGGGCGCACCGCGGCCTGCGGGGCCGCGCCGGGGTGCGCTGCGCGACCCTCTCCGACGGCGTGCTGCGCCTCGGGCCCGCCGTGCTGCGGTCGCCGGTGCGGCTGGACCCGGCCGTGGCGGGCGTCGTCCGGCCCCTCCTCCCGCACCGGAGGGGCAGCTGATCGCCCAACACGCCGGGAGCGGTGTGCGGTCGCCGGACCCCTGCCCTGCACCATGGCGCCGAGTGGGGCCGCCGGTCCCGCAGATTCCGAGGGGAAACATGCGCATTCGACGTTGTGCCGTCATCGGGACGGCAGCCGTGCTGCTGGCCGGCTGCGGCGGCTCCGACTCGATCGGCAACCCGGCGCAGACCGGCTCGGCCGAGGAGAGCACCAGCGCGCTGGCGGAGAAGGACGCCGCCGAGATCGTCGACGCCGCGTTCACCGCGCTCGAGGGTGCCGGCGCCGCGCACGTCACCGGCTCCATCGAGGAGGCCGGCACCACCCAGGAGCTCGACCTCCAGCTGCAGGGCGAGGACGCCCAGGGCTCCATCGTCATGGACGGCGTCACCGTCGAGCTGGTGTACGTCGGCGGCACCGCCTACGTGATGGCGCCGGCCGACTTCTGGGCCTCGTTCGGCATGCCGGCCGAGTTCGCCGCCCAGCTGGAGGGCCAGTGGGTGCTCATGCCCGCCGAGGCGGCCAGCTCCTTCGGCGCGCTGACGCTCTCCGGCCTCGTCGACGAGCTGCGCGCCTCCGGGAGCGACCAGGTGGAGGGCGAGGTGACCACCGACGAGCTCGACGGCGAGCCGGTGGTCGTCGTCACCCAGGCCGACGGCAGCACGCTCACCGTCGCCGACGACGAGGAGAACCCCTACCCGCTGGTGATCGAGGACAAGGGCGACGCCCCGGCCACGGTCGAGTTCAGCGACTTCGGCCAGGAGGTCGAGATCGCCGCGCCGGCGGACCCGTTGGACCTGAACGACCTCGGCGGCTGAGCCGTCCCGGCCGGCCGACCGCTCCCACTGGGGGCGCCCGGCCGGCCGGTCAGCCGATCAGCTCGCGAACGGCCGCCGGGGCCTGCGAGGGCCGGTGCAGCGCGGCCACGGCGCCTCCGCCGGCGGCCGCCAGCGCAGCGCACGAGCTCATCGCCTCCTCCTCCCCGGACAGCGCGAGCACCTGGAGCCGCGCCGGCACGCGGGCCAGCGACGATGCGGCGTCCACCGGGTCGGGGCTGTCGGTCGCGACCCCGTCGGAGAGCAGCAGCACCTGCCGGTCGGCGGCGCGCGAGCGCGCGAGCTGGGCCGCCGCCGTCCGCAGCGCCAGCTCCAGGTCGGTGGTGCCACCGCCCCGGAGGTCGCACAGCCGGTCGACGACGACGTCCACCCGCGGATCGGCCGACAGCGGGCGCAGCACCACGGCCCGCGACCAGAAGGCCACGACGCCGAGCTCGTCGCCCGGCCGCATCCGCTGCACCAGCGCCGCGGCGGTGAGCACCGCGGCGGCCAGCTCGTCGCCGGCCACGGACCCCGACGCGTCGACGAGCAGGACGACCGCGCGGCCGGTGGACCGCCAGCCCCGCGTGTGCAGGTGCTCGGCGCGCCACCGCGGCTCGGCACCCCGCGCGGCGAGCGTCGCGTCGAGGTCGACGTCGGAGCCGGCCGGGTCGCGCCGGGTGACCACCCGGCTGGTGCCGGCACGTTCGGGGGTGCCGGTGCGCGGCGTGCCCAGGGGCAGCCGGGCCGCCAGCGTCCGCGCGGCCGCGCGCAGCCGCGGGTCGAACGCGCGGGCCGCCGCGGCGAGCACCCGGGCGGCGGCGTCGGGATCGCGGGCGGCCAGATCGGCCACGGCCTCGGCGTCCAGGGCGCCGGCCTCCGGGGAGACGGCGTCGAAGTCCGGATTGCTCCGCGACAGCTGGTCCCGGCTGGACCGGCGCGCGCCCTGCGCGCGCAGCAGCTCCTCGACCTGCTCGGGATCCTCGACGACCCGCGGCGGCCCCGCTGCCGGTCGGTCGCCGGACGGCGCCGGCGCGGGGAGCGGCCCGGGCGAGCTCCCCCCGGGCGTCAGGCTTTTCCCAGCTCCTCACCGGCCCGGCGCCAGATGTCGGCGACGACGTCCTCGACCGGACGGGACACCCCGTCGCCGCGGGTCACCTTGCCGGTGAGCGCGGCGAGCGCGGCGTCGAGCCCGGTGGCCTCCTCCAGGGCGGGGGTCTCCCGGACCGCACCGAGCTCCACGGCGATGAGCACCGTGTCGATCGCCCCTCGGACGGAGGCGCCGATGCGCAGCTCGGGGTGGTCGCGGGTGATCCGCACCGCGCGCACCGCCCGGGCCACCAGCGCCGCCTCCCCGCCGGTTCCCGCCTCGACGACCCGCAGCTCGGCGTCCTCGTCCTGGTAGGCCATGGCGACCCGGCAGGAGCGGTCGTAGAGCGCCGGCGTGACCCGCGCGGTGCCCACCGCGTCGAACGGGTTCATCGCCGCGACCAGCCGGAACGTGGGCCGCGCCGCCACCCGGCCGTACCGGGGCACGTGCATCTCCCGCTCGGAGAGCACCCCGAGCAGGACGTTCATCGTCTCCTCGGGGACCCGGTTGAACTCCTCGACGTAGAGCAGCGCACCCTCGGTCATGGCCCGGGTGAGCGGCCCGGGCACGAAGTTCTCGGGCCGGTAGTCCTCGGTGAGCACGCGGGAGGCGTCGTGGTGGCCGACCAGCCGGGTGGGGGTCAGCTCCGCGTTGCCCTCGACCAGCACCAGGGGGACGCCGGCGCCGTCGGCCAGCGCGCGCAGCAGCGTGGTCTTGCCGGTGCCGGGCGGGCCCTCCAGCACGATGTTGCGGCCGGCCGAGAGCGCCGCGGCCACCACCTCGGCCTCCCGCAGGCGGTCCACCACCCGCTGGCGGGCCACCCGCACCATGCCGGCGACGTCGAGGTGGGCGGCGGTGCGCACGCTGGTCACGGTCCTGCTCCGCACGGTGCCACGTCCTGGCTCAGCTCCCGTCGTCCTGGCTCACCTGGTGTGGTCCTGGCTCACGGTCGACGCCGAGCCAGGACCCCTGATGATCAGGTGACCTGATCATCAGGGGGCCGAGCGCGGGGCTCAGTCGTAGACGATGACGCCGCGCAGGTTCTTGCCGGCGTGCAGGTCCTCGTAGCCCTGGTTGATGTCGTCGAGCTTGTACCGCTTGGTGATCAGCTCGTCGAGCTTGATGGCGCCCTCCTGGTAGAGGCGCAGCATCTTGAGCATGTCCGCGCTGGGGTTCTGGTCGCCGAACAGCGCCCCGCGGATCTCCTTGGTGAACAGCGCCAGCATGCTCGGGTTGATCGGGATGCCGACGTCGGTGAGGTCGCCGAGGCCGGTGATGACCACCCGGCCGCCCTTGCCGAGCGCCTCGACGCCCTGGGCGACGTGCTCGCCCTTCAGCACGCCGACGGTGATCAGCACCTTGTCCGCGCCCTGGCCGTTGGTGACGCTCCGGCCGAACTCGGCCGCCTCCTCGATGCTCGCGAAGGCGTGCGTCGCCCCCAGCTCCATCGCCTTCTCCCGCTTGAAGTCCACCGGGTCGACGGCGATGACGTGGCTGGCGCCGGCGTGCGCCGCGCCCTGGACGGCGTTGATCCCGATGCCGCCGACGCCCATGACGATGACCGTGTCGCCGGCCCGCACCTCGCCGGCCTGCACGGCGGTGCCCCAGCCGGTGCCGACCCCGCAGCCGACCAGGCAGGCGACGTCGAGCGGGATCTCCTCCGGGATCTTGACCGTGGAGCGGACGTCGACCGTCGTCACCTCGGCGAAGGTGCCCAGCCCGCACATCTGGCCCACGTCGGTGCCGTCGGAGGTCTGGACGCGGAAGCTCTCCGCGTCGTCCCAGCGGGAGCCCATGAGCAGGTTGGCGCCCGAGTCGCAGATGTACTGCTGGCCGTTGGCGCAGTACCGGCAGCGGCCGCAGCCGGGGAGGAAGGAGAACACCACGTGGTCGCCCTCGGCGAAGCCGGGGGTGTTCGGGCCCACGGCGGTGACCACGCCGGCACCCTCGTGGCCCCCGAGGAACGGGTAGTGCCCGACCGGGATGTCGCCGGTCGCGATGTGGTCGTCGGAGTGGCACAGCCCGGAGGCGGCCAGCTTGACCTGGAGCTCCCCGGTGCGCGGGTCGTCGACGACCAGGTCGGTGATCTCCCACTGGCCGGGGGCGGAGCGCATGATCGCGCCGCGGGTGTTCACGGGCACAGGAACCTCCTCGTCGCCCTCGTCGTCGAGGGCCGTCCGCACCGTGCGCGGGGCACGCAGGGCTGCCGCGCACGCTATGACCTGGACCACACCGGGGGAAGGGCAGTGCAACGTTGCTGCTGCCCCGCCGTCGCCGGCCATGGACCGCCGGCGAGCACACTGGGCCGGTGCCCCCCGCCCCGGTCGTCGTCGTCGGCGCCGGGCCGGTCGGGCTCACGGCGGCGATGCTGCTCGCGCGGCGGGGGCTGCCGGTCGTCGTCCTGGAGCGGCACCGGGACCCGTATCCGCTGCCGCGGGCCGTGCACCTGGACGACGAGGTCTTCCGCGTCCTGCAGGCGGCCGGCGTGGCCGACGAGGTGGCTGCGGTGTGCCGGCCGATGGCCGGGTTGCGGCTGCTCGACGGCGCGCAGCGGGTGCTGGCGGAGTTCCGGCGCGCGCCCGGTGCCGGCACCAACGGCTGGCCGCAGGGCTCGTTCGTCCACCAGCCCGACCTGGAGGCCGTGCTCGCCCGCGCGGTGGCGGCGACGCCGGGGATCGCGCTGGAGCGGGGGGTGGAGGTGACCGGCCTGGGAGCCGGGGGCGAGGGGGTGACCGTCGTCGCCGTGGACCGGGAGGGCGGGGCGGACCGGTCCGTCCGCGCGGCGGCCGTGCTCGGCTGCGACGGCGCGAACAGCACCGTGCGCCGGCTGATCGGCGGCCGGATGCGGGATCTCGGTCCGGCCGACCGCTGGCTGGTCGTCGACGTCCGCTCGGCCGAGCCGCTGCCGTTGTGGCCGGGTGTCTCGCAGATCTGCGACCCGCGCCGCGCCGCGACGTCGATGCCGGTGACCGGCGACCGGTACCGCTGGGAGTTCCGGCTGGCGCCGGGGGAGTCCGCCGCGGAGCTGGCCGAGCCGGCGAGCCTGGCCCGCCTGCTGGCGCCCGTCGTCCCCGCCGCCGGCGGTGTCGAGGTGCTCCGCGCCGTCGAGTACACGTTCCGGGCGCAGCTGGCCGACCGGTGGCGGGACGGGCGGGTGCTGCTGGCCGGCGACGCCGCGCACCTCACGCCTCCCTTCGTCGGCCAGGGCCTCGGGCTGGGCCTGCGCGACGTGCACCAGCTGGCCTGGAAGCTGGCCGCCGTCCTCGCGGGGGAGGCCGGCGAGGAGCTGCTGGACACCTACCGCGCCGAGCGGGAACCGCACGCCCGCGCGCTGATCCGGGTGGCCCTGCTGCTGGGGCGGCTGATGACCGGGGGCGGCCGGGGTGGCGCCGTCCTGCGCCGGGGCGTGCTCGCCGCCGTCCGCGGGATCCCGGCCGTCGCCGGGCTGGCCACCGACAGCCGGACGCCGCCGCTGCGCCGCGGCCCGCTGGTCGACCGCCGCGGCCGGGCCGGCCGGCGACTGGCCGGCCGGCTGGTGCCGCAGCCCGACGTGCTCGTCGACGGTCGCCCGTGCCGGCTGGACGACGTCCTCGGGCCCGGCGCGGTGCAGCTGACGGCTGACCTACGGGTCCGCCGGGCCGACGGCGCGGAGGTCCGGATCGAGGACCCGGGCGGCACGCTGCGCCGCTGGCTGGGCGGCGCCTCGGCGGTGGAGATCCGGCCGGACCGGATCGTGGCCGCCGCCCGCTGATCACGCGAGCGGGTGAACGGTGCCGCGACCAAGCCGGTCGGCCCGCAACATGGCCGCATGCGTGAACGCCTGCTGAACGCTCCGGTCTGGGTTCTGTCGGTGGTCACCGGCGGCCTGTTCGGGCTGTTCTGGGTGCTCTACATGCGGCTCGGCGAGGCAGAGAGCTGGGCCGAGGCGCTGGTCTACGGCGGACTGATGGGCCTGTTCTTCGGTGCGATCATGGGGCCGGTCACCCACCGGCAGAACCGGGGTGTGCGCGAGGCCGCCGCGCGGTCGCCGGAGGGCCTGTCCCGGCGGGTGCGGCGGGCGGCGTCCCGGGGCCCGGTCCCGGCCGATCCGGATGTGCGGGGGGCGGCCCACCAGCTCGCCCTGGCCCAGCTGGAGCCACTGGAGCGTCAGCGCCGCTGGGGGCCGGCGTTCCTCCTCCTCATGACGGCTCTGGCGGCGGCCCTGGCCGTCACCGGGTCCGCGTGGTGGTGGGTGGGCGCCGCATCGTGGGCCGCGTTCGCCGCCGCGCACCGCTACCTCCTGCTCCGGCTGCGCCGGCGGGCGGCGCTGCTGGACCCGGCCGCCGGGTAGCCCGACCCGCCCCGAGCGCGTCATCCGCCCGGTAGGGGGTACCGCCCGGCCATGAACATCGACAAGGCACAGATCCTCGAGCTGCTGCGCTCGCAGGGTGACCACGACAAGGCCCAGCAGGCCGACCAGGAGCTCCCCGGGCAGGTGGACACCGAGCGCGACGCCGGGCTGCTGCAGAAGTTCGGGATCGACCCGATGGACCTGGTGAAGAAGCTGGGCGGGGGTGGCGGGCTGGGCGGCCTGCTGGGCCGCTGACGCCGGCGGCCGGGTCCTAGCTGCGGCCGGGGCCCGGCCGGCCGACGCCGATCGCGTACAGCGTCCCGAGCACCGCCCCCGGCGGCAGGGCCACGTAGAGCCACCACGGGTGGATCCCGCCCACCGTCAGCTCGAGGATGCCCCACAGCACCAGGTTCACCAGGCTGATGCACAGCCAGATGGTGGTGAGCACTTTCATCGCGGTGCCGGCGTCGTCGCCGGTGAACGCCCGGCGCGGACCTGGCGGTGGGGGCAGGGCGGGGAGGTCGGCGGTGACCCGGGCGAGGTCGCCGCGGGTGCGGGAGGCCCACACCGCCTGCACCCGCTGGTCGAACTCGTTCAGGTCCAGCTGCCCGGCCTCGTGGGCGCGCTGCAGCGCCGCCGCCACCGACGTCCGCTCGGCGTCGGAGATGCGCAGGTCCTCGGGGCGCACCGGCTGGGTCACGCCGACATCCTGGCAGGCCGGGCCGCCCGCGTCAGGATCCTGGCTCAGGCCTCGCGGCGCCGCCGCGCGGGCGAGGTGCCGAGCAGCGCGTTGTCGACGGCGGCGCTGCCGAGCTGCCGCTCGAAGTCCGCCGGGACGACGAGGTCGTCGCGGCAGAGCTCCGACACGTCCGGCCGGCCGAGGCCGACCATCGCCGAGCCGAGCCCGTCGCGCAGCAGGTCCAGCACGTTCTCCACGCCGGCCTGCCCGTTGGCCGCGAGGCCCCACAGGTACGCGCGGCCGATCATGACCGCCTTCGCGCCCAGGGCGAGCGCCTTGGCGACGTCGCCGCCGCGGCGGATGCCGCCGTCGAGGAGGACCTCGATCTGGTCACCGACGGCCTCGGCGACGGCGGGCAGGGCCCGCAGCGAGGCGGGGGTGCCGTCGAGGTTGTTGCCGCCGTGGTTGGACACCGAGATGGCGGTGACGCCGGCGTCGACGGCGCGCCTGGCGTCGTCCACCCGCATGACGCCCTTGAGCATGAACGGCCCGTCCCACTGCTCGCGCAGCCACGCGACGTCGTCCCAGGAGGGCATGGGCGACTGCTGCCACATGCCGTACGCGCCGAAGAAGGTGGGCGCCGGGTCGCCCGGGGTGGCCACCATGTTCGGCACGGTGAGGTCGGGGATCTGCCCGGTGCGGGCGAAGTCCAGCAGCCAGCGCGGCTTGACCAGGACCTGCGGCGCGTACCGCCGGGCGGCCTGGAGGTCGATCTTCTCCGGGATGAACGGGCTGCCCCAGTCGCGGCCGTAGGCGAACGACCAGTCCAGCGTCGCGATCAGCCCGACGGCCCCGGCGCGGCGGGCCCGCTCCATGCGACCGAGCATCTCCTCGCGGCTGCCCACCCAGTACATCTGGAAGAACGTCTGCGGGTTGGCCGCCACGACGTCCTCGATGGGCTTGCTGGCGAAGGAGGAGAGCCCCATCGCCACCCCGCGCGCGGCGGCCGCACGGGCAACGGCCACCTCTCCGTCGGGGTGCACCGCCTGCACGCCGGTGGGGCTGATCAGCACCGGCATCGACATGGGCTGCCCCATGACGGTCACGCCCATGTTCCGCTCGTTCGCCAGGCCCGCGGTGTGCGGCGCGAAGCCGATCTCGGCGAAGGCCGCGAGGTTGTCCTCCAGCGTCAGGCCGCGCTCGGAGCCGGCGACCAGGGCGCCGTAGACGCCCTTGGGCAGCCGCTTCTTGGCCCGCCGCTGGGCCTCGGCGACGGACTCGAACCACGCGCTGGCCATGCGGACCTCCTCGACGGCCCGGGTGCGCCGGGCGCTGGACCGGCCGCGACGGCCGGTGGCACTGAGTGCCACGTTAGCGGTGGGGGAGAGACGCACGCCACAGGGCCGTCGTCCCGCGCCCCGCGCGGGTCACCTCCGCAGGCTGGGGAAGCCCCCGGCGAGCTCGGCGAAGGCCAGGTGGAGGTGCTGGGTGAGCGGCGCGCCGTCCTCGCCGATCCAGGTCTCGAACGCGGTCGTGGCCGCGGCCCGCGTGCCGGCGGCGACGAGCCGGGGCAGCAGCGCGGTGGGGGAGCCCCCGCGGCGCGCCGCGACGTGCCCGGCGACGACGCGGTCGATCTCGGCGAAGCGGAGCTGGCTGTGCGCCAGGAGCGCGGGTTCGGTGAGGATCAGCCGCATGCGCTCGCGCAGCAGCGGCAGCTCCTCGTCGGGGTAGTCGTTGACCTCCACGTAGGCGGCGCAGACCGAGCCGAGCACCGGTGCGGCCGGGTCGGTCGCGTCGAGCAGCTGCTCGAGGCGGCGGACGTGGCCGGCGAAGTCGCCCCAGACCGCGTCGGCTTTGGTGGCGAAGTAGCGGAAGAAGGTCCGCCGGCTGATCCCGGCCGAGTCGGCCACCTCGTCGCTGGTGACGTTCTCGAACCCCCGCGTGCGGAACAGGTCCAGGGCCGCCCGCTCCACCCGGGCCCGCCCGTCCGGCGCCGTCCTCGTCTCCGTCACGCGCGCATTCTGCCGGTCGGGCCGGCGGGGGACCCCGGGGTTGCTCCTGGCACCGGGTGTCACTAACGTCCGCCGGGTCGATGTGACCGCACTCACGGAGGTCCTCATGCCCGAGCCCACGCAGACCGACGTCCCTGCCCCCGAGGCCCCGGCGACCGAGGAGGCCCTCGTCGAGGAGTCGCTCGTCGAGGAGGTCTCCATCGACGGCATGTGCGGCGTCTACTGACCGACGCACCGTGACCACCGCCGCTCCGGGAAGCACTGCGTTCGACGTCGACCAGCCCTGGCGCAGGTCGCCATCGGTGGCGCTGCGCCCGGAACCCTTCGGCGCGCTGGTCTACTCGTTCAGCACCAGGAAGCTGTCCTTCCTGAAGTCGAAGCAGCTGGTCGCCGTCGTCGAGGCCTTGGCCGACCACCCGACCGCCGCCGCGACGCTCACCGCCTGCGGCGTGACCGAGGCCCAGCGCCCCGCGTACGTGAAGGCGCTGGCCGACCTCGCCCGCTCGCAGATGATCACCCCCCGGGAGCCCGCGTGACCGCCGTCCTGCCGTCCCGTCCGAGCACGCCCGAGCGCCCGGTCGGCGGGCGGCTGATCGACCAGTTCGAGTACGGCCTCGACGCCCCGATCTGCCTCACGTGGGAGCTCACCTACGCCTGCAACCTGGCGTGCGCGCACTGCCTGTCCTCCTCCGGACGGCGCGACCCGCGCGAGCTCTCCACCGCCGAGGCGGAGGCGGTCATCGACGAGCTGCAGCGGATGCAGGTCTTCTACGTCAACGTCGGCGGCGGTGAGCCGACCGTGCGGCCGGACTTCTGGCACCTCCTCGACTACGCCATCGGCCACGACGTCGGCGTCAAGTTCTCCACCAACGGCATCAAGCTGGACAGGACCCGCGCTGCGCAGCTGGCCCGCACCGACTACGTCGACGTGCAGATCTCCCTGGACGGCGCCACCGCCGAGGTCAACGACCGCGTCCGCGGCACCGGCTCCTACGCCACCGCGATCCGGGCGCTGGAGAACCTGGCCGAGGCCGGGATGAAGGACGTCAAGGTCTCCGTCGTCGTGACCCGGGAGAACGCCGGGCAGCTGGACGCCTTCAAGGCGCTCACCGACTCCTTCGGCGCCCAGCTGCGGATCACCCGGCTGCGCCCGTCCGGCCGGGGGGCCGACGTCTGGGACCAGCTGCACCCCACGATGGCCCAGCAGAAGGACCTCTACCAGTGGCTGCTGGCCAACGGCGACGGCGTCCTGACCGGTGACTCGTTCTTCCACCTGTCGGCCTTCGGCGAGGCGCTGCCAGGGCTGAACCTGTGCGGCGCCGGCCGCGTCGTCTGCCTGATCGACCCGGTCGGCGACGTCTACGCCTGCCCGTTCGCCATCCACGAGAACTTCCTCGCCGGCAACGTCCGCGACGAGGGCGGCTTCCAGCGGGTCTGGCAGTCCTCCGAGCTGTTCGCCGACCTGCGCAGCCCGCAGACCGGCGGCGCCTGCACGAAGTGCGCGCACTTCGACGCCTGCCGCGGTGGCTGCATGGCCGCGAAGTTCTTCACCGGGCTGCCGCTGGACGGGCCCGACCCCGAGTGCGTGCAGGGCTACGGGGAGACGGCGCTGGCCGCCCGCGACGCCGAGCTGGTGGCGCCGCGCAGCCACATCGACCACTCGCACACCGGTCCGGTCCGCGGGCAGCCGACGCTGCTCGGCATGCCGGCGCTGCCCCCCGCGAAGGCCTGCGACGAGTCGCCGCTGGCCGGGCTCGACCTGCGCTGAGGAGCGCCGGCCCCTAGAGGTCGACCTTCTTGTTCTCGCCGGCGTCGATGCGCTCGCCGGTCGCCTTGGCCTTCACGAAGCTGAACGCGGTGGCCAGCCGGCCGCCGGGGCTGTCCCAGTACTCCGCGGAGTCGCCCTCCACCTTGAGCAGCACGACCTCGGGGTCCTCGGGGCCGTTGGGGAACCAGGCCTCGACGCCGCCGTTCCACAGCTCCTTCTTCTTCGCGAGGTCCTCGACCACGCGGGCGTGCCCGGTGAGCGACACCCAGGTGCCGCCGGAGCCGATGCCGACGTTCACCTGGGGCTGGGCGGCGATGTGGGCCACCGGGTGGGAGCTGCGCTCGGCGAAGAACCACAGGTCGCCGTCGAACTCGACCTCCTGCAGCGTCATCGGACGGCTGGTCAGCTTGCCCTCGGGCGTCAGGGTGGTGAGGAAGCCGAACCGCTCCCCCTTGATCAGCTCGGCGACCTTGCGGGTGTCCTCGGTAGTCATGCCTGCTCTGTTGCCCGCGACCGGACGGCCCACACCTGGCCCGGCCGCGGCGGCGCTCAGGCGGCGTCGACGTAGCTCCAGGCGCCGTCCTCCCGGACGAACCGGCTGACCTCGTACTGGTCGCCGTCCTCGCCGCCGGAGCGCCAGTGCGCGCGGAACTCCACCGTCCCCGCGCGGTCGAGCAGCCCGCCGCCGGTGGTGGCCAGGACGTCCAGGCCGGTCCAGCGCAGCGCGGGGTCCAGGTCGAGGGTCCGCGGCCGGGTGCTCGGGTGCCAGGTGGCGAGCAGGTACCCGGCGTCGCCGACGGCGAAGGCGCTGTACCGCGAGCGCATCAGCTGCTCGGCGGTCGCCGCCGGGGCCGAGCCGTCGTGCCGGGGGCCGCAGCACCCGGCGTAGGGCAGGCCGGTTCCGCAGGGGCAGCGACGGGGAGCCATGGGGCCAGTCTGCCGTCGTGCGAGCCTGGGACGGTGACGGTGTGGGCGGGGCGGGCACTCGGCGACGCCACCTGGCCGGAGCTCCCCGACCGGCCGCTGGTCGTCGTGCCGCTGGGCGCGGTCGAGCAGCACGGACCCCACCTGCCGCTGGCGACCGACACCCGGACGGCGGAGGCGGTGGCGCGGGCCGCGCTGCCGGGGATCGACGGCGCGCTGCTCGCCCCGGCGATCGCCTACGGGGCCAGCGGGGAGCACGAGGGCTTCCCGGGCACGGTGTCGATCGGTACGGAGGCGCTGACGGCGCTGCTGGTGGAGTACGGGCGCTCGGCCGGCCGCTGGGCCGGCCGGCTGCTGGTCGTGAACGGCCATGGTGGCAACTACGACGCCCTGCGCGCCGCGGTGCCGCGGCTGCGTGCGGAGGGGCGGGACGTCGCCTGGTGGCCGCTCGCCGTCCGCGCCGGTGACGCGCACGCGGGGCGCACCGAGACGTCGCTGATGTTGCACGTGGAACCCGCTGTGGTCCGTGCGGACCGCGCCGAGCGGGGGGAGACCGCGCCGCTGCGGGAGCTGCTGCCCCGCATGCGGGCCGAGGGCGTGCGGGCGGTCAGCCCGAACGGCGTGCTCGGCGATCCGGCGGGCGCGTCGGCGGCCGAGGGGGCGGAGCTGGTGGTGGACCTGGCCGGGCGGCTGGCCGCGGCGGTGCGGGAGTGGCGGGTGGACCCCGCCGGGCGGCTCCTCGGGTGAGCGCCCGGCGGGGTCCGGAGACCGATCAGCCGAGCGCGATCAGCCGAGCGCGTCCGCGAACACTGGCACCGTCTCGTCGATCGCGTACAGCAGGCCGGGCGCCGACGCGCTGGAGAAGGCGTTGAGCACCGTCAGGTCGTCGAGGACGACCGCGCGCCCCTCCTGGACCGAGGGCAGCGACTGCCACACCGGGTTGCCGGTGAACTCCGAAGCCTCCACGAAGATCGGGAAGGCCACCGTGAGCTCGGCGTCGAGCAGGTCCAGCTGCTCCTCGCTGACCGGCACGAAGAAGTTCTCCGTCGCCAGCTCCTCGATCGCGGTCTTGTTCTCGAAGCCCAGCTGCTCCATGAACTGCACGCGCGAGTCGCCGCTGACGTAGGCGCCGAAGCCCTCGGAGGTGAAGGCGCCGACGGCGACCTCGGTGCCGTCGAACTCCGGGTGCGCGGCGGCGGCCTCGGTGAAGGCCTGCTCGACCTCGGCCTCCAGCTCGGCCGCCTGCTCCGTCTCGCCCAGCGCCGTGCCGATCATCTCCAGCTGCTGCTGCCAGGTGGTCTGGTACGGCCCGACGCCCTCGGGCGGGGCGATGGTCGGGGCGATCTGGCTGAGCAGGTCGTAGCGCTCCTGCTCACCGGAGGACCGGGTGTCGAGGATCAGGTCCGGCTGCAGCGCGGCGATCTCCTCGTAGCTGGGCTCGAGGGTCTCGATGAGCACCGGCGGCTCGTCGTAGCCCTGCTCGACCCAGTCGCCCAGCCCGTCGTCGCCGCCGACGGCGAGCCAGTCGCTGGCGCCGACCGGCTGCACACCGAGCGCGAGCGCGGTCTCCGCGTCCGACCAGCCCAGGGCCACCACCCGCTCGGGCTCCTCCTCGACCGTCACGTCGCCGAAGGCGGTCTCGACGGTGGCCGGGAAGTCGCCGGAGGACGCGGCGGTGGTTCCCCCGGACGCCTCGGGGGAGGCGGCCTCGTCGCCGGAGCCGCAACCGGTGACGACGAGGGCGGCGGCCGCGAGGGTGGCGGCGCCGCGGAGGGCGGGGCGGAACGTCATGGGGGGTACTCCTCGCAGGATCAGGTAAGGCTGACCTAACCACACCGTCGCGCGCGGGCGACGGCCGGGAGCGCGTCGTAGGGTCGCCGGGCCGTCGCAGGGGCGCCGGCGGGAACGGGGGTAGGGCGTGGACGGGACGGCCGGGACGGACGGCTGGCTGGTGGTCGTCGACCTGCAGCACGTGTTCGGCGAGGAGGACTCGCCCTGGACGGCGCCGCGGTTCGAGGAGGTCCGCCCGCGGATCCGCCGGCTGGTCGACGCGTTCGGCGACCGCGTGGTGTGGACCCGCTTCGTCGCGCCGGCCGAGCCGGTGGGCGCGTGGCAGGAGTACTACGAGCAGTACGACTTCGCCCGCCAGCCGCCCGACGCGCACTGCTACCAGCTGGTGGAGGACCCGGCCGGGCGCCCGGTGGTGGACGCCCACACCTTCGGGAAGTGGGGCCCGGACCTGGCCGAGGTGGTCGGGCAGGGTCCGCTCACCGTGGCCGGCGTGGCCACCGACTGCTGCGTGCTCTCCACCGTCCTGCCGGCCGCGGACGCCGGGGTGCGGGTGCGGGTGGTCACCGACGCCTGCGCCGGAGCCGGGGACGACGAGCACGAGCGGGCGCTGCAGGTGATGGGCGGCTACGCCCCCCTGGTCACGTTCGCGACCACCGACGAGGTCCTGGCGGGCGGGTGACCGCGCCGCCGGCCGACCGGCTGCCCGACGGGTTCGCCGTCCGGCTGGACCCGGCGGTGCGCCGCCGGGACGACGGCACCGCGCTGCTCGGCGGCTCCCCGCTGCGGCTGCTGCGGCTCGCTCCCCGCGCGGCCGCGCTGCTCGCCGGGGACCGGCTCGAGGTCCGCGACGCGACCAGCGCCGCCCTGGCCGGCCGGCTGCTCGACGCCGGGCTGGCGCACCCGGATCTGCCTCTGGGCGCCGACGCCGGGGACGTCACCGTCGTCGTCCCGGTCCGGGACCGCCCGGCCGCGCTCGCCCGGCTGCTGGCCGCCCTGCGCGCCGACCCGGCGACCGCGGGCCTGCCGGTCGTCGTCGTCGACGACGGCTCGACGACGCCGGTGGCCGCCGCGGGCCCGGGCGTGCGGGTGGTCCGGCACCCGGTGGCGCGGGGCCCGGCGGCGGCGCGGAACGCGGGGCTGGCCGTCGTGACCACCGGCCTGGTCGCCTTCCTCGACTCCGACTGCGTCCCCGGCGCCGGCTGGCTCGCCCGGCTGCTGCCGCACGTCGCCGATCCGCGGCTGGCCGCCGTGGCGCCGCGGATCGTGCCGCTGCCGGGAGCGGCACGGGGCTGGACCTCCCCGTACGAGGACGTCGACGGCGCCCTGGACATGGGTCCGCGGCCGGCGCCGGTGCGGCCGCTGTCGGCGGTCTCCTACGTGCCGAGCGCGGCGCTGCTGGCCCGCCGGGCCGCGCTCGGCGACGGCTTCGACGCCGCGCTGCGGGTGGCCGAGGACGTCGACCTGGTCTGGCGGCTCACCGAGGCGGGCTGGCGGGTGCGCTACGAGCCGGCCGCCGAGGTCGCGCACGAGCACCCGGTGCGGACGGCGGAGTGGGCCCGGCGCCGGGCGTTCTACGGCACCGGCGCCGCGCTCCTGGCGCAGCGGCACGGCGGGGTGGTCTCCCCGCTGGTCATCGCCCCGGAGACCGCCGTCACCTGGGCGCTGGCGCTGGCCGGGGGCCGGTGGGGGAGGGTCGCGGCGGCCGGGCTGCTCGGGGTGACCGCGGTCCGGCTCGCCCGCCGGCTGTCCCCACCGGGCGGCCGGCCGCCGTACGTCCTCGCCGCCGGCCTCGTCCTGCACGGCACGGCAGCGTCGGGCCGGGCGCTCGCCCGGTCGGCGACGCGGCACCATTGGCCGCTCGCGGTGGCCGCGGCGGTGGTCTCCCGCCGGGCCCGTACCCGGTTGCTCGCCGTGGCCCTGGCCGACGGCCTGCTCGCCTGGGCGCCGCACCGGAGCCGGATCGGACCGGTCCGTCACGCGGCGGCGCGGCGGCTGGACGACCTCGCCTACGGCGCCGGGCTGTGGGCCGGCGCGCTGCGCGCCCGCAGCGCCCGGGCGCTGCTGCCCACCCGTCCGCCGCGCTGACGCGCCGTCGGGCGGAATGCGCGGGACGCTCCCGCGCTTGTCGCCCTCGTACTGCGGTCCGCCCGGTTCCGCTACGTGTCGACCGAAGGACCCGCATGACCGCCACCCAGGACCGCGCTCCGGCTCCCGAGACGGCGCACCCCGCCCCGGTGGCGCGCCCCGGTGCCGCCCGGATCGCGCTGACCCTCGGTGCCTTCGTGGCGCTGGGGCCGCTGACCATCGACATGTACCTGCCGGCGCTGCCGCGGATCACCAGCGACCTGCTGACCACCTCGGCCACCGTGCAGCTGACCCTGACCGGCACGCTGATCGGGCTGGCGCTCGGCCAGCTGGTGCTGGGGCCGCTGTCGGACGCCTACGGCCGGCGGGGGCCGCTGCTGGCCGGGACGGCGCTGCACGTGGTGGCGTCCCTGCTGGTGCTCGTCGCGCCGACCATCGCCGCGCTCGGCGCGCTGCGCGTGCTGCAGGGGGTGGGCGCCGCCTCGGGCGCGGTGATCGCGCTCGCGGTGGTCCGTGACCTCTACGACGGCCGCGCCGCGGCGACGATGCTCTCCCGGCTGTTCCTGGTGCTCGGCGCCGCGCCGGTGCTCGCGCCCACCATCGGCGGGGAGGTCCTCCGGTTCACCAGCTGGCGCGGCGTCTTCGTGCTGCTGGCCGCCTACGGCCTGCTCCTGCTCGTGGTCGGGTGGGCGACCCTGCCCGAGACCCTCCCGCCGGAGCGCCGGCGCAGCAGCGGGGTGCGCGGCACGCTGCGCACCTACCGGTGGCTGCTGCGCGACCGCACCTACGTGGGCCTGGTGCTGGTCGCGGGTCTCACGATGGCCGGCCTGTTCAGCTACGTCTCCGGCTCCTCCTTCGTCTACCAGGGCCAGTTCGGGTTGGACGAGCAGCAGTTCGGGCTGCTGTTCGGCGCGGGCGCCTTCTGGCTGATCGCCGCCACCCAGCTCAACCCGGTGCTGCTGCGGCGCTGGTCGCCCCAGCAGCTGCTGGTCGCGGGCACGGTGGCCGGCGCTCTCGCCGGTGCCGCGCTGGTCGTGCTGGCGGGCACCCGCACCGGCGGCCTGGTGGCCGTGACCGGGGCGCTGTGGGCGGTGCTGTTCGCCTGCGGGCTGGCCCTGCCCAACGCCCCCGCGCTGGCGCTGTCCCGGCACGGGAACGCGGCCGGCAGCGCGGCGGCCCTGCTGGGCGCCATCCAGTTCGGCGTCGGTGCGGTCGTCTCGCCGGTCGTCGGGCTGCTGGGCAACGACGCGGTCGCCATCGGCCTGGTCGTGGTGACCGCGCTGGTGCTGGCGATCGGCGTGCTCGTGGTCGTCGTCCGGCCGTGGCAGCTCGCGGACGACGACGGGGCCGCGGTCCCCGCCTGACATCCGCCCTGGTGGAAAGCGGGAATCCCCGTCACGATGACGGGGAGATGAGCGACCTGCTGCGGAGCCCCCGGTGACCACGGCCGTGAACCCGTGACCACCGCCGTGAACCCGTGACCACCGCCGTGAACCCGTGGCTGGCGCTCCCGGACGGGGCGCCCAGCGCGGCGCGCACCCGGGCGCTGCGCGCCGCGCACGAGCAGCTGGTCACCACCAGCGCCCTGCCCGCCGACGCCGCCGTCCGCCCGGTCGTCCGCGACTCCTGGAGCCGCTCGCTGGGCAGCGGGGTCGACCCCGACGGCGGACCGCCGCCGGTGGAGCTCCTCGACGCCGACCTGCTCGCCTACCGGGCGGCCCACCCGCTGGCGCCGGTGCTGCCGGTCATCCGCCGGCTGCTGGTGCAGGACGCCGAGGCCGCCCGGATGATCGTCGCGGTCACCGACGCCGCCGGCCGGATGCTGTGGGTGGAGGGCGACCGGCAGCTGCGCTCGCGGGCCGAGGGGATGAACTTCGTCGAGGGCGCCCGGTGGTCGGAGGACGTGGCCGGCACCAACGCCCCCGGGACGGCGCTGGCGGTCGACGCGCCGGTGCAGATCTACGGCAGCGAGCACTTCCGCCGCGGGGTGCAACCCTGGAGCTGCTCGGCCGCACCGGTGCACGACCCGGTCACCGGCGCCCTGCTGGGCGCGATCGACGTGACCGGTGGCGACGTCGTGGCCGGCCCGCACGTGCTCACCCTCGTGCGGGCCACCGTCGCCGCCGTCGAGTCGGAGCTGCGCTGGCTGCACCGGGAACGGCTGCCCGCGGGTGGGCTCGCGGCCGGCTCGGCGCCGGCCGCCGCCCGGCTGGAGGTGCTCGGCCGGGAGCGCGCCCGGCTCGCGCTGCCGGCCGGGCCGCTGGAGCTGTCGGTGCGCCACTCCGAGCTGCTGTTCCTGCTGGCCGCGGCGGCTGCATCCGGCCGGGGCCGGACGGCGGTCGAGCTGGCCGCCGAGTGCCACGCCGGGACGGCCGCCCCGGTCACCGTGCGGGCGGAGCTCTCCCGGCTGCGGCGGCTGGTCGGTGCCGAGCTGCTCGGCTCGCGCCCCTACCGCCTGGTCGGCCGCCTGACCACCGACGCCGACCAGGTGCGCCGGCTGATCGCCCGCGGCGAGATCGGCCCGGCGCTGGAGCGCTACCGGGGCCCCGTGCTGCCCGGCTCGTCGGCGCCCGGCATCCTCCTGGCCCGCGACCGGCTCGCCGGGCAGCTGCGCCGCGGGGTGCTCGGCGCCCGCCGTCCCGAGCTGCTGCTGCGGTACGCCCAGCTCCCCGACGGGCGGACCGACGCCGCCGTCTGGCAGGCGCTGCTGGAGGTGCTGCCGCCGGGGTCGCCGCGCCGGGCGGGGGTCGCGGCGCACCTGCAGCAGCTGCGGGCGGGCGTGCGGTCGCGCTGAGACCACCGACATGCGCCTCGCTGCGCTCATCGCCGGCCGCTTTCCCGCGCTGAGGCGTATGGCGGTGCGCGCGACGTCGGCCGGCCGGCCTCGGGAATGCTGAGCGCGGTTCACGACTTGGCGCTGCCGTGAGCGCCCTTCCCCCCGCGACCGACGCCCCGCCTCTCAGCACGGCCCGCGTCGTGGTGGCCATCGTGGCGCTGGCGCTGGGCGGTTTCGCGATCGGCACCACCGAGTTCGTGACGATGGGCGTGCTCCCCGACATCGCCGACGGCGTGGGCGTCGACATCCCCACGGCCGGGCACGTCATCTCCGCCTACGCCCTCGGGGTCGTGGTCGGTGCCCCGGTGATCGCGGCGATGGGCGCCCGCCTCCCGCGGCGTGCGCTGCTCGTCGGCCTGATGGTCGCCTTCCTGGTGGGCAACGTGCTCACCGCCGTGGCCCCCGGCTACCCGACGCTGCTGGGCGCCCGGTTCCTCGCCGGCCTGCCGCACGGCGCCTACTTCGGCGTCGCCTCGCTGGTGGCGGCGTCGCTGGTCGCGCCACGTCTCCGGGGCCGCGCGGTCAGCTCGGTGATGCTGGGCCTGGCCGTGGCGCTCGTCGCGGGGGTCCCGGCGGCGACCTGGCTGGGTCAGGCGGCCGGCTGGCGGTCGGCGTACTGGCTGGTCGTCGTCCTGGCCGCGGCCACGGTGGCGGCGGTGCTCGTCGTCGTCCCGTCCTCTCCCGGGCGGCCGGAGGCCACGGTGCGCGGCGAGCTGGGCGCGCTGCGCCGGCCGCAGGTGCTCCTCACCCTGGCGGTCGGGATCGTCGGCTTCGGCGGCATGTTCGCGCTCTACAGCTACATCGCCCCGGTCGTCACCGACGTCGCGGAGCTGTCCCGGGGCACCGTGCCGGTGGTCCTGCTGGTCTACGGGGTCGGCGGGATCATCGGGACGGCGCTCGCCGGGCGGCTGGGCGACTGGGCGCTGTTCCGGTCGCTGGTCGGTGCGCTGCTGGCGCTGATGGTGCTGCTCGCCGCCGTGGCCGCGGTGGCGGCGTGGGTGCCCGGCCTGGTGGTCGGGGTCTTCCTGGTCTCGGTCAGCGGCTCGACGCTGGCGATCCTGCTGCAGCTGCGGCTGATGGAGACCGCGGGGGAGGCGCAGATGCTGGGCGCCGCGCTGAACCACGCCGCCCTCAACCTGGCCAACGCCCTCGGCGCCTGGGTCGGTGGGCTGGTCATCGCCGCGGGCCTCGGCTACCGGGCGCCCAGCGCGGTCGGCGCCGGGCTGGCGGTCGCCGGGCTGGTGCCGCTGGCGGTCTCGGCCGTGCTCCGCCGCCGCGAGCGGGTGGCCCCGGCTCCTGCCCCGCGGCAGGCGGAGGCGTGGGTCCCCGCGCCCTGAGGCGCCGCGCCTGGCCGGCTGCAACGGCCGTGCAACGTCTCCCCGCCCGGGAAGCCTGCCGTTTCCGCACGAACCCGGCCCCCGCGGGGCATCCGCCCTGCCCGCCGCGCAGATAAGCGTGGCCTAAGTCACTCCTTTCGGGACAGACTCCGCTCGGGCCCCGTGGTCGACCGCGGGCGCAGCGACCCCCTGCAAAGAAGCGGAGGACTGATGACCCGGATCAGCGTGCGGGTGGACGGGGCGTCGTACGACGACGACGTCGAACCGCGGACCCTGCTGGTGCACTACCTGCGCGAACAGCTCGGCAAGGTCGGCACGGTCGTGGGCTGCGACACGAGCAACTGCGGCGCCTGCACCGTGCACCTCGACGGCGAGGCGGTGAAGAGCTGCACCGTCTTCGCCGTCCAGGCCGACGGCGCGGAGGTCACCACGATCGAGGGCGTCGGCCAGGACGGGCTCCACCCGGTGCAGAAGGCGTTCCACGAGATGCACGGCCTGCAGTGCGGCTACTGCACCCCCGGCATGATCATGGCGTCGATCGACCTGCTCGGTGAGAACCCCGACCCCAGCGACGACGAGGTGCGCGAGGGCATCGAGGGCAACCTCTGCCGCTGCACCGGCTACCAGAACATCGTCCGCGCCGTCCGGCACGCCGCCGCCGAGATGCGCGGCGATGGCTCCGGCCCACCCACCGACGGGCACGCCGCCCCGGCGCAGGTCGACACCGCCGCCGCGCCGCACGTGGTGGGGCAGGCATGACCGCCGTCGAGGAGCGCACCGGCGCTCCGACGCCCGAGATCGGCAAGGCGCGCCGCCGCAAGGAGGACGCCCGGCTGATCACCGGCAAGACCACCTGGACCGACAACATGGTCCTGCCCGGGATGCTGCACCTGGCCGTCGTCCGCAGCCCCGTCGCGCACGCCCGCATCACCTCCGTCGACGTCGAGGCGGTGCGGCAGGCCCCGGGCGTCGTCGCCGTCTACACCGGCCGCGACCTGGCCGAGGAGCAGGGCTCGCTGCCGTGCGCGTGGCCGGTGACGCCGGAGATGGTCAACCCGGGGCATCCCTCGATCGCGGTCGACCAGGTCAACCACGTCGGCGAGGCGGTGGCGGTGATCGTCGCCCGCAGCAAGGTCGCGGCCCAGGACGCCGTCGAACTCGCCGACATCGACTACGAGCCGCTGCCGGTCGTGCTCGACATGGAGGAGGCGGTCAAGGACGGCGCGGACCTGGTCCACGACCACACCGAGTCCAACACCAGCTACCACTTCGTCTTCGACGC
This sequence comes from Blastococcus xanthinilyticus, assembly GCF_008124835.1. GTDB lineage: Bacteria > Actinomycetota > Actinomycetes > Mycobacteriales > Geodermatophilaceae > Blastococcus > Blastococcus xanthinilyticus. Next base: position 221,277 of record NZ_VNHW01000005.1, on the reverse strand, counting down.
CGGCGAGATGGGCACCGGCGGCGACACCGAGCAGGCGTTCGCCGAGGCCGACGTCGTCGTCAGCCGGCGGCTGGTGCAGCAGCGGCTGATCCCGGCGTTCATGGAGCCGCGGTCGGTCGTCGTCCAGCCGCAGGGTGACAACTACACCCTGTGGTCCTCCACCCAGATCCCGCACATCCTGCGGGTGATGGCCGCCATGGTCACCGGCATCCCGGAGCACAAGCTGCGCGTGGTGGCCCCGGACGTCGGCGGTGGGTTCGGCGGGAAGCTGCAGGTGAACCCGGAGGAGATCCTCTGCCTCCTGATCGCCCGGCGGCTCGGCAAGCCGGTCAAGTGGACCGAGACGCGCAGCGAGTCGCTCATGACCGGGCACCACGGCCGTGACCAGGTCCAGTACGTCGACGTCGCCGCCGACCGGGAGGGCAACCTCAAGGGACTCCGCGTCCGGCTGCTGGCCGACATGGGGGCCTACCTGCGGCTTGTCACCCCCGGTGTGCCGATCCTGGGCGCCTTCATGTTCATCGGCATCTACAAGTTCCCCGCCTACCGGTTCGAGTGCGACGGGGTGTTCACCAACAAGGTGCCCACCGACGCCTACCGCGGCGCCGGCCGGCCCGAGGCGACGTTCGCCATCGAGCGGATCATGGACGAGCTCGCCGTCGAGCTGGGGATGGACCCACTGGAGCTGCGGCGGAAGAACTGGATCCAGGCCTCGGAGTTCCCGTTCACCACGGCGGCGGGGCTGGAGTACGACAGCGGCGACTACGAGACCGCCACCCAGCAGGCTCTCGATCTGCTCGGCTACGACGCGCTACGGGCGGAGCAGCAGCGCCGCCGGGAGTCGAACGACCCCGTCCAGCTGGGCATCGGCATCTCCACGTTCACCGAGATGTGCGGGCTTGCTCCCTCCCGGGTGCTCGGCTCGCTGTCGTACGGGGCCGGTGGCTGGGAGCAGGCGTCGATCCGGATGCTGCCCACGGGCAAGGTCGAGGTCGTCACCGGCTCCACCCCGCACGGCCAGGGCCACGAGACGGCGTGGAGCCAGCTCGTCGCCGACCAGCTCGGCGTGCCGTTCGAGGACATCGAGGTGCTGCACGGTGACACCGCGATCTCGTCCCGCGGCATGGACACCTACGGCTCCCGGTCGCTCGTCGTCGGTGGCTCGGCGGTGGTGAAGGCGGCCGACAAGGTGATCGCCAAGGCGCGGAAGGTCGCGGCGCACCTGCTGGAGGCCAGCGAGGACGACCTGGACTTCTCCGCCGGGAGCTTCTCCGTCCGCGGCACCCCGGGCAGCGGGGTCAGCATCCAGGAGATCGCGCTCGCCACCTTCGCGTCGCACAACTTCCCGGAGGGCATGGAGCCCTCGATCGACGCCGACGCCACGTTCGACCCGGAGAACTTCTCCTTCCCGCACGGCACGCACCTGTGCGCGATGGAGGTCGACACCGAGACCGGGTTCGTCAAGATCCGCAAGTACGCCTGCGTCGACGACGTCGGGACGATCGTGAACCCGCTGATCGTCGAGGGCCAGGTGCACGGCGGGCTGGCCCAGGGCATCGCGCAGGCGCTGTACGAGGAGGCCGTCTACGACGCCGACGGCAACCTCACCACCGGCACCTTCGTCGACTACCTGGTGCCGGCGGCGTCGGACCTGCCGCACTTCGACACCGGCAACACCGTGCACGCGGCGCCGGGGAACCCGATCGGCGCCAAGGGGGTCGGCGAGGCCGGCTGCATCGCCTCGACGCCCGCGGTGGTCAACGCCGCGATCGACGCCGTCCGGCACCTGGGCGTCACCGACATCCGCATGCCGCTGACGCCCGAGCGCGTCTGGCGGGCCATCCATGCCGGCGGGGACGGCGGGGACCGGGCATCCGCCCGGACCAACGCCCAGGCCGTCGACTCCTCCGACGCCCCGTCCACCGCTGGAGGTGCGCAGTGATTCCCGCGCCGTTCGAGTACGCCCGGCCGACCACGGTCGACGAGGCGCTGCAGGCGATCGCCGAGGGCGGCGAGGACGTGAAGGTCCTCGCCGGCGGGCAGTCGCTGATCCCGGTCATGCGGCTGCGGCTGGCCGCGCCGGAGACCGTGGTGGACCTGGGCCGGGTCACCGAGCTCCGGGGCGTGCGGGAGGAGGACGACGCGATCGTCGTCGGCGCGATGACCACGCACTCCGACGTCCTCGCCGACCCGCTGATCGCGCAGTACGCGCCGCTGGTCGCGGAGGCGACCGCCACGGTCGCCGACCGGCAGGTGCGGCACCGCGGCACGTTCGGCGGGGCGCTGGTGCACGCCGATCCGGCCGGTGACCTGCCGGCCGTGGCGCTGGCGCTGGACGCCGAGTTCGTCATCGCCGGGCCGCAGGGGCGGCGCACCGTCCCCGCCGCGGACTTCTTCGTCGACTACCTGACGACCGCGGTGGAGGAGGGGGAGCTGCTCGTCGAGGTGCGGCTGCCCAAGCTCGCCGGGTCGTGGGGGATGCACTACGAGAAGTTCAACCGGGTGGCCCAGGCGTGGTCGATCGTCGCGGTGGCCGCCGCGGTGCGCCGGGAGGACGGGCACATCGCCGAGGCCCGCATCGGGCTGACCAACATGGGCCCCACCCCGCTGCGGGCCCGTGCGGTCGAGCAGGCGCTGGCCGGGGCGGAGGCGACGCAGGAGGCCGTGGCCGCCGCGGCGTCCCACGCCGCCGAGGGCACCGACCCGAGCAGCGACCTCAACGCGCAGGCCGACTACCGGCAGCACCTGGTCACCGTCCTGACGCGCCGGGCGGTGAGCACCGCCGCCGGGCTGTAGCGTCGAGGAACGGACTAGTAGGAGGTCAGCGTGCAGCTGGAGAACTCGTTCACCGTCCCGGTGCCCGTCGACGAGGCCTGGCGGGTGCTGCTCGACATCGAGCGGATCGCCCCGTGCATGCCGGGTGCGGCGCTGGACTCCGTCGACGGCGACGACTTCACCGGCCGGGTCAAGGTGAAGCTGGGCCCGATCAACCTGACCTACCAGGGCAAGGCGTCGTTCGTCGAGAAGGACGAGGCGGCGCACCGCGCGGTCATCGACGCGCGCGGCAAGGACCAGCGGGGCAACGGGACGGCGGCGGCGGTGGTCACCGCGCAGCTGAAGGCCGAGGGGTCGGTGACCCGCGTCGACGTGCTCACCGATCTGAACATCACCGGCCGGCCCGCGCAGTTCGGCCGCGGCGTGATGACCGACGTCGGCAACAAGCTGCTCGGCCAGTTCGCCGACAAGCTCGCCGCCCAGCTCGGCGAGGGCGACGCCCAGGGCGACGCCGAGCGGGCGGCTGCGTCGGAGACGCCGGTGCAGAAGGCCGCGGCGACGGCCACCGGCGTCGTGGAGGAGGTCGCCGCCTCGGCCGAGCAGGCGGCGGGCGAAGGCGCGACGGGTCGCACGGTCAAGAAGGCCGCGGCCGCGACCAAGAAGGCGGCCGCGTCGGCCACGGACAAGGTCTCCGGGCAGGAGGCCGGCTCGAGCGAGGGCCAGGAGAAGGAGTCGGCGACCACCGAGACGCCGGCGAAGGCGACCGCGGCGAAGACGACCGCGGCGAAGGCCGCCCCGGCCAAGAAGGCGGCGGCCGGCAAGGCCACGGGCAAGGAGACGGCGACCACCGAGACGCCGGCCAAGGCGACCGCGGCGAAGGTGACCGAGGACAAGGCGGAGCACGCGGGCGTGCCCGCGGCCACGGACAGCGCTCCCGCCGCCCGGGACACCGCCCCCGCCGCGAAGGCGCCGAGCGGTCCGCCCAAGGGCCCCACCGCCCCGCCCGGCCGCCCGAGCACCGGCGCCCCGCTGCGCAGCGTGCCCGGCACCGGCCCGTCCTCGGGGGCGCCGAAGCCCAAGCCGGCGGAGCCGGAGCCGATCGACCTGCTCGAGGTCGCCGGCGGGGCGGCGTTCTCCCGCTACGCCGCGCCTGCGGCGGGCGTGGCGGCGGTGCTGCTGCTCGTCACGGTGGTCGTGCGCCGGCGCCGCCGGCGCTGAGCCGGCTCCTCGGTGGTTCGTGCCGGTCGTGACCGGCCCACAGCGGCCCACTAAGGGACAGTCGGTGGCTCGGCCTTCACCGGACCCAATACCTCTCGACGAACGCATGGACGCCACCCAGGACGCCACAGGTTCTCGCGAACTGTGGGCGTTCGCGGGGTCGCCGTCACGGCTGGCTGTCGGAGAGCTGTGGGACAGTGCCGGCGGTGACGGATTACCTGCGCGCGGACTTGAGCGACAGCCGCTTCGAAGAGGTCGACTTCAGCCGATCGCGTTTCCACAACGTCTACTTCCGGGACACCGTGATCCGGGGCGCCTGGCTCCAGCGGGTGGAGATTGACGGCTATATCGACAGCGTGACGGTCAATGGGGTCGATGTCGGCCCGCTGATCGAGCTGGAACTCGACCGCCGGGACCCCGACCGCGCTCTTCTGCGGCCCACCGATGCCGATGGTTTCCGGCGGGCATGGGACGTCGTCGTGCGTCGGTGGGACGCCGCCGTTGAGCGCGCCCGATCATTGCCCGAGGATCTGCTGCACGAGCGAGTCGACGGCGAGTGGTCCTTCATCGAGACCCTGCGGCATCTCCTCCTGGCCACCGACGCCTGGCTGCTGCGGGCCGTCCTGGGCGACCCGGTTCCCTACCACCCGCTGGGTCTGGCCCACAGCGAGATGCCCGCCGGCATCCCGGGAGTACCTCACGACACAGAGGCGAGACCCTCCCTCGACGAGATCCTCGCCGCACGGGCCGATCGGCTGGCGACGATGGCCCGAGTACTCGAGGAGCTGACCGACGAGCAGCTGGATGAGATGACCCAGCCGGTGCTCGAGCCGGGGTACCCCGAGTCCGAGTCGTTCCCGGTACGCCGCTGCCTCAACACGGTCATCAACGAAGAGTGGCTGCACCGCGAGTTCGCCGAGCGCGACCTCGCACACCTCGAGGGGCAGTCGGGATGACCTGCCCCTGCATTGGTCGATTGACCTTCGCTGCGTAGGTAAAGGCCGAAGTGCCTGTCTAAACGAGTTCGACTCGTCCCTCGTGTGCGGCCGTAGCGCTGCCCTTCGGGCGATCCGGCGGGTGTCTCATAGCGGCCCACTATGAGACGCCGACGTGACTTGAACGTCTGCCCTATCGGTAGTCGTTCAGCAACTCGCGGATGACCCCTTCAACGCTGTCCAGAACGGTGCTCAGATCGCTGAGGTCGCGCCACTCGTGCCAGATCGGTCGCTTCCCCCACCGGTTGTCGGCGGACAGTGAGATGTCGTTGTCGAGCCCGTCGAACCACACGTCCATCCCCTTGCCTCGCGAGCGTGGCTTGATCACTGTGCCCCACCCGTACACGGCCTCACGTCGGTTAGCTGACTCCCAGAACCGGTCCTGGTGGGCGTACGATGCAACAGTCCTGTACTCCTGAAGCACCGCCTCGACGCGGGAGCGAAGTGCTACCTGCTCTGCCGGTGGGTCAGGAGATGGAAGGTCGGGCACGGCTGGACGCTAACCGAGGAAGCGCAGGAATCTCTGTCCCTGAGGCCGCCCGCCGTCCCATAGCGACCCACTATGGGAAAGACGGTGAGGCAATCTCAGACGATCGGCCCGACCGGCTCCTGAAGCTCGTGTTCCCCTCGGTCCGTCGACACGAGCCGGGTGCAGAGCCAAGTCTCGTCGCTCTCGCTCCAGTCAGCCCAAGCCTCAAGCAGCGTCCGCGCCCTGGCGCTGGGGATGATCCCCGTGGGTCCGTGACGAGTACTGGGGTGCCCGGGGCGATCGGAGCGATTGCTTGGAAGCCCCTCGCGGTCGTCATACAACTCGATGAGTCCCCGGTCGAACCAGTCGAGAAGGCGGGCCGAGCAGGCGGACGGCTCCCACGGGCCGTGCACGTCGAGTGGACCTTCGCCTAGGTAGTCCGTGACACCTTTGGCGACGTAGGCCAGGCACTCCTCCTCATGCACGGCCCAGTACATCTCCCGCTCGAAGTCGAGCGATCCGTACGTCTGGCTCATGGCGCGAGCATCACACGCAGGACAGCAGTCGGGCGTTGGCGACACAAGGGTGGAGGCCCGAGGACGCAACTGGTCGCTGTCCCATAGGCCGCCTTCAGGGCCACCGCAGGTGTGTGGCGGGGCCCTGGCATCCGGGCAGCGGCGACCGTCGCCTGCGGGTGGATGGTGGGACAGCACCCGCAGCACGAGGCCGGTCGGTGGTCGGACGTCGGCGGTGGCGGCTGCCGCGCGAGCCGAGAATTGTCGTACCCCCCGCCTAGCCTGCGGGTATGTCGTCGGGTGTGGGGTTCGCGGTCGGGGTGACCGTGATGCCGGTGAGCCCGCCGTCGGAGTGGGAGCTGGTGGATCCCGAGCCGTTGCCGCGGTTGGGTGAGCCGTTGAGCGGCTGGTTGCCGGCCCGCCGGTCGGCGGGTGAGGCGGCGGGGCTGCTGCAGCAGATCGTGGTGGCCGAGGCGCAGCTGGCGGCGTTGCGGGCGGAGCTGGTGATGGACCTGGCCGCGGCCCGCCCCGCACCGGTGAGTGCTCTGCCCGGTGGGCACGGCGCGGGTGCGGTCGGGCCGGGCGGGGTGAGTGAGTTCCTGCCCGATGAGCTGGCCGCGATCCAGAACTGCAGCCGGGCGTCGGCGGTCACTCTGCTGGAGCACGCGGAGCTGCTGACCACCGTGCTGCCGGGAACGCTGGGAGCGCTGGCCACCGGGGAGCTGGACCGGCCCCGGGCCCACGCGATCGCCGCGGAGGTGGCCGCGACCGGGCGGGAGACCGACCCGGCGGTGATCGCCGGCGCGGAGGCCGCGGTGCTGCCCCGGGCGATGGAGCTGTCGCTGCGCCGGCTGCGCGAGGCCGTCCGCGCCGAGCTGATCGCACGGGACGCCGCAGCCGCCGAGCGGCGCCGCGAGCAGCGCAAGCGGGGCGCGGACGTGACCGTGCGCCCGGTCGGGGACGGGATGAGCGAGCTGCGCGCCGTCCTCCCGCACCCCGACGCCGCCGCCTGCCGGGACGCGGTGGACCGGTACGCCCGCGCCGCCAAGGACGCCGGTGACCCCCGCCCGATCGGCATGCTGCGCACCGGAGCGCTGGCGGACCTGCTGCTGCGCCCCTGGCAGCAGCGGCCGTCGGTGACCGCGCAGCTGACGGTCGTGGCGCCGCTGACCGCGCTCACCCCCGCCCGCTTCCTCGCCGCCGGTGCGCCGCTGCCGGTCGCATTCGCCGCGGCCGAGCCGGGAGCGACCGGGCCGACCGTTCCGGCCCCGGTGGGCGAGGTCGACGGGGAGCCGATCACCGCCGCCCACCTGCGCGAACTCCTCGCCGCCCTCGACGCCGCCGGCGTGCGCGCCCCGGCCGGCGGCAGCCTCGAGCTGGCGCTCACCGACGCCACCGGAAGGCTGCTGGCCCTCACCACCCCCGGCGAGGCGGCCCGGCTGGCCCGCCGCGGCTGCACCGCCCACCCCGACGCCGCAGCTCACCCCGACCACGGCTGCGGCTGCCCGGTGCTCGGCGTGCCCGGCCCGGTCGACCGCTACCGGCCCTCAACAGCCCAGCACCGCTTCCTGACCGCCCGCGACCGCACCTGCCGCCACCCCGGCTGCACCGCACCCGCCGCCCGGACCGACCTCGACCACGTCATCCCGCACGCCGACGGCGGCGCCACCAGCTGCGACAACCTCTGCTGCCTGTGCCGCCACCACCACCGGCTCAAGACCTTCGCCCCCGGCTGGACCCACACGATCAGCGACGACGGCGTGCTCACCGTGATCACCCCCACCGGCGTCACCCGGATCAGCCGGCCACCGGGCTACCGCGTCCTCACCGGACCACCGCAACCACCGCCGGACCCGGACGACGACCCACCTCCGTTCTGACCCGGCCGGTCAGGCGGGGAGCACCTCGGCGAGCCAGGACGCCGCGGCCGCGCCGACGAGGTCGGGGTTCCTCTTCAGCGAGTGGTCACCGGGCACGGCATACACCGACGCGTGCGCCCGGCCGGTGAGCACCGCGGCGACGTCGGCCGGCGCCCCGAAGGCGTCCGTCTCGCCCTGCACCACGACGATCGGCAGCCCGACAGCGGTCAGCTCGCCGGCGCGGCTCTTCTCCGGCCGGCCGGGCGGCACCAGCGGGAACGCCAGCGCCAGCACGCCGTCGGCACCGGTCTGGGCGGCGGTGCGGCAGGCCACCCGGGCGCCGGCGCTGCGGCCGCCCACCACCAGCGGCCCCACCAGGTGACCGCTGCCCGAGAGGTGCGCCAGCACCGCCCGCCAGCCCTCGTCCAGCCGCGCGGGCGCCGGCGCGATCCGCTTCCCGGCCACCCGCCACGGCTGCTCGACGCGCAGCACCCGCCAGCCGGCCTCCGCGGCGTCGCGGGCCACCGCGGCGAGGTCGGCCGACTCCACCCCGCCGCCGGCGCCGTGGCCGAGCAGCAGCGACCCGCGCGCCCCGCCGTCGGTGAGGTGGACGCGCGCCGGGCCGTGCGGGGTCTCGATGTCGAGCGGGCTCACCGTGGCGGCAGGGCCAGCAGTGCGTCGACCGCCCCGGCGAGATCGGGCGCCTGCACGTCCGGCTCGCCGTAGACGGCCGGGAAGGTGCGCTCGCTCCGCGCGAACCAGGCGCCGGTGAGGCCGGCCCGCTGGGCGCCCAGCACGTCCCAGCCGTGCGCCGCGACCAGCGCCATGCGGTCCGGCGCCACGTCGCAGATCCCGGCGGCCCAGAGGTACACCTCGCGCGAGGGCTTCCAGGCGCGGATGGTCTCGCTGGTCATGCTGCGCTCCACCAGCGGCGTGATCCCGCCCCGCTCGAGGCCCGCCTCGGCCACGCCGGGCGAGCCGTGCGACAGCGTGACCACCCGGACCCCGGCCTCGGTCAGCCGGCGCAGCGCCGGCTCCACGTCGGCGTGCGGGGCCAGCTCGCCGAACGCATCCGCCACGCTCGCCCGCCGGTCGGCGGAGAGCTCGCTCTCCTGGGCGAGCGCGGCGTCGAAGGCGTCCCGGAACCGGCACCACGACCCCACGGCGGCCGCGGCGAACCCGGTGAGCAGCGTGCGGGCGAACACGGTGCGCAGCAGCGACTCCGGCTCACCGGCCTCCACCAGCGCCGCCCGCACCGGGGCGAGGTCCAGCAGCGTCTCGTTGACGTCGAAGGCCACCACGTCGGGCCGGGTGCGGGTCATCCCGTCATGCTGCCGGGCGGCCCGGCTCCTCGCCCGGCGATACCGGGCTGGGCGCCACCGTCCCCGCCCGCCGGTGCCGGCGGACGTCGCGGACGTGCTTGAGGAGCAGGTACCCGATCCCCAGCACGACGGCGGCGATGATGGCGTAGTCGACGTACTTGAGGTTCTCCTCGATGAAGTTGCCGGCGAGCACCCCGAGGCTGACCAGCAGGGTGTTCCAGATCAGGCTGCCCGCGGCCGAGTAGACGATGAACTGCCAGAACGGCATCTTGACGACGCCGGCGGGCACCGAGATGAAGCTGCGGACGATCGGCACCATCCGGCCGAAGAAGACCGCCGCGCGGCCGTGCCGGGCGAACCAGTCGAAGGTGCGGTCCACGTCCTCGGTCTTCACCAGCGGCAGCCGGTCGAGGAAGAGGTGCGCCCGGCGCGGGCCCAGCGCCCGGCCCATGTAGTAGAAGAAGATCGCGCCGATGATCGAGCCGATCGTGGCGAAGAGGACCACCGCGACGGCGTTCATCTCGCCCTGGCGGATCAGCACGCCGGCCAGGCCGAGCACCGCCTCGCTCGGGATCGGCGGGATGACCGTCTCCAGCAGGATGCTCAGGCCCACGCCGACGGGGCCGAGCGTCTCCACCAGGTCGAGCAGGAAACCGGTGATGCCACCCTCGTCGGAGGCTGCGGCGGCGAGGAAGGACATGGCCTCCACCGTATCGGCGGTCCCGGCCCGCCGCCGCGCCCCCGGGCCGGAGCGGAGCTAGGTTCGGACACCATGCGGCAGCGCTTCACCGCCCGGGCCGTCGTCATCGGCGACCGGGCCGGCACCGTCGTCCCCGATGCGGTCGTGGACGTCACCGACGGCGGGATCACCTGGGTCGGCCCGGCGGTCGACGCCCCACCACCCGGGGACGCCGAGGTGGTCGCCCTGCCCGGCGTCCTCACCCCCGGCCTGGTCAACGCGCACTCGCACGCCGCGATGGTGCTGTTCCGCGGCCAGGGCGAGGGGCTGCCGCTGGACCGCTGGCTGCGCGAGGTGATGTGGCCGCGGGAGTCCCGGCTCACCCCCGAGGACGTCGAGGTCGCGATGACCGCGGCCTCGGCGGAGATGCTCGCCGGCGGCATCACCACCAGCGTCGAGATGTACTTCCAGCCGGAGCGGATCGCCGCCGCCGTGGGCACCACCGGCGCACGCGCGGTGATCGCCACCCCGCTGCTGCCGCTGCCGGGCATGCCGCCGATGGCCGAGCAGCTCGACGCCGCGGTCGCCCTCGCCCGGAGCGCGCCCGCCGACGGCCTGGTCGAGTACGGGCTGGGCCCGCACGCCGCCTACACCGTGCCGCTCCCGCTGCTCGCCGACGCGGCGCAGGCGGCCCGCGAGCACGGCCTGCTGCTGCACCTGCACGTCGCCGAGACCGCCACCGAGGGCGCCGACCTGCTGGCCGCCTCCGGGCTGTCGGTGCCCGCGCTGCTCGCCTCCTACGACGTGCTGGGCGGCCGGGTGCTCGCCGCCCACTGCGTGCACATGGACGACGGCGACCTCGAGCTGTGGCGCGAGTACGACGTCGCCGTGGCGCACTGCCCGGCCAGCAACGCCAAGCTGGCCAGCGGCGTCGCCCCGCTGCGGCCGATGCTCGACCGGGGCATCCGGGTGGGGCTCGGCACCGACGGGCCGGCGTCCAACGACTCCCTCGACCTCTTCGCCGACCTGCGGCTCGCCGCGGGGATGGCGCGGCTCCGCGAGCGGTCGGCGACCGCGCTGACCGCCGCCGAGGCGTTCTGGCTGGCCACCGGCGGGGCCGCGGACGCCCTCGGCCGCCCCGACCTGGGGCAGCTCGCCGCCGGCCGGCGGGCCGACCTCGTGCACGTCGACACCCGCGACCTGGTGTTCGAGCCGGTCGGCGACCCGGCCGACGTGCTGGCCCACCTGGTGTGGTCCGGTGCGGGCCGGCACGTGCGCGACGTCTGGGTGGGTGGACGAGCGGTGGTGCGGGACCGGTCCGTCACGTCGGTGGACACCGCGGCGCTGCGCGCCGAGGTCGCCGCCCGCGCCGCGCGCCTCGCCGCCGGGTGACCGGCGGGGTCAGGCGCCTTCCAGCAGGACGTCATCGGTCCACGCGTAGAGGTGGCCGTCCTGGACGATGGTGATCCAGCCCTCGCACATCTGCGCGTCGCTGTAGGGGTAGTCCGGCCAGTTCGATCCGCCGCCGTCCCACGGCATCCCGGCCTCCGGCATGTCGGTGCAGTCGGGCAGGGTCCCGGCCCACGTCATCTCCACGCGTCGGTTCCCGCGGTCGCCAGGCGCGCCGTCGCCGGGGCGGACGCTGATCACGTCCGTCCCGTCCGCCGCCCAGGCGGGGACGAGCTCGTGCGGAGTGTCGGCCGTCGTCTCGTACGCGGCGGTCTGGCGGTGCCCCTGCAGCTCGGCGAGCATGGCGCCGGGCCCGTCCACGCCGTCGGGCATCGCCACCGCGACCCCCGCGGCGGCGACCGCACCCACCACCACCAGCCCGGACAGCGTCGTCAGCAGCACCCTCGTCGTCCTCATGGCACGAGCGTCGGGCACACCTCCGTCAGCGCGCGTCGGCCGCCGGGCTGATCCGCGGGTCATCCTGCGGGCGCAGGGAGCTTCTTCAACCGGATGGTTGACGAAGGCGCCTCGGAGGGGCTAGCGTCCTTTTCAACCGAAAGGTTGAGAAAGGAAGTGCTGTGGTGGCGGATCCGCTCTCCCAGGTGTTCTCGGCGCTGGCCGACCCCACCCGGCGGGACATCGTGGCGCGGCTCGCGGTCGCCGACGCCACGGTGGGCGAGCTCGCCGCGCCCTACGACGTGACCGTCCAGGCCGTCTCCAAGCACCTCAAGGTGCTGGAGGACGCCGGCCTGGTGAGCCGGAGCCGGGAGGCCCAGCGCCGCCCGGTGCACCTCGAGGCCGAGGTGTTCGACCTCATGACGAAGTGGATCGAGCGCTACCGGCGCCAGGCCGAGGAGCGCTACCGCCGGCTGGACGACGTCCTCCGCGACATGCCCGACGACGTGCGCCCGGACAACCCCTCCCAGGAAGGAAGCCCGCCATGACCGCCACCACCCACCACGAGACCCGGATCCACGTCGACCCCGAGGTCCCTCTGGTCCGCATCACCCGCGAGTTCGACGCCCCGCCGGAGAAGGTGTTCCGGGCGCACGTCGACCCGGAGCTGGTCGTCCGCTGGCTCGGGCCCGAGGGCGTCGCGATGGTCATCGACACCTGGGACGCCCGGACGGGGGGCTCGTACCGCTACCTCGCCGTCGAGGACGGCGAGGAGTACGGCTTCCGTGGCTGCTTCCACGAGCTGCGACCGGGGGAGCTGATCGTCCAGACCATGACCTTCGAGGGCATGCCGGACGGCGTGGCCCTGGAGAAGTACCTCTTCGAGGACCTCGGCGGCGGGCGCAGCCGGCTGACGTCGACCTCGTTGTGCGACTCGTTCGCCGACCGCGACGCCTTCGTCGCCAGCGGCATGGTCGAGGGCGCCACGGGGGGCTACGCGAAGCTCGACGCGCTGCTCGCCGACGACGCGGGTGGCGTGCGGTGAGCACGACGGTGACGCCGGCCGGGCGGCGCGCCGCGGCCGGCCGCGCCGGGACCGTCGGCACGTGGGCGCTCCGGCTGGCACTCGCGGCCGTCTTCGCCGGAGCGGGCGCGGCGAAGGTCTCCGGTGACGCGGCGATGGTCGAGATGTTCGCCGACATCGGGGCCGGCCAGTGGCTCCGCTACCTGGTCGGGTCGCTCGAGCTCGCCGCTGCCGTCGGCCTGCTCGTCCCGCGTCTGGCCGGGGCGGCGGCGGTCGGCCTCGTCGGCCTGATGGCCGGCGCGACGTTCACGAACCTGGTCGTCCTGGAGGCCTCCCCGGCGCTGACGATCGCCCTCCTCGCCGGGGCGGCCGCGGTCGCCTGGATGCGACGGGGCGACCTCCGGGCCTCCCGCGGTGGACGGCGCACGATCTGATCGTGGGCCAGACTGGCCGCATGCCCTCGCTGCCGCGACGCCTCCGGACGACCTGGCGTGGTCTCCTCGACCGCACCCGCCCCGTGCACCCGGAGACCCGGCAGGCGCTCGCGGAGCGGTGGGCGGCGCTGCCGGAGCACGTGCGCACCCCGGCGCAGGCCCTGGGCCGGCACGCCGTCGGCTGCGAGGGCACCCACGGTGTCTTCCCGAAGTGCAACCTGACCTGCACGCCCTGCTACCACTCCGCCGACGCGAACAAGGTGCGCGTGGACGGCGGGCACACCGTCGCCGAGGTCACCCGCCAGATGGCCTACCTGCGCGAGCGCCGCGGCCCCTACGCGCACGCGCAGCTGATCGGCGGCGAGGTCAGCCTGCTCTCCCCGGACGACCACGCCGCAGCCCTGCAGGCCATGCGGGACGCCGGCCGGTCACCAATGTCGATGACCCACGGCGACTTCGACCCCGAGTACCTGCGGGCCCTGGTCACCGGGCCCGGCGGCGCGCTGCGCTTCGACCGGGTCAGCTTCGCGGCGCACGTCGACTCGCTGATGCGGGGCCGGCGTGGCGCGGTCCGGCCCCGCACCGAGGCGGAGCTGAACCCGTTCCGCGAGCGGTTCGTGCAGATGTTCCGCGACCTGCGCGCCGAGACCGGGCTGCGCTACTACCTCGCCCACAACATGACCGTGACGCCGGCCAACCTGGGGCAGGTGGCCGAGACGGTGCGCGCGGTCGTCGGCATGGGCTACTCGATGATGAGCTTCCAGCCCGCCGCCCACGTCGGCGACGAGCGGCGGTGGAAGGAGTCCTACACCGCGGTCGACGCGGACGCCGTGTGGGCCGAGCTCGAGCGCGGCCTCGGGCAGCGGGTCGCCCACGAGGGCGTCGAGTTCGGCGACCCGCGCTGCAATCGGGTGGCCTTCGGTTTCCTCCTCGACGGGCGCTGGCACGCCTTCGTCGATCCGGACGCACCGGCCGAGACCGCCGCCCGCGACGCCTTCTTCGCCCACTACGGCGGGATCGCGTTCAGCGGCACGCCACCCCTGCTGCTGGTGGCGAAGGTGCTGCGCGCCGCCCGGCGGCACCCCGGTGACGTCCGGATCGCGGTGCGCTGGGCGCGGAGCCTGCTGCGGCGCACCGGCGGGCCGGGCGCGGTCGTCCGCGGGGCGCGCGCGGGCCGCCTCGGGCTGATGACGTTCGAGGTGCACAGCTTCATGGACGCCGAGCACGTCGCGCCGGCCTGGGACCTGATGCAGCGGGGGATCGAGGCCGACGACCCCCGGCTCCGGGCCACCCAGGAGCGGCTGGCCGCCTGCACCTACTCGATGGCCCACCCGGAGACCGGGCAGCTCGTGCCCGCCTGCGCCCAGCACTCGGTGCTCGACCCGGCGGAGAACGTCGAGCTGCGCCGGCTGCTCCCGCTGACCGTGGTCTGACCCCGCTCGTCAGCCGGCCGGTGCGTCGCGGCCGGCCTCCCGCGCCGGCGGCGAGGTGGCCTCGACGGCGGTGAGCTCCTCGACGATCTCGTAGGTGTGCTCGACGCCGGCCGGCACGACCCACGAGTCGCCCGGGCCCAGGTCGAGCGTCTCGTCCCCGGTCACCAGCCGGGCCCGCCCGGACACGACGTAGCCGACCGTCTCGTAGTCGCGAACCGCCTGCGGCTTGCCACTGCTGGTCGGCTGCTCCGACCAGAGCCGCATGGCGACCCGGGACCCGGAGGCCAGGTACCGCTGGCCCATCTCGCCGGTGCCCGCTGCGGTCACCGTGATCTTGCCGACGCCATCCGTGTGTTCGCTCACGAGGCGCCGGTACCCGCACCGCCCCGGCTCATGCCCGCGGCCCGCCGGCGGACGGTCCGTCGCTCGCGTCGTCCACCGGCACCACCCAGCGGTCCTCGGCCGGCAGCCGCAGACCGACGGTCCGGCCGGTCCCCACGTCCTGGCCGGGCCCGAGCTCGGCGTCCACCGTCGCACTCCCGCCGTCGGCGGTGATCTCGACGGTGACCAGCCCGCGCAGCCCGCGGCGGCGCACGCGGACGACGGTGCCGACGGCGTCGGCGGCGGGGTCCGCGGGGGGAGTCACCTGCACCGCCTCGTGGCGGAGGACCAGCACGGCCGCGCCGTCGGGGAACGCCCGCGGCAGCGCGAGCGCACCCAGCGGCGAGTGGTGCACCCCGGCGACGACCGTGCCGGCCACCTCGGTGCGACCGCCGAGCAACCGGCTCACCGCGAGCGAGGCCGGGCGGGCGTAGAGGTCGCGCAGCGGGCCGGCCTGCAGCAGCCGGCCGCCGTCCAGCACGGCGGCGGAGTCGGCCAGCGCGTCGGCCTCGGCGTGGTCGTGCGTGACCAGCAGGATCGTCGGCTCCAGGCGGGCGCGGAGGTCGGCCAGCAGCTCGTGCATCTCCTCGCGCAGCCGGACGTCGAGGGCGCTGAACGGCTCGTCCAGGAGGAGCACCCGCGGTTCGGCGGCCAGCGCCCGCGCCAGCGCCACCCGCTGCTCCTGCCCGCCGGACAGCGCGCGGGCCGGCCGGTCCCCGAAGCCGTCCAGCTGCACCAGGCCGAGGTACTCCTCGGCCCGGCGGCGGGCGGCCCGGCGCGGAACGCCGCGGACCCGGTCGGCGAAGGCCACGTTGTCCCGCACGGACAGGTGCGGGAACAGCAGCGGCCGCTGGAAGACCATCGCCATGCCGCGGCGCTCGGGCAGCACGCCGGCCAGGTCGGCCCCGTCCAGGTGGACGCTGCCCGCGGTGGGCGCGTCCAGCCCGGCGGTGAGCCGCAGCACCGTGCTCTTCCCCGAGCCGGAGGGCCCGAGGATGGCCACGCAGGAGCCGGCGGGCACCTCCAGGGAGAAGCCGGTGAGCGCGGGGGCGACACCCCGGCCGTGCACCCGCGTCAGCTCCGACAGCCGCAGCGCGCCTCCGCTCGGTGCTCTCCGTTCGCTCCCGCGGGCCGCTCCGCTCCTCGCTCGTTCCTCGCTGCGATGCTCACGTCCCTGTCCGCTCATGCGCGGCGTCCCCGCCGGCCGAGCGAGCCGACCACGACCAGCAGCGCCACCGGCGGCAGGATCGCGGTCAGCGAGAGCACCGCGACCTGCGCCTCGCTCCCGGTCGCCGCCGCCGCCGCCGCCACGAGCAGCGGCAGCGTGGTGAGCCGGCCGCCGCCGACCAGCACCGTGACGATGTAGTCGCTCCAGCCCACCAGGAACGCGAGGAAGGCCGCGCCGGCCAGCGCGGGGGCCACCAGCGGCAGCTGCACCGAGCGCACGGTGCGCCAGCGGCCGGCGCCGAGCGTTCGCGCGACGTCCTCGAAGCCGCGGTCGTGGGCGGCGTAGGCCGCCCGCATGGTCAGCGTCGTGTAGGGCACCGCCACCACCACCAGCAGCAGCACGACGCCGAGGGCAGCGGGGACGCGCAGCCGCAGGAGCAGCACGTCCAGGCCGAGGGCCACGGCGAACGGGGGCAGCGCGAGCGGGGCGAGCAGCACCGCCAGGACGGCGGTGCCCGCGGGCACCTGCCGCGAGGCGAGCGCCCGCCCGGCCATGGCGCCGAGCGGGGTGGCCAGCGCCGCGACGACCGCTCCGAGCAGCGTCGACCTGAGGAACGCGCCGCCCGCGCCCGCGGCGAGGGCCTCCTCCGCGCCCCGCGTACCCCACTCCTGGGGCAGCACCGCGGGGAACGCCCACCGGTCGGCGAACGCCCACAGCAGCAGCGGGACCAGGGGCAGCACCAGCCACAGCGCCAGCAGCGCGCGCCCGGCCCGGGAGGCGGCTCCGGCGGCCCGGGGCGCGCTCACCGCTCGGCCGCCAGCCGCCGCAGCGCCCGCAGCGCGGCCAGGACGACGAGCAGCGCGAGGGCGGTCGTGGTGAGCGCCACCGCGGCCGCCTGCGGCCGGGCGGCCAGGTCGATGGAGGTGAACAGCCGGTAGGCCAGCACCGGCAGCGGCTCGGGATAGGCGCGTCCCAGGAGCGCGGCGACCTCGTAGGAGCCCAGCGTGTAGACGAAGCTGACCGCCGCGGCGGACAGCAGCGCCGGCGCGGCCAGCGGCAGGGTGACGTACCGGAGCCGGGCCCACCGGCCCGCGCCGAGCAGCGCGGCGGTCTCGCCGTAGGACGCGGCCCGCGTGGCCAGCACCCCCGCCACGACCAGCGCGACGAAGGCCGACTCCTTCCAGGCGTACTCCGCGACCACGGCCACCCACAGCTGCCCGCCGACCAGCGGCGGCCAGGACGCCGGGTCGACGCCCAGCAGGCGGGCGAGGAACCCGGCGTCGGCCAGCAGCAGGCCGATCGCGGCGGCCCCCACCAGGTGCGGGATCGGGATGGTGAGCGCGGCCAGCGCGCCGAGCAGCCGGCTGCGGCGGACGGCGGCCGTCGCGGCCAGCGCGAGGCAGAGCCCGACGACGACGGCGATCCCGGTCGAGGCGGCGGCGATGCCCAGGGAGAGCCCGATCCCGGTGCCCAGGTCGCCGGCGGCGGCGCGGTAGGCGTCCAGGGACAGCCCGGGCTCCCCGACCAGCGGGGCGAGACCGAGGCTGAGCAGGGCCGCCGAGACCAGCGCCGCGCCCACGACGGCGACGACGGGCACCAGCGCGGGGAGCACCAGGAGCAGGGCGCGCCCGCGCGGGCCCGGCCGGGTCGGCGTCACGCGGCGGCCGCTCAGCCGGCGGCGATCTGCCGGCGCCAGCCCTCGTCCAGCGCGGTGACCCACTCGGCCGCCAGCTCCGGGTCGGCCCCCGCGCTGAGCTCGGCGTAGGGCGGGAGCACCTCCGACTGCGGCAGCTCCGCGAACCGCGCCCGGAACTCGGCGGGCAGCCGGTCGGGGTCGAGGACGGTGTACTGGCCCCATACCTCCGGCCGGGCCTTCTGGAACTGCTGCTCCGGCGAGAGCGCCAGGTCGGCCACCACCATCGCCCCGGCCCGGCTGCCGGACGTGGAGGGGATGGCGAGGAAGGAGGCGTTGCCGATCGTGCCGTCCTCCACCAGCAGCACCCGGGTGGTCGTGGGGAAGACGCCGTCGGCGACGAGGTCGGGCAGCGTGGCCGGGCCGTAGGTCATGGTGAAGTCGACCTGGCCGTCGGCGTACAGCTCGTCGAGGGCGCCCAGGTCCTGCGGATAGCTCGTCCCCTCCCGCCACAGCGAAGGCTCGAGCTGCTCGAGCCGGGTGAACAGCTCCGGGGCCAGCTCCTCGTAGGCCGCCTGCGAGAACTGCAGCGGCACCTCCTCGACCCCGCCGGCGAGCTCGTACAGCACCTGGCGCACGAACACCGAGCCGGTGAAGTCCGGCGGGGCCGGGTAGCTGAAGCGCCCCGGGTGCTCCTCGATCCAGGTGAGCAGCTCCGCGACGCTGCCCGGCGGGTCCTCGACCCGCGCCGAGTCGTAGACCAGCGCGAACTGCGCCTTGTGCCACGGCGCCTCGCAGCCGTCGACGTCCAGGCCGAAGTCGGAGGTGAGCAGCGGGTCGTCGGTATCGACGTAGGCCATGTTGGGCAGCATCGACGTCCAGCCGCACAGCCAGGCGCCGGCCTGCTGGCCGGTGGCGAAGTTCTCCCCGTTGATCCAGACGAGGTCCACCTCGCCGTCGGTGACGTCGGCCTGCCGCTCGGAGAGCACGCGGTTCACCGCGTCCCCGGTGTCGGGGATCGGCACCCGCTCCAGGGTCACGCCCAGCTCGGCGGCCGCCGGGGCGAGCACGTCGTCGACGTAGGCGTTCCCCTGGTCGTCGCCGCCGTACATCCACAGCCGCACGGTCTGCCCCTCGGCGTCGGCGAGGACGTCGTCCCAGTCGCGGGCCTCGGCGGTCGCCGGCTCGCTCGCGGGTGCCGAGCAGCCGGCGAGCGCGAGCAGCAGCGCGCCGGCGCCGAGCGCGGTCGCGCGGGCACGGCGGCGCACGGAGCGGGGGTGGGGCATGGGCTCGGAGTCTCCTCGGGCTGCGGCAGGCGGGCGCGCATCCGCGCCCCGAGCGTGTTCGTGCCCCACCCGGCATCCGGATGCGCGCACCGGCGAAGCGGTGCGACAGGATCGTGCCCGACCCGATCCCGCCCCGCCACGCCGGCGGCCGGCCCCGGAGGTGCGCTGTGCTCGACCCGGTGGCCCGGCGGGTGCTGGACGCCCCCCTGGCGCGCGTCGCGGGCGCCCTCGACCGGCCCTGGCTGAGCCCCGACCGGCTCACCGCCCTCGGGCTGGCGCTCGGGCTGGGCAGCGCGGCGGCCGCCGCCGTCCAGCAGTGGGCGCCGGCGCTGGTGCTGTGGCTGGTGTCGCGGCTGGCCGACGGGCTCGACGGGCCGCTCGCCCGGCGTCGCCGGACCGCCGGCGCGGCCGGTGACGCCGGCAGCGGCGGGTTCTTCGACATCACCGCCGACTTCCTCGTGTACGGCAGCACGGTGCTGGGCGTGGCGATCGGGACCACCCGCGGCTTCGACGCCCCGTGGGAGCCCTTCGCCGTCGTCCTGCTGGCCTACTACGTCAACGGGACGGCGTTCCTGGCCTTCTCCTCGATCGCCGAGCGGGCCGGCCGGCAGCTCGACGACGGCCGGTCGCTGTCGTTCCTGGGTGGGTTGGCCGAGGGCACCGAGACGATCGCCGTGCACGCGATCTGGCTGCTGCTGCCCGCGGTCGCCTGGCAGGTGGCGTGGGTCTGGGCGGTGGTGGTCGCGCTGTCGGCCGGCCACCGGATGCTGATCGGTTACCGCTCGCTGCGCTGAGCGTCGCGCAGGCGCCCGCGGACGGCGACGAACGCCCGCAGCGCCGCGCGGACCAGCGGGTTGGCCAGCCGGGCGCGGACGTCGCCGACCGCCGCGTCGACCAGCGCGTCGTTGTAGGTCGGGTAGGCGTGCGTGGTGCCGGCCAGGTCGGTGGTGGTCAGCCCCTTCCGCACGGCCAGCGTCAGCTCGCCCAGCGTCTCGCCGGCGCGCGGGCCGACGACGACGCCCCCGACGATCCGCCGTCGGCGGTCGAGGACCAGTGAGGTGAACCCCTCCGTCACACCCTCGGCGACCGCCCGGTCGACCGTCCCGTGGTCGACGCGGCGGACCGTGAGGCCGCGCTCGCGCGCCTCGGCCGGGCTCACGCCCACCGAGGCCACCTCGGGGGAGGTGTAGGTGACGCGGGGGACGACGGGGTCCACGGTCCTGCGCAGCCCGAGGACGGCGTTGCTCGCGGCGGTGCTGCCGTGCATCCCGGCGACGTGGGTGAAGTACGGCTTGCCGGTGACGTCACCGGCCGCCCAGATCCGCGGGTTGCTGGTGCGCAGCGCCTCGTCGACCGCGACGGCGCCGTGCTCGTCCAGCTCCACGCCGGCGGCGTCCAGGCCGAGGTCGGTGCTGCGCGGCCGGCGGCCGACGGCGACCAGCAGCCGGTCGAACGGCACCGTGCCGCCGTCGTCGAGGTGCAGCAGGCCGGGCTCCACGCGGGTGCCCTCGGTGCCGAGCCGGAGCCGGACGCCGTCGCGCCGCAGGGCGCGGTCCACCAGCGCCGCGGCGTCGGCGTCCTCGGGGCCGAGCACCCGGTCCGAGCCGTCGACGACGGTCACCTCCGCGCCGAGCCGGGCGAAGGCCTGACCCAGCTCGCAGCCGATCGGGCCGCCGCCCAGCACCACCAGTCGGCCGGGCAGCTCCTCGAGGTCCCACACCGTCTCGCTGGTGAGCACCTCGACGGCGTCGATGCCGTCGATCGGCGGGACCAGCGGAGCGGCGCCGGTGGCCAGCAGCGCCGCCCGGAAGCGGACCGGCCGCCCGGCGACGAGCGCGGTGTCCGGACCGGTGAGGACGGCGCTGCCGGCCTCGACGCGGACGCCGGCCTCGGCGAGCGACGCGGGGGAGTCCTGCGGCTCGACGGCGGCGATGGCGGCCGCGACGTGGGCGCGCACGCGGGCGAAGTCGACGGTGACCTCGCCGGTGTCCACCCCCAGCCGGCTGGCCCCGCGGGCGTCGGCGGCGGCGGTGGCGGCGGCCAGCACCGCCTTGGAGGGCACGCAGCCGGTCCACAGGCAGTCACCGCCGGTCCGCTCCCGCTCGACCAGCACCGTCCGCGCCCCGAGGGCAGCGGCGGTGTGCGCCCCGACCAGCCCGGCGGTGCCGCCACCGATGACGAGGAGGTCCACGGTCTCGGGGCGGGGGAAGGGCACGGCACCACGCTAGTGAGCCGGGGAGGATGGCGCAGGTGAGCGGGCAGCAGGAGGTCGACGTCCTCGTGGTCGGCGCCGGGCAGGCCGGGCTGGGGACGGCGCACCACCTGGCCCGCGCGGGCGTGGCCGACGTGCTCGTGGTCGAGGCCGCCGACGCGATCGGCCAGGTGTGGCGCGACCGCTGGGACAGCCTGCAGCTGTTCACCCCGCGCCGGTTCAGCTCGCTGCCCGGCATGCCGTTCCCGGCAGGATCCTCGCCGACGCCCTCCCGGCTGGAGATGGCCGGCTACCTGGCGGCCTACGCGGACCGCCGGCGGCTGCGCGTGCGCACCTCCGCGCCGGTCCGGCGGCTCTCGGTCGCCGGCGGGGGGTTCACCGCGCACCTGCCGGACGGCTCCGTCCGCGCCCGGCACGTGGTGCTGGCGACGGGGGCCTACCGGCGGCCGCGGGTGCCCGCGGCCGCGGGCGACCTCGACGGGGCCGTGCACCAGCTGCACTCGTCGTCCTACCGGCGGCCCGACGACCTGCCCGACGGGCCGGTGCTGGTCGTGGGTGGGGGCAACTCGGCGGCCCAGCTGGCGCTCGAGCTCGCCGGGCGGCACGAGGTCACCGTCGCGTCGCCGGTCGTCCCCCGCTTCCTGCCCGAGCGGGTGCTGGGCGTCAGCACCTACTGGTGGCTCCTGCTCACCGGCGTGCTGAACGCCGGCGCGTCGACGCCGGTCGGCCGGTTCCTGCACGCGCGCCACGAGGCGGTGTTCGGCCGGCAGCTGCACCGCGCCGTGCGGGCGGGCAAGGTACGGCTGATCGCCTCGCCGGTGGTGGCCGCCGACGGGCCGCGGGTGCGGCTCGCCGACGGCACGGAGCTCGCGCCGCGCACGGTCCTGTGGTGCACCGGCTTCACCCCCGACACGGGGTGGATCGACGTCCCGGGTGCGCTGACCGGGGACGGGGCGCCCCGGCACGTCCGCGGCGCCTCGCCCGTCGCCGGGCTGCACTGGATGGGCCTGCCGTGGCAGACGCGGGTGAACAGCTCGCTGATCGACGGGGTCGACCGGGACGCCCGGCGGACCGCCCGCCGCATCGCGGCGGCCCTGTGGGCCGACGGTGCGGTCACGCGCGCAGGCTGATCGTCTCCCCGCGGTAGGCCGGGCGCACCGTGCCCGGCAGCTCCCGGCGGGCCACCTCGGCGACGAACTCCCCGAGCGGCGAGGCGAACCGGTCGTAGTCGTCGTAGTGCACCGGCACGGTGACCGGCGGCTTCAGCAGCTCCACCAGGTCCGCGCCCTGCCGGCCGTCCATGGTCACCGTGAGCCCCAGGGCCTTCGTCCCGCCGAGGTGCGGGATGACGACGTCGAGCGGGCCGCAGCGCTCCAGCACCTCGCCCAGGAACGGCCGGAAGAGGGTGTCGCCGCTGACGTAGCCGCGCCATGCGACGTCCGGTCCGGCCACGCCGCCGCGGATCAGCTCGACGACGCTGCCCATCACCGCCGGCAGGAGCTTCGCCAGCGGGCCGGGGCCGTGGACGCCGGGGACCGAGGTGATCCGCAGCGTGTCGGTGCCCCGGGTGAACGTGTGGGTCTGCCAGGGGCGGAGGTCGGCGGTGGCGGTGAACCCGCGGTCGGCCAGGCACGTCGCCGCCTCCGGCGTCGTGACGACCGGCGTCTCCTTGGCCAGCTCCCTGGTGGCGACGCGGTCCCAGTGGTCGCCGTGCATGTGCGACAGCAGGATCCCGTCGAGCTCGGGCAGCTGCGTGGGCTGCAGCGCCGGCTCGGTCAGCCGCTTGCTGCGCAGGCCGTACCCGAGGCGCGCGCGCTGGCCCCGGTGCAGGAAGTTCGGGTCGGTCAGCAGGGTGAACGCGCCGATCCGCAGCAGCATCGTCGCGTTGCCGCCGAAGGTCATCGTCACGTCGTCCGCACGCCGCTCGTCCTGGTCCACCATGCGCAGGCGATTACCCGGGGCGTGCCCGCTCACCCCTGCCCCTCCCGCTGGTAGACAGGGCCCGTGCCAGCCCCCCGCACGATCGACGAGGGCTTCCTCGCCCTCCCGCTGTCCGCGCTCACCGACGCCGCCCTGACCCGGGCGGTCGACCTCGGCTGCGAGCACGCCGACCTGCGCGTCGAGCGGATCCGCACCCAGGTGATCAGCCTGCGGGACGCGCGCCCCGAGGCCTTCACCGACGGGGAGGACCTGGGCCTCGCCGTCCGGGTGGTGCACGAGGGCACCTGGGGCTTCGCCGCGGGCGTCGTCCTCACCGCCGCCGAGGCCGTCCGCCTGGCCGAGGAGGCCGTGGCGGTGGCCCGGGTGGCCGCCGCGCTGAACTCCGACCGGGTGGAGCTCGCCCCCGAGCCGACCTACGACGGGACCTGGGTCTCGGCCTACGACGTCGACCCGTTCGCCGTGCCGGACGCGGAGAAGTCGGCGCTGCTCACCGAGCTGTCGGAACGGCTGCTCGCCGCCGACGGCGTCGAGCACGTGCAGGCCGCCTGCATGCTGGTGAAGGAGCAGAAGTACTACGCCGACACCGCGGGCACCCGCACCCGGCAGCAGCGGGTGCGGGTCCACCCCGAGCTGACCGCGCTCACCGTCGACCGCGCCACCGGCTCCTTCGAGAGCATGCGCACCCTCGCGCCACCGGTCGGCCGCGGCTGGGAGTACCTCACCGGCACCGGCTGGGACTGGCGCGGGGAGCTCGCCGAGATCCCCGAGCTGCTGCGGGAGAAGACGAAGGCGCCGTCGGTGCAGGCCGGCCGGTACGACCTCGTCGTCGACCCGTCGAACCTCTGGCTGACCATCCACGAGTCCATCGGGCACGCCACCGAGCTCGACCGCGCGCTGGGCTACGAGGCCGCCTACGCCGGGACGTCGTTCGCCACCGTCGACCAGCTGGGCAGCCTGCGCTACGGGTCGGACCTGATGACCGTGACCGGTGACCGCACCGCCGAGCACGGGCTGTCGACCGTCGGCTGGGACGACGAGGGCGTCGCCGGCCAGCAGTGGGACATCGTGCGGGACGGCGTGCTCGTGGGCTACCAGGTGGACCGCAACATGGCCCGGCGCCAGGGCATGGACCGCTCCAACGGCTGCGCCTACGCCGACTCACCCGGGCACGTGCCGGTGCAGCGGATGGCCAACGTCTCGCTGCAGCCGGCCCCCGACGGCCCGTCGACGGAGGAGATCATCGGCGGCGTCGAGCGCGGGATCTACGTCGTCGGCGACAAGAGCTGGTCGATCGACATGCAGCGCTACAACTTCCAGTTCACCGGCCAGCGCTTCTACCGGATCGAGAACGGCCGGCTGGCCGGGCAGCTGCGCGACGTCGCCTACCAGGCCACGACGACGGACTTCTGGGGCTCGATGTCGGCCGTCGGCGGGCCGCAGACCTACGTCCTGGGCGGCGCCTTCAACTGCGGCAAGGCCCAGCCGGGTCAGACCGCCGCGGTCAGCCACGGCTGCCCGACGGCGCTGTTCGAGGGCGTGGCGATCCTGAACACCGTCGAGGAGGCCGGGCGATGACGCGCTATACCGCACAAGAGCTCGTCGAGCAGGCGCTGGCCGCCTCCACGGCGGACGGGCAGGTCACCGTCGTCGTCGAGGGCTCCGAGGCGAACCTGCGGTGGGCGTCCAACAGCCTCACCACCAACGGCGCGATGCGCTCGCGCTCGGTGGTGGTCGTCTCCTTCGTCGACGGTGGAGCGGGCATGGCCGCCGGCACCGTCAGCCGCTCCGGGACGCCGGACGTCGCCGCGCTGGTGGCGGCCAGCGAGCAGGCGGCCCGCGACGCCGGGCCGGCCGAGGACGCGATGCCGCTGATCGCCGACCCGCCCCCCGGCGCCGGCGACTGGGACGCCGATCCCGCGGAGACCTCGATCGAGGTCTTCACCGAGTTCGCCCCGGCGCTGGGCCAGGCCTTCGGCGAGGCGCGCGACCGCGGCGAGCTGCTGTTCGGCTTCGCCGAGCACACCATGCGCAGCACGTACCTGGGCAGCTCCACGGGTCTGCGGCTGCGGCACGACCAGCCGACCGGGCGGGTGGAGCTCAACGGCAAGAGCCCCGACTTCGGGCGGTCGGTCTGGGCCGGCACCGGCACCCGCGACTTCTCCGACGTCTCGGTGGCGGCGCTGGCGGCCGAGGTCGAGCGGAAGATGGCGTGGTCGCGGCGCCGGGTCGACCTGCCGGCCGGCCGCTACGAGACGCTCCTGCCGCCCTCGGCGGTCAGCGACCTGATGATCTACCTCTACTGGACGATGGAGGCCCGGGACGCCGACGAGGGCCGCAACGTCTTCGCCCGGACCGGCGGGGGCAACCGCATCGGTGACCGGCTGGCGACCCTGCCGCTGACGCTGCGCAGCGATCCCGCCTTCCCGGGGCTGGAGGCGGCTCCCTTCCAGGTGGTGGGCGCGTCGTCGGGGTCGGCGTCGGTGTTCGACAACGGCATGGCCACCCCCGCGGTCGACTGGATCTCCGACGGCGTGCTGACCAACCTGATCCGCCCCCGGGCGTGGGCGCTCAAGACCACCGCCCCGGCCACGGCCGCCGTCGACAACCTCGTCCTCGAGCACCCCGGCGCCACGGCCACGGAGGCGGAGATGGTCGCGGCGACCGATCGCGGCCTGCTGCTCACCACGCTCTGGTACATCCGCGAGGTGGATCCGCAGACCCTGCTGCTGACCGGGCTCACCCGCGACGGCGTCTTCCTGGTCGAGAACGGCGAGGTGACCGGGGCGGTGAACAACTTCCGGTTCAACGAGTCGCCGGTCGACCTGCTCTCCCGGGCCGTGCAGGCCGGGGTCACCGAGCGGACCCTGCCGCGGGAGTGGAACGACTGGTTCACCCGGACGGCGATGCCGGCGCTCCGGGTGCCGGACTTCAACATGAGCAGCGTGAGCCCGGCCAGCTGAGCGCGGCGAGTCGAATCCCAGCGTTGTAGTTCCGCCAAGTCCGCCAGCAGACCCTGGCGGAAACTGCCGGGGACGAAACGTATCGACAAAACTACTGTCGGTGGCGGAAGACGAGACGAAGTGCTTTACCCCGGGCCACGATGTGCCGAAACCTCTTCTAGCTCGTTCTTCTGCAACCGACCGCAAGCCCCGCTCCCACGGGGCTGTCGAGGGGAGGACTCCGTGAGCAGGAGTCACAAGCCGTCCGTCTTCCAGGTGGGCAAGGTCCGCGACGACGGGCACACCGTCGTCATCTCCGGCTGGGGCCTGGGCCTCTGCGCCGCAGCCTGTGCCTGCCACCGCCACCCGTCCGCCGGCCACCTCGCGATCGCCGAGGACCAGGCCGGTGGCTCCATCGGTCTGGCCAGCTTCCGCGACGGGGGCTGCGACTGCTGCGAGCCGTGGACCTCCGAGGAGCTCTCGGCCATCCTCCGGGACTTCCAGTCCATCGCCGGCCTCGAGGTGCAGGAGCCCCTCGCCGGTTGATCGCCGGTTCATCGCCGGGTTGCCCCTGCCCGTTCCCCGGGTAGGGGCGACCCGTGATCGGACGCGCTGCCCTGCGGGGTGCCCTCGCCGGCCTGGCCGGCGTCGCCGTGATGACCGTGGGCGAGAAGGCCGAGCAGGCCCTCACGCACCGGCCGGACAGCTACGTCCCCGCCCGCACCCTCACGGCGCTGGCCACCGGCCGGCGCCTGCCCGGCTCCGCCCGGCCGCCGGTGCGCAACCACCTCATGCACTGGGGCACCGGCGCGGCCGTCGGCGCGTTGCGCGGTGTCTGGTCCGCCGTCGGCCTGCGCGGCTGGCGGGCGTCGGCCTGGCACACCTCCCTCCGGCTGGCCACCGACCAGACGCTGGAGAACGCCACCGGTGTCGGTGCCCCGCCGTGGACCTGGTCCCGCCGCGACCAGGTCGTCGACGTCGCCCACAAGGCCGTCTACTCCTTCGTCACCGGAGCCGTCGCCGACCGCCTGGTGCACCTGGCCGCCGACCGGCTGCCGGACGGCACGGCGGCCGGTCCGCGCGCCCGCTGACCCCCCGCCGGTCCCCGGCTCCCGTGGGGCCGGTGGCGTCCCGTGGGACGGATGTGACGGACGGGGTGTCCTGCCGGCCGCTGACCCGCGCGCCGCTCACTACCTGTCGACACCACTTCCCTACGGTCCGTGCTGACGCGCAAGGTGTGGCCCTTCCCCGGGCCCGGCGCCACGAATCGGAGGCCACGGTGTCGCAGCGCTGGACCACCCGTCGCCGCTCGCGTGCCGTGCTGGCCCTCGGTGCGGCGCTCATCGCCGGCGCGACGTCGGTGCTCGCCCCCACGACGGCGACCGCCGCACCCGGGAACGCCGCCGAGGCGGCCGGCCTCGTCGCCGAGGCCGCGCAGCAGCTCACCCTCGTCGAGGCCCAGGTGCACGAGGCCGAGGCCGTCGTCGCCGCCCAGCAGGACGCCGCCGCGGCCGCCGCGGCGCAGGCCGAGGCGGCCCGCCAGGCGCTCGCCGTCCACGAGCCCCGCATCCGGGCGATCGTCCAGAGCGGCATGACCCGCACCACGCAGTCCCGGCTGGCCGCCCTCCTCACCAGCGACTCCGCGGACGACCTCGTCATGCAGATGACGACGCTGGACATGATCGCCACCCACACGAACACGGTCATCGCCGACGTCGCGGCGGCCCGGGCGGCCGCCGAGCAGGCGCAGGTCGCCGCGGACCAGGCCGCCGCCACCGCCCAGGCCGGGCTCCAGGAGCTGCAGGCCCAGCAGGCGGAGGTGGAGAAGCGGGCGGCCGAGTACCGGGCCGACTACGACCGGCTCTCGGCCGCCGAGCAGGCGCGGGTGTCGACCGTGGTGGCCGGACCGAAGCTGGCGACGCCGTCGGTCGCCGAGCTCCCGGTGGTCTCCGGCAGCCAGGCGGCCACCGCGATCCAGGTGGCGCTGTCCAAGGTCGGCTCGCCCTACCGGTCGGGTGCCACCGGCCCCAGCGCCTTCGACTGCTCCGGGCTGACCTCCTACGCCTACGCCGCGGCCGGGGTCACGCTCCCGCGCACCAGCCGTGAGCAGGCCACCATCGGCCCGCAGATCTCCCGTGCCGACCTCCAGCCCGGCGATCTGGTCTTCTACTACTCGCCGATCAGCCACGTGGCCCTCTACATCGGCAACGGGATGATCGTGCACGCCCGGACCTACGGGACCCCGCTGTCGGTGACCAGCGTCGACCAGGGCGGGTTCCGCTTCGGGGTCCGCCCCACCGTCTGACGCCTCACGCCGGGCCGTCCGCCGCGGACAGCTGCTGCACCACGGCGGCGATCCGCTTCGCGCGGGTGGCCGGGGTGGCCGCGTTGTGCACCCGCCAGAGGGCGGCGTACCGATCCGTCCCGCGGAGCAGCTCGAACGCCGCGCGGGCGGCCGGCGCGGCGTCCAGCGCCGCCGCGAGGTCGTCGGGGACGGTGATGGTGGCCGGGCCCGGGTAGGCGCGCTCCCACCGGCCGTCGGCCTGGGCGGCCGCCACCGCGGCCAGCCCGGCCGGCCGCATCCGGCCCTCCTCGATCAGCCGGCCCACCGTCTGCACGTTCTTCAGCGACCAGACGCTGCGCGGCCGGCGGGGGGTGATCCGCTGCAGGTAGGCCGTGTCGTCCAGCCGGTTGGCCCGGCCGTCGATCCAGCCGAAGCACAGCAGCACCTCGACCATGCCGGCCCACTCGACCGACGGGATGCCGGAACCCTTCTTGGCGATCTTCACGTAGAGCCCGGGGGCGGTCTCGTGGTGCTCCTCCAGCCACGTCTCCAGCGCCGCCTGGTCGGCGAACGCCCGCACGGGCAGGTCGGTCGGCTCGGGCACGCTCCCATGGTGGCCGAGGGGTCCGACAGAACGCCTGCGGTCAGGCGGCGGGGGCCGGTCCGATCGGCAGGGCGGCGACCCGCTCGCCGGCCGCGGCGAGCAGCGCGCGGCCCTGCGGATCGGTCGGCAGCCGCCCCTCGCCGTCGGTGAACAGCCGCTCGAGGAAGGCGCGCACGGCCCGGCCGTCGACCGCGTCGGGTCCCCGGCGCAGCTCCGGTGCGGCGTGCAGGCAGAGCAGCAGGAGGTCCGGCACGCGGACGGCGCCCGGCCGGAGAGCGGGCTGGACGTAGGGCAGGTCGAGCCGCCGGGCCCCGCGCCGGGCGTAGAACCGCAGCCGGGCCACCGGGTCCCCCCGCTCGGGCGAGGCCTCGTGCCGGCCGGGGTCCTCGACCTCCGCCAGCACCAGGCAGGGGCCGGTCCACCCCCGCCAGCGGTCCAGCGCCGCGTCCAGCAGCCGGCCGCCGTGCCCGCCGGAGCGGGCACCGGGACGGGTGGCCACGTAGGACAGCAGGACCACCCCGGCCTCGGTGAACCGGTCGCCGACCGCGACGGCCAGCGGCCCCTCCGCGTCCTCCAGGAGCAGCACCTCGCAGCTGCCCGCGTCGACGGCCTGCACGAGCTCGTCGGCCGTCACCAGCTCCTCCGGCGGGAAGGCGGGCACCAGCAGCTCCGCGTGCACCGCGGCGAGCTCAGCGGCGTCGGTCACGACCCGGGCGGTCATCGGTCACCTCCGGCACCGGCGTGCGCGGGGAACCGGTCAGGCGGTGCGTGATCGCCCCGATGGCGGCGGCGGCGAGGAGGGCGGAGCCGGCCAGCACGGCCGACCGCCAGCCGGTGACGGCGTACCCGGCCTGCAGGATCGAGAAGATCCCGGAGATGCCGACGGCGGCGACCGCGGCCAGCAGGATGTCCATCCGCCGCCGGCCGCGCGACTCCTCGGCCGCGGCCTGCGCGCGCCGCCGTTCCTCGACCAGCTCCTGGCGGCGGCGCACCGAGCTCTCGATCAGCGACCAGGCGCGGTCGCCGACGACGTCCTCGATGGTGCCGACGAAGTCGGCGCGGGCCCGCTCGAAGCCGGCGGCCGCCAGCAGGCGGTCCAGCGTCGTCCGCATCACCGGGGAGGTGACCAGCGAGGGCGCGGTGATGAACATCAGCCGCAGCCGGCTGCCCATGACGAACAGCTGCATCTCGTGCTGGGCGGCCTCCAGGGCCCGCTGCGTCGCGTCGAGCTCAGAGGGGTCCCAGCCGCCGTCGGCCGACGGCCGGTCGATCTCCTCCTGCAGCCGCTCCATCTCCTGGTTGATCCGGTAGTAGTGGTCGGCCAGCTCCACCTGCCAGCCCGCGAACAGGCCGTCGAGCGTGGCGACGAACTCGGCCGCCTCCTGCACCGCGTCGACCATGTAGCTGGGCTCGGCCGGGCAGGCGATCGCCGTCGTGTTCGCCGTGCGCAGGACCAGGCCGCTGGTGCCCGGGGAGTCGATCAGGGTGGCGCCGTCGGCCCGGTACCCGGCCCACTCGGCGATCGCGCTCACCCCGTGGCGCACCGGGTGCCCGAGCAGCGCGCCGCCGACCAGCTCCGGCAGCGCGGCGGGGTCCTCCACCGGCCTGGTCGTCCCGTCCGGCTCCCGGGCCACGGCCCGCTCGATCCGGGTGAGCACGTGGTAGGTGCCCGAGCGGGTGCTCACCTGGACGTCGGTCAGCGACGCGTGCTCGGCGAACTGGCCGCAGAGGTCGCCGCAGATCGCCGCGGCCAGATCGCTCAGCCGGCCCCAGCCCGGCACCGGCGGCCCGTCGGCCGGCCGCACGGGGGTGCCGAGCTCCCGCAGGTCCCCGGCCTCGGGCGCGGCCAGCGCCTGGGCGGCGTACAGCGTGTGCGGGCTCGCGCCGGACAGCCCGGTCACCAGGCGCACGCAGTGGTTGCCGAGCCCGGTGAGCCGCACCTCCACCTGCAGCCGGTGCGGCTCGCCCCCGTCGGCGGCGGGCACCAGCACGTCCGGCAGCGTGAGGACCGCGCCGGCGTACTCCCGGTCGAGCGGATCGTTGCCGCGCCACACGTCGTTGAGCGGCAGCTCCTGCTCCAGCGCGGTCACGGGCAGCCCGGCGAGGGTCCACCGCGAGCCCGTCTCGCGGAGCGCGCGCAGCGCGGCGCCGGGGGTGACCCCCCGCAGGCCGAACGGGTAGAGGTAGACCACCGACCCGCTCTCGATCCGGAGCACGGGGCGGTCCGCCGACGCGCGCAGCGCCGCGAGCGCGCCGCGGTGGGCGCGCAGCTCGCTGCGGCCGGCGTCGTCGTCGGCGCACCGGTCCTCGGCGGCGGCCAGCGCGGCGATGGCCGGGCCCAGCCCGCCTCCGGCGCCCGCGAGGTGCCCGGTGACGGCGCGGGCGGCGCCGGCGACCGCGCGGTAGTACACCGCCTCTCCCTCGGCCACCTCGGCGGTGTGCGCGGCGAAGGGGTCGTCGGCCCGGCCGGCCACCAGGCCCGCGATCTGCTCCGCGGCCGCGGTGGTCGCGGAGGCCTGCCGCTCCAGGGCCGGCAGGCTGCCGGAGGAGGCGGCGGTCTCCACGAGCATCTCGGAGCCCACGAGCGCCAGCAGCGCCCACTCGGCGTCGGCCGTGCCCCCGCCCGGCGGCCGGGCGGCGAGCGCGGTGTCGATGACGGCCCGCACCGGCTCGTGGTCCCAGGAGACCTCCCAGGCCGCCTCGCACTCGGCGCGCAGGCAGAGCGCCAGCAGCGCGCTGGTGGCGGGGTCGGCCGCGGTCCGGCGCACCGCGTCGGCGAGGGCGTCGGCGACGGCCGGGGGCAGGCCGCCGCCGTCCCGGTCGGCGTTCCACCGGCCCAGCCCGCCGAGGGCGGCCAGCCGGTCGGGGGCCATCCCGGCGGCGGCGAGGGCGGTGGCCAGCCGCGCCCGTGCCGCTGCGGTGTCCCCCGCGTCGAGCGGTTCGAGCAGGTCGCTCGCCAGGGTGGTCATTCGCCGTCCGTCCTCGTGCAGGTCGGCGGGAGCCTATGCGGCCGCAGCGCCGCTGTGCTGGAGTGACCGGGTGAGCGACACACCTTTCGACGACGGCGCATTCATCGGGGCCCTGGAGTTCGGCGAGCCGCGGATCGACGAGACGGCGTACGTGGCGCCCACGGCGGTGGTGGTCGGCGCGGTGACCATGGGCCCGCGGTCGAGCATCTGGTTCGGGGCGATCGCGCGGGCCGACACCGAGGTCATCGAGATCGGCGCCGACACCAACATCCAGGACGGCTGCACCCTGCACTCCGACGCCGGGTCCCCGCTCGTGGTGGGGGAGCGGGTCTCGGTGGGGCACCGGGTGGTGCTGCACGGCGCGCGCATCGACGACGACGTGCTCGTGGGCATGGGCAGCATCGTGATGAACGGCGCGCACATCGGCTCGGGCTCCATCGTCGCCGCGGGCGCCGTCGTCACCCAGGGCAAGGTCTTCCCGCCCCGCTCGCTGATCGCGGGGGTGCCCGCGAAGGTGCTCCGCGAGGCGACCGAGGACGACCAGCTGCACATCCAGGGCAACGCGATCAGCTACACCGACCGGCTGGACTCCGCCCGCCGGGTGCGCCGGCTCGACCGCTGATCAGGCCTCGGCGAGCCAGTCCCGGAGGCCGGTCAGCAGCCGGTCGACGTCGGTGTCGTCGGAGTACGGGGCCAGGCCGACCCGCAGGCCGCCGGCGTCCCCGAGGCCCAGCCACCGGCTGGCCTCGATCGCGTAGAAGGAGCCGGCCGGGGCGTTGACGCCGCGGCCGGCCAGGAAGCGGTAGGCGTCCGCGGCGTCCCGCCCGGCGAAGGTGAGCAGCAGCGTCGGGGTGCGGTGCGCCGCGAGCG
This sequence comes from Blastococcus xanthinilyticus, assembly GCF_008124835.1. Taxonomy (GTDB): domain Bacteria; phylum Actinomycetota; class Actinomycetes; order Mycobacteriales; family Geodermatophilaceae; genus Blastococcus; species Blastococcus xanthinilyticus. Next base: position 188,422 of record NZ_VNHW01000005.1, on the reverse strand, counting down.
ACCACACCCGGACGCCGGGCAGCTCCGCCAACCCCGCCTCCAGCCGCTCCCGCAGCCGGTCCTCGTGCTCCTCGACGGCCGTCATGGCCGCGACCAGCCGCTCCCGGCGGGTCCCGCCCCCGCCGAGCCCGGCCAGGAAATCCACCGCCGCCGTCGTCCCGGCCAGCAGCTCGTAGGGCAGCGTGCCGAGCTCGAACCGCTCGGGCACCGCCTCCGACGAGGGCAGCAGCTTGGCCGGCTGCAGCGTCGCCAGCAGGGCGGGGTCGGCGGCCAGGACGCCGCAGTGCGGGCCGAGGAACTTGTACGGCGAGCAGAGGAAGACGTCGGCACCGAGGGCGGGCACGTCGACCGGCGCGTGCGCGGTCAGGTGCACGCCGTCGACGACGAGCAGCGCACCGGCCGCGTGCACCCGCTCGGCGATGGCGGCGACCGGCGGGCGGGTGCCGATGAGGTTCGACGCCCCGGTCACCGCCACCACCCGGGTGCGGTCGGACAGCACGCCGGCGACGTCGTCGGCGGTCAGCTCGCCGGTGGCGGGGTCGAAGGCGGCCCACCGCACCGTGGCACCGGCCGCCTCGGCGGCCAGCACCCACGGCCGGATGTTCGCGTCGTGGTCCAGGCGGGTGACCACCACCTCGTCGCCCGGGCCCCAGCCGGCCGCCAGCGTGCGCGCCAGGTCGAAGGTGAGCGCGGTGGCGCTGCGCCCGAACACGATCCCGCCGGGGTCGACGCCCAGGAGGTCGGCCATCGCTGCCCGCGCCGCCAGCACCGTCGCGTCGGCGAACCGCTCGGTGGTGGTCACCGAGCCGCGGTTGGTGATCGGCGCGGTCAGGGTGGCGGCGACCGCGCGGCCCACCGCGTCGGGCACCTGGCTGCCGCCGGGGCCGTCGAAGTGCGCCGTCCCGCTCGCCAGGGACGGGAAGCAGGCGCGCAGGGCGGCGACGTCGAGGCTCACCCGGCCGACGCTAGCCGCGACCGGAGAGGGCGGCGATCGCGGCCCGGATCTCCGCCGGGTCCAGCGCCAGCGTGGCGTCGCCGACCGGCAGCTCCACCCGCACGGTGCCCGGGTCGCCGGTGGGCACGGCCTGCGGCCAGGTCCACAGCCCCTCCTCCGCGAGACCGCGGGCGGCGGCGCGGAAGGCGTCCGGCGAGGTGCGCAGCAGCAGGTGCAGCATCGGCGTCTGCGGCGGGTCGGGGACGACGGTGACCCCCGGCAGGTCGCGGACCGCGCCGGCGACCGCGCGGGCCCGCTCCAGGTAGGCCGGCATGCGCGGCAGCCGGCGGCGGAGGCAGCCCAGCGCCGACGCCGCGCCCGGCCACATGCCGAACAGGGTGCCGCCGAGGCGGCGGCGCCACTCGCGCACCTCGGCCACGACGTCCTCCGGCCCGGCCAGGCAGCAGCCGGCCAGCGCCCCCAGCCCCTTGTAGAAGCTGACGTAGACGGTGTCGAACAGCCCGGCGATCTCCGCGGGGGAGCGGTCGTACCCGGCCGAGGCCTCCCACAGGCGGGCGCCGTCCAGGTGCGCCGCGGCCCCGCGGGCCCGCGCCCAGGCGACCTGCTCGACGAGGTCGGCCCACGGGGGCAGCCGGCCCCCGAGGTCACGCTGGGGCAGCTCGACCAGCAGGGCGGCCGGCCGCTCGGCGACCGCGTCGAGGTCGGCGCGCAGCAGCAGCCCGTAGCGGTTCCCCGCGGGGCGCAGCACCATGCCGTGCAGCCGCTCGAACGCCTGCTCCTCGTGCCGGATCAGGTGGCTCTCGGGATGGCAGACGACGGTGCGCCGCGCGCGCCGGTCGGCGTGCACCCGCAGCGCGGCCTGCTGGGCCATGACGCCGCTGGGCAGGTAGACGGCCGCGGGCAGCGCGAGCACGTCGGCCACCTCGGCCTCCAGCTCGGTGACCACGCCGCCGTCGCCGTAGCGGTCCGGTGCGGCGTCGCCGGGGATCGTGGCCAGCAACTGGTCGGCCCGCCACTCGCCGTGCCCGGCCAGGCTCCGGTCGCAGCCGGCGCGCAGGGCCAGCAGGTCGTCGTCCACCCGGTCAGTCCAGCAGCTCGCGCAGCAGCGCGCCCACGGCGTCGGACTCGAGAAGGAAGCCGTCGTGCCCGTAGGGGGAGCTGATCAGCCGCAGCGGCACGCCGAGCGCGTCGGCGACCCGCTGCTGCTGCGCGGGCGGGTAGAGCCGGTCGCTGTCCACACCGGCCACCACCGCGCGGGCGGTGACCCGGGCCAGCGCCGCCTCCACCCCGCCCCGGTCGCGGCCGACGTCCCAGCTGTTCATGGCCTCGGTCAGCAGCACGTAGCTGCCGGCGTCGAACCGGCGGGCGAGCTTCCCGGCGTGGTGGTCGAGGTAGGAGGCGACGGCGTAGCGGCCGTCGTCCTGCACGAGGGAGCCGAACCGGGCCTCCAGCTCCAGCCCGCTGCGGTAGGTCAGGTGGGCGATCCGCCGGGCGACGCCCAGGCCGTCGGCCGGCGGGTCGTCCAGCGGGTAGTCGCCGCCGGCCCACCGGGGGTCGGCGCGGATCGCGGCCTGCTGGGTGGTCTGCGTGCCGATCTGGTCGGCCGAGGCGACCGCGGCCGAGGCGAGGAAGAACAGCCCGTCGACGCGGTCCGGGGCGGCCACCGCCCACTCCAGCGCCCGCATCCCGCCCATCGAGCCGCCCACCACGGCGGCCCACCGCTCGACGCCGAGCGCATCGGCGAGGGCGGCCTCGGCGCGCACCTGGTCGCCCACCGTCACCTCGGGGAACCGCGACCCCCAGCGGCCGCCGTCCGGCGCGGCCGACGACGGGCCGGTCGTCCCCTGGCAGCCGCCCAGCACGTTCGCGCAGACGACGAAGAACCGGTCGGTGTCCAGCGCCGCGCCCGGGCCGACCAGCCCCGCCCACCAGCCCGCCGTGGGGTGCCCCGGGCCGGCCGCGCCGACGACGTGGCTGTCACCGGTGAGCGCGTGCTCGACCAGGACGGCGTTGCCGCCGTCCGGCGCGAGCTCGCCCCAGGTCTCGTAGGCGATCCGCACGCCGGGCAGGCTCCCGCCGCGCTCCAGGGGGAAGGGGCCGGGCAGGTCGAGGAACCGGCGGTCGCCCCCCGGATCCCCCTCGACCCACCCGGCCATCTCAGGCGGTCTTGGCGGCGCGGAACCCGGCCTCCAGGTCGGCGAGGATGTCCTCGATCCCCTCCAGGCCGACGGCCAGGCGCACCAGGCCCGGCGTGACGCCCGTCGTGAGCTGCTCCTCGGCGGTCAGCTGGGAGTGCGTGGTCGACGCCGGGTGGATGACCAGGCTGCGGACGTCGCCGATGTTCGCCACGTGGCTGTGCAGCTCCAGCGCCTCGACGAACTTCTGGCCGGCCTCGCGGCCGCCGTGCAGCTCGAAGGTGAGGACGGCGCCGGCGCCCTTCGGGGCGTACTTCTGCTGCGCCGCGTGCCAGGGGGAGGAGGGCAGCGACGGGTAGTTGACCCGCTCGACCGCGTCGTGGGCCTCCAGGAACTCCGCCACCCGGGTGGCGTTCTGCACGTGTCGCTCCATGCGCAGCGACAGCGTCTCGATGCCCTGGACGACGAGGAAGGCGTTGAACGGGCTGATCGCCGGCCCGAGGTCGCGGAGCAGCTGCACCCGGGCCTTGAGCGCGAAGGCCGGCGCACCGAGGTCGGCGTAGACCACGCCGTGGTACGTGGGGTCGGCGGTGGTGAACATCGGGTGCCGGCCGCCGGTCCAGTCGAACCGCCCGCCGTCGACGATGATCCCGGCGATGACCGTGCCGTGACCGCCGAGGTACTTGGTGGCCGAGTGGACGACGACGTCGGCACCGAACTCCAGCGGGCGGATCAGGAACGGCGTGGCGATCGTGTTGTCGACGATCAGCGGGACGCCGTTGCGGTGCGCGACCGCTGAGACGGCCTCGATGTCGAGGATGTCGCCCTTGGGGTTGCCGATGGTCTCGGCGTAGAACGCCCGGGTGTTCTCCCGCACCAGCGCCTGCCAGGCCTCCGGGTCGTCCGGGTCCTCCACGAAGGAGACGGTGATGCCCATCTTCGGCAGCGAGTGGTGCAGCAGGTTGTAGGTGCCGCCGTAGAGGGAGGCCGACGCCACGACGTGGTCACCGGCCTCGGCCAGGTTCAGGATCGCCAGCGTCGTCGCGGACTGGCCGCTGGACACCGCCAGCGCGGCCACGCCGCCCTCGAGCGAGGCCACGCGCTGCTCCAGCGCGTCCTGCGTCGGGTTCATGATCCGGGTGTAGATGTTGCCCATCTCGGCCAGCGCGAACAGGTCCGCGGCGTGCTGGCTGTCGCGGAACTGGTAGGCGGTGGTCGCGTAGATCGGCAGCGCGCGGGCGCCGGTCGTGGGGTCGGGGCTCGTGCCGGCGTGGATCTGCCGGGTCTCGAAGCTCCAGCTCTGCGGGTCGGTCATGCGCCGTCTCCTCTCGCTCGCGGAGACCCGCGGCGCACGGGAGCTCCGTCCTTGCCCCCACGGCGGGCGCCGCGGGAACCGGCTCTTCCCCTGGAGCACCTCAGACGGAGTAGAGGTTGCCGGGCAGCCAGCCAGGTGCTTCGCGCTGCCTCTCAGGAGCCAGGCCCGATCCTAGGACGCCGTTGTCCCACGTGAAACACCGGTCACACGCCGCGAACTCAGCCGGCCGGTGGTTCGGTCACCGTCGGCTCGCCCGGAGGCGCCTCCGTCGTCCCGTCCTCGTCCGAGGGGCCCGGCTCCGTGGTCGGGGTCCCGGTCCCGGTCGGTGCGGTAGGGGTGGTCGTGGAGGTCGGCGGGCTCGTGGTCGGCCGGGACGGCGTCGTGGTGGGCGTCGTCGTCGGCTCGGTCTCCGGCGGCTCGGTGGGCTCGGTGGGCTCGGTGGTCTCGGTGGGCACCGGCTCCTCCACGACGGAGGTGTCCGACGCCGGGGTCTCCGGCGGCGTGCCCGGCGCCGGCGGGCGGACGTTGAGGTAGAGGAAGAACAGCCCGACGAAGAGCACGGCGAGCACGACCGTGGAGGTGCGTGCCCGGCCCAGGTGGCGGGGGACGTTCGACCACCAGCGCGAGCCGGGGGCGACGTCGGTCGGAGCGGGATCGCCGGCGGCGGCGGCGGGCGCGGTGCTCACGGTGGGCGCCGAGGGGGCCGCGTCCGGCGCGCGGCCGGGGTCGGGTGTGCTCATCGGACCCTCTCCTGCACGGCGGTGGCGCCGTCCTGGACCGGCTCGGTCGCGGTCGCCTGGGGCACCTGCATGCCCTGGCTGCGGAAGGCCTGGACCACCCGGGCCCGCAGGTCCCGCCCCACCTCGAACTGCTTGCCGGGCAGCGTGCGCGCGACCACCCGGATGTTGACCTGCTCGAGGTCGAGGCTCTCCACGCCCATCACGCTGGGCGGGTCCAGCAGCAGCGGCCGCAGCCCCGGGTCGCGGAACGCCTGGCGGCCGACCTCGCGGAGCACCTCGTTCACCCGGTTCACGTCGGCGCTGGTCGGCACCGGCACGTCGACGACCGCCCGCGCCCAGTCGCGGGACAGGTTGATCACCTTGACGATCTGGCCGTTCGGCACGGTGACCACCTCGCCGTCGGGCGACCGGACCCGCGTGACCCGCAGCGTCACGTCCTCGACGGTGCCCGACGCGGGCTCCATGCCGCCCAGGACCTGGATGGCGACGACGTCGCCGAAGCCGTACTGCCGCTCGGTGATGATGAAGAACCCGGCCAGCACGTCGCCGACGATCCGCTGCGCCCCGAAGCCGAGGCCGACGCCGAGCACCGTGGCGGGCGCGACCAGGCCGGTGATCGGGACGCCGAGCCGGTCGAGGACGAAGAAGACGGAGATCGAGTAGATCAGCACCACCGCCGCCCAGGTGAGCACCTGGGTCAGCGAGTGCCGGTGCTTGGCCGCCTCCGAGCGGACGAGCGCGTCGCTCTCGGTGGCGTTGCGGTCGATCCGGTCGGTGACCCTGGTGCCGACCCAGGCGACGAACCGGGCCAGCAGCACCGATCCGACGATGATCAGCACCACCTCCAGGCCGCGCCCGGACAGCCAGTCCAGGACGTCACCGAACGCGTCCACGGGCACTCTCCTGTCGTCGTGGGGAAGCGACCTTCCCACAGTGCGCAGGGAGGCCCGCCGATGCCAACCGGACCGGCGGCCGGACGGTGACCGGGTGCTCCCGCACGCCGCTCACCTGGGCGGATGGCCCCCGGAGAGATCCCTCACGTGCGAGGCGCGGTGCCCTCCTCCGGATCCGGCGGGCGGGTTGTAGGTGGCTCGGCGGCGGTTGCCCGCTACCGTGCACCCGTGGCCCGCACCCCACGCCCCGCCGTCGGCTACGCGCTGACCCTCGCCGCCGCCGGCTTCTTCGCGGTCAACGGCACGGTCTCCACCCTCGCGCTGCAGGCCGGCATCTCGGCGCCCCGGCTGACCGCCCTGCGCTGCACCGGTGCCGCGGTGGTGCTCCTGGCGGTGCTGCTCGCCGTCGCCCCCGACCGGCTGCGGGTGAGCCGGCGGGAGATCCCGATGCTGGCCGTGCTCGGCGTCGTCGGCATCGCCCTGACGCAGTTCCTGTACTACGTGGCGATCGGCCGGCTCCCGGTCGGCATCGCGCTGATCTTCGAGTTCACCGCGCCGGTGCTGATCGCGCTGTACGTCTGGCTGGTCCGGCGCGAGCGGGTGCGCCGCCGGGTGTGGGCGGCGCTCGGGCTGTCGCTGGCCGGCCTCGTCCTGGTGGCTGAGGTCTGGACCGGCGGGGGAACGCTGCACCCGGTCGGCGTGCTGGCCGGGTTCGCCGCCGCGGCCGCGCTGGCGACGTACTACCTGATCGGGGAGCGCGCGACGGTCTCCCGCGACCCGGTGACGCTGACCTGCTGGGCGTTCGTGGCCGCGGCCGTCTTCTGGGCCGTCGCGGCGCCGTGGTGGCTCTTCGACGCCGGCACCCTGGCGCGCACGGTCCCGATCTCGGTCGGCTCGGTCGAGGTGCCGCTGTGGGTGCTGGTCGCCTGGATCGCCGTGATGGGCGCGGTCGTGCCGTTCTGGCTGTCGATCTCCGCCCTGCGCCACCTGCCGCCCACCGCGGCGGGGCTGGTGGCCACGGCGGAGCCGGTGTTCGCCTCCGTCGTCGCCTGGCTGTGGGTGGAGCAGGTGCTCTCCGGGTGGCAGATCCTCGGTGGCGCCGTCGTCCTCGCCGGGATCGTGCTCGCCCAGACCGCGCGCTCGGCACCGGCGGTGCCGCCGGTGCCGGAGAGCCCGGCCCCGCTCGGGTCCTGAGCGGGGCCGGGCCGCCGGGTCAGGGGGTGACGTCCTCGGCCGCGGTGAGCCAGCCGGCGAGCTCGGCCATGTACTCGGCCTGGGCCGCGTAGTCCATCCCGATGTACTTCCACGGGTGGGCCTGTTCGGCTTCGAGGGCGGGCAGTCGCGCCGCGGTGGGCTGCTCGGCCATCTCCTCCGGCGTCATGCCCCCGCGCAGGGAGTACAGGAGGACGTCGCTCGGGTGGTCGGGCACCTGCTCCCAGCCGACGCTCTGCCAGAAGTAGCCGTCGCCGCCCGGGTCGACGAAGTCGACGCCCAGCTCCTCGTACAGGGCGAGCTGGGGGTCGTCGCCGGCCTTGGCCATCCACCAGCCCTCCGACGGCGTGGCGTAGACGGGGAGCACGCTGACCCCCTTCTCCCCGGCCGCGGTCAGCGCCGCGGCGGCCTCGTCGTACTCCGCGCGCGCCGCCTCGATGGTGCCGGTCTCCGCGCCGAGGCTCTCGGCGAGCTCGGCGACGTCGGCCATCACCTCGGCGGCCGAGCCGCGGTAGGCGATCGCGACGACCGGCGCGATCTGCTGGAGCTGCTCGAGCTGGGCGGCGCTCTCGATGCCGTACGGCGGCGAGGCCGGGTCCAGCGTCCCCTCGGAGTCCACCGGGTAGACGGAGGTGATGATCAGGTCGGGCTCGGCGGCCGCGAGCTGCTCCAGGTCGATCTGGCCGTAGCTCTCCCCGACAATCTCGACGTCGGCGAGGTCCCGGCCCTCGAAGGCGACGTCGTCGGCCGCCGACGTCTGCCCGAACGTGGCGACCGGCTCGACGCCGTAGTTCCACAGCGAGGCCATGACGTCGTTGAGGCCGGCGATCCGGGTCGGCGTCCCGTCCAGCTCCACCTCGGTGCCGAGGTCGTCGGTGTACGTCCAGCCCTCGTCGGAGGTGGCGGCGGCGGGATCGGTGCCGGCGTCGTCCTCGGCGTCGGCGCCGCAGGCGCTCGTGCCGGCGGCGACGCCCAGGGCGAGGAGGCCGCCCAGCAGGCGGCGAGCGGTGATGTGCAACGGAACTCCCTCGGGCACGGGGATGCATGATCATCCCGGTCGAGGAAGGTTAGCCTGCCCTAAGTCGATGGGGACAGGGGGTCGGCGCTCAGCGCAGCCGGCGCACCGGGACGACCATCGGCGTCCCCGAGACGGGGTCGGGCAGCACCCGCGCCTCGAGCTCGAAGACCTCGGCCAGCAGCTGCTCGGTGAGCACCTCGGCCGGGGAGCCCGACGCGACCAGCGCGCCGTCCTTCATGGCCACCAGCCGCTGCGCGTAGCGGGCCGCCAGGTTCAGGTCGTGCAGCACCACCACGACGGTGCGCCCGCGCTCGGCGTGCAGGCGGGCCACCAGGTCCAGGACGTCGATCTGGTGGGAGAGGTCGAGGTAGGTGGTCGGCTCGTCGAGCAGCAGCAGGTCGGTGCCCTGCGCCAGCGCCATCGAGATCCACGCCCGCTGCCGCTGGCCGCCGGACAGCTCGTCGACGGGACGGCCGGCGAGGTCGGTCATGCTCGTCCAGGACAGCGCCTCGGCCACCACCGCCTCGTCGTCCCGCGACCACTGGCGCAGCCAGTTCTGGTGCGGGTGCCGGCCGCGGGCCACCAGGTCGGCGACGGTCAGCCCCTCGGGCGCGACCGGGGTCTGGGGGAGGAGGCCGAGCACCTTGGCCACCTCGCGGGTCGGGGTCTTCGCGATCGCCCGCCCGTCGAGCAGCACCTGCCCGGACGTGGGCCGCAGCAGCCGGCCCAGTGCGCGCAGCAGGGTGGACTTGCCGCAGCCGTTGGGGCCCACGATCGCCGTGAACGACCCCTCGGCGAGCTCCAGGTCGAGGTCGTCGACGACGACGTTCTCGTCGTAGGCCAGGCGGACGCGCTCGGCGGCCAGCCGGACGCGGGCCGCATCCGGCGCCGCGGTCGGGGAACGGTGCAGGAGCTCGGTCATACGGTGGATCGCCGCCTTCCGCGGACCAGGAGCCAGAGCAGGTAGGGCGCGCCGATGACGGCGGTCAGGATGCCCACGGGCAGCGCCTGCGGGAGAACCGTGCGGGTGACCAGGTCGGCGCCGACCACGAGGAGCGCGCCCAGCAGGCCGGCGGCCAGCAGGGGCGGCCGCGACCCGCCGGTGAGCCGCACCGCGATCTGCGGGACGACGAGGGCGACGAAGGTGATCGGCCCGGCGGCGGACACGGCGAACGCGACGAGGCAGACGGCCAGCAGCACCACGGCGGTCTGCGCGCCGGTGAGCCGCACCCCCAGCCCGCGGGCGGTGTCGTCGCCGAACTGCAGCACGCCCAGCACCCGGCCGGCGGCGAGCGCGAGGGGCAGGAGGACCGCGACGGCGAGGCCCAGGGGGACGACGTCGTCCCAGGTGCGGGCGTTGAGCGAGCCGGTGATCCACACGTAGGCCGACGCGGCGTCGTGGATCTCGGCGCGGGTGAGCAGCCAGTCGACCAGGGCCGCCCCGACCGACCACAGGGCGATGCCGACCAGGACCAGCCGGTAGCCGTCGATGCCGGTGCGCCACGCCAGGCCGAACAGCAGCGCGCCGGTGGCCAGCGCGCCGAGCAGGGCGGCGACCGGGACGCCGAGCCCGCCGAGGATCGCCCCGGTCGACGTCCCGCCGCTGAGCACGATCGCCGCGACGGCGCCCACCGAGGCGCCGGTGGTGATGCCGAGGGTGTCCGGGGCGGCCAGCGGGTTGCGGGCGAAGGTCTGGAACAGCGCGCCGGAGACGCCGAGGGCCAGCCCGACCAGCGCGCCGACCACCACCCGGGGCGCGCGCAGCTGCAGGACGACGAACTCCTGGGTCTGCTCGCCGAGGCCCACCAGCGTGCGGAGCACCTCGCCCAGGCCGATCGGGTAGTCGCCCCGGCCGATGCTGAGCGCGGCGGCCAGCACCAGGACGGCGAAGGCGACCGCCGGGACGGCCACGTCGCGCCAGCGCAGCAGCCCCGACACCGGCCCCACCCGCACGGGCCGACCGGCGCGCACCGGGCCGGCGGCCGGTTCGGGCCGGGCCGGCGCGGCGACGCTCACAGCGCCACCGTCTTCCGCCGGCGCACCAGGGCGACGAAGAACGGCGCCCCCACGAGGGCAAGGACGATGCCCACCTGGAGCTCGCCGGGGTGGGCGACGACCCGGCCGATCACGTCGGCGACCAGCAGCAGGGCCGCGCCGGCCAGGGCCGAGCAGGGCAGCAGCCACCGGTGGTCGGGGCCGGTGAGCGCGCGGACCGCGTGCGGCACCACCAGCCCGACGAAGGCGATCGGGCCGCAGGCGGCGGTGGCGGCGCCGCAGAGCAGCGTGATGGCGGCCAGGCCCACCGCGCGGGCCAGCCAGATGCGCTGGCCCAGCCCGCGGGCGACGTCCTCGCCGAGCCCGAGCAGGTTGAGGGCGGGCGCGTTGACCAGGGCGAGCACCAGCCCCAGCGCGAGGAAGGGGGCGACCTGCCAGGCCACGCTCGCGTCGCGGCCGGCCAGCGAGCCGACCACCCAGAAGCGGAAGCTGTCGAGGGTCTGCTCGTCGCTGACCAGGATCGCGCGGACCAGCGCGTACAACAGCGCCGAGAGCGCCGCGCCGGCGAGCGCCAGGGTGACCGGGGTGGCGCCGCCCGGGCCCGCCGAGCCGATCCCGTAGACCAGCACCGTGCCCGCCAGCGCGCCGGCGAAGGCGAACCAGACGTAGCCCGCCGGCGTGCTGATGCCCAGCACCGAGATCGCCAGGACGACGGCGAGGGAGGCCCCGGCGGTGACGCCGAGCAGGCCGGGATCGCCCAGCGGGTTGCGGGTGTGCCCCTGCATCAGGCCGCCGGCCAGGCCGAGGGCGGCGCCGACCATGAGCCCCAGCGCCGTGCGCGGCAGGCGCAGCTCGCGGACGATGACCGCCTCGTCGGTGTCCAGCGGCGGGTCGAGCAGCGCGCCCCACACCTCGGGCAGGCCGATGGACCGGCTGCCGATCGCGATGCTGGCGAGCGCGGCCGCGACCACGAGGGCGAGCAGCAGCACGAGCGTGCCCAGCCGCCGGGGCGGGGTGGGCGGTCGTGCCACGTCCCGGGCCGGGACGTCGACCGTGGTGGCCACGAGCAGCTCCCGGGACGGACGGCGAGAATCAGATAAGGCTAACCTTAGCTGGGCCTCCGCCGCATCCGGTCAGCGCTTCTGCCGCCGGCTCCCGCCGTGCCAGTCCTCCTGCTTCCCCGCCTCTCCCGGCTGGACGCCGAACGCCGGCAGCTGCGGCCGCTCGCGCAGGCTGCGCTTGAGCTCGGCGAACCCGGGGAACGAGGCGAGGCCCACCACGTGGTCCCAGAGGGCCACCGCCTCCTCGTCGCTGGGCCGGCGGCTGATCACCGGCCCGAAGAAGGCCACCCCCTCCGGCGGCCGGAAGTGCAGGATCGGCGTCCCGACGTCCTTGCCGGTCAGGGCCAGGGCCTCGTCGGTCTCGGCCTGGATCTGCGCGTCGCGCCCGCCGTCCTCCAGCGCGTCGGCGAGGTCGGCGGGCAGGCCCGCGTCGGCGAGCACCGGCGCGACGAAGCCCGCCGTCCCCCGCTCGGCCCGGTCGCCCTCCGGTCCGCGTTCGAAGACGTGCTGCCCGCAGGCCTCGTAGAACCGGGCGACGCCCTCGTTCCCGTGCCGGTCGCGCGCGTGGGCGGCCACGCGCAGCAGCCGCAGGCCCGCGGTGTGCCCGGCCTCGTACTCCGGCGGGAAGTGGGTGGCGTAGTCGATGTGCGCGTTGAGCAGCCGCAGCGAGATGAACCGCCACTCGACGGCGTACTCCCGCTGGGCGCTCACCTGGCGGACCCACGTGCTGGTCAGCCACGCGAACGGGCACACCGGGTCGAACCAGAAGCGGAGGTCGGGAGCGGCCATGCCCGACCGTAACCGGCTCAGGCCGGGAGCACCGACTCGACGGCGGCCCGCACCTCCGGGGCGTCCGGCTCGGTGCGCGGCCGGAAGCGGGCGACCACCCGGCCGGTCCCGTCGAGCACCCACTTCTCGAAGTTCCACTGCACGTCGCCCGCGGCGCCGTCGAGGTCGGGCACCGCGGTCAGTTCCTGGAACAGCGGGTGCGCGCCGGGCCCGTTCACCTCGAGCTTCCCGGTCATCGGGAAGGTCACGCCGTAGGTCGCCGAGCAGAACTCCGCGATCTCCTCGGCGGTGCCGGGCTCCTGGCCCTTGAACTGGTTGCAGGGCACCCCGACGACGGTGAACCCGCGGGGGCCGTACTCCTCGTGCAGCGCCTCCAGCGCGGCGTACTGGGGGGTGAGCCCGCACCGGCTCGCCACGTTCACCAGCAGCGCCGGCGTCCCGCCGGTGAGCTCCCGCAGCGTCGTGCTGCTGCCCTGCAGCGTGGTCAGGGGCGTGTCGAGGAGGTCGGCCATGCCGCCCGCAGCGCCTCCGGCCGCGCGTTCATTCCGGCGCCGCGCGGCCTGCGGCGCCTACGGTTGCGGCATCCGTCCCGAGGAGGTCCCGTGGAGTGGCTGCTGATCGCGGCGGCGGTGCTCGTGGTGGTCGCGGCCACCTGGTACCTCCGGCGCCGGCCCGCCCAGCGGGACCGGCGCGACGAGCTGCCCGACGGCCCGCTGGACCGCGACCGGCTCGACGGCCCGGACGCCCGGGGTGCGGTCAACAAGAACAGCTGGATGCTCGGCGGTGGGGGGACCGGCGGCTGAGCTCCTCGCTCATTCCAGGCCGCTGACGTCGTCCGGCACGTCGACGGCGTGCTGGCGCAGCGCCTCTAGCGGCACCACCTCCAGGGCGCGGGCGTTGGTCGCGGCCAGCACGACCCCCGACGCGGCGCCGGCCTGGTAGGCCTGCAGCCACCGGACGGCGACGACGCACCACCGGTCACCCGGCCGCAGCCCCGGGAAGCCGTACTCCGGGCGCGGGGTGGTGAGGTCGTTGCCCAGCTCCCGCTGCGCCGCCAGGAACTCGGTTGAGACGACGGCGCAGACGGTGTGCCGGCCGAGGTCCTCCGGGCCGGAGGCGCAGTGCCCGTCGCGGTAGAAGCCGGTGACCGGGTCGGTGCCGCACGGCTGCAGCGGTCCGCCCAGGACGTTCCGCTCGATGTCGTCGCGCTCGGGGGCGGGGTCGGGGAGCACGCGCTCAGGATGCCGTCAGCGGGCGACGTCGGCCAGCGTCTCGACCGGCAGCACGAAGCAGGTGGCGGTCAGCGGCGCGTCGGGCTCCAGCACCTCCGGGAACCGGAACGGCACCAGCTGCACGTCGGTGATCTCCTCGACGGCGCCGCCGAAGCGCAGCGACGCCACCGCGCCGCCCGTGCGGGTGTCGACCACCTCGAGGCCGCAGGCCGGGCCCTCGTCGCCGGGGGAGATCCCGATGACGGCGTACCGCCCGGCCAGCGCCAGCCCGCGGGCGAAGCCGGGCACCGTGGCGACCACGGTGCGCTCGCCGGAGGCCGGGTCGACCGACACCAGCGCGCCGGCGCCGGCCTCGAGCAGCCAGAGTCGGCCGTCGTGCCAGCGCGGGGAGTACGGCAGCGCGAGGCCGCCGGCCAGCACCTCGCCACCGGGCACCTCCAGGAGGAGCCCGCCGTCGCGGGCGTGCTCCCGCCAGCCGTCCGCGGTGTCGCTGCGGCCCAGCGCCGTGGCGTAGCGGACCGCTCCGTCACGGACCGCGATCCCGTTCAGGTGGCAGCGGTCGTCAGGGGCCAGCGCGGAGACGAACGGCGGCCGCCACTCCGGGCGGAAGCTGTGGTCGGCGTCCAGGGTCGCGAGGCACGAGAAGGCCGACGAGACCACCCACAGCCGGTCGCCGGCCCAGGCCAGCTCGGTCGCGCCGATGGCGCCGGTCCAGTGCGCCGCGCGCGGGACGAAGCAGGTGTCGTGGCGGTCGTCGTCCAGCCGGGCGGCGACCGCCGGCTGGCTGCGGTAGTCGAGGACCTGGCGGGCGGTGGCCAGCGCGAAGCGGTCGGGGCGGACGGCGATGCCCGTCGGGCTCTCGAACGGCAGCGCGCGGATCCCGTCGCCGCGCTCGTCGGCCCGCACCAGCAGCAGCTGCCCGCCGCGGCCGGTCGTGACCACGAGCGAGAGGCCGAAGTCGGTCAGCAGCTCGGGAAGGGCGGCGTCCATGGCTCCGCAGCCTGGCACGACCCTGGCCGGTCGCCGCCGGGGATGGCAGGGTGCGCTCGTGCCCGCCGACGCGTCCGCCCCCGAGGTCCTCTGGCAGCCCACCCCGGCGAGCATCGCCGGCACGCGGATGGCCGCGTTCGCCGGCTGGGTGGCCGGCCGGCGCGGGCTCTCCTTCGGCGATCCGGTCGACTACGACCGGCTGTGGCGCTGGTCGGTGGAGCACCTCGACCAGTTCTGGGCCGACGTCGCGGAGTGGACCGGCGTGCTCCCCGGCGTCCCGGACGAGCAGGTGCTGGCCGGCCGGGAGATGCCCGGCGCGGTCTGGTTCCCCGGCACGAGCGTCAACGTCGCCGAGCAGGTGTTCCGGCAGGCCGCCGACGACCGGCCGGCGCTGATCGCCGTCGCCGAGGACCTCGAGCCCGAGGAGATCTCCTGGGCCGCGCTGCGCGGCCAGGTCGGTGCCTTCGCCGCGACGCTGCGCCGCCTCGGCGTGCGCCCCGGTGACCGGGTCGCGGGCTACCTGCCGAACGTGCCCGAGGCGATGGTCGCCTTCCTCGGCGCCGCGTCGATCGGAGCGGTGTGGTCCTCCTGCGCGCCGGACTTCGGCACCCGGGCGGTGCTCGACCGGTTCGCCCAGATCGAGCCGACCGTGCTGGTGGCCGTCGACGGCTACCGGTGGAACGGCCGGCCGCACGACCGGCGGGACGTCGTCGCCGAGCTGCGCGCGGCGCTGCCCAGCGTCCGGACGACGATCAGCCTGCCGCGGGTCTTCCCCGGCGAGACCCCCGAGGGCGCGCTGGCCTGGGCCGACGCGGTCGCCGACGAGCAGGAGCCGGAGTTCGAGCCGACGGCGTTCGACGCCCCGCTGTGGATCGTCTACTCCTCCGGCACGACCGGGCTGCCCAAGGGCATCGTGCACGGGCACGGCGGCGTGGTGCTGGAGCAGCGCAAGCAGGCCGACCTGCACATGGACATCGGCCCCGGCGACCGGTTCTTCTGGTACGCCTCCACCGCCTGGATCATGTGGAACATCTCCGCCTCCGCGCTGCTGTCCGGCGCGACGGTGGTCGTCTACGACGGCGCGCCGACCTATCCGGCCGTCGACGCGCTGTTCGCCCTGGCCGCGCGCACCGGCATCACGTTCTTCGGCGTCAGCCCCGGCTACCTGGGTGCCTGCGAGAAGGCCGGCGAGCGGCCGGGGGAGCGCTACGACCTCTCCGCGGTGCGGTCGGTCGGCGTCACCGGGTCGCCGCTGCCGGCGTCGACGTTCCGCTGGGTCTACGACGCCGTCGGCCGCGACGTCTTCCTGGGCTCGCTGTCCGGCGGCACCGACGTCGCCACCGGGTTCATCGGCAGCACGCTGCTGCTGCCGGTGACGGCGGGGGAGCTGCAGCGCCCGATGCTCGCCGTCGCCGCCGCCGCGTGGGACGAGGACGGCGAGCCGGTCACCGGCGAGCTGGGCGAGCTGGTGATCACCGAGCCGATGCCCTCGATGCCGCTCTACTTCTGGAACGACCCCGACGGCGCCCGGTACCGCGCCGCCTACTTCGAGCCGTGGCCCGGTGTGTGGCGGCACGGTGACTGGCTGGAGATCACCGACCGCGGCACCTGCCTGATCACCGGGCGGTCGGACTCCACGCTCAACCGCGGCGGGGTGCGCATGGGCACCGCCGACATCTACGCCGTCGTCGAGGCGTTCGGTGAGGTGGCCGACTGCGTCGTCCTCGGGGTGGAGCTGCCCGACGGCGGCTACTGGATGCCGCTGTTCGTGCAGCTGGCCCCGGGGGCGGAGCTGACCGACGAGCTGATCGGCCGGCTGAGGTCGGCGATCCGGGCCGAGGCCTCACCGCGGCACGTGCCCGACGAGGTCATCGCCGTCCCCGGGGTGCCGCACACCCGCACCGGCAAGCGGCTGGAGGTGCCGCTCAAGCGGCTGTTCCAGGGCATCGACCCGGCGAAGGCGGTGAACACCGGCACCGTCGACGACGCCTCGCTGGTGGAGCACTACATCGCGCTGGCGCGGGAACGGGGCGCCTGACCGGTCACGGACCAGCGGTCGGCGCGGCCGTGAGGCTGGTCACGACCGCGGGTGATCGAGCACCGTGGGGGAACAGCCAGGTGCCAGGTGGGTGATCACCGCCCTCGACGAGGAGGACGCACCATGACCGGCACCGACGACATCCTCGAGCCGCAGCCCCCGGTGCTGCTGCCGCCGTGGCACACCCCGGAGCGGGAGGCGCTGCAGGAGCAGGCCCGCCGGTTCGCGACCGACGAGGTGCTGCCGGTCGCGAACGAGCTCGACCCGCAGAAGGGCGAGATCCCGGCGTCGCTGCTCGCCCGGCTGGCCGAGCTCGGGTACTTCGGCATCACCGTGCCCGCCGAGCAGGGCGGCCTGGGCCTCGGCGTCTTCGAGTACTGCATGGTCAGCGAGGAGCTGGCCCGCGCCTGGATGTCGACGGCCAGCATCCTGGCCCGGTCCCAGGGCCTCGGGACGGCGGTGCCCGACGCCGACCGCCGGCACGAGCTGATGGCCCGCAGCGCCCGCGGCGACTGGATCGGCGCGATCGCGCTCTCCGAGCCCGACGCCGGCTCCGACCTCGCCGGGGTCTCCACCCGCGCCGTCCGCGACGGCGACGAGTGGGTGGTCACCGGGCGCAAGCGCTGGTGCGGCAACGCCAAGGCCGCGGACTTCATCCAGGTGCTGGTGCGCGAACGCGACCCGGGGCCGGGGGAGTCCCGGTCCGCCGGCCTGGTCAACCTGCTCCTGGAGAAGGAGCGCGGCGAGTTCCCCGCGGGCCTGTCCGGCTCCCCGATCGACAAGATCGGCTACCACGGCTTCCTCACCTGGGACCTCACCTTCGACGGCGTCCGGATCCCGGCGGAGAACGTCATCGACGAGGCGCGCGCCGCGCGGGAGGAGAGCGCCGCCGAGGGCGAGGAGGCGAAGCAGGCCGGGTTCGCCGAGGCGCAGAAGTTCCTCAACACCGCGCGGGTGCACACCGCCGCCCGCGCCGTCGGCCTGGCCCGCGCCGCGCTCGAGGACTCGATCCGCTACCTGCAGGAGCGCGAGCAGTTCGGCCACCCGATCGGTGACTTCCAGGCGCTGCGGTTCGCCGTCGCCGAGATGGCGGCGCAGATCGAGCAGTCCCGCGCCTTCTACCGGCAGGTCGCCCACCTGCTCGACCTCGGCCTGCCGGTGCACAAGGAGGCCTCGATGGTGAAGCTCGAGGCCACCGAGATGTCGGTGCGGGTGACCAACCAGGCGATGCAGCTGCACGGCGGCAACGGCTACACCACCGAGCGGCAGGTGGAGCGGCACTGGCGGGACGCCCGCCTGACCACGATCTTCGAGGGCACCAGCGAGATCCAGAAGCGGATCATCAGCGACCGCCTGCTGCCCCGCTCGCCCCTGGGCTGAGGCCGCCTCGCCGTCGCCCCCCGCCGTTCGTGCACGAACGGTCGTCTCCCGGCCGGGGTGGCCACCGTTCGTGCACATCCGGCGGGGGCGGGTAGGGCCGGTCGATGCAGCTCTCCGCGCACCGCACCGGGTCCGGCCCACCGCTCGTCCTCGTGCACGGGCTGGGTGGCTCCTGG
Organism: Blastococcus xanthinilyticus; assembly: GCF_008124835.1. Lineage (GTDB taxonomy): Bacteria > Actinomycetota > Actinomycetes > Mycobacteriales > Geodermatophilaceae > Blastococcus > Blastococcus xanthinilyticus. The sequence continues at coordinate 170,493 of NZ_VNHW01000005.1, read as the reverse complement.
CGCACCTGGCTGCCGGTGCTCCCCGGGCTGAGCGCGGAGCGCAGCGTCGTCGCGGTCGACCTGCCGGGGTTCGCCGGGGACACCCCACCGCTGGCCGCCCCGTCCTTCGCCGCGCTCACCGACGCGCTGGAGGAGTGGCTGCGCGCCGAGGGGCTGGCCGATGCGCCGCTGGTCGGCAGCTCGCTGGGGGCCCGGATGGTGCTGGAGCTCAGCCGGCGCGGAACGGGCGCGGACAACGTCGCGCTCGACCCGGGCGGGTTCTGGACCGACCGGGAGGCGGCGGTGTTCCGCGCCAGCATCGCGGCGTCGGTCGGCCTGCTCCGCCGGATCCGCCCGGCCCTGCCCGCACTGCTGGGCAACCCTGCCGGCCGGACCGCCCTGCTTCCGCAGTTCTCCGCCCGTCCCTGGGCCCTGGATCCCGGCGTCGTCCGCACCGAGCTCGAGGGCTACCTCGATTCGCCGTCCTTCGGCGCGGTGCTCGACGACCTGGCCCGTGGCCCGGAGCAGCAGGGCGCGCCGGCGGGCACGCTGCCCGGGCGGCTGACCATCGGCTGGGGCCGCCGCGACCGGGTCACCCTCGCCCGCCAGGCCGCCCGGGCCATCGCGGCGTTCCCCGACGCCGAGCTCCACTGGTTCGCGCACTCGGGGCACTTCCCGCTGTGGGACGAGCCCGCGGAGACCGTCCGGCTGGTGCTCGACCGCACGTCCCGCTGACCCGGGGTCGCACCGTTCGTGCACGAACGGTCGTCTCCCGGCCGGGGTGGCCACCGTTCGTGCACGAACGGCGGGGTCAGCTCAGCGCCATCGGCATGAGCAGGCTGACGTCCCCGGGTCGGTCGGGCGCGCGGAGCACCAGCGGCGCGATCGGCCCGTCGAGGTCGAGGACGAGCTGGCCGGCGTCCTGCGCGTCCAGCGCCTCCAGCAGGAACTTCCGGTTCACCCCCAGCTCGACGCCGCCGACGGTGAGCACCGTGGCGGTCCCGGTGCCGCCGTCCGGGCCGACGGGCACGGTGCGGGTGGGCGGGGCGGCCAGCTCGGCGCGGAACCGGTCGACGTCGAGCTCCACCCGCGCGGCGCCGGCGTCCCGCAGCACCCGCCGGTAGTCCGGGAAGTCGGCGTCCACCCGATCCGCGCGCAGCACGCCGCCGTCCGTCTCCACCGCGACCTCGGCCCCCGCCACCCGCACGGTCGCCGGGCCGGACCCCGCCGTCGCGAGCAGCCGGTCGACCAGCTCCAGCGGGAGGATGGCGCTGACCGGGGGGCCGGCGAGCTCGGCGGGCAGCGTGCGCACGACCAGCCGGTAGGTGTCGGTGGCGACCACCCGGACGGCGTCGCCGTCGGCGTCGAGCAGGACGCCGGTGAGCATCGGCAGGCCGGGGTCGGTGCCCACGGCGAACCGGACGGCGCGCAGCGCCTCGAGCAGCGTGCGGGTCGTGGTCCGGATGCTGGTCACGGTGCCCTCCCGGGCGAGGAGGGAACGGGCTGCGGAGAGCTCGCGGCGGGCGTCGGCCAGACCGTCCTCCAGGCGCGCGAGGTGTACTGCGAGGACGGCGTCCACGACGGCCGGGTCACCCCGGTGCGCGACGACCCGGCTGATGTCGGCGAGCGGCATGCCCACCCGCCGCAGCCGGGCCACGAGCCGGGCGACGAGCACCTGGTCGTCGCTGTACCAGCGGTAGCCGCTCTGCGGGTCCACGTGCGCCGGCGCGAGCACGCCGGCGCCGTCGTAGAACCGCAACGCGCTCACCGTGAGCCCGGTGTCCCGGGCCATCTGGCCGATCCCGCGCATGCGTCCCTCCACGTCCACGACCCTGCGGCCTCGACCGGGTCGAGGGTCAAGCGCCGCTCGTCCCCTGCTCCTCCTGCTCGTCCTGCTCGGCCGGCCGGACGGAGTCCAGCGACCGGCGGAGGTTCTCCAGGATGTTCCCGGCCTCGAAGAGGTCGTCGTCGGTGGTCGCCCGGGCGCGGCGCAGCTCGGTGGCGAACTCGGCCAGCGCGGTGTCGGTCTCGCGGACCGCGTCGGGATCGGCCGACGCGCCCTCGACCGAGCGGAGCACGTCGGCCAGCGCCGCGAGGGCCCGGGAGGCCGGGGGCCGCAGGCTCGGCCCCAGCGGTACGTGATCCCGGTGGGCCACCTCGGTCTCGGCGATCAGCTGGGTGAGGTCCTCGACGAGCAGCGTCAGGCGCTCGAGCGCGCGCCCCTGCTCGTACTGCCGGTCCACGGTCTCCCGGTACCGCGCCGCCCGTCGGTTGCCCCGACGGGCCTCGTCGGTCTGCCGGACGGCGTCACGCATCTGGGCCAGCAGCGGGTCGATCGTGTGGATGCGCCCCCGCCAGTCGTCCTGCGTCGGCGGATGCTCCTGCCGCAGCCCGTCCACGAGGTCGTCGAGCTGGCCGGCCAGGGCGTCGCGCAGGGTGGCCAGCGACTGCTGCGCGGGCGCCAGGGGGAGCGGCGGGAAGGCCAGGGTCACCGCGACGCCGACGAGCCCGCCCAGGAAGGTGAGGCCGAGGTAGCCGAGCACGTACGCCGTCGTGTTCTCGCTGCCGAAGAGCAGCACGAACAGCGCCGAGGTGGCCACCCAGCTGCTGGCGCTGCCCAGCCGCTGCCACCCGGACAGCAGCACGGCGACGGCGATGACCACGGCGAGGGTGAGCAGCCGCGGGTCGATCACCGTCTTCCCCGCGACCGCGACCCCGGCGCCCAGCGCGATGGCGGCGACCGTCTGCAGCGACGAGCGCACCGAGCCGGCCAGGGTGGAGGTGGTCGTGGCGATGACGGCGCCGAGCGGGGCGTAGTACGGGTACTCCGACAGCGGTGCGGGGACCAGGTGCGCCAGCCACCAGGCCGCCGTCGCGGCGACCGCCGCGCGGAGGGCCAGCCCGATCTGGGGGTGCCGGGCCCAGATGCGGCGGGCGGACCCGCGGCGGGGGGGCCGGCGCGGGGAGTGGCCGGCGGTGGTGGAAGTCCCGTGCTGCATCGTCGTCCTGTTCGTTCCCCGGGTGCCCGTTCGCCCGGCCTGGCATTGCACCACGGCGGGCCGGGAGCGGGCGCGCGGGACCGGCGGCTCAGCCGGTGGGCGCGGTCTCGTCGGCGTGCGCGATCTGCGCCAGCTCGCGCCAGATCAGCACGAGGATGAGCGCGGACCCGGCGAAGGCGAACCAGAAGGGGGCGGTGAGGCCCCACGCGTCGGCGAGCAGCCCACCGGCGAGCTGGCCGAGCACGATGCCGCCGACGACGCCGATCATGTAGACGCTGCCGACCCGGCCCTGCAGGTGCAGGGGCACCGCCCGCATGCGCACCGTCCGCGACGTCGTCCCCCAGACGAAGGCGTGCGCGCCGAAGGCGAACAGGATCGCCGCCGCCACCCAGGCGGTCGTGGTGAGCGCCAGGCCGAGGTGGGTGAGCGTCTCGATGACCAGGCCGGCGCGCATCAGCGCGGCGAGGCTGGTGTGCCGGGCCAGCCAGTCGTAGGAGGCGGTGCCGAGGACGCCGCCCACGGCCGTCACCGTCGTCAGCAGCCCGAAGCCGACGGCGCCGAGGCCCAGCCGGTCGGTCGCGTAGAGCACCAGCACCGACCACGCGGCCCCGTAGGTGACGTTGAACGAGACGATCGTCAGCGTCAGGGTGCGCACCGGCCCGTTCCCCCACGTCCAGCGCAGCCCCTCGACGACCTCCCGGCCGACGTGCCGCTCACCGGCCGCGGCGGGCAGCGGCGGCAGCGCCATCCGGGAGACGAGCAGCGCCCCCAGCGCCACGCAGACCGCCTGCACGAGGAACGGCCAGGCCGTGCCGGCGGCGAACAGCACCGCCCCGACCGCCGGGCCGGCCATCTGGTTCATCGTCAGCGCCCCGGCCATGAGCCGGGCGTTGCCGATGCCGAGGTCGGCGCGGCCGACCACCATCGGCAGCAGCGTGCCGGTGGTGGTGTCGGCGAACACCTCCGCCGTCCCCAGCAGGAACATCGCACCCAGGACGACGCCGATGTCCGCCGCCCCGGCGACCAGCACGACGGCGAGGACGGCGAGGACGGCGGTGCGCAGCAGGTTCACCGCGACGACGAGCAGCCGGCGGTCGACCCGGTCGGCGAGCACCCCGGCGTAGAGCCCGAAGAGCAGCCACGGCAGCCGCTGGAGCAGCCCCGCGAGGGCCACCAGGAACGGGTCGGAGGTCTGCGCGGCGACCAGCAGCGGCCCTGCGGCCAGGGCGATGCCGTCGCCGAGGTTGGTCACCCACGAGGAGCCGACCAGCCAGCGGAACGACGTCCCCATGCGGGCCGGCAGCACTGCCTCGACGACCCGGCCCACGAGGAGGGGAGCTTACGGGTGGTTCCCGGCCGGGGCGTCGCCGCGCGCCCGTCCGGGGCTGGTCAGGCGAGCCGGGCGCGCAGGAGCGGTACGCCCTCGCCGTCGAGGCGGTCCAGGGCGGAGGTGCGGCCGGTCATCGCCAGCAGGAGGGCCTCGGCGTCCCCGCGCACGGGCGGGCCGCTGCCGTGCGCCCAGTCGAGGTCGGCCGCCTCGAACCGGAGCCCGCGGAGCGCGCCCTTGCCGACGAAGCCGCCGGCGGCCACGAAGGTCAGCGACGTGCGCAGGCGCGCCTCCGGGATGCGGCGGGGGATGCCCAGCGGCCGGCGGATGTCCAGGCCGTGCACGAGCAGGTCGGTGAGGGGCGCCTCCGGGCCCGCGCCGGGTGGGGTGAACCGCGAGCCGGCCTTCCGGTGCAGCACCTCGACGAGCTCGGCGAAGGGCCGGCGGGCCTGCTCGCGGGTCACCCGGACGTTCGCCCGGTCGAAGTTCCCGCGGCAGGCGAGCATCGCCAGCAGGAACTTCGGGGTGCTCACCTCCAGGGGCACGACCAGGTGCGCGGTGACGTCGTGCACGGTCCACGCGCTGCACAGGCTGGGCGCCGCCTGCTGCTCGGCGCTCAGCCCCGACAGCAGCGCGGCCAGCTCGCGACGCTCCTCGGCGATCTCGGCGAAGGTGTCCACGCGGTGATCATGGCAGCGACCGGGCCGGATCGGGGCCGGCCGCTGCCCGCGCCGGCCGCCCGGCGCGGAGCAGGAGCCACAGGGCCAGCAGCACCTCGCCGACGAAGGTGAACTGCGCGACGGTGGGCCACGAGCCTCCCGAGAGCACCGCGCCGGCGCTGTCGAACGCGTAGCCCAGGCCGGCCACGACGAGGAGCGTGCCCAGCAGCCGCGGGCTCCAGGCCGAGCGGGCGGCCAGCACACCGACGAGCACCAGGTGGACGCCGAACAGCAGCAGGCCGGTGCTCCACACCGCCTCGAACCGGTCGATCTGGGCCGCGCCGAGCACCGGGTCGGTGGCGAGCAGGTCGGCCGCGGCCGCCAGGTGGCCGATCGCGACGAGGAACACCGCCGCGTAGACCAGCCGGAACGTCGCGGCGAGCAGCGACAGCCCGGCGTCGACCGGTGCGAAGAGGCGGTGGAGGGCCCAGGCGACGACGACGTCGAGCGCGACCACCCCGGCCAGGCAGACGATGCCGGCGCGGAACAGGCCCTCGGCGGCGAGGACGTCGGCGGCGGTCCGCGCCGGGTCGCCCGGGGTCACCAGGCCTCCGACGGCTGCGCCGTAACCGACGCCGGCGAGCGCCGCCATCAGCAGGAGGGACGCGCCGGCGACCAGCCCCGCGCGGCGGTCCGGCTCCGGCGGCGCCACCGGGAGCTCCGTCGTCGTCACCGGCCGACCTCCGCGACGTGCAGGAAGTCGACGACGCCGAAGACCCGGTGCATCCGCTGCTCACGCGGCGGGAAGAACCGGTTCGCCTCACTCTCGTCGACCAGCCGCGGTCGCTGCACCTCGACCGACCGGCCCTCGTGCTCGACCGTGGCCGTGCCGGCCGCCAGCACGTTGCGCACCCAGTCGGCGCCGGGGCCGTAGGGAAGGGCGAACACGAACCCGTCGCCGGCGGGCACCGCGACGGCCGGCGTCCGGTAGGCGGTACCGCTGACCCGGCCGCGGTGGTGCACCACCGCCGCGTACGCCCCCGGTCGGCCGGCCGTCGCGAGCTGGCGGGGGTTGGTGACGTCGCGGTTGAAGCGGCGGACGGCGCGCTGCACCGGCCCCCACTTCGCCCGGAACGACTGCACGAACAGCGCAGCCAGCAGCACGACCGCTGCCGCGCTGATCCCGAGGACGTGCATGACCACTCCCTTACGTCGTAAGGCTCCTTACGACGTAAGGTAGCGGGCGGATGGACGGGTGTCCAGACCATCGGGAGCGGGCGCTCAGCCCCGGGCGAGGCGCCGGTCGAGGCCGTCGAGCAGCAGGTCCAGGGCGAACTCGAACTCCGCCTGGTCGTCGCACCAGCCGAGCACGCCGTCGTCCTGGTGCGCGGTGTCGGCGAGCATGCCGGCCAGGTGCGGGTAGGTGCCGGCCAGCTGCTCGAGCGTCGCCATCGCCTCCGCGCCCCCCGTCTCCGGATCGGCCGGGGAGAACAGCTCGCGGGTGAACCCCAGGGCCCGGGAACCGAGGGCGTGCATGCCGTGGTGGGCCAGGTCGTAGGAGAACCCGCCCGCCCGCAGGATGCCGAGCAGCCCGTCGAAGTAGCCGACGATCTCGGCGTTCATGGCGGTCCGCGTCTCGATGACCTCCGGTGCCCAGGGGTGCCGCAGCAGCACCTGGCGGGCGGTGAGGATGCGGGCCCGCAGCGCCCCCTGCCAGTCCTCCGCCGGGTCCGGGCCGACGCCCGCCACTGCGGTGACGATCTCGCCGACCACCACCTCGACGACGCCGTCGAGGACGGCCTCCTTGTTCGCGACGTGGTGGTAGAGCGACATCGCCTCCACCTCGAGCTCCTGGGCCAGCCGGCGCATGGTCAGCGCGGCCAGCCCCTCGCGGTCGGCGAGGTCGACCGCGGCCAGCAGCACCCGGCGGCGGGTCAGCGCCGAGCGGGCGGCGAGGTCGGTACGGGGAGCCATGGACCACCTGTCCGCGGAGGAGTGACCCGTACAGCGTAAGGAGCCTGGGGATTCGGAGCGTTGCCCCTCAGGGGGACATTTCGCCGGCCCGGATGTCCGGTGGAGGAGCAACGCCTGGTCAGGACCGGGCGCGGCCCGCTCACGGCAGGCGCAGGACCCGGGCCTCCCACGGGCGCAGCTCGGCCGGGTCGTCGTCGGGCAGGTTGCCCAGCACCAGCTCCGCCGCCGGCGCCTCGGGGAGCAGCTCGGCCAGCCGGTACGTCGTCCGGCCGACGTTGCAGACGACCAGCAGCGTCTCCCCGGCGAGCGAGCGGGTGAACGCGTAGACCTCGTCGTGGTCGGGGAGCAGCATCGTGAAGTCGCCCAGCGCCACGACGTCGTCGGTGTGCCGCAGGGCGATCAGCCGCCGGTGGTGGGCGAGCACCGAGGTCTCGTCGTCCCGCTGGGCGGCGACGTTCCACTCGGCGTGGTCGGGGTTGACCGCGATCCACGGGGTGCCGGTGGTGAAGCCGGCGTGCGGCGAGTCGTCCCACTGGACCGGGGTGCGGGCGTTGTCCCGGCTCATCGCCCGCAGGCCGGCCAGCACGGAGGCACCGTCCGCCCCCGCGGAGACCGCCTGCACGTGGTGGTTCAGCGACTCGACGTCCCGGAACTGCTCCAGCGCCTCGAACGGGAAGTTCGCCATCCCGATCTCCTCGCCCTGGTACACGTACGGCGTTCCCCGGTGCAGGTGCAGCAGCGTGGCCAGGCAGGTGGCGGAGTCCCGGCGGAACTCGGGGGAGTCGTCGCCGAAGCGGGAGACCGCGCGCGGCTGGTCGTGGTTGTCCCAGTAGAGGGAGTTCCAGCCGACGTCGGCCAGCCCGGCCTGCCAGCGGTTGAACGACGCCTTGAGGTCGCGCAGCCGCAGCGGGTGCAGATCCCACTTCGACGTCCCCTGGTCCAGGCCGACGTGCTCGAACTGGAACACCATGTCCACCTCGCCGCGGGCCGGGTCGGTGAACAGCCGGGCCTGCTCCACGGTCACGCCGGGCATCTCGCCCACGGTGAGCAGGGCGCCGTCGCGGCCGGCGAAGACCTCGCGGTGCATCTCCTGCAGGAACTCGTGGATCCGCGGCCCGCACAGGTAGGACGCCGAGCCGTCGCCCAGCGCGGAGCCCGGCAGCGGCGGCCCGTCGTGCAGGTGGCCGTCCTCGGCCCCGTCCCTGCCTCGGAGGTCCTTGCTGATCATGTTGATGACGTCCATGCGGAAGCCGTCGACCCCGCGGTCGAGCCACCACCGCATCATCTCGTACACCGCCTGCCTGACCTGCGGGTTCTCCCAGTTGAGATCGGGCTGGCGGCGGTCGAACAGGTGCAGGTAGTACTCGCCGCTGGCCTGGTCGAGCTCCCAGACCGGGCCGGAGAAGAACGACTGCCAGTTCGTCGGCTCCGCGCCCGGATCGCCGGGCGCCATGCCCCCGCGCGGCGGCCGCCACCAGTACCAGTCCCGCTTGGGGTCGTCCGTCGACGACCGCGACTCGACGAACCAGGGGTGCGCGTCGCTGGTGTGGTTCACGACCAGGTCCATGAGCAGCTTCATCCCGCGGGCGTGCAGCGCCTCGACCAGCTCGTCGAGCTGCGCCAGCGAGCCGAACAGCGGGTCGATGTCCTGGTAGTCGCTGATGTCGTAGCCGTTGTCGGCCTGCGGCGAGGGGTAGACCGGCGAGAGCCAGACGACGTCGACGCCGAGGTCGGCCAGGTGGTCCAGCCGGAGCAGGAGGCCGCCGAGGTCGCCGATCCCGTCGCCGTCGGAGTCCATGAAGGAGCGCGGGTAGACCTGGTAGACGACGGCGCGGGTCCACCACGCGGGCTGTTCGACGGGCATGGCCCCAGCCCAGCACGCCGGGGCAGCCCCCGCACGGTCAGGGCGCCATCGACGGACGGCGCGGCTACGCCCTCGGGAAAACCGGGAGCGGATCGTCGTACCCGTCGTCGAGGATGGCGGTACGAGACCTGGGAGGAGTTCCATGACCGCCGTGCCGCGGGCACTGTCGCCGCTGCGGCACCCCCACTACCGGTGGCTGGCCACCTCGCTGGCCCTGTCGCTGTTCGGCCACGGGCTCTGGGCGGTCGCGGTGGTGTGGCAGGTGGTGGCCCTCGGTGGCGGCCCGGCGGCGCTGTCGCTGGTCACCGCCCTCTCGGCGGGCGGCATGCTGGTGAGCACGCTGGTCGGCGGGGCGCTGGCCGACCGGCTCCCGCAGCGGCACATCCTGCTGGGGGTGACGCTCACCGAGGGCGTCACCGTCGGGGCCGTCGCGGTGCTGTCGCTCACCGGCGTCCTGGCGCTCGGGCACCTGGCGGCGGTCGGGCTCGCCGGCGGCATCGCCCTGGGCTTCTACTACCCGGCGTACTCCGCGCTGGTGCCGGTGCTCGTCCCGCCCGGCGACCTGCTGGCCGCCAACGGGCTGGAGGGCGTCGTCCGGCCGGTGCTCGCCCATGCCGCCGGGCCGGCCGCGGCCGGTTTCCTGGTCGCCGCGATCTCGCCGGGCGCCGCGCTGGCGGCGGCCGCGCTCGCGGCGTTCGGTGCGGCCGTGTGCGTGACGGGCCTCCCGGTCCGCGCGGCCGTGCCGCGCGACGGGGGAGCCCGCTCGCCCGTGACCGGCCTCCTGGCCGACGTCCGCGAGGGGTTCGGCTACATGGTGCGGACGCCGTGGCTGCTGGCCACCCTGCTGTTCGCCGCCACGATGCTGCTCGCCTTCATCGGGCCCTTCGAGGTGCTCGTCCCGTTCGCCATCCAGGCGGCCGGTGGCGGGCCGACCCAGCACGCCTACGTGCTCGCCGCCTTCGGGATCGGCGGCGCGGTGGGCTCGCTGGTCGTGGCCTCGCTCCGGCTGCCGCGCCGCTACCTCACGGTGATGGTCCTGCTGTGGGGGCTGGGTTGCGTCCCGCTGGTGGTCTTCGGGTTCACCACCGACCTCTGGGTCATGCTCGTGGCCGGTGCGGTCATGGGCGCCACGTTCCAGGCCGGCATGGTCATCTGGGGCACGCTGCTGCAGCGGCGGGTGCCGGCCGGCCTGCTGGGGCGGGTCTCGAGCCTGGACTTCTTCCTGTCGCTGTCCTTCATGCCGCTGTCCATGGCGCTGGCCGGGCCGGTCAGCGAGCTGATCGGGCTCACCGCCACCTTCGTCGTCGGCGGCCTCGCACCGGCGGTGCTCGCCGTCGTCACCATCGTGGTGGCGCGGATGCCGGCCGACGAGCTCGCCCACCCGCTGGACGTCCTCCCGGAGGCGCCGCCGCTCGCGCCGTCGGCCGGAGAGCGGCTCGACCTCGTCTGAGCGGGCTCCGCCGGCCGCTGCTTGGATGGGTGCGGTGCCGGGAGAGCCCCGGCGCGGGGAGGAGAACCGTGGCCGAGTTGACCCGACCGGACGTCGAGCCGCCCACCGGGCCGGCACCCGACGACCTGGTGATCGAGGACCTCGTCGTCGGCGACGGCGCGGAGGCGAAGGCCGGCGACCTGGTGAGCGCCCACTACGTCGGCGTCACCCACGACGGCGGCGAGCAGTTCGACGCCTCCTGGGACCGCGGCGACCCGCTGGAGTTCCGGGTCGGCGTCGGCATGGTCATCCAGGGCTGGGACGAGGGCATCGTCGGCATGAAGGTCGGCGGCCGTCGCCGGCTCACCATCCCGTCGCACAAGGCCTACGGCGAGCGCGGCGCCGGTGGCGTCATCAAGCCCGGCGCGACGCTGGTCTTCGTCGTCGACCTCGTCGGCGTCCGCTGATCCCCTGCGCCGGGGACGGCACGCCGTCCCCGGCGCATGAGCCCGCCGCGACGCCCGGCGACGGCCGGGCCCGCGTCGGCGTCCACCCGCCGGTCAGGTGACGCCGACCGCCGGCGTCAGGCGGTCGTCGGGGCGTAGAACTCGCGGGGGTCGGCGGCCAGTGCGGCCTTGACGCCCCGGCTCCAGTCGTCGACCAGCACCTCCCACGCGCCGGCCTCGACGCCGTCGAGCGCGGCCCGGACGACGTCGGCCGGGGCGGTCATCGGGCCGGTGTAGCCGGCCATCATGTCGGTGTCGGCCGCGCCCAGCACGATCCCGGTGACCGACGTGCCCTGCCCGGTGAGCTCGATCCGGACGCCGTTGGTCAGGCTCCACTCCGCCGCCTTGGCCGCGGCGTAGGCGTTGGCGCCGGCGGTGGAGAACCAGGACAGCGCGGACAGCACGTTGGCGATCGCGCCCCCGCCGTTGCGGGCGAGCACCGGCGCGAACGCCCGGATGACGCCCAGCGTGCCGAAGAAGTGCGTCTCCATCTCCCGCCGGATCTCGGTCAGGTCGCCGGTGACCAGGTTCGAGCCGGTGGTGATGCCGGCGTTGTTGACCAGCAGGGTCACGTCACCGGCGGCCGCGACCGCGGCGGCGACCGACTCCGGGTCGGTGACGTCCAGCGGCAGCACCGCCACCCCGGGGACGTCGACGAGCTCGGGACGGCGGGAGGTCGCGTAGACCTTCGCCGCCCCGCGCTCGAGCAGCTGCTGGGCGAAGGCGCGGCCCAGGCCGCGGTTCGCGCCGGTGACGAGAGCGACCGATCCGGTGATGTCCATGGTTGTTCTCCTTGTGTCCTGGCGGGTCGGCGAGGACGCTAGGACCTGACGTTGACGTCAGAGGCAAGTGTGAGCCCCATGACCCGAGGAGGTCCGGTGCTGCGCATCGGTGAGGTGGCCGCGCGTTCGGGCGTGAGCGTCCGGGCGCTGCGCTACTACGAGGAGCAGGGGCTCCTGGCGGCGCCGCGCAGCCCGAGCGGGCAGCGCAGGTACCCCGAGGACGCCGTCGACCGGGTGCACTTCATCCAGCTGCTCTATGCCGCCGGGTTGACCAGCAAGGACGTCCTCGAACTCCTGCCGTGCGTGCACACGGGCACCGCCACGCCCGCGATGATGGCCCGGCTGCTGGAGCAGCGGGACCGGATCGACGGGCAGATCGCCGAGCTCACCCGGGCCCGGGAGCGGCTGGACGAGGTCATCCGCGTCGGCCGCGAGCACGTCGTCGCCGACGCTTCCTGACGCCCGGAATGCTCGAGAGAGCATGGAGGTTGTCGCGCGGCATGCAGGTAGAGGTGTGGTCCGACGTCGTGTGCCCGTGGTGCTACATCGGCAAGCGCCGCCTGGAGTCCGCGTTGGAGATGTTCCCGCACCGCGACCAGGTCGAGGTCGTGTGGCGCTCCTTCCAGCTCGACCCGTCGGTCCCCGAGGGCGAGACGCACCCGACGCTGCCGGCGCTGGCTGCCAAGTACGGCAGCGGCGTGGAGCAGATGCGCGAGAACATGGCGCAGGTCGAGCAGGTCGCCGCGGGTGAGGGGCTGGAGTACTCCCTGGCCGACGCCGTCAGCGGCAACACGCTGCTCGCCCACGAGCTGCTGCACCTGGCCGCGGAGCACGGCAGGCGGAACGAGCTCAAGGAGCTCCTGCTGCACGCCTACTTCGAGGAGGGTCGCCCGGTCTTCGACGTCGAGTCCCTCGTCCCGTTCGGCGTCCAGGTCGGGCTCGACGAGGCCGAGGTGCGCGCGGCGCTGACCGACCGGCGCTACCTGGCCGCGGTCCGCCAGGACGGCGCCACCGCGCAGGCACTGGGCGCCACCGGCGTCCCGTTCTTCGTCGTGGACCGCAAGTACGGCGCCGCCGGCGCCCAGCCGGCCGAGCTGCTGCTGCAGATACTCGAGCGGGCCTGGGCCGACGCGAACCCGCTGATCACGGTCCCCGCCGCCGAAGGCTGCGCCGACGGCACCTGCTCGGTCTAGCCGAGCAGGGTCGCCACCGCCCGGAGCGCCCCCTCCGCCTCCGCGGTCATCTCCCGGACGACCTCGGTGGCGGAGCGCTCGACGGTGACCAGGCCGACGGCCTCACCGGCGTAGAGCGGCTGCTGCTCGAGGTCGTCGGTGCGCCGCGCCTCGGCCACCCGCGCGCACGCCTCGGGATCGGCGCGCAGCTCCGCCTCCCGGCCGTGCCACGTCCGGGAGAAGTCGTTGACGAGGGCGCGCCCCGGCCACCGCTCGGGCCAGGCCAGCCCCTGCGCCACGTCGAACGCCCGGGTCAGCACCGTCTGCTCACCGGCGGCCGCGCGCACCCGGGCCCGGGCGGCGGGGGAGTTCAGCGCCTCCGGGCAGGCCAGCAGCGCGGTGCCGATCCACACGCCGGCGGCCCCGGCGGCGAGGGCGGCGGCCATGCCGCGCCCGGTCGCGATCCCGCCGGCGGCGACCACCGGCCGGTCGGCGAGGGCCAGCACCTCCTGCAGCAGCGGCAGGGTGGCGCGGTGCCCGGTGTGCCCGCCGGCCTCGCTGCCCTGGGCCACCAGCAGGTCCACCCCCGCCGCCTGGGCGCGGTGCCCGTCGTCGATCGTGTTCACCTGGCCGGCCACGGCGATGCCGGCGTCGCGCAGCGGGCCGACGTAGGGCGCCGGGTCGCCGAACGACACCGACACCAGGTCCGGGCGGGCGGCGATCGTCGCCGCCAGGAGGTCGGGTCGGTCGGGCAGCGCCCACGCCATCAGGCCGACGCCGAAGCGCAGCCCCCGCCCCCGGGGGAGGGCGCACTCCTGCTCCACGAACTCGGCGGTCGCGGCGCTCCCGACGCCGATCATCCCCAGGCCGCCCGCGGCCGAGACCGCGGCGGCGAGCTCGCCTCCCCCCACGCCGGCCATGGGTGCACCGATGACCGGCGTGGTGAGGCCGAAGTGCGAGGTCAGCGGGGTCGAGATCATCCCCGCATCATGGCCCGGCTACTGCCCGGCGGGGCCTGTCCCCTGCGTGACGGCGGACTGCAGCATCGCCGGGACGATCCGGCGGTGGAAGGGGCGGATGAGCGCGAAGTACAGCCGGCCGAGCGGGCCGTGGAAGGTCACCGTCGTCGTGAGCAGCAGGGCGTCGTCCGCATCGTCGGACCGCCGCAGGCGCACGCTGACGCGGAAGTCCAGGTGCCGGTCGTCGAGACCCATGAGCACCTCGTCCTCCCGGCGGCCCAGCACCGGGAAGCCCTCGAGCGGGTCGGACCCGGAGGCCGCGCGCAGCCCCAGGGGGCGTACCAGGAGGTCGCGCAGCCGCAGCAGTCGTCGGACGATCCGCGGTGGGGACGCGAAGATGCGTCGTCGCCAGACCTCGACGTCGGTGGGTGCGCCGGGGTGCAGCGCGACGGCGAACGAGTCGGCGACGTCCGGCGCGAGCCCGGCGAGCAGGCCGTCCGTGGGCGGTGCCACGGCCCGTACGTGGCCGGCGCCGCGGGTGAGGCCGGCCATCCGGCGGAGCAGCCGGACGTAGGGCGACCAGGGTGTGCGCTGCCGTCCGGGCACGAACCGCTCGTGCACGCGGTCGAACGCGTCCTCGACGACGGCGTCGTGGACCGCGCGGATCGCCAACGGCCACAGCAGGCGGGTCGTGCCGACGGTGCGGCCCGTCAGGTCGTGGCGCAGCAGCGCGCCGCCCGGCCGGGGCTGCACGTCGAACGTGTGCGTGCCTTCGATCCCGCAGGCGGGATCGAAGCGGAACACGACGCGGCGGCCGGGCTCGTACGTCTGGACGGCGTAGCGGATGTCGCTGTGCCCGCCCACGGCGCCTTCGCTCAACGGGCGGTCGAGCTCCATCGGCCACCAGTGGTCGCGGGGCCAGATCGCGTCGTCGGCTCCGCCGAGGGTGTCGAGGGCGGCTCCCACCGCTTCGGGCGCAGCCGGGACGAAGCGTTCGTGGACGTTGTGGAGGTGCATGGCGACCGCCTTCCATACGGGACCGTATGGTCCCGTCCGTACGGTACCGTACGGATGTGGTGCGGGAACAGCGGCTCGACCGGGACAGCTGGTCGCGAGCAGCACTGGAGGTCCTCGGTGAGCGCGGCGTGGCGGGGCTTGCCATCGAACCGTTGGCGAAGTCGCTCGGCACCACGAAGGGCAGCTTCTACTGGCACTTCCGCGACCGCGAGGAGCTCATCAGCGCGGCGCTCGAACGGTGGGAGAACGAGGAGACCGACGCCGTCATCGCCATGCTGGGGCCGCTGGCCGGCGGTCGCTCCCGCCTGCGGGAGCTCATCACGGCGATCTTCGTGACGCATGGGGAAGTGCCCGACCGCAGCATCGGGCTGGCTGCCGCCGCCGGTCATCCAGCGGTGGAGGAAGTCCTCGAGAGGGTGACGCGCCGCCGCATCGACTACCTCGCCGAGGAGCTGGTGGCCGCCGGCCTCGGCGAGGGGGAGGCCCGGCACCGCGCGGTCCTGGCGTACACGTCGTACCTCGGGTACTCGACGCTCGTGCGGAGCACTCCGGGCGCGCTTCCCCGGGGAGAGCAGGCCGCGGCGTTCGTCGACTCCATGATGCGCCTGCTCACCAGCTGAGCCGGTCCTCCCGCCCGACAGGTCGGACGGGAGGTGGCTCCGGATGACGCGGGCGCGGCATCCGGAGCCTGGGTCCTACTGGGCCGCCGGGCCCCCCTGCTCGGTGCCCTGCAGGCGGCCGAGGAACTCGTGGCAGCGCCGGGCGCGGGCGGAGTCCTGCTCCATGACCTCGCGGAAGAAGCTCGCCACGTCGTCCAGCCCCGCGTTCTCGGCGTCCCGGACGTACTGGCCGTAGTCGTGCCCGGCCTTCAGCGAGTGGTACTGGACGGAGATGAGGTCGTAGTAGACGTCCTCGAAGCCGGTCTCACCGGTGGCCATGGTGCCTCCTCGCGTCGGGTGGTGCGGTCGCCCT
The DNA here is from genome assembly GCF_008124835.1 of Blastococcus xanthinilyticus. Classification (GTDB taxonomy): domain Bacteria; phylum Actinomycetota; class Actinomycetes; order Mycobacteriales; family Geodermatophilaceae; genus Blastococcus; species Blastococcus xanthinilyticus. The sequence goes on along the minus strand of NZ_VNHW01000005.1, from coordinate 154,854 downwards.
GCCCGCTACCCGGGTCGGACCGATCCGTCACATGACGGTTCAGGGTTTCGGGCCCTCGGAGAACGCGCCGCCGGTGACGTCGCCGCCCCCGGCCTCGTCGGAGAGCGTCCGGCTGGTGGCCAGCTCCTCCTCGCCGGTGGCGGCCGGGTCGTCCACGGTCGACGCCAGGTCGGCGCCCTCGCCGTAGGCGCCGGGGTCGGCCTGGGTGGTGCGCGGATCGTTCAGCGGGTCGGGCACGTCGGGGTCGGTGACGGTCATGCCGCACTCCTTTCCCGTCGCGCGGCGCCCGAACCCCTGGACGAATGCGTAACCCAGGTGTTACGCATTACCCGTGGAGGCGCTGCAGGTGCTCGGGGACGAGACCCGTCGGGAGCTGGTCGCCCTGCTCGCGGCGGGGGAGGTGCCCGCCGGTGAGCTGGCGGCCCGCTTCCCGGTGAGCCGGCCGGCCATCAGCCGGCACCTGCGGGTGCTGCGGGAGGCGGGCCTGGTCCGGGTGCGCAGCGACGGCCGGCAGCGGCTCTACGCGCTGGATCCCCGGCCGCTGCGCGAGCTCGACGAGTGGCTGGAGCCCTACCGCGACCTGTGGGCCCAGCGCCTGGACGCACTGGACACCGAGATCGCCCGCGGTCGGCGGGCGCGACGCAAGGGAGACCCGGCATGACCGAAGACCTGGACACCCGGCGGGGAACCGTCACCACGGAGGCGGACGGGCGGCAGCGGCTGGAGTTCCGCCGCTCCTGGCCCGATCCGATCGAGGACGTGTGGGCGGCCCTCACCGAGCCCGACCGCCTGGCCCGCTGGATCGGCCGGTACGACGGCGTACGGGCCGTCGGCGCGACCGGGACCTTCGTCATGACCCACGAGGAGGGCGAGCCGGTCGGCGAGCCGATGACGATCCTCGAGTGCGACCCGCCCCGCCGGCTGGTGGTCGAGTGGACCCAGCAGGAGACCGAGGACTGGCGGGTGGACCTCGACCTCCGGAGCGAGGACGGGCGGACCCACCTCCGGTTCGTCCAGGTCTTCCCCGCGGATGCCGACGTCACCGACTTCGCCATGGGCTGGCACTGGTACCTGGCGAAGCTCGGTGCCGAGCTGGGCGACCCGCCCCCGCCGCCGGACTGGGACGCCTTTCTCGCCGAGGTCGGCCCCGCCTACGGCCGCGGCTGAGGGCGGGCGAGCACCGCCATCGCGACCGAGCCGGCCCATCCGGCCAGGACGACGGGGGTCTCCACCGGGTCGAAGCCGCCCGGGGTCACCCGTCGCCGGCAGAGCCGCTCGGACAGGTAGCCGCAGACCATCCCCGATCCGAGCAGGCGGAGGACCTGCCGCGCCCGCAGGTCCGCGGGGTCGCGGAGCAGGCGGGCGAGGGCCCAGGCCTGTGCGCCGATCATGTAGGACGGCGCGCTGATCGCCGAGCCGAACCACCAGGAGTCGCGGGCGACGTGGTCCGGGCTGCCGGTCATGAAGGGGACGTCGTAGTGGCGACGCCGGCGGAGCGCGACCACCTGGCCGACCAGGCCGGCGGCGAGCTGGACCGCGGAGACGGCGACGAGCGCGCGACGGTCCTGCGTCACGGCCGCGGAGACCAGCTCCGTCGGCCCCCGTCCAGGGGCCCACGCCGAGCGGGCGAAGGCTGGGGGGAGCGGGGGTCGTCCGTCTGCACCGGGTCGGGCCCGGTCCAGGGCCCCAGCCGGTCGAGCAGCCGGTCGCGGGAGGCCAGCCGCGGCCCGGCCTGCACCGGGTAGGCGTCGTGGCCGCCGGTCAGCTCCCGGATCGCGTGGACGGCGAAGTTCGGGTCGTCCTGGGCCTCGCGCGCCAGGGCGACGAGGTCCGCGTGCCCGTCGGCGACGACCGCCTCGGCCTGCCGCGGGTCGACGATCAGCCCCACCGCCATCGTCGGGATGCCGGCCTCGGTGCGCAGGGTGGCGGCGAAGGGCACCCGGTAGCCGTAGCCGATCGGGTGGTCCCACCCACCGCCGATGCCGCCGCCGGACACGTCCACCGCGTCGATGCCGCGGGCCGCGAGCTCACGGGCGAACGCCACGGTGTCCTCCAGCGTGATCCCGTCGCGGGTGCCGTCGACGGCCGAGACCCGCACGAGCAGCGGCTTCTCCGCCGGCCAGACCGCCCGCACCGCGTCGACGACCTCGAGCGGGAAGCGCATCCGCTCCGGGCGGGAGCCGCCGTACCCGTCGTCGCGCCGGTTGGTCAGCGGGGACAGGAACTGGTGCAGCAGGTACCCGTGCGCGGCGTGCAGCTCCACGACGTCGAACCCCGCCGCGTCGGCCCGCCCGGCCGCGGCGACGAACGCGTCGCGCACCTCGGCGAGGCCCTCGGCGGAGAGCGCGGTGGGGGCCGGCCACCCCTCACCGGCCGGGACGGCGCTCGCCGAGACGGTCGGCCACGGGGCCTCGCCCGGGCGGGCGTTCGCGGCCGTGACCGGTCCGCCGCCGTCCCAGGGGCGCCGGCTGCTGGCCTTGGCGCCGGCGTGCGCCAGCTGGATGCCGGCCGCTGCCCCCTCCGCGTGCAGGAAGTCGACCACCCGCGCCAGCCCGGGCACGTGCTCGTCGGACCACAGGCCGACGTCACCGTGGCTGATCCGGCCCTCCGGCGTCACGCCGGTGGCCTCGACGACCACCAGGCCGAAGCCGCCGAGGGCGAACCGGCCGAGGTGGACCAGGTGGTAGTCGCCGACGAATCCGTCGGTGACGGAGTACTGGCACATGGGGGCGACGACGAGGCGGTTGCGCAGCGTGACGCCACGAAGACGAAGCGGCGCGACCAGGGTGGGAGTGTCCACGGAGAGGAGTGAACGCCGCCGCCGACCAGGGTCTTCCGACCTGAGCGCCAGACGTCCTAGACGTAACATTTCTCTCGGTTACAGACGCATGCCGCGCTTGTAGCCTGGCCCGATCCCGGTCGGCCGCCCCCGCGACCGCGGTACGTACGCACCACCGCCGGAGCGGACTCCGCCCGGCACCCCATGAGGATGGAGACGCCGTGACTTCCGTGGCCACCCCAGGTCTGGAGAACGCCCCCACGACGCACGCCCGGCTGCTCGCCTGGGTGCGGGAGATGGCCGAGCTGACGACGCCGGACCAGGTGGTGTGGGTCGACGGCAGCGACGAGGAGTGGGAGCGGCTCACCCAGAAGCTGGTCGACGCCGGCACGTTCACCCGGCTGGAGAAGAAGCCCAACTCCTTCTGGTGCGCCTCCGACCCCAGTGACGTGGCGCGCGTCGAGGACCGCACCTTCATCTGCTCGGTCCACGAGGCCGACGCGGGGCCCACGAACAACTGGATGGCCCCGGACGAGATGAAGTCGATCATGACGGGCCTGTACCGCGGCTCCATGCGCGGCCGCACGATGTACGTCATCCCGTTCTGCATGGGCCCGGTCGAGGCCGAGAACCCCATGTTCGGCGTGGAGCTCACCGACTCCGAGTACGTCGTGGTCTCCATGCGGGTCATGGCCCGCATCGGCAGCGCCATCCTCGAGGCCATGGGCACCGACCGCCCGTTCGTGCCCGCCATGCACTCCCTCGGCGCCCCGCTCGAGGACGGTCGGGCCGACGTCCCCTGGCCGTGCAGCGACACCAAGTACATCGTGCACTTCCCCGAGGAGCGGGCCATCTGGTCCTACGGCTCCGGATACGGCGGCAACGCGCTGCTGGGCAAGAAGTGCTACTCCCTGCGCATCGCCTCGGCCATGGCCCGCGACGAGGGCTGGCTGGCCGAGCACATGCTCATCCTCAAGCTCACCAACCCGCAGCAGAAGGTCTACTACATCGCCGCCGCCTTCCCCTCGGCCTGCGGGAAGACCAACCTGGCGATGCTCGAGCCGACCATCCCCGGCTGGAAGGTCGAGACCCTCGGCGACGACATCGCCTGGATGCGCTTCGGCGAGGACGGGCGGCTCTACGCGCTGAACCCGGAGTACGGCCTGTTCGGCGTCGCGCCGGGCACCGGCTGGGACACCAACCCCAACGCCATGCGCACGATCGACAAGGGCAACTCGGTCTTCACCAACGTCGCGCTCACCGACGACGGCGACATCTGGTGGGAGGGCATGACCGACGAGCCGCCGGCCCACCTGACCGACTGGAAGGGCCGGGACTGGACGCCGGAGTCCGACGAGCTCTCCAGCCACCCGAACAGCCGGTTCTGCACGCCGATCACCCAGTGCCCGATCCTGGCGCCGGAGTACGACGACCCGAAGGGCGTGCCGATCTCGGCGATCCTGTTCGGCGGCCGTCGCAAGACCACGATCCCGCTGGTCAGCGAGGCGCGGGACTGGAACCACGGCGTCTTCATGGGGGCCACGCTCTCCTCGGAGACCACCGCCGCCGCGACCGGCGCCGTCGGTGTCGTCCGCCGCGACCCCTTCGCGATGCTGCCGTTCATCGGCTACAACGCCGGTGACTACTTCGGCCACTGGGTGAACACCGGCAAGCAGGCCGACGCCACCAAGCTGCCGAAGATCTTCTACGTGAACTGGTTCCGGCGGGACTCCGACGGCGGCTTCCTGTGGCCGGGCTTCGGCGAGAACAGCCGGGTGCTCAAGTGGGTCATCGAGCGCATCGAGGGCACCGCCGCCGCCGTCGAGACGCCGGTCGGGCACGTGCCCACCCCCGACGCGCTCGACGTCTCGGGGCTGGACATGACCCCCGAGCAGGTGGAGAAGGCGCTCGCGGTCGAGCCCGAGGAGTGGCGCGAGGAGATCCCGCAGATCACCGAGTGGTTCGAGAAGTTCGGGGACAAGCTGCCCAGCACCATGTGGGACGAACTGGAGATCCTGAAGAGCCGCCTCAGCTGAACCGACGTCGAGGGCTCGCACCGCAGCCTCGGTGCGGGCCCTCCCCGTCGGTCCCAGCCCCCCGATGATCAGGCGACCTGGTCGTCACGGGTCCTGGCTCACCACCGGTGCTGAGCCAGGACCTCTGTCGATCAGGTGGCCTGATCACGATGGGGCGCGTGGTCCGCGGTCACGGCGGGACGCGACGGTGTCGGTTAGCGTGGCGACGGCCCTTCCTGACTTCCGGAGGCATCTCCGTCCGTGGCGAATCCCTACGTGCAGGTCCTCCGGACCCCGCATGCCCTGCCGATGGTGCTCGCCGCGTTCGTCGGCCGGCTGCCCCTCTCGATGGTCGGGCTCGGCTCGGTCCTCCTGGTCGCGTCGGAGACCGGCTCCTACGGACTCGGCGGCGCCGTGGCCGCCATGGGTGCGGTGACGACGGCGATCGCGGGGCCGCTGCTGGGGCGGTGGGCCGACACGCACGGCCAGCGGCGGGTGCTGCTGCCGGTGCTGGCCGTCTTCGTCGCCTCCGGCGTGGTCTTCCTCTTCTCCGTGCGCGAGGCCTGGCCGCTGTGGATCGTCTTCGCCTCGGCCGGCCTGGCCGGGGCCTGCATCCCGCCGGTCTCCTCGATGATCCGCGTCCGCTGGACCCACCTGCTGCGCGGCAGCCACCGCCTGCACACCGCGCTGTCGATGGAGTCGGTGGTCGACGAGTTCGTCTTCATCGTCGGCCCGGTGCTGGTCACGTTCCTGTCCACCACCGGCCACGCCACCTCCGGGGTGGTCACGGCGTTCACCCTCGCCACCGTGGGCAGCCTGCTGTTCGCCGCCCAGCGCCGCACCGAGCCGGAGCCGCACGGGCACGCGAGCCGGCAGGGCCCCTCGGCGATCCGCACCGCCGGTCTGCGCGTGCTGTTCGTCGTCGGGGCCGCCGTGGGCGCCATCCTCGGCACGCTGGAGATCGCGCTGGTCGCGTTCGCGGACGAGCGTGACGCCATGCCGCTCTCCGGCGTCCTCATCGCCAGCCTGGCGGTCGGGTCGATGGCCAGCGGCATCGGCTGGGGGGCCATCCACTGGCGGCTGCCGCTCCGGCTGCGGCTGGTCGGGGCGCTGAGCCTGCTCACCGTGCTGGTGGTCCCGCTGCTGCTCATCGACGACATCTGGGTGATGGTGCCGTTCGTGATCGTCGCGGGGATCGCGGTCTCGCCGTCGCTGATCAGCTCGTTCACCCTGGCCGAGCTGCTGGTCCCCCGGTCGGCGGTGACGGAGGCGTTCACCTGGATCGGCACCGCGCTGGGCCTGGGCGTGGCGGTGGGCGCCTCGGCCGCGGGCAAGATCGTCGACGTCGCCGGGGCCAACATGGCGTTCGTCGTGGCGGTCGTCGCCGCCGGGGTCGCCGCGATCGTCGTCGCCGTGTTCCAGCGGCTGCTGCACGTGCCCGCCGAGCACGCCGCCGAGCCCGCGCTCGCCGGCTGAGCGGCCGGCCCGTGCAGGAGTACACGATCCCGGGCGCGCACGTCCGCGACCGGTCGGTGCCCGTGCCGCTGCACTGGGACGGCGGCGACGGCGGGACGATCTCGGTGTTCGTGCGGGAGCTGGTCGATCCGGAGCGGCGCGACGAGGACCTCCCGCTGCTGCTCTTCCTGCAGGGCGGCCCGGGCGGGAAGTCGCCGCGGCCCACCCGCGGCGACTGGATCGAGCGCGCGCTCCGCCAGTTCCGGGTGGTGCTGCTCGACCAGCGCGGCACCGGGCGCAGCTCGCGGGTGACCGGCCGGCAGATGGGCACCTTCGCCGACCCCGCCGCCGCCGCGGCGCACCTGCTGGCCTTCCGGGCGGACTCGATCGTCGCCGACGCCGAGCACGTGCGGGCCACCTTCTACGGCGGCCGGCGCTGGACCACCCTGGGCCAGAGCTACGGCGGCTTCATCACCCTCACGTACCTGTCCCGGGCACCCGAGGGGCTGGACCGGTGCCTCGTCACCGGTGGGCTGGCGGGGCTGGCGGCCGACGGCCGGGAGGTCTACCGGCGCACCTATCCGCGGGTGGCCGCCAAGACCCGCCGCTTCTACGAGCGCTACCCCGGCGACGTGGCGCGGGTCGCCGCCGTCGCCGACCGGCTGGCTTCCGGGGAGGCCGTGCTGCCCGACGGGGACCGGCTCTCGGTGCGCCGGCTGCAGACCACCGGCCAGGTCCTGGGCACGCAGGCCGGCGCGGAGGAGCTGCACTGGCTGTTCGAGGAGGCGCTGGACGACGACGGCGAGCTGACCGACACCTTCCTCGACCAGGTCGCCCGGCGGACCTCCTTCTGGGACAACCCGCTCTACGCCGCGCTGCACGAGAGCATCTACGCCGCCGGCCCCGGCCCGATCGGGTGGGCGGCGCAGGACGAGCGCGGCCCCGGGTTCGACGGGAGCCGCCGGCCGCTGCCGTTCACCGGCGAGATGATCTACCCCTGGATGTTCGAGGAGATCGCCGCGCTGCGGCCCTTCGGCCCCGCCGCGCACGCGCTCGCGGAGCACGCGGAGTTCCCCGCGCTGTACGACCCCGCGCGGCTGGCCGCGAACGAGGTGCCGGTGGACGCCGCGGTCTACTTCGACGACATGTACGTCGACGCCGGGCTGTCGCTGGAGACGGCCGAGGCCGTCGGCAACGTGCGGACCTGGGTGACCAACGAGTACGAGCACGACGGCCTGCGGGTCGGCGACGTCCTCGACCGGCTGCTGACCCTCCGGTCCCGGTGACCCGCCCCCGGCCCGCCGCCGGCGGCGGGCGGCAGCTCGGGGTGGCGCCGGAGCGGCTGGGCCGCTGGCTGGACGGCGTCGCCGGGCGGCACGGCGCCTTCACCGAGGTGGCGCCGGCCCCCGACGGGCTCCGGATCACCTGCGCCGACACGACCACCGTCGCGCTGCGCGCCCCCTTCGGCTGGACCCCGGAGACGCCGCTGCTCGGCAGCTTCACCGCCGCCGCGGGCCGGCCCCGCAGGGCCGCGGTGCTGCTGGTCCGCCGCGGCCGGTGGGCGGTCGGCGTCTTCGACGGCGACCAGCTGGTCGTCTCCAAGGTCGACGCCCGGCAGGTCCAGGGCCGGACGGCGGCCGGCGGCTGGTCGCAGCAGCGGTTCGCCCGGCGCCGCGCCAACCAGACCGACGCCGTCGTCGACCACGCGGTGGAGACCGCCGCCCGGGTGCTGCTGCCGCACGCCGGCGAGGTGGTCGCGCTCTTCGCCGGCGGCGACCGGGGGCTGGTGGACGAGGTGCTGGCCGACGCCCGGATGCGCCTGCTGGCCGCCCTGCGCCGCGGCCCGGCGCTGGAGGTCGGGGAGCCGACCAAGGTCGTCCTGCTGGAGACGCCGAAGCAGTTCCGCGCCGTGGACGTCCACATCGTGGAGCCCGGCGACCGGACCTGACCGGCGTCAGCCGACGGCGCTCACGGCCACCGGTGCGCCCGTCACCTCGGGGAACAGCGGGAAACGGCTGCTGATCCCGAGCCGGGCCAGGTCTTCGGCGCCGCCGTCGCCGGCCACCGCGGGGTCCAGCCCGATCCCGACGCCGCCGCCGTCGTTCCCGGGCCAGGCGCTGTGGACCACACCGGCGTGCTCGCGGACCAGGCGGCCGGCCTCCTCGACGAGCTCCGTGGTGCGGAAGCGGGTCTGCTCGATCCGCACGTCGAAACCCGCGCCGCCGGACGCCTCGGCGAGTGCCACCAGCTCGGCCGGTGGTGCCCCGTACCAGCGCAGGATCACCGCCGACCGGTCCAGGGTGATCTCGGACTGCCCCAGGTCGCGGTGCTCGCCCCAGCGCACCCGGACCTCCTCGAGGAGCACCGTCATCTCCTCGGTGACCGGCGGCAGCGAGAGCATCTCCTCCGGGACCGGCTGAGGCAGCGGTTCGGGGAGGACCGGTGGCTCGCCCGGGGGCACGAGCTCGACGCGCATCCCGCCCTCCGGCACCGGCGCCTCGCCCGCCTGCGCCCCGGCGCACGCCGCCAGGACGCCGACGAGGGCGACGAGCAGGGCGCCGCGGGCGGCCCGTCCGGAACTCATGCGGGCAGGTTCGCCCGCGGGCCACCCGCGGCGCAAGGGGTCAGGGCGTGATCACCAGCCGGATGGGGTCGCCCGTCTTGTGCGCCAGTCGCTCCACGCCTTCCGCGGCGTCGGCGAGCGGCAGCGTGCCCGAGATCGACCGCGACAGGTCCAGCCGGTGGTGCCGGATCAGGTCCACCAGCTCCACCACGTGGGCGGGCTCGGAGCCGTAGTGGCCGAGGATCCGCTGGCCGAAGTAGCTGAACTGGGTGCCGTTGCGGATCTCCAGCGGCTGGTCGGTGAGCCCCACCAGCACGAGGGCGCCGTCGCGCTCCAGGCAGCGCACCGCCTGCTCGCGCACCGGCGCGACCCCGGCGAAGTCGAAGGCGAAGGCCAGGCCGGCGCCGCCGGTCAGCTCGCGGACGCGGGCGGCGATGTCGTCGGCCGGGTCGAGCGCGAGGTCGGCGCCGAAGTCCAGCGCCCGCTGCCGGGCGGCCGGCACCGGGTCGACGGCGACGATCGGCGCGGCACCGGCCAGGCGCAGCAGCTGCACCGCGTGCGCGCCGAGGCCGCCGATGCCCCAGACGCCGACGGGCTGGGCGGCCCGCACCTGCGCCGTCCGGACGATCGAGGCCCACGGGGTGGACACCGCGTCGGGCACGATGCAGGCCTGCTCCAGCGGCAGGTCGTCGGGGACCGGGACGACGGTGCCGGCCGTGGCGAGGGCGTACTGCGCCCAGCCGCCGTCGTAGTCGACGCCACGGGTGTGCACCCAGCCGCCCTTCTCCTCCCCGGCCTGCAGCAGCACCCGCTGCCCCTCGGCCAGGCTGGGCACGCCGTCGCCCAGCTCGGCGACGACGCCCGCCACCTCGTGGCCGAGGGTCACCTCGTCGCCGGCGAGGAACAGCGGGGAGAGCTGCCCCTCGATGAGGTGCACGTCGGAGAGGCAGATGCCCGCCGCCTTCACCTCGATCAGCACCTCGCCCGGTCCGGGCGCCGGCTTCGGCACCTCCTTCACGACGAACTCACGGGTGCGCACGTTCAGCCGGCCGGCCAGCATCGAGTCAGGCATCCCCCCCATCCAAACCCGTCGACGCGGGCCCGGCACCCGGCGTAACGTCTCCCGACCGTGTCTCCCTCCACACCCTCCGAGACCACCGTCCCCGATCCCACCCCTGCGGACCCCGTGCTCGCCGCCGAGCGCGCCCACCTGGACCGCGCGGCCGGCTGCCTGGCCGAGATGCGCGTCGCCGCCTCCGCCGTGACCGATGCCGGCGTCGACTCCTGGGCCTCCGAGCGCCTCGGCGCCGCCCGTGCCCGACGGCTGGCCGCCCTGGCCGCCGACCCCGGCGTCCCGCCGTTCTTCGGGCGCACCGACGCGCTGCCCGCCGCCGGCGCCGGCGCCGGCGAGACGTTCCACATCGGCCGCCGGCACGTCCGCGACGCCGCCGGCGACCCGGTGGTCATCGACTGGCGGGCGCCCATGAGCCGGCCGTTCTACCAGGCCAGCGCCACCGATCCGCACGGCCTCGCGCGCCGCCGCCGGTTCGGGTTCTCCGGCGGCGAGCTCACCGGCTACGAGGACGAGGTGCTCGAGGCCGGCGACGGACCGGGGGAGTTCCTCCGGGAGGAACATTCGAGCCGAGTCCTGCTCCGTGAGATCGAGCGACCGCGCAGCGGTCCGATGCGCGACATCGTCGCCACCATCCAGCCCGACCAGGACGACATCGTGCGCGCGCCCCTGGCGGCGTCCCTGTGCGTGCAGGGCGCGCCGGGCACGGGGAAGACCGCGGTCGGCCTGCACCGGGCGGCGTACCTGCTCTACACCCACGGCGGGCAGCTCGCCCGCACCGGCGTCCTGGTCGTCGGGCCGAACCGGGCCTTCCTGCGGTACATCGAGCAGGTGCTGCCGACCCTGGGCGAGGTCGACGTCGCGCAGGCCACCGTCGCCGAGCTGACCGCCCGGGTGCCGGTGCGGGCGGCGGACTCCGCCGCCGCGGGCGAGCTCAAGGGCGACGCGCGCCTGGCGGAGGTGCTGCGCCGGGCGCTGTGGGGGGAGATCGCGAAGCCCGTCGACGACGTCCTGGTCCCGCTGGCCGGGCGGCGGTACCGGGTGCCCGTGGAGCGGCTCAAGCGCGCCGTCGACGACCTGCGCCGGCGCGGCCGGGCGGCCGAGGACCAGCAGCTGCTGCACTACGCGGCCGGCCGCGAGCGCCTGGCCATGCTGCTCGCCGAGGACGCGCGGCGGCAGAAGGAGGCCGCCGGCGGCAGCCCGACCGACGCCGAGACGCGGCGCGGCGCGCGCAGCGCCGAGGTGCGGGAGTTCTGCGACCGCGTGTGGCCGGCCTGGGACGCCGCGGGCCTGCTCTTCGCGCTGTGGAGCGACGCCGACCGGCTGGCCCGGGCCGCCCGGGGGGTGCTGGACGCCGACGAGCAGGCGCTGCTGCGCTGGCCGGTGGTGCCCCGGTCGGTGCGCAGCGCGCCGTGGACGCCGGCCGACGCGGTGCTGGCCGACGAGCTGGCCGGGCTGCTGGAGCGCACCGCGGGCCACGGGCACGTGGTCGTCGACGAGGCGCAGGACCTCTCGCCCATGCAGTGCCGGGCGATCGCCCGGCGGCTGGGGGCCGGTTCGCTCACCGTGCTCGGCGACCTGGCCCAGGGCACCAGCCCCTGGTCGCCCGCCGACTGGGCCCGGACGCTGGCCGACCTCGGCCGGCCCGCCGCCGCGGTCACCCCCCTGACCACCGGCTACCGGGTGCCGGCGGAGGTGCTCGACTTCGCCAACCGGCTCCTCCCGGTGATCGCGCCCGGGCTGCCGGCGGCGACCGCGGTGCGCAGCGAGCCGGGATCCCTCGCCGTCCGGCCGGTGGCGGCGCTCGCCGGGCCGCTGGCCGACGTGGTCGCAGACCTGGTGGAGCGGCCCGGATCGATCGGTGTGGTCTGCGCCGACGCCGTCGCCGACGAGGTGGTCGCGCTGCTCGGCGCCGCCGGCCTGCCCGCCGCCCGGCTCACCGACGACGGCGAGGACCCCGGGCGGGTGGCCGTCGTCCCCGCCACGCTGGCCAAGGGGCTGGAGTTCGACGCGGTCGTCGTGGCCGACCCCGCCGCCATCGTCGCCGCCGAGCGCCGCGGGCTGCACCGGCTGTACGTCGTCCTGACCCGGGCCGTGAGCACCCTGGTCGTCCTGCACCGCGGCGACCTCCCCGCACCGCTGTCGCGGGACGCCGGACAGCCGGTGTGACGGGCGGGTCGGCGGTGACGGACGGTGCGGTTCCGGTTGCCCGCCCGCCGCGCGGGTGATTGTGGTCGGTGATCTTTCCTGCTGAGCTGGCCGCCCAGCTCGGGAGGAGGGTCATGGCGTCGCGCAGGGCACCGGGTCGCACGCTGTTCGCCCTCGCCTGCTCGATCGTGGTCGCCGGCGCCCTGCTGGCCGGGCTGCTCCTGCCCTGGGTGGGCGGGCCGGCGCTGGCGGCGCGGCAGTCCTCCGCGCTGCTCGGTGAGCCGCCGCGCGAGTTCACCCTCGACGTGCCGCCCGGCAACACCGTCCTGCTCGCCGCCGACGGCGAGGTGATCACCTCCTTCTACCGGGAGAACCGGGCGCCGGTCCCGCTCGATCAGGTCGCCGAGGTCATGCGGCAGGCGCTGGTCGCCGTCGAGGACGCCCGCTTCTACGACCACGGCGGCCTGGACGTGCAGGGCACCGCCCGGGCCCTGGTCACCAACCTCGCCGCCGGGGAGGTCGAGGAGGGCGGCTCCACGCTCACCCAGCAGCTGGTCAAGCAGACCCTGCTGCAGGCCGCCACCACCCAGGCCGAGCGCGACGCCGCCACCGAGAAGACGTTCGGCCGCAAGCTGCGCGAGGCCCGGCTGGCCCTGGCCCTGGAGGCCGACTACAGCAAGGACGACCTGCTCGCCCGCTACCTCAACATCGTCTACTTCGGCCAGAACGCCTACGGGGTGCAGGCCGCCGCGCAGGCGTTCTTCGGCGTCGACGCCGCGGCGCTGGCGCTGCCGCAGGCGGCCCTGCTGGCCGGGCTGGTGCAGAACCCCCTGGAGCACGACCCGTTCGGTGACCCGGAGGGCGCGACGGTCCGGCGCAACCAGGTGCTGGCCCGCATGGCCGAGCAGGGCTACATCGACCAGGTCCAGCTGGCCGAGGCGTCGGCGGCGCCGCTCGGGCTGGCGCCGGCCCCCGCCCCGCCGCGCGGCTGCGCCGAGGCTCCCGTCGGGGCCTACGTCTGCGACTACGTGCAGACCTACCTGGAACGGGAGTTCGGGCTCACCCAGCGGGACCTCGAGCGCAACGGCTACGTCGTGCAGACCACGCTGGACCCGGCCCTGCAGCGGGCCGGCGACGCCGCGGTGGTGGCCAACCAGCCGCTGGAGAGCTCGCTGGCCGCGACCTTCACCGCCGTCCAGCCCGGCACCGGGCACCTGCTCGCGATGAGCGTCAACCGGCTGTTCGGCCACGACGAGAACGACCGCCGGCAGGAGTCGGTCAACCTCAACGCCGCGCCCAGCCGCGGCGCCGGGTCGACGTACAAGGTGTTCGTCGCCGCCGCGGCGCTGGCCCGCGGCTACTCCACCGGGTACACCCTGACGACGCCGAGCCGCTACTACTCCCGGGTCTACAAGGAGGCCGGCGGGCCCTACGACGTCCGCAACGCCGGCACCTACCGCGGCACGCTGGACCTCACCACCGCGCTCTACCAGTCCTCGAACACCTACTTCCTGGCGCTGGAGGATGCGCTGGGCAGCGTGGCCGAGCCGGTGCGGATGGCCGAGCGCATGGGCCTGTTCGCGCACGGGCCGGCGGGGCTGGCCCAGCGGACGATCGAGGGCAACAACGGCTCCTTCGCCTTCGGCCCGGAGGCCACCAGCCCGCTGGACCTGGCCAACGCCTACGCGACGCTGGGCGCGAGCGGCACCCGCTGCGACGTCGTCCCGGTGACCGCGCTGCTGGACCGCACCGGGAAACCGGTGCTCGGCGACGACGGCCGCCCGCTGGTCGACGGCGACCGGTGCACCCCCGACGCCGTCCCGGCCGGGGTGGCGAACACGCTCAACCAGATGCTCCGCCAGGACGTCGAGCCCGGTTACGGCGGGCAGACCGGCTGGCGCGCGTACGTGCCCGGCCACCAGATCGCCGGCAAGACCGGGACCACCCAGCAGAACGTCTCGGTGGCCTTCGTGGGCTACACCCCCGAGATCGCCGCGAGCGTCATGGTGTTCAACCCCAAGGAGGCCGAGGACGTCGGCGGCTTCGGTGGCGGCAAGGGCGCCACCATCTGGCACGACGCCATGGCGCCGATCCTCACCGCCCGGGGCAGCACCCCGTTCCCGCCGGCGGATCCGGCCGTCGTCCGGGGGAACACCGTGCCCATGCCCCGGTGCAGCACGCCGGCGAACTGCGCGCAGGTGCTCGGCGACGCCGGCTTCGTCGACCAGGTGCTGCGGGTCGACAGCGACCTGCCCGACGGCTCGCTGGTCGGGACCAGCCCGGCGGCGGGCGCCCGGGCGGTGCCCGGCCAGGTGGTGACCGTGCTGGTCAGCAACGGCGCGCGGTACGTGCCGCCGCCCCCTCCGCCACCACCCGCGCCGACGCCTCCGCCGGCCGCGCCGGTCGCACCACCCGTTCCCGCCCCGCCGCCGCCCGATCCCGGCCCGGTGCCGCCGGACGAGGGCCCCGTCCCGGCGGAGGGCTCATGGGGTGTCGCCTCGTGGCTCGACCGCTTCCCCGGCCGGCCGGCCGGCCGCTGACCGCGGGTCGAGGAGCTGGTCCACGGCCTGGGTGACCAGCCAGCCGCACAGCAGCACCAGGTGCAGGACGAACAGCCACAGCCCGATCGCCACCACCCCGCCGACGACGTCGAGGCCGCCGAAGGGGGCGCCGAGGTCCAGGGGGAGGGCCAGGAAGAGCACGAAGCCCTGGAGGAAGCCCGACAGGCAGGCGGCGGTGAACAGCGCGCCCACCGTCAGCGCCGGCCAGCGCACCCGGCCACCGCCGACCACCCGGAAGCCCCAGGCCAGCGGCAGCGTCAGGGCGATCAGGACCGAGTAGAAGCCCACGGCCACCTGCCCCACCGTCGCGGCGAACCCGCCCCGGTCGGCCAGCTCGGCCATGAGGCCGGTGGCCAGCAGCAGGGGGTAGAGCAGGACGGGTGCGACCACCAGCAGCGGCAGGGCGGCCAGCCGGCCGCGCCAGCCCGTGAGCCCCTCGGAGCGGGAGCTGAAGCGCAGCAGCGCCCGGCGCAGCCCCTCGCCGTAGAGCGACATGGGCAGCAGCGCCAGCAGCGCCCCGATCACGTCCAGCCCGGCGCCGGCCTCCACCAGCCGGGCGACCGCGTCGGGTGCACCGAGCTCGCCGGGCAGCAGCCCGGCGAGCTGCCGGCCGAGCTCGGCCACCCGTTCCGGGGAGGTGAGCCACGCGGTGAGCCCGAAGGCCAGCACGACGAGCGGCACGACGGCGATGCCGGCGTAGAAGGTGAGCCCGGCGGCGATGAGCGCGAGGTCCCGGCCCACCAGCCGCTCGCGGGCGAGCGGGACGACGCCGCGGGCGACGGCCCGCAGCCGACCGCTCCGCTCCATCCATGGGTAGTGGTCCCGCGGCGCGGCTGCGAAACCGGACCCCGGCCGGTGGGCCGGGCGCGGGGTGGGCCCGGCGGTACGCTGGCGGGGCCGGAGTGCCGCGGTGGGGCTGGTGTGACAGCCGCGGGCGGAATTACACGAATGTCATTCAGGGCATTGTCACGGGCCGGTCACGACGCTTACCGTGAGTACGTCCTTCGGGGCGTTCCGTCACTGCCGAGTGACGCCAGGCGCCGTCGAACCGCCCGCCGATCGAGACGGCACCAGCACCAGATCGGAGAGCCGCCGCACCATGGCGACCCCCCTGCGCCCCTCCGCCCGCCGCACCCGCCGGGCCGGCCTGGCCCTCGTCGGCACCGTCGGCATCCTGCTCGCCGCGGTCCCCGCCTCCGCCGAGCCCGGTGCGCCGGCCACCTCGGCCGAGGCCGCGCAGCTCGTCGCCGAACGCGGCCACCAGCTCGAGGTCGTGACCGAGCAGTTCAACGAGGCGCGGGACGCGCTCGCCACCCAGCAGGCCGCCGCCACCGCCGCCGCTGCCGAGCTCGAGAAGGCCACCGCCGCGCTGGCCCAGGCGCAGGAGTCGGTGCGCGGCATCGCCCGCAGCGCCTACACCGGCGACAGCGTCGGCGGCTTCCACGCCCTCCTGACCAGCGGCTCCGCGGAGGAGTTCGTCACCCGCGTCGCCACGCTGGAGACCATCGCCGGGCACCAGGCCGTCGTCCTCGACCAGGCCGCGCAGGCCGGCGTCGCCGCCGCGCAGGCCCAGGCCACCGCCCAGCAGGCCGCGACCGACGCCCAGGCGACCTTCGACCGGGTCTCCGGCCAGCAGGCCGAGCTCGAGCAGCAGATCGCCGACTACCGCGCGCAGTACGACCGGCTCAGCGCCGAGGAGCGCCAGGCCGTGCTCGCCTCCCACGGCGCGCCCGAGGAGAGCGCCGAGCCCGAGCGCGCCAGCCGGGACGAGCGGGAGGCCCCCGCGGCCGCCGGGCCCGTCGTCGCCGACAGCGCGGCCGCGCAGACCGCCGTCGACATCGCCATGGCCCAGCGCGGCAAGCCCTACGTGTGGGCCGCCTCGGGCCCCGGATCCTTCGACTGCTCCGGCCTGGTCCAGTTCGCCTACCGGGCCGCCGGGCTCAGCCTGCCGCACTCCAGCCGCAGCCAGTCCTCGATGGGCACGCAGGTGTCCCGGGGCGAAGCGCGCGCCGGTGACCTGGTCGCCTTCTACAGCCCGGTCAGCCACATCGGGATCTACCTGGGCAACGGGCAGATGGTGCACGCGCCGACGTCCGGCGACGTGGTGAAGGTGGCCAGCGTCGACAGCATGGGCGCGACGCCGAAGTTCAACCGCATCGCCGGCTGACGCCCGGCCGGGTCACGGCCGCTGCACCTGCTGGAGCAACCCCCAGACGAACAGCGCGCGCACGTCGCCGGGCAGGTGGACCGCCCAGCGGGTCACCACCCCCGGGTCGACGCCCCGGGCTCCCGGCAGGCCGACGACGTCGTCGAGGACGTGCTCCCAGACCAGCAGCCGCCCCGCCGACGCGGCCGGCACCGGCGACCCGGGCGCCCGCACCAGGTGCTCGTTGAGCACCGTGCCGCCGGGACCGCTGAGCACCTCCCACCACAGGTGCGGCCACAGCGGCAGCGGCCAGCGGCGGACCTGCACGTCCAGGTCGCCGAAGCGCCGGTCCTCCAGCTCCTCCGGCGGCCCGAGGACGGCGCTGCGCAACGCCAGCCCGCGCGGCGCCCGGGGGGAGTGCTGCAGCGCCTGCCACCGGGTGTGCGCGGCGTGCGCCTCCGCGCGGGTCGCCCCCAGCCGGGGCAGCGCCGCCGCGGTCAGGTCGGGGCGGACGTCGGCCATGCGGCGCAGCAGGACCAGGCAGAACTCCCGCCGGGCCAGTCCGCGCACCCTCCCGACCCTGCCACTGCAGCGGAGGTCACAAGCCGGGCGGGGACCTGGCGGGCGGCCCGATCGTCGAAGATGGGGAGACCGCACCCGACCCGAGGACGTCCGTTGAACCCGCGCACCGTGTCCACCGCCTTCCGCGTCGTCGCCGTCGCCGAGGCGCTGTCCTGGCTCGGCCTCCTGGCCGGGATGTTCGTGAAGCGGGTCCTCGACTCCTCCGAGCTCGGTGTCCAGGTGTTCGGGCCGATCCACGGCGGCGTCTTCGTGCTCTACGTCGTGGTCGCCCTGGCCGCCGCCCGGACGCTGCGCTGGTCACGGGGCACCACGCTGCTGGCGCTCGCCGCCTCGATCCCGCCGCTGGCCACGATCTGGTTCGAGCGGCGGGCCACCCGCAGCGGTGAGCTGCCCGCCCGCGGGGCGCTGACCGCCTGAGCCACGGGCGGGTCCGGGTCGCTACGGTCGCCGGCATGCCCGAACCCGTCCTGCCCAGCACCGCCCGCCTGCTGCTCGCCCGCACCGCGCGCGTCCAGCGCGACGGCCGCGCCCCCAGCCTGGTCGCCGGCGTGGTGCGCGACGGCGGCCTGGCCTGGTCCACCGGCCGGGGCGAGGTCCCCGGGCCGCACGCCGACGTCCAGTACCGGCTGGGGTCGATCAGCAAGACCGTGACGGCGGTCGTGGTGATGCGGCTGCGCGACGAGGGGCGGCTGCACCTCGACGACCCGCTGGACCGCCACCTGCCCGGCACCCCGCTCGGCGATCGGACGATCGGCCAGCTGCTGTCCCACCTGGCCGGCGCGTCGGCGGAGAGCCCCGGCGGCTGGTGGGAGCGCACGCCGGGCGGCTCGCTGCCCGACCTCGGGCTCGCGGACACCGACGTCGTCCTGGGCGCGGCCCGCCGCTTCCACTACTCCAACCTCGGCTTCGGCCTGCTCGGCGAGCTGGTCGCCCGCCAGCGCGGGAGCTCCTGGGAGGAGGCGGTGACCGCCGAGGTGCTCGCCCCGCTGGGCATGGCCCGCACCACGCCCCGCCCGTCGGGGACGGCGGCCGCGGGGCTCGCGGTGCACCCGTGGGCCGACGTCGTCCTCCCCGAGCCCGAGCACCACGCCGGTGTGATGGCCGCCGCCGGGCAGCTGTGGGCGACGCTGACCGACCTGGGCCGGTTCGCCGCCTTCCTGCTCGGGGACACCGCCGGCGTGCTCGACCCGGCGACGCTGGAGGAGATGACCGTGCCGGCCGGCGTGGACTCCTCCGCGCCCGGGTGGTCGGCCTACGGGCTGGGCGTGCAGGTGCTGCGGGTCGAGGGCCGGACGCTGGTGGGCCACGGCGGCTCCATGCCCGGCTTCCTCGCCGGGGTCTTCGTCGACCGGGAGGAGCAGACCGGCGCCGTCTCGCTGGCCAACACCACCAGCGGGCTGGACCCGCTGGTCTTCGGCCTCCTGGCCGACCTGCGGGGCGCCGAGCCGCGCGTCGTCGAGCCGTGGTCGCCCTCGCCGTCGCCGGTTCCGCTGGAGAGCCTGGGCGTGTGGTTCTGGGGGCCGGCGCCGTACGTGCTGCGCTCGGTGGCCGGTGGCCTGCTGCACCTCGGCCCGCTGCCCGGCCGCAGCGGTCGGGCCAGCCGGTTCACCCGCCGCGACGACGGCACCTGGCTGGGGCTGGACGGCTACTTCGCCGGGGAGACCCTGCGCCTCGCCGCCGACCACCTGGACCTGGACACGTTCGTGTTCACCCGCACGCCCTACGACCCGCAGGCGCCCGTGCCGGGCGGGGTGGACGAGGGCGGCTGGCGCTGACCCGGGCATAGGAAGCTTTACCTACGGTTCGGGGCCCGAATCCGTAGGTAAAGCTTCCTATGCCTGTCAGGGGGTCGGGTAGAGGCCGGCCGAGTAGGAGGCGCCGGCGTAGTAGCGCTCCAGCGCCTCCAACGGCTCGTCCTTCCGCTCCAGCGCGTGCGCGATCCGCGCCCGGGTCGGGACCGCCTCGGGCCGCCAGCTGGCGGGGTCCCAGAGCTGCGACCGCAGGAATGCCTTGCCGCAGTGGTGGAAGACCTGCTCGACGTCGACCACGACGGCCAGGACGGGGCGGTGGCCCTTGACGACCATGCGGTCCAGCAGCGCCGGGTCGGTGACCAGGCGGGCGCGGCCGTTGATCCGCAGGGTGTCGGTGCGGCCGGGCAGCAGGTAGATCAGCCCGACGTGCGGGTTGGCCAGGATGTTGCGGTAGCCGTCGGCCCTGCGGTTGCCGGCCCGCTCGGGCAGCGCGATGGTGCGGTCGTCCAGGACGAGGGTGAACCCGGGCGGGTCACCCTTCGGTGAGACGTCGCAGCTGCCGTCGGCGGCGCTGGTCGCGACCAGGCAGAACGGCGAGGCGGCCAGCCACTCCCGGTCCAGGTCGGCCAGCGCCGTCCGCTCCTTGGCCAGGGCCGCCGGGGCCGGGTCGCCGAGCAGCTCGCGGAGCTGGTCCTCGCTGGTGATCTCGTGCACGCGGGCAGTCTGCCCGGTCCGGCGGCGCTCAGGGGCGGTCGAAGGCGTCGATGGTGTTCTTCACGACGACGCCGTAGGCCAGGTGCGGCACCAGGTCGCTGAGCCAGTCGGCCGCCGACCAGGTGCGCGGATCGGTGACGCCGAGCGCGGTCATCGGCCCGTTCGCCGCGACCATCGCGCCCAGCCCGGTCAGCAGGATCCCGACCGGCTTCGCCGAGAGCAGGCCCGACGCCCGGGCCAGCCCGCCGACCACGCCCACCCCGACGCCGGCCACCAGCCCGGTCAGCGGGCCGAGGCCCTCGACGCGGTTCCGGCGCGTCGCGTCGTCCCCGGGGATGGGCAGGTGCGCGGAGTCGGCGAGCCGCTCCACCGTCCGCTCGGGGGTGGAGCTGGCGCCCCGGCCGCGCACCACCATGTCCAGGTACGTGACGGCGTTGAGCGCCGTGGTCCCGGCCGCACCCGCGGCCGCCCCGCGCAGTGCCCACCCCAGGGTGCTGATCCCGCGCTTGCCCTTGCCGGCCACGCCGAGCCTCGTCCGCTTCATCCTCCGGCGGTACCCGGGACCGGCCCGGCGGCACACGCCACCGCTGGCGTGCCCGGCGCCGTCCGGGCACGCTGCGCGGGTGGACGACGTCGCCGCCGCGCTGGAGCGCACCATCGGCGAGCTGCTCGCCGGCCGCCGTCCCGAGGCCTCGATCTGCCCCTCCGAGGCCGCCCGCGCCGTCGATCCGGCCGGCTGGCGGGAGCTGATGCCCGAGGCGCGCGCCGCCGCCGGCCGGCTGGCGGACGCGGGGGTGGTGGAGGTGACCCAGGGCGGCGAGGTGGTGGACGTCGGGACCGCCCGGGGCCCGGTGCGGATCCGCCGGCCCCGCTAGGTGGTGCCGGCCGCCCGGTCCACCAGCGGGGCGCAGGTGCTCGGGACGTAGGTCGGTGTCGGACTCGACCGGAGTCCCGAACACTTCCGGGTGGGGGATGCCATGAAGAGCGGATCCATCGGCGCCGGGGCCTGGGTGACTGCAGCCGTCCTCATGGCCCTTGCCCCCGGGGCGGCGGTCCCCGGGTGGGCTGCTGCCACGTCCGGGGTGGCCGCGCCCCTGCTCGCGCCGGCCGATCCCGACCCGAACGACCCCGACCCGAACGACCCCGACCCGAACGACCCCGACCCGAACGACCCCGACCCGGCCGACTCCGACCCCGACCCCGCGGAGCCGACCGCGGACGAGCCGGACGACGAGGTCGAGGTCGAGGAAGGCGCTGGGCAGGAGGGCGGGGAGCCGGCCGGGCCGACGCTCGACGTCACCCCTCCGTGGACGGTGGCCGGATCGACCGTCGTGCTCTCCGGCGGCTGCAGTCCGGGCACCAGGGAGGCGGAGCTGGACCTTCCCCCGGGGTGGCAGGCGGAAGGCGCGACGGTGCAGACGCAGGCGGAGTCCGCGTCCGCTCGCCTCCCGGTGCCGCCCGACGCATCCGGGGGCACCTACACGGTGACGCTGACGTGCGACGGGATCACGGTGAGCACGGACCTGGAGGTCCTCGCCGCCCCCGACCTCCGGCTCGACCCCGTCTCGGGATCGCCCGGCTCCGAGGGCGTGGCGACGGGCACCTGCCTCGGCACCTTCGACGGGAGGCGGGTGGAGGTCTACTTCGCCGACGAGGAGGCCCCCCTCGGCGCGGGCGCGCTGGACCGGTCCGGTCTGTTCGTGGCCACGTTCGTGGTGCCGGAGACGGCGGCCCTGGGTCCGCAGGTCCTCAGGACGTCGTGCGATGGTCGGTCGACCTTCACGGTGCGGCAGGCGGCGCTGACGCCTGGTGGCCCGTCGACGGGAGACCCCGTGGTCCCGGGTGGGCCGACGTCCGGCCGACCGGCCCCCCCGGGCGAGGAGGTTCCGCCGGGCGGTACCTCCGACGAGGAGCGCGTCGTCGTCCCCGATCTCCGTGGGCTCACCGAGGACGAGGCGGCTGCCGCGCTCACCGGGACCGCGTTGCGGCTGGCGAATCCGTCGAGCGCGGAGGGGACCGTGGTGCAGCAGGACCCGCTCCCCGGGACGGAGGTGCCCGCGGACAGCCCGGTGGCGGTCGTGCTGGCAGCCGCCGTGGTGGCCGAACCCCAGGCGGCCTCCTCCTCGCTCAGCCCGGTGGCCGTGGGCGCTCCGCTGGCCGTGCTGGTGGTGGGCGGCGCGGCGGCGGCGGTCGCGCGTCTCCGGCGGCGGTGGCGGGAACGGCGATGGGTCGATCAGCAGGTCGCCGTGCTGTTCGGCGACCCGACGCCCACGTACGGCAGCTTCCCGGACGCGACCGCGCCCGGCTTCGGCGTCCGCCTCGAGGTCCGTCGGGACCCCGCGGCCCGGCTCCAGGAGGTCCGGCATGGCGACGGTTGAGCTGACGTGTCCCACGACGCTGTGGGATCTCGCCCGCGGGGAGGCGGACCGCGACGCGGTCGTCGCCACGATGGAGCACCGGCTGCCGCCGGACGGGCTGGCGGCGCCGGCCATGCCCCGTCGCTACCGTCTCACCGCCGCGACGCTCCGGCTGCTGGACAGCCGCATCCTCCGGGCCGCCCTCGAGATCCTCGACCTGGACGTCGCCGCACCCGTCCTCCGAGGGCTGACCGGCTATCAACGGGTGGCCGACGCGGCGCGCGAGACCGGTCCCCCGACCGGGAGCGGTGAAGTCACCGCTGTGCTCCTCCAGCCCCATCCGTTGCCGTGGACGGAAGAGTTCGAGGTGGGACTGCACGTGGAGGGACACCGTGTCGCCACGTTCGCGTTCCGGCTGGAGGTCGTGGTGGAGGTCGGGGAGACCGCGGTCGTGGTCCGGGGCGGCGCGATCGACCGGGTGACGTGCGAGGCGGCCTCGGTGACGGCGTCGCTGACCTTCGTGGGCTGGCCGGAACCGCTGTGGGCGCCGGAGCCGAGGACCGTCCCGATGAGCCTCGTGGTCCGTCCGCCGCTGCCGGTCCCGGTCCGGCGGTCGGGGGTGGCGCCGGCCGTCCCCGAACCGCGCGGCACGGCCGACAGCCGGCCGGCGTCCGTCACGGACGACGGGCGCCGCCTCGAGCACCCGGGCGGAGCCGGGGACCGGGCGAGGGGCTAGCGGCGGACGTCGTCCCCCGCTGTCCGCGCCAGCAGCGGGCGGGTACGCCGCTCCACGAAGCGGCGCATGGCCAGGGCGGTGTCCACCCGCTGCACGCCGGGGATGGCGAGGACGGCCTCGGTGATCCGCCAGAGGTGGTCGGCGTCGGTGGCCACCACGTGGACCAGGAGGTCGGTGGCCCCGGACAGGCCGGTGACCTCCAGGACCTCCGGGAGGTCGGCCAGCGCGTCGCTGACCTCGCCGAGCCCGCGCTGGGCCACCTGCACCGACATGTAGGCGCCGAGGCGGTAGCCGAGCGCCTCGGGGCGGACCCGCTGGTCCAGGGGTGCCAGGACCCCGTTGCCCTCCAGCCGCGTCAGGCGGGCCTGCACCGTGCCACGGGCGAGGCCGAGCCGCTGCGACAGCGCCATCACGCTCGCGCGGGGGTCCTCGGTCAGGGCGAGCAGGAGCCGGGCGTCGGTGGCGTCGAGCTCGGGCACGTTGGGCAGTCTGGCAGCTCCAGGCCCACCGCGTACAGCTATCTGCACAGCGTGGACTTCCGGCCCTGAGCAGATCGTGGCCCGACGGGGCTGGTCACCGGCCCGTCCGGCGTGCCAGGATGGTTGTGAGCGCCGCCACACCCGGCGGCGCCCACGTCCAGCCCCACCGATCCGGCGGTGACCCCGCGGCGGTGGCCGACGGCGAGGAGCGCCCCGTGACAGCGTTGCCCGAGACCAGGGAGATGGTCGACCCGGTACCGGGGGCCGGAGCGCCCCACCTGCCGCAGCGCACGCAGCTGGTCCAGCTGCTCACCCCCGAGGGCGACCGGGTCGAGCACCCGGAGTACTCGCTGGAGATCTCCGACGAGGAGCTGCGCGGGCTGTACCGCGACCTCGCCCTGGTCCGGCGCTGGGACGTCGAGGCCACCGCCCTGCAGCGCCAGGGCGAGCTGGGCATCTGGGCCTCGCTGCTGGGCCAGGAGGCCGCGCAGATCGGCGCCGGGCGCGCGATGGCCGAGACCGACATGGCCTTCCCGACGTACCGGGAGCACGGCGTCGCCTGGGCCCGAGGCGTCGACCCGCTGCACGTGATCAGCCTGTTCCGGGGCGTGGACAACGGCGGCTGGGACCCGGTGGCCCGGGGCTTCAACCTCTACACCGTGGTCATCGGCGCGCAGACCCTGCACGCCACCGGCTACGCCATGGGCGTCCAGCGCGACGGCGCCGAGCAGGCGGTGCTCGCCTTCCTCGGCGACGGCGCCACCAGCCAGGGCGAGGTCAACGAGGCGATGATCTGGGCGGCCAGCTTCTCCGCGCCCGTGGTCTTCTTCTGCCAGAACAACCAGTACGCGATCAGCGTCCCCCTGGAGCGCCAGTCGCGGGTGCCGCTGTACCAGCGGGCAGCCGGCTTCGGCTTCCCCGGCGTCCGGGTCGACGGCAACGACGTCCTCGCCGTCCTGGCAGTGACGCGGCAGGCCCTGCAGGCCGCCCGCGAGGGCCAGGGCCCGACGTTCATCGAGGCGTTCACCTACCGCATGGGCGCGCACACCACCTCCGACGACCCCACCCGCTACCGGCTGGCCAGCGAGCTGGAGGAGTGGAAGCTGCGGGATCCGATCGCCCGGCTCAAGGCCCACCTGTCGCGCAGCTCGATCGCCGACGCCGCGTTCTTCGACTCGGTCGAGGCCGAGGCCGACGAGCTGGCCGCCCGCATCCGCAGCGGCACGCTGGAGATGCCCGATCCGACCCCGACGTCGATGTTCGACTCCGTCTACGCCGAGCAGACCCCGCAGCTGGCGCAGCAGCGGGCCGACTTCGTCGCCTACCGGGCATCGTTCGAGGAGGACGGCGAGTGACCGCCCAGACGCTCACCATCGGCAAGGCGCTCAACCTGGGCCTGCGCAAGGCCATGGAGGACGACGCGAAGGTCGTCCTCATGGGCGAGGACATCGGCAAGCTGGGCGGGGTCTTCCGGATCACCGACGGCCTGCAGAAGGACTTCGGCGAGGCCCGCGTCGTCGACACTCCCCTCGCCGAGGCCGGCATCCTCGGCACCGCTGTGGGCCTGGCCATGCGCGGCTACCGGCCGGTCTGCGAGATCCAGTTCGACGGCTTCGTGTTCCCGGCCTACAACCAGATCGTCACCCAGGTCGCCAAGATGCACGCCCGGTCCCGCGGCACGCTGCCGATGCCGATCGTCATCCGCATCCCCTTCGGCGGCGGCATCGGCGCGGTCGAGCACCACAGCGAGAGCCCGGAGGCCTACTTCGCACACACGGCCGGGCTCAAGGTGGTCGCCGTCAGCAACCCGGTCGACGCCTACTGGGGCATCCAGCAGGCGATCGCCGCTCCCGACCCGATCGTCTTCCTCGAGCCCAAGCGCCGGTACTGGGAGAAGGCCGAGGTCGACGTCGACGCCACCCCCGACCCGCTGTTCGCCTCCCGGGTGGTCCGCGGCGGCGACGACGTCACCGTGCTCGCCTACGGCCCGATGGTGAAGACGGCCCTGCAGGCCGCCGAGGCCGCGGCGGAGGAGGGGCGGTCGGTGGAGGTCGTCGACCTGCGCACCGTCTCGCCGCTGGACCTCGACCCCGTGTACGAGTCGGTGCGGCGCACCGGCCGGTGCGTCGTGGTGCACGAGGCCCCGGTGACCCTCGGCCTCGGTGCCGAGATCGCCGCCCGGGTGACCGAGACCTGCTTCCACTCCCTGGAGGCGCCGGTGCTGCGGGTCGGGGGCTACGACACCCCCTACCCGCCGTCGAAGCTGGAGGAGGAGTACCTCCCCGACCTCGACCGGGTGCTGGACGCCGTCGACCGCGCGATGGAGTTCTGACCGATGCCGACCCTGCGCCAGTTCAAGCTCCCCGACGTCGGTGAGGGCCTCACCGAGGGCGAGATCCTGCAGTGGCTGGTCGCCGTCGGCGACACGGTCACGGTCAACCAGCCGCTGTGCGAGGTGGAGACGGCCAAGGCCGCCGTCGAGCTGCCCTCGCCGTTCGCGGGCACGGTGACCGAGCTGCTCTTCGAGGCCGGGACGATGGTCGACGTCGGCACGCCGATCATCACCATCGACACCGACGCCGGAGGCGCCGGAGGCAGCGCGCCGGCCGCGGACGCCGAGCCGGCGGAGGCCGCCGACGGCGAACCCGCCGCCGGCCTGATCGGCGGCTCCGCCCCGGGCGGGCGGACCGCGGTGCTCGTCGGCTACGGCCCGCGCACCACCGAGGCGCGCCGCCGGCCGCGGCGCTCGGGCAGCGCCGCCGCCGCCCGGGCCACCGCGCTGCCCGGGGCCGACTACGGCTCCGGTGGCACCGACCAGCCGCCGCTGCTGGCCACCGCGCCGGACATGCGCAGCAAGCCGGTGCGCCACGGCGGGCTCGAGGTCGGCCGGCAGGCCGAGGCGGCCGCCCTCCGGGACGACGCCGCGCCCGCACGGGGCGTCGCGCCCGGCCGTCGCGGCCCGCGCCCGCTGGCCAAGCCGCCGGTGCGCAAGTACGCCAAGGACCTCGGGGTCGACCTCACCACGCTGACCGGCTCGGGCACCGACGGCTGCATCACCCGGGCCGACGTCGACGCCGCCGTCGCCGCCCGCACCGCCGCCCCGGCGCAGCCGGCCGCCCCGGCCGGCGCCGGCACGGAGCAGCGGATCCCGGTCAAGGGAGTGCGCAAGGCGACCGCGGCCGCCATGGTGGCCAGCGCCTTCACCGCGCCGCACGTGACGGAGTTCCTCACCGTCGACGTCACCCGCATGATGAAGCTGCGGGCCCGGCTGGCCGCCCGGCCCGAGCTCGCCGGCGTGAAGGTCAGCCCGCTGCTGTTCGTGGCGAAGGCCGTGCTGCTGGCCGCTGCGCGGCACCCGATGGTGAACAGTTCCTGGGACGAGGCGGCGCAGGAGATCGTCGTCCACGGGCAGGTGAACCTCGGCATCGCCGCGGCCACCCCGCGGGGGCTCGTCGTGCCCAACGTCAAGGACGCCGGCCGGCTCTCGCTGGCCGAGCTCGCGGGCGCGCTGGCCGAGCTCACCGAGACCGCGCGCGCCGGGCGCACCTCGCCCGCCGACATGACCGGCGGCACGCTGACGATCACCAACGTCGGGGTGTTCGGGGTGGACACCGGGACGCCGATCCTCAACCCGGGGGAGTCGGCGATCCTCGCCTTCGGCGCCGTCCGGGAGATGCCGTGGGTGCACAAGGGGAAGGTGCGGGTGCGGCAGGTGACCCAGCTCGCGCTCTCCTTCGACCACCGGATCATCGACGGCGAGCTGGGCAGCCGGTTCCTCGCCGACGTCGGCGCGCTGCTGCACGACCCGGGGAGCGCCCTGGCGTTCTGACCGGACGCCCGGGAAGCTGACCGCCGTGGAACCGCGCCGGCTCGCCCTGTACGCGCTGCTCGCCTTCGTCGTGCTCACCGGCGCCTCGATCGTGGTCAGCGGCTCCCGCTCGGGCGCCGACCAGGGTGCGGAGCCGTGGCTCCTCCAGGTCGTGGGCTACCTGTTCGCCCTCGCCGCGGGCGTGCGGCTGGCCGCGCACGGCCGGGACGGCGAGCGCTGGACCGGCTTCGTCGTCCTCGGCGCCCTCGTGGTGCTGGTGCTCGTCGACGCCGTCACCTGGGACGACGGCGGGGCGAACATCGGGCTGGGCCTGCTCCGGGTCGTGTGCCTCGCCGTGCTCGCGGGCGCGGCGCTCCAGCTCGTCACGCGACCGCGGCCGGTGCGGCGCTGACCTGCGGCTACCGAGGTGTCGCGCGCGCCCGTCGCGGGTAGGTGGTGCGCGACCGAACGAGCGAGACCGAGGAGCTGAGATCGTGGCCAGCGTGCAGGAGTCCGTCGACGTCGACGTCCCGATCCGGGTCGCCTACGACCAGTGGACGCAGTTCGAGAGCTTTCCCCAGTTCATGGGCGGGGTCGAGAAGATCACCCAGATCGACGCGACCCACACCCACTGGGTCACCAGCATCGACGGGGTGAAGCGGGAGTTCGACGCCGAGATCACCGAGCAGCACCCCGAGGAGCGGGTGGCCTGGACCAGCACGAGCGGCGAGGCCAAGCACGCCGGTGTGGTCACCTTCCACCGGCTCGACGACGCCAAGACCCGCGTGATGATCCAGATCGACTGGGAGCCCGAGGGCCTGGTCGAGAAGGCCGGCGCGGCGCTCGGCGTCGACGACCGCCAGGTCAAGGCCGACGCCAAGAAGTTCAAGGAGTTCATCGAGAGCCGGGGCACCGAGACCGGTGCCTGGCGCGGGGACGTGCAGCGTCCCAGCTAGGCCTCCGCAGCCGATGACGGCGCTCGTCCTCTCCGGGGGGCGGGCGCCGTCGTCGTTCCCGGGGTGGCGCGCCGGTGCCGGCGTGACGACTCTCACCCGAACGGATGAGGAACCTTCGGCAATGCCTCAGGTTGACCGACGTTTCGTCGGATTAGAGTGGTGTACGCCTGCGTTACTACGGCTGTAGGCGATCAACTCCGACGAAAGAGGCACCAACGATGAGCAGCGTGACGACCAGCTGGCGGCAGCGTCGGCAGGTGGCGCGTACCCGCCGGGCGCTCGACCGCGCCCTGGCGCGCAGCAGCAGCCCGGCCATGCGGGACGAGCTCCTGACGATTGCGAACGGCAGCGCCTTCCTGGGCCGCTGACCTCCGGCCGCCCCGTGCGGTCCGCGACTCCCGACCCCGGTCTCTGCCGAGACCGGGGTCGTCCACGTTCGGCACCTGCGCCGCGGGGGTACCGCGGCCGGGCGTCGGTCCTCAGTCGCGCAGGCGGGCGCGCAGCGCCGCCTGCTCCTCGGCCCCGAAACCGTGCGTCGTCAGCCAGCCGGCCGGGCCACCGAAGCGCTCGTCCAGCAGCGACAGGACCCGCTCCATGGTCTCCGCCCGCGGGGTGTGGCTGGCCACGTCGCGGGTCTCCATGTCCTCGGCGTAGGTCGGGGATGCGGCCAGCTTGGCGACCAGTGCGTCGATGATCTCGGCCGTGAGCGCGTAGTCGGCGACGATCTCCTCGTTCGGGACGCCGGCGACGGCCAGCGCGAGGGCGCAGACCACGCCGGTGCGGTCCTTGCCCGCGGCGCAGTGGACCACCGAGGCGCCGTCCCCGGCCTCGGTGAGCGCCCGCAGCGCCGCGACGACGTTCTCTCCCCGCTGGCCGAGGTAGCCGAGGTAGGAGCGCACCGCCGGCGGCTCGCCCTCGTCGTGCGCGGCCACCTGGCGCGGCAGCAGCGACTCGGCCCACCCGGCGGCCGGGAGCTCGACCTGCGGGTCGTCCTCCTCCACCGCGAACACGTCGGTGTGGTGGCCGCGCTCGGGGAGCAGGGTGAAGTGCCGGTGGACGACGTCCGGCAGGCCCCGCAGCGGACCGCGGCCCTCCAGCAGGATCTCCGCCGTGGTGCGCAGGTCGATGACCTGGCGCAGGCCGATCTCGTCGACCAGCCGCGCGATGTCCGCGTCGCTGAGCGTCTGCAGGTTGTCGCTGCGCAGGATCCGTCCCGGCAGCGTGCGCCCGCCGTCGGTCGTGGGGAGGCCGCCGAGGTCGCGGGTGTTCGTGGTGCCGTCCAGGCGGATCCAGCGGTCGGTGCTCGTCGCGGTCACGGCTCCGACCGTACGGCCTGGGGCACCTCCGTCGACGCGCCGGCCGGGCCCAGCAGCTGGTCGCAGAGCTCCACGAGCCGCTGCCGGAGACCGGCGCCGCGCTGGGCGAACCCGCGCTGGGCCGCCACGTACTCGGCCTTCCCCTCGGGGGTCTCGATGGGGACGGCGGGGTAGCCGTGGCCGGCGAGGTCGTACGGGGAGGCGCGCATGTCCAGCGCGCGGATGTCCACCGCCAGCTCGAAGCAGTCCGCCACGAGGTCACCGGGCGTTGCGGGGGCGAGCTTGTAGGCCCACTTGTAGAGGTCCATCCCGGCGTGCAGGCAGCCCGGCTGCTCCAGCTCGTGCTGGTTCTCGCGGGTCGGCCGCAGCCGGTTGCGGGGCGCGGCCTCCGGCGTGAAGAAGCGGAACGCGTCGATGTGGCTGCAGCGGATGGGGTGCGCCTCGACGACGGCGTCGGTGCCCTCCGGGCCCAGCCGCAGCGGCAGCGCGTGCCGGGTCGCGCGGTCGCGGTAGACCATCGCCCACTCGTGCAGCCCGAAGCAGCCGGTGAACGCGGGCCGGGAGGCGGTCGCCACGAGCAGCCGGCGGACGAACCGGACGGTGTCGGTCCGCCCGGTCAGGAAGGCTGCGGTGTCCAGTCGGACGACGCCCTGCCCGTCGACGGCGTACCAGCGCCGGCCGGCGTGCGGTGCCGGCTCGCCGGCCGCGGGTGCCAGGGCCACTCCGGGGCCGGGGTGCCAGCGGCGCAGCCGGCCGGGCGTCTCGGAGTAGTAGGTGAAGAGGAAGTCCAGGACCGGGTGCGGCTGCCCACGGCGGCGGCGCTCCCGGTGCGGCGCGACCCACCGGTCGACGCGGGCCTCGTGGGCGGCGGCCCGTGCCCTCCACTCGTCGGCCGCGAGCAGCCGTCCGGAAGCTGGGGCCGGGTGCACGGGGCCAGGGTATGCGGCCGGGCCGCGCCGACCGGGCGGGCCGGTGCGCAGCCGGCGCGGGGAGCTCCACCGGTGGCGGCTCCGGCCGCCCGCGCCCGGGGGAGGGGTCAGTGCGCGCTCCACCCGCCGTCCATGACCAGGGACGTGCCGGTGACCGACGTCGCGGCGGGCGAGCACAGCCAGGCCACCGCGTCGGCTACCTCGGCCGGCTCGATGAGCCGCTTGAGGGCCGCAGGCGCCAGCATGACCCGCTCCACGACCTCGTCCTCCGACATGCCGTGGGCCCGGGCCTGGTCGGCGATCTGCCCCTCCACCAGCGGGGTGCGCACGTAGGCGGGGTTCACGCAGTTCGACGTGACGCCGCGACCGGCCGCCTCCAAGGCGACGACCTTGGACAGGCCCTCGAGGCCGTGCTTGGCCGTCACGTACGCCGACTTGTACGGCGAGGCGCGCAGGCCGTGCACCGAGCTGATGTTGACCACGCGGCCCCAGCCCTGGTCGTACATGTGCGGCAGCGCGCCACGGATCAGCCGGAAGGGCGCCTCCAGCATGAGCCGCAGGATGTAGGAGAACCGGTCGACCGGGAACTCGTGCAGCGGGGCGACGTGCTGCAGCCCGGCGTTGTTGACCAGGACGTCCACGGCGAGGTCCAGGCTGTCCACCGCGGCGAGGTCGGAGAGGTCGACCGTCACCGCCGTGCCGCCCACCTCCTCGGCCACCACCCGCGCGGCCCCGGCGTCCCGGTCGACGATCACGACCGCGGCACCATCGGCGGCCAGCCGGACGGCGCAGGCCCGCCCGATGCCCGACGCCCCACCGGTGACGAGTGCCCGACGTCCGGCGAGGGGACCGTTGACCGCCATGGTCGGGATGGTAGAGCGCGACCGGGAGACCTGCCCCACGTCCGCCGGCGGGTCGGGATCGGGACGACGGTGTGGCCCTTGACACATCCGGCACCATGCTGACTGTGCGCTTAGTCACCGCACGCGACGACCGCCCGAGGGAGCACCATGACGATCAGCACGCGATCCGGTACCGCCACCCTGCTGGCTGCCGCGGTGGTCGTCGCCGCGGGGGGTTGCAGCACCAAGGCCCCCGGCGGAGACTCCGGCGCGGCCGGGGGCGGGGGTGGTGACGTCGCCACCGACATCGGCGTCGACGGCGAAACCATCACCCTGGGCGTGCTCACCGACCTGACCGGGGTGTTCGCCGCCTCTGGCAACGACCAGACCAACGGCCACACCATGTTCTGGAAGACCAACCAGGTCTGCGACACCTACGACGTCGAGCTGGAGGTCCAGGACACCGGCTACGTCCCGCAGCAGGGCGTCCAGCTCTACAGCGCCATGGAGGGCGACGTCCTGGCGATGCAGCAGACGATCGGGTCGCCGATCAACACCGCCCTGGCCCCGGACTACGAGGCCGACTCGATCGTGAACATCCCCTCGGCGTGGGCCGAGACCCTCACCCAGATCCCCGGCACCGGCGTCCCGGGCGCGACCTACCAGGTCGAGCTCTCGAACGGCTACGACTACATGTTCGACCAGGGGCTGCTGCAGGAGGGCGACACCGTCGGCCACATCTACTTCGAGGGCGAGTTCGGATCGAGCGGCCTGGCCGGCACCGAGGCGGTGGCGGCGAAGAAGGACCTCGAGGTCATCCCGGCGCAGATCAAGGCGACCGACCAGGACATGAGTGCCCAGATCACCCAGTTCAAGGCGGCCGGGGTCGACCTGATCGCGCTCACCGTGGCCCCGGGCCAGCTGGCGTCCGCCGCGGTCGCGATGGAGGCGCAGGGCCTGGACGTGCCGATCCTCGGCAGCAACCCGGTGTTCGCCCCCGGCCTGCTGGACGGCCCGGCGGCGGAGAAGATCAAGCAGGACCTGTACTTCGCCACGCCGGTCTCCGCGTTCGACCAGCACCCCGAGCTGCTGGAGCAGTACGCGGCGGACTACGAGGGGACGTCGCCCAGCCTCCAGGTGCTCGTGGGCTACGGCATGGCTGCGATCATGAAGCAGGTGCTCGACCAGGCCTGCGAGAACGGTGACCTCACCCGCGAGGGCGTGCTGAGCGCGTTCGACGAGCTCGAGGAGGTCGACAGCGGCGGCGTCGTCGTCCCGATCCGCGGCTTCGAGCTGGGCACGTCGCCCAGCCTGGAGAGCTTCATCCTCCAGCCGGCCGACGTGCCCGGCGGTGCGAAGGTCCTGCAGGAGGCCTTCGAGGGCGAGTTCGCGGCCGACATCGCCGGCTGACCCAGCCGCACGGGCACGACGGCGCCCCCTCCCGTGCGGGAGGGGGCGCCGTCGTGCCTGCGAGCGGGCTAGTCGGACTCGTTGCCGGGGCGGGCCACCGAGTCCTCCCGCTGGGCGTCCTCGTCGGTGGTCAGGGCCACGTCGTCGTCGCGGCGCTCCTCGGTGCTGCCGTCGCCGGTCGTGTCGGGGGACTCGCGGTAGCCGGTCGGCTGGGACTCGCTCATCGCCCGTCGTCCCCGGACCGGTCGGTGGGGGAGTCGACCTCGCCGGAGGCCCCGGCGCGGGTGGCGCGGGCGATGTCGCCGTCGGCGCGCGCCGGGAGGTCGTCGCCCTGCGCGTCGTCCCGCGCGATGGCCTCGTCGGCGGTCAGGGGGACGTCGTCGAAGGACGAGCCCAGGTCGCTGTTGGCGCCGGTTCCCGACGCGGTCGGGATGTCCTGCTGGATGCGGTCACTGCCCTGCGGATCGGTCATGCCGGCCTCCTGTCCGTCGGCTGTCCTCCCGGCCATGCCCGTACCGCCGCCCCCGAAACGGCCGAGGGCCGCCTCCCCGGCGGGAGGCGGCCCTCGGTGGACCGGTCGCGGGGCCCGGAGGGTCCCCGGCCGGGACACGGGCAGCGGCTCCGTGCCGGTCGGGGACGGCTCCTGGCCGCGGTGTCGTCCGGAGGACGACGATCCATTCAGAAGCAGGCCTCGTCGATCTCCATGAGCGCGTTGTCGGTGTTCTCGACGATGAACCGCTCGGAGGTCAGCCGCGGGAGCACCTGGGTCGCGAAGAACCGGGTGGCGGCCAGCTTGCCCTCGTAGAAGAGCCGGTCCCGCTCGCTCACCTCGCCGGCGAGCGCGCCCAGGGCCACCTCCGCCTGGCGGACGAGCAGCCAGCCGGTGATCAGGTCGCCCGCGGCCAGGAGCAGCCGGGAGGTGCTCTGCGCGACCTTGTAGAGCGAGGTCATGTCGTCCTGGGCCTCGGTCAGGTGGCCGAACATCGCGGTGAGCATGCCCTGCACGTCGGACAGTGCGGTGCCGAGCAGCGCCCGCTCCTCCTTGAGCCGGCCGTCGCCCGCCGCGCCGTCCACCGTGGCCTGGATCTGCCCGGCGAGCCAGGTCAGCGCGACCCCGCCGTCCTTGACGATCTTCCGGAAGAAGAAGTCCTGGCCCTGGATCGCCGTGGTGCCCTCGTAGAGGGTGTCGATCTTGGAGTCGCGGATGTACTGCTCGATCGGGTAGTCCTGCAGGAAGCCCGAGCCGCCGAGCGTCTGCAGCGACTCCTGGGTGAGCAGCTGGGTGGCGCGCTCGGAGCCGAAGCCCTTCACGATCGGCAGCAGCAGGTCGTTGACCTTGGCGGCCAGGACGGCCGGCTCGCTGTCCGCGGTGCCCTCCGCCTCGGCGGCGGTGATCTGGTCGCGGAAGCTGGCCGCGTACAGGTACAGCGCCCGCATCCCCTCGGCGTAGGACTTCTGGAGCATCAGCGAGCGGCGCACGTCGGGGTGGTGGGTGATGGTGACCCGCGGGGCGTCCTTCGACGTCGCGGTGAGGTCGGCGCCCTGGACGCGGGTCTTCGCGTAGTCGAGGGCCACCTGGTAGCCGGCCGACAGCGTGGCGATGGCCTTGGCGCCGACGAACATGCGCGCGTGCTCGATGACCTTGAACATCTGGGCGATGCCGTCGTGCACCTCGCCGACCAGCCAGCCCTGGGCCGGGACGGGCCCGTCGCCGAAGGTGAGCTCGCAGGTGGTGGAGACCTTGAGCCCCATCTTCTTCTCGACGTTGGTGACGTAGGCGCCGTTGCGCTCGCCCAGCTCACCCGTCTCCAGGTCCACGTGGAACTTGGGGACGACGAACAGCGACAGCCCCTTGGTGCCGGCCTTCGCGCCCTCGGGGCGGGCCAGGACCAGGTGGACGATGTTGTCCGAGAGGTCGTGCTCGGCGGAGGTGATGAACCGCTTCACGCCGGTGATGTGCCACGAGCCGTCGGGCTGCTGCACGGCCTTGGTCGTGCCCGCCCCGACGTCGGAGCCGGCGTCGGGCTCGGTGAGCACCATGGTGGCGCCCCACTTGTGCTCCAGCATCAGCTCGGCCAGGCGCTTCTGGTCCGGCGTGCCCAGCTCGTCGAGGATCGCGGCGAACGCGGCGCCCGAGCCGTACATGAAGACCGCCGGGTTGGCGCCCAGGATCATCTCGAAGGCGGCCCAGGTCAGGACGTGCGGTGCGCCGAAGCCGCCGAGGTGTTCGGGCAGGTCGAGGCGGTACCACTCGCCGTCCTCCACCGCCTTGACCGACTTCTTGAACGACTCGGGCAGCGTCACCGAGTGCGTGGCGGGGTCGAAGACCGGGGGGTTGCGGTCGGCGTCGGTGAAGGAGGCCGCGATCGGGCCCTCGGCCAGCCGCCGGATCTCGGTCAGCACACCGCGCGCCGTCTCGGCGTCCATCTGCTCGAACGGGCCGGTGCCGAAGCGCTCCCGGGTGTCGAGGAACTCGAAGAGGTTGAACTCGAGGTCCCGCAGGTTGGCGGTGTAGTGGCTCATGCGCTGTGGGCTCCGTTGCTCCGTACCAGTGGTCCGGCGAGCTGCCTACTCGCCGGTAACAAACGTTATTACTGGTCGGTAGAACGGAGCAAGCTCTTGAGCCGGCACCCTCCGCGGGGTGAGCCGGGACGCCCGGCCGGGCCGCCGCGGGGCGCGGGCCGGCCGGGCGGTGGTCAGCGGCGGCGGCGCCGGGCCCGCGTGACCAGGCCGGCCAGCCACACCAGTAGCCCGCCGAGGGCCGCCGCGATGAGGAGGGCGAGGACCAGCGGGGCCTCGACGTCGGTGAAGACCAGGCTGATCTGCACCGTCTGGCCGTTGAACACGACGAACAGCACCAGCAGGACGGTGACGAAGATCAGCAGCGCGAGCGCCAGCGTCCGGCCGATCGCCCGTCCGGCATGCCGTTCGCGGGGTGGCTCCGGGGGTGCGGCGGCGGGCTCCGGCTCCGGCTCAGCCGCAGGGCGCGTGGGCTCGCCGAGGCCGACGTCCAGCGGGTCCCGCGCCGGTTCGCCGGTGGTCCGGCCGTCGGGGCTGCTCACTTCGCGTCCGGCTCGGTGTCGGCCGGCGGGTAGGCCGGGCCGGCGATGCCGTCGGCCGGGCCCTCGGTGGCGCCGAGGGAGTCGCGGTCCTCCCCGGGGGCCTTCTGGGCGCCCAGCGGCTGGGCCTCGCGGTCGGAGCCTGCGTCGTTTCCGTCGGGCATGGTCATCGCGACATTGTCGCCCTCCGGGCTCCACCGCGGCCAGTTGCCGTGCCCCGGCTGCGCGGAGCCGCCGCCCGTGTCCCGGTCGGGGAGCCTCCGGCCCCCGCGACCGGTCCACCTCGACGGATGCGGCCCGGCGGTCTCAGTCGGCGAGCGCGGGGCCCGCCTCGTGGGCGGGGTGGCCCTGGGTGCGTTCGCGCTGCTTCATGCGCGCCTCGAACACGTGCCGGTCGCCGCCGGCCAGCTCGTCGCGGGCGCGCTGGTCGTAGGCGCGGAACGTCCCCCAGTAGTTCTCGTCGAAGTCCTCGACGATCTGGAAGGTCCAGCGGTCGGCGATGACGTTGCGCCCGACGAGGTCCCGTCGCAGGTCCGCGGCCAGGCCGCCGGCCCCCGCCGCGTCGAACAACTCGACCGACTCCTGCAGCAGCCGGTCGGCCTTGCCGGTGAGCTGGTGGAACGCGTAGAGGAAGCCGCGGGCCTGGTCGACGGTCTCCAGGGCCTCGGAGAGCTTCCCCAGCGCCTCCACGGTGGCGTCGTCGAGGTCGGGTCGGGTGCGGTCGTCGCTCACCCGCCCATCCTGCGGTCAGCCGCGGGCGACCGCGATCTCGATCAGCCGCTCGGCGAGCTGCCGGCCGTGCGCGGCGGGGCCGTCGGGACCGAGCAGGCCGCCGGACAGGTACATCCCGTCGATGATGAGGTGGATCTGGGCCGCCAGGTCGTCGCCGTTGCCGGGCACGATCTCGTCGGCCAGCCGCTCGAGCCGGGTGTGCAGCTCGAACTTGTAGTCGGCCGCGGCGCTGCGCGCCGGGTGCTGGGGGTCGTCGTACTCGCTGCTCACGTTGGTGAACGGGCAGCCGCGGAAGCCGGTGCGGGTGACGTCCCGCTCGACGGCGTCGACGACCGACAGCAGCGCGGCGCGCGGATCGCCCTGGAGCCGGTCCAGCTCGGCGTCGATGAAGGCCAGCACCGTGGCGGCCTTGCGGGCCAGGTAGGCCCCGACGAGGTCGTCCTTGCTCTTGAACAGCCGGTAGACCGTCATCTTGCCCAGGCCGGTCTCGCGCACCAGCTCGTCCATGCCGACGCTGCGCGAGCTGCGGCTGGAGAACAGGCGGTCGGCGGTGTCCAGGACGATCGCCTGCCGCTCGGCGCGGCTGCGGCGGACCGGTGCCGAGAGGTCGTCGGCGGCGAGAGGCAGAGCGGCGGCGGTCACGTCAGCGATGGTGCACGAGGTCGTGACGGAGCAGTTCGCGGCACGCCGCTCTGGTCGCTCTGGGTGACGAGGGGCAGCCGGGCAGGCCGTGGCGCGGGGGAACGATGGGAACGCTGTGGCGACGCACCGTCACCGTCGGTGCCCGACCAGGCCTCCTGCGGGCCGCGCGGGGTGGCGGTCCCCCGTCAGTCCCGGCGGGTGCGCCGCGGATTGGCCAGCAGCCGCGCGACCGCCCGGCTCGCGCTCTCCGCCGGAGAGCTGTCGCGGACTCCGCCGGACGACCCGTCGGTGCCCTGGTGCTGGCTGGCGCGGTGCGGCTGCACGGTCTCCTCCATGGAACCGACCCTGCCCGGAGGTCGCACCGTGAAACCGCCGCGCGGCGTCCGGGCGTGAGACCTCGCTCACGGACCCGGCCGCCGTCGATCAGACGTCGGGGGTGTCGGCGCCGCCGTCGGCGGTGTCCGAGCGGCCCTCGGCCGGCTCCTCCGGGTGCGGCGTGCGGCCACCCGATTCCTCGGCCGAGTCCCGGCCGCCCTCGGCCGGCTCCTCCGGGTGGGGCGTGCGCTGCGGTTCGCTCATCTCGGCTCCTCCTCGGTGATCCTGGCAGGGAGCCTGTGCCCGGTCCTCCGCCCGGTGAACCGCAGGTCAGCCCACCGGGACGGCGGTGGGGACGCGGGACATCCCGGTCCGGACGGCGTCGTCGTCCGGCAGGGCGCCGCGGGCGCCCGGTCCGGTCGTGGAGAGCGCGGCGGCCGCGACGGCGTACCGGACGGCGCCGGCCTGGCCGGCCCCGGCGGCCAGCGCCTGCGCCAGCGCCCCGCAGAAGCAGTCGCCCGCCCCGGTCGTGTCGACGGCGGTGACCGGAGGTGGCTCCTGGAGCAGCGCCGGGCCGCCGTCCCTGGGCACGAGCAGCGCTCCACGCCCCCCGAGGGTGACGACGACGGAGCCGGGCGTGACCGCTCGGGCCAGCGCCACCAGCTCGGCCGCCGAGCGGTCGGCCGGCTGCGCGCCGGCGAGCTGGACCAGCTCGTGCTCGTTGGGCACCAGGAGGCCGACCCGGTCGAGCAGGTCGGCCGGGAGCGGCTGCGGCGGCGCGGGGGTGAGGACCACGGTGCCCGTCGCGCGCTCCGCCGCCGCCCGGACCGTGGCCAGCGGCACCTCCAGCTGCAGCCACAGCACGCGGGCGTCCCGCACGGACGGGACGTCGACGTCGGCCGGCGCCAGCCGCGCGTTCGCGCCGGGGACCACGACGATCAGGTTCTCCCCGGTGCCGTCCTCCACCGGGATCGTGGCGGAGCCCGTGGGCACGCCCGCGGTGCGCAGCACGCGGCCGACGTTCACCCTGGACGCGGCCAGCGCGGCCAGCTGGCGGGCGCCCGCCGGGTCGTCCCCGACCCGGCCGACCATGTGCACGCCCGGACCCAGCAGCCCCGCGGCCGCGGCCTGGTTCGCCCCCTTGCCGCCGGGTGCCAGCGTGGCGGTGCGGGCGATGACGGTCTGCCCGCGCCCGGGCAGCCGGTCGACGGCGACGAGCACGTCCTCGTTCAGGCTGCCGACGACGGTGACGGACACGCGGACCTCCGGGGGTGCGGGGCGGGGCGGGGCACCAGCAGTACCAGACGCCGGTTTCCGCCTGCCCGTGCCGCGGTACGGGGGGACGACGAGCGACTGGAGGACCGATGACCGACGAGGACCCCGACGACGTCCGCCGCGACTTCGGCGAGGCGGTGAACATGACCGCGGGCGAGCTGGAGGAGTGGCTGGGGACCGAGGAGTCACAGGCCGTCGGTCAGAAGGACGGCGGCGACGAGTCCACCGGCCACGCCTCGGGTCGCCGGATCGTGGAGCTGCTGCGCACGAAGAAGGACGACCTGACCGCCGAAGACCTGGCCCACATGCGGAAGGTGCACGGCTACGTGGCGCGGCACCTGGCACAGCAACCGGCGAAGGAGGACGTCGAGACCTCCCGCTGGCGGTACTCCCTGATGAACTGGGGGCACGATCCGCTCAAGAAGGGCTAGGTCCCGGCGTGCGACGCACCGTCCTCCCGCGCAACGATCCCGCGCAGTACGACCAGCTCGCCGACCAGTGGTGGCAGCCCTCCGGGGGGTTCGCGGCGCTGCACTGGCTGGCGGCCTCGCGGGCCGAGCACATCCCGCCGGCCGCGGCTGCCGGATCGCTGCTGGTCGACCTCGCCTGCGGGGGTGGGCTGATGGCCCCGCACGCGGCCCGCCTCGGCTACCGGCACGTGGGCGTGGACCTCGGGATGGGCGGCCTGCGGACGGCGCGCGGCCACGGTGTCCTCGCGGTCCGCGGCTCGGTGCTCGCCGTCCCGCTGGCCGACGGCTGCGCCGACGTGGTCGTGGCCGGCGAGATCCTCGAGCACGTCGAGGACGACGTCGCCGTGCTCGCCGAGTGCGCCCGGCTGCTCCGGCCGGGGGGAACGCTGGTCATCGACGCCCTGGCGGCCACCGCGATCGGGCGCTTCCTCATGGTGACCGTCGCCGAGCGGCTGCCGGGCGGGCCGCCCCCGGGCATCCACGACCCGGCGCTGTTCGTCGACCGCGCCCGGCTGCTCGCCGCCGCCGACCGGCTCGGCCTGGACCTCCGCCTGGTCGGCCTGCGCCCCTCGGTGCGCGACGCGGTCGCCTGGCGGCTGGGCCGCCGCGCGGGGGTGCGGATGAAGCCGGTCCGGTCGACGGCGGTCGTCTTCGCCGGA
The DNA here is from genome assembly GCF_008124835.1 of Blastococcus xanthinilyticus. Lineage (GTDB taxonomy): Bacteria > Actinomycetota > Actinomycetes > Mycobacteriales > Geodermatophilaceae > Blastococcus > Blastococcus xanthinilyticus. The sequence continues at coordinate 115,083 of NZ_VNHW01000005.1, read as the reverse complement.
TACGGGCGGAAGCGGTGAGCGGGCACGGGCGCAGGCGCGCACGTACCGTCGGGCGCATGATCCCGAGCAGGTCCGCCGTGGAGTGCCGCCCGTGACCGCGGCGGTGCTGACCGGCGCCGGAGCGGCGCTGCCCACCACGCTCGACCAGGAGGCGGCCTGGGACGGCTTCTTCGCCGAGCACTACGCGGGGGTGCGCGCCGCCCGCCGGATCTTCCTCGGCGCGGGGGTGCGCCGCCGGCACGCCGTCGCCAACCCGCTGGACGAGGACCTCAGCGGCTGGAGCACCGGCGCGCGGATGGCGCGCTACATCCAGGAGGCGCTGCCGCTCGGCAAGCAGGCCGTGGCCGGCGCCCTGGACTCCGCGGGCCTCGCGCCGGGGGACGTCGGGCTGTTCGCGGTCGCCACCTGCACCGGCTACGCCACCCCCGGGCTGGACATCCGGCTGGCCAGCGACCTCGGCATGCCGCCGGGCCTGCAGCGGCTGCTCGTCGGGCACATGGGCTGCTATGCCGCGATCCCGGGGCTCGCGGCCGTCGGCGACTTCGTCACGGCGCGCTCGCGGCCGGCCGTGCTGCTGTGCTGCGAGCTGACCAGCCTGCACGTGCAGCCGGCCCAGAACGACCTCGAGCAGGTGGTCGCGCACGCGCTCTTCTCCGACGCGGCCGCGGCCGTCGTCGTCGAGCCCGGCGCCGGGCGGGGCCACCGGCTGGCCGCCATCGTCGCGCGCACCGACGCCTCCACCTCCGATCACATGACCTGGGACGTCACCGACCTCGGCTTCCGCATGGGGCTGTCCCCGCGGGTGCCCGACGTGCTGTCCCGCCACGTCGGGGACGTCGTCGACGAGCTGCTGGCCGGCGCCGGGCTCCGGGTCGAGGACGTCGCCGGCTGGGCCGTGCACCCCGGTGGCCCGCGGATCATCGACGTGGTGCGCGACGAGCTGGGGCTCGCCGAGGAGCAGGTCGGCGCCTCCCGGCGGGTGCTCGCCGAGCACGGCAACTGCTCGTCGGCCACGGTGCTCCTGGTGCTGCAGGAGCTCGGCGACGTCGACGGGCCGATCGTGGCGATGGCCTTCGGCCCCGGGCTCACCCTCTACGCCGCGCTGCTCCTGCCCGCCTGACGACTGTCGGGGCGCCCCGGTCGGCCCTACGCTGTGTGACGACCGTCACAGTGCGTTGGGAGGGGTGCCCGTGGACACCGCGACCCCGCGCGTGCGGGTGTTCCTCGTGGACGACCACGAGGTGGTGCGTCGCGGTGTGGCCGAGGTGCTGGAGGACGATCCGGGCCTCACGGTGGTCGGGGAGGCCGGAACCGTCGCCGAGGCGCGGGCGCGGGTGCCGGCCGTGCGCCCCGACGTCGTGGTGCTGGACATGCGGCTGCCCGACGGCAACGGCGCCGCGCTGTGCCGGGAGCTGCGCGCCGCGATCCCCGGGCTGCGCTGCATCGTGCTCACCAGCTATGCCGACGACGAGGCCCGCGACGCGGCGTTCCGGGCCGGCGCCGCCGGGTTCCTGCTCAAGCAGGTGCGGGGATCGGCCCTCGTGCAGGCGGTGCGCAGCGTGGCGGCCGGAGGCACCGTGCCGGCGGAGGCGACCCAGCTGCACCCGCGTCCCCGGACCGACCGGCTGGCGGCGCTGACCGCCCAGGAGCGGATCGTCCTGCGGCTGATCGGCGAGGGCCTGACCAACCGGCAGATCGGCGAGCGCATGGGGCTGGCCGAGAAGACGGTGAAGAACTACACCAGCCACGTGCTCGCCAAGCTCGGCCTCGAGCGCCGCACCCAGGCCGCGATCCTCGCCACCGAGCTGCGCGACCCACCGGGGCGCTGACCCGCGCACCCCGGTCACCCGGGCAGCGGCACCGTCCACTCGATCTGCGTCGCGGACGGGCCCGACGACACCGTCAGCCGGCCGCCGCGGCGCTCGGCCCGGTCGGCCAGGTTGACCAGCCCGCTGCGCACGACCACCTCCGGCAGCCCGCGGCCGTCGTCGGTGACGACGGCGGAGAGCCCGCCCTCGGCGGTGACCGTCACGGTCATCCGGGTCGCGCCGGCGTGCCGCACCACGTTGGTCACCAGCTCCCGGACGACGGCGATCAGGTCGCCGACCACGTCGGCGGGCAGGTCGTCGACCTCGCCGCGGATCCGGAGCGCCGGGCGCAGCGGCTCCCCGTCGGTGATCGACCGCACGACCTCCGCCAGCCGGCTCCGCACCGCGGTGGCCGAGGGATCCGCGGCGCTCTGCAGCTGGAAGATCGCCGTCCGGATCCGGGCGATCGTCCCGTCGAGCTCGTCGACGCGGGCGCCGATCCGCCCGGCCACCTCCGGGGCCGCCTCCTCCAGCGAGCGGCCGATCCGGTCCAGCGCCAGCGCCGTCGCGAAGATCCGCTGCACCACGTGGTCGTGGAGATCACGTGCGATCCGGTCGCGGTCGCCCTGCACCTGCAGGCGCCGCTCGCGCTGCTGGCTGCGCACCAGCTCCAGCGCCACCGCCGCGTGGGTGGCGAAGGCGGCGGCCGGCTCCAGGACCGCCGGGTCGAACGGCGCCCGGTCCCGGGTCCGCAGCGCGACCAGCGTCCCGAGCGGGGTCGGCCGGCCGAGGGGGAGGAGCAGGGTGGGCCCGTAGCCGCCGGCGAGCTCCCCGATGACGCCGCCCTTCGGCGCCCCCGGCCGGGCGATCGCCTCGTCGAGCAGCCGGGGGACGCCGGACCGGTGCGCGGCGCCGAGCCGGCTGCCGGCCAGCGGGATCCGGACGCCCTCCACGTCCTCCGCACCGGGCCCGATCGCGGCGGTGACGGTCAGGGTGTCCTCGTCCCCGGACAGCGGGACGAGCACGCCCACGGCGTCGGCCTCGGCCAGCTCGGCGACCCGGGCGGCCGCGGCGCGCAGCACGTCGTCCGAGGCTGTGCCGGACAGCAGCGCCGTGGCGATCTCGGTGCCCGCCCGCGACCACGCCAGGCACCGTTCGGCGTGGTCGAGCCGCCGGGCGTGCTCGATGGCCGGCCCGGCGACGGACGCGACGGCCTCGGCGAGCGCGCGGTCGGGCCGCGGGGGCGCCGGTGCCGGGCGCCGGCCGCGCAGCCGCAGGGTGCCGATGCCGGTGCCGTGGGCGCGCACCGGCACCTCGAGGTCGTCGTCGCCGGGACCGTCCGGCGTCCCCGCGCCCGGAGGGGCCGTGACGGAGTGGTCCGGCGCGGTCCCGCGGGGGTCGTGCAGGCGGAGGGTGGCGGAGGTCGCGCCGGTGTGGCGGGCGGCGACCCGGACGATCTCGGCCAGCAGCTCGTCCACCCGGCTGCCCGGGCGGGCTGCGTCGTCGGTCACGGGGTGCGCCGACGGGTGGGCGGGGGCACGGCCCGACCGTAGGAGCGGCGCCGCCCCGGGGGAAGCGCTGCGCTCATGGTGCGGTGCCGGTGGCGGCCTTCCCAGGGGCCAAGGACCCGCCGAGGAGCGGTGGCGGCCCGGGATGCGACGAGGCCCCGGTCGGGGGGGACCGGGGCCTCGGGGACGTCGTGGAGCGGGTGACGAGAATCGAACTCGCACTGTCAGCTTGGGAAGCTGATGTTCTACCATTGAACTACACCCGCGAACGGCGCCGAGACTACCTGGTCGTCCCGCCGCCGCGACAGCCACCTCCGGTCAGCGGCGCATCACCGCGAGGAACCCGGTGGCCTCCGACCGCAGCTTCTCCGCCATCTGCGACAGCCCGGTCACGTCGTCGGAGCCGGTGTTCAGCGACGCGGAGCCGTCGACCGCGGCCGCGATCCCGTCGACCAGCCCGTTCATCTCGCCGACGGTCGAGCCCACGCTGCTCATCACCTCGGCGACGTCCTCCGACGCCTGCCGGATCTGCTCGACCTGGGCGGTGACCCGCTCGGTCGCCCGGCCGGTCTGGTCGGCGAGGTCCTTGACCTCCGAGGCGACGACGGCGAAGCCCTTGCCGGCCTCCCCGGCGCGGGCGGCCTCGATCGTGGCGTTCAGCGCCAGCAGCCGGGTCTGGGCCGCCACCGAGTCGATCAGCGCGATGATCTCCTTGATCTCGGCCGACGAGCGGGTGAGCGAGCCGATCGTCTCGCGGGCGGTGCCCACCTCGGTGCTGGCGGCCGACGCGGCCGCGGTGAGCCCGGACGCCGAGGCGCTGAGCTCCGTCGCCGCCGTCGCCACCTGCTCGGACATGGAGAGCACGACCGACTCGAAGTCGTCGGCCAGCCGCAGCCGGCTGCTCTGCGCCTCGGTGACCCGCCCGGCGGTCTCCTGCATGGCGCTGCGCGCGGCGTTGATGTCGGTGGCGCTGCGCCGGAACGACCCGAGCAGCCCGGTGGTCAGCAGCCTGCGGTGGAACCGGCCCTCGGCCGCCGAGTGCAGCGCGGCCGACGACTCGCGGACGAAGGCGTCGGAGACGTCGAGCACCCGGTTGAGCGCGTGGTGCAGCTCGACGAGCTCGGGCACCGCCTCGGCGTCGGGTGCGATCCGGCTGCGGGCCTCCAGGTCGCCCCGGGACGCTGCGTCGCACGCCGCCGTCAGCTGGCGCGCGAACGCCCGGTAGGCCGCCAGCTCGGCAGCGTCGGCCCCGCGGGTCGGGCGCACGCCCATGTCAGCTCTCCTCCCGGTTGATGACCGACCAGATGAACTCCTCGTACGTCTGCCCCTGCTCGTCGAGCACGTCGGCGAGCAGCCGGGAGGACGCCTCGGTGGCGGCGCGGGCGTTGGGGTGGCGGCGCTCCTCGTCCAGCAGCCGCTGGTAGAGCGGCAGCACCCGCTGGACGGCGCCCCGGGCCGGCCGGCGGCGGTTGGAGTGGTAGCCGACGGTGCGGCAACCGGCGTCGTAGGAGGGGGTGACGTGCGCGAGGACCCAGTAGTGCCCGCCGTCGGCCGCCAGGTTGTTGATGTAGGCGAAGACCTCCTGCCCCGCCGTCAGCGTGTCCCACAGCAGCTTGAACACCGCCCGCGGCATCTCCGGGTGGCGGATCATGTTGTGCGGCTGGCCCAGGACCTCGTCCTGCCGGTAGCCGCTCACCCGCAGGAAGACGTCGTTCGCGTACGTGATCACGCCGCGCGGGTCGGTCTTGGAGACGATCAGCTCGTCGGCGGAGAAGCTCCGCTCCCGGCCGGTGGGGCGGATGGCGGAGCGGGCGCCACGGGGCGCCGGTGGCGCCGGGCGGGTGTCCAGCACGAGGGGTTCTCCTGGGGATGCGTCCGATGTCGTTCCCCTTATCGGCAGACGACCGGACGGCCGGGAGGACGGCTCCGGACGACACCGCGCCCCGTCCGTATGGGGAAGCCGGACGGGGCGCGGTGGTTCAGGGGGTGCGCCGGGAGGGCGCGGTGGACGGCGTCAGACCGCGACGCCGGTGCAGGAGGCCGAGCAGTTCACCGACCAGATCGACCCGAGCCCGGCGAACCGGTCGGACCGGACCAGCCGCTCCCCGGAGGGGCCGGTGCGCACGCCCGCCGAGGGGTCGGGCGCCGTCCCGCCGGGGGTGCCCGGCGGAGGCGTGGCCGGTGCCGGCGTGCCGGGTGCCGGCGTGCCGGGCGTGGGCGTGCCCGGTGCCGGGGTGGTCGGCCTGGTCGGTGCCGGGGCGGTGCCGGCGCCGTCGGCGTACGTGAGCGCCCCCGGCAGCACCGTCGACCGCCCGTCGCGGGCGAAGACGGTGACGTCGTAGGTGCCCGCCGTCCGCGCCGGGACCCGGACGAGCAGGCTCGTCGTGGTGCTCCGGACCACCGTGGCGGTGGCCGACGTCCCGATCCGCACCGTCGGTGCGCTGGGCAGCGCGACGCCGGTGATGGTGACGAGCGTGCCGCCCGCGGTGTCGACCACGTTCGGGCTCAGCGAGGTGATCCGGAACGGCCCGACCTCCGGGTACGTCGTGGTTCCCGGTGCGGGTGCCGTGCCCGGCGGGGTCCCACCCGGGGCCGGGGCGACCGGCGTGGTCCCGGGCGTGCCCGGGTTCGGCGCCGTGCCGCCGGGCGTGGTGCCGGGCGTGGTGCCGGGCGTGGTGCCGGGCGTGGTGCCCGGCTGGGTGCCTGGCGTGCTCGGGGCCGTGCCGCCAGGCGTGGGAGTGCCCGGCTGGGTGCCCGGCGTGCCCGGGTTCGGGGCCGTGCCGCCAGGCGTGGTGCCGGGCGTGGTGCCCGGCTGAGTGCCCGGGGTGGTGCCGCCGGGGGCGGGCGGCGCGCCCGGCTGGGTGCCGGGGGTGGTGCCGCCGGGCGACGTGGTGGCGGGACCGGTGCCCGGCGTGGTGCCGCCCGGCTGGGTCCCCGGCGTCGTGCCCCCGGGAGTGGGGGTGCCCGGCTGGGTGCCGGGCGTGGACGTGCCCGGGCCGGTGCCGCCGGAGCCGGCCGCCGGCGAGACGAGCAGGGGCGCGGCGCGCATGCGCCCCAGGGCCTCGCCGTCGCGGTAGAGCTGGACGGTGAGCACGTAGCGTCCCGCGCCCAGGTCCATGGCCGGGGACAGTGCGATGCCGTCGGCGGCCGAGAGCGAACCGAGGTCGAACCGGGCGTCGCCGGCGTCGTCGGTGGCGACGGTGACGCCGTCGAGGGTCACCGGCTTGTCCGCCAGCGCCCAGATCTGGCCCTCGTGCTCCATGCCCAGGCCGACGTCGACCGTGTACCGGCCGGTGCCGGCAGGGGAGCTGATGCCGACGGTCGGGGTGACCGTGCCGGCGCGCGCGGTCATCGATGTGAACGCGTAGCGCACGGTGTCGTCGGCGTGCGCGCCGATGCGGGCCAGCGAGAGCCGGCCCCCGGTGACCGACCGGCCGGCGAAGGCCGCGACCCGGTCGGTGTCGGCCAGCAGCGCCCGCTTCAGCTCTGCGGCGGACGCCGTCGGCAGGACCGCGCGGTACAGCGCCACCGCCGCGGCCACGTGCGGCGCGGCGAACGACGTCCCGTCGACCTGGCGCATGCCGCCGTCGTTCCACGGCGCCGCCACCTTGAGGCCGGGGGCGAAGAGGTCCACCGACGTCGCGCCGTAGCCGGAGTGCGCGGCGACCGTGTCGGCGGCGGTGGAGCTGCCGACGGTCACGACGTTGGGCTCGGGCAGGCTGGCGGGGTAGACGATGCTGGTGTCGCGGTTGCCGCCGTCGTTGCCGGCCGCGGCGACCACCAGGACGCCGTGCGCCTCGGCGTAGGCGATGGCCGAGCGGAGCGTCTCCAGCGCGTGGCCGCCGAACGCGCCACCCCAGGAGGCGTTGATGACGTCGGCGCCGTGGTCGACGGCGTACCGGATCGCCCGGGCGCACAGGTAGATGTCGACGGTGCTCCCGCCGCCCGCGACCAGGGGCATGATCGAGACCCCGGGCGCGACGCCGGCGGAGCCGAACCCGTTGCCCGCCCGCGCGCCCACCACGCCGGAGACGCTGGTGCCGTGGCTGCCCAGGCTGCCGTTGTCGATGTCGGCGTTGTTGGCGTAGAAGTTCCAGCCGTGGCAGTCGCCGGGCAGGCCGTTGCCGTCGGTGTCGGACGAGCCGCAGCGCTCCGCGGGGTTGGTCCACAGCGAGCCGGTGAGCTCGGGGTGGTCGGAGTCGAAGCCCGAGTCGACGACGGCGACCACGGTGCCGACCCCCGTCCCGGTGTCCCAGCCGGTGGTGGCGTCGACGTCGGCGTCGGCCACGGCGGCCTGGCCGGTGGCGTTGCCGCCGGTGTTCTCGAGGTTCCAGCCGTACTGCGGGAACAGCGGGTCGGTGACGGTGCCGAACACGGGCACCGACGTCGACTCCGTCACGTCGGTGACGCCCGCGACCGCGCGCAGCCGCTCGGGCGTGACGCCGTCGGTGGCGACCAGGGCGCGGTCGCCGTCCACCCACTGCGCGCTGGCGACGCCGGGCACCGCCTCGAGGGCGGTCAGGAGGTCGGCGGACCGGGAGTCGGCGGTGAGCACGTAGCGGGTGAGGCCGTCACCCTCGCCGAAACCGCTGGCCACCTCGATCGGCGGCGGCGCCGCCCAGGCCGACCAGACGGCCGCGCCGGCATAGCCGGCGACCACGGCCGAGGCCAGGGTGGCTCCCAGGACCCGCTTGCTGTTCATCGGCAGTTGCCCTCCGGCGCGGCCGCCCGGGCGATCCGGGACGGGCCGGGAACCGGTGCGACCGGTCGCCGGCAGGCGCTCTCCCGGCTCGCTTCGGCAGCCCCGTCGTCGCGGTTGAGGGCCGCCGGCCCGGATTCACCCGGAGGGATGGCCACCGGCATTCCCTAGACTTCGCGCCATGCTGCTGAGCGACCGCGACATCACGGCCGCGATCGCCGGGGGACGCCTCGGCATCGAGCCCTACGACCCGGGGCTGGTGCAGCCGTCCAGCATCGACGTCCGGCTGGACCGGTTCTTCCGCGTCTTCAACAACGCCCGGTACACCCACATCGACCCGGCGAAGCAGCAGGACGACCTCACCACGCTGGTCGAACCCGACGGCGAGGAACCGTTCGTGCTGCACCCGGGGGAGTTCGTGCTGGGCTCCACGCTGGAGGTCGTCAGCATCCCCGACGACCTGGCGGCCAGACTCGAGGGGAAATCGAGTCTAGGGCGTCTCGGATTGCTCACCCACTCCACGGCCGGCTTCGTCGACCCGGGCTTCTCCGGGCACATCACCCTCGAGCTGTCCAACGTGGCGAACCTGCCGATCACCCTGTGGCCGGGCATGAAGATCGGGCAGCTGTGCCTCTTCCGGCTCACCAGCGCGGCCGAGCACCCCTACGGCTCGGCCGTCTACGGCTCGCGCTACCAGGACCAGCGGGGCCCCACGCCGTCCCGGTCGTTCCGCAACTTCACCCGCGCGGAGACGCGGCGTCCCTAGCCGGCGGGGCGTCGTCGACGCCGGCCGCGGCCGGGATCTCGACGCCGGCGCTCTCCAGCACCTCGGTGCAGCGCCCCGCCGGTGACCAGCCGGGCACGGTCCGCTCCACCTCGTCGTCGACGAACACCTGCCGGGTGGCGATCCATCCGGCGACGCTCAGCACGGCGACGCCGGTGAGCACGATGACGAACATGCCGTCGTAGCTGCCGGTCACCCCGCGCAGCACGCCCACCAGGAGCGGGCCGGTCCCGGCGATCACGTAACCCCAGCTCTGGCTGACGGTGGAGAGCGCGGAGACGGTCTCCGGCGTCCGGGCGCGCAGGCCGATGAGGGTCAGCACCATGGAGAAGGTGCCCATGCCGACGGCGATCAGGACCATCCACAGCCAGGGGGCGGCGGTGGGTGCCGTCCACAGGCCCATCCAGCCGGTCACGTAGCTGGCGACGAACCCCGCCAGCAGTGGGCGCTGGAGGCGCGGCCGGACGGTGAGCGAGGGGATGACCGCGCTCAGCGGCAGGCCGACGACGGAGTTCAGCCCCAGGAGCAGCCCGGCGGTCGCCGCGCTCAGCCCCGAGTCGCGCAGGTACTGGGCCGACCAGCCGATGACGACGTAGGCCTGGAGCGCCTGGACGCCGAAGAACGCGGTGATCGCCATCGCCGTCGGGCTGTGCACCAGCGCCCGCATCCGGACGGCGGTGTGGCTGTGCCGCGAGACGTCGGGGGCGGCCGGCACCGCCAGCCAGACGCCGGCCGCGAGCAGCGCCGGGAGGGCCCAGACGACGAGCGCCCAGCGCCAGCCCTCGGCCGAACCGCCCACCGCGCCCGCGATGGGCTGCGACGAGACCGCGGCCAGGGTCGCGCCCAGGCCCATCGCCGTGCTGTAGGCGCCGATCAGCGCGCCGGCCCGGTCCGGGAAGTGGCGCTTCACCAGGCCCGGCAGCATGACGTTGCCGAGCGCCCCACCGGCCATGGCCAGAGCGGTGCCGGCGAGGAAGACCGGGAAGGCCTCGGCCAGGCTGCGCAGCGCGAGTCCGGCGGTCATCGCGATGAGGGCGCCCGCGAGCACGTGCGAGTCGCGGTAGCGGGCCGACAGCGCCGGGCCGTGAACCCGATCAGTGCGAAGCAGAGCACCGGCATCGTCGTGATGACCCCGGCCAGGCTGCTGGAGATGCCGAGCCCCCGCTCGATCTCCTCCAGCACGGGGCCGACGCTGGTGACCGCCGTCCGGAGGTTGAGCGCCGTGAGCACGATGGCCACGGCCATCAACCCGAGGCCCCGACGGCGGTCGGTGCCGGTGCTGCTGCGGTCGGGGGCGGTGCGGGTCACCCGGAAAGCGTCCACCATGACCGGCCGCACACCGTTCCCGGGTGGGTGCGCCGGGCAACGACCTCGGCGGCCCCGGGAACGACGACGGCGCGCAGCCCGAGGGGTGCGCGCCGTCGTCGGGGCTCGCTCGAGCCCGAGGGGCCGGGGAGGTCCGCCTACTGCGGGCCGTGCTCGGTGGCCGCCGAGCCCTCGCCCACCGGGTCGGGGCCGGCCTTGGTGCCGACGTCCGGGCCGGAGTCCGCGCCCTGGGCGGAGACCGCCACCGGCTGCATCGAGCGCAGCAGGATCTGGCTGACGTCGAGCACCTCCACGTGCTCGGCCGCCTCGCCGCTCTGCTTCTTGCTGGTCAGCGCGTCGCTCAGCATGGTGATGCAGAACGGGCACGCGGTGGAGATGACGTCGGGATCGAGCTCGAGCGCCTCCTCGGTGCGCTCCATGTTGATCCGCTTGCCGATCTTCTCCTCCATCCACATGCGGGCACCACCGGCGCCGCAGCAGAAGCCGCGGTCCTTGCAGCGGTGCATCTCCTGGGTGGACAGGCCCTGGACGGAGTCGAGGATCTCCCGCGGGGGCGTGTAGACCTTGTTGTGCCGGCCCAGGAAGCACGGGTCGTGGTAGGTGACCTTGCGGTCCACCGGGGTGACCGGCGTCAGCCGGCCCTCCTCCACGAGCTGGCCGAGCAGCTGCGTGTGGTGCACGACCTCGTACTCGCCGCCGACCTGCGGGTACTCCCGGCCGAGCGAGTTGAAGCAGTGCGGGCAGGTCGCCACGATCTTGCGGGTGCCGGGCACCCGGCCCTCGAAGACGCCGTCGAGGGTTTCGACGTTCTCCATGGCCAGCTGCTGGAACAGGAACTCGTTGCCCATGCGGCGGGCCGGGTCGCCCGAGCAGGTCTCCCCGTTGCCCAGGACGGCGAACTCGACGCCCGCGGTGTGCAGCAGCTCCGCGACGGCCTTGGTGACCTTCTTGGCGCGGTCGTCGACGGCGCCGGCGCAGCCGACCCAGAACAGGTACTCGACCTCGTGCGGCAGCGGGCCGTCGGCGACGCGGACGTCGAAGTCGAGCTCCTTGATCCAGTCCTCGCGGACGTTGCCGCCCATTCCCCACGGGTTCCCGCGCTTCTCGAGGTTGGTCATCATGACGCCGGCCTCGGACGGGAAGTTGGACTCGATCAGCACCTGGTAGCGGCGCATGTCCTCGATGTGGTCGATGTGCTCGATGTCCACCGGGCACTGCTCCACGCAGGCGCCGCAGTTCGTGCAGCTCCACAGCACGTCGGGGTCGATGACCCCGCCCTCCTCGAGGGTGCCGACCAGCGGGCGGTGCGCCTGCGCGTCGTTGGTGCCCTCGATGCGGGCGTAGCCCGACGCCCAGACCTGCTCGTCGGAGGGCTTGAGCACGTCGTAGTCCGGCGCGGTCTCGGACGCCGTCTTCTCGCCGAGGAGGTAGGGGGCCTTCGCGTACAGGTGGTCGCGGAGGTCCATGATCACCATCTTGGGGCTGAGCGGCTTGCCCGTGTTCCACGCCGGGCACTGGCTCTGGCACCGCCCGCACTCGGTGCAGGTGCTGAAGTCCAGCATCCCCTTCCAGGTGAAGTCCTCGATCTTGCCGCGGCCGAAGACGTCGTCCTCGCCCGGGTCCTCGAAGTCGATCGGCTTCCCGCCGGAGGTCATGGCGGGCAGCGGGCCGAGCGCGGGCGCGCCGCTGGCCTCGCGCTTGAAGTAGATGTTGAAGAAGGCGCTGAACCGGTGCCAGGCCACGCCCATGTTCAGGATCCGGCTGATGACCACCAGCCAGGTCAGCGAGACGACGATCTTGACGAACGCGACGATCGAGACGACGTCGGGGTTGTCCGGGAAGAGGTTCGACGCCAGGCTCGCGAACGGGTGCGACCAGGTCGGGGCGTCGTCCAGACCGGAGGCGACCTTGGCGGCGCGGATGCTCAGGATGCTGATGCCGACGATCAGGACGACGGCCTCGACGAAGTAGCCCCGGCCCTCGTTGGACCCGGCGAAGCGGCTCTTGCGGCCCTGTCGGCGCGGGTGGTCGCGCTGGCGCCGGATGATCAGGTAGATGATCCCGAGGATCGTGCCGGCGCCGATGAGGTCGACGAAGAGGCTCCAGATGGCCCACTCGCCGATGAGCGGCAGGTGGAAGGCGGGGTTCCAGACCTCCCCGAACGCCTCGACCAGCGTCAGGAACAGGCCGTAGAAGCCGACGAAGACGAACCAGTGGGCGATGCCGATCGACGACCACTTGAGCATCCGGGTGTGGCCGACCGACTCGACCACGAGCGTCTTCAGCCGGCTCTTCACCGGCCCGAAGCGGGTGCCGTCGGGCTGGCCGGTGCGGATGATCCGCACCATGGCGCGCACGGCCCGGTAGGCCATGACGCTGGACACGATCAGGAACAGGACGCTGATCGTCCCCAGGACGATCTGCAGCGGGCCCGTCATCTCTTCCCCTCCCGTACGCCTGGCGGCGTCGGCTGGCCCCGCACCGCCGCGAGGGCGGGGGAGCGTGTCGTGGTGCGCGCGCCGGGTGCGCCGGCTCCGAGCCGGCGCGCGGATCGCGTGCGGGCACCGCTGCCCGCACTGCGTCGCACGATAGCTGGCGCGGCGGGGGGCTACTCGCGGGTAACCCCGGGCGCAGCGCCCCGATCTCAGGGTGCCCGGCCGTGCATCGCGCCCATCCGGGCGCGGTGGTGGTCCGCCGCGCCGGCCGGCGTGGCCGACGTCACGGTCTCCTCCGCTTGCACGGGGAACGAGTCGGCCGGCCGTGAGCGCGGTGGGGCGGCCGCCCCCGGGAACAGTTCCGCGGTGGCTGCCGTTAGGCTGGGCAGGAAAGTTGAGCGAACCCGGCGCAAGGCTGATCGCGCCGTGGCTCCTCGGCTACCCCCACGGACCAGAAGTACCCGCACACGAACGGAAGAGAGGCCATCTCCATGGCTCGAGCGGTCGGTATCGACCTCGGCACCACCAACTCCGTCGTCACCGTCCTGGAGGGCGGCGAGCCGACGGTCATCGCGAACTCCGAGGGCGCGCGCACCACCCCGTCGGTCGTCGCCTTCGCCAAGAACGGCGAGGTCCTCGTCGGCCAGTCGGCCAAGAACCAGGCCGTCACCAACGTCGACCGCACCATCCGGTCGGTCAAGCGCCACATCGGCACCGACTGGAAGACCGAGGGGATCGACGGCAAGAACTACACGCCGCAGGAGATCTCCGCGCGCATCCTGCAGAAGCTGAAGCGGGACGCCGAGACCTACCTGGGCGAGCCGGTCACCGACGCCGTCATCACCGTCCCGGCCTACTTCGAGGACGCGCAGCGCCAGGCCACCAAGGAGGCCGGGGAGATCGCCGGTCTCAACGTCCTGCGCATCGTCAACGAGCCCACCGCGGCCGCCCTGGCCTACGGCCTGGACAAGGGCGAGACCGAGCAGACGATCCTCGTCTTCGACCTCGGTGGCGGCACCTTCGACGTCTCGCTCCTGGAGATCGGGGACGGCGTCATCGAGGTGAAGGCCACCGCCGGTGACAACCACCTCGGTGGTGACGACTGGGACGAGCGCGTGGTCAAGCACCTGGTGCAGACCTTCAACGCGCAGAACGGCATCGACCTGTCCAAGGACAAGCTGGCGATGCAGCGCCTCCGCGAGGCCGCCGAGAAGGCCAAGATCGAGCTGTCCGGCGCGCAGTCGACCAACCTCAACCTGCCCTACATCACCGCCGGCGCCGAGGGCCCGCTGCACCTCGACATCACGATCACCCGCGCCGAGTTCCAGCGGATGACCCAGGACCTGCTCGACCGCGCCCGCGCGCCGTTCAACCAGGCGATCCGCGACGCCGGCATCTCGGTCAACCAGATCGACCACGTCGTCCTCGTGGGTGGCTCGACCCGCATGCCGGCCGTCTCGGACCTGGTGCGCGAGCTGACCGGTGGCAAGGAGCCCAACAAGGGCGTCAACCCCGACGAGGTCGTCGCCATCGGTGCCGCGCTGCAGGCCGGTGTCCTGCGCGGTGAGGTCAAGGACGTCCTGCTCCTCGACGTCACCCCGCTGTCCCTGGGCATCGAGACCAAGGGCGGGATCATGACCAAGCTCATCGAGCGCAACACCACGATCCCGACGAAGCGCTCGGAGATCTTCACGACGGCCGACGACAACCAGCCGTCTGTGCAGATCCAGGTGTTCCAGGGTGAGCGCGAGATGGCGATGTACAACAAGAAGCTCGGCATGTTCGAGCTGACCGGTCTGCCCCCGGCGCCGCGCGGCGTCCCGCAGATCGAGGTCGCCTTCGACATCGACGCCAACGGCATCGTGCACGTGTCCGCGAAGGACCTGGGCACGGGCAAGGAGCAGCGGATGACCATCACCGGTGGCTCGGCCCTCCCCAAGGACGACATCGAGCGGATGATGAAGGACGCCGAGGCGCACGCCGAGGAGGACAAGCGCCGCCGCGACGAGGCCGAGACCCGCAACCTGGCCGAGTCGCTGCAGTACCAGACCGAGAAGTTCCTGGCCGAGAACGGCGACAAGATCCCGGCCGAGAAGAAGGACGAGCTCGGCGAGGCGCTCAGCGAGCTGCGCTCGGCCCTCGGTGGCTCGGACATCGAGGCGATCAAGTCCGCGCAGGAGAAGGTGGCCCGCGTGTCGCAGGAGGTCGGCGGGGCGCTCTACGCCCAGCAGGCCGAGGCGGCCGGCGCGGCCGGTGCGGCCGATGGGGCCCCGGGAGCCGACGCCGGTGCCGGCACGGCGCCGGGCGCGACGGCGGCCGACGACGACGTCGTCGACGCCGAGATCGTCGACGAGGACACCGACCGCCGATGAGCACGGGGGACGAGCAGCCGCGGGTCGTCATCCGTGACAAGCGGCGGATCGACCCCACCACTGGTGCAGTACGGACGCCGGCCGGCCCGCCGCCGGCCGGCGTCCGGCCCGGTACCGACCTCCCAGGGGAGCAGATGAGCGAGCACGACACACCGGTGGCCGACCAGCCGGCGACGGCGCCCTCCGGCGACGGCGCCCCCGCGGGCGATCTCGCCCAGCAGCTGGCCGAGCGCACCGAGGACCTGCAGCGGGTCACCGCCGAGTACGCCAACTACCGGCGTCGGATCGACCGGGACCGGTCGGCCGTCGTCGACCAGGCGGCCGAGCGGTTCGCCACCCAGCTGTTCCCGATCGTCGACGACATCGAGCGGGCCCGGGACCACGGTGACCTCACCGGGGCCTTCAAGCTCGTCGCGGACCGGATCCTCGGCCTCCTCGACGGGCTCGGCGTCGAGGCCTTCGGCGTGGCGGGCGACCCCTTCGACCCGTCGCTGCACGAGGCGGTCATGCACGACACCTCCGCGGACGTGGACGTGCCGACGGCCACGACGGTGCTGCGGCAGGGCTACCGCCGCGGCGACCGGGTGCTGCGCACGGCCATGGTGGCCGTGACCGAGCCCGAGTCACCGGCCGCCGCACCGCAGCCGCAGGACGGCGACGACGCCGGCCAGGCGGCGGGCTGAACCGCACGAGAGCGACGAGAGGGGGCGTCCGATGAGCACCCGTGACTTCATCGAGAAGGACTACTACGGCGCGCTCGGCGTCCCCCAGGACGCCGACGCCGCCGCGATCAAGAAGGCCTACCGCAAGCTGGCCACGGAGCTGCACCCGGACAAGAACCCGGGGAACACCGAGGCCGAGACCCGCTTCAAGGAGGTCTCCGAGGCCTACGACGTGCTCTCCGACCCCAAGCGGCGCGGGGAGTACGACGACGCCCGGCGGCTGTTCGGCGCCGGGGGAGCCGGTGCCCGGGCCGGGTTCCCCGGCGGCTTCCCGGGGGCCGGCCCCGGTGGCCAGCCCTTCGACCTCGGCGACCTCTTCGGCGGCGCCGGGGGCGCCGGCGCTCGTGGCGCCGGCGGCCTGGGCGACATCCTGGGCGGCATCTTCGGCGCCGGCGCCGCTGCCGGCGGCGCCCGTGCCCGCAGCCAGGCGGCGTCCGGGCCCGCTCGGGGCCAGGACGTCGAGACCGAGGCGACGCTCTCCTTCGACGAGGCGGTCCTCGGGGTCACGGTGCCGCTGCGCATGCAGAGCCCGGGCAGCTGCCCGACCTGCGCCGGCTCCGGCGCCCGCCCCGGCACGAGCCCGCACACCTGCCCGGTGTGCCACGGCGCCGGGGTGACCAGCCGCAGCCAGGGGGCGTTCGCGTTCTCCGAGCCCTGCCGCAACTGCCGGGGCAGCGGCCAGGTCGTCGACGACCCGTGCCCGACCTGCGCCGGCAGCGGCATCACCAGCCAGACCCGCACGATCACCGTCCGGATCCCGGCCGGGGTCAAGGACGGTCAGCGGATCCGGCTGCCGGGCAAGGGGGCGCCCGGGCGGCGCGGTGGCCCGGCCGGCGACCTGTTCGTCGTCGTGCACGTCGCCGAGCACTCGCTCTTCGGCCGCAAGGGCGACAACCTCACGCTGACCGTGCCGATCACCTTCGCGGAGGCGGCCCTGGGCACCACGCTCACGGTGCCCACGCTGCAGGGCACCGTGTCGCTGAAGGTGCCGGCCGGCACCGCCAGCGGGCGCACCCTGCGGGTGCGTGGCCGCGGGGTGTCCGGCAAGGGGCGCCCGGGTGACCTGCTGGTCACCGTGGAGATCGCCGTCCCGGTCCGGCTGACCCCGGGCCAGCGGAAGGTCATCGAGCAGCTGGCCGAGGAGATGGACGAGGACCCGCGCCCGCAGATCACCGCGGCGGTGCGCGGTGGAGGTGAGGCATGACCACGCCGGCAGGGAGTGCGGCCCGGGCCGTCGCGGAGGACGCGCCGGTCTTCGTCATCTCCGTGGCGGCCGAGCTCGCCGGCATGCACGCGCAGACCCTGCGCCAGTACGACCGGCTCGGCCTGGTCAGCCCCGGGCGCACCCCCGGTGGCGGGCGGCGGTACAGCCCCCGGGACGTCGCGCTGCTCCGCGAGGTGCAGCGGCTCTCGCAGGAGGACGGCGTCAACCTGGCCGGCATCAAGCGGATCATCGAGCTGGAGTCGCAGGTCGAGGCGCTGCAGGCGCGCGTGCACGAGCTGCTGGCCGAGCTGCAGCACGCCGAGAACCGCCGGATCGCGGCGGAGTCGGCCGTGCCGGCGGCCTACCGCGCCGACCTCGTCCCGCACCGGCGGCCGAGCTCGGCGCTGGTCGTCTGGCGGCCCGGCGGTGCGCGGTGACCGGGAACGCGGTCGACGCCCACGCGGCCTTCGTCGAGCTGGAGCGGGAGATCGGGCTGCTGCTGCGGCGGTCCCGGGCGATCTCGGCCCGGCTCGCGCGGGAGCTGCACCCCGACCTGGACGGCGCCGCCTACGGCCTGCTCGCGCTGCTGGAGGACGCCGGCCCGCTGCGCGCCGGTGACCTGGTGCTGCGCCTCGGCCTGGACAAGAGCACCGTCAGCCGGCAGGTGGCCAGCCTGGTGGAGCTCGGCCTGGTCGACCGGGTCGCCGACCCCGACGACGGGCGCGCCCAGGTGCTCTCGCCGTCGGCGGAGGGCGCCGCGCGGCTGGCCGGCATCCGCGCGGCCCGCCGGGCCCGTTGGGAGAGCGACCTGGCCGGCTGGCCCGCCGACGACGTCGCCACCCTCGCGGTGCTCCTGGAGCGGCTGAACCGCATCGGCGACGCCCGCGAGGCCGAGTCGGAGGAGGGCTCCACCCCTCCGGGGGAGTGACCGGAGAGACTCGCGAGATCTGTTGCAGACCGCAACCATATGACTGTATGGTTGCGGTCTGCAATCAGTTCATCTCCGCGAGGACGACGCCATGCCCCTCACTCCCGCGACGCGCGACCGCCTCATGGTCGGCGTCGCCCAGCTGCTCCGTGCCGGCCGGCACCTGAGCGCCCGCGCGGCCACCCGGCTGCACGGCGACCTGCCCTCCTTCGGCTGGGCGCTGCTCACCCCGCTCGAGCGCGACGGCGACCTGCGCTGCAGCGCCCTCGCCGCCCTCGCCGGGGTCGACGCCTCCGTGGTCAGCCGCCAGCTGGCCGCCCTCGAGCGGGCCGGCTACGTGGCGCGCCGCCCGGACCCGCGGGACGGCCGCGCGGCCCTCTTCCACCTCACCGGCCGCGGCGCCGAGGCGCTCGCCACCTCGCGGGCGCTGCGCTCGGAGTGGGCCCTCGGTGCCCTCGCCGACTGGACCGAGGACGACGCCGACCGGCTGGCCGGGCTCCTCGAACGCCTGGTCGGCGACATCGACGCCGTCAGCAGCATCGACGCCGTCAGCAGCATCGACGCCGCCGGCGACCCGCAGCGGCCCGTCTCCGTGGCGGTGGCCGGATGACCGCCCGCCCCGCGCTCCCTCCCTCTCCCTCCCGATCGACCAGGAGTTCCGTGAGCACCGTCCAGACCACACCGGAGGCGCCCGTCGCGCAGGCGCCCGTCGAGCAGCAGGGGAGGATGAGCCACCGGCAGGTGCTGGAGGCCCTCTCCGGCATGTTGCTGGCGATGTTCGTGGCGTTCCTGTCCTCGACCGTCGTCTCCAACGCCCTGCCGACGATCATCACCGAGCTGCGGGGCACGCAGAACCAGTACACCTGGGTGGTCACCTCGACCCTCCTGGCGTCGACGGCCTCCACGCCGATCTGGGGCAAGCTCGCCGACCTGTTCAGCAAGAAGCTGCTGATCCAGCTGTCGATCGTCATCTTCATCGTCGGCTCGATGCTGGCCGGGCTGGCGCAGTCGGTGGACACGCTCATCGCCTGGCGGGTGCTCCAGGGCCTCGGGCTCGGTGGGCTGCAGGCCCTCGTGCAGATCGCGATGGCGGCGATGATCAGCCCCCGCGAGCGCGGCCGGTACTCCGGGCTGCTGGGCGCGGTCATGGCCGTGGCCACCGTCGGCGGCCCGCTGCTCGGTGGCCTGCTGGTCGACACCAGCTGGCTGGGCTGGCGCTGGTGCTTCTACGTCGGGGTGCCCTTCGCCGCCGTCGCGCTGGTCCTGCTGCAGCGCACCCTGCACCTGCCGGTGACCAAGCGGGACGTGACGATCGACTACCTCGGTGCCGCGTTCCTCACCGCGGCGGTCTCCGCGCTGCTGATCTGGGTGACGCTGGCCGGGAGCAGCTTCGACTGGGCCTCGGTGGAGACCGCGCTCTTCCTCGGCGGGGCGGTGCTGGCGACGGTGGCCTTCCTGGTCACCGAGATGCGGGCGGCCGAGCCGATCGTCCCGCTGCGGCTGTTCCGGGACCGGACCACCACCCTGGCGATCGTCGCCAGCATGGCCGTCGGTGTCGCGATGTTCGGCTCGACGGTCTTCCTCGGGCAGTACCTGCAGATCTCCCGCGGCTTCTCGCCGACCGAGGCGGGCCTGCTGACCATCCCGATGGTGGGCGGGTTGCTCATCTCCTCGACCGTCTCGGGGCTGCTCATCACCCGGTTCGGCCGGTGGAAGATCTTCCTGACGACCGGCACGGTGCTCGTGCTGGGCGGGTTCGCCCTGCTGTCCGGCGTCGACCACGAGACGAACATGGTCCTGCTGTGCAGCTTCCTGTTCGTGCTCGGCCTCGGGATCGGCATGAGCATGCAGAACCTGGTGCTGGCCGTGCAGAACACGGTGGCCGCCACCGACCTGGGGGCGGCGAGTTCGGCGGTCGCCTTCTTCCGCAGCCTCGGCGGCACCATCGGTGTCTCCGTGCTGGGCGCGGTGCTGAGCAACCACGTCGGGAGCCTGATCCGGGACGGCCTGACCCGCATCCCGGGTGCCGCGGAGGCCGCCGCGGCGGGCGGCGGCAGCGTGGGCCTGGCCGACCTGGCCGACGCGCCGGCGCCGATCCAGGACCTGATCCGGGTCTCCTACGGCGACGCGACGGGGCGGATCTTCCTGGTCTCCGCGATCGTGTCGGTGATCGCCGTCCTCGCGGTCGTGTTCATCCGCGAGGTGGCGCTCCGGACCGAGACCGGGAACGAGCGGGAGGCAGCCGAGCGGTCCGACGCGGTCCGCATCGACACCGATGCCATCGAGGGCCGGGACGCCGACGGCGAGCGCACCGGCGAGGTCTCCCCGGCCGGAGCCGCCCGCTAGCGACTCACCGATGACGACGGCCCGTCTCCCGGGAGGCGGGCCGTCGTCGTCCGGCCCCGTCCGTGAGGGGGACGGGGTCGTCCCTGCTACTGCTCGAGCGCGGCGTCGAGGGTGATCTCGGTGCCGGTGAGCGCCTTGCTGACCGGGCAGCCGGCCTTGGCCGCCTGGGCGGCCTTGTCGAACCCCGCGGCGTCGAGACCCTCGACCTCGCCGCGGACGGTGAGCGTGATGCCGGTGATCGCCGGCGCCCCGTCCTGCTGCCCCAGCGTCACGTCGGCCGAGACCTCCAGGGACTGCGGGGTGCCGCCGGCCTTGCCGATCTCGCTGGAGAGGGCCATCGCGAAGCAGGCCGAGTGCGCCGCCGCGATGAGCTCCTCGGGGCTCGTGGTGCCCCCGGCCTCGTCGGCGGCGCGCTTGGGGAAGGACACCTCGTAGGTGCCGACCTTGGAGCTGGAGAGCTCGACCTGTCCCGAGCCCTCCTGGAGCGTGCCGTTCCAGGCGGTGCGTGCGGTGCGAGTGGGCATGCTGCCCCTTCCGGGCCGTGGCCGCCCTCGGTCGGGCGGCGCCGTGGCCGACCTCCTACCCGGCCGGCGGGAGCCCTACCGTCCCGGCTGTGCGGCGTCCGTCGCCCCGGCGGCGGTGTTGACCCGGTCGGTCAGCAGCCGGAGGCGGGCCTTGAGGTCGTCGAACTCGCCGGAGTCGAAGCCGATGGCGCCGATCATCTCCTCGGAGATGGCGATGGCCTTGTCCTGCAGCGCGCGGCCGGCGTCGGTGAGCGCGATGGACACCGAGCGCTCGTCCTCCACCCGGCGGTGCCGGGTGACCAGGCCCGCGGCGGTCAGCCGCTTGAGCAGGGGCGAGAGGGTGCCGCTATCCAGCGCCAGCCGGGACCCGAGCTGACCGACCGTCTGGTTGTCGGACTCCCAGAGCAGGAGCATCACCAGGTACTGGGGGTAGGTCAGGCCGATCGCGTCCAGCATCGGCCGGTAGCGGGCCGTCACCGCGCGCGAGGCGGCGTACAGCGCGAAGCACAGCTGGTCGTCGAGCGCCACGCTCGGCGCCGGCAGGGCGGTCATGCCCAGAGTCTAGGGGGCCGATGCCCCACATCGGGTACGGGCGCAACTGGTTGTTCGCCACATCGATCCCTGCGGCGGGCCCTGATCGGGTGGGGGCAGCCGCTACGCTGGCCGCAAGTTGAGCGGAACAGACTCAACCTCTGCGCCGTTGGGGCAGGCAGACGCGCCGTCCACCGGACCGGCGGCGCGGAAGACAGAGGGAAGGACGTGCGCCGCAGCATGGACAGCAAGCTGACGACCCGTTCGCAGGAGGCCGTCGCCGGGGCCCAGCGCCTCGCCGTCGGCCGGGGTCAGGCGGCCCTCGAGCCGCTGCACCTGCTCGCCGCCCTGCTGGAGCAGACCGACGGGATCGCCGGGCCACTGCTGACCGCCGTCGGCGCCGACCCGGTCGACGTCCGCAGCAAGGCCGACGCGGCCCTGGGCCGGATGCCGAGCGTCAGCGGGGCGACGGTGTCGGCGCCCGCGCCGTCCCGGGAGTTCCTCCGGGTGATCAACGCCGCCGCCGAGCAGGCCGGCGCCCTGGGCGACGAGTACGTCTCCACCGAGCACCTCCTGGTGGGGCTGGCCGGCTCCGAGGGGGAGGCGGGCGCGGTCCTGACCGGCTCGGGGGCGACGAGGGACGCGCTGCTCGGCGCCTTCCGGACGGTGCGCGGCAACCGCAAGGTGACGACGGCGGACCCGGAGAGCACGTTCCAGGCCCTGGAGAAGTACGCCGTCGACCTGACCGAGCGGGCCCGCGAGGGGAAGATCGACCCGGTCATCGGCCGGGACACCGAGATCCGCCGGGTGGTGCAGGTCCTTTCCCGCCGCACCAAGAACAACCCGGTGCTCATCGGTGAGCCGGGCGTGGGCAAGACCGCCATCGTCGAGGGTCTGGCCCAGCGCATCGTGGCCGGCGACGTGCCGGAGAGCCTCAAGGGCAAGCGGCTCATGGCGCTCGACCTCGGGGCGATGGTGGCCGGCGCCAAGTACCGCGGCGAGTTCGAGGAGCGGCTCAAGGCCGTGCTCCAGGAGATCACCGAGGCCGAGGGCCAGGTGGTCACCTTCATCGACGAGCTGCACACGATCGTCGGCGCGGGCGCGACGGGCGACTCCGCCATGGACGCCGGCAACATGATCAAGCCGATGCTCGCCCGCGGGGAGCTGCGGATGGTCGGCGCGACGACGCTCGACGAGTACCGCCAGCACATCGAGAAGGACGCCGCGCTCGAGCGCCGGTTCCAGCAGGTGTTCGTGGGGGAGCCCTCGGTGGAGGACACCATCGGCATCCTCCGCGGGCTCAAGGAGCGCTACGAGGTGCACCACGGTGTGCGCATCACCGACACCGCCATCGTGGCGGCGGCGACGCTGTCGGACCGGTACGTCACCTCCCGGTTCCTGCCGGACAAGGCGATCGACCTGGTCGACGAGGCCGCCAGCCGGCTGCGGATGGAGATCGACAGCCGCCCGGTGGAGGTCGACGAGGTCGAGCGCGCCGTCCGCCGGCTGGAGATCGAGGAGATGGCACTGGCCAAGGAGGACGACCCGTCGTCCCTCCAGCGGCTGGCCGCGCTCCGGGAGGACCTCGCCGACAAGCGCGAGGAGCTCGCCGAGCTGACCGCCCGCTGGCAGCAGGACAAGAGCGCCATCGGCCGGATCCAGCAGATCAAGGAGGAGCTGGAGCGGTTGCGGCTCGAGGCGGAGCGGGCCGAGCGCGAGGGCGACCTGGCGCGGGTGGCCGAGCTCCGCTACGGCCGGCTCCCGCAGCTGGAGAAGGCGCTGGCCGAGGCGGAGACGTCGGTCGAGGCCGAGGCCTCCATGCTCAAGGAGGAGGTCGGCCCGGACGACATCGCCGAGGTCGTGCAGGCCTGGACCGGCATCCCCGCCGGGCGGCTGCTCGAGGGGGAGACGCAGAAGCTGCTGCGCATGGAGGAGGAGCTCGGCCGCCGCGTCGTCGGCCAGCCGGACGCGGTGCGTGCCGTCTCCGACGCCGTGCGGCGGGCCCGCTCCGGCGTCGCCGACCCCGACCGCCCCACCGGCTCGTTCCTGTTCCTGGGTCCCACCGGTGTCGGCAAGACCGAGCTGGCCAAGGCGCTGGCGGAGTTCCTGTTCGACGACGAGCGCGCGATGGTGCGCATCGACATGAGCGAGTACTCCGAGAAGCACTCGGTGGCCCGGCTGGTCGGTGCCCCGCCCGGCTACGTCGGCTACGAGGCCGGCGGCCAGCTCACCGAGGCGGTCCGCCGCCGTCCGTACACCGTCGTCCTGCTCGACGAGGTCGAGAAGGCGCACCCCGACGTCTTCGACGTCCTGCTGCAGGTGCTGGACGACGGCCGGCTGACCGACGGCCAGGGCCGGACGGTGGACTTCCGGAACACCATCCTGATCCTGACCTCGAACCTGGGGTCGCAGATCATCGCCGACCAGTCGGTGCCCGAGGCGCGCCGCCGTGACGCGGTCCTGGAGGTGGTCCGGTCGCACTTCAAGCCGGAGTTCCTCAACCGGCTCGACGACGTCGTGGTGTTCCGGGCGCTCGGCACCGACGAGCTCGCCGGCATCGTCGACATCCAGGTGGGCGTCCTCGCCCGCCGGCTGGCCGCCCGCCGGCTCACGCTCACGGTCAGCGACGCGGCGCGGGAGTGGCTGGCGCTCAACGGGTTCGACCCGGTGTACGGCGCCCGGCCGCTGCGCCGGCTGGTGCAGTCGGCGATCGGCGACCAGCTGGCCAAGGCCCTGCTGTCCGGGGACATCCGGGACGGCGACGAGGTCGTCGTCGACTGGGCCGACCTGTCCGGTGAGGCCGATGCCGGGCTCAGCGTGACGAGGGGCTGACCCGCCGGGACGGCCACCGGATCGGGTGCGCCCGCGCGCCCCGCTGGTCCTCGGTCCCCGCGTCGTCCATGATCGCGACGACGACGGGGACCGGGGAGCGGAGGCGGAATGACCGCGGGTCAGGACGACCAGCACGGCGAGCAGGGCCGTCCCGAGGGGCAGGGCGGGCAGCCACCGGGGTGGCCCCCGCCGCAGCAGGGGCAGCCGCCGTACGGGCAGCAGCCCCCGCCGTACGGGCAGCAGCAGCCGCCCTACGGCCAGCAGCCCCCGCCGTACGGGCAGCAGCAGCCGCCCTACGGCCAGCAGCCCCCGCCGTACGGTCAGCAGCAGCCCCCTCACGGCCAGCAGCAGCCGCCGCACGGGCAGCAGCCCTACGGCTACGCGCCCGCGCCGAGCTCCCCCGGCTGGGGCCCCGACGCCCCGGCGCCCATGGAGCGCCCGCTGACGGTGCGCGCGGGCATCGGCGCCCTCCTGGCCGCGCTGGTGCTCAGCGCCGTCGCCACCGCCGCGCTCCTGCTCAACTGGCAGGAGTTCCTCGACTGGACGCTGGCCGAAGCCGGGAACGACCTCGGGGCCACCGAGATCGAAGGGCTCGACGCCGACGCCGTCGCGGAGCTCACCCTGCAGCTCGGGATCGCGATCTCGATCGTGATCCTGCTGCTGCAGCTGCTGTTCATCTGGTTCGCCTGGAACGGCCGGAACTGGGCGCGGATCGTCCTGTGGGTCCTCGGTGGGATCACCCTGCTGTCCACCCCGTTCGCCGGCACGTCCGGCGGGCCGCTGCCGTTCGTCACCACGCTGACGTGGTTCCAGATCGTCCTCACCGCGGTCGGTGTCGTGCTGCTGGCGCTCAAGCCCTCCAACGACTGGTACCGCTTCCGGAAGTGGCAGCGGTCCACCGGGCAGGGCTGAGCCGCTCCGGTCCCGCGCTCAGGCCCGCGGCGCCGCCAGCCAGTCCCGGGTGGTGCGCGCCGCGAGGCTGGCGGCGGCCGCCACCGACAGCACGAGGAGCAGCAGCGAGATCAGGGTGACCCCGCCGGCGGTCAGCATCGTGGCCAGCACGAGCAGCGCCAGGGCGGCGGTACCCGCCAGCCCGGACCAGCGCCCCCACGACCGGTGGGTGGACAGCGCCCAGGCGGAGACGCCGTAGAGCAGTCCCATGGCCAGCGGGGCCGTCGTGTTGACGATCAGGTACTGCCGGGCCTCCTCGGCGGTCAGGCCGACCTCCACCAGCGCCGTGACCAGGCCGTCCCAGCCCAGCACGGTGACCACGACGTAGATCAGCAGCAGCACGGCGAGGGTCGCCAGCAGGGCGAGGGCGACTCGCACCGACGGCGGGGTCTCCGGGGCGGCGGAGCCGTCGGCGGGGGTGGGGGAGGAAGAGGCCGGCACCCGCCCAGCCTGGCAGACCGGTCGTGCGCCGCCGGTCGCGGCGCGGGAAGATCACCGGGAAGATCACCGGGACGAGGCCGTTCCCGCGCCGTGCGTCCCCCGCCGGCCGGCCGGTCGGGCGCGTGCCCCCGCCGCCGCGAACGAGGACAGGAGCACCACCGACCATGACGCACAGGCCGCGCTCCGGCGTCCTACTCCCCGCCGTCGCGGCGCTCGCGCTCGCGCTGGGCGCCTGCAGCTCCGACGGGTCTCCCGACGGTGCCGGAGACGCGGCGGCTCCCAGCTCGTCGGCCGCGGAGAGCACCGCGAGCGCCGCCCCGGCCCCGGAAGGGCCGTTCGGCGACGGGTGCGCGGCGGTGCCGGTCGAGGGGGAGGGCAGCGTCGCGGGCATGGCCGACGACCCGGTGGCGACGGCGGCCGCCAGCAACCCGGCGCTGTCGGCCCTGGTGCAGGCCGTCCAGGCCGCCAGCCTGGTGGAGACCTTCAACACGACGCCGGACATCACCGTGCTGGCCCCGGCCAACCCGGCCTTCGAGGCCTTGCCGGCGGACCAGCTCGCCGCGCTCCTGGGCGACACCGCGCAGCTGACCGCCGTGCTCACCCACCACGTGATCCCGGGGCGCCTGGGCCCGGCCGAGCTCGCCGGCACCCACACGACCCTCAACAACGACCAGATCACCGTCGAGGGCTCGGGGACCGACCTGACCGTCGCCGCCGACGCGACCGTGCTGGGCCAGGCGGAGGCCACCGTGCTCTGCGGGAACCTGCAGACCGCGAACGCCACCGTCTACGTCATCGACCAGGTCCTCGCGCCCGCCGAGCAGTGAGCCCGCGGGCCCGCGGGCTCGGTTCCGGCGGAACCACCCGGCTGGCGGGATCGGTGCCCCGACCGCCCTCAGTAGGGTCGGGCGCCATGGACCCCACCGCGCATCCCGACCGCGACCGGCTGCTCCAGCTGATCCTCGACCTCGCCGTGGTGCACGGGAAGGTCACGCTGTCCTCCGGGCAGGAGGCCGACTGGTACATCGACCTGCGCCGGCTGACGCTGCACCACGAGGGCGCGCCGCTGGTCGGCCGCGTCATGCGGCAGCTCACCGGCGACCTCCGCTACGACGTCGTCGGCGGGCTCACGCTGGGAGCGGACCCGGTGGCGGCGGCGATGCTGCACGCAGCCGCGGCGGGGGAGGGCTTCCTGGACGCCTGCGTGGTGCGCAAGGCCGGCAAGGCGCACGGGCTGCAGCGGCGGATCGAGGGGCCGGACGTCGCGGGCCGCGCCGTCCTGGTGGTCGAGGACGTCTCCACCACCGGGGGCAGCCCGCTCACCGCCGCGGAGGCCCTGCAGGAGGCCGGCGCCGAGGTGGTGGCGGTCGCGGTGATCGTCGACCGCGGCGGCCGCGCGGCGGTGGAGGAGGCCGGCTTCGAGTACCGGGCCGCCTTCACCCTGGCCGATCTCGGGCTCGGGTAAGCCCCCTGGTCATCCGCCGCGAAGGCCGTACGGTGTGACGGTGACCACGACGACGGCGACGTGGCTCGCCGAGCTGACCGACGCCCTGGGTGCCGATGGCATCCTGACCGATCCGGACGTCACCGCGTCCTACGCCCGCGACCAGGCGATGCTGGCGCCCGCGGGCGTCCCGGCCGCGGTGGTGTTCCCGCGCCGCACGGACGATGTCGTCGCGGTCATGCGGATCGCGGCCCGGCACGGGTTGCCGGTGGTGCCCCGCGGCGCGGGCTCGGGGCTGGCCGGCGCCAGCAACGCCGTCGACGGCGGCATCACCGTCGTCATGACCCGCATGGACGCCGTCCTGGAGGTCTCGCCGGCCGACCGGCTCGCCGTCGTGCAGCCCGGCGTGGTGAACAAGCAGCTGCGCGACGCCGTCGCCGGGGCGGGGCTGTTCTACCCACCGGACCCGTCGAGCTACGACTGGTGCACGATCGGCGGCAACCTCTCCACGAACTCCGGCGGGCTGTGCTGCGTCAAGTACGGCGTCACCACCGACTACGTGCTCGGGCTGGAGGTCGTGCTGGCCGACGGCCGGGTGCTGCGCACCGGGCGGCGCACCGTGAAGGGCGTGGCCGGCTACGACCTGGCGAGGCTGTTCGTCGGCTCCGAGGGCACGCTCGGGATCATCACCGAGGCGACCCTGGCGCTGCGGCCGGCGCCGCAGCGGCCGGTGACCCTGGCCGCCACCTTCGCGACGACGGCGCAGACCGGGCAGGTCGTCGAGCGGGTGGTGACCGCCGGGCTGGTGCCCAGCCTCATGGAGGTCATGGACAACACCTGCATCCGCGCGGTCGACGACCTGCTGCGCGCCGATCTGGACCGCTCAGCCCACGCCCTGCTCGTCGCCCAGTCCGACGCCGGTGGCGCCGCCGCCGCGGCGGAGATCGAGGCGCTCGCCGAGCTGTGCCGCGCCGCCGGCGCGCAGTTCGTGCACACCACCGAGGACCAGGCCGAGGGTGATCTGCTGCTCGCGGCCCGCCGCATGGCGCTGCCGGCCCTGGAGCAGCTGGGCAGCACGCTGATCGACGACGTCGCCGTCCCGCGGTCCCGGATCGCCGCGTTCCTCGACGGCTGCGACGCCATCGCCGTCGCCCGCGCGCTCACCATCGGCGTCGTGGGGCATGCCGGCGACGGCAACATGCACCCGACCATCGTCTTCGACCCCACCGACGCCGACCAGCGCGCCCGGGCGTTCGGGGCCTTCGACGACATCCTGGAGCTCGGGCTGGCGCTGGGCGGCACCATCACCGGCGAGCACGGCGTGGGGGTGCTCAAGGTCGACTGGCTGGAGCGGGAGATCGGCCCGGTCGCCCTCGACGTCCACCGGTCCCTGAAGTCCGCGCTGGACCCGGCCGGGCTGCTCAACCCGGGCACGGTGTTCCGCAGCGCGCCGGCGGGTGCCACGCTGGGCCGATGAGCAGGGAGCGGTTCCTCGTCATCGGGGGCGACGCGGCAGGCATGTCGGCGGCGGCCCAGGCCCGCCGGCTGAGGGACGCCGACGACCTGGAGGTCGTCGTGCTGGAGCAGGGCGACGTCGTCTCCTACTCCGCCTGCGGCATCCCGTACTGGGTGGGCGGGCAGGTCGAGGACCGGGACTCGCTGATCGCCCGGACGCCGGCGGAGTTCGCCGCGAAGGACATCACCGTGCACACCGGCACCCGCGCGGTCGAGATCGACGCCGACGCCGGGAAGGTCGTCACCGACACCGGCGAGCGGCTCGGCTACGACCGCCTGCTGGTGGCCACCGGGGGGCGCCCGAGCCGCCCGCCGATCCCCGGCCTGGACGCCCCGGGCGTCTTCGGCGTCCACCGGCTCGACGACGGCGCGGCGATCCGGGCCGCGCTCGACGCCGGGCCGCGCCGCGCGCTGGTGCTGGGCGGCGGGTACATCGGGCTGGAGATGGCCGAGGCGCTGCAGCGCCGGGGGCTCGAGGTCACCGTCGTGCTCGCCGACCCGCTGCCGATGCAGCTGCTGGACAGCGACATGGCCGCACGCGTGTGCGCCGGCATGGGCGCCATGGGCATGGAGATGCACCCCGACCAGGCGGTCCGCGAGATCCTGGTGGACGAGTCCGGCCGGGCGCGGGGTGTGCGCACCGACGCCGGCAGCTACGACGCCGACCTGATCGTGCTCGGCCTCGGCATGGGCCCGGAGGTGGCGCTGGCCGAGCAGGCCGGCATCCGGCTGGGCACGACGGGTGCCATCGCCGTCGACCGGACCCAGCGCACCCGCTCGCACCCGGAGATCTACGCCGCCGGCGACTGCGCGCAGACCTTCCACCGGGTCACCGGCGAGGCCACCCACGTCGCGCTCGGCACCCACGCGAACAAGCAGGGCCGGGTGGCCGGCTCGGTGATCGGCGGCCGGGCGGCCCGCTTCGCCGGGGTCCTGGGGACGGCGCTGACCAAGGTGGGGGACCTGGAGATCGGCCGCACCGGGCTGTGCACCACCGAGGCGGAGCAGGCCGGGTTCGACTACCGCACCGACACCATCGAGGCGACGACGAAGGCCGGCTACTACCCGGGCGCCGAGGAGGTCGCGATCAAGCTGCTGAGCGAGGCCGGGTCGGGGCGGCTGCTCGGGGCGCAGATCGTCGGCGGCCCCGGCTCGGGCAAGCGGATCGACGTGCTGGCCGCCGCCATCTGGGCCGGGATGACCGCCGAGGACCTGGCCGGATCCGACCTCTCCTACGCGCCGCCGTTCTCGCCGACCTACGACCCGGTGGTCGTGGCCGCGCGGGTGGTCAGCCGCATCGAGCAGGGCTGAGCCGGTGACGGCCACCGACGTCCGGGGCGCGGACTGGTACGCCGAGGACCTCTCCGGCCGAGAGCACACCGCGGTCGCGTTCAGCGCCGTCGACCTCACCGAGGCGACCGGCACCGGTGCGGTCTTCACCGACTGCTCCTTCACCGACTGCAAGCTGGCCCTGGTCGAGCTCGCCGACGCTGCTTTCGTCAACTGCCGCTTCACCGGCTGCTCGTTCTTCGCCGCCGTCCTCACCGACTGCAAGCTGGTCGGGGCCGCGTTCGACCGGTGCACCTTCGACCAGCTGACCGTCAGCCGGGGCGACTGGTCCTTCGCCGTGCTCCCCGGGGCCGACCTGCGCCGGGCGACCTTCCAGGGCACGCGGCTGCGCGAGGCCGACCTCACCGGCCTGTTCGGTGCGGGCGCCACGTTGCGCGACGTGGACCTCTCCGCGGCCGATCTGACCGGCGCCGACCTCACCGGGGCCGACCTGCGCGGCAGCGACCTGGCGGGCCTCGACCCGCGCCAGGTCCGGCTCGGGGGCGCGCGGATCGACGCGGTGCAGGCCGTGGTGCTGGCGACGGCGCTCGGCCTGCGGGTCGGCGACGACGCGTAGGAGCAGGGAGGAGGGTGGGGTGCTGCGACGCCGGGCAGGGCTCCTCGCCTTCCTGTGCCTCGGGGTGGCCGGGTGCACGGCGGACGGGGCTGCCCCCGCACCGCCGTCCGCCGCGTCCTCACCGGCGGTCCCGACCGTGGCGGAGCCGACCCTCGCGGAGCCGACCCTCGCGGGGCCGACCGGACCCGTCGCCGGCTGCGACTCCCAGCGGGCCGAGCCCCTGGACCCCCTGCAGCCGTTCGACGTGCCCGCGACCGGCGGCACGGTGACCGGCCTGGCGTTCGGCGCCGTCCCGGCGCGGGTCGGCGACGAGCTGAAGATCGTCTGGCGGGTCACCGGGACCGGCGACCTCTCCGTCCGGCCGGTGCGCCCCGACGGCACCGAGGGGGAGCTGGTGTTCGGCCCGGAGCCGCACGGCGGCAGCAACTTCGCCGCGCCGGGCGACGAGTGGGGCACCGGGTTCGTCCTCGACCAGGCCGGTTGCTGGCAGCTGGAGCTGTCCCGGGACGACGTCGCGGCCACCGTGCCGCTCCTGGTGGAGGAGGCCGCCGCGTGACCGCGCCGTCGCCCGGTCGGGGGCCGCTGCCGCCCGTGCTGTCGCGACCACGGGGTGCGGCGGGATACTGACCCCCGACGTCAGCCGTGCAGCGCCGTACCGCCGCCACCGATGCGAGGAGTGCCCGCCCATGCCCATCGCGACCCCCGAGGTCTACGCCGACATGATCAACCGGGCGAAGGAGGGCGGTTTCGCCTACCCGGCGATCAACTGCACCTCCTCGGAGACGATCAACGCGGCGCTGCGCGGCTTCGCCGACGCCGGGAGCGACGGGATCATCCAGTTCTCCACCGGCGGTGCGGAGTTCGGCTCCGGCACCAAGGTGAAGGACATGGTCACCGGCGCGGTGGCGCTCGCCGAGTTCGCCCACGTCGTCGCCGAGAAGTACCCGGTGAACGTCGCGCTGCACACCGACCACTGCCCCAAGGACAAGCTGGACAGCTACGTCCGCCCGCTGATCGCGCTGTCCAAGGACCGCGTCGACGCCGGGCAGGAGCCGCTGTTCCAGTCGCACATGTGGGACGGCTCGGCCATCGAGCTCGGCGAGAACCTCGACATCGCCGAGGAACTCATGGAGAAGTCCGCCGCGGCCAAGATCGTGCTGGAGCTGGAGATCGGCATCGTCGGCGGCGAGGAGGACGGCGTCGTCGCCGAGATCAACGAGAAGCTCTACACCGCCGACGGCGACTTCCTGCGCACCGCCCAGCAGCTCGGCCTCGGTGAGCGCGGGGTCTACCTGCTCGCGGCCACCTTCGGCAACGTGCACGGCGTCTACAAGCCCGGCAACGTGAAGCTCCGCCCCGACGTGCTCGAGCGCGGCCAGGCGCTGGTGGCCAAGGAGTTCGGCCTCGGCGAGGGCGCCAAGCCGTTCAACCTGGTGTTCCACGGCGGGTCGGGCTCGGCGGAGTCGGAGATCCGCGAGGCGCTCTCGTACGGCGTGGTCAAGATGAACGTCGACACCGACACCCAGTACGCCTTCACCCGCTCCATCGCCGGGCACATGTTCAGCAACTACGACGGCGTGCTGAAGATCGACGGCGAGGTCGGCAACAAGAAGGCCTACGACCCGCGCAACTACCTCAAGGCCGCCGAGACGAGCATGGCCGCCCGCATCGTCGAGGCCTGCGAGCACCTGCTCTCGGCCGGCCAGTCGCAGGGGGCATGAGCATGAGCCACTCCCACGGCAACCTGCTGGGCGAGCCGCCCGCCACCCTCCTGCCGCCCACCCCGGAGGCCGACGCGGAGCTCGCCGAGGGCGCGACGCTGGCCGAGGCCGCCGCCCACCACCCCACGGTGAGCGCGGTCTGGGCCGGCCTGGCCGAGGCGGCGCTGCACCGCACCGAGCGGGCGCTCGACGACACCGTCCAGGCCTACGCCTACGCGCGCACCGGCTACCACCGCGGCCTCGACGCGCTGCGCCGCAACGGCTGGAAGGGCTACGGCCCGGTGCCGTGGTCGCACGAGCCCAACCGCGGCTTCCTGCGCTGCGTCACCGTGCTGGCCGCGGCGGCCGAGGCGATCGGCGAGACCGACGAGGCCGAGCGCTGCCGGCAGCTGCTGCGCGACTGCGACGCTGTGCAGTTCCCGTGATCGTCCCGATCACACCGCGGTGACATCGGTCGTCCTCCGGACGACACCGCGGCCAGGAGACGTTCCCCTGCTGCGCTGAGCGCGTCCGGCGGCCCGCGCCGGGGAGCCTCCGGCCCCCGCGTCGCGGGTCGCCCCTCGCGGGGCGGCTCGCGTCCTGTTCCGCGACCGGCGTTCTCGTCGGCTGCGAGCCGCGGCTCCAGCGCCTCCTCGGGGACCCTGCGGGCCCCCTCGTCGGCGCTAGCGCTCGCCGAGCTCGGGGTGCAGGGCGGTCAGCGCGTCGGTGAGGGTGTTCAGCTGATCGCCGCCGGCCATCAGGGCGGTGAGGACGTCGGCGTCGACGTCGTCCCGGGTGAGGTTGCCGGCCACGTGGCCGTGCGCCAGGAGCAGGAACCGGTCACCGATCAGGTGCGCGTAGCGCGGGTTGTTCGTGACCACCACGACCGCGAGCCCCTGCGCCCGGGCGGCGAGGACCGACTGCCCGAACAGGGTCTGCCGGGCGACCGTGATCGGCGTGGAGGGCTCGTCGATGAGCAGGGCCCGCGCGCCGAAGTGCAGGGCCCGGGCGACGGCGAGGCTCTGCCGCTCCCCGGCCTGCAGCGCGCTCGCCGGCTGGTCGGGGTCCAGCCCGGTCACACCCACCCGGGCCATGGCGCGCAGGGTGGTCTCGCGGGCGCCGTCCACGTCCAGCCGGCGCAGCGGCCACACCCCCCGGGTGGGCTCGGCGCCGAGGAAGAAGTTCCGCCAGACCGAGAGCAGCGGGGCCACCGCGAGGTCCTGCCAGACGGTGGCGATGCCGGCTTCCCGCGCCTGCCGGGGCGAGCGGAAGCGCACCGGCGTGCCGTCCACCAGGAGCTCGCCCTCGTCGTGCCGGCGCAGGCCGGACAGGACCGAGACCAGCGTCGACTTCCCGGAGCCGTTCTCGCCGAGCACGCAGGTGATCTGGCCCGGCAGGAGCGTGGCGTGCACCCGGTTCAGGGCCGGCACGGCGCCGTGCCGGACGGTCACCCCCCGCAGCTCGACCGACGGCGTCACCGTCCCGGCCGGTCCCTCCGGGGGCAGCGCGGTGCTCACGAGCGCGGCACCGCCTTCAGCCGGCGGCGCACCACGCCGTTGGCGAGCAGGGCCACCAGCAGCAGCGCGCCCAGCAGCGCCTGGAACCACCGCGGGTCCCAGCCGGCCAGCGTGATGCCCTGCCGGGCGACGGCGTAGAGCAGCGCGCCGACCGCGGCGCCGATCGCCGAGCCGTAGCCGCCGGTGAGCAGGCAGCCCCCGATGACCGCCACGACGATGAAGTCGATGCCGCTCACGAAGCTCGTGGGGCCGCCGGCCTGCACGCTGCCCAGCCGGATCAGGGTGATCGTGCCCAGCAGCCAGCCCGCCGACGCGGTCAGGCAGAACAGGCCGACCGTCGTCCGGCGCACCGGCACGCCGAGCTCGCGGGCGGCCTGACGGGCGCCGCCGCAGGCGAAGACGGCGTTGCCGAACTTGGTGCGCCACAGCGCCCACGTCGCCAGCGCGGTGAGGCCCAGCCACCACACGACCGAGATGCTGAACAGGCCGTTGCCGGCCTCCAGCGTCGCGTCGAAGACGGTGCTCGCCGACGCCCACCCCGGCGTCTGGTCGAGCCCGCTCACCCGGGTGGCGCCCGCGACCGCCTGGGCACCGGCCTGCGAGGTGCCCTGGAGGATGAGGAACGTCGCCAGCGTCACCAGGAAGCTCGGCAGGCCGGTGTTCACGACGAGCACGCCGTTGACCACGCCGACCAACAGCGCGGCGAGGAGGGAGACCGCCAGCGCGGGCCACGTGCTCCAGCCCGCGTAGCCGATCAGCAGGGCGGTCAGCAGCGAACTGGAGACGGCGACGACGCCGACCGACAGGTCGAACTGCCCGGCCACCAGCAGCAGCGCGACGGCGACCCCGCCGATGCCCAGGAGCGCGGCGGTGTCCAGCACGCCCGCGAGGCCGAACGGGCTCAGCAGATCCGGGGCCTGGGAGGCGAAGAAGAGCACGACCACGACCAGGCCCACGACGGCGGGCAGGCTCGGCCGGCCGAGCGCGCGGGCGAGGAAGGGCCGGCCCGGCGGCGCTGCGGCGGGGCGGGCACCGAACACCGGCGGGCGGCCGCTGATCACCGGCACGGGAACCCGGCGGGGCGGCGGAGCGTCGGCAGCGGGTCCTCCTCGTCGTGGGGTGGCATCCCAGTGTCCACGACGCGGCGCCGACCGCGCAGCGGCCCGCCTACGGCTGCAGCCGCCAGCGCACCCGGTCGTCGGCGTACCAGGTCCAGCGCTGCACCGACCGCACGTAGGCGACGCCGTCGCGGACGATCCGTGCCGGATCGGAGGCGATCTGCAGCGCGCGCCCGCTGGTGTGCCGGGTCGGCCGCAGCGGCAGGGTCATGACGGTCACGCCGATCGTGTCGACGGCGGTCCAGTCGGGCCGGACGTCGATCCGGGTGATCTCGCCGTCGGCCACCTTGATGTCGTCGTGGTGCGCCTGCAGGCCCAGCCGCCGCGACAGCGACCGGCGGCCCTGGCCGGCCGCCTCGACCCGGCCGTGGTGCAGCAGCACGCCGCCGTGGTCGTCGCGGACCAGGGTGAGCTCCCGCGGCCCGCCGCTGCCCACGCCGAGGTCGTGCGCCAGGGCCGTCGACGCCTTGTCCGCCGTCGGCTCCCAGGCCACCGGCACCTCCGCCGTCCGCCCCGCCTTCAGCAGGGCCGCGAGCACCGCCGACAGGCCGGCCACCGGGCCGCGGACGGTCAGCGAATCGGCGGCCGGCACCGCCTCCAGCTGGCTCGCGCGGGGCGCCTCGCCCGGGTCCAGGCGGCGGAGGTCCAGCTCGACCGGCGGCATGCCGATACCCTGTCACCCGTCCCGCCCGCGCTCCCCGCCGGCCGGGATCCGCCCCGACGAGCAAGGAGAACCCCGAGCCGATGCCCGCTGTCGTGCTGATCGGTGCCCAGTGGGGTGACGAGGGCAAGGGCAAGGCCACCGACCTGCTCGGCGGCCGCGTGCCCTACGTCGTCCGCTACCAGGGCGGCAACAACGCCGGTCACACGGTGATCACCCCGGACGGCGAGAAGTACGCCCTCCACCTGATCCCGTCGGGGATCCTGACGCCGGGCTGCACGCCGGTCATCGGCAACGGTGTGGTGATCGACCCCGAGGTGCTGATCGGCGAGCTGGCCGGGCTGGACGAGCGCGGGGTGGACACCTCGCGGCTGGTCATCTCCTCGGACGCGCACTTGATCATGCCGCACCACCGGGCCCTCGACAAGGTCACCGAGCGCTTCCTGGGCAAGCGCAAGATCGGCACCACCGGCCGCGGCATCGGCCCGGCGTACGGCGACAAGGTGGCCCGCGTCGGCATCCGGGTGCAGGACCTGCTGGACCTGTCGATCCTCCGGCAGAAGCTCGAGGGCACGCTCCAGGAGAAGAACCAGATCCTGGTCAAGGTCTACAACCGCAAGGCGATCGACGTCGACGAGGTCGTCGAGGAGTACACGGCCTACGCCGAGGCGCTCAAGCACCGGATCGTCGACACCCGCCTGCTGCTCGGCACGGCCCTCGACGCCGGCGAGTGGGTCCTCCTCGAGGGCTCGCAGGGCACGCTGCTCGACGTCGACCACGGCACCTATCCGTTCGTCACGTCGTCCAACCCGACCGCGGGCGGCGCCGCCGTCGGCGCCGGCGTGGGCCCCACCCGGATCGAGCGGGTCGTCGGGATCCTCAAGGCCTACACGACCCGCGTCGGCTCCGGCCCCTTCCCGACCGAGCTGTTCGACGCCAGCGGCGAGTACCTGCGCAAGCAGGGCGGCGAGGTCGGCGTGACCACCGGCCGCGACCGCCGCTGCGGCTGGTTCGACGCCGTCGTCGCCCGCTACGCCAGCCGGGTCAACGGCATCACCGACTACTTCCTCACCAAGCTCGACGTGCTGTCGGGCCTCGACAGAGTGCCGATCTGCGTGGCCTACGACGTCGACGGCGTCCGGCACGACGAGATGCCGATGACGCAGACCGACTTCCACCACGCCAAGCCGGTCTACGAGGAGATGCCCGGCTGGTTCGAGGACATCCGGCACTGCCGGACCTTCGACGAGCTGCCGCCCAACGCCCAGGCCTACGTGCGGCGGCTGGAGGAGCTCTCCGGCGCCCGGATCAGCGTGATCGGGGTCGGCCCGGGCCGGGACGAGAACGTCGTCATCCACGATCTGATCGGTTGACGGTGCTCATCGCGGCCCTCCGGGCCGCACCGCGGCCAGGTGCCGTCCCCGGCCTGCGTGGAGCCGCTTCGTCGTGGCTGCGCGGAGGCCTCCGGTCCCACTCGCCACGACCGGGCAGGCCCGCTGGCTGTGACATCGTCGTCCTCCGGACGACACCGCGGCCAGGAGTCGTCCCCCAGCTGCGCTGAGCCCTTGCGTCGCCCCTGCGCGGACCCCTCCGGGGCCCACTCGGGGCGACAGGACACCTCGTCGCGAAAATGCCGCGACAGACGGGTTCGCCCGGGCCCACCATGCCGGGCGTGGAGCTCCCTGATCTCGGCTGGACGGCCGATCGCGCGGCCGCGCTGCCCGCGGGCTGCGAGCCCGGCCGGGTGGCGCGGGTGGACCGCGGCCGGCTGACCGTGCGCACCGCCGCGGGTGAGCAGCGGGCAGCCCTCGCGGCGGGGCTGCACGACGCGGCGACCGGGCCCGCCGTCGGTGACTGGGTGGCCCTGCGCGGGGAGCTGGCGGTCGCCGTCCTGCCGCGCACCAGCGCGTTCACCCGCACGGCCGCGGGCCGGACCTCGGCGGCCCAGGTGGTGGCCGCCAACGTGGACACCGTCCTGGTGGTCGACGCGCTGATCGGCGAGGCCCGGGTGCGGCGGATCGAGCGCTACCTGGCCGTGGCGTGGAGCAGCGGTGCCGCACCGGCCGTCGTGCTCACCAAGGCAGACCTGTGCCCGGACGTGCCGGCCGTGGTCGCGCAGGTCGGCGAGGACGCCCCCGGCGTCCCGGTGCTGCCCGTCAGCTCGGTCACCGGCGCCGGGCTCGAGGCGGTCCGGGCGCTCCTGCCCCCCGGCGGCACGGCCGCGATGGTCGGCCCGTCAGGCGTGGGGAAGTCGAGCCTGGCCAACGCGCTGGCCGGCCGGGCGGTGGCCGTCACGCGCGACATCCGCGACGACGGCCGCGGGCGGCACACCACCACGGCGCGCGAGCTGCACCTGCTCCCCGGGGGCGGCCTGCTGATCGACACCCCCGGCATGCGGGAGCTGGGCCTGCGCGACGACGCGGACGGCGTCGACCGGGCGTTCGCCGACGTCGCGGAGCTGGCCGCCGGATGCCGCTACCGCGACTGCGCGCACCGGACCGAACCCGGCTGCGCCGTCGCCGCGGCGCTCGAGGCCGGGCGGCTCGACCCCGCGCGCTACACGTCGTGGCGGAAGCTGCAGGCCGAGGCCCACCGCCAGGAGCTGCGCGTGGACGCGCGGGCCCGGGCGCAGGAACGCGCCCGGCTCCGGGCGCTGCACCGGGCGCAGCGCGCGCAGCCGAACCGGGTGCGGTGACCCGGCCGGCTCAGACCAGCTGCGCGGTGACGGCGGTGCGCGCCCGGACGGCGTGGTCGGGGGAGTCGGTGATCAGCCCGTCCAGGCCCAGCGACAGCAGCGCGACGGCGTCGGCGACGGCGTCCCCCTGGGCCCCTGGCTCCCGGCCCCGGCGCAGGTGCGGGGGGAGGAAGGTGTTCTCCGCCCGCAGCGTCCAGCAGAACACCGCCAGCTGGGCCGCGTGCGCCTGCTGCACGAGGTGCGCCGTGCCGGTCAGCCCGGCGCCGGCCGCGCTGGCCAGCACCCGGTCGCGGCTGGGCGCCACGGCCTGGGCGTAGGTGGAGATCTCGCGCAGCCCGGCGGGGGTCACCATGGCGTCGCCGACGGGCTGGTCGGAGACCAGCTGGGCCATCTCCGGGCCGCCGTCCCCGAGGCGGCCGCGGAGCTCGCGCAGCAGCGCGGCGTCGAACGCCTGGACCACGACGGTGCCGTCGGCGGTGTCGGCGCCGAGCCGGCGGAGCTCCTCGGCGACCAGCTCGCCCATGGGCAGGCCGGCCGCGGCCGCCCACTCGGGGTGCTTCAGCTCGGCCAGGACGCGGATCGGCCGGTCGGCCGTCGAGCGGCAGCGGGCGAGCTCGACCACGTCGGCGAGGGTGAGGATGCCGAAGCGCCCGTCGTAGGCGGTGTTGAGCGGGCGCAGGGCGGGCATCCGCTCGATCGCCCGGAGCGTCCGGAGCTCGGCGAGATCGAAGTCCTCGGTGAACCAGCCGGTGCAGGCGGCGCCGTCGACCACCCTGGTGGTGCGGCGGTCGGCGAACTCGGGGCGTTCGGCGACGTCGGTACTCAGCGAGAGCTCGTTCTCGTGCCGGACGACGAGCACGCCGTCCCGGCTGACCACGACGTCGGGCTCGATCAGGTCGGCTCCGAGGTCGATGGCCAGCTCGAAGCTCGCCGCGGTGTGCTCCGGCCGGTAGGCCGGGGCTCCGCGGTGTCCGATGACGACGGGCCGGGGAAGGCGTGTCGCTGGTCGGTCCACCAGCGACTCGGTCGCGCGCATGGCACCCACAACACAGGAATCGGATGAATCGGGGGCGAACTGAAAGAAACTGATTGCGCACGATCGAGCGGCCACTCGACTGACCAGTGCAATTCCAGCCCGAAAGTGGCTCAGATCACATGGGGTGTCTGTGACTGGTGGGGTTTGAACGGGTCGGAGCCCGATCGGCCGCGGGACCGGCGACTCCGCCCGGCAGAGGTCGGTAGGGTCGCCGGTCGTGCGCGTGCTGGTGATCGGCTCCGGAGCCCGGGAGCACGCCCTGTGCGTGGCTCTCCAGTCCGACCCCGGGGTGAGCGCGCTCGCCTGCGCCCCCGGCAACGCGGGAACGCGGGCGGTCGCCCCGCCACCGGCCGGCGGGGAGTCGCTGGCGGTGGCGGACCCGGTCGCGGTGGCCGCGCTCGCGCGGGACTGGGGGGCCGACCTCGTCGTCATCGGCCCCGAGGTGCCGCTGGTGGCCGGTGCGGCCGATGCGGTGCGCGAGGCCGGCATCGCCTGCTTCGGGCCGTCGGCGCAGGCCGCCCAGCTGGAGGGCAGCAAGTCCTTCGCCAAGCACGTGATGACGGCAGCCGGCGTCCCGACGGCCCGCTCCTGGGCCGTCGGCGGGGCCGCCGAGCTGGAGACGGCCCTGGACGAGGTGGCCGCGCTGACCGGCGGCGCACCGTTCGTGGTCAAGGACGACGGGCTGGCGGCCGGCAAGGGCGTCGTCGTCACCCCGGACCGGGAGGCCGCCGCCGCCCACGGCCGCTCGGTGCTCGACGCCGGCGGCGCGGTCCTGGTCGAGGAGTACCTCGACGGCCCGGAGGTCTCGCTGTTCGCCGTCACCGACGGCACGACGGTGCTGCCGCTGCTGCCCGCGCAGGACGCCAAGCGGCGGGACGACGGCGACGGCGGTCCGAACACCGGCGGCATGGGCGCCTACGCGCCGCTGCCCTGGGCACCTCCCGGCCTGGTCGAGGAGGTGCTGGCCACGGTGCTCCAGCCGACCGTCGACGAGATGGCCCGCCGGGGGGAGGCCTTCTCCGGGCTGCTCTACGCCGGGCTCGCGCTGACCTCCCGGGGGGTCCGGGTGGTGGAGTTCAACGCCCGCTTCGGCGACCCCGAGACCCAGGTGGTGCTGCCGCTGCTCCGGACGCCGCTGGGCGGGCTGCTGCACGCCGCCGCGACCGGGGGGCTGGCCGCGCATCCGCCGCTGCGCTGGCGCCCCGGCGCGGCGGTGACCGTGGTGGTGGCGGCGCCGGGCTACCCGGAGGCGCCCCGCACCGGGGACGCGATCACCGGCGCCGACGGCGAGGGGGTGCTGCACGCCGGCACCGCGCCGGCCGCCGACGGCACCGTCGTCTCCGCCGGCGGGCGGGTCCTGGCGGTCACGGCGACCGGCCCGGACCTCGCGGCCGCCCGGCAGACCGCCTACGAACGGGTGGCCGGTGTACGGCTGGCCGGCGCGCACTGGCGCACCGACATCGCGCTGGCCGCCGTCGAAGGGCGGATCAGCCCGCAGTGACCGGTGGCCGGGCCCGTTCGGGGCGCGGCTCCGGCGGGCGGGGCCCGTCGTGCCGCCGGCTCAGGTAGGTGCCGGCGACGTTCGCGCAGGCCACCGTCGGCACGGCGATCAGCGCGCCGAAGACGCCGCCCAGCAGCAGGCCGGCGGCGATGGACAGCACCACCGCCAGCGGGTGCACGTGCACGGCGCGCCCCAGCAGCAGCGGCTGCAGGACGTGCCCCTCCAGCTGCATGACCAGCACGACGATGGCCAGCGCGATCAGCGCCTTGATCGGGCCCACCGCGACCAGGGCGACCAGCACCGCCACGGACCCGGCGAGGAACGACCCGATGATCGGGATGAAGGCGCCGAGGAACACCAGCGCGGCCAGCGGGATGACCAGCGGGACCTGCAGGATCGCCAGGCCGATGCCGATGCCCACGGCGTCGACCAGCGCGACCGCCACGGTGGCCCGCACGTAGGAGATGAGCGTGCGCCACGACCGGCGGGCCGCCTCGTCGACGTAGGCCCGGGACTCGGCCGGGAAGAGGCCGACCAGCCACAGCCAGATGCCCCGGCCGTCCTTGAGGAAGAAGAAGAGCGTGAACAGCGCGAGGACGATCCCGGTGAACACCTCGCCCACGGTGGTGGCGGTGGTGATGGCGCCGGTGGCCAGCTCCTCCTCGTTGCTGACCAGGAAGTCCTGCGCCTGGCCGACCGCCTCCTCGAGCTGGTTGGCCGTGATCGGGAAGCTGCGGACGACGAAGCTCTCGATCTGCTCGAGCCCCTCGCTGACCTGGTTGGCCAGGTCGGTGAACCCGGCGAGGACCCGGTTCACGACCAGCGCGATGATCCCGGCGACGACCCCCAGGCCGACGACCAGCATCGTGAACGCCGCCAGGGACCTGGGCCACCCCTGCCGCACCAGCGCGGCGGCGCCGGGCTGCAGCAGGGCGGCCAGCAGCAGCGCGACGATCACCGGCACGACCACCACGGCGACCGACGACATCGCGTAGACCAGCGCGTACAGCCCGGCCAGCACCACCAGCACCCGCCACGACCAGGCGGCCGCCGTGCGCAGCGCCGCCGGGACGCCGTCCTCGGCCCGCGTGCGGCGCGTCGCGCCCACCGGGGGACGGCCCCGTCCGCCGGCCGGGCGCGGGCGTCCACCCTCCGGCGGGCCGCTCACCCCGCCCGGACCGAGCGGTCCGTCCAGGTCCGGCGCACCCGCTTCGGGGCTGCCCAGGGGCGGCCGGCTGGCGCCGCTGCCGGCGTCCTCCCCGTCGTGCTCGTCGCCGGTGGAGTGGTCCCCGGTGTGGTCGGGGTGCTGGTCGGCGTCGTCCTCCGGAGCCGGCTCGACGGCGGTCGCGGTGCCCCCGTGGCCGTGGTGGTGCCACGCGTGGGGGTCGTGCTCGCGGGCGTCCCGGATCCGCTTCCGGGCGCGTTGGGTCAGGTCGCGGGCACGGGCGCGCATCGAGTTCCTCCCGGGCGGGGCGACGGGCTCAGGACGATCATCGAAGCCCCACAGGGGAGACTCTGCCAGCCCTGCGGGAGGATGGACCCGTGGTGCGACGAGCTGAGCAGTGGCAGGCGGTACCCGCATGATCGAGCGCTACACGCTCCCCGAGATGGGCCGGGTCTGGAGCGACCAGCACAAGTACGCGCTGTGGTGCCGGGTCGAGACCCTCGTCCTCGAGGCGCACGCCGCCGCCGGCCGGGTGCCCGCCGACGTCGTCGAGCCGGTGCGCAACGCGCCGCCGCCCACCCCGGAGCGGGTCGCGGAGATCGAGGAGACGACGCAGCACGACGTCATCGCCTTCCTCACCGCCTGGGCCGACAACACCGAGCCGCGCTCCGCCGCCGCCTACGTGCACCACGGCATGACGTCCTCGGATCTGCTGGACACCGCCCTCGCCGTGCAGCTGACCGACGCGACCGACGTCCTGCTGGCCAAGGCCGACCGCCTGGTGGCGGCGCTGCGGGATCACGGCCTGGCGCACCGGGACACGATCAAGGTGGGCCGCACCCACGGCGTGCACGCCGAGCCCGTGGTCTGGGGCCACCGGGTCGCCGACCTCGCCTTCGCCGCCGCCCGGTCCCGCGACCGGCTGCGGGCGGCGCGGGAGGCCGTCGGCGTCGTCGCGATCTCTGGCGCCGTCGGCACGTACTCGCTGATCGACCCGGCGGTCGAGGGCACCGTGGCCGAGGCGCTCGGGCTGCGCCCCGCCGACGCCTCCACCCAGGTGGTGCTGCGCGACGGCATCAGCGAGTGGGTCTCGGCGCTGGCGATCATCTCGACCGTGTGCGAGGCGATCGCGCTGGAGGTCCGGCACGGCCAGCGCACCGAAGTGCGCGAGCTCGCCGAGGCGTTCGGATCGGGCCAGAAGGGCTCGAGCGCGATGCCGCACAAGAAGAACCCGATCCGGTCCGAGCGCATCGCCGGCCTCGCCCGGGTGGTGCGGGCCGCGATCGTGCCGGTGATGGAGGGCATCCCGCTCTGGCACGAGCGCGACATCTCGCACTCCTCCACCGAGCGGGTCTTCCTGCCCGACGCGGCGATCACCACCGACTACCTGCTGAACCTGACGGCGGGGCTGGTGGAGAACCTGGTCGTGGACGCAGACCGGATGCGGGCGAACCTGGAGTCCACCGGCGGGCTGATCTACACCTCGTCGGTGCTGCTGGAGCTGGTCGAGAGCGGGCAGTCCCGGGAGGACGCGTACGCGCTGGTGCAGTCGGCGGCGATGGAGACGTGGAACAGCGGCACGCCGTTCCGCGAGACGCTGCGGAACCGGGCCGCCGCCTCGGGCGTGACGCTGGACGAGGGCCGGCTGGACGAG
Organism: Blastococcus xanthinilyticus; assembly: GCF_008124835.1. GTDB lineage: Bacteria > Actinomycetota > Actinomycetes > Mycobacteriales > Geodermatophilaceae > Blastococcus > Blastococcus xanthinilyticus. The sequence goes on along the minus strand of NZ_VNHW01000005.1, from coordinate 71,760 downwards.
ATCTGCCGGCCGGAGCAGTACGTGGCCAACTTGGGTCCGTTGTTCGACCGGCTGGCCGCGCTGTCGTGACGGTGGACCTCCCGCTGGTCGCCCGCGGCAAGGTGCGGGAGATCTACGACGCCGGGAGCGACCGGCTGCTGCTGGTCGCCTCGGACCGGATCTCGGCCTACGACTGGGTGCTGCCCACGCCCATCCCCGACAAGGGGAGGGTGCTCACCCAGCTGTCGGTGTGGTGGTTCGAGCAGCTCACCCCGGTGCTGGACCGGTTCGGTGCCTCGCACCACCTGGTGAGCGCCGTCGACGTGCCGTCCGAGGTCGCCGGGCGGGCGATGCTGGTGCGCCGGCTGGAGATGCTGCCCGTCGAGTGCGTGGCCCGCGGCTACCTCTCGGGTGGCGGCACCAAGGAGTACGAGCGCACCGGGTCGATCCGCGACGTCGTCCTGCCGGCCGGGCTGGTCGAGGGGTCGCAGCTGCCCGAACCGGTCTTCACGCCGTCGACGAAGGCGGAGATCGGCGAGCACGACGAGCCGATCGACTTCCCTGCCGTCGTCGGGCTGGTGGGTGCCGACCGCGCGGAGGAGCTGCGCGAGCTGACGCTGGCGCTGTACCGCCGCGGCGCGGAGATCGCCCGCGGTGCCGGGATCGTGCTGGCCGACACCAAGTTCGAGTTCGGCGAGGCTGGGGCGTCCCTGGTGCTCGGCGACGAGGTGCTCACGCCCGACTCCTCGCGGTTCTGGCCGGCGTCGTCGTGGTCCCCGGGATCGGTGCAGCCGTCGTACGACAAGCAGTTCGTGCGCGACTGGCTGACGTCGTCCGGCTGGGACCGGGTATCGCCGCCGCCGGAGCTGCCCTCGGACGTCGTCGCCGCGACCCGGGATCGCTACGTGACCGCCTACGAACGGCTCACCGGCCGCTCGTTCGGCTGAGGGCGCCGTCGCGCGGAGGGCTCAGCTGTAGGAGGGCGACGACGTCGACGTCGGGCCGGTCCAGCGGCCCATCACCGGGGTGACGGTGTACGAGACCGTCCCGCTGGTGTAGGCGTCGAGATCGGTGCACGACTGGGTCGGTGCGTCCGGGTCGCTCGGCACGAAGACGTTGGGCATGCCGTCGACGGTGGTGCCCGCGCACGTGCCGCTCGTGACGACGAGACCGGAGCCCTGCCACTGGGTGCGCCGGACCTGGTAGCCGATCACCCCGCGGCCTCCGGAGTGCTTGGTGGTGGTCCAGGTCAGCGTGTAGACGGGCAGGTACTGCGGCGCGGGGGTGGCCTTGGTGGCCGCCGGGGTCGCCGTCTGCGGGATGACCACGGCCTGGGCGCGGGCCGGGCCCGCACCCTTGGTGGCCCACGCCGCGGATGCCGGATCCGCGGCGAGCAGGAGCGGGACGAGAGCGAACGCGACGACGGCCAACCGGAGGGTCAGGGTTCGCAGCATGTCGGTTCTCCTCTCGTCGTCGTGGTGGTCGTGGTGGTCGTGGTGGTCGTGGTGGTCGTGGTGGTCGTCGTGGAGGACGCCGCGCCCCGCGGCGTCCTCCACGACGGTCAGGCAGAGGCGCCGGACAGCGTGACCTGGACGCTGTACGTGGCGCCCTGGCAGCCGTTGTCGGCGCTGGAGACCATGGTGACTGCGTTCGGGATGGTCACCGCGGTCGCGCCGGAGTTCGCGGACAGGTTGACGGGCGAGCCCAGGGTCACGGGGCCCGAGACGGTGAGGCTGGCGGCGGTGCACGTGCGGCCGGCCAGCGGGGTCACGGTGACGGCACCGAACGACGCACTGGTCACGCGCACCGGGAACGGGTTCGGGTTGGCCACGCTGGCCACCACCGCACCCGAGGCGCCCGGATACAGCGTCGCGGTGGGCGTGCCGGCGGAGACGGTGAGGTTGACGGCCGTCGCCGCCTGCGTCGTGGCCGAGCCGGTGCCGCTCACCAGCCACGCGGCCGTGGCGATGCCACCGCCGATCAGGGCGACGACGAACAGGGCCACGACGACGAGCCGTCGGGGGAGCTTGGTGGTGATGCGCAGCTTCACGGTGTGCCTCTCTGGGGCGTCCGGGACGACGGGCGTCGTCCGTTCTGCACCCAGTTCACGGCGGCGCGGCAGCTCGGGGAACAGCGACCAAGCGCTCTCACCCCGCCGGGTGAGGAGTCTTGCGCCGGAGTAGGGCGTGCCTTGCGGATTCCTTGCGGAAAGGCCGCCCGGGCGGCCGGCCCGGGCGTTCCGCGGCAGCGCCCGCCGGGGCCCCCGTCGTCTCCCGGTACCCTCGGCGGCGTGTCCCGGGTGGTCGTCGACGTCGTCCTGAAGCCAGAGATCTCCGACCCCCAGGGTCAGGCGGTGCTCGGCGCGCTCGGCCGGCTCGGCCACGACTCCGTCCGGAGCGTCCGCCAGGGCAAGCATTTCGTCCTCGAGGTCGACGGGACCCCCGACGAGGCCGAGCTGAAGCAGATCGCCGAGACGCTGCTCGCCAATCCGGTGATCGAGGACGTCGAGCTCCACCTCCCCAAGGACTGAAGCAATCGTGCGCATCGGTGTCATCACCTTCCCGGGCTCCCTGGACGACGTCGACGCCGCGCGCGCGGTGCGGCTGGCCGGGGGTGAGCCGGTCGCCCTCTGGCACGCCGACCACGACCTGCAGGACGTCGACGCCGTCGTCCTGCCCGGCGGCTTCTCCTACGGCGACTACCTGCGTGCCGGTGCCATCGCCGCCCGCTCCCCGCTGATGCAGGACGTCGTCACCGCGGCCAACGGTGGCCTGCCCGTGCTGGGCATCTGCAACGGCTTCCAGGTGCTCTGCGAGGCCGGCCTGCTGCCCGGGGCGCTGACCCGCAACAGCCACCTGCACTTCCGCAACCGCGACCAGGTGCTGGCCGTCGAGCGCGCCGACACCGCCTGGACCCAGGACTACCGGGTCGGCCAGCGCATCGTCATCCCGGTCAAGAACGGCGAGGGCCGCTACGTCGGCTCCGACGCCGACCTGGACCGGCTGGAGGGCGAGGGCCGGGTCGTGTTCCGCTACGCGGACGGCAACCCCAACGGCAGCTCCCGCGACATCGCCGGGGTGGCCAGCGAGAACGGGCGCGTCGTCGGGCTCATGCCGCACCCCGAGCACGCGATCGAGGACCTCACCGGGCCGAGCACCGACGGCCTGGGCTTCTTCACCAGCGTCCTGAAGGCGGTCGTGAACGCGTGAGCGAGGACCGGACGGCGGGGCAGGCGAGCGCCACCGCGGGGCTCTCGGAGCTCGACACCGGGCCGGGCCGGCTGACCGGCCGGCTCGACACCGTCGACCTGGCGGCGAGCACGCCGGAGGACGAGCAGCCCTACGCCGAGCTCGGCCTCAAGGCCGACGAGTACGACCGGATCAAGGCGATCCTCGGCCGGCGGCCCACCACCGCCGAGCTGGCGATGTACTCGGTCATGTGGAGCGAGCACTGCTCCTACAAGAGCTCCAAGGTGCACCTGCGCCAGTTCGGCGATCTCCCGCCCAGCGACGCACTGCTGGTGGGCATCGGCGAGAACGCCGGCGTCGTGGACGTCGGGGACGGCTACGCGGTCACCTTCAAGGTCGAGTCGCACAACCACCCCAGCTACGTCGAGCCGTACCAGGGCGCGGCCACGGGCGTCGGCGGCATCGTCCGCGACATCCTGACCATGGGCGCCCGCCCGATCGCGGTCATGGACAGCCTGCGCTTCGGCCGGGCCGACGCCCCCGACACCGCCCGCGTGCTGCCCGGCGTCGTCGCCGGGGTCGGCGGCTACGGCAACTGCCTGGGCCTGCCCAACATCGGCGGCGAGCTGCTCTTCGACGACTGCTACGCCGGCAACCCGCTGGTCAACGCGCTGTGCGTCGGTGTCATGAGGCACGAGGACGTGCGCCTGGCCAAGGCCGAGGGCGCCGGCAACAAGGTGATCCTCTTCGGCGCCCGCACCGGCGGCGACGGCATCGGCGGGGTCAGCGTGCTGGCCAGCGAGACCTTCGACACTCGGTCGGACGGCACCGGGGGCCCGGCCAAGCGACCCAGCGTCCAGGTGGGCGACCCGTTCACCGAGAAGCTGCTCATCGAGGCGTGCCTGGAGATCTTCGCCCAGGACCTGGTCACCGGCATCCAGGACCTCGGCGGCGCCGGACTGTCCTGCGCCACCTCCGAGCTGGCCAGCGCCGGCACCGGCGGCATGCACGTCGACCTGGACACCGTCCCGCTGCGCGACAGCACCCTGACGCCCGCCGAGATCCTGATGAGCGAGTCGCAGGAGCGGATGTGCGCGATCGTCGAGCCGGCCAAGGTCGACGCCTTCCTCGCCGTCTGCCGGAAGTGGGACGTGCTGGCCACCGTCATCGGTGAGGTCACCGACGGCGACCGGCTGACCGTCGACTGGCACGGCGAGCGGATCGTCGACGTCCCGCCGCGCACCGTGGCGCACGAGGGCCCGGTCTACGAGCGCCCCATGGCCCGCCCGCGGGACCTCGACGCGCTGCAGGCCGACGACGCGGCGGACCTGCCGAGGCCCACGACGCCCGCGGAGCTGCAGGCCCACTGGCTCGCCGTCGTCAGCAGCCCGGACGGCGCGGACAAGACCTGGGTGACCGAGCAGTACGACCGCTACGTCCGGGGCAACACCGTGCTGGCGCAGCCCGACGACGCCGGCGTGCTGCGCATCGACGAGGAGTCCAACCGCGGCATCGCGCTCTCCCTCGACGGCAACGCCCGCTACGCCCGGCTGGACCCCTACGCCGGGGCCAAGCTGAACCTGGCCGAGGCCTACCGCAACGTCGCCGTCTCCGGCGCGAAGCCCCTCGCCGTCACCAACTGCCTCAACTTCGGTTCGCCCGAGGAGCCCGAGGTCATGTGGCAGTTCGCGCAAGCCGTGCGCGGCCTCGCCGACGGCTGCCGCGAGCTCGGCCTGCCGGTCACCGGCGGCAACGTGAGCCTCTACAACCAGACCGGCGACGTGCCGATCAACCCGACGCCGGTCATCGGCGTCCTCGGGGTGCACGAGGACGTGCGCACCCGGGTGGGCTCGGGCTGGCGGCAGGACGGCGAGACCGTCCTGCTGCTCGGCGAGACGCGGCCGGAGTTCGGCGGCTCGGCCTGGGCGAGCGTCGTGCACGGCCACCTCGGCGGGAAGCCGCCGGCGGTCGACCTGGCCGCCGAGCGGGCGCTCGGGGAGCTGCTGGGCGCGGTCGGCCGGGAGGGCCTGATCAGCTCCGCGCACGACCTGGCCGACGGCGGGCTGGCCCAGGGGCTGGCCGAGTCGGCGCTGCGCCACGGCGTGGGTGCCCGGCTGGAGCTCGGTGAGGACCAGTTCACGGCGCTGTTCAGCGAGTCCACGGCTCGGGCGATCGTCACGACGTCGGATCCCGGCGGCGTGAAGACGACGGCGCGCTGGGCCGGGGTGCCGGTGACCGAGCTCGGGACCACCGGCGGCGACGCCCTCGTGGCCGGCGGGCTGGAGCTGCCGCTCGCCGAGCTGCGTGCGGCCTGGAGCGCGACGCTCCCGGCGCTGTTCGGCGGCCCGGAGCACAGCACGCCGTCCACCGTCCCGGCGGGCACCGTCCCGACCTCCTGATGCCGGCCCCGATCCCGGCCGAGGAGCTGCGGGCCGCGGTCGACCCGGTGCGGGGCTGGCTGGCCGGTGAGGCCGATCAGCCGCCGCGGGCCGTGGTCGGGGCCGCGGTGAAGACCACGGCGCGCTGGCTGGCCCAGCAGGTGCCGGGGCGATCGGTGGAGCTGCGGGTGCCGCCGCACGTCGCCGTCCAGTGCGTCGAGGGGCCGCGGCACACCCGCGGCACCCCGCCGAACGTCGTCGAGACCGACGCCGCCACCTGGCTGCGCCTGGCCACCGGGCAGACGACCTGGGACGAGGCCGTGGCCGCGGGGAAGGTCACCGCCAGCGGCAACCGGGCGGACCTGTCGGCGAACCTGCCGCTGCGCCCTCTGCGGTGAGCCGCCCTGCGGGCGGCAGTGCCCGGTGGAGGGCCCGGAGGGTTCCCGCCGGGTGCGGCGGACGGGCTCGATGCAACGGGGGGACGGCAGCTGGCCGCCGTGTCGGCCGGTAGGCCGACGATGTGCACAGCACGACGCCCCCGTCCGCGCGATGCGGACGGGGGCGTCGAGGTCAGGTGGCTCAGCCGAAGAGTGCGCTGGCTGCCTTGATCGTGTTGTACAGGCCGTAGGCCAGCGGGACGCCCACCAGTGCCCAGGCGAAGGCGATGAGGCCCGTGGGGGTGTGCGTGGTCGGCTGGTCGCCGGCCGTGGACGCGGGGTGGCTCATCGGACGGTGCTCCTCTCGGGGGCCGCCGCAGCGGTCGGGACGTCGGTCGGCTTGGGCTCGAAGTACTTCTCCGACACCGGCTTGATCAGCAGGTTGGCGACGAAGCCGACGGCGAGCAGGCCCACCATGATGAACAGCGCGGGCCGGTAGTCACCGGCGACGAGCTGGCCCGGGGTGCCCCGGGAGTCGAGCACGCCGTTGACGATCAGCGGCCCGGCGATACCGGCGGCCGCCCACGCGGTCAGCAGCCGGCCGTGGATGGCGCCCACCTGGTAGGTGCCGAAGAGGTCGCGCAGGTACGCCGGCACCGTGGCGAAGCCACCGCCGTAGAAGCTGATGATGATGGCGGCGGTGACGACGAAGATCCAGGTCGCCGTGCTGCCCAGGGTGGCCAGGATGACGTACAGGATGATCCCGACGCCGAGGTACACCATGTAGATCGGCTTGCGGCCGATGTAGTCCGAGGTGGACGACCACACGAACCGGCCCGCCATGTTGAACAGCGAGAGCAGGCCGACGAAGCCCGCGGCCGTGGCGGCGAGGACCGTGGAGGTCTCACCGGTGCGGAAGAAGTCCTGGATCATCGGGGCGGCCTGCTCGAGGATGCCGATGCCCGCGGTCACGTTGCAGAACAGGACGGTCCACAGCAGCCAGAACTGCGGCGTCTTGATCGCGTTGTTGGCCGACACGTTCTCGGTGGTGACCAGCGACTTGGCCTTGACGGTCGACGGGTCGAAGCCGTCGGGCCGCCAGTTCGCCGCCGGCACGCGGACGATGAACGCGCCGAACATCATGAAGACCAGGTACAGCAGACCCAGGGTGAGGAACAGCCCGGCGACCGCGTTGCCGCTGGGCACCGTGCCGGCGACGGCCGGGTCGTAGTTCGGGTCGTACCAGTTCATCAGCTGGCGGGACAGCGGCGAGGCGATGAGCGCACCACCACCGAAGCCCATGATCGCCATGCCGGTGGCCAGGCCCGGGCGGTCGGGGAACCACTTGATCAGCGTGGACACCGGCGAGATGTAGCCGATGCCCAGGCCGATGCCGCCGAGGACGCCGTAGCCGAGGTAGAGGAGCCAGAGCTGCTCGGTGTAGATGCCGAGGGAGCCGACGAGGAAGCCGGAGACCCAGAAGACGGCCGAGGTGAACATCGCGGCACGCGGGCCGTTCTTGTCCACCCAGGTGCCGAAGACGGCCGCCGACAGGCCCAGCATCACGATGGCGATCGAGAAGATGATGCCGATCGCGGTCAGGCTGGCGTCGAAGTGCTCGACGAGGGCGACCTTGTAGACGCTGGTGGCGTACGCCTGGCCGATGCACAGGTGCACGGCGAGCGCCGCCGGTGGGATGAGCCACCGGTTGAAGCCTGGCCGGGCGACGATGCGCTCGCGGGCCAGGAAGCTGGGTACTGCCACGGGGGGAACCTCCGGGGGCGGATGGGACAGGTGATCGGACGGGCACGACCGGGACGCGCCCGATCGTCTGTGATATCGGTCGCTTTCGGGGCGCACCGTACGTTCTTTATCGGAGAAATTGCACATTCAACATGCGAACGTGATCGCTATGTGACCCGCTGTGGTCAATTCCGGCCGTCGAAGCGACTCATCACGGCGGGCCATAGGGTCGACCGCATGGCGTACGAGGTGCAGGGCGTCATCGCCCGCGGCAAGGGACAGCCGGTCACGGTGGAGACCATCGTGGTCCCCGACCCGGGGCCGGGTGAGGCGGTCGTCGACGTGCAGGCGTGCGGGGTCTGCCACACCGACCTGCACTACCGCGAGGGCGGCATCAACGACGACTTCCCGTTCCTCCTCGGCCACGAGGCGGCGGGTGTGGTGTCGGCCGTCGGCGAGGGCGTCAGCAACGTCGCCGTCGGCGACTACGTCGTCCTGAACTGGCGCGCCGTCTGCGGCGAGTGCCGGGCCTGCCGCAAGGGGCAGCTGCAGTACTGCTTCAACACCCACAACGCCACGCAGAAGATGACGCTGACCGACGGCACCGAGCTCTCCCCGGCGCTGGGCATCGGGGCGTTCGCCGAGAAGACGCTCGTCCACTCCGGGCAGTGCACCAAGGTCGACCCGGCCGCGCCGCCGGCCTCCGCCGGCCTGCTGGGCTGCGGCGTGATGGCCGGCGTCGGCGCCGCGATCAACACCGGCCAGGTGCAGCGTGGTGAGACCGTCGCCGTCTTCGGCTGCGGCGGGGTGGGCGACGCCGCGATCGCCGGCGCCAAGCTGGCCGGGGCGACGACGATCATCGCCGTCGACATCGAGGACCGGAAGCTGGAGTGGGCGAAGCAGTTCGGCGCCACCCACACGGTGAACTCGGAGGAGACCGACGCGGTCGAGGCCATCAAGGCGCTCACCGGCGGCTTCGGCGTGGACGTCGCCATCGACGCCGTGGGCCATCCGAAGGTCTTCGAGCAGGCGTTCTACGCCCGCGACCTGGCCGGCCGGGTGGTGATGGTCGGCGTCCCGACCCCGGGCATGGAGGTCACCCTGCCGGCGATCGAGATCTTCGGCCGGGGCGGGGCGATCAAGTCCTCCTGGTACGGCGACTGCCTGCCCAGCCGCGACTTCCCGATGCTGGTCGACCTCTACCTGCAGGGCCGCTTCGACCTCGACGCCTTCGTCTCCGAGACCATCGGGCTGGGCGACGTCGAGGGCGCCTTCGACAAGATGCACAAGGGCGAGGTCCTGCGATCCGTGGTGGTGTTCTGATGGCCGCGCGCATCGACAAGGTCGTCGTCCCCGGCGTCTTCAGCCTGGACGGGCAGGACTTCGACGTCGAGAACAACGTCTGGCTCGTCGGCGACGACGACGAGGTGCTGGTCATCGACGCCCCGCACGACGCCGCTCCGATCGTCGAGGCGGTCGGCGGCCGGACGGTCACCGCGATCGTCCTGACGCACGGGCACAACGACCACATCACCGCCGCGCCGGCCCTGCGCGCGGCCACCGGGGCCCCGATCTGGTTCAACCCCGCCGACCGGATGCTCTGGGACATGACCCACCCGGACGCCGCGCCCGACGAGGAGCTGCGGGCCGGCAGCCGCTTCCGCGTGGCCGGCGTGACGCTGACGGCGCTGCACACCCCCGGCCACTCGCCGGGCAGCACCTGCCTGCACGCTCCCGACCTGCGGACGGTGTTCACCGGAGACACGCTGTTCTGCGGCGGCCCCGGCGCGACCGGCCGGTCGTTCAGCGACCACCCGACCATCGTGAACTCGATCCGGGCCCAGCTGCTCAGTCTGCACGGCGACACCGTGGTGCGCACCGGGCACGGCGACGACACGACGATCGCGGCGGAGCTGTCGAACGTCCGCTGAGGCCCGGGTGACACGGGACACCACCTCGGCGCCGGGAGAAGCGCCCCGCGCCGGTACGCTCGACCCGTGCCTCGCGGTGATGGACGGCTGACGCACGACCTCGACCCCCAGTTCCCCGGTCCCCAGGACGCCTGTGGCGTCTTCGGGGTCTGGGCGCCGGGGGAGGAGGTCGCGAAGCTGACCTATTTCGGTCTGTACGCCCTCCAGCACCGCGGGCAGGAGGCGGCCGGCATCGCGGTGTCCGACGGGGCCTCCGTCGTCGTCTACAAGGACCTCGGCCTGGTCAGCCAGGTGTTCGACGAGGCGACCCTGGGCAGCCTGCGCGGCCACCTGGCCGTGGGCCACACCCGGTACTCCACCACCGGCTCCTCCACGTGGGAGAACGCGCAGCCCACGTTCCGGACGACCGAGGCCGGCACCGGGCTGGCGCTGTGTCACAACGGGAACCTGGTGAACACCGCCGAGCTGGCCAGCCGGGCCGCCGACGCCGGTGTCCCGGGCGCCTTCGCCGCCACCACCGACTCCGACCTGGTGACGGCGCTGATCGCCTCCTACCAGGACATCTCGGTCGAGGCGGCCGCGATGGAGGTGCTGCCGCAGCTGCGCGGCGCCTTCTCGATCACCTTCATGGACGAGGACACCCTGTACGCGGCCCGCGACCCGCAGGGGGTCCGTCCGCTGGTGCTCGGTCGGCTGGAGCGCGGCTGGGTGGTGGCCAGCGAGACGGCCGCCCTGGACATCGTCGGCGCCTCCGTGGTGCGCGAGGTGGAGCCCGGCGAGCTGATCGCGATCGACGAGAACGGCCTGCGCAGCCAGCACTTCGCTCCGGCGGCGCCGAAGGGCTGCGTCTTCGAGTACGTCTACCTCGCCCGGCCCGACACCACGATCTCCGGCCGTGGCGTGCACGCCGCCCGGGTCGAGATCGGCCGCCGGCTGGCCAAGGAGCACCCGGCCGAGGCCGACCTGGTCATCCCGGTGCCGGAGTCGGGCACCCCGGCCGCCGTCGGCTACGCCGAGGCGTCCGGGATCCCCTACGGCCTCGGCCTGGTGAAGAACTCCTACGTGGGCCGCACCTTCATCCAGCCGAGCCAGACGATCCGGCAGCTGGGCATCCGGCTGAAGCTGAACCCGCTGCGCGACGTCATCCGGGGCAAGCGGCTGGTCGTCGTCGACGACTCGATCGTGCGCGGCAACACCCAGCGCGCGCTGATCCGCATGCTGCGGGAGGCCGGCGCGGTCGAGGTGCACGTCCGCATCTCCTCGCCGCCGGTGAAGTGGCCGTGCTTCTACGGCATCGACTTCGCCAGCCGTGCCGAGCTGATCGCCAACGGGCTGGACATCGACGGGGTGCGCGCCTCCATCAACGCCGACTCCCTCGGCTACGTCTCCGAGCAGGGGCTGATCGCCGCGACCGAGCAGCCGGTCAACCGGCTGTGCACCGCCTGCTTCACCGGCGAGTACCCGATCGACCTGGGCACTCCCGAGGTGCTCGGGAAGCACGTCCTGGAGGGGATCGGCCAGCGCGCGGTGAGCGGCTGGACCGGTCAGCAGGCCGGCAGCGCGGCGATCCCCGGTGGCGCCGAGGACGCGCTGCGCCGCCCGTGAGCACCGGCCGAGGAGTGCGCGAGGAGTTCACCTACGCGGCCTCCGGCGTCGACATCGACGCCGGGGAGCGCGCCGTCACCCTGATGCGGGCGGCGGTCGAGCGCACCAACCGGCCCGAGGTGGTCGGCGGGCTCGGCGGGTTCGCCGGGCTGTTCGCCCTGGACACCCAGAAGTACCGCAGGCCGCTGCTGGCGTCCTCCACCGACGGCGTCGGCACCAAGATCGCCCTGGCGCGGCAGCTGGACCGGCACGACACGGTGGGCATCGACCTGGTGGCGATGGTCGTCGACGACCTCGTCGCCTGCGGGGCCGAGCCGCTGTTCCTCCAGGACTACGTGGCCTGCGGAAAGGTCGTCCCCGAGCGGATCGCCGCCATCGTCACCGGCATCGCCGCGGGCTGCACCCAGGCCGGCGCCGCCCTGGTGGGCGGGGAGACCGCGGAGCACGGCGACCTGATGGACGCCGACGAGTACGACCTCGCGGCCACCGCGGTCGGCGTCGTCGAGGCCGACGCGGTGCTGGGCCCCGAGCGGGTGCGCGAGGGCGACGCCGTCGTCGCGATGGCGTCGTCGGGCTTCCACTCCAACGGCTACTCGCTGGTGCGCCACGTGGTGGGCGCCGCGGGGCTCGACCTGCACGCGACGCCGGCCGGGCTCGACCGGCCGCTGGGCGAGGAGCTGCTCGAGCCCACCCGCATCTACGCCCTCGACTGCCTGGCCCTGGTCGCCGAGCTCGGCGTGGACACGGTGCACGCGCTGGCGCACATCACCGGCGGCGGGCTGGCCGGCAACACCGCACGGGTGGTCCCCGACGGGCTGCAGGCGGTGCTGGACCGCGGCACCTGGGCGCTGCCCGACGCGGTCCGGCTGATGGAGGAGCACGGGGTGCCCCGGGCGGAGAGCGAGCGGGCCTTCAACTGCGGCGTCGGGATGGTCGCCGCCGTCGCCCCGGAGCAGGCCGACGCCGCGGTGGCGCTGCTCGCCGCCCGCGGCGTGCCCGCCTGGGTCGCCGGGACCGTGCGGCGGCGCGCGGACGAGGCGGCGCCCGCCGCGGAGCTCACCGGCACCTACCGCCGCTGACGGACCCCCTGCCCCCACCGTGGCGGAGGCCCACCGTGGCGTGAGCCCGCCGAGGCCCGGTACCGGGCGGAACACCACGACACCGCTGCCCCGGGGGGCCGCGGTGTCGTGGTGTGCGACGGAGGAACGGGGAGTCAGCCGCCGGTCAGCGGCTGGCCGCCCAGTCGTCGTCCGTGTCGTCGTCCGCCCAACGATCGGCGTACTCGTCGTCGTCCTCGTCGTCGTCGTCCGCCGCGCTGGGCGCGGTGTACGTCGATGACGAGCCGGCCAGCTCGCGCTGCAGCGCGGTGAGGTCGGTGTTGGGTGAGCTGTACTTGAGCTCACGGGCCACGCGTGTCTGCTTGGCCTTCGCTCGGCCGCGCCCCATCGGCTCGACCCCCTCGTTACGGAGTGCGGAGGCTCAGCCAAGCGGCTGATGCGGCCCGCGTGGCGACCCCGACTGAGTGACTATGTCTCGGACAACACTACGACACGGATCGGCGGCGGGCATACGCCCCTCCCCCGGGAGGGCGGGGTGGCGCTGCCCGGCGGCGTGCCGAGGCCGCTGGGGCGGGCATCCCCGCAGGTGGGAACGCCGTGGCCGGGCCGCGCATCCATGCTGATCACGGCCGTGTCCGCCGGGTGACCGGGGTGCACCGACGCGCCGCCGCCCGTCGCGTGGCGGGCGCGGTGACATCGGTCACCCACGGAGCTCAGAGCCGAATGGTGGCCAGCCGGCCGACCGAACGGATCCGCTCCTCGGCCAGCCGGTCGGCGGCGACCGCCGGGGAGATGCCCTCGGCGTCGGCGAGCGCGAACACCCGGAGCGCGACGTCGTGGATGCCGGAGGCCTTGGCCTGCGCCCGCTCGAAGGAGAAGCCGTGCCGCTCGTCCTCCACCTGGATGACCCCGCCGGCGTTCACCAGGAAGTCGGGGGCGTAGAGGATGCCGCGCCCGCGGAGCCGTTCGGCGGCCTCCGGCGTGGCGAGCTGGTTGTTGGCCCCGCCGCAGACCACGCGCCCCGGCAGCGCTTCGACCGTCTCCTCGTCCAGCGCCCCGCCCAGCGCGCACGGCGCGTAGACGTCGTGCGGCGTCCGCACCAGGGTCGCGGTGTCGGCGACGGCGCGCACCCCCGGGTGCCGGGCCTGCAGCCGCCGCACCGCCTCGGGGTCCACGTCGGTGACGACCACGTCGGCGCCGTCGTCGGCGAGGTGGCCGACCAGCCAGGAGCCGACCTTGCCCACGCCCGCCACGGCGACGGTGCGGCCGGCGAGCGAGGGCGATCCCCAGCAGTGCTGCGCGGCGGCCCGCATGCCCTGGAAGACGCCGTAGGCGGTCAGCACCGAGGAGTCCCCGCACCCGCCGTAGGCCTCCGACCGGCCGTGCGCGTAGCGGGTCTCCCGCGCGACGAGGTCGAGGTCGGCATTCGTGGTGCCGACGTCGCAGGCGGTGAGGTAACGGCCGCCCAGGGACTGGACGAACCGGCCGTAGGCGCGGAGCAGGGCCTCGGTCTTCCCGGTGCGCGGATCGCCGATGATCACGGCCTTGCCGCCGCCGAGGTCCAGGCCGGCGAGGCTGTTCTTGTACGTCATGGCCGCCGAGAGCCGCAGCGCGTCGGCGACCGCGGCGTCCTCGCTCGGATAGGGGTAGAAGCGCGTGCCTCCGAGCGCCGGCCCGAGGGCCGTGGAGTGGACGGCGATGATCGCCCGCAGCCCCGATCCGGGATCGCTGCAGAACACGACCTGCTCATGACCGGATCCCATGACGTCCACGACTCCGGAGCCTAGATCGCCGCCGCGGATTCGCCCGGTCGGAGGAGCGCGGAGCCACGCCGGTGCCTCCGCCGCATCCCGCCGGAGGGCGGGGGGCATGATCCTGGGCAACGAATGCGCGGGCGCCGGCCCGCGGGCACAGGAGGATCTCGATGGCCGCACCCAAGCGACTGCTGGCGCTCGCCGTGGCCGCGCCCCTGCTCCTCGCGTCCTGCACCACCGGGGGCGGTGGCGGTGGGGACGACGAGCCCGCGGGCGGCGGGGCCGCCGCCGGTGGCGACCTCACCTTCTCGGTGATCACCCACGGCGCTGCCGGCGACGCCTTCTGGGACGTCGTCCAGAACGGCGCGGAGGCGGCGGGGGAGGACCTCGGCATCGAGGTGGACTACCAGAGCGACGGCGACCCGCAGCGCCAGGCGCAGCTGATCGACGCGGCGGTGAACCAGGACGTCGACGGCATCGTGGTGTCGATGGCCAACCCCGATGCGCTCCAGGACTCGATCGAGGGCGCCGTGGAGGCCGGCATCCCGGTCGTCACGATCAACTCCGGGGGCGAGCGGGCCACCGAGTTCGGGGCCATCGGCCACGTCGGGCAGGACGAGCGGATCGCCGGCCAGGGCGCCGGCACCCGGCTGGCCGAGGAGGGCGCCGGCAGCGTCCTGTGCGTCATCCACGAGGCCGGCAACGTCGGCCTGGATCAGCGCTGCGCCGGCGCGGCCGAGGGCTTCGGCGGAACCTTCGAGACCCTGCAGGTCGACATCAACGACCTGCCCGGCGCGCAGTCGGCGATCACCTCCGCCCTGCAGAGCGACCCCGCGATCGACGGCGTGCTCACGCTCAACTCGGCGGTGGCCGCGGTCGCGGCCGAGGCCGCGCAGGACGCCGGCTCCGACGCGCGGATCGCCACCTTCGACCTCAACGAGGACGTCATCGCCGGCATCCAGGACGGCTCCATCGCCTTCGCCGTCGACCAGCAGCAGTACGAGCAGGGCTACCTGCCGATCGTGATGCTCCAGCTGTACGCCGAGAACCTGAACACCGTCGGCGGCGGGCAGCCGGTCCTCACCGGTCCCGGGATCGTGGACGCCGGTAACGTCGACGAGATCGCCGACCTGGCCTCGGCCGGCACGCGCTGAGCACCCGGCAGACCGCCGCCCCGGCGGAGCGGCCGGCCGACGAGCGGATCACCGCCGCCGGCCCGCTGCGCCGTCTCCTGGTGAAGCCGGAGCTCGGCGCGCTGGTGGGGGCGGTGGCGGTGTTCGCGTTCTTCGCCGCGCAGTCGGAGCCGTTCCGGTCCCCGCGGGGGATCGCCAACTGGCTCGACCCGGCCTCGACGCTGGGGATCATGGCGGTCGCGGTCGCGCTGCTGATGATCGGCGGGCACTTCGACCTCTCCGCCGGCGTCATGACCGGCACGACCGCGCTCACCGTCGGCATCGTCGCCGTCGAGTTCCGGCAGAACCTGTGGGTGGCCATCGGCGTCGCCCTGGTGGTGGCCCTGGCGATCGGGTTCGGCAACGGCTGGCTGGTCACCCGCACCGGGCTGCCCAGTTTCATCATCACGCTGGGCACGTTCCTGATGCTCCAGGGGCTGAACCTGGGGCTGACGAAGCTGTTCACCGACACCGTCACCGTCGGCGGCATCGACGAGGCGCCCGGCTACGCGGCCGCCGAGTGGGTCTTCGCCTCCCGCCTGGAGATCCTGGGGGCCGAGGTCCGGGTCGCGGTGCTGTGGTGGCTGCTGTTCACCGCCGTCGGCAGCTGGGTGCTGCTGCGCACCCGCTTCGGCAACTGGGTGTTCGCCACCGGCGGGGACGACGTGGCCGCCCGCAACGTCGGCGTCCCGGCCCGGCGGACGACGATCACGCTGTTCATGACGACGGCGGCCGCGGCCTGGTTCGTCGGGACTACGCTGGCCGTCCGGCTCACCTCGGTGCAGGCCAACACCGGCATCGGTCAGGAGCTCATCTACATCGTCGCGGCGGTGATCGGGGGCTGCCTGCTCACCGGCGGCTTCGGCTCGGCCATCGGGGCCTCGCTCGGCGCGCTGATCTTCGGCATGACGCAGCTGGGCATCCCGTACCTGCGCTGGGACGCCGACTGGTTCTACTTCTTCCTGGGCGCGATGCTGCTGCTCGCCGTCCTGGCCAACCGGTTCGTCCGGCGCTCCGCCGAGGCGGCCCGGCGATGACCGGCGGGGTGGGCGGGGGCGCTGCAGCCCCGCTGCTCGAGCTGCGGGACGTCGGCAAGGACTACGGCTCGGTGATCGCCCTGGACGGCGTCAGCACGGCCGTGCGCGCCGGGGAGGTCACCTGCGTCCTCGGCGACAACGGCGCCGGCAAGTCGACCCTGATCAAGATCCTCTCCGGGGTGCACCCGACCGACCGCGGCTCGGTGCTGCTCGAGGGGAGGCCGGCCGACTTCGGCTCGCCGCGGGAGGCGCTGGACGCCGGCATCGCCACCGTCTACCAGGACCTGGCGATGATCCCGCTGATGTCGATCTGGCGGAACTTCTTCCTGGGGGCCGAGCCCACCCGCGGCCGGGGCCCCTTCCGCCGGTTCGACGCCGCGCGGGCCAAGGAGGTCACCCGCCGGGAGCTGGCGGCCATGGGCATCGACATCCGCGACCCCGACCAGCCGGTGGGCACCCTCTCCGGCGGTGAGCGGCAGTCGGTCGCGATCGCCCGGGCGGTGCACTTCGGTGCCCGGGTGCTGATCCTCGACGAGCCCACCTCGGCGCTCGGGGTCAAGCAGGCCGGGGTGGTGCTCCGCTACGTGGCGCAGGCCCGGGACCGCGGGGTCGGCGTCGTGCTCATCACCCACAACCCGCACCACGCCCACCCCGTGGGCGACCGCTTCCTGGTGCTGAACCGGGGGCGGAGCATGGGGGAGTTCGCCAAGGCCGACATCAGCCGCGCGGAGCTGACCGCCCTGATGGCCGGCGGGGCGGAGCTGGACGCGCTCGCCCACGAGCTGGAGCGCCCGGACAGCTGACCGGCGCGGATGCCTCGCCGCCGATGTCGACATACTGATCGCAACGGGACGGTCACTCATCGTTCTTGTTGCGGCGTGCCACGAGTGCCGCGTGTTGCCTTTGTGACCACCGGTGACGATGGGACCGTTCGCGGGCCACACCCCGCCCACCCTCTTCCCCAGGGAGCGAACCCATGTCCCAGCGTCGCCCGGCCCGGGCCCTGCGCACCGCCGTCATCGGCGTGCTCACCGCAGCCGCGCTGCTGGTCCCCGCCGTTCCCGCGGGAGCTGCGCCGCCGCCGCCCAACCCGAGCGACAGCCAGCTCGGTGAGGCCACGGCGCGGCAGCAGGCCGCCGCCGCCGAGGTCGGCCGGATCGCGGCGCTCGTCGCCGCCGCGGAGTCCGAGCTGGAGCGGGTCGGCGTCCAGGCCGAGGCGGCCGGCACCGCCTACCTGATCGCCGAGGAGGAGCTGCTCCTGGCGCAGCAGGCGGCCGACCAGGCAGCCGTCGAGCTGCGTGCCGCCGCCGACCAGGTCGCCGCGGCCGAGGCGCGGATCGCGCACTTCTCCCGGGACAGCTACATGCAGGGCTCCGCGCTCAGCAGCTCCGCGGCCCTGCTGGACTCCGCGGGGCCCGGGGAGCTGATCCAGCGCGCCGCGCTGCTGGACTACGTCGCCGACAACGAGCTCGACGTCCTCGGCGAGCTGGAGACCGCCCGCGTGCGCCAGGCCAACGCCGACTCGGTCGCCCGCGCCACGCGCGACGAGCGCGCCGCCGCGGAGGACGCGGCGCAGGCGGCGAAGGAGGCCGCCGACGCCCAGCTGGCCGCCCACCAGTCCGCCTACGAGCAGGTGGCCGCCGAGAAGGCGCAGTACGAGCAGCAGCTGCAGGCCGCGCAGATCCAGCTGCTGGAGCTGCAGGGCGCGCGGAACGCCTACGACGAGTGGGTGGCCCAGCGGGCCGCCGAGGAGGCCGCCGCGCGGGCCGCGGCCGAGCAGGCCGCCCGCGAGGCCGCGGCCGCGGCCGCCGCCGCGCGCGACGCCGCGGCCGGGAGCGGCGGTTCCGGCGGCACCGGGAGCCAGGGCGGCAGCGCCGGCGGCGGCGGCGGGGGCCGCGGCTACGTGAAGCCGACGTCGGGCCGGGTCTCGAGCTGCTACGGCATGCGCTGGGGCGCCCTGCACGGCGGCGTGGACATCGCGGCCCCGATCGGCACCCCGGTCTACGCGGCCACCAGCGGGGTCGTGCGCCGGGCCGGCACGGCCACCGGCTTCGGCTACGCCGTCTACATCGAGGGGGACGACGGCGCGGTCACCGTGTACGGCCACGTGCACCGCTACTTCGTCTCCGCCGGCGAGCGCGTCTCGGCGGGGGAGCAGATCGCGGAGGTGGGCAACCGCGGGCAGTCCACCGGCCCGCACCTGCACTTCGAGGTGCACCCGAACGGGCGGATGTACGGCGGTCAGGTCGACCCGGTGCCGTGGCTCAACGCGCGGGGCGTGCGCGTCGGCGGCTGCGGCGGCTGACCGCGGGCCCTCTGCCCCGCCCTCGTGGCGGCCCCCGGTGGGCCGCCACGAGCGGGACGGCGGGGCTCAGGTCGCGGGCGCGCTCTCCTCGGCGGGCATCTCCATGTCGCACTCCTCGACCAGGTAGTTCTGCACGTTCGTCGACGCGCTGGTGAGCTGCTGCTCCAGCGGGGCCAGCTGCTCCTGCAGGGTGGCCAGGGCGTTGGGGTCGGTGAGGTCGACGTCCTCGAGCGTCGTGGCGAACTGCTCGGCGCCGTCGGCGAGCGCGCCCCAGTCCTGCTCCAGCTCCGAGGGCGCCTCGATGGCGCGGATCTCCTCGGCCGCCTCGCGGAAGATCTGCGGGAGCTGGCTGGGGTCACCGGCCGCGGCGGCGCTGCCGTTGATCCGTTCCTGGATGCTCGCCGCCTCGGTGCAGAACTCCGAGCCCGTGGGCTCCTCGCTCTCGGTGGTCTCGCTGGCGGTGGTCTCGCTGGCGGAGGTCTCCTCCGGCGCGGCGGTGGACGCCTCGTCGTCGGAGCCGCCGCAGCCGGCGAGGAGGACGAGGACGGCGGCAGCGGGGAGGACCCCGGAGCGGAGCAGCGATCGGCGCATGTGCCGGAGGGTAGTCGCCGGGTGCGCATCCCGGGGGCGGCGCGGCTAGCGTGCCCGTCGTGGCCGTCCCGACCGATCCCCGGAACTCCTGGGGCCTGCCCGCGCCCGGCGCCCTGCCGCGCACCGCCCCGCTGGAGCCCCTGGTCACCCGGGTGCTCGCGTCCAACCCCTCGCCGATGACCCTCGACGGCACCAACACCTACGTCGTCGGGGAGCCGGGCAGCGGGCGGGCGGTGGTCGTCGACCCGGGCCCGGACGAGCCCGCTCACCTGGCCGCGGTCGAGGAGGCGCTCGCCGCCCGCGGCGCGCGGTGCGTCGCCGTCCTGGTCACCCACCACCACGGCGACCACGCCGACGCCGCGCTGCCCTGGGGAGCCCGGTTCGCCGCCCCGGTCGCGGCGGCCGCGCCGGACGTCGCCGGCCCCGGCGGCCGGGT
Organism: Blastococcus xanthinilyticus; assembly: GCF_008124835.1. Lineage (GTDB taxonomy): Bacteria > Actinomycetota > Actinomycetes > Mycobacteriales > Geodermatophilaceae > Blastococcus > Blastococcus xanthinilyticus. The sequence goes on along the minus strand of NZ_VNHW01000005.1, from coordinate 52,206 downwards.
CCTGGAGCCCGGGGAGCGGCTGCGGCTGGCCGGCACGTCGATCGACGTCGTCCCCACACCCGGGCACACCGCCGACCACCTGGCCTTCCGGCTGGAGTCCGGCGCGGTCCTCGTGGGCGACCACGTGCTGGGCCGCGGCACGTCGGTGGTCACCCATCCCGAGGGCGACGTGGTGGCCTACCTCGAGTCGCTGCGGCGGGTCCACGACCTGGGCCCCAGCGCCCTCTACTGCGGGCACGGCCCGGAGCTGACCGACGACCCCGGCGCGGTGCTCGACTTCTACCTCGCCCACCGCGCCCACCGGGAGCAGCAGCTGCTCGACGCGCTGGCCGGCGGCGCGGGCAGCGTCGACGAGCTGGTCGCGGTCGTCTACGCGGAGGTGTCGCGCGCGGTGTGGCCGGCCGCGGCGCAGTCGACCCGCGCCACTCTCGACAAGCTGGCCGCCGAGGGGCGGGTCGAGCTCGGCGCCGACGGCCGGGTGCGGGCGGCATGACCGGCGTCGCGCTCGTGACCGCCGCGGAGAGCGCCCGCGACCAGCGGCGCGCCGCCGCGGGCCTGGCCGCCGCCGGCCTGGGCCCGGGGGACCGGCTGCTGGTGTCGGCCGCCGCCTCGCCGGCGCTGCTCGCGGTCGTCCTGGGCGCGCTGCGCGCCGGCATCGTGCCGGTGGTCCTGGATCCCGCGCTGCCCGGCGGGGAGCGCGCCGAGCTGGCCGCCGACGCCGACGCCGCCCTCGACGTCGGCGGGGACCCCGCCCGCCTCCTGGGAGAGGCGGAGACCGACCTCGCGCCGGTGCCCTTGGCCCGGCCGATGCACTACACGTCGGGCACCACCGGGCGCCGCAAGGGCGTGTGGTCCGGGGTGTTGGACGAGGACGACGCCCGGGCGCTGGCCCGGGAGGAGATCGAGCTGTGGGGCTTCGGCCCCGCCGACCGGCACCTGGTGCTCTCGCCGCTGCACCACAGCGCCCCGCTCCGGTTCGCGGCGCACACCCTGCTGGCCGGCGGCGAGGTGCTGCTGCCCGGGCCGTTCGACGCCACCCGCGCCGCGGAGACGATCTCCGGCCTCCGCCCGACGACGGCGTTCTGCGTGCCCACGCACCTGCAGCGGCTGCTCGCCCGCGACGACATCGACTGGTCCTCGTTCCGCCGGCTGGTGCACGCCGGGGCGCCGTGCCCCGCGCCGCTGAAGCGGGCGGTCCTGGCGGCGCTGCCCGAAGGCAGCGTGTGGGAGTTCTACGGGTCCACCGAGGCCCAGTTCACCGTCTGCTCGCCCGAGGACTGGCTGGCGCACCCCGGCAGCGTCGGCCGGGCCCGCCCCGGCCGGCGGCTGGAGACCGACGAGCGCGGCCAGCTGTGGTGCGCGGTGCCCCGCTGGGCCCGGTTCGAGTACTGGCGCGCTCCCGAGAAGACGGTGGCGGCGTGGCGCGGGGACCTGGTCACGGTGGGGGACCTCGGGCGGGTCGACGACGACGGCGTGGTCTGGCTCGACGGCCGCCGGGAGGACCTGGTCATCTCCGGCGGGGTGAACGTCTACCCGGCCGAGGTGGAGGCGGTCCTCGACGCCCATCCGGACGTGGTGGAGAGCGCGGTGTTCGGGGTGCCCGACGCCGACTGGGGCCAGCGGGTCGTGGCCGCCTTCGTGGGCGGGGCCGACGCCGCCGAGCTGACCGCCTGGGCGCGGGAGCGCCTGGCACCGGCGAAGCGGCCCAAGTCGCTGCACCGGCTCCCCGACCTGCCCCGCACCTCCACCGGCAAGGTCCTGCGGCTCGACCTGCCGGGGGTGCTCGGGCTTCCCGGTGGCTGAGCACTGGGACGTCGTGGTGGTCGGCGCGGGGACGGCGGGCTGCCCGCTGGCCGCGCGGCTGGCCGACGCCGGCCGGCGGGTGCTGCTCCTCGAGGCCGGCGCGGACCACCGGGAGGTCCCCGGCGACCTGCGGGACGCCACGAGCCTGAAAGCGGCGGTGCCCGGGCACCCCGCGAACTGGGACCTGCCCGGCCTGCTGCCGGGCGGGCGGCGCATCTCCGTGCCGCGGGGTCGGGTGGTGGGCGGCTCCAGCGCGGTGAACGCCGGGTACTTCGTGCGGCCCACGCCGGCCGACGCCGACGGATGGGCCGCGGCGGGCAACGACCTGTGGGGCTGGGGCCGGCTGCTCCCGGCGCTGCGGCGGCTGGAGAGCGACCTGGACTTCGGCCCCTCCGGGCTGCACGGCGCCGACGGCCCGATGCCGGTGCGGCGACCGGCGGCCGGGCCGCCGCTGGCCGCGGCGTTCGGCTCCGCGGCCGGCGAGCTGGGGTTCCCGGTCGAGACGGACAAGAACGGCGGGGGACCGCCGGGTCACGGGCCGCTGCCGCGCAACGTCGTCGACGGGGTCCGGATCAGCACGGCCGACGCGTACCTGGCGCCGCGCCGCGGGCATTCCCGGCTGACCGTGCGCGGCGGCGTGCGGGTGCTGCGCGTCCTGGTGGCGGGCGGCCGGGCCGTGGGCGTGCGCACCACGGCCGGCGACGTCCGGGCCGGGGAGGTGGTGCTGAGCGCCGGCGCGGTCGGCTCACCGCACCTGCTGCTGCTCTCCGGCATCGGCCCGGCCGCGGCGCTGCGGGCAGCCGGTGTCGAGGTGCTGGTCGACGCCCCCGGGGTGGGGACCCGGTGCTCGGACCACCCGCTGGTCTACCTGCCCTTCCAGCCCGGCGACGGGGTGACCGCGGGGGTCGGGCAGGCGCCCCTGCACGGCGTCCTGCACGCCCGGTCCGGGGACGGGGCGGGGCCCGGCGACCTGGAGGTGCTGCCCTGGCTGGCGCCGTTCGCCCAGGTGATGGCCGGCGAGCCCGCTCCGGCCGGGTCGGGAGTGGAGTTCGGGGTGTCGCTGCAGCGCCCCGAGGGGCGCGGCCGGCTGGCGCTCGACGGGGCCGATCCGGCCCGGCCCCCGGTCGTGGACTACCGGCACCTGGCCGAGCCGGTCGACCGGGAGCGGATGCGGGCAGGGGTCCGGCTGGCCGCCCGGCTGATGCGCACCGCGGCGCTCGCCGAGGTCGGGCGTCCCGGAGCCGACCCGGGGGAGGCGGTGCTCGCCGACGACGCCGCGCTGGACCGCTGGATCCACGGCCGGCTGACCACGGCCGTCCACCTCAGCGGGTCGGCGCCGATGGGGCCGGAGGGCGATCCGCTCGCGGTCGTGGACCAGCGGCTGCGGGTGCGGGGTGTCGACGGGCTGCGCGTGGCCGACACGTCCGTGCTGCCCGCCGTCCCGTCGCGTGGGCCGGCGTTGACCGCCGTGCTGGTCGGGGAGCGGGCCGCGGAGCTGATGGCGGCCGGCTGACCGCTGCGGCCGTCGGGTCCCGGCGGCGCGCCGTCGCAGCCGCCGGGACCCCGGGTCCTGGGATCAGCGGATCGCGGGGATCTCGCTGGTCGTCGTGGAGGTGAGGGGCGACCACGCGTCGGGGTGCGGCCGGCCGGCGTCGGCGACCCAGCCGGGGGAGCGGGGGGCGGTGCCGGCGCTCCGGGTGGTGGTGGCGGGGCGGGCACTGAGGCTCACGATCACGGCCAGCAGCACGAGGAGGCCGACCAGCACACCACCGATGACCAGGAGCGTCGAGAGCATGTACTCAACGTAAGTGCCGGACCGCTCCCTGTCACCCGGCAGAACTATCCGAACATCGGCGCCGACATGCGCACAACTCGCCGCCGGGCGCCCACTGCGCGGGAGCCACAGCTTCCGCCGGCCGCCCGGCCGCCCGGCCCCGGCGTGCGGGCCCGGGCGCCGATTGGCGCGGCGCGGGGCGGGTAGCCCGACGGGCCGATGAGGACGGGGGGCGCCGTGACGGGACTGGCGGAGCTGGCGGGTCAGGTGGTGGCCGTGCCGCTCGGACTGGTGGCGCGGTGGCGCGGGGGCAGGCCCATGCACCCCCGCGGCGCGGTGCTGGACGCCGTGGTCGAGCGGCACGGGGGCACGCCGCCCTTCGGCGTCCCGTGGCTGGACGCGGTCGGCACCGAGCAGGTCCTCGTGCGGATGAGCCGAGGCGCCGGCCTGCCGGCGCCGCTGCCGGACGTCCTGGGCCTTGCCGTACGGCTGACCGGCGACGACGGGAGCCCGGTCGACCTGCTGCTGTCGAGCACCGGCCGCGGGCCGCTCACCCGCCTGGTCCCGGTGCCGCGGAGCGACGCGGCCGTTCCCTACAGCTCGATCATGGCCTACCGGTCGGCCGCCGGGCCGGTGCGCGTCGCCGCCCTCCCGGCGACCGCCACGGCGCCCTCCGACCCGGAGCCGGTGGCCCGCGCGGCCGCCGCCGGCGGGATCGCCTTCGACCTCGCCGCAGCCATCGGCACGGGGGAGTGGCGGACCTTCGCCCACCTGCGCGGCACGGGCGCGGGCCGGCCCCTGGACCCGCCGATCCGCTTCGACGCCGTCCGGAACGCACCTCCCGGTCTGGCGGCCACCGGGCCCATGGCGCGGTTCCGGGCGCCGGCCTATGCCACCGCCCGGGAGCAGGGGCACCCCCCGGCGAGGTGACGGGCCGGTCACGCCGGCTCACCCGATGGAGTCGGTCGCGGATTGGTCCGGCGAACGCCGGGGTAGGAAGGACCCCTCTGATCGGCTCGATCCCGCGGGTCCGGTCCTGACGTCGAGCGCGCACCGTCGCCGAAGTTGCAGCGCCCGACCGCACGAGGAGACGCACCGTCGCGTGACCCATGCAGACCCCCCGCGCGCGGGGCTGCCCCCGACACCGGGGGCCGGCATCCGCGTCGTGTCGATCCCGCACGCCGACCCCTACGTCGACGCCGTCCTGCCCGCCGGGGCGGTCCGCGTCGGCACGGGCGCCGAGCCCAGCCCCTGGCTGGACGCCGGCTACCTCGCCGCCCACGTGGACGAGGTCGACGTCGTCCACCTGCACGCCGGCTACGGCCACCTGGAGGCGTCCGCGCTCGAGGCGTGGGCGGAGCAGCTGCAGCGGCTGGGCGTGCCGCTGGTCGTCACCGTCCACGGGCTGCGCGAGGAGCCGCACGCACCGCCCGGCCGGCACCAGGCGCTCCTCGCGGCGGCCCTGGCCACCGCCGAGGTGGTGTTCACCCTCACGCCGGGGGCCGCCGACGAGATCGCCGAGGCGTACGGCCGGACCGCGATCGTGGTCGCGCACCCCTCGGTCGCCGCCGCCGACCCCGAGCTCGGGGCCGAGCGCGGCCTGGTGGGCGTGCGGCTGGGTGCCGCGTCCGAGGCGGTGCCCGACCCCCTGCTCCTGGTCCGGGCCGCGCTCTCCGGCGCCGTCTCCGGCGGCGGGCGGTTGCGGGTGCTCGTCGAGGACGTCGCGGCCCCGGGGCTGGACCCCGGCGTCGTCGCGCTGGCCGAGGAGGGCGCCGTCGAGCTGACCCCCTACCGGGCCGGGGAGTGGTCGGCCCAGCTGCAGCAGCTGCACGCGGCCGTGCTCCCCGAACGGTGCGGCACCCACTCCCGGGACGTGGAGATCTGCCGGGACGTCGGCACCCGCGTGGTGGCGCCCGGCTGCGGCTGGTTCGCCGACCAGTGGTCCGAGGTCGTGCCGTACGCCCACGACGAGCGCGGCGGGCTGGACCCGGTGTCGCTGACCGCCGCGATCGGGGCGGCGCTGACCCGCCCCATGCCGCGGCCGGCGGACCGGGTCTGGCGCGAGGGGCAACGGGCCGCGGTGCGCGACGTGCACGGCGAGGTCTACGCGCAGGTCGCGGCCGACCGCAGCCGGGTCTGAGGAACGCAGAACGGGCCCGGCAACTGCCGGGCCCGTTCGTGGCTGCGAGTGTGGGCAGGGGCGGGGTCGAACCGCCGACCTCTCGCTTTTCAGGCGAGCGCTCGTACCGACTGAGCTACCTGCCCCTCCCGGCGTCTCCACCGGAAAAGCGACCCTGACGGGACTCGAACCCGCGACCTCCGCCGTGACAGGGCGGCGCGCTAACCAACTGCGCTACAGGGCCATGCTCGTGGTGCTGATCGTGCGTGCCCCCAACGGGGTTCGAACCCGTGCTACCGCCTTGAAAGGGCGGCGTCCTGGACCGCTAGACGATGGGGGCTCGTGTTCGCCGGGGGCAGCGAGAACAATACATGCCTGTCGTGGCTCCCCTGCGCGGGGGTGTCCGGATGCGAGGCTGTGCCGTGTGCGCGCCACCTCCCGGGTCGTCCCCGCCCTCCTGATCTCCTCGGTCCTCCTCGTCGGCTGCGCCGGCACCGGGGACGTCGAGCCGGCGGCCGGCACGGCAGCCAGCAGCCCGTCCACCACGCCGCCCCCGGCCGAGCCGGAGGAGACCGCGCCGTCGGAGACCGCGGGCGCGCTCCCGTTCGACGCGAACACCGAGCCCGACACGCAGGAGCCGTCGGCCGACGCCCGGCTGACCGTGAGCGACATCCGGATCACCGGGGAGGACGGCTTCGACCGGGTGGTCCTGGACCTCGGCGGTGAGGGGACCCCCGGCTGGGACGTCCGGTACGTCGACTCGGCGTCCGCGCCGGGGAGCGGCCAGGCGGTCGACGTGGCGGGCAACGCCGTCCTGCAGCTCGAGCTCACCGGGGCGGGCTACCCCTACGACACCGGCGTCGAGGAGTACAGCGGGCCGGTGCCGCTGACCTCCGCGGACACCTCCACGGTGACCGAGGTGGTCTTCCAGGCGACCTACGAGGGCACGACGACGGCCTTCGTCGGCGCCCAGGAGCGCGCGCCGTTCCGCGTCTACGCCGAGGAGAACCCGGCCCGCGTGGTCATCGAGGTCGCCCACGCCGGCTGAGGCCGGAGGGGCCGGCCGGTCAGCCGAGGGTGGCGGTCAGCTCCACCGAGTCGTCGCTGACGCCGGAGCAGGAGAGCTGCAGGGGGCCGGCGGCCACGCTCTCGCCCTCGCCGCAGGAGACGCTGGTCCCGCCGACGCTGAGCGACGCCCGCCCGTCCTGCACCCCGTCGAAGGACAGCGTGGTGCCCAGGATCTCGGCCTCGGCGCCCGCGCCGGACAGGGTGACCGTGCACGTCCCGGACGCGCAGGAGACGTTCTCGGAGGTGAAGGAGCACCCGGAGAGCGCGGCCAGGGCGAGCCCGCCGGCCAGCAGTCCTGCGGCGAGCCGGGGGGCGCGAGTCGTCGACGGCATGCCCGAAGCGTAGGTCGGGACGCTCAGTCCGGTGGGGACGCCGGGGGAACCGGCGCTCCGGCCGGACCCGGCTCGACCTCGGCGCCGTCGGCTCCCGTGTCGGTGCCGGGGTCCTCCGACGTCATCAGGACGCGCTGGACGGTCACCTCGGTCGCGCCGAGCCCGCCGAGGGTGATCTCGTCGTAGGCCTGCAGCGTGCCGGTCTCCGGATCCACGTAGAGGACCGTGCAGGTCAGCGGCTCCGGGTACTCGCCCTCCAGCCCGCGCAGCCCCGCTCCGCCGGTGGAGCCCTGGACCATGAGCAGCGTCCCGTCCTCGAGCGCCTCGACCTCCCGCTCGTGGGTGTGCCCGGCGAGCACGAGCGGCACGATCCCGTCGAGGGGAGCGGCCTGCTTCGGGTCGTGCACGAGGGCGATGGCGGGGGTCTGGGGCAGCGTCCCGACGAACTCGGCGAGCTCCTCGCCGGACGTCTGGAGGACGTCGGCGCCGGCGTCGTCGTCGCCGGTGCTCTTGTCCGGGGTGAACCGCGGGTCGGGGGCGCCGACGACGTCGATGCCGGCCACGGTGACGGCCGAGTCGTCCAGCACCGTGACGTTCGGCTGCTGGGCGAGGATGGCGGCGGTGGTGGCGGAGTCGTGGTTCCCGCGGATGTAGACGTACGGGACGTCGAGGTCGCCGACGGAGGTGATCAGCCGGTTCTCCGGCTCGCTGCCCCAGTCGGTGAGGTCGCCGGTGTCCAGGATCGCGTCGACGTCGAACTTCTCGGCCACCTGGCGGACCAGGTCGAACCCGGCCGGGTTGAGGTGGATGTCGGAGATGTGCAGCAGGGCCACCGAGTCGACCGCGCCGGTCGGGGTGGGCAGGGCGGACAGCGTGGCGTAGAGCGTGCCGACGTTGGCGACCAGGTCCTCCAGGGAGGCCCGGTAGGCGTCGAACCGGGCGACGATGTCCTCGGCGCTGCCGATCAGGCTGTTGGCGTTCACCAGCAGCCCGGTGTACGTGGGCTGGGAGAGCGCCTCGGGCCGCCACGTCGCGGCACCCACCGCTCCCGTGCCGGCCAGGACGGCGGTGGTGATGCCCAGGGCGATCAGCGGCTCCCGGCGCCCGCGCAGGACCGCCCACGAGGTGAGGGCGGCGCCGGCGAGGGCCACCAGGACCGTCACCCAGATCAGCCGGACGACCGCGGACTGCAGGTTCTCGGTCACCCGGTCGACGACCCCGGCCAGCCGGACCGGGTCGGTGGCCAGCGCCCGCGCGCGCTCCTGGTCGACGCTCTCCAGGGAGACGTCGAGCCGGAGCGGCCCGTCGTAGGCGTCCACCGCGAGCGACCCCAGCGGGGGCACGGCCAGCTCGGCGCCACCGGAGGCCGGATGGAAGGACAGCGTGGCGTCGAACGGCCCCAGCGGGGCGGAGACCCGCGCGAACAGGAGGACGGCGACGAGCGCCCCGCCGAGGGCCAGGGCGATGCGGACAGCCCAGCGGCCGGTGGTGCGGGCCCGCCCCGGCCAGGGGGAGGTCGGCGGGGTGGGCGTGCTCATCGGGCCCACGGTAGCCATGACCTGGGCGTCCCCCGGGTAGGCGAGGTCCCCGCGGGGGCGCGCCTCAGGCCGCGGCCGGCGCCGGGCGGAAGATCCAGCGCAGCGCGATGAAGCGGATGAGGCCGATCAGCGCGGTCACGGCGACGACGGTGGCGATCTGCAGACCGGGGTGGGTTCCGCCGGTGACCGCGTCGAGCCAGCCGAGCGCGCTGCTGGTCGCGAGCAGGCCGAGGACGGTGACGCCGCCGGCCTCCCACTGCGCGGTGAACCAGTGCACCCGCTCCTCGGCGCGGAAGGTCAGCCGGCGGTGCAGCTCGTTGGCCAGCACGGTGGAGACCGCCGTGGCCACCAGGTGCGCCGGCAGGTAGCCCCAGGGGCGCAGTGCCACGAACAGGACCGCGTACACCACCGTGGTGACGGCACCGACCAGGACGAACCGGGCGAACTGGGCGGCGGTCCGCTCACCGCGGAGCCGGTCGGTCAACCCGGGGGCGGAGGTGCGCGCCCACTGCGCCGTCGCCCGCGACACGTCGCCCACCAGGTCGGCGGCGTGGCCACGGCGGAGCAGGGACGGGCAGGTCACGGGGGTTCCTTCGGGTGCGCGGGGGGAGCGGGGACAACATTCCTCTTCGGCATAACCCTTGTCACCTCTATAGATGCCTGCCGGAGCTGTGATGCACCCGTGTCCTTGCTCACGGTTGCCTGTGGGTCACCGGCCGGCAGTGGATCGGGGTCCCGGGTGGCTGCGTCGTGCGTCACCGCGGCGGGACGGGGGTAGGGGCTGCTCATGAGTCTCATGGGGTTCCTGGACCGCATCGCGGACGTGTCGGCCTTCGACAAGGCCATCGAGCCCGCCCGGCGGGCCGTCCAGGGCCTGCCGAGCGGGGTGAAGGACGCGCTGCACGGCACCTGGCTGGGGCACGCGCTGCACCCGGTCCTGGTGCAGGTGCCGGTGGGCAGCTGGGTCTCCGCCGGGCTGCTCGACGCGGTGCCGCCGCTCCGCCCGGCCGCCACGGTGCTGATCGGCACGGGCGTGGCCGCCGCCGTCCCGGCCGCGCTGAGCGGCGCGGCCGACTGGTCGGAGCAGGGCGCCGGCGTGCGGCGGCTCGGCGCGGTGCACGCGGTGATGAACAGCGCCGCCCTGGGGCTGTACGTCGGCTCCCTGGTGGCGCGGGCGAAGGGGCGCGGCACGCTGGGCCGGGTGCTGGCCTACAGCGGCCTGGGCATCGCCGGTGGCTCGGCGGCCATCGGCGGGCACATGTCCTACGCGCAGTCCTCCGGCGCCTCGCACGCGGCGACGGCGGTGCGGGCGCTGAGCTCCGACTGGATCGACCTGGGGCCGCTGGACGACCTGCCCGAGGGCCGGCCGACGCTGCGCACCGGGAAGGGCAGCAGCATGGCGGTCCCGCTGGCCGTCGTGCGGCGCGGCGCCCGGGTCGACGTCTTCGTCGGTGCCTGCTCGCACCTGTCGGGTCCGCTGGACGAGGGCGTGGTGGAGACGGTGCGGGGCAGCGAGTGCCTGGTGTGCCCGTGGCACGGCTCGGCGTTCGACCTGGGCAGCGGCCAGCCCCGGCGCGGTCCGGCGGCGAACCCCCAGGAGAAGCTCGAGGTGCGCATGGAGGCCGGACGGGTGAAGGCCCGGGTGCCCAGCCGCCACCGCTGAGCCCCCGGCCGGCGGCGCGGCCCTTACGCTCCGGCGGCATGAGGCGGACGGTCGCGCTGCTGGTGGCGGTGGTCGCGGTCGGCGGGTGCGCCGGTCCGTCCCGGGCGCCCGCTGACCGGGCGCCGGCAGCAGCGCCGCCGTCGACCGCCGCCGTCCCGGAGGTGCCCGGTATCGCGGCCGAGGACGTCCGGCTCCGGACCGACGAGGCCGAGGGTGGCCGGATCCAGGTGCGGGTGACCGCCACCCGGGCCGACCCCTTCACCGTGACCGCCGTCGCGCTGGACGCGCCGGGCTTCGAGCCCCTCCCGCCGGCGCCGGTGACGGCGGCCTTCGACCGTGGCCGGGTCATCGACCTCCCGACGCCCTACGGGGCGGTGATCTGCCCGGCGGGCCCCGGGACGCCGTCGGCCCGCCTGTCGCTGGTCCGTTCCGGCGGCAGGGAGGAGGAGGTCCGCGCCCCGCTCCCCGGGGGGACGCTGGCGCGGGTGCACGGGGAGGAGTGCGCCGCGCTGGCGGTGGCCGAGGCGGTCGACGTCACGGTGACCGTCGGCGGGCCGGAGGAGGCGGCGCTCCCCGGCCGGCTGGGGCTGACCCGGCGTTCGGGGAGCGAGCGGGTGGTCGTGGAGCGCCTGGGCGGCAGCGTGCTGCTGGACGTGACGGCCGAGCTGCCCCTCGAGCTGGCGCCCGCCGATGCCGCAGCGGGCACCGCGGTGGTGTTCGCCCTCGCCACCTGCGCGCCGCACGTGCTGGCCGAGACGAAGCAGCCGTTCGTCTTCCCGCTCGCGGTGCGGCTCGGGGACGCCGCCCCGGTCGTGGTCGACCTGCCGGTCGACGACGCGCTGCGCGCGGAGCTGTCCGGGCTGGTCGACCGGGTGTGCGCGGGAGCCGGGTGAGCTGCCGGGAGAGAAGCCGGCCCGGCTGCCCCGGGGGGAACGGGTCAGCCGGGCCGGGGTCGTACCCGCCGGACGCCGGAGCGCGGGGCGGACGGGTCGGCGATCGGGGGATGGTGTCGCGCCCCCGACCGGAGCGGTGATGACGGTACGTAGTCGTCGAGCCGGCCCGCGATCCCCTGAACGGGTGGTCGCCCGCGTTCCGGGGTGAGCCGGGGCACACGATGTGTAGCCGCAGGCCACCGGCGGGCACCCGATCGGGATGTTCTTCCTCTTCTCCAGCCGGCTGGGCTGCCTCGGCTCGCTGCTGATCTCGGCCCTGCTCACGCTGGTCCTGCTGCTCGCGCTCGACGTGCTCTGACCACCGTGCTCTGACGCCACCGCCCGGGGAGCGGACCCTCGCGGATCGGCCACCCGGGCGGCGGCGTCGGTGCCGGTGCGGTCAGCCGTTGAGCTCCAGGGTCTGCATCGTGTCGGCGCGCACCTGGGCCAGCAGGGCCGGCTCGTCGTTCAGCGAGTGCCCGTAGGAGGGGATCGCGGTCTGCAGCAGCGGGCGCCAGGCGTCGACGTGCTGGGGGAAGCAGCGCTGCAGCAGGGTGAGCATCGCCGACACGGCCGTCGAGGCACCGGGGGAGGCGCCCAGCAGGCCGGCGATGCTGCCGTCGCCGCCGACGATCAGTTCGGTGCCGAACTGCAGGACGCCCTTGTTCGTGTTCGGGTCCTGCTTGATCACCTGCACGCGCTGGCCGGCGGTGACCATGTCCCAGTCGGCCTGCTCGGCGGTGGGCACGAAGCCCTGCAGGGTGCGGTGCCGCGCCGCGCGCGACTGCACGAGCTCACCGATCAGGTACTTGGTCAGCGCCAGCTCGGTGCGGGCCACGCCGAGCATGGAGCCCAGGTTGCCGGGCTTGACGCTCCTGGGCAGGTCGAACAGCGAACCGGCCTTGAGGAACTTGGGGGAGAAGCCGGCGTAGGGGCCGAACAGCACCGAGTACTCGCCGTCGATGAGGCGCAGGTCCAGGTGCGGCACGGACATGGGCGGCGCCCCGACGGCGGCCTGCCCGTAGACCTTGGCCTGGTGCCGGCCGACCAGCTCGGGCGAGCGCGAGCGCAGGAACATGCCGCTGACCGGGAAGCCGCCGAAGCCGCGGATCTCCGGGATGCCGGCCTTCTGGAGCAGCGGCAGGGCGCCGCCGCCGGCGCCCACGAAGACGAACCGGGTGCGCATGGTGACCCGGTCACCGGTCACGGTGTCGCGGACGGTCACCTTCCAGCGGCCGTCGCTCTCCTTCTCCAGGGCATCGACCCGCTGGTTCACGTGCACGTTCACGCCGCGGGTGGCGGCGTCGTCGAGCATCAGCCGGGTGAGCGCGCCGAAGTTCACGTCGGTGCCGGCGGCCGAGCGGGTGGCGGCGACGACCTGCTCGGGGTCGCGGCCCTCCATCATCAGCGGCAGCCAGTCGGCCATCTCGCTGGGGCTGTCGGTGTACTCGAGCCCCTCGAACAGCGGCTGGGCGGCGAGCGCGGCGTGCCGGTTGCGCATGTAGCTGCGCCCGTCCTCGCCGGTGACGAAGCTCAGGTGGGGGACCGGGGAGATGAACTCCTTCGGCGAGCCGGTCATGCCGGCGCGGACCAGGTGCGACCAGAACTGGCGGGAGACCTGGAACTGCTCGTTGATGGTGATGGCCTTGGTGGGGTCCACCCGGCCGTCGGGGCCCGCGGGCGTGTAGTTCAGCTCGCAGAGGGCGGCGTGCCCGGTGCCGGCGTTGTTCCAGGGGCCGGAGCTCTCCCCGGCGACGGCGCTGCCGGACTCGAAGACGGCGACGCTCCACTCGGGGGCGACCACCTGGAGCAGCTGCGCCAGGGTCGCGCTCATGATGCCGCCGCCGACGAGTACGACGTCGGGGTTCGCGCTGTCGGGAACGCTGCGCTCGGAAGTCACGTCTTGCCTCTCTGGCGGTGCTCGGCGAGGCGCCGCGGCGCCCTTGCTCTCGATCGTCGGCCGAAATCGGCCGCCGCATGTGCTCTCCGGGCTATGAGGTACCTCACCGCGACCGGCAGCAATCCGGAGCCAAGGTTATGACCGGCGGCATCCGGGGGCCTGGGGGGCGGGTCCGGCGTGCGCGGCGCGCCCTGTTGACCCGGCTAGCAACCCGGTGTCTAGTGACCGCCATGGCCCTTCCCCAGACGCTGCTCGGGTTGCTCGAACCCGCGCCGCGGCACGGCTACGACCTCAAGCGGGAGTACGACGCCCGCTTCGGGGAGCAGCGCCCGGTCAAGTCCGCCCAGGTCTACGCGACCCTCGGCCGGCTGCTCCGGGACGGCGACATCACCGTCGTCGGCACCGAACGCGTCGACGGGCCGGACCGTACGTCGTACGCGCTGAGCGCCGAGGGTGTGACCCACCTGGAGCGCTGGCTCGCCGAGCCGGAGCCCTCGACCGCGCACCTGCAGTCGGAGGTCTACGTCAAGGTCGTGCTCGCGCTGCGCTCCGGCCGGCCGGCCGAGCAGATCCTCGACGCCCAGCGCGACGCGCACCTCGGCGTCATGCGCGGCCTGACCGCGCGCAAGCGCGGCGCCGACCTGCCGACGACGCTGGCCTGCGACTTCACGCTCTTCCACCTGGAGGCGGACCTCCGCTGGATCGAGCACACCGCCGCGCGCCTGCACCGCCTCGCCGAGGAGCTGTCGTGACCGGACCGCTGCTGGTCGCCGACGACCTGCACCTGGCCTTCGGGCCGACCCGCGCGCTGGCCGGAGCCTCCGTGGAGGTGGCCCCCGGCGAGGTGCTGGCCCTGCTCGGCCCCTCGGGATCGGGCAAGTCCACGCTGCTGCACTGCCTGGCCGGCATCCTGACGCCGGACCGCGGGGAGGTCCGCTACCGCGGCACCCGGCTGGACGACCGCAGCGACGAGGCGCGCAGCCGGCTGCGCCGCAACGACTTCGGGTTCGTCTTCCAGTTCGGATCGCTCGTCCCGGAGCTGACCGCGCTGGCCAACGTGGCCCTGCCGCTGCAGCTCACCGGCGCCCGCCGGCGGGCCGCCGAGGAGCAGGCCCGGAGCTGGCTGGAGCGGTTGGGCGTCGCGGACGTGGCGGGCAAGCGCCCCGGCGAGATGTCCGGCGGGCAGGGCCAGCGCGTCGCGGTCGCCCGGGCGCTGATCGGCGGGCCGAGGGTGGTGTTCGCCGACGAGCCGACCGGCGCTCTGGACAGCCTCAACGGCGAGCTGGTGATGGAGGAGTTCACCGCCGCCGCCCGCGACCAGGGGTCGTCGGTGGTGCTCGTGACCCACGAGACCCGCGTGGCGGCGTACGCCGACCGCTCGGTGGTGCTCCGCGACGGGCGCCTGACCGCCGCTCCGGCGTGGGCGTGAACCGCCCGGGGCGGCGCGGCGCCGCCGTCCTGGTCGTGCGCCTGGCGCTGACGGCGGTCCGGCGTTCGCCGTTGCCGGCCGTCGCCGGCGCGCTGGTGGTGGCCCTCGGCGTGGTCGTGCTGCTGGCCGGGCTGAGCATGCACCCGACCGCACAGGCCCGCGGCGCCGCCGACAAGGCGGCGATGGCCGGCGAGTTCGCCGCCGACGGCGAGCCCGGGCTGCTGATCGCGCACAGCAGCGGCTCCTACCGCGACCGCCCGATCACGGCGTCACTGGTCGCCGACACCGCCGGAGGCGGGCTGGTTCCCCCCGGGCTCGACCGCGTCCCGGCGCCCGGCGAGGTGGTCCTCTCCCCGGCCATGCGCGAGCTCTGGTCCGACCCCGGGACGACCCTGGCCCAGCGCTATCCCGGCCGGGACGTCGGCACGGTGACGCGGGCGGGGCTGGTCGGGCCCGGGGCGCTGGTGGTGTGGATCGGCGTCGACCGGGACCGGATGCCGGAGACGCGGGTCGTCACCGGGTTCGGGGGCGCGGGCGTGGCCGACATCGCCGACATGCCCTCGGAGCTGCGGCTCGCCGTGCCGCTGCTGGTGATCGGGTTCCTGCTGCCGCTCGTCGCCCTCTTCCTCACCGTGGCCACCATGGGGACCGCGGCCCGCGAACGCCGGCTGGCGGCGCTGCGCCTGCTCGGGTTCAGCGCCCGGCACGCGCGGCTGGTCGCGGCCCTGGAGTCGGCGCTCGTCGTGGTCCCCGGCGTCGTCCTGGGGTGCCTGGTGTTCCGGCTGGCGGCGCCGGTGCTGGCTCCGCACCTGCCGGTGCGCGGCGGGGTCTGGCCGGACCATGTGTTCTTCAGCCTGCCGGTGGCGGCGGGGCTGCTCGTCGTCCTGCCGCTGCTCGGGACGGCGGCCACCTGGTGGGCGCTGCGGCGGATCGACGTCAGCCCGCTGGGCGTCGTCCGCGGCGCTGGCGACCGCGAGCTGCGCCGCCGGCGGCTGCTCCCGCTCGGTGCCGGCTGCCTGGCCCTGGCCGGCTCCGCCGCGGCCGGCCACGGCGCCGACGACGTCACCCTCGCCGGCGCGCTGCTCCTGGCGGCGGTCGTGCTGCTGCTGGTGGGCATCGTCCTGGCGGCTCCGCTGCTCTGCCGGGTTGCCGCGCAGGGGCTGGGCCGGGTCCTGCCGGGCATCCCCGCCCAGCTCGCCGCGGCCCGGGTCCGGCGGGACGCGACCGGCGCCGCCCGGCTGGTCACCGGATCGGCGCTCCTGGTGTTCGTCAGCGGGCTGCTGCTGTCGTTCTTCCCGCTGCTGGAGACGGGCAACGCCGCGGGCCTGCGGGCGCTCCGCGACACCGCGGGCGGGAACCTGCTCGTCGCCGACGTCCAGCTGCTCGACACCGCGGCGCTCGCCGAGCTGCGCGCCGATCCGGGGGTGTCCGGCGTCGCCCGGCTGACCCAGGTGCAGATCAGCGACGGCGCCGGGCAGGGCGGGCCGCTGATCACCGCGACCGACTGCGCCGAGCTCTCCGGCGTCCTCCCGGCGCTCGGGGGCTGCAGCGCCGGGAGCCTGCTCCTGGCGCCGGCCGACTCCGACGCCAAGGCGGTGCCGCTGCGCACCGACGGCCCGCTGCAGGCGGTGACGATGGTCGAGTCGGCGGACGGCGGCAGCCTGGACACGGTCGGCCTGGGCCCGCTCACGACCTCGGAGGCACCGCGCACGTCGGAGGTCCTCGGCTCCCTGGACGAGCTGACCGGCGGAACGATCGGGCTGGTCGACGTCTCCGCCCTGCCGGCGGCCGCCCGGCCCACCGCTGCCGGCGGCACGCTGCTGGTTCGACCCGCCGCGGGCAGCGCCGAGCTGGAACGCGTCCGCACGCTGCTCACCCGGGCCACCAGCGCGGCCAGCGTGCTGACCGTGGACGAGCAGGTCGCCGAGGCCGAGCGGACCACCCAGACCTACCGGGACATCACGCTGGCCGCCCTCGGGTGCGCGGCGCTGGTGGGGGTGCTGACGCTGACCTCGACCCTGCTGCAGCAGGTGCGCGAGCACCGCCGAGCGCTCGTCGCGCTCTGGATGGCCGGCATGCCGCGCGCCACCGTGCGGGCGGCGACCCTGCTGCAGAGCAGCCTGGTCATCCTCCCGGTCGTCGCGCTGAGCCTGGTGCTGGGCCTGGCCACCGCCACGACGTACCTCGCGCTCGCCGACGGCGGGGCGACGCGGCTGCCCTGGGCGGCGATCGGCGTCGTCGCGGCGGGCGCGGCTGCCCTGCCGCTGCTGGCCACGGCCCTGACCCTGCCGGCGCTGCGCACCACCACCCACCCGCAGCTCCTGCCCGACTGATCGGAGGACATCCATGGCGCGCAACGCCCGCCTGTTCCTGCTCGCGCCCGCGGTCGCCCTCGTGACCGGCTGCGGGGGCGGGTTCGAGGACGTCGCCGCGATCCCCGGCGAGGAAGGCGCGAGCAGGGTGGCCGAGACCTACCTGGCCGCGCTGGCGGACGGCGACGGCCCGCGGGCCTGCTCGCTGATGGACACGGCCACCCAGCAGACCTTGATCGGCGCGCACGGCGGCACGGGCGACTGCCTGGCCGCGGTGAAGGGCGCCGCCGAGGCGCTCAGCTCCGCCCAGAAGGAGGAGCTCTCCGGCGCGGAGCTCGGCGAGGTGGCCGTGGACGGGAACTCGGCGAGCGTGCGCGTCGAGCTCGCCGCGGAGCTGGCCGCCCTCGCCGGCGCCGACGACGGGGTGCTGGCGCTGGCGCGGCAGGAAGGGCACTGGGGGATCACCGGCTGACCCGGCGGCTTCGTGACGGGGAGCCCGTGGTGCCGGCGGCGGTAGCCTCCTCCCGGGTGAGGGCGTCTCCGCCGCGCCTACGGGCCTCTAGCTCAACTGGCAGAGCAGCGGACTTTTAATCCGCGGGTTGTGGGTTCGATCCCCACGGGGCCCACGCAACATGGCCCCTGAGCAGCACGTTCGCTAGTCAGGGGCCGATCTAGGTGTGGAGTTCGGGGGCTGATCCCTCACAAACCCCTCACTTTGGTCCTCGGGGCGGGCTCGGATCAGAGGACGAGAGCCTGTCTTGCGGGTTAGGTGCGCCGCCACCCATGTCCCTGAAGGCGGCCTTGGTGCCGCGAAACGAGCTGGTCCTGTTCCCGTCCGCCCCCATCGCGCCGGCAGTGCGCTCGGCTCGGCCGTCGCCGTCTAGACCGGCAGCACCTGGAAGCTCCACTCGCCACTCAAGTGGACCGGAAGCGCCTGGGTCGACGCCTCGGTCACCATCTCACCCTGACCGCAGGGCCGACGACCTGGCGCACCCGCGGGTTGGCACGCTGCAGGTGGCGCGGGCCATCGAAAATCTGTATCCGGATCGCCTGGTCACCATGAACTGGGGCCGACTCGATAGATGTCCTGCTCGTCAACCACGTTCGATGTCAGGGGCCACTGCAGTCGTGGCGGTGGGCTCGGCCAGATGCGCAGCCACGATGGGGCGGGGACGCCCAGCTTCTGGAAGAGCACCGGCGCCAGCTCAGCCGGCGTCACGCTTCGCACCAGAAGGGCGACTTCGCCGAGAACCAGTGTGGTGAGCTGGCAGCGCCCGATGACCTGAGCCGACCCCCCTGTCGGCGGCAGGAGCCCGATCGGGCCGCCGCGGTGGAGCGGCCACACCTCAGGCGGCCCGTCGAAGCGGGCTAGGTAGACATCGGTCGAGCGCGGCGGGCGCTCACGGCGAACAAGGTCACGATGCTGTGCCGCGCTGAACCCAGCGGTCGGCGGGTGGTTGTACTCGAACATCATCGCTGTCTTCGCGGTCCAGGCGGCCAGCCTCACGAGGCCGTCGGCCAGCACCGTCAGCGAACTGCCTTCAATCAAGGCGGTGAGGAGCGGCTGAACTCCGACCTCACGTCGCGACATCCAACCCGTGTTGCACCGCTCGCAGACGACGCGCACCAGCAAATCTCGCGGCGCAACAAACTGTCCTCTCTCCTCCACTGTCGAAGAGGGAACCCTGCTCGTCGGCTCCCTCTCGAAGCTGTAGATGTAGTGGGAGCGACGTTCGCCGCGTGCCTCAACCGAGAGGTCATGGGCGATTGAGGGGACGTCCCGAAGCCACTGCGGAATGACATGCTCGCGCGTCAACGGCGTCTCGTCGCAGAAGACACAGGCCCGCTGCGTCCGCCCCACGGATCAGACCGTAGTGGCACCGTCCAACTCAGGGACCGCCGCTAGTCGGCTGCGCAGAGACACACCGAATAGTGACGCGACCGGCCGCTGGACGCGGACGCAATGGGTGCCGTCGGCGGGGTTGGTGGCCCGTCGGCCATGGCCGTGGCCTCGGCGCATGGGTTGCCCCGCCTGGCGCATGCGTCCGTTGTGGAGGGGAGCTGCCCGTTCGAGTCGGGCCCGTGCAGGCAACCGGGGTAGGCGCGTCAGCACCCAACGCCTGCCCCGGCCACCATCACCTGTGTCCCTGAATGGGCCGCTCAGGGACTCCGGCAATAGTCGGGGCGCGCACGATCCGCAGGACAGCCCCTACAGGACCAGGGCCGCCCGCTCGGTCACCGCACGGCGGCTCATGTAGTGGTCCATCGTCATGCTCGGCTTCGCGTGGCCGAGCTGGTTGGCGACCTGCCGACCGGAGACGCCGTCCTCGTCCAGCCAGGTCGCCGCGGTCTTGCGGAAGGTGTGCCCCACCGCCCACTCGAACCCTGCAGCGTCCAGCAGGGTGCGGACGTGCTTGCTCGTGTTCGACGTGTCCCGCAGCTTCCCCAGGGCCGAGCAGAACACCACGTCCCACTCGTTCGGCACCGCGTTGACCTTGCGCTCCATCAGGCGGGACACCAGCCACGGGGGGAGGGCGACTGTCCGCGAGCTGTCCTTGGTCTTGCCGTGGGGCTGCAGAACCAGGCCGACGCCCGGCACCCGGACGGGCAGGGAGCCCAGCTTGGCCGTCCCCAGATCCAGGTCCAGGTCCGACCAGCGGACGCCGCAGGCTTCTCCGATCCGCGCCCCGGTGCCCGCCATGAAGGCAAGCAGATCGGGCAGTTCACGACGTCGTGCCGTGGGGTCTGCATCGGCGAAGGTCAGCAGGGCCTCCCGTTCTTCGCGGGTGAACGCCCTCTGCTTGTCCCGTCCGCTGTCGCGGGCGGGCACCGCGACGTGGCCGACGTCGCGCACCGGGTTGTGGGGGATGGCCTCGTGCTTCACAGCCAGCGCGAGCTGAGCACGGATCGGGCCGTCTTCATGGCGTCCGGGCCGCTCGCCTTGCCGATGCCCCGGAGCCACCGTTCGATGCCGACCACCTTGACCTCGCGGACGGTCAGGTTCGCCAGCGAGGAAGGGTTGTCCTTGGTGCCGACGACGTGCCGGTTCAGCGAGGATGCGTAGACCTTCCGGGTGTTGACGCGGAGGCGCACCTGGGGGAGGTCTTCCCTCGATTCGCCTACCATGACGGCGCGTTTGAATCGCTCGACAATCGCAAGAAGCGGAACCTGTTGAACGTCCTCCGCAGGTACGCGGGCTATGGGCTTCAGCCGATCATCACGCTCATTGACTCCGACATACCCACTGGACCATCGGGCGGCGACTTTCTCCAAAGTGACGAGGTCGTCTTGACACTTCATGACCTTGGGGCTCCTGGTTTGCTGTTCCGCATGGACCCCTGGTGAGGCGATTGCGCCCGGTCTCACGGCCCTTGTAACCGTGGCAGCATCTTGGCTGCTAAGACCTGGCGATCCTGGGTGATCGGTCGAGGGGGTCATACCCCCACCTGCTAGGGACCAGGGGTGCTCCGCCCTGCCGGTCCATAGCTTGGGTCGCAAGTCTGGTCATTGATCGGCCGTGGACCGGGTTCACGGCGCTCTTAGGCGGTTCTCGCCGTCACCTGCTCGCGCAACGGGACCACGTCTTCCGCAGTGCTAGCGGTCTGGCATGCGCGTCCGAGCTGCCCCCCAGAAACCCCTCGGATACAGCGTGAGCGATAGTGCGCCACCGTGATGCTCGCGGCGATGGTCCCCGCCAGGCTGGGGCTACTTGGCGGCGGCGTGACGCCTCGTTAGCCCCTGCCAACTAATCCGCGGGTTGTGGGTTCGATCCCCACGGGGTCCACCGCCGGACTCGCACGCTGTAACGATCCGCCGCGACCGGACATGTCAGTGTGTGATCGCGATGCAGGGCTCCCCGCCGCCCCAGGCCGACCATCCACCCACAGCAGCGGACGAGCTCTTCGCCGCCGCGTACCGGGCGTCGGGCACCGCCGTCCTCGGCTACGCGCTGCGCCGGTCGGACTCCCGAGACGACGCCCTCGACGTGGTGGCGGAGACGTTCGCGATCGCCTGGCGGCGCCGGGCGGACCTGCCGGCCGACCCGGTGGAGGCGCGACCGTGGCTGTTCGGCATCGCCCGGCGGTGCCTGGCGAACGCCGCGCGCAGCGCCCAGCGGGCCGGTCGTCTCGGCCGGCGGCTGGCCGAGGCCTTCCCGGAGGGAGCGGTTCCCGACCCGGCCGCCGTCTCCGAGGTCCGGGCCGAGAGCCGGCGGGTGCGCGCGGCGCTCGCCGGGCTCCCCGACGACGACCGCGAGCTGGTCACGCTGATCGCCTGGGAGGGGCTGACGCCGGCCGAGGCGGCGACCGTCCTCGGCGTGAGCGCGGGAACCGCCCGCGTCCGCCTCCACCGCGCCCGCACCCGCCTGCGGACCGCGCTCGCCACCCCCACCGCCGCCGAGGAGTCCGACCGTGAGAACTGACCGCGACCTGGATGCCCGGCTCGCCGCAGCCGCCGGCATCCGCGACGACGAGCTGCCGCCCCTGCCGGGAGAGTTCCTGGCCCACCTGCGTGCCGACGCGGCGGAGCCCGCCTCGGTGATCGCCGCCCGCCAGCTGGTGTCCGACGCGCACGCGGCGCGCGGGGTGCCGCGACGCCGGCCGCGGCGTCCGGCACGCCGCACGCTGCTGCGGGTCGGCGGCGCCGTCGTCGCCATCGCCGCCGCCTGGGCGACGGCCGTCGCCGTCACCCCGGCCGACCTGCCGAGCACCCGGGACGACGTCGCGACGCCGAGCCAGGTCACCGAGGCGCCGGTGGATCCGGGGGCGCCCGCCGACGGGCTCCGGCTGGTCGCCGCCGAGGCGGTCACCTTCCCGCTGTCGGTCGATCCCGTGCCGGCCGGGCTGACGCCGACGTTCAGCCGGTGGGGCGGCACGGCGTTCTACGGCGACCAGCCCCTGGTCTTCTCCGCCGACTACTCGTCCGGCACCGGCGACCGGTTCCTGCTCCGCCTCTTCCCCGAGGACCCCCGTCAGTGGGGGGACGCCGGGTGGTCGATCGACGGCGAGCCGGCCGGCACGGCGACCGTCGACGGCGCCGAGGTGGACGTGCGGCGCCGGGACGGGATCGTGACCCTGCTCTGGGAGCGGCCGGACGGCCGGTGGGTGCAGGTCCTCGGTGAGGGCGCCTACGCGGAGACCTCGGCCGCGGTCGCGGTGGCCGAGTCGGTCGTCGACCGCCCGCAGCCGGTGGGCCTGCAGTTCGGGCTGGCCCCGGCGGGGTGGTCGGTCGGCGGCTACGAGGAGAGCCGCAGCCTCGACCTGGTCGACGACAGCGACCCGACGCAGGCCCCGCTGCGGGTGAGCCTGTTCGGTGGCCCGGGCTACACCGCGACGATCGACGACCCGTTCGAGGGCCGGGTGCTGGCCGGCCCGGTGGAGCCGGTGACCATCCAGGGTCAGCCCGGGCGCACGGCGAGGGTCGACCCCGGCGACGGGGACGGCTGGCTGGTCACCGGCCAGCTCCCCGCCGGGCCGCTCTTCCTGATGGTGGCGCCCTCCGTGCTCACGAAGGAGCAGGTGCTCGAGATCGCCGAGCAGATCACCTACACGCCGTGACGACCGGCGGCCCGGCTCCCTCCTCGCGGAGGGGGCCGGGCCGCCCAGACGTCGTCAGGGTCGGAGCGCATCGGCCAGCGCAGGCCGGGGTGCCGTCGTGGCGGCTCCGCC
The DNA here is from genome assembly GCF_008124835.1 of Blastococcus xanthinilyticus. Taxonomy (GTDB): domain Bacteria; phylum Actinomycetota; class Actinomycetes; order Mycobacteriales; family Geodermatophilaceae; genus Blastococcus; species Blastococcus xanthinilyticus. The sequence goes on along the minus strand of NZ_VNHW01000005.1, from coordinate 29,670 downwards.
GGGATCGTCGAGCAGCGCCCGGAGCGCGGGCTGGCGGGCGAGCCGGCCGCGGGCGCGGTGCAGCCGGACCCGTGCGGTCCCCGCGGTGATGCCGACGACCCGCGCCGCCTCGGCGGGGGTCAGCCCCTCCCAGCTGGTCAGGGTGACCAGCTCGCGGTCCAGGTCGCTGAGCGCGTCGAGCGCCTGGCGCACCGCGACGTCCCGCCGGTCGTCGTCCGCCCCGCGCCGGAGGACGCCGGCGGTGCCGGCCTCCCGGTCCGCGGCGTCCCGGGAGACGGCCAGCCGGTGGTGCTCGGCGAGCAGCCGCCGGGCCACGCCGTACAGCCACAGCCGCCGCTCCTCGCCGGGCGGCAGCTCGGCCCGCTTCCGCCAGGCGACGAGGTAGACCTCCGCCAGCAGGTCGGCGGCGTCCTCACCGGGCGCGCGCCGGGTCAGGTAGCCCAGTAGCGGACCGCGGGTCTCCCGGAACAGCGCCTCGAACTCCCGCTGCTCGTGGCTCACCGGACACCCGCGTACTCGTAGTCGGGCGCGAGATCGATGGTGGGCAGCACCGCGTACGAGCAGCCGGTGCTCTGCGCCACCGTGTCGAGCACCGCGGCCCGGTCCCCGGCCGCGGCCGCCTCGGCGAGCGGGCGCACCCACCAGCGGTAGGAGAGGCGCTGACCGTCCGCCGTGATCATCGCGTCAGGGGTGTCGGCCTCGACGATGTCCGGCCAGGACACCGCCTCGGCCAGCACGGTGGTCGCCGCCGCCGCCCGGGCCGTGGCGTCGCCGGCGGTGTCGGCGGCGATCCAGGCGTCGGCCCAGGTGCAGACCGCGTTCCCCGCCACCCAGGACCGCAGGAACTCCTCGCTGATCAGGGTGTCCGTCGCGTGCGGGAAGAACTCGAGCGCCCACGTGCGCTGGGCCTCGTACCCCGGCGGGAAGGCGATGTCCGCGGTCACCTCGGCGAACACCTCGGAGCGGTCCGAGCCGCCCATGTTCAGGATCTCGCCCGAGCCCCCGGCCTCGACCTCCCAGCCGGTGTTCTCCTGACCGGTCCGGGTCGCCAGGTAGTCCGCCGCAGCGGCGGTCCCGGCGCCGGCCACGGCGACGGCGAGGGTGACCGACGCCAGCCGGGTCGCCCGCCGCCGCCGGCGGGCCGCCACCTCCCGGTCGCCGATGAGGCTCAGCCGCCGCTGCTGCACGCTGCCGACGGCGGGATCGCCGTCGTCGGCCATGGACGCCTGCACCCGTGACCAGACGTCGGAGAAGAGGCGATCCTCCTCGGCGGGGTCGCGCCCGGTGGCTCCCGCGCTGCGGAGCAGTTCGTCCAGGCCGGAGTCGTCCCGGTCTCGCATGGTGTCGCCCTTCGACGGCGGGCCCGCGGCGCGCGCCCTTCACCCCTTCCATGGCGAACCGTTACACGCGCTGTCGGTCGCGCAGGATGCGGCCCCGCGGACGGCGAGGCCCGCTAGCGTCGGCCCATGGCAGAGGTCGTCCTGTTCCACCATGCGCAGGGGCTCACGGCGGGGGTGCGGGCGTTCGCCGACGACCTGCGCGCCGCGGGGCACGTCGTCCACACGCCCGACCTGTACGAGGGGCGCACGTTCGGCACCCTCGACGAGGGCGTCGCCCATGCCGGGGAGATCGGCTTCGGCACCGTGCTGGCCCGCGGCCGCGCGGCGGTGGAGGAGCTGCCGGGGCGGCTGGTCCACGCCGGGTTCTCCCTGGGCGTCATGCCGGCCCAGCTGCTCGCGCAGACCCGCCCCGGCGCGGCCGGCGCCGTCCTGATGCACGCCGCCGTGCCGCTGGGGGAGTTCGCCGAGACGTGGCCGGACGGGGTGCCGGTGCAGTTCCACACGATGGCTGCCGATGAGGAGGGGGACGTCGACGTCGCCCGTGGCCTCGCCGGGGCGATCGAGGGCGCCGAGCTGTTCGTCTACCCCGGCGACCGGCACCTGTTCACCGATCGCAGCCTGCCCGACCACGACCCGGTCGCCGCGGCCCAGGTGACCGAGCGGGTGCTCGCGTTCCTCGCCCGCCTCGGGTAGCCCGACACGCCGCCGCGCCGGGCGGCCCGCGGGATGACCGACCCCGCCGAGCGGCCGGTCCACGCTCAGGAACGGGTGCCTTGTCGACACGTCGGCGGGCCGGGGGACGGGTCACCGCATCCTGGCGGTGCACTGCGCAACGAATGGGACACGGGGCGGTCGGGAGGGTCGTCGGAGCGCCCTTCCGAGGCCCGGCGCGGACCTAGCCTTCGGGCATTCCGCGGCGCTTCCCCAGCCGCGGAGCACCACCGTGAGGAGTTCCCGTGCACCCCACTGCGGCCCTGGTCGGCGCCTCAGCCGTCCCCGCCCGTCAGGTCCCCGACTCGGAGGCCCTGGCGCTGCTGCTGGACCTGATGACCGACGAGCCGGCCCCTGCACCGGCGCCGGGCCGGCTGCCGAGCCATCGGTGGGCCTCCCGGGTGCAGGAGCTCTCCGCCCGCGCCTCCTCGTGGGGCGAGGGACCGCAGGGGGCCTGGCGTGCCTGGTGACGTGGTCGTGATCGCCGCGCCCCTGCTCGGGTGCGTCTTCCTGCTCGCGCTGGTCGTCGTCCTGGGGATCAGCTCCACCGCTCGCTACGAGTTCGAGCGCAACGCGGTGCGGGCGCCGCAGCGGGCGCTCGCCGCGGCCGAGGGGCCGGCGCGCGGCGTCACCGCCCCCGTGGCTGCGGACCCGCGCGGGGCCGGACAGCCCGCCGCGGAGCGCGGGACCGTCGGCCTGGCCACGCACCCGGCGGGGCGCCGCCTCGCTCAGGGGCCGGCCGCCTGGTGGCTGGTCGACGAGGACGGTGGCGCGGCCCTGGCCGGCCCGTTCGAGGACCGGGTCGACGCCGAGTGGGCGACCGTGTCCGGGCACCTGCCGGAGACCGCGAAGGCCGTGCACGGTGTGCGGCGGGCCGACGGGAGCGTGGCCCGGCGGCCGTCCCCGCCGGAGCAGAGCTGGCTCGCCGAGCTCGGGCGGGAGCTGGACCGGCTGCCCGAGGACTGGGACCCGCTGATGGAGGACGACGAGGACGGGCTGACGACGCTGGCGGTGGAGGTGACCGCCGCGCTGCTCGAGGCCGGTCTGCCGCTGCACGACTGCGCCGGAGCTGCTCCGGGAGAGGCGCGCCCGGGCGGGGTCTGCCTGACCCCGCACCCGGCGGGGCTCGGCGTGCTCGTCACCTGGCGCCAGCACGACCGGATGAGCGTGGAGCAGGTGCGCGGCGCTGCGATGGAGACGGCGGTGCAGCGCACCATGACCACCGCCGTGGGCACGCTCCTGCGCCAGCTGGGGTTCCCGATCGAGCAGTTCGGCGTGACCGGCTGCCACCTGGTGACCGCACGGCCGTGCTGAGCGGCAGCCGCTCGCGGCAGGTCAGGGCAGCCGTGCGGGTGCGGGCGGGAGGACGAGGACCCGTCGGCCGCGCAGCCGGGACGGCAACCGGGGGCCGCTGGTCGGCGCGCCGGCCGGGGCCGGTCGGTGGGCACGGGTGGGCAGGGCGGTCACGGTTCTCCTCGGTGTCGCGGTGTGCGCCCGAGCGTGCCCCGTGGGTCTGACGGTTCCGCTCGTGCGGGCCGGGCGCTCCCCGGGTGCGACCGGCGGCTCACCCGGAGGAGGTGGGCTCCGTCCTCAAGGCGCGGCGGACCCGACCCGATACGAAAACGTGCGAATCTTCCGGGGAACCGATCGTGGCCGTCGGCGCGGGGCGCCGCTGTGGCGGTACCTGGCCGCCCTGGTGCTGCTGCCGCTGGTCGGCGTGGTCGTGCTCGCCGCGGCCGCGGCCCAGGCCCGCCACGCCGAGGCGGTCAGCGCCGAGCGCGCCGAGGAGGCCGTCCGCACCCTCGCCCTGCTCGACGCGGCCCGCAGCGGCGCGGAGCAGGAGATGATCCCGATCCTGTCGCTCCGGGTGATCGACGATCCGGCGGCGGCTGCCGCTCTCGGCATCCCGACGATGCTCCTGCAGCTCCAGCGGTCGACGGCGACCGAGGAGGCGGCCCGGGCCCGGGCGCTCACCGACGCCGCGCTCGCCGACATCCCCGCCGGCTCGGTCGGCGCCGAGGCGGCCGCCCGGGCGGCCGCCGACCTCGCCGCGCTGCGCGACCACAGCGACTCCGGCGCCCTCGACGTCGAGGACATGTACATCCGCTTCCTCGCGGTCTCCAACGACCTCATGACCGCGCAGAAGGCGGCCGCCGCGGACGCGACGTCGGAAGGCATCCCGGCCGCCACCCTGCACGCCATCCGGGATGCGCAGACCGTCGCCCAACTCGTCCAGAGCGCCAGCCGGCAGATGCCCATGTACCTCGGCTCGATGCTCTCCGGCGGCGGCGACAGCGTCATCGGGTCCCGCACCGCGTGGCAGACCACGTGGCTGGACTACACCGACGCGCAGCGGCAGATGGACGGGCTCTCCCAGCCGGCGCTCCTCGACGCGTGGCGGGGGATCCAGGCCGAGCCCGCGGTCGTCCAGGTCGACACCCTGCTGGCCGCCGGGCTCGCCGCCGAGGGCGCGCAGACCATGGCGATCAGCGACATGGTGACGCTGCTGTTCGCCAGCCAGGAGCGCCTCGAGCTGCTCACCGAGCTCGTGGCCACCGCCGTCGACGAGGCGCAGGCGCTGGTCTCCGCCGACCGGGAGCGCGCCAACGACCGGCTGCAGATGATCCTGGTGCTCGGCGGGAGCACCCTTGCCGGCTCGCTGCTCGGCGCCCTGCTCCTCGGCCGCAGCGTCGCCCGCGCCCTGCGGCTGCTCGCCGGCCAGGCCACCCAGATCAGCGAGGGCTCGCTGGTGGAGGTGGAGGTGGCCGGGCCTCGCGAGGTGCGCACCGTCTCCGCCGCGCTGGGCTCCGCCGTCGCGGGCCTGCGCCGGATCCAGGACCAGGCCCAGGCCGTGGCCCGCGGCGATCTGGACGACGCGCTGCTCGACCAGCCGCTGCCCGGCCCGCTGGGCGAGGTCGTGCACGCCTCGGTCAAGGAGATCGTGAACTCGGTGCGCCAGCGCGAGGAGCTGCAGTTCGCCCTCGCCCACCAGGCGACCCACGACCCGCTCACCGAGCTCCCCAACCGCGCCCAGGCCGTCACGCTGGTCACCTCCGCGCTGCACCGCGGCCGGCGGTCGGGCGAGATGACCGGGCTGCTCTTCGTGGACCTCGACGGCTTCAAGGCGGTCAACGACGGCCACGGCCACGCGGCCGGCGACGAGGTGCTGCGCGAGGTGGCCCGCCGGCTGCGGTCGGCGGTGCGCCCGGGCGACGTGGTCTGCCGCCTCGGCGGCGACGAGTTCGTCGTCCTGGTCGAGCCGGTGCGCACCGAGCACGACCTGCTCGAGCTCGCCGACCGCCTGATCGCCTCGGTGCGCGACCCGATTCCCGTGGCCGGCACGCCGGTGCGGATCGGCGCCAGCATCGGCGTGGCCGTCAGCCGGGACGGCGGGACCGACGCCGACGTGCTCTTCGCCGAGGCCGACACCGCCGCCTACCGCGCCAAGGCCCACGGCCGCGGCCGGGCGGAGATCTTCGACGAGACGCTGCGCCTCCAGCTCAACCAGCGGGCCGAGCTCGAGGCGGCCATCGCCGCCGCCCTGGGCAACGGCGAGATGCTGGTGGCCTACCAGCCGGTCGTCGACGTCGCCACCGACCGGCTCACCGGCTACGAGGCGCTCATCCGCTGGGAGCGCCCGGGCATCGGGCTGGTCCCGCCCGACCAGTTCATCCCGGTGGCGGAGGGCTCCCGGCTGATCGGCGACGTCGACCGCTGGATGCTCCACGAGGCGACCCGGCAGCTGGCCCAGTGGCGGGCGGAGTCCGCGATCGCGGACGAGGAGCCCGAGCCCACCGTCGCCGTCAACATCTCCGGACGGCACCTGGCCGACCGGCGGGTGGTCACCGACGTCGCCGACGCGCTGGCCGCCTCCGGGTTGCCGCCCGGCCTGCTCATCCTGGAGGTGACCGAGACGGTCCTGGTCGACGACCCGATCGCCTACGACCACCTCACCGAGCTGCGGGCCATGGGTGTCGGCATCGCCATCGACGACTTCGGCACCGGCTACACCTCCATCGGGCAGCTGCGGAACATGCCCGTGGACACGCTGAAGATCGACCGCAGCTTCGTGGCGTCGGCCGACCCGGCGCACCGGGAGCTGGTGGCGCTCATGATCCGGGCGGCGCACACCTTCGGGCTGACCGTGGTCGCCGAGGGCGTGGAGGAGCCGGCCCAGCTGGCGCTGCTGAAGGCGCAGGCGTGCGACCAGGCCCAGGGCTACCTGCTCTACCGGCCCATGCCCGCGGCCGACGCCGGCGCGCTGCTGCGCCGCAGCGAGCCGGCCGGCCAGGCGTGACCCGGCGCTCCGGCAGACTGGCGCGATGACCGACCCCACCCCGGCGACCCCTGCCGGCGCCGACGTCCGGGGCGACGCCGTCCTGGTGCCGGGGGAGACGTGCTGGCGGGTCGAACGGGCCGACCAGTACACCGTCTTCGTCGACGCCGCCGACTACTTCGCCGTCCTCAAGCAGGCGATCCTGCGGGCGGAGCGGCGGGTGCTGTTCATCGGCTGGGACTTCGAGCCCCGCATCCGGCTCGATCCGCGCACCCCCGGCCGGGCGCGCGACGACCGGCTCGGCCGGGTGCTCGAGGCGGCCGTGCAGGCCAACCCCGCGCTGGAGATCGGCGTCCTGCAGTGGGGCATGGGGATGCTGGAGTCGCTGCGGCGCGGGGTGCTCCCCGTGCCGCTGCTCCGCCGCCGGACCCACGAGCGGCTCCGGTTCGCCGTCGACCACCACCACCCGCTGGGCGCCGCGCACCACCAGAAGATCGTGGTGGTCGACGACTGCCTGGCCTTCGCCGGCGGCATCGACGTCACCGCCGACCGGTGGGACACCACCGACCACCGCGACTGGGACCGGCACCGGCACCGGCCGCACTCCCGGCGGCCGACCGACCCCTGGCACGACGTCACCAGCCTGGTCTCGGGTCCCGTGGCCCGCGCGCTCGGCGAGCTGGCCCGCGAGCGGTGGGAGAGCGGCACCGGCCGGCGACTCGGGCCGGTCGAGGGCGTCCGGCCGTGCTGGCCCGAGGGCCTGGACGCGTTGCTGACCGACGTCGACGTCGCCATCTCCCGCACCCGGCCCCGGCACGGCGGCAAGGACCTCGTGCACGAGATCGAGCTGCTCTGGCTGGCCGCCGTCGCGGCCGCCCGGGAGACCGTCTACATCGAGGCCCAGTACTTCGCCAACCGCCGGATCGCCGAGGCGATCGCCGAGCGGCTCGGAGAGCCCGACGGCCCGGAGTTCGTCCTGGTGACCCCCGAGTCGGCGGTCGGCTGGCTGGAGGAGAAGGCGATGGGCACCGCCCGCGCCCGGCTGCTCCGGCTGGTGCGGGAGGCCGACGTCCACGACCGGTTCCGCATGTACGTGCCGGTGACCGAGGGCGGCCGGCCGATCTACGTGCACGCCAAGGTGCTGGTGGTGGACGACCGGCTGCTGCGGATCGGCAGCTCCAACCTGAACAACCGGTCCATGGGGCTGGACACCGAGTGCGACCTCACGATCGAGGCCCGGGCCGACGACCCGCGCCGCGCCGAGCCGGCCGGCGCCGTCCTCGGCATGCGGCACCGGCTGCTGGGCGAGCACCTCGGGGTGGACCCGGCCGCGGTGGCCGCCGCGGTCGAGGCCTCCGGCGGATCGCTGGTGCGGGCGGTGGACGGCCTGCGCACGCCGGAGGGGCGGTCGCTGCGGCCCTTCGAGCCGCCGCCGCAGCACGTGGTCGACCGGGTGCTGGCGGAGACCGAGCTGCTCGACGCCGAGCGCACGCCCGACCGCTGGAGCCGGGTCCGGCGGGCCTTCGCACCAGCGCGGGGCGCCGGCGGCTGAGCGGCCGGGCGCGCGGTCGGGCTGCCGGATCGCTCGTTGTGTGCCAACATCCGGCCGGTGGGTGAGGACATCGAGAGCGCCGAGCAGCAAGTCGGTCTGAAGCACCGGGTCTTCTACGGGGCGGGCGCCGGTGTCCTGGCGATCGCCCTGTGGGCGATGGCCGCCCCGGAGTCCGCCGCCGGCACGATCGGCTCGCTGGTGGGCTGGACGTCGGAGTGGTTCGGCTGGTTCTACATCGCCTTCGCCACCGCCGTGCTCGTCTTCGTCCTGGCCATCGCGTTCTCGCGGTACGGGCGGGTGAAGCTCGGCCCGGAGCACTCCGCGCCGCAGTACAGCACCTTCGCCTGGGCGTCGATGCTCTTCGCCGCCGGCATCGGCACCGACCTGATGTTCTTCGCCGTCGCCGAGCCGGTGACCCAGTACCTCGCACCGCCGGTGGGGGAGGGCGAGACGGTGGACGCCGCCCGCGAGGCGACGGTGTGGACGCTGTTCCACTACGGCATCAACGGCTGGGGCATGTACGCCCTGATGGGGATGGCGCTGGCCTACTTCGCCTACCGGATGAACATGCCGCTGGCCATCCGCTCGGTGCTCTACCCGATCTTCGGCCGGCGGGTGCACGGCGGCCTGGGCGACGCCGTCGACATCGCCGCCGTGCTGGGCACGATCTTCGGCGTCGCCACCTCCCTGGGCATCGGCGTCGTGCAGCTGAACTACGGGTTGTCGGTCCTCTTCGGCATCCCCGAGGGCCGGGCCGCGCAGATCGGCCTGATCGCGCTCGCGGTGACCGTCGCGACGGTCTCCGCGGTGAGCGGGGTGGACCGGGGGATCAAGCGGCTCTCGCAGCTGAACGTCGTTCTCGCGCTCGGCCTGGCCGGGTTCATCCTCGTCACCGGCAACACCGCGTTCCTGCTCAACGGCCTGGTGCAGAACGTCGGCGACTTCGTGAGCAGCTTCCCCGGCCGGACGATGGACACCTTCGCCTACGACCGGCCGGACGAGTGGCTCAACGGCTGGACGCTGTTCTTCTGGGCGTGGTGGATCGCCTGGGCCTCGTTCGTCGGCCTCTTCCTGGCCCGCATCTCGCGCGGCCGCACCATCCGGCAGTTCGTTGCCGGGACGCTGCTGCTCCCGTTCAGCTACATCCTGATGTGGGTCTCGATCTTCGGGAACAGCGCGATCGACCTGATCCGGCAGGGGAACGACGCGTTCGGGCAGACCGCCATGAACACGCCGGAGCGGGGCTTCTACACGCTCCTGGCCGAGTACCCGGCCTTCCCGCTGATCGCCTCCATCGCGACGTTCGTCGGGCTGCTGTTCTACGTGACCTCCGCCGACTCCGGTGCCCTGGTGATGGCGAACCTCTCCTCCCGGCTGCCCCGGCCGCAGGACGACGCGGCCGCGGGCACGCGCATCGTCTGGGCGGTCGCGACCGGCGTCCTGACCGCGGCGATGCTCGTGGTCGGCGGGGTGCCGGCGCTGCAGAACGCCACGATCATCATGGGGCTGCCGTTCGCGTTCGTGATGCTGCTGGTCATGGTCGGGCTCTACCGCGCGCTGCGGAACGAGGCGGACCGGGCGCTCAACCCGCACCGGGTCGGCCTCTCCCGCCGGCCGGCGGCCCGCCGCCGGGAGCGGCTGCGGCGCCGTCGCCGGCCGGTGCCCAGCGGCCGGGAGCGCGCCGACGAGTACCTCTCCCAGACCGCCCGGCCGGCGCTCGCGGAGGTGGCGGCCGAGCTGCGCGCGCGGAACCTCGCCGCCGAGGCGCACTGGACCGTGGACGACGCGGGCCGCCCCTCGGTGGAGCTCGAGGCGGAGGGGGCCGGCGGCGCGCCGTTCCGCTACCGCATCCGGCCGCGGGAGATGCCGCGGCGCGGATCCGGCGCCCGCGCCTCCACCGACCCCGGCTACTCCCGGCTCGACGTCGAGCTGGAGCCGGGGGGCCGGAACGGCGACGCCGAGGGCTACGACGTCATGAACTACACCCACGCCCAGCTGATCGACGACGTCCTGGAGCGGTACGAGCGGCACGTCGCCGCCCGGAGCGGGCTGGGCTGAGCGGGCTCACCCGTCCAGGAACGCGTCGATCACCGGGGCCAGCTGGTCGGCCTCGGTGACCAGCGCGATGTGGCCCCCGGAGTAGACGTGCAGCTGGGCCCGGGGGATGAGCCTCGCCATCACCCGGGCGTTGACCATCGGGATGATGGGGTCGTCGTCGCCGGCGACCACCAGCGTCGGCTGCCGGATCAGCCGCAGGAACGGCAGGCTGCTCCAGCCGGTGCTGGCCGCCAGCTGGTAGTAGTAGCCGCGCCGGGGCCCCACCCGGGTGTGGCTGTGCAGCGCGGCCGCGGCCCGCTCGGGCTCCGTGCGCATCGTCCCGCCGTAGATCAGGCCGGCGATCTCCCGTGCGTACTCCGGGTCGCGGTGGCGGCGGGGGGTGAGCATCCGGCTCAGCACCTCCGGTCTGGCCGGCACCATGAGCGTGCCGGTCGCCGTCGCCGCCAGCACCAGCCGCCGGCACCGGCGCCGGTGCTGCACGGCGAACTGCTGGGCCAGGGCGCCACCCCAGGACAGGCCGAGCACGTCGACCTCCCCGGGGTGGCCGAGCCGGTCGAGCAGCCCGGCCACGACCGGGGTGAGCGTGGAGAGCACGTACGGGACGACGGGCCGCGGCGAGCCACCGACCCCGGGCACGTCGAAGCGGATCACCGTGCGCCGCGGGTCCACCGCGTCGACGAACGGCTGCAGCACCTCGAGGCTGGCCCCGATGCCGTTCATGAGCAGCAGCGGCGGCAGCTCCTCGTCCCGGCCGGGCCGGACGGACACCCGCAGGGTGCGCCGGCCGACGGTCAGGCTGCGGACGACGTCCGGGCTGCCCGTCGTGGACCCGTCCGGGCTACTTGTCGAAGACATACGTGCCCGGCGCCTCCGCCAGCATCTCGAGGCCGTTCCCGCCCAGCTCCGCGGGCGCGGGGATCTCCTCGCCGGAGCGCTCGCCGAGCCAGCTCATGAAGTCCGGCCACCAGGAGCCCTTGGTCGTCTCGGCCTGCTGCAGCCAGCGGTCGGGGTCCGGCGGGGTGGACTCCGCCACCTGGAAGGTCGACTTCGGGTTCCCCGGCGGGTTGACCAGCGAGGCGATGTGCCCGTTGGTGGACAGGATGAACCGGCTCTCGCCGCCGAACAGCTGGGTGCTGCGGTAGCAGGCCTGCCACGGGCAGATGTGGTCGGCGATGCCCGCGGTCACGTAGTTGTCCACCGTGATGGCCGACAGGTCCACCGGCGAGCCCAGCATGGTCGACGCCCCCGGCTTGGTCAGCGCGTTCCCCAGTGCCACGTCGATGAAGCCGCGGTGCAGCCCGGCGGTCATCCGGGTGGTGTCGGCGTTCCAGAAGAGGATGTCGAAGTTCGGCGGGGGCTTGCCCTGCAGGTAGTTGTTGACCCAGTAGTTCCACACCAGGTCGTTGGGCCGCAGCCAGGCGAACACCTCGGCCAGCTGGGCGCCGTCCAGGTAGCCCTTCTTCCGGGACCGCTCGGTGGCGGCCTGCACCGCCTCGGGGTCCATGAGCGCCGACATCGTGCCCGCGCGGTTCCAGTCGAGCACGGTGACCGCGTAGCTGGCCGCGCGCACCCGGTCCTGCCGCCCCGTGGCCGCCAGGTGGGCCAGCACCATCGCGGTGATGATGCCGCCGGAGCAGAAGGCCTGCAGGGCCACCTGCTCCTGCCCGGTGATCCGCTCCACGGCGTCCATCGCGTCCAGGACCGCCTGGCCGTAGGTGTCCAGGTTCCACTCGGCGTGCCGCTCGTCGGGGTTGCGCCACGACATCATGAACACCTGCTGGCCGCTGGCCACGTAGTGCTCGACGATGCTGCGGCCCGGCGCGAGGTCGGCGATGTAGTACTTGTTGATCGTCGGCGGCACCATCACCAGCGGCAGGGCGCGCACCGTCTCCGTGGTGGGCCGGTACTGGATCAGCTCGAAGACGTCGCTGCGGTAGACCACCGCGCCGGGCGTCACCGCGAGGTCCTCGCCGACCGCGAAGGCGTCGGGCTCCACCATCGTGGGCACGCGGGGCGGGTTCGCCAGGTCCTTGACCATCCGGGTCAGGCCCCGGAGCGCGCTCGCGCCGCCGGTGTCGATGACCGCCTTGAGCGAGACCGGGTTGAGCCCCGGGACGTTGCTGGGCGCGAGCGCGTCGACGAGGTTCGTGGCGGTGAACCGGATCCGCTCGTCGTCCTGCCAGTCGAGGTCGGCGTCCTCGATGAGCTCCCAGGCCACCCGTGCCGTCGCCAGGTGCGCCTGCATGGCCCGCCGGAGCATCGGGTTGCCGCTCCAGGCGGGGTCGGCGAAGCGCTTGTCCTTCTTGCCCGGCGCCAGCTCCGAGCGCCCGATGACGACCTTGCCCAGCTCCCGGGCCAGCTCGCCGCCGCGGCGGGCCACCACGTCGGGCCGGCGGGCCAGCGCCGAGCCGAAGCGCAGCGCGGTGCCGGCCGGCGGCACCATCCGCCGCAGCGGGCCGCGGGCGGCGTCGACGAGCACCATGTCCAGGCCCATCGCCGCCTCGGCGGCCTCCTCGGGGCCGCCGGCAGCCGGGGCGGCCTCGGGGCGCCCGGGCGGTGGGGCCGACGCGGATCGGTCCGGTTCGGTCGCGGGCTGGGCCATGGCGGTTCCCCCTTCGCGCTGCCCCCGGGACGCCGGTGCGGCGGGTTCCTCGGGGCGCTGGTGTGACCCGGATTACTCAACCACAGGGGCCGGGGTCCGGCAGTCCGCGTGGGGTGGGCATCAGACGATCGCGCTGGCCCCGGTCACGCCCCGCCCGACGATCAGGGTGTTGACCTCGCGGGTGCCCTCGTAGGAGTAGATCGCCTCGGCGTCGGCGACGTAGCGGCCCACGTGGTTCTCCAGCAGGATGCCGTTGCCACCCATCAGCTCGCGGGCCCAGCCCACCGTCTCGCGCATCCGCATGGTGCAGAACGCCTTGGCCAGCGAGGCCTGCTCGTCGGTCATCGTGCCCGCGCCCTGCAGCTGCGAGAGGCGGGCGCACATGGCCGCCGAGGCGGTGATGTTGCCGAGCATCCGCACCAGCAGGTCCTGCACCAGCTGGAACTCCACGATCGGCTGCCCGAACTGCTTGCGCTCCATGGCGTAGCGGAGGGCGTGCTCGTAGGCGCCGCGGGAGCAGCCCACGGCCGACCACGCGACGCCGGCGCGGGTCATGCGCAGCACGTCCGCGGTCGCCCGGAAGCTGTGCGCCTCCTGCAGCCGGTTCTCCTCGGGCACCCGCACGCCGTCGAGCGTGATGTGCGCGTTCTGCACCACGCGCAGCGCGATCTTGTCCTGGAGGTCCACGGCGGTGAAGCCCGGCGTCCCCTGCTCGACGACGAAGCCGAGCACCCGCTCGGTCTCGACGTCGCGGGCCCAGATGATGATCAGGTCGGCGAAGCTCGCGTTGCCGATCCACTTCTTCTCGCCGTCGAGCACCCAGGAGTCCCCGTCGCGGCGGCAGGTCGTCTGCAGGCCGCGGGCGACGTCGGAGCCGTGCTCGGGCTCGGTGAGACCGAAGGCGCCGATCAGCTCCATCCGGGCCATGGCCGGCAGCCATCGCTCCTTCTGCTCGTCGGAGCCGCACAGGTAGATCGAGCCCATGGCCAGGCCGCCGTGCACGCCCATGAACGTGGAGATAGAGGGGTCGCCCTTGGACAGCTCCATGGCGATCATCCCGTCGAGCAGCGGCGAGCGGCCGCGGCAGCCGTACCCCTGGATGGAGACGCCGGCGATGCCGAGCTCGGCCATGGCCGGGATGAGCTGGCGCGGGAACTCCGCCCGCGTCCAGTACTCGTTGATGATCGGCTCGACCTGCTCGTCCATGAAGGTGCGCACCCGGTGCAGGAGCGCCCGGTCGTCGTCGTCCAGCAGGGCCTCGAGGTCGTAGAAGTCCGAGGTGATCGTCGACCGGTCGCTCATCGCGGTGGTGCCCTTCTGACCTGGGGGAGACGTCATCCCCACCTACCCGGCGGTTCCCCCGGCAACCAGGCATGACCGCGACGCCGGCCGGGCAGGAAGCCGGCCCGACCCCGGAGGTGACCCGTGTCCCGATCCATCGCCGACCAGACCGTCGAGGAGCTGGGCGGCCCAGGCAGCGTCCTCGCCCGCCAGCGCCGTGACCACATCGAGCTCGACCGGCTGTTGCACGAGCTGGACGGGTCGACCGGCGCGGCCCAGGAGGAGGTGCTCACCCGCGTCGACCGGCTGGTGTTCAGCCACGCCTTCGCCGAGGAGACCGTCCTGTGGCCGGTCCTGCGCCGCGTGCTGCCCGACGGGGACGACCTCACCCGCCGCGTCGAGGAGGAGCACCAGGAGGTCAACGAGCTGGTGAGCGCGCTCGAGCGCGACGGGCTGGACTCCCCGGAGCGCCCGGCCCGGCTGGCCCGGCTGGTGGAGGTGCTGCGCGAGGACGTCCGGGACGAGGAGGACGCGCTCCTCCCCCGGCTCCAGGAGCGGCTCGACCCCGAGGAGCTGCGGGCGCTCGGCCGCCGCTGGGCGCTCATGCGGCGCCTGTCGCCCACCCGCCCGCACCCGACGGTGTCCCGCCGGCCACCGGGGAACGCGCTGTCCGGGCTGCCCCTCACCGTCCTCGACCGCACCCGCGACCTGGTGGACGCCGGCGTGCGCCGCGTGCCGGACCGGTTCGCCCCGGTCGGCCGCGCGGTCAGCTCGGGTCTTGCCGCCGTCGCCGGCGTCGTGGAGCGGGTTCCGCTGTCCCGCCGCGGCGACCGGCCCCCGACCAGCCGCTGACACCGCACGCGCGACGGCCCCCTCCCGGATCGGGAGGGGGCCGTCGTCGTCCGGGCGTCCGTCAGGTCAGGTGGTCTGCTTGTCGTCCGGCTCGTCGCGGGCGTCGAGCTGGATCTCCTTCGCTGCCCGCGGCACGCCTTCCTTCAGCTCCTTGGTGCGCTCCACCTCGGCGTCGAGCTCGATGCCGAAGAGCAGCGACACGTTGATCAGCCAGAACCAGATCAGGAAGATCACCACACCGGCCAGCGCCCCGTAGGTGGCGTTGTAGCTGCCGAAGTTCGCCACGTAGAAGGCGAAGGCGGCCGAGGCGACGACGGCCACCAGGATCGCGACGCCGGCACCGGGGCTCACGAACTTGAAGCCGCGCAGTTTGGCGTTCGGCGTCGTGTAGTAGAGCACCGCGATCATCAGCGCCAGCAGCACGAGGATGACCGGCCACTTGGCCCAGGTCCACACGGTCAGGACGGTGTCGCCGAGGCCGATGGCCTGCCCGATCGCGTCGACCACCGGGCCGCTGAGCACCAGCATGGCCAGGATCAGCGCGGCGAACAGGATGCCGACCAGGGTGATCAGCAGCTGCAGCGGCTTCAACTTGTAGAACTTCCGGCCTTCGCGCGTCTCGTAGACGATGTTGGCCGCCCGGGTGAAGGCGCCGACGTAGCCCGACGCCGACCAGACGGCGCCGACGAGACCGAGGATCAGACCGAAACCGGCCGCCGTCGAGCTCCCCGCGACCTGCTGGATCACCGGCTCGAGGGTCGACGCCGCGCTCTCCGGGACGACCTCGGTGAGCGCGGTGGTGAGCTCCTCGGGGTCCGTGAGCAGGCCGACGATGGACGCCAGGGCAGCCAGGGCCGGGAACAGCGCCAGGACGCCGTAGTAGGTGAGAGCGGCGGCCCAGTCGGTGAGGTTGTCCTCGCTGAACTCCTTCACCGTGCGCTTGAGCGTGCCGCCCGTCGTGGGCGTGGGGTCGGCGCCGGTGGGGGCGTAGTCGGCCCGCGTGCCGCTGATGTTGTCGTCGTGCGGTGCGGGATCACCGCCGGCGCGGTTGTCGCTGGAGCCCGCCTCAGCCTTGGTGCGGCTGGACGAGCCGGTGGGTCGAGCCATGGGGGCTGTCCTCCGGGAGGGCGGTGGTGGTCAGCCTCCCCGGTGCCCCGGACGGTGCCGTTCCATGCCGGACGCGCCGGTAACGGTTCGGCCGCGCCGGCTCCCGGTCACCGGACGCCGGAGACCGGGGACCACTCGCCGGCGCCGGCGGTGGCCTGCTCCACCTCGGCGAGCTCGTCCCGCCGCCGTCGCCGGCCGGCCCGGCGGTCGGCGCGGAGCCCCGCGAGGGCCACGACCACGACCACCGCGGACGCGCCCGCGCCGACCAGCGCCACGAGGGTGAAGGCGATGGCGCGCGGCAGGCCGGTGGCCGGGTCGAGGGAGCCGGCGATGAGCGTGACCGCCAGCGTGCTGCCCAGCGCCTGCCCGACCGATCGGGCGATGCTGTTGACCGCGTTCGCCACGCCGGTCTCCGCCTCGTCGACGGCGTCGACGACGAGGGCGGGCAGGGCGGCGTAGGCGATGGTCACCGACAGCTGGGTGAGCACCCCGGCGACGATCACCCACGCCGGCTCCGCCCGGAGCCCGGCCAGCACGCCGAACCCGGCGACCCCGCACAGCGCGCCGACGGCGAGGGTGGGGGCTGCGCCGAAGCGGCCGACGACCCGCCCGGCGACGGGCGCCACGAGGATCCCGGCGACGCCCCCGGGCAGGAGGTAGACGACCGCGGCCTCGAGCACGCCGACGCCGAACCCGTACCCGGTCACCTCGGGCGGCGACTGCACGTACTGCAGCACCGCGAGGAACGCGGCGAACAGCGCGATGCCGGTCATGAACCCGGCCAGGTTCGGCACCACGGTGCGCCGGTCCGCGAGCATCGCCGGGCGCACCAGGGGGTGCCGGGTCCGCCGCTGCAGCAGCACCCACCCGGCCAGCACGACCGCCGCCGCCGCGAGGCAGCCGAGGGTGCCCGGCGACGCCCAGCCCCAGCTGGGGCCCTGGGACAGCGGCAGGAGCAGCAGCACCAGCCCGGCCCCGAGGACGACGGCCCCCCACCAGTCGACCCGCCCGCTGCGGGCGACCCGGCGGGCGGGGAGCAGCCGGGCCGTGAGCACCAGCGCCAGCACGGCGACGGCGAGGCCGATCCAGAACGGGTGCCGGTAGTCGCCGTCGTCCCCGGTGAGCAGGCCGGTGGCCACGAGCCCGGCGACGCCCCCGACGGCCAGGGTGCTGCTGACCACGGACATGGCCACGCTGAGCCGGCCATCGGGCAGCTCCCTGCGGAGCACGCTCATCGCCAGGG
Source organism: Blastococcus xanthinilyticus (assembly GCF_008124835.1). Lineage (GTDB taxonomy): Bacteria > Actinomycetota > Actinomycetes > Mycobacteriales > Geodermatophilaceae > Blastococcus > Blastococcus xanthinilyticus. The sequence goes on along the minus strand of NZ_VNHW01000005.1, from coordinate 12,648 downwards.
GGAACAGCCCGTAGGAGGCGCCCTGCAGGACGCGGGCGAGGAGGAGCAGCGGGAAGGACGTCGTCACGACGGCCAGCAGGGTGCCCAGCGACACCACCGCGAGGATGCCCAGGATGACCGGCCGCTCGCCGCGGAGGTCACCGAGCCGCCCGAGCACCGGGGTGAGGACGGCGGCGGCGAGCAGGTTGGCGGTCAGCACCCACCCGGCCGCCCCGGCGGAGATCCCCAGCTGGTCCTCGATCCGGCCCAGCGACGGGACCACCAGGCTCTGCAGGAGGGAGAGAGTGGTCACACCGAGGGAGAGCGCCAGGACCAGCACCGCGGGGCGTGGACCGGCTGCCGGCCGGGCCGGGACCGCGGCGGGACGACGGGGCACGGGGTGATGAGACCACGGCCCCGCGGGGCCGGTCGGGGCCGGCGGCGGACCGCGGGTTGTGTGCTCACTCACACACCGTCAGGGGAAGTCTGCGGATGGACGATTGAGACGCAGGAGTTCGGGGGACAGAGTGGCTCGACGACGTGCCGCTCGCCCTGACCCTGCGGCGGCACCCGGAGTGACTGAGGAGAGCGACTTGATGATGTTGTGGCCGGCCGTGACCCTGCTGGGGTTCCTGGTCCTGACGGCCCTGGTCATCGCGATGGGCACGCAGTCCACCGCCCGGTACGAGCAGGAGAAGCGTGCGGCGCAGCCCGCGTCGAGCGGGCGGCCCAGTGCCGCCGAGGCCGTGGGGGCCGTCCGCGCCTGAGCAGGACGCCGAGACGAGCGCGCCCCGTCACCCCCAGGGGGTGACGGGGCGCCGTCGCGTCCGGGGCAGGTTCGGTCAGAGCCAGGCGTCGCGGGTGTCGAGCACCGTGCGGTCCAGCGACTCCAGCAGGTCGAACCAGGCCCGGGTGCGGGGCAGCTCCCAGCGCCAGAAGTACCGGGCCGCGGCGCGCTTGCCCTCGTGGAAGTCGGTCGTGCCCGCCTCTGCCGCCAGTGCCTGCTCCAGCCACAGCCAGGCGACCACCAGGTGGCCCGCCGCCTCCAGGTAGACGTGCGAGTTGGCCAGCGTCACGTCGGGGTCGCCGGCGCCCCACAGCGTCGCGGTCACCGACGCCAGGCGCGCGACGGCGGCGTCCAGGTCGGCGGCGAAGCCGGCCCACTGGGTGCCGGCGGCGCGGGCCGTCGTCGCGGTGATCGTCTCGCCGAGCAGGGCCAGCCCCGCGCCGCCCTGCATGACGACCTTGCGGCCCAGCAGGTCCAGCGACTGGACGCCCTGCGTCCCCTCGTGGATGGGGTTGAGCCGGTTGTCCCGGTAGAACTGCTCCACCGGGTAGTCGCGGGTGTAGCCGTACCCCCCGTGCACCTGGATCGCGAGGTCGTCGGCCACCGGCCCCCACTGCGAGGGCCACGCCTTGGCGATCGGCGTGAGCATCTCGAGCAGCAGGTGCGCGCGCGCCCGCTCGTCGGCGGTCTCCGCGGTCTGCTCCTCGTCGACCAGGCGGGCGCAGTACAGGCCCAGCGCCAGGCCGCCCTCGGCGTAGGACTTGGCGGCCAGCAGCATCCGGCGCACGTCGGCGTGCTCGACGATCGGCACCATCGGCGTGGCGGGGTCCTTGCCGGCCGGCGGGCGGCCCTGCGTGCGGGTGCGGGCGTACTCCAGCGCGTGCAGGTAGCCGGTGTAGCCCAGCACCGTGGCGCCCATCCCGACGCCGATCCGCGCCTCGTTCATCATGTGGAACATGTAGGTGAGGCCGCGGTGCTGCTCGCCCACCAGGTAGCCGACGGCGCCGGCCCGCCCGCCGGGGGTGTGCACGCCCTCGCCGAAGTTGAGCAGCGTGTTCGTCGTCCCGCGGTAGCCCATCTTGTGGTTGAGCCCGGCCAGGACGACGTCGTTGCGCTCGCCGAGGCTGCCGTCGGCGTTCACGAGGAACTTGGGCACGATGAACAGCGAGATGCCCTTCACCCCGGGCGGCCCGCCGGGGATCTTGGCCAGCACCAGGTGGACGATGTTCTCGGTCAGCTCGTGGTCGCCACCGGAGATCCACATCTTGTTGCCGGTGAGCCGGTAGGTGCCGTCGTCCTGGGGGACGGCCTTCGTGGTGATGTCGGACAGCGACGAGCCGGCCTGCGGCTCGGACAGCGCCATCGTGCCGAACCAGCGGCCCTCGATCTCCGGGGCGACGTAGGTGTCGATCTGCTCCCGGCTGCCGTGCGCCAGGAGCAGGCGGGCGTTGCCCATGGTGAGGAACGGGTACGCCGAGGTGCCGACGTTGGCCGCCTTGAACCAGGCGAACACCGCCTGGCCGACCACGTGCGGCAGCTGCATGCCGCCGAACTCCTCGTCGAACTCACCGGCCATCAGCCCGGCCTCGGCGAACACCGTCAGCGCCTCGGCGACCTCGGGGATCAGCTGCACCTTGCCGTCGACCATCCGCGGCTCGTTCTCGTCGGCCTTGCGGTTGTGCGGCGCGAAGTGCTCGGTCGCGATCTGCTCGGCCAGGTCGAGGACGGCGTCGAAGGTCTCCCGGGAGTGCTCGGTGAACCGGGCCCGCTTGGTCAGCGACTCGACGTCGAGCCACTCGTTGAGCAGGAAGTCCAGGTCACGACGGGACAGGATCAGCGACGACGACGGCACGAGGTCTCCAGGCGCGGGTGCTTCGGGGTGGCGCGAACCACCTCACACTAGGCCGGTTGCCCGGGGGCGCGGCGCGGGTAGGGCGGGACGGCACCGCCGTCGACCGAGGAGCAGCCATGGACCTACCCGGCATCGTCCACCGCGCAGGAGGCGCGTTGCTCGGCACGCTCCAGCACGTGCGCATCCCCGGGGTCGGCCAGGCGTCGGTGACCGACGACCCGGCGACCTCGGCCCGCCGCTGGCGGGCGGTCACCGTGCTGCGCGACCAGGCCGCCGTCGGCACCCCTGAGGCGCCGCCGCCCCCGCTGGACCGGTTCGGCGACCGCATCGAGGTGCGGCTGACCGCAGCGCCGGCCGACCGCGGCACCGAGCTCGCCGCGCGCTTCCGCGGCACCCCGTCCGAGGCCGAGATCGGCGAGCTCCGCGCCGCGCTGCGCGAGGCCAAGCAGCTGCTGGAGGTGGGGGAGGTGCTCCGGGTGGATCCCCAGCCGCACGGCCAGCGGAAGCCGACACCGCAGGGCGCGGCGCTGGAAGGCATGACGGAGCAGGCACCGAAGGAGGGCGTGCTGTGAAGGCCGCGACCTGGACCGGCGTGAACGAGGTGTCGGTGGAGGACGTCCCCGAGCCGACGATCCTCAACGACCACGACGTGATCCTGAAGATCCGCCAGTCGGTCACCTGCGGCTCCGACCTGCACCTGATCGGCGGGTACATCCCCTTCATGCGGGCCGGCGACGTGATCGGCCACGAGTTCCTCGGCGAGGTCGTCGAGGTGGGCAAGGAGGTCCGCGACCGCAAGGTCGGTGACCGCGTCGTCGTCGCGCCGTTCGCCGCCTGCGGCTCCTGCTGGTACTGCAAGCAGGAGCTGTACTCCCTCTGCGACAACGGGAACGCGAACCCGGGCATCACCGAGGGGCTGTGGGGCCAGGGCGTGGGCGGGTGCTTCGGCTACTCGCACGCGATGGGCGGCTACGCCGGCAGCCACGCGGAGCTCATGCGGGTGCCCTACGCCGACGTGGGCACGTTCGTCGTCCCCGAGGGCGTCTCGGACACCCGGGCGCTGTTCGCCTCCGACGCCGCCTCGACCGGCTGGATGGGCGCCGACCTGGCCGGCACCGAGCCCGGTGACGTCGTCGCCGTGTGGGGCGCCGGCGGGGTCGGGCAGATGGCGGCGCGGGCCGCGATGCTGCTGGGGGCCGAGCAGGTCGTCGTCATCGACCGGGTCCCCGAGCGGCTGACGCAGGTGCGCACCCACGTGGGCGCGGAGGCGGTCGACTACACGACCACCGACGTCGTCGCCGAGCTGCGCGAGCGCACCGGCGGGCGCGGACCCGACGTCTGCATCGAGGCGGTGGGCATGGAGGCGCACGCCCCGGGCACCCCGGGCATCTACGACCAGGTCAAGCAGCAGCTGCGGCTGCAGACCGACCGGCCCACCGCCGTGCGCGAGGCGATCACGGCCTGCCGCAAGGGCGGGACGGTGTTCACCCTCGGGGTCTTCGCCGCGATGGTGGACAAGTTCCCGCTCGGCGCGGCGATGAACAAGGGCCTGACCCTGCGGGGTGCCCAGGTGCACGCCCAGCGCTACATCCCCGAGCTGCTGCGCCGCATGGAGGCCGACGAGCTCGTCACCGAGCACCTGGCCACCCACGTGATGCCGCTGGGGGAGGCGCCGGAGGGCTACCGGATGTTCAAGGAGAAGGACGACGGCTGCGTCCGCGCCGTGTTCCTGCCATGACACCGTCGTCCTCCGGGCGACCACCGCGACCAGGAGCCGTTCACGGCGGGCGCTGAGCCGCGCGTGCGTGGCGGCGGGAGGCCGTCACACCGTCGTCCTCCGGGCGACCACCGCGACCAGGAGCCGTTCCCGGCGGGCGCTGAGCCGCGCCGTGCGTGGCGGCGGGAGGCCGTCACACCGTCGTCCTCCGGGCGACCACCGCGACCAGGAGCCGTTCCCGGCGGGCGCTGAGCCGCGCCGTGCGTGGCGGCGGGAGGCCGTCACACCGTCGTCCTCCGGGCGACCACCGCGACCAGGAGCCGTTCCCGGCGGGCGCTGAGCCGCGCCGTGCGTGGCGGCGGGAGGCCGTCACACCGTCGTCCTCCGGGCGACCACCGCGACCAGGAGCCGTTCCCGGCGGGCGCTGAGCCGCGCCGTGCGTGGCGGCGGGAGGCCTCCGGCCCCCGCACCGCCACGCACCGTGCAGCGGTGCCGTGGCGGTGCGTCCGGAGGGTCAGCGGCGGGGCGTGTCGCCCGGCCGACCGACCGGCGGCGGGACCGACGTGGGCGCCGCGGCGCCGACGGCCTCCGTGGCCTCCTCGGCCGGGTCGCGCGGATCGGTCGTCGCCGTCCCGGCGGCCGGGCCCTGGCGGGCCTGGATGCCGGACTTCGTGCTCAGCGCGAGCTGCGGCAGGAAGAGGAAGACGAAGAACCCGATCGCCACGACGCCGGCGGCGATGAGGAACACCGCGTCGATCGAGTCGGAGAAGCCGACCTTGAACGGCTGCGCGAGCGCCGCGGGGAGCTCCTGAATGAACGACGTGTCGTCCAGGCTGGCGCCGGTACCGGCGCCCAGCTGCTCGAACTGCGGCGCCAGTGACGGGTCGGCCCGCACCGCGTCGTCCACGGCGGCCCCGATGTCCTGCGGCAGCCGGGTGAAGAGGATCGACAGGAACGCGGCCGCCCCGATGGTTCCGCCCATCTGGCGGAAGAAGGTCACCGAGGAGGTGGCCACGCCCATCTCCCGCGGGGAGACGGCGTTCTGCACGGCGAGGATCACCGGCTGGAAGTTGAAGCCCAGCCCCAGGCCGAGCAGCACCATGAACGGCACCAGCGCCCACACCGACGTGTCGGCGCCCACGACGAACGACATCGAGAACAGCGCGATCACCATGAGCGCGACGCCGACCAGCGGGAACACCTTGTACTTGCCGGTCCGGGAGATGGCGATGCCCGAGCTCATCGCGCCGGTCATGATGCCGGCGACGAGCGGGATCATCTGCAGGCCGGCGACGGTCGCGCTGGAGCCCTGGACGATCTGCAGGTACTGCGGCAGCAGGAGCAGGCCGCCGAACATCCCGGCGCCCATCACGACGCTGCCGATCGCGCTGACGGTGAAGGTGCGACCGCGGAACATCCGCAGCGGCAGCAGCGCGTCGTCCCGGTAGGCCCGCTCGGCGAGCACGAACAGCACGAAGCCGACGGCGCCCACGGCGTAGCAGAGCAGCGCCCGGCCCGAGGTCCAGCCCCAGGTGCGGCCCTGCTCGGCGATGACCAGCAGCGGCACGAGGAACGTGATCAGCGCCAGCGCGCCGGGCCAGTCGATGCGGTGCTCGCGGCGCTCGTGCGGCAGGTGCAGCACCCGCCAGACCGCGGCGAAGGCGAGCAGCCCGAGGGGCACGTTGATCCAGAAGATCCACCGCCAGCCGTCCACGCCGAGCAGCGCGTCCTGGCCCGCGAGGAACCCGCCGACGACCGGGCCCAGCACGCTCGAGGTGCCGAACACCGCCATGAAGTAGCCCTGGTACCGGGAGCGCTCCCGGGGCGGCACGATGTCGCCGATGATCGCCAGGGCCAGCGACATCAGGCCGCCGGCGCCGATGCCCTGGATCGCGCGGAAGGCGGCCAGCTGGTACATCGAGTCGGCGATGCCGCACAGCGCCGAGCCGACGATGAAGACCGCGATCGCGAACAGGTAGAACGGCCGCCGGCCGTAGATGTCCGAGAGCTTCCCGTACAGCGGGGTGGCGATCGTCGAGGTGATCAGGAAGGCCGTGGTCGCCCAGGCCTGCAGGTCGTAGCCCTGCAGGTCGTCGGCGATGATCCGGATGGCGGTGGAGACGACGGTCTGATCGAGGGCGGCCAGGAACATCGCGACCATGAGGCCGACCAGGATCGTGACGATCTGCCGGTGGCTGAACGCGCCCTCGGCGTCGGGGGCGGCGGCCGCCGCGCGGGCGCCCCTCCGCTCGGCCGCGGTCGTACGGGTGGAGGTCATGCGGACACCGTCCGGGAGGAGGAGGGGTTCTGGTCGTTCGGGAGCGTGGCCGCGATGCCGTCGAGGAGACGGTCGAACAGGGCCGTGAAGGTGGTCAGCTCGTCGTCGGTCCACTCGGTGACGACCGTGCGCAGGTAGGCGACGCGCTCGGCGCGGAGCCCGTCGAGCTCCGTGCGACCGGCGTCGGTGAGCACCAGCCGGCTGGCCCGGCCGTCGGACTCGTCCGCCACCCGGACGACCAGTCCGTGTTCGACGAGGAGCGTCACGTGGCGGCTGACGGTGGACGGGTCGGCGTGCACGAGCTCGGCCAGGGCGCTCTGCCGCAGCGGGCCCAGCCGCTCCAGCGGGAACAGCAGGACCGACGCGGCGCGGTCCCGGCCGCCCTCGGCCGTGTGCTGGGCCTTGATGCCGTGGATGAGCCGCATGAACCGGGGCATCTGGTCGCTGAGGGTCAGCAGCCCGGAGTCACGGGTCGGCTCGGGTGGTGGCGACGGCATGGGGACCTCGTGTCGTTCGGGGAAACTGGGTGCACGCTACATGTTGTTGCAGCGACCATGCATCGATTTCGGCGCTGTGTTCCCGGCCACGCACCCGGAAGTGGGATCCTGGTCGGGTCGCCCGCCGACCGCTCGGGCCGGGCACGACCACGGAGAGGACGCCGGGACAGACCGTGAGCGCACCGCAGGACCTCCGCGACCCCGATCTCCGGGACCGCGATCTCCGGGACCGCCTCGCCGGGCTGACCCTCGCCGACGAGCACCGGCTGCGCCTGCGCCTCGACGCGCTGCGGCGCACCCGTGACGCCCAGTCCCGGGAGCGGCAGCGTGACCGGATCGCGGCGGACGTCGCCGTCGCCGAGCAGCGGATCGCCCGCCGCTGCGCCGCCGTCCCGGCGGTCAGCTACCCGGACGAGCTCCCGGTCAGCGCCCGCCGCGACGACATCGCCGCCGCACTCCGCGACGCCCAGGTCGTCGTCGTGGCCGGCGAGACCGGCTCGGGCAAGACCACCCAGCTGCCGAAGATCGCCCTGGAGCTCGGCCGGGGAGTGCGCGGGCGGATCGGGCACACGCAGCCGCGCCGGATCGCCGCCCGCAGCGTCGCCGAGCGGATCGCCGAGGAGCTGGGCACGCCGCTGGGCGAGGCGGTCGGCTACAAGATGCGCTTCAACGACCAGGTGTCGGACTCGACGCTGGTCAAGCTCATGACCGACGGCGTCCTGCTCGCCGAGATCGCGCACGACCGGCTGCTGCGCCAGTACGACACGATCATCCTCGACGAGGCCCACGAGCGGAGCCTCAACATCGACTTCCTGCTGGGCTACCTCGCCCAGCTGCTGCCGCGCCGTCCGGACCTCAAGCTGGTCATCACCTCGGCGACGATCGACGTGGAGCGGGTGGCCGCGCACTTCGCGGGGGCGCCGATCGTCGAGGTCAGCGGGCGCACGTATCCCGTCGAGGTGCGCTACCGGCCGGTCGTCGACCTCGACGATCCGGAGGCCGACGAGGACCGCGACCAGGTCAGCGCGATCCTCGACGCCGTCGACGAGCTGACCGCCGAGGGCCCGGGCGACATCCTGGTGTTCCTCGCCGGCGAGCGGGAGATCCGGGACACCCAGGACGCACTGGGCGAGCGGGGGCTGCCGAACACGGAGGTCGTGCCGCTCTACTCGCGGCTCTCGGCCGCCGACCAGCACAAGGTCTTCGCCCCGCACAGCGGACGGCGGATCGTGCTGTCCACCAACGTCGCCGAGACGTCGCTGACCGTGCCCGGCATCCGGTACGTCATCGACCCGGGCACCGCCCGGATCAGCCGGTACAGCCATCGCACCAAGGTGCAGCGGCTGCCGATCGAGCCGGTCAGCCAGGCCTCGGCCCGGCAGCGCTCGGGCCGGTGCGGCCGGCTGGGCCCCGGCGTCGCGATCCGGCTGTACGCGGAGGCGGACTTCGAGGCCCGGCCGGAGTTCACCGATCCGGAGATCCTGCGCACCAACCTGGCGTCGGTCCTGCTGCAGATGGCGGCGCTCGACCTGGGGGCGATGGAGGACTTCCCGTTCGTCGACCCGCCGGACCGCCGGGCGATCGCCGACGGGCTGGCTCTCCTCGAGGAGCTGCACGCGCTCGACGAGCAGGGGAAGCTCACCGAGACCGGGCGGGCGCTGGCCGCCCTGCCGCTGGACCCGCGGATGGCGCGGATGGTGGTCGAGGCCGACAAGCGCGGAGTGCTCGACGAGGTGCTGGTCATCGCCGCCGGGCTCACCATCCAGGACCCCCGCGAGCGGCCCACCGAGCACCAGCAGGCGGCCGACGAGCTGCACCGCCGGTTCGCCGACGAGAACTCCGACTTCCTCGCGCTGCTGAACCTGTGGCGCTACCTGCAGGAGCAGCAGGACGCACTGAGCGGCAACCAGTTCCGCCGCACGGTGAAGCGGGAGTTCCTGCACTACCTGCGGATCCGCGAGTGGCAGGACCTGCACGGGCAGCTGCGCGGCACCGCCCGGCGCCTGGGCATGACCGTGGGGGAGCCGGCGGCCGAGCCGGACGAGAAGGGCATCTCCGCCGCGCTGCTGGCCGGCCTGCTCTCGCACGTCGGCATGCAGGTGGAACCGGCCAAGACCCGCGACGGCAAGCCGGGGCGGCCGGGCCGGGAGTACCTGGGCACCCGCAACACCCGGTTCGTGCTGGCGCCGGGCACGCCGCTGGCGAAGAAGCCGCCGCGCTGGGTGGTCGCCGCCGAGCTGGTGGAGACCAGCCGGCTGTTCGCCCGCACCGTCGCCCGCATCGACCCGGAGGTCGTCGAGGGGCTGGCCGAGCACCTGGTCAAGCGGCAGTACTCCGAGCCCCGCTGGGACGCCAAGCGCGGCTCCGTCGTCGCCACCGAGCGGGTCACCCTCTACGGGCTGCCGCTCGTCGTCGGCCGCCGCGTGCAGTACGGCTCCATCGACCCGGTGGTGTCCCGCGAGCTGTTCATCCGGCACGCGCTCGTGCAGGGCGAGTGGACGACGCACCACCGCTTCTGGGCCGAGAACCAGCGGGCCATCGAGCGGGTGGAGGCGCTGGAGGAGCGGGCCCGCCGGCGGGACATCGCCGTCGACGAGGAGACGCTGTTCGAGCTCTACGACGCGCGCATCCCCGCCGACGTCGTCTCCACCCGGCACTTCGACCGCTGGTGGAAGCGCGCCCGCCACGAGCGGCCGGACCTGCTGACCTTCACCCCGGAGATGCTCACGAACGCCGCGGTGGCCGCCGGGGTGCGCGTCGAGGACTACCCCGACGAGGTGCCGCTGAGTCAGGGCCTCACCCTGCCGCTGTCCTACGCCTTCGCGCCCGGGGCCCCGGAGGACGGGGTGACCGTCGACGTCCCCCTCGGGGTGCTGGACACCGTGGTGGGGGCGACGTCGGGGGAGTCCCTGGCGTTCACCGTGCCCGGCCTGCGCGAAGAGCTCGTGACGGAACTGCTCCGCAGCCTGCCCAAGCAGCTGCGGCGCGCGCTGGTGCCGATCCCCGACCGGGTGCGGGAGGTGCTCCCGCGGATCGATGCGGGCGAGCCGCTGCTGCCCGCCCTGGAGCGGGAGCTGCGCCGGGCCGTCGCCGTCACGATCCCGCCGGACGCCTGGGCGCCCGCGCAGGTGCCCGGCCACCTGCGGGCGACCTTCCGGGTCCTCGACGACCAGCAGCGGACGCTCGCCAGCGGCAAGGACCTCGCTGCCCTGAAGGCGCAGGTCGCCCCCCAGGCGCGGGCGAGCCTGGCCCGGGCCGCCTCGGAGCTCGAGCGGACCGGCCTCACGACCTGGGACGTGGGGACGCTGCCGCGCACGGTCGAGGTGCGCCGGGGCGCGCACGTCGTGACCGCCTACCCGGCCCTGGTCGACGAGGGCGCGACCGCCGGGGTGCGGGTCGTCCCGACCGAGGTCGAGGCCGGCCGGCTCTCCTGGCGCGGCGCCCGCCGGCTGCTGGTGCTGGTCGCGGGCTCGCCGGTCAAGCAGGTGGTCAAGGGGCTCGGTCCGGCGACCCGGCTGGCGCTGCAGTTCAACCCGGACGGCGAGATCCCCGACCTGGTCGCCGACTGCGTCGACGCGGCGGCGGACGAGCTGATCGCCGCGGCCGGTGGCCCGCCACGGGACCAGGCGGCCTTCGACGCCCTGGTCGTGACCGCCAAGGCGCAGCTGCCCGCGCTCACGGCCGACACCGTGCGCCGCGTCGAGGCGGTGCTGACGCAGGCCCGGGAGGTCGCGGTCGCGCTCGGTGCGGCACCGGGCCGTCGCGTGCCCGAGGCCGCGGTCGCCGACCTGCGCCGGCAGATGGGCGGGCTGCTGCACCGCGGGTTCGTCGCCACCGCGGGGCGACGGCGGCTGCCCGACGTGGTGCGGTACCTGACGGCGATGGCGTACCGGCTGGAGAAGCTGCCGGCCAACGCGGTCCGCGACGAGCTGGGCATGCGGCAGGTGGCCGCGGTGACCGAGGAGTACGAGCAGCTGCGCCGGCAGGTGCCGGCGACCGGGGCGCCGGACGACCCGGTCGTGCGGGTGCGCTGGATGATCGAGGAGCTCCGGGTGGGGCTGTTCGCGCAGGGCGTCGGCACCCCGAGGCCGGTCTCGGAGCAGCGCATCCACAAGGCGATCGACGCGCTGACCGCCTGACGGTGGCCCGGCCCGGGGGTCCTACTCCCGGAGCAGGGCGGAGATCCGCTGCCGGGTCACGCCGAACAGCGCGGCGATCCGGTTGATGCTGACGCCTTCCCGGCGCAGCGCGGCGGCCTCCTCGCGGCGCCAGCCGTGCCCCGCCGTGGCGAGCGCGGACAGCACGGAGGAGACGGTCTCGACCACGAGCGGGCGGGGCTCGTCGGTGACCAGCCCGGCCCAGGGCGTCCCGCCGCGCCGCCCTTCCAGCAGCAGGTCGGCGCGGGCACGGGCCAGGGTGAGCTCCGCCACCGACTCGTCGATGCAGTCGACCAGTCGCTCGAGGGCCTGGCGGGCGGCGTCGTCCTCCGGTGCGACGGGAGCGGTCACGCGCGGCTCCTTCCGGGAGGCGACGGCGAAGACCCTAGCGCAAGGCGGGTTGCGGGCAACCCCCATAGCGGGCGATATGTGGTGCACAATTCTTCGCGCCGGTCGGTTCGACCCTCCGGTTCGGAGCCCCTTCTGCCGATGAGGAGGGCAGGGGAGCCCCACGTCGCTGAGCACGCCAGCAGAACGGAACACCTCATGTCCACCCTCACCGCCAGCATGGACCTGCCGCCGATCGCTGCGAGCGTCCCGGTGGCACGCCGGCTCGTGCGGCAGCTGCTGCAGGCGTGGGACGCCCGGCAGGACCACGAGGACGCGGCGCTCCTCGTGACCGAGCTGGTGGCCAACGTGGTCGACCACGTCGGGGGCAGCGCGTGCCTCACCATCGAGGCGACCTGCTCCGAGGACTGGCTGCGCCTGGCCGTGGTCGACTGCTCGCCGGTTCCTCCCGCGCCGCAGGGGCTCGACCCGGAGCGGACCCGCGGCCGCGGGATGCTCATGGTCGAGGTGCTCGCCGACCGCTGGGGCTGCGAGGCCCACCGGGACGGCAAGCGGGTCTGGTTCGAGCTGCGACCGCCCGGCCTGTGACCGACCGGCTGGTTTGCCGGGGTCGCCGATCGGGGACCGGCCAGGAGGAAGCCAGCCGAAGGAAGGGACTGCGCGATGAGCGAGCCGAACACCCACGCAGCCGGTGAGGGAGTCTCCGACGAGGAGATGATCGAGACCGTGTCCGGCCAGACCGACAGCGCCTCGGAGAACGCCGACGTCGCGGGCAAGGACTGGGACGGCGACCCGGGTTCCGCGCCCGCACCGACCGACCAGGCCTGACCGCACCAGAGCACCGAAGAACCACAGCACCGACGCGCCGCCCCCGCCCCGACACCGGGGCGGGGGCGGCGTCGCGTCCGGGGCCGGACCGCCCTCCCCAGGATGATCAGGTGACTGTGAGGCTGGCCGGGTCAGTCCTTCGGTGATGGGCTGATGGCTGGCAGCGGTGGGCGTGACCCGTCATGTGACTGGCTTCGTGCCTTCA
>NZ_VNHW01000004.1 GCF_008124835.1 Blastococcus xanthinilyticus | reverse complement strand
AGTCAGACCGCCCCGGACCCGGCGTCCGTGCCCCGCAGCCTGCCCGGGAGGGACCGGTTACGGGAGCCCGATTCCATCAATGCATGAGGTGTGTCAGGTCGGAGGGGGTGGGGTGACGCCTGCTCTGGTCGCCGGGTTGCTGGGGGTGACGCTCAGGTCGGCAGCCGTGTCATGAGGCCGTGTGACGATCCGGCGGTCGGTCGGATGGACGAGCGGAGGAAGCGGTGGTCAGGATGGTGAGTCGGCAGGCGGCGGCGCTGACGAAGGCGCGGGAGCGACGACGCGCGCTGGACGTCGCCCGCGATGAGCACGATCGTCGGGTCGAGGAAGCGACTGCGGAGGCGCTGGTGGCTCTGGAGGCGCGAAGCGAGGCGGAGCAGACCTTGGCGGCGGCGACGGCGGCGCTCGGCGAGACGCTGCGCACGTTGCTCGCCGAAGACGTGCCGGCCGAGCGGGCGGCCGCCCTACTGGACCTGGACACCGCCGAGATCCAGCGGCTGACGAAGGCGGCCGACCGGCCATCGCCCACTGCCGCGAAGCCGGTCGCGCCGCTGACTTCCTGACTTGCCGCAGCTGCCCGAGCAACGTGGGGCTGCTGAGGTGACTCGGGTGACGGTTCAGGCCGTCCCGGTCGAATGGAGCGCGGGGTGGATCAGGCGAAGGCACACTGCACGGCGCTCACGGCCAGTGCTGCGGTGGCGGTGGGCAACAGGAGCGCGCCGGCCGCTACCGCGGAGCAGCCAGCCAGGCGGCTGAGCACACTTCCCCCGATGCTGCCGGTGGAGAGCCGTTGGAGTCGCGCCGCAGTCAGGCGCCCGGCCATGGCGAGAGCTCCGACGGGCAGCGGATGACCAGCCAGGCGAGACAAGGCTTCGTGAACCGCGGACGGTCCACAGCGGCGGGCTGCCTGGCTGTCCGCGGCCAATTCGACGAGGTCGCGCGCGGCGTCGGGCGCCGCACGCAGCAAGGGGCACCACGGCAGCGCCAGGGCGAGTGTCTCGACGATGGCCAGGATGAGGTGGTGTCGGCCCCTGAGGTGAGCGCGTTCGTGCTCAAGGGTGGCGTGCACGGCCGCAGGCGTCAGTTGATCCCGCAACCCCCGGCTCATGACGATCAGACCAGAGCGTCCGCCGATGGAAAGTGCCAGGGGGCGCTCGTCCTCGATCCAGAGTGGGTCCTGCGTCCGGCAGCCGGCGGCCAGGAGGCGCAGCTGCTGTAGGTGCGGGGCGTTGCGCCGTCGATGCCGGAGTCTTCCGTGGACTACGAGGCCGACTCTGGCGACGACGAACGTGGCAGCCACCACGCCCGCGGCGGCGACAGCCTCCGCGGTCCCTGGCAGGACTCCGGAGGAGAGGGCCATCCAGCAATTTCCGGCCAGGCCGAAGGCGCCGGCATGATGCTCGTCGACGGGCAGGGCCACCAAGCTGAGCATGGCGAACAGCGAGGCGACGAAGCCGAGCGTCGACAGAACCCAGCCGGTGAGCAGGATCGTTGGATCCACGCGCCGATCCGCGAGCCACATCGGCACGCGGTGGCCGTGCCAGCCGAATAGCAGAGTGCCGGCGACGAGAGCAACGAGCGCGGTCATAGTTCGGAGCTCCGCTTGGAGAGGCCGTCACGCAGGACTTGAGATTCCTCGTCGGTCGCGGTTGCGGCGAAGTGCAGCAGGACTGACCGGGGATCCTCCGAGGCCTCGAGGATCTCTCGCAGTGACGCCGCAGCGGCTGCTTCCCGGCTTCGTGCCGGGAGGTAGCTGTACGCGCGGCCGACCGCTTCGCGATCCACCATCCCCTTGCGGTGGAGCGTGCTCAACACCGTCATGACCGTGGTGTAGGCCAGGTTCCGCGTCACGGGCAGTCGTTCGAGAACCTCCCGCACGGTCAGTGCGCCGTCGGCCGACCACAGGATGCCCATGACGGCCGCCTCCAGTTTGCCCAGCGGTGGCACCGGTGCTCCTTCGTTAGTGCCCGAGCACGCTCTCCATGCCAGGAGCGGTGGAGTCGTGTCCGGATCGGGCTTGTGCGCCCGGCGGTTCATCGGTCGCCGCACCCTACTGGCAGTCAGCGAGAGAGGACCTCCACCCAGGATGGCCTCGGCGGCTCGCAAGGGCCGGGAAACGCGGGCGGACGGAGCAACAACTATTTGCCCCGCATAGTTGTCACGGAACGGTCACGGACCTATGTTGGCCAGGCCCGGTTCGGCAGTCGTCCTCCGCACACGGAGGGCCCGTCCGGGCGCCGCCGAACCCAGTACGGGCGACCGTCCGGGACCGGGGACCCATCGCAGTACTGGGGTGAATCCTGCGCGCCGAACTGTCGGCCGCAGGTAGGGCGTCTTCCCGCCCGAATCCGTCAGCTAACTCGGTAGGCGGCCACTGGAAGACAGGAGAGCCGCCCGACGTGGCGACTACCCATCGCGTGTGTACGCCCTTGCCCCGTTCCACCCGACACTGGCGGAAGCGCAGCCTGCTGCTTGCTGTCATCGCCGTCGTCGGGATCGATCTCGCTTCCGCCCCTGCCGCAGCGGCCCCGGGTGACCCCGCCACAGTGGAGGATGCAGCTTCTCTCGTCGCCGAGCGCGGCCACCAGCTGGAAGTCCTCACCGAGCAGTTCAACGAGGCGCGGGAGAACCTCCAGTCCCAGCAGGCCGCCGCGGCGGCAGCCGAGGACGAAGTCACCGCGGCCGAGGCGGAACTCGTCGTGCTCAGGGACCAACTGGCAGGCGTCGCACAGACCGCGTACACCGGAGACGGCTTCGGCGCCCTTCAGGCGTTCATGACCAGCGGATCCCCCGAGGAATTCCTCGACCGAGTCGCCCTCTTGGAGTCAGTGGCGGGTCACCACAACGACGTCGTCGACCGGGTCGCCAGGGCCCAGGCAGCGGCCGAGGAAGCGCAGGCGTCGGCCGAGAAGGCGGCTGCCGAGGCCCAGCAGCAGGTTGACAAGGTCACCGCACAGCAGGCAGGTCTCCAATCGGAGATCGCCGACTACCAAGCCCAGTACACGGCGCTCACCGCCGCTCAGCAGGAAGAGGCGGACGCCGCGCACGGCGGACGGACGCTGGCGGCGGCGCCGCCCAGTGCAGTGGTGGCCAACAGTGCTGCCGCGCAGACCGCCGTCGACACCGCGATGGCCCAGCTCGGGGACCCCTACGTCTGGGCCGCGGCGGGACCCGACTCGTTCGACTGCTCCGGGCTGACCCAATACGCCTTCGCCGCAGCGGGGATACCGCTGCCGCACTCCAGCAGGATGCAGGCCGCCACGGGGCAGGCGGTCTCGCGGGCGGAGCTCCAGCCCGGGGACCTCGTCTACTTCTACAGCCCGGTCAGCCACATCGGCATCTATATCGGCGGTGGCCAGATGGTTCACGCATCCACGTTCGGTGAACCCGTCAAGGTCGGCTCCGTCGACATGTCGGGTTACGCGGGGGCGCGACGCATCGTCTGAGGGCTGGGCCTCGAACAGTCGGCGGAGGCGGACCGCCTCGCCGGCCAGCCTCATGACGACAGGAAGTACTACGCGGCCTAGTAGTCTGGAGTCAGTCGTTGGGGGGTGGCATGTCGACGCGACGTATGTGGGTGCTGCTGCTGCTCGCTGCTGTCTTCTCCATGCGCGGTGTTCAGTGCATGGCGGCCGACATGGACGCCGGCCACGGGACGGCGGCATCTGCGATGACCGTGGTCCACGGCGCCGCGTTGGCAGAGCCGCTCTGGCCGGGCTCCACGGTCGTGGGGCATCAGTTGTCCGGCGTCGTCCCGGGCGGGGGCTCCGTCGCCGCCATGTCCGGTCTGCTGCACGAAAATCCGCCGATGCCCGGTGCCGCCTTCGGGGCGGTCTGTCTCGCGGTGCTGCTGACCGGCGTGGTCCTGCTGGGCGTGGCTGCGCTGGTCCGACGAGCGCCAGTGTCCATCGTCCGCGCCAGGGCGCCTTCTGCGCTGTGGCACACCTGGTGGTCCAGGCTCCCGCGGCCACCGGATCTCTCCGCTCTCTGTCTCCTCCGGATCTAGGCCGAGTGCCCAGACCCACCAGCCCATGTGCTCGGTCGGGTCCGTTCTGCACGCCTATGACACCAACCCAGGAGACTTGCAATGACGCGCACCACCGCTCGACTTGTCCGCCTTGCTGGCGGCCTCATGGCAGGCGCCATCGTGCTGGCGGGCTGCTCCAACGACGGCGAAGGCTCCAGCACCGCGAGCAGCTCCGAGAGCAGCGCCACCGCCGATACCTCGGCCGACGACGCCACCGCCCACAACGACGCCGACGTGGCCTTCGTCCAGGGCATGCTCCCGCACCACGAGGGGGCCCTCCGCATGGCTCAGCTAGCCGATGGCCG
This sequence comes from Blastococcus xanthinilyticus, assembly GCF_008124835.1. Taxonomy (GTDB): domain Bacteria; phylum Actinomycetota; class Actinomycetes; order Mycobacteriales; family Geodermatophilaceae; genus Blastococcus; species Blastococcus xanthinilyticus. The sequence continues at coordinate 349,081 of NZ_VNHW01000004.1, read as the reverse complement.
GGCCTACGACCCGAGGGTGATCGACCTGGCCAATCGCATCGAGGCCGCGCAGGGGCCGGAAATCGAGACGATGACCGGCTGGCTCGAAGCGTGGGGCGAGCCACTGCCCGAGGACGACATGGGCGGCATGGACCACGGCTCCGGCGGCATGGACATGGAAGGCATGACCGAGGAGGACATGACGGCGCTGGATTCCACCTCCGGCGCTGAGTTCGATCGCATGTTCCTCGAGATGATGATTCCGCACCACCAGGGCGCCGTGGACATGGCCGAGACCGAGATCGCCGACGGTTCCAATCCGGACGCCGTCGATATGGCCCGGGAGATCGTCGAGTCTCAGACCGCTGAGATCGAGGAGATGCAGACGCTGCTGACTGAGCTGGGCGGCTGATACCGCGACGGGTGGCGCTGTTCCGGATGCGGGACAGCGCCACTCGTCGACAGCTTCGCGCTTCGGCCGAAGGGCCGAACGCGCCCTCAACGTCAGCCTCTCCGTCTCGAAGGACTACTCATGCACGCTGGCATGCGTCGCCCAGTTGGATCTGTTCGTGCGTCTCGCCGTCTCGCACTCGTGGTCGTCTCGGCCCTGTTCGTCACCCTCACCGGTTGCTCGTCCAGCGACGTCGACCAGACGACGCCCGGGACTCGCTACGAGTTCAACGGCGCTACCCCTGCTGGCCAGGCGATCGAAGCCACCAGTCGCGCGGTCGCGCCATCCTTCAGTGGCGAACTTCTCGATGGCACCCCGTTCGACTCGGCCGACCTGGCTGGGGATATTGCCGTGATCAACTTCTGGGGATCGTGGTGCGCGCCCTGCCGCGTCGAGACTCCCGAATTCCAGGACGTCTACGCCGAGCTCCGTGACGAAGGCGTGCAGTTCCTCGGCGTAGACGTGAAAGACGACCGGCAGATGGCCAGCGCCTTCATGACCAAGGTGGACGCGGAGTATCCGTCGATGTTCGACCCGCGGGGCGAGGTCGCGATGGCCTTCCGTGGCTTCCCGGCCAACGTCGTCCCGTCGACCATCGTGCTCGACACGGAAGGACGAGTGGCTGGTGTCTATACCGGGGCCGTGACACGAGAAGACCTTCAGTCGGTGCTGTCAAGCCTCCTGCAGGAGACCGGAGGATGACCGACCTCGGAAGCATGTTCGCCGGCATCGTCACCGATGGGTCGTTGCTGGTGGCTTTCGCCGTCGCGGCGCTGGTCGGACTGATCAGCTTCGCCTCACCCTGCTGTCTGCCCCTGGTCCCGGGATACGTCGGCTACATCGCGGGGCTTGCCGGAACGGCCGTCGAAGCGGAAGAACCGGGGGGACAGAGAGCCGGACCCGCTCCCGGGACGGGGGCCGCAGCCGCCGAGGCCGGTACGGGCGCCGTCAGGACGGCGGTTCGCAGCCCCGACAGACGAAGGATGCTGATCGGATCCCTGCTCTTCGTCTCCGGCTTCAGCGCAGTGTTCATCTCTTTCGGCGCCCTGTTCGGTGGCCTGGGTCGGCTCCTGCTGGAGTGGGCGCCGGTGCTGACCCGGGTGGCCGGTGTCGTGACCATCGGCATGGGGTTGGCATTCCTCGGCGCCCTTCCCTGGTTGCAGCGGGAACGCCGTCTGCACCACCGGCCGTCCGGCGGCCTGGCCGGCGCGCCGGTGCTCGGAGTCGTCTTCGGGCTGGGGTGGACGCCGTGCCTGGGGCCCACGCTTGCCGCGGTCAACACCCTCGCCTATGCGGAGGCCTCCGCACTTCGTGGGGCAGTGCTCGGATTGGCCTATTACCTCGGCTTGGGAATCCCTTTCGTGGCGATGGCGCTCGGTGCCCGCCGCGTCGTGGGCGTATCGACCTGGGCGCGCCGACATGCCCGCACCGTGACACGGATCGGCGGCGGCCTGTGATCGTGCTCGGCCTACTGCTCGTCAGCGGGTACTGGGATGGATTGATGTTCTGGCTTCGGGCATGGCTCGCGGCCACGGGATGGGGAGAGTCATTTCTGTGACCGACAAGTACTCGCTGGCGGGGATGTTGCGGCGCCCCTTGGCGGTGACGGCAGCAGCGGCCGCCACCGCGCTGCTCGTCGCTGGTTGCACCTCCTCGTCCGCGCAGTCGGAAGCCGAGGCAACTGGAGCGACGGCCGGCATGCTGCCGTCCAGCCACATCCACGGTGTCGCGATCGACCCAGCTGACGGGCGACTGCTCCTGGCCACGCACGACGGGCTTTTCGAAGTGGGCGATGACGGAGAGTCGACCCATATCGGCCCGGTCATCGACCTGATGGGCTTCGCCGTCCGCGGACCGGGGCACTTCCTCGCCTCCGGGCATCCCGGGCCGGACGTCGATCTGCCAGAGCCGGTCGGACTGATCGAGTCGACGGACGGCGGCCGGACGTGGGAGGCCCGCTCCCGGCAGGGCGAGTCCGACTTTCATGCGCTGACGGTCAGCGACGCGGGGGTCCTCGGTTACGACGGCTCACTCGTGCGTAGCGCCGACGGTGACGAGTGGGAGCAACTACTGATACCGGCCGCTCCGGCGTCCCTTGCCGCGGCACCCGACGGGCGGACGGTCCTCGCTACCACCCAACAAGGTCTCCTCAGCTCCCTCGACAGCGGGGGCTCGTGGGTCCGGAACGACGGTGCGCCGCTCCTCCAGGTGGTCGACTGGGCTGACGACGGCATGAACGTCGCGGGGGTGGACCCGTCCGGTTCGGTGTGGACGAGCGCGGACGGAGCCATGACCTGGCAGCCGGGACCCCGGCTGGGATCACCGCCGCAGGCAGTGGCGGCAAGCTCCTCGGCGGAGGGCTCGCTGCGGATCGCCGTCGTCACGACTACGGCGCTGGTGGAGTCGGACGATGGCGGACTGACTTTCGATGTCGTCCTGCAGGACTGAGGCATGGCGGGGTGCCCGGCGCCTTGCGGGGCCCCCGCAAGCCCTCCGGGACCGTGCCGCCCGGGTCCTCCTCGAGGAGCGCTGAAAGTGTCTTGCGCTCCAACCCCCGGGGGGCATAAGTTCGACTTGTCGATACCGGTGGGGGGTATCTGAACCGCGGAGGAGGATGACACGGACCTCGCAGAGGCGGGCAGTGCTCACGGCTACATCCAGCGCAGGGACGACTACCTCAAGCGTCTTCGCCGGATCGAAGGGCAGGTTCGAGGCCTCCAGTGCATGGTCGAGGAGGAGCAGTACTGCATCGACATCCTCACGCAGGTGCCGGCGAGCACGAAGGCTCTCCAATCAGTCGCGTTCGGACTGCTCGAGGAGCACATGAGTCATTGCGTTGTGCGGGCGGCCGCAGTCGGCGGCGCCGAAGCCGACGTGAAGATCCGCGAGGCGACCGAGGCCATCGCCCGCCTGGTCCGCTCCTGAGACGAAACCACCCGAACCAGCACCCACGCCAATGCACGCCCACAAGGAATCGAAAGGACCATCCGAGATGAGCACCGCCACGTACAAGGTCGTCGGCATGACCTGCGGCCACTGCGTCAACTCCGTGACCGAAGAGGTCAGCCAGGTTCCCGGCGTCACCGACGTCAACGTCGACCTCGCCACCGGTGGACTCACCGTCAGCACGGTGGCCGATGTGGACGACGGTGCTGTGCGCGCCGCCGTTGAAGAGGCGGGCTATCAGGTGGCCGAGCCCGCCAACCTGCTGGCAGGGGCTGGTGGCCAGACGTCCGGGTGCGGCTGCGGCTGCAGCTGAAAGTGTCTGCGCCCGGAAGCCGGTCGCGCGGTACCGCTGGGGAGGGAGCTTCATGTGAGCACTCCGGCCAAGGTCGACGCGTACCTGGCGGGTTTCCTCATCGTCTTCGCTGCGGCCACCGGCCTCGGCGGCGTCGTCGGGCCCGTCGGTCCGGCTGGTGACCAGCCCCCGTCACCGGCACATACCGACGTCCGTCACGCGGGCGGCGGCACCGCAGGCAGCTGACCGAAACCGGCCTTGTGCCGGCACGGCCGGGGCGGTGCCCTTCGGGAGGCGCCGCCCTGCGGGTGCCGGACGTGGCGCAACTGGGCATCCTCATCAAAGGCCCGAAGGTGCTGGAGTCCACCCTCAGGGTCGACACCGTCGTCCTGGACCAGACCGGGACCACCGGCCGGATGCCCCTGCTCGAGTCGTCCCCGTCGCCGGGGAGGACGCCGATGACGTCCGACCCTGGGTGACGGGGTTCGTGGCATTCACACCACCGCCGACCAGCACGGTGAGGACTACATCCACCACTTAGCCCACCACCGTCATGGGCATGTGGCCGGCCTTACCGCGATCACTCCGACGCGCAGTCCCGCAGGGCCGAACCCTCGAAGTCGGGGACGGCGCGGGCCTGCGCCTCCTCGGCCGTGGCGGCCTCCCCGTTCTCCTCGATGTCCTGGATCAGCCACTCCATCTCGGCGATCTCGCGCTCCTGGGCCTTGATGATCTCGACGGCGAGCTGGCAGACGCGGACGTCGGTGATCTCGGCGCGCTCGGACCGGGTGATTGCCAGCGAGTGGTGCGGGATCATCGCGCTCATCCAGGCGGAGTCCTGCACGGTGGTCTGGCTGCGGTCCAGCGCGATGCCGCCACCCAGCAGCAGCAGGCTCGCCGCCACGATGGCGATGTTGCCCTTCAAGTTCTTGTACATGTTGAGCATCCACGCGAGCATGATCAGCCCCATGGTGCCGCCCATGGTGACCGCCATGAACACGCGGCTCTCGCTGAACCGGACGTGGCTCCACTCCCACGTGCCGGCGAACATCGTGAAGTACATGACGACCATGGACGTCGTGATCATGGCTGCGAAGCGCAGGTACATCTTCGTCTCGTGGGACATGCCGCCGTCCTGACCGTGTTCCTTCGCCTCGTCGCTCTTCTTGGTCGCCATGGATCCGATCTCCGTCCTTGCTGTCGCCGGTGGGGGAGGAACTCCGAAAACCAATGACTGCGCCGTCACGCGAGCCGTTCGCCGCAGCCGGTGACGTCACATGTGCGTGGTTGCAGCAGCCCGCGGCCGCGGCGCCGGACCGCTGCATGGGTAGACGTTGGTCGATTGGAGTACGTCGGTCGATTGGAGTACGTCGGTCGTCCGCATGCCCGTACGGTCGTACGGATAAACCGGAGAGCCGACATTGCGGTCGGAGCAGCTGGCGTTGTGCTCACGAAGAACTCGCTATCAGCGCCCGGAGGGGTGTACCCGTTGGCGGCGTCCCGGAAGAGCCTTCTGAGTTCCATCGACGCAGCGCCTTCGCAGTCGTCGGGTGGGTGCAGCAGTCCCTTGCGGACGACTACGCCGTCGAGGTCCACGCTGGTCGGGGATGACTTGTCCGGCATCGACCGGGCGACACAGTGCGCGACGTCGGACGACTGGACGAGGAGTCCGACGAGGTGGGCGTCTGCGGAGGCGATGGCGTGCGGGTTGTTCATTGACCACGGCGCCCTCGTCAAGTCGTTCGGTGGCAGCTCGACCTCTAGTGCGCCGCTGGAGCGTTGGTTCGGCCCCGGGGCGTCGTCTAGGCCGCCCCTGGCCTTGGCGCCTCCGGGGCCGACCTACCGTGCAGTCTCCGTCAGCCCAGTGAGCTGATGAGGTCTCGGCACGCCTGCTCACAGCGCCGGCAGGCCTCGGCGCAGACTCGGCAGTGCTCGTGCATCGAGGCGTGGCTCTCGCACTCGTCGCCGCACGCCTTGCAGGCGGCCACGCAGGCCTCGAGGACCGCGCGGGTGAGGTTGGCGTCGTAGCCGGTGTGCCGGGAGAGCACGCGGCCGGTGGTGTGGCAGATGTCGGCGCAGTCGGTGTTGATGCGGATGCACTTCGTCAGCTCGGCGACCATGTCTTCGCTGAGGCAGGCGTCCGCGCAGGCGGTGCAGGCCTGGGCGCACTCGAAGCAGGCCTCGATGCAGGCCAGCAGTTTCTGCTTGTCCACCCCCCCGAGGTCCTTGGGGTAGGTGTCGAGCATCTGGGCTGCCACGGTCATGGTTACTCCTGGGGTCTCGGCGCCGGACGGCTCGGATGCCGTTCGGGACTGTCGCCGACAAACTCGGCGTACCCGCAGACCCGTACGGGTATGAGCGGCCTGGAGGTGTTTCTCGAATGTCCGAACCTGGCCACGCCCATCCGGTCGACCCGGAACGTGTCGCGCACGCCCGAGCTCGCCTGCCCAGTCGGGAGGAAGCCGCCCAGCTGACCAGCGTGCTGAGCCTGATGGCCGATCCCACCCGGGCCCGCGTGCTGTTCGCGCTGGACATGGTCGAGGAGCTCTGCGTCGGCGATCTCGCGCTGGCCCTGGAGGCCAACGAGGACGCCGTGGGGTACGCGCTCCGGTTGTTGCGCACGGCGGGACTGGTGACCAACCGGAAGCAGGGGCGCGTCGTGTACTACCGCCTGGCAGAGGGTTTCCCCGAGCCACTGCGAGAGCACTGCCTGCGTCAGTTGGTCGTTCTCTCGGAAGCGGCGCCGGACGACGACTGACAGTTGGTGTGTCGGGTCCGGCGCAGTTGCCAGGCGGGGGCGGTCGTCGCCGCGCGAACGTCCTCGGCCACCCCTACAGTCGGCCACACCCGGACGTTCGTGCGGATGTTGTGCCGTTCGCGGCCCAGTCCCTGCTGTTCCCGTCGGAAGGCGAGGAGAGCGACATGGTTGCGCTGCTTTCGATGGCTGCCTTGATCGTGGCCGGGATCGTCGGGTTGTACGCGCTGTCGGCGGCGTTGCGCACCGCCCGGGAGCCCGCCGTCGTCCTGCCGTACGAGTCAGGCCTGCTCCCACAGCAGCACGCCGTCTCCCGCTACCACGCGCGGTGGTACGCGGTCACGGTCCTCTTCCTGGCCTTCGACATGGAGATGATTTTCATGTACCCGTGGGCGGTCGTGGTCGCGGACATGGGGGCGACGGCCGTCGTCGAGATGTTCGGCTTCCTCGCCGTGCTCCTCGTCGGTGTCACCTACGTCTGGCGTGAAGGTGCGCTGCGATGGACCTGATCGCCCGACTGCGGAACTGGGCGCTGGCGAGGCCGCGGGTACTGCTCGTCGATGCCCCGGCCGCGACCAAGCTCCGGTGGTCCGTCGAGGCCGAGCTGGACCGGCGCGGCTGGCCGCGCGCCCTCTCACCCGCGGACACTGACCTTCTGGTCGTCCTAGGGCAACCCGGACCGGAGCTCGCAGAAGCCGTCGACGTGCTCTGGAGTCAGGTTTCCGAGCCGCGGCACCGAGGGGACGTGCAGCGCCCCAGCGACGTCGGGGTCGCTCTGGACGAGGGCCGAGCTGTCCTGATCCGGCGGGCCGGATCAGGAATGAAGAAGGACGACCGGCCAGCGCCGCCCTCGTTGCTCGGAAAGGACAAGAACGAGGACGCCGACGACGAGGGCATGGACCACGGGAGTGGTCATGAGGGCATGGACCACGGGAGTGGTCATGAGGGCATGGACCACGGGAGTGGTCATGAGGGCATGGACCACGGGAGTGGTCATGAGGGCATGGACCACGGGAGTGGTCATGAGGGCATGGACCACGGGAGTGGTCATGAGGGCATGGACCACGGGAGTGGTCATGAGGGCATGGACCACGGGAGTGGTCATGAGGGCATGGACCATGGGATGCATCACGGTGGTGAGGTGGCCGGGCTGGCGATGGCCTCGACCGGCCCGGACCGCGACGGTCTCGAACTCGACGTCCTCAAGGTGGCGCTTGGGCCGGTGCTTCCGGGCTGGCCGACAGGTCTGGTGCTGCGGGCGGACCTGCAGGGCGACGTCCTCACCTCCGCAGAGCTGGCTTGGCTCGATGCCGACGCCCGCCCGGCCGTAGAACCGGATCGCGCCCACGAGGAAGCGGCGCTGGACCGCCTCGCCCGCTTCCTCGACGTGGCCGGCTGGCCGACGGCCGCCCGCGACGCGCGCCGCGCCCGGAACGGGATGGCCGAGCGGGCCAACCGAGATGAGGCGCAACGTCTCGCCGAGGCCGTGACGCGGCGGGTGAGCCGTTCGCGGACCTTGGCGTGGACGGCCGGCGGCATCGGGAGACGCGGGTCCGGGGGAGACGTCCTGGACCGGGTCAGGCGTTGGTGCGACATGGCGTCGGGGCAGTCGGTCGAGGACGTGCCCGCGATGTCACTGGACGGCGTCGCGGCCCTGGTGGAGGGCGCGGAGATCGGGAGCGCACGGTTGATCGTGGCCAGCCTCGATCTCAGCCCCGTGTCCGCGGTGTCGGCTCCGGAGCACCTGCATGTCTGAGCAGACTCTGGCGGAGGCGTGGGGACTGGTCCCGGCAGTCCTCGGGATCGTGGCGGTCGGTCTGGTCCTGGGCCTCGTGGTGGCGGCGGTCGACCGCGTCGTCGTCTCCGGGGCACCGAGGGCCGCTGTCGAGCCGATCCGCTCGAGCGCACGCCTGCTGTTCGAGCAGCGACGAACGACTCTGGCGCCGGATCGGTTGCTGTGGCGGATCGGGTGCGTTGCCGTGCCGACGCTGGCGCTGCTGTCTCTGGCGGTGGTGCCCGTAGGCGGTCGGACGTTGTGGTCGACCAGCGCCGATCTCGTGTGGTTCAACGCCATGGAGGCGTTGCTGTGGGCGGCGGTGTGGCTGGTCGGCTGGGGCCCGAACGCGGTCCATGCGCTGACCGGTGGATACCGGTTCCTCGCGCAGGGCTTGGCGTACGAGCTGCCGCTGATGTTCGCGCTCATCACGGCCGGCCTGGCAGCGGGTTCCCTGCGGGCGACGGACATTTTCGCCACCCAAGAGAATCTGTGGTTCGTGGTGACGATGCCGGTCGCCTTCGTCGTCTTCGTGGCCAGCGCCGCGGCCTTCGCGTTCTGGGGCCCGTTCGCCGCACCCGCCGGTCCGGACATCGCCGGCGGCGTCGCCTCGGAACTGTCCGGGGTGGACCGGCTGCTGGTGGAGGCCGGTCGCGTCGTCTTCCTCGGCGCGAGCGCGGCCATGGCGGCGGCGCTGTTTCTCGGCGGCGACTCCGGGCCCTGGTTGCCCGGCCCGCTGTGGCACCTGCTGAAGACGCTGGCCGTCGTCGCTGCTCTGGTCTGGGTGGGACGACGGATGCCGGTGCTGCGGCCCGACCGCACGGTGGAGGTCGGCTGGATGGTTCTCGTTCCGCTCACTCTCCTACAAGCGCTGGTCGTCGCCGTGCTCGTCCTGAACGGGTTCTACGCATGAGGAGGACGGCATGCTGAGCGATCTGTCCGGCTGGGCGATCGCGGCGGTCGCCGCCCTCGGTGTCCTCTCGGTCGCGGCCGGGGTCGCCGTGTTCGTCGTCGACTCGATGGCGCGGGCGACCTTCGCTCTGCTGGCGTCGTTCCTCGCCGTGGCGGGCATCTTGCTCGCCCTCGACCTGGTCTACCTGGCCGTCGTGACGGCGCTGATGATGACGATCGAGATGGCGATCATGGCCGTCTTCATGATCATGTTCATGATGAACCCGGCCGGGCTCATGCCGATGACGATGGTGCACAACGCCAAGGGTTCGGCCGTGACGGGTGCGGGTGCGTTCGTCGTCCTCGTCGTCGGCATCTGGACGATCGACTGGCCCACGCGGGACGCCTCCCGCCCGGCTGACAGCACCCGCCAGCTCGGCGAGGCGATCATGGGCAGCCACATGCTCGTCATGCTGGTGATCGGCATCGGGCTGTTCACCACGATTCTGGCCGGCACCGTCCTGGCCACCTCGCGCGGCCGTTATGACCGCTTCGGCGCCGATCTGACGGCGAAGCGTCCGGACGACCCGGTGCCCGGGGGCCTGCCCCGATGACCGCCGAGCTGGTGCTGCAGATCGTGCTGACCGTCGCCGCCGGCCTGGTCGGTGTCGGACTGTTCGGGGCGTTGTCCCAGCAGACGATCGTCATGGTGATGATGGGCCTCGAGCTCGTCCTCAACGGCGTGCTGCTGGCCGGGGGAGCGGCCTGGTACTTCCTCGCGCCGGAGCTGCCCGACACCCAGGTGCTCGTCGTCGTGGCGCTGGTGGTCATGGCGGTGGAGATGGCCATGGGTTTCGCCGTCACCGTCGCCTTCTACCGAGCCCGGCAGCTCGACATGATCGACATGGCCTCGGACCTGCGCGGATGAGCGCCGTCCTCGGCGCTCTGGTGCTGCTCCCCGCCCTGACCGGCGCGGGGCTGCTGGTCGCCGGTCGGCGGGCCGACCGCGCCGCCGGTCCGCTGGCCGTGGCCGTCACCGCGGCAGGTGTGGTGGTGGCTGCGCTGGTGGCCGGCGCACGGCCGCGCCTGTCGGTGCCGTTCCTCGGCATCGTCGACGGCGGAGATCTGCGCCTGGTCGTCGACGGGCTCTCCGCCGTGCTCGTCGTCCTGGTCGCGGGGATCGCCCTGCTCGTCACCGCCTTCGCCGTCGCGGACGTGCCGGGGGACGCGGCCCGAGCCCGCTTCTTCGGCTTCCTGCTGCTGTTCGTCGCGGCGATGCTGGCCACGGTCACCGCTGCCACCCTGCCCGCGCTCCTCCTGGCGTGGGAGGTGATGGGTGCGACCTCCTTCGCGCTCATCGGCTTCCGGTGGGAGGAACGCGGCAAGCTCGCCGCCGGCACCCGAGCCTTCGTGACCACCCGCGCCGGGGACCTCGGTCTGTACGTCGCCGCCGGGGCGGCGCTGGCCGCGACCGGGAGCCTGGTGCTGGCAGACCTGGAGCGCGCGGACGGAGGCTGGGCGGACGTCGCCGCCGCCGGCGTGCTGGTCGCCGCGCTGGGCAAGTCGGCGCAGCTGCCTTTCTCGGCCTGGCTCTCGGCCGCGATGCAGGGGCCGAGCCCGGTGAGCGCGCTGCTGCACTCGGCCACGATGGTGGCCGCCGGCGGATACCTGCTGATCCGGATGCAGCCCCTGCTCGCCGCGACCGGCTGGGCCGCAACGGCGGCAGCGTGGACCGGGGCGCTGACGGCGCTGGTCCTGGGTGCGGTGGCCGTGGCGCAGACCGACCTCAAGCAGCTGCTCGCGGCCAGCACCGCCGCGCAGATCGGCTTCGTCGTCCTCGCCGCCGGGGTGGGCGCCACCGCCGGCGGCACCGCCCAGCTGGTCGCGCACGCCGCGGTCAAGGCCGGCCTGTTCGTCGCCGCCGGAGCCTGGCTCACCGCGCTCGGCACCAAGCAACTGGCCGGACTCCGGGGCGCCGCCCGTCGGTACCCGGGAATGGGGGCAGCGGCCACCGTCGCTGCCCTCGCGCTGGCCGGTGTGCCGCCGCTGTCGCTGTGGGCGACGAAGGACGAGGTACTCGCCGGTGTCGACGGAACGGCGCTGAAAGTGGTGGGCCTGGCCGCCGCCGCGGTCTCGGCGGTCTACGCCGGTCGGATCCTGGCCGTCGTCCTCGCCAGACCGGCCGGGGACGAGGCGTTCGACGAGGAGGAGCCGGGCACCCGGCGCATCCCGGCCCTGACCACGGTCGTCGCCGGCGTGCTCGCCGTGTCCGCCGCCGGGCTGGGTGTGCTCGCGCTGCCGGCCGTGGCCGAGGAACTCAAGGCGGCCCTCGACGCGGAGGGCGAGCCGTCCCCGGGACTGGGGGAGCTGCTGCTCTCCGGGGCGCTCGCGCTGGTGGCCCTGGGGCTGACCGTCGCCGTGGTCCGGGCCCGCCCTGCCGTTCTGGAGCAGCTCTCCCGGGGTCCGCTGGCCTCGTGGGCCGGGCTGGGACGGCTGTTGTCGCCCCGGCCGGCCATGGCTGTCGGCCGCGCTCTGGCAGTCGTCGACGAGGAGCTGATCGACCGGGCCGTCATGGGGGTGGCCCTCGGCGCCCGTCGGCTCGCCGGTATGGCGTCCCGGGCGGACGACAGCGTCCTGGACGGCGCGGTGTCCGGTGTCGCCGCGGCTACCCGCCGCACCGCGGCCGGCTCCGCGCGCATCGACACCGGCGTGGTGGACGGCCTCGTCCGTGCGACGGCGCGGGCGTTCCGCCGCGCGGGGAGCGCCGCCCGCCGTCCGCAGACCGGGCTGCTGCATCAGTACTACGCCCAGGCCGTCGTCGGTCTGGGGTTCCTGCTCGTCCTGCTGCTCGTGGTGAGGTAGTCGTGCTGCTGACCGTCGTGATCTTCCTGCCGTTGCTGGCTGCTGGTGTGCTGCTGGCAGTCCCGAGGATCCCCAGTCGCGCGGCGATCGGCGTGTGGATCGCCGCCTCCGCCGTCGACCTGGCGTTGATCGGCTGGATGTGGTGGCGTTTCGAGCCGGGGGAGGGCGCCGCCGGGGTCGTCGACGGTTTGGCGTACGAGGCCGACCTGCAGTGGATCCCGACCGTCGACGCCGGTTACCACGTCGGAGTCGACGGGCTCTCCTTGCCGTTGCTGGCGCTGACCGGGGTGCTGTTCCTGGCCTGCGGGATCTACTCCCTGCGCGAGCCGGACCGGCCGCGCATCTACGCGGCGCTGTTCCTCTTCCTGCAGACCGCGTGTCTGGGCACGTTCGCCTCGCTGGACCTGATCCTGTTCTTCGTCTTCTTCGACCTGTCGATCGTCGGGATGTACTTCGTCATCGCCGGCTGGGGGCATGGCAACGCCCGGCGCAGCGCACTGAAGTTCTTCCTCTACACGTTCATCGGGTCGCTGGCGCTGCTCGTGGGCTTCATCGGGCTGTTCCTGGGCAGCGAGGAGCGCACCTTCGACATGGTGGCGCTGGCCGCGAACCCGCCGCTCGCGGACTCCCCGGTCGCCGGCGGCCTGGTCCTGCTGGCGATCGGCCTGGGGCTGGCGGTGAAGACGCCGCTGTTCCCGTTCCACACCTGGCTGCCCGACGCGCACACCGACGCCCCCGCCGCCGGGTCCGCCGTCCTCGCCGGCATCCTGCTCAAGCTCGGCACCTACGGGTTCGTGCGGATCGCCATGCCAATCCTCCCCGAGGCCTGGCAACGGTGGGCCATGGTGGCCGTCGTCGTCGGGGTGATCAGCGTGCTGTGGGGCGCCTTCGTGGCGCTGGCCCAGACCGACGTCAAACGCATGATCGCCTACACCTCGGTCAACCACATGGGCTACGTGCTCCTCGGCCTGGGCGCGGCGGGCCTCGTTGCCTCGGCTGATGAGGGGGCGCGGACCGTGGCCACGGTGGGGGCGATGTACCAGATGGTCAGCCATGGCCTGCTCACCGGCGCGCTGTTCCTGCTCAGCGGCGTGCTGTGGTCCCGCGGGCACACCTACGCCTTCGACCGCTGGGGCGGCCTGGCGCGGCCGGCGCCGGTCTTCGCCGCCTGCCTTGCGGTCGCCGCATTCGGCTCTCTGGGGCTGCCCGGCTTCTCCGGGTTCATCGCCGAGTTCCAGGTGTTCACCGGCGCGCTGCAGGCCGCGCCGGTCGCTACGGTGATCGCCGTCCTGGGCATCCTCGTGACGGCCGGGCTGTTCCTGCTGGCCCTGCAGCGGCTGCTCACCGGCGACACCGTCGTCCCGTCCGAGACGGAACCGGATGAAATGGGTGGGGGCCCGGTTCCGGGGCGGACCGACGGCGGCGCGGTGACTGCCACCCTGCCGCGGAAGGCGAGCCGAATGGCAGACCTGCGTGGACACGAGATGGCCTCGATCATCCCGCTGCTGGCGCTCGCCCTGATCCTCGGCCTCTTCCCACGCGTGCTGCTGGACGTCCTCGAGCCGGCCGCCATGGCAGTGGCGGAGCTGGTGGGCCGGTGACCGGCATGGGGGACGAGCGGGTGCTCGCCCTGCTGCCCGAACTGCTCCTGCTTTTCGGCGCGGTCGGCGGCCTGTTGCTGGGCCTCTGGACGCCGCAGCACCGGCAGTGGCGGGTCCGACTCCTGGTCACCGTCGCCTGCCTGGCCAGCGCGGTTGCGGCTGCTGTCGCGCTGCCCGAGCCGGCGGAGCGGGTGTTCGAGGGCACCTGGGTCGTCGACACCACCACCGGCGTCGTCCGGATCGTCGTCGCGCTCGGCGTGGCCGTCCTCGTCTGGCTGGCGTCGGCCTCGCTGGGCGGACACCCGCGGGAGACCGAGGCGTACGTCCTCATGCTGCTCGGCGGACTCGGCAGCATCGCGCTGGCCGCCAGCGGCGACCTGCTACTGCTCGTCGCCGGCTACCTGCTGGCCAGCGTCCCGCTGTACGCGCTGGCCGGCTTCGCCAAGGACTCCGCAGGCGTCGAGGCGACGATGAAGTACTACCTCATGGGTGCCTTCGTCGGCGTTCTCCTACTGGTCGGCGTCGCCGCCCTGGTGCTCGCCGCCGGTACGACCAGCTACGTCGACCTCGCCGTGCTGCTCCCGGACGCCTCCCCGGCCCTGCTCGCGGTGGGCATCCTCGGCGTGCTGGCCGGCGTCGCCTTCAAGGCCGGCGCCGTGCCGGTGCACTTCTGGGTCCCCGACGTGACCGCCGGCACCACACCGCCGATGGCCGCCTACATCACCACGATCCCCAAGATCGGCGCGGTCGCCGCCGCCTTCCGGCTGCTGGCCGAGCCGTTCGCCGGCGTCCCGCTGGACGTGCCCCTGCTGGTCGCGGTCATCGCCGCAGCCAGCATGACCCTGGGCAACCTGGCCGCCTTCAACCAGACCGACGTCCTCCGACTGCTGGCCTACTCCACGGTCAGCCAGGTCGGCTACCTGTTCATGGTCGTCGCCGTCGCCGCGCGCACCGGCCTCGCCGTCCCGGCCTTGGCGATCTACCTGGCCGGCTACGCCGTCACCAACATCGGCGCCTTCGCCGCCGTCGCGGCGGCCCCCGCGGCCCGCACGATCACCGACTGGGCGACCGCAGTTGGCCGCCACCGATGGCTGGTCGTCAGTCTCGTCGTCTGCCTGCTTGGGTTGGTCGGGACACCACCGACCGCGGTGTTCGTCGGCAAGCTCGCCGTGTTCGTCGCGGCCTGGGACGGCGGGCTTGCTTGGTTGGTGGTCATAGCAGCCATCAACACGGTGGCGAGCCTCTTCTACTACTTGCGCTGGATCGCCCCCGCCGCTACGAGAGTCGCCGCCAGCGAAAGCACGACGGCGGCTGCTCGAAGGAATGGCCCGGGCACCTCCGGGGAGACGGCGCAGCGTGACGTGCTCGAGCCGATCGTCGTTCTCCATGCGGCCGCCGTCGTATCCCTGCTTCTCGGCATCGGGTCGGGGGCCTGGCTCACCGTCGTCCTGCCGAGCTGACTGTCCGCACCCGGTCGCCGGAGTTCATGGCGTGCCGTACAGGGCGGCAGCCGTGCCGGCGCTGCCCCTCGACGACGCCGTGCCGCACATGGTCATGCGGCGTTGATGGACGCACGCCGGCGGGAGATCGTGCGCTTGGTCGTGGCGAGTTGCTGGGCGATGTCGCGGATGGACTTCCCCCGTTCGGTGAGGCGTCTGACGACTTCGTCCTGCTCAGCGGGAGTCAGGTGCTCGAGGCGGATGCCGTCGCCGGCGAGGGCGCGCTCGATGGCGATCTCGTCGAGGTCGTCGTCCTTCTCTGCGTGCCCAGCGTGGTGTTGAGGCTCTGGGTCGGTGTCGATGTCGTCCCAGGCTAGGGGTGGTAGCCAGCCGCGTTCGGCGGCGAAGGCGCGGGCGGCGTCGGCGGCGGCGCGCTGGTCATCGGTGGACTGCCGTGGGTGCAGGTTCCACAGCTGTTCGTAGAGGGCGCTGACGTCCTGCGTGGTTCGCGCGGTGACGGCGTCGCTGAGCATGCTGCGTCGGAGGCCGGCGGAGCTTCGGCCGAGCCTGGTGGCCAGCTCGTCGTGGGGCCATCCGATGGCGATCAGGGCCTGCAGCCGGCGACGAGTGCCCGTGGCGACGACGTGGCTGCGCGGCGCCCGGTTGGCCTGGTCTATCCGGATGCGCAAAACACGATGGGCGGTCTGGGGTCGGACCCGCTGGATGCCTGGGTTGCCGTCGCGTCCGGGGTCGGCCAGTTCGCGGACGTGGCTGGTGGAGATGCCCGCGAGCAGGGCGATCTGCTCGACGCCGATGCCGGCGACGCGTAGCGCGCGGATGTGCTCGCGCACCGGCGCCGCGTCCACGAACGGCCGCCAGCGGCCGAAGGCCTGCTCGCGGTGCACGGCACGACCGGCCGCAGTGTTGGCGGCGGTGCAGTCGGTGCATCGGCAGCGGTCCTTCACATAGGCGGCACGGGTTCCGTGTACGTGCCGAGCACGCGGATGGGTGCAGTCCCGCTTCACCCGACCCTGGGCGCGCTGGACACGGCGACGAGTTCGCTCGGTGGCCTGCTGGTGCTTCGCACAGGAATGGCGCGCGTGGTGGACGTCGGCGAGGGCGTCGCTGGCGTACGTGCCGCTGTAGCCGCAGACCGGGCAGGTCCGGGTGGCGCTCATGCCCCGCCCCATGGACATCCGGCGACCGGCTGACCGGTGTGGCCCCGACCGGGTACGCCGGCCCTGGCAAGGACGTCCTCGATCCAGTCGGTGCGGAGGCTGCAGGCGTCTCCGACGTGGTCGTCGAAGGCCATGGCCGTGAACTGCTGGACGGTGGCGGCCCACTCCCGGTCGGACAGGGGCCGCTCGAGGTGAGCTTCGACAGTGGGCCGGTCGACGTAAGCGATGCTGGCGCCGATGACGTCGGCCAAGTCGGTGAGCAGCCGGTGGGTGGCGCCGCCGTAGCTGTCGACGAAGGCCTGCAGCACGGCGCAGCCAGCAGAGGAGACGTGGGACGGTGCCGGCGCAGGGGCTGCCGTTGTTCGTCGTCCCGGCTGACCGCACATCCCTGCTCCGCTGGTGAGTAGTCGCTCTCACCGGGAGAAGGCGCTATTCAGAGCCGTTTGGTGACACCCCGCCGAGAATCGGAAGAAGTCGCGGGGCACGGGAGAGATGGCTCCTCATCGGAGTGTCGGGCGAGGAGCCCGTGGAGTTGTCGTACAGGTGTGCGAGCCTCGGAGGCGTCTTGTCCATCCGCAGTTCGCTCGGAGGGAGCGGCACGGGATGCCAGGTAAGGCCCGCGTACACGAACTCGCCAAGGAGTTCGGAGTCGATAGCAAGACCCTGCTCGCCAAGCTCAAGGAGCTGGGCTTCTTCGTGAAGTCAGCGTCCAGCCTCGTCGAGGCGCCGGTGGCCCGACAGCTTCGGGAGTCCCTCCCGCACGCTCAACGGTCAACGTCGCCGCCAGGTCGTCCAGCTCCGCGATCAGCGGTGCAGGAGCACGCTGCCCCGTTGCCGCCCGTGAGACGGACGTCGTCTGCGCTGCCACCACGGCCGCAGCCGCTGCCCGCCTTCCCAAGCCGCCGACCCAGGCGTGAGTGGTATCGCGGAACCCCGCCGGAGGGGCTCATCAAGTACCTGCTCGACCACTACGTCGTCTGGCGGCGGGATCCGGAGGGGAGGCCGCCGGGTGGCTCCTGCTCCTACTTCGATGACGAGGTCCGCCAAGCGAGAGACCTCTCGGCCGAGTGGGCGCCGACTCTTTTCGATGGCCTCGAGTTCGCGGACATCGTGCGGTGGGTGCGGGAGGGTGCACCTGCCAAGCACGCGGGCGATCTGCACCGAGCGGGCATCCGGCCGGAGGAGCTCAGTTGGTCGTACGAGGACCGAGGCGCCGAGCCCCTGAGCATGCGACTGATCCGTGGTCAGTGGACGGTGGAGATGGTCGTCAACGAGGTCGAGCGGCGGCGTCAACTGAGGTGATGCGGCGCTGGCCCGCCTCGCCAGCGGTGAAGCGGGCCAGTCTTGCCTTGGCGTTCGCCTCAGTCTCATCTTCCGTCCCGCCCTAGTAGCAGGTGGGCCGAAGCGGATCAGGCGGGGGCATTTGGGGCCCACTGAGACGGCCGCCGGGAAGGAGAGTGGAGGGTGCTCGTCGATGTCGCGGGGTCCCGCCACAGGCACTCTTTAGGCACCCAATACCCCCGCAACCAGCCGTCACGAGCCGTCGCAGCCAACGCTTTGCACCGTCTCTGACCTGCGCTTTCAACGCGCGCCAACGCGAGCAAACGTCTCAAGATCAAATCGCAGGGTTATAGGTTCAAGTCCTATCGGGGGAGCACTTCCAAGCCTGGACCAGCGAGTTTTCCGGTTGCGGCCCCTCGTCGTGGCGTCGCCCGCAACTGTCGGGCATCCTCTAGGCATCCGAAGCGGATGAGGAAGATGCCGTGGGCCGGCCACCGCTCCCGCTCGGCACGCACGGCAAGGTCCTGTTCATCGCGCAGCCGAGCGGGCAGGTCAAGGCCCGGGCGAAGTTCCGCGACTTCGACGGCCGGGTCCGGCTGGTGTCCAAGGTGGGCCCGTCGCGCGCCGCCGCCGAACAGGCGCTGAAGGCCGAGCTCACCAGTCGCCAGGCTCCCGGTGGCGTCGGCGCGATCACCGCCGCAACAGGAATGGCCACGTTGGCCGGGTCGGATCGGCCCCGGCGCAAGCCGTTGATGCCGCTGCTGATGGCCATGAAGGTGGCCTCCGACGTCGCCGTCGACATCAAGCTCGCGGGGAGGAGCGGGAGGACAAGGCGTTGTGCGCCTGGTGCCAGGCCGCCACCGCGATCTCCGGCGTCTCGCTCGCCCTCGCGCTGCCCGAGGCTCTTCGGGCGTGGCGAAGCCTGCGAGGGCGCTGAGACGACGACTCGCTGCCGTTCTCGACGCCCCTTCGCCTCGCCCCATGCCCGGTCAGCGAGCGGAGTGCCCAGAGAGCCACGAGTGGGGAGGGAGCTGCGGTCCGCCGTCACCGGGGCCGCCGACGCGTCCGGCGACCCGACGGTCGCGTTCGGGATCGGCCCTCGCGCCGCGCTGTCGGTGCCTCGGCGGGCTGCCCGACGGCTCCTCCACCACGGCCCACGCCGCTGCGCTGCTGGCCGACAGCGCCACGCACACCGTCCGGCTGAGGCAGCGATGAGGCCCGCTCGGCGCGTCCTCGTCGTCGGCGGTGGGCGCAACGGGCTGGTCGCGGCCTGCTACCTTCCCGCGCGGCGGTGCCGACGTGCGCGTGCTGGAGCAGTCCGACCGGCTGGCGGTGGTGCGCAGACCGAGGAGGTCATCCCGGGGCACCGCTTCGACAGCCACTCCGTGGCGCACAACATCATCCAGGCCACCGGGATCACCGAGGAGCTCGACCTGGCCGGGGTCGGACTGGCGGAAGGCGACTGAGACCGCCAGCCGGTGACGTTCGGTCAGCCCCCGCTTGCCAGTAGTCATGGTCGTCATAAAACCGTAACGGGCAATCTGGTCGCAGGCAGTTTGCTAGCTGGATCGACGCGGGCATGTGATCAACCGTCAGATGGAGGCGCGGGATCTGGCGCTGCGTTCGCAGCCGGGGGGACCCGCTCGCCACTTCGAGGTCGATGCCTCGATGGCGGTGGTGCAACAACGTGCCTCTCCACCATCCCGGAGCCGGTTCACGGCCGCCTCCGACGCTTCCGTCCTTCCGGACGGTGGCGCCCAGACAAAGGAGTCTCCATGCGCAAGACCCTCGCAGTCCCCGCCGTCGCGATCGCGGCCGCGGCGTTCCCGCTGCTCACCATGAGTGCGGCCAACGCCGCCCACGACGGCAGCTACCAGGTGTCGCTGGGCGCCTTGAACGACTCCGGAGTGACCGGCACGGGCATGATCACCCTGAACGGTGACCAGGCCGATGTGACCCTCACCGTGGACGGCGCCCTGGCCGGCTCACCGCACGCCCAGCACTTCCACATCGGCGCGCAGGGTGTCTGCCCGCCGGCCAGTGCGGACAGCGACGGTGACGGCATCGTCACCACCGCCGACGGCATCCCGTTCTACGGGGAGATCGGCGCCTCGCTGACCACCGAGGGCGACACCGGCGCGGACAGCGGCCTGGCGGTCGACCGCTTCCCGGTGCCCGAGGGTGACAGCTACACCTACGAGCGGACCTTCACCATCGACCAGGCCACCCAGGAGGCCTTCGGCGCGGGGAACGCGGTCGTCGTGGTGCACGGCATCGACGTGAACGGCAACGGCGAGTACGACGCCGAGGCCGGTCAGAGTTCGCTGGACCCGTCGCTGCCGCTGGAGGCCACCGCCCCGGCCGCGTGTGGCGTGGCGAACGCCTCGCAGATGGGCCAGATGCCTGCTGGTGGGGCTGACACCGGTGCCGGCGCGACCAGCGGTATCGAGAACGAGACCGCGATCGGCGTGGGTGCCCTGGCTGCCGCCGGTGCGGTCGCGGCGGGTGCCGTCGCCTACCGCCGTCGTCAGGCCACCGACCAGGCCTGATCGACCGGCTGACCGCTGCCGCGCCGAGCAGGCATCCCCTGCTCGGCGCGGCAGGGTCGCGTTCCCCCACCGCCCTGACCCCGGCGGTGTCGAGCCCGCTTCGAGGAGGCGTCGGAATGGTCCGCGGCACCCGCGCCGTCGGCGCGCGCACCTGGGTGCTGCTCGCGCTCGCCCTCGCCGTCGTCGCGGCGGTGGCCCTCGGGGTGGCGCTCACCGGTCAGCAGCAGGTTCCGCAGCCGCCGGTGAGCGCCGCCCCGTCGCTGCCGGCAGCGACCCCGGCACCCACGCCGTCCGGCCCGCCCGCGCCCGACCCGGCGCCGGCAGCCGCCGAGGTCGCTGAGCCGGTGTCCTTCCGGATCCCCGCGCTGGGCGTGGGCAGCGACCTGCTGGAACTGGGCCTGCAGGACGACGGCACGGTCGAGGTCCCGCCGCTGGACGCCGTCGACGTGGCCGGCTGGTACCGCGAGTCGCCGGCGCCCGGCGCGGTCGGCCCGGCCGTCCTGCTGGGGCACGTCGACTCCGCGGAGCACGGCCCCGGCATCTTCTTCGAGCTCGGGGCGCTGACACCGGGTGCCGAGGTGGAGGTGGCGCGCGAGGACGGGACGGTGGCCGTCTTCGCCGTCGACCGGGTCGAGCGCTACGCCAAGGCCGACTTCCCGACCCTGCGGGTGTACGGGAACACCGCGGATCCCCAGCTCCGCCTGATCACCTGCGGCGGCGAGTTCGACCCCACCGCCCGCAGCTACGAGGACAACATCGTCGCCTACGCGACCCTCGTGGACACCCGTTCGGCCTGAACTCGCCCAGCTCGTCCGAATTGGATGGCGGCCCGCCGTGTCGGACGGTGCGTCCACCGTCACGCGGCTCCACGTGAGAGGAGGCCCCCAGGCGCTGATCCCGCCCGACCGGGATCGCATGGGGCGCCTGCACGCCTAGCAGCTCGATGGGTGGGGCCAGACCTTCCAGCTCGCGTCCGGCTACCCGGAGGTGTCGGCGTCCAGGGACAGCTCTGCAGCCGGCACCCGGCGGGTGATCACCCGCGCGGCGAGGTCGTCCAAGGAGAGCCCGTCGGCATACGCGTGGGCGCGCAGCAGGGCCAGCGCATCGGGGCTGGGGATGCTCAGCGCCGAGTTCACGAAGCCGATCGCCTGCCACACCATGGATCGCCGTTCCGCAGCCGGGGCGTCCAGCCACGCAGGGCCGTCCGACGAAACTCGGTCCCGCAGACTCTGCGCCTGCAGAACTGCGGCCACCTGTTCACTGACCTCCAGTGCATCCTGCAGGCTCAACGAGCCGACGTCGCGCGGCGGGACGACGTACAGATCCAGCGCACCGATGCCCCGCAGTTCGTCCCGCAGCGGCAGAGAGATGGTGCCCCGGATCGGGGTGCGGGTGACCAGCGGGTCGTAGTAGCCCGGCCACCGGGAGCGCAGCGTCGCTTCGTCGGCGATCACGATGTCACCGGTGGCGTGCGAGGTGAGGCAGGGCCCTTCGCCAGCGGTGAACTGCAGACGCTCGGCCTCGGCTGCGACCGGGTCGCTAGCACCCAGCGGCAGGCGCCGGTCCGAGGCGAAGAAAAGACTGATGCCGGCGCCGTCCACCGGCAGCACCCGGGCGCACGCCCTCGCGAGCCGTTCGGGTAGTAGCTCGGGGCCGGGCAGGTCGACCGCGGACGAGGCCAGCGCAGTCTGGAAGCGCTCGGTCAGAGTCACGAATCTCCTGAACTGATGCGCCGGCGTGCTGCGCGGTGCTCCGGCCCGCGTGGCTGACCGGCTGGCAGCGAATACCCGTGCGACCAGGGCGGGAAACAGAAGTAGCAGGCACCTTGTCCCGCCCCAGGTCTGATGGAGGCTCTCAATCCACGTGGGGATGAGAGTCATGGCGGCACCGAGGAAGTACCCCGACGAGCTGCGGGAGCGGGCGATCCGGCTGGCGGTCGACGCGCGGCGTGACCCGGCCACGCGGAGCGGGGCGTTGAAGCGGATCGGTGATCAGCTGGGGATCAACCCTGAGACGCTGCGCAACCGGGTCACCCAGGCCGAGATCGACGAAGGACACCGGCCCGGCACCACGACCGATGACGCTGCGCGGCTGGCCGAGCTGGAGCGGGAGAACCGGGAGCTGCGCCGGGCGAACGCAATCTTGAATAGCGCGTCGGCCTGCTTCGCGGCGGAGCTCGACCGCCCACAGCGGTGATGGCCGAGTTCCTCGACGCCCACCGGGTGAGCACGGGGTCGAGCCGATCTGCGAGCAGCTGCAGATCGCCCCGAGCACTTACTACGCCCACCGCAACCGGCCACCGTCGCCGCGGTCGGTGACCGACGCGGCCGCCACGGCGGTGATCGAGCGCTCGGCAACCTCCCGCCGATCACCCGCTGCACCAACGTCCCCGGGCAGTACGTCCAGTCCACCGCCAGCTGGAACTCCTCCAGCAGGTCCTCCGGTCCGGCAACGGCGCGCAGGCGGGCGCGGATGGTCGGCCGCAACGCGATGAAGTAGGTGACGTCGTCGGCTGCCAGCGCGGGCGTCGTCCGTCCAGCGGCTCGTCGGGCTCCGGGACGTTCGCCAGGTATGTCGCCGGGTCGACGTAGTCGCCGTTCGCCAGCCGGTCCGCGCGCCAGCCTCAGCCCGGCAGCAACGGTCCCGGTTGGGCACGGCACCCTGGCAGGTGACGCCAATCCGGGTGACTGATGTGACTGGCGCCACTCACAGTTCGTGGCCGACGTGCCGTCGGAGGCCATTTGATGGACCACCACCGGATGCCGCCAGGCCCGACTTCCTTCTACGTTCGCCCTGCTCGCAGCGGGCAAGCCGCAGTCTGGAGACAACGCGCACAGCGCGGCCGCCAGCTCCGGCCGGTGACCTTTCCTCATCCGAATGCTGCCGCGTCCTGTCCGAGGACCCACCGTCCGGTGGGAAGGGAGTTTCACATGCCAGGTTCAGTACGAGGTCGATCCGGGCCCAGAGCCGCCACCGCGTGCTTCGCGGCCGGCGGAGTGTTCGCCACCTCTGCGGTGATCGGCCTGCTGCCCAACGTCGCGGGGGCGTCCAGCCACCGCGAGGCACCGCTGATCCTCAACGATCCGGCGGTGGACAACACCGACGTATACGCGTTCTCCAGCCCGGAGAACGAGGACAACGTCACCCTCATCGCCAACTTCCGGCCGTTCCAGGAGCCCCTGCAGGGCCCCAACTTCCACCCGTGGGCCGAGGACGCCGAGTACCTGATCAACATCGACAACAACGGTGACGCGGTCGCCGACCTGATCTACCGGTGGCGGTTCACCACGGAGGACCTCCGGGGCACCGACACCTTCCTCTACAACAACGGCCCGGTCACCTCGCTCGACGACGAGAACCTGCTCTACCGGCAGTTCTTCACCCTCGACGTGAGCACCGACGGCGGCGCCACCTACGGCGAGCCGATCTCCGAGGGGCAGGCCGCGCCCTCCTACGTCGGCCCGGCGAGCATGGGGACGGCACGGGACTACGTCGACAACCTCCGGCAGCCGGCGATCGCCGATGTCGGTGGCGGCGGCATGACGCTGGCCACCCAGACCGAGGACCCCTTCTTCCTGGACATCCGGGTCTTCGACCTGATCTACGGAGCTGACCTCTCCGAACGGGGCAACGACACGCTGGCCGGGCACAACGTCAACAGCATCGTGCTCGAGGTGCCCAAGTCCGCGGTGGCCATCAACAACGACGTAGCGGCCAACCCGGTGATCGGTGTCTGGAGCACCGCCACCCGGCCCACGCTGCGCGATGCCGACGGCACGGCAGCGGAGGGTTCGGAGGGCTTCACCCAGGTGTCCAGGCTCGGCCAGCCGCTGGTCAACGAGGTCGTCGTCCCCGCTGCGTTGAAGGACGCCTTCAACTCCATCCCGCCGTCCGCGGACGCCGAGGCGGCCGGTGGAGCCGTCGTCGCGCGCGTGCTCGACCCCGAGGTGCCGCGGCTGATCGAGCAGATCTACGGGATCCCGGCGCCGCCGACGCCGCGGTGGGACATCTTCGAGGTCTTCCTCACCGGCATCGTCAGCACCGAGGTGCTCGACGTGGACGGGAACCCGGCGACGCAGAACCCGATCGACATCGACCTGAACTCGCAGGCGCTCAACGCCGACGCGGCTACGTTCCAGCCGTCGGAGATGCTGCGGCTCAACATGTCGATCACCGGCCCGACCAGCCCGGCCGGCAAGCCGCTCAAGAAGGCCAGCCCGCTCGGCGTGATCGGCGGGGACATCCAGGGCTTCCCGAACGGCCGCCGGCTCGCTGACGACGTGGTGGACATCGAACTGCTCGCACTCGAGGGCATCTTCGACGTCAGCAACGTGCCTGCCGACCGGCTGGAGGCGTTCCGGGCGTTGAAGCAGGGCGACAAGGTGCCGCGCAACGACGCCGAGTTCGGGCGCAACTTCCCCTACCTCGCGCCACCGGAGACCGACGCGTCCAACGTGCCGGACAGCAACAAGCAGTACACCACCTGGCCCGGCCGGGACGACAAGGACCACGGCGCAGCCGCGGCGTCGTCCGGGGGGACCGGGGCCGGATGGGATGCGCTGCCGGTGGTCACCGGAACGTTGGCGGCGTTGCTGATGGGTGCCGGCGGAGTCTCGCTGCTCCGCAGCCGGTCGGTGACGGCTCGCGCCGCGGTGGGCGCGAAGAGCTGACCGATCCGTTGCCGCGGGGTGCCGGCAGGCACCCCGCGGCAACGGCCCACCGTCCGTTCGGAACGATCGTCTCGTCACCGGTCGGGGCTGCGCACCTGCTCCGACCGGCGACGACGACCGAGGAGAGCTCACGCCCCATGACAGCGCACCGCATCGGCCGCGCGCCTCGTCCGTCGACCGCCGGGTCGACCGCGCCGGGCCGGCGACGTCGATGACGACCCGTCGCACCGCTCGCAACCTGCTCGCGGCCGGCGTGCTGCTGCTGCTCGTGTCCGCCGCGGTCGCCGGCCGGGCTGCCTCGCCCGAGCCCGGCCGATCGATCGGCGCCGTGGCCACGGCGGCGCCCGACCCGCTCGCAGCTGCCGTGTCGAGCGCCGAACAACGCCTGGAGGAGGTCCCCGGCGACTGGCGCACCTGGGCCGAGCTGGGCGCCGTGTACGTCGAGCAGGCGCGGGTCACGGCCGATCCCTCCTACTACGCCAGGGCCGAGGATGCGCTCGACCGCTCGCTCGAGCTGCGTCCGGAGGGCAACGACGGCGCGCTGACCGGTCTCGGTGCGCTCGCCAACGCCCGCCACGACTTCGCCGCGGCGGCCGACCTCGCCGATCGCGCCCTGGCCGTGAACCCGTACAGCGCCACCGCGTGGGGCGTCCTCACCGACGCTCGCACCCAGCTGGGGAACTACGACGGCGCCGGCGTCGCGCTGTCCCGCATGCTCGAACTGCGCCCGGGCGTCGCCTCGTTCACGCGCGCGTCCTACGACGCGGAGCTCCGCGGGGACACCGGCACCGCGGTCGCAGCGCTGGAGCAGGCGCTCGAGCTGGCGGCCACCCCCGCCGACGAGGCGTTCTGCAGGACGTACCTGGGTGGGCTCGCGTGGGCCGACGGCGACGTGGACGAGGCGTCGCGTCACTACGCGGCCGGTGCCGAGGCCGCATCGGGGAACCCGCCGGTGCTCCTGGGGCAGGCACGCGTCGCCGCAGCCCGGGGCGAGGTGGAGGAGGCCACCCGGAAGTACCGGCAGGTGGTGCAGGCGCAACCGTTGCCGGAGCACCTGGTGGAGTTCGGCGAGTTCCTCCTCGCCGTCGGCGAGGAGGACGAAGCCGCCGAGCAGTTCGCCGTGCTGGCGACCGTGTGGAAGCTCTTCGAGGCCAACGGCGTCGCCGACGACCTCGAGATCGCGCTCTTCGAGGCCGACCACGGTGACCCGGGGGCCGCAGTCGCGGCGGCGGAGGCGGAGTTCGCGCGCCGGCAGAGCATCGACGCTCATGACGCGCTCGGCTGGGCGCTGCACCGGGCGGGGCGGGACGCCGAGGCGCTCGAGCACGCCCGCGCGGCGACCGCGCTCGGTGGTGAGGATGCCCGCTTCCTGTACCACCGTGGGGAGATCGAGGCCGCACTCGGCCAGATCGACGAGGCCCGCGCCACGCTGACCGCAGCCCTGGACCGCAACCCACACTTCTCGCCGCTGCACGCCCCCCGGGCCGAGCAGTTGCTGGCCGCGCTCGGCGGGCGCCCGTGAGGCGTCTGGTCGTCCTCGTCCTCGCGACGACTGCCCTCGCGCTGGCCCCGGTCGGCATCGCGGCTGCGCACCCGCTAGGCAACTTCACCGTCAACCACGCGAACGCGTTGCTGTTCACCCCGGACGGCGTGGAACTCACCGCGGTGGTGGACCGGGCCGAGATCCCGGCCGCCCAGGCCCTGCTGGACCTGGCGCCAAACGGCACTCCGGGTGCCGGCGTCCTCGCGGAGGCCGCGGACGCTCAGTGCGCCGCCCTCGGCGACGACGCCGTGCTGACGGTGGACGGCCGGACGGTGCCCTGGACAGTCGAGCGCACGTCCCTGGAGGTCCTGCCGGGCACGGCCGGGCTCCCCACGTTGCGGCTGGAGTGCGACCTCCGGGCGGGGGCCGACCTGACCGCACCCCGTCAGGTCTCCTTCCGGGACGACCACCTCGACGGGGTTCTGGGATGGCGGGAGATCACCGCGGACGGCGACGGCGTCCGGCTGCTCGACCCGTCGGTGCCTGCCGAGAGCCCGACCGACGCCTTGCGCGACTACCCGGAGGAACTGCTCGAGACACCGCTGGACGTGCGCAGCCTCGAGGTGGAGGTCGAGCCGGGCCAGAACCGCGGGGCAGGGGCATCCGCCGCCATGGGGTCGTCCGGCGATCCGTTCGGCTCCGCACTGGCTGCGCTCGACCGCCGGCTCTCGCAGCTCATCGGCGGCGACGCGCTCTCGCCGCTGGTCGGTGCCCTCGCCCTCGGACTGGCGGCCCTGCTCGGGTGCGGGCACGCGCTGCTCCCCGGCCACGGGAAGACCGTCATGGCCGCCTACCTCGCCGGCCGCCGGGGCCGCCCCCGGGACGCCGTCCTCGTCGGGGTGACCGTCACGGCAACCCACACGGTCGGCGTGCTCGCGCTCGGACTGGCAGTCTCCCTCTCGAGCGCGTTCGCCGGCGACCAGGTGCTCCGCTGGCTCGGGGTGACCAGTGGCATCCTCGTCGCCGGCATCGGCGCCTTCATGCTCCGCGGAGCATTGCGCGACCGCCGGGCCGCGCTCGAGGTCGATGTGGTCCGGCACCTGCCCGAGCCGGCGCTGGCGGCCGGCGTGCCCGCACTCGCCTCCGTGAGCGGCGTCGGTCCGGTGACCGAGGTGGTCCCGCACCGTCACGGCCACGATCACGACCACGACCACGACCACGACCACGACCACGGCCACGACCACGATCACGGCCACGATCACGACCACGGCCACGGCCACGATCACGGCCACGATCACGATCACGGCCACGATCACGACCACGATCACGGCCACGACCACGATCACGGCCACGGCCACGATCACGGCCACGGCCACGGCCACGGCCACGGCCACGGTCACGGCCACGGTCACGGTCACGGTCACGGTCACGGTCACGGCCACGGCGGCTGGTGGGCCGGTGCGCACACGCACGGGCCAGGCACGCATACGCACGGGCCGGGCCGCGGCGGCCTGGTCGGTATGGGCATCGCGGGCGGCCTGGTCCCCAGCCCGTCGGCGCTGCTGGTGCTGCTCGCCTCCGTGGGCCTGGGGAGGACGGTGTTCGGCGTCCTGCTGGTGGTGGCCTACGGGCTCGGCATGGCGGCCACGCTGACGGCCGTCGGCCTGGCACTCGTGCGGCTGCGCAACCGGCTGGCCCGACGGCTGACGTCGATCGGGCCGTCCTCGGTGCTCCGAAGGCTGGCGGGCGCGGCTCCGCTGGTGACGGCGCTCCTCGTGGTCACGGTCGGGCTGGCGCTCGTCGTTCGCGGCGCCCTGCTCGGTGCCGCCTGACATCGATCGAGCACGCGGTTCCTGCGTTCAGGAGGAACGGCCGCCGCCGTCGAACTCGGCGAGCAGGCGCCGGGGCGCACGCGCCCGTCACGCGTCCTCCACCAGCTCGGCGAGCTCGTCGACCGGAATCCACCCGAGGTGCACGAGGACGACCGCGTACCCGTCGACGTGCGGGGAGGTGAAGGAAGACGGCGGGCTCCTCGGCGAGCAGCGCGCCCTTCACTCCCTCGTCGGCCACGCGCACGCCCAGCAGTGGTTCTGCCCCGTCCCGTCCCCGAGCGCCGCGCGCTCGCCCTCCCGCAGCGGCAGCGCCCACACGACGTTGTTGACGCGCACCCGCCACGACGGGCGCCCGCGCCCGCCGTACGAGAGGTGCTCGTCGGTGCCCGGCAGCCCGGCGACGAGACGGCGGACGTCCTCCCAGCCGGCCACCCCCGGAGACAGGACGACCGTGCCGACCGCGCCTTTCGCCGCGTTCCGGGCAGCCGTCGAGAGCCGTGACGTCGACGCCGCAGTGCGGCTGTTCGCCGACGACTGCGTGTTCCTGTCACCGATCGTGCACGAGCCCTACCGCGGCGCCGGACCGCTGCGCGCGATCCTCACCGGCGTGATGTCCCTCTTTCGAGGACCTCCGCTACACCGCGTCCAACGCAGGCGGTGACGGCCACGTGTTCGCCTTCAGCGCCCGGGTCGGCGATCGCGACCTCGAGGGGGTGGCCATGCTGCGCGGCCGCGACGGCGTGCTCACCGAGCTGACCGTGATGGTCGGCCCCTACTCCGCCGCGACCGCACTCTGCGAGCGGATGGCGGCTCTCCTCGCGTGAACTCACCCCGCGAGCCGACGGAGTAGGGGCGGGACGACCGACCGCCGGTCACGATCTCCGGTCCGGACTTTCCCGTTCGCGTCCGACGACCGGGAGGTCCCCGTGCTGACGTGGGGTGCCTACGGGCGTCCTGCTCCCCGCAGCTCGTAGGGCTGCGGCAGCCGGAAGCCGCGCTCGGCGAGGATCTCCCGCAGTAGGTCGGGCCGGTCGGTGATCAGGCCGTCCACGCCGATGCCGATGAGGTGCTCCATGGTCGGCCGGTCGTTGACCGTCCACGGGATCACGTCCATGCCGGCGGCGTGCGCGGCGTCGACGAGCTCGGGCGTGGTGAACGGCACGTAGCCCGGGTCGGCGACCGAGCCGTTCTGCGGCGTGCCGTGCACGGGGGAGACGGCGTCGGCGCCGAAGGAGTCGACCGCGGCGACGTAGGCCTCCTGCAGCGAACGGCCCTCGGTCATGAAGTCGTCGATGTCGATCCCGCCGAGCCACGGGGAGGCGCCCGGCACGCCGGCCTGCAGGAACTGCTGGCCGTTGGTCAGCGCGACCACCGGCAGGTTCGGCGCGACCTCCTTCATCCGCATCAGCGTGCCCCAGTCGAAGGACTGGATGGTCACGTGGCGCTGGACCTTCGCCTCCATGATCAGGTCGGAGACGATCTGCACGAACTGCTCGCGGGGCGCCGTCTCCTCGGGGGCGCCGGCCTCCACCTTCGTCTCGATGTTGAAGGTGACCTTCCGGGCCTTGTAGTCGCGCGCGAGCTCGAACACCTCGGACAGCAGCGGCATCTGCTCGCCGGGCGACAACTCCTGCTCCGGGTAGGCCGGCAGGCGCTGCGAGCCGCAGTCCAGCGTGCGCACCTGCGCGAGGGTCAGGGTGTGGACGTAGTCGCCGACGTAGGGGTACTCGGGGTCGCCCGGGGTGGCCGGCCCGGTGTCCAGGCACTTGGTGCCGGAGATCTTCCGGTCGTGGGTGACGACCGCCTTGCCGTCCTCGGTGATCTGGACGTCGAGCTCCAGCGTGCTGACGCCCAGCTCGAGCGCGTTGGCGAAGGCGGGGAGGGTGTTCTCCACGGTGAGCGCGATGCCGCCGCGGTGGGCCTGCAGGTCGAAGTGCCGGGGGGAGTCGGCCGCGGCCGGGGCGGCCGTCGCCACCAAGCCGAGCAGGGCGGGGACGGCGGCCGCGGCCAGGAGGGAGCGTCTCGGGGACGAGGTGAGGAGTGCCATGGGCCGACCCCATCGCGCCCCCGTGACCTCCGCGTGACCGGCAGGAGGCGACTCGCCGTTCCCCGGCCGACCAGTAGGGGCGGAGGCGTCAGCCCGCCGGCGGGCAGTCGCGGATCGCTGCCCCGTCGAACTCCGGCACGGGCCGTTCGCGGGCCTCCTCGAGCGTCTCCGCCTCGCCGTTCTCCTCGATGTCCTCGATCAGCCACTCCATCTCGGCGATCTCCTTCTCCTGGGCGACGATGATGTCGACGGCGAGCTGGCAGACGCGGACGTCGTCGATGTCGGCGTGCTCGGAGCGGGTGATGGCCAGCGAGTGGTGCGGGATCATCGCGCTCATCCAGTTGCGGTCGTCCACGGTGACCTGGCTCCGGTCGAGGAAGACCGCGCCGCCGAAGAGCAGCAGGCTCGCCACCACGATGGCGATGTTGCCCTTGACGTTCTTGTACATGTTGAGCATCCAGGCCAACATGACCAGCCCCATGGTGCCGCCCATGGTGAGCGCCATGAAGACGCGGCTCTCGCTGAACCGGACGTGGCTCCACTCCCAGGAGCTGACGAACATCGTCCAGTACATGACGACCATCGACGTCAGGATCATGGCCGCGAAACGCAGGTACATCTTGGTCTCGTGCGACAGCTTGCCGCCGGAGCCCTTCTGGTCCGCCTCGTCGCTCTTCTTCGTGGCCATGGACTGATCTCCGTCCGTGCTCATGGGGATGGGGGAGGGCTCCCGGGGGTTCGTGTGCCCGCTGCTGGACACGCCCTGCGGCGCAGATGGCGCCGGGTGACCACGGCTGCCGTCGGCCGGGTCGGCGTCCGGATGCCCGTACGGTCGTCCGGGGAAACGTGACGGTTCCGTGTCAGCCGGCCCGGGGGCGGCGGTATCCGCAGAGCCGTACGGGTATGGGGCGCGGCGGAGGTGGTGCCCGATGTCCGAACCCGACCACGCCCACCCGGTCGACCCCGAGCGGGTCGCGCACGCCCGCGACCGCCTGCCGAGCCGCGACGAGGTGAGCCGGCTGACCAGCGTCCTGAGCCTCATGGCCGACCCCACCCGGGCCAGGGTCCTGTTCGCCCTCGACATGGTCGAGGAGCTCTGCGTCGGCGACCTCGCCCTCGCCCTGGAGACCAACGAGGACGCCGTGGGATACGCCCTGCGCCTGCTGCGCACCGCCGGGCTCGTCGCCAACCGGAAGCAGGGGCGCGTCGTCTACTACCGCCTCGCCGACGGCTTCCCGGAGCCGTTGCGCCAGCACTGCCTCCGCCAGCTGATCGTCCTCTCCGAGGCCCCGGTCGCGGACGACGACCGACCCGATCCCGCATCCGACCGGAGCTGACCCCTTGGCCGACACCCTCCTCATCGTCGCGGGCGTGCTCCTCGTCCTCGCCGTCTACGGCGACGCGCTGGCGACCACCCTCA
Organism: Blastococcus xanthinilyticus; assembly: GCF_008124835.1. Lineage (GTDB taxonomy): Bacteria > Actinomycetota > Actinomycetes > Mycobacteriales > Geodermatophilaceae > Blastococcus > Blastococcus xanthinilyticus. The sequence continues at coordinate 317,631 of NZ_VNHW01000004.1, read as the reverse complement.
CCGTCGGCGGTGCCGGGCCGCTGACCCGCACCGTCCTCGCGCGGCTCTGGCGGCTGCTGCTGGGGCTGCACCGCCCCGACAGCAGCTCCAAGCTGCTCACCGGGGCCGGCGCCGGGCTGCTCTTCACGACGGTCCTGCTGTGGGTCGCCGGGATCTGGGCCGGCTGGACGCTGGTCTTCGCGGGCAGTGACACGGTGGTCGACGCGCAGACGTCGCTACCGGCCGGGTTCGCCGACGTCGCGTACTACGCGGGCTTCACCGTGTTCACCCTCGGCGTCGGTGACTTCACCGCCTCCGACCCGGCCGGCCGGTTCGTCACGGCGCTGGCCAGCTTCGGCGGGCTCTTCCTCATCACGCTGGCGATCACCTACCTGCTCTCGGTCATCGGCGCCGTGGTGGAGCGGCGGGCGATCGCGGTGCGCATCAACGCCCTGGGGCGCAGCTCCGGGGAGATCGTGGCGAAGGGCTGGAACGGCAGCTCCTTCAGCTCCGCCTTCGTCCAGCAGCTGGTCGCGCTCACCGGCCAGCTCTCCACCACCGCCGAGCAGCACCTGGCCTACCCCGTCCTGCACTACTTCCGCAGCGGGCAGCCGAACACCGCGGCACCCGTGGCGGTCGGCCGCCTCGACGACGCGATGCTCCTGCTGCGGGCCGGTGTCGCGCCGGACGCCCGGCCGGACGACAGCGCGGTCGATCCGGTCCGCGACGTCATCGCCCGGTACCTCGAGACCGCCTCCGCCACGTCCACCGCCGCCCCCGCCGGCACCCCGCCCGCACCCGACCTGGCTGCCCTGCGGGCGGCGGGGATCCCGGCCGTGACGGACGAGGAGTTCGCCCGCGCGGCGGAGGACGAGGAGCCCCGGCGCCGGCTGCTCCACCAGCTGGTGAAGAGCAACGGCTGGTCGTGGTGAGCGAGTCCGCCGAGGCCCGGCCACCGGTCGCCCGACGGCGCGGTCGTCCCTGCGGGTACCTGACGGCGCGCTGCGACGCAGCCGTCCCCGCCTTCTGCCCGGGCAACGTGGCGTACGCGTCCAAGGCCTGCCTCGCGATGGCCCGGCTCGTGCACTACCGCGGAGCGCTGGTCCCCGACGCACGGCTGCCGGATGACGTGTCCCCGGGTGATGCAGTCCTCGTCCCGGCGACGGGTCCCTACGGGAGGCGATGGCGTCCACGGACGACCGCATGCCCCGGTCGCGGGTGATCTTCCTCGACGAGGGTCGTGCCACAGTGGTGATCCACCGCGAGAGCGACGAGGACCTGCTGCGACTGGATGTCCCGCAGGCGGAGGAGGTGGCCTTGCCATGATCAACAGTGCCCGCTTGCAGGTCCTCCTCGAGATCGCCCGCCTGGGCACCATTGCCGCGGCCGCCGAGCAGCTGCGGCTGAGCCCGTCGGCCGTGTCCCACCAGCTGGCCACCCTTGAACGCGAGGTCGGGGTCGCCCTCGTCGAGCGCGGCCCGCGGAGCCTGCGGCTGACGCCGGCGGGTTGCCGGCTGGCCGAGTACGGGCAGCAGGTCGCCGACCTCATGTCCGCAGCCCGGGACGAGCTGACCGCGCACGGGCGCGGCACCCGCGGCAGCCTGCGGGTCGGGTTCTTCGCGTCGGCCGGGTCGGAGCTGCTGCCGCGTGCGCTGTCGACGTTCACCCGGGGCCATCCGGACGTGGAGGTCGCGCTCATCCTCGGCCAGCCGCACGAACTCCTGCCCCGGCTCGACCGGGGGGATCTCGACCTGGTGCTGGTGTTCCAGCACCCGCTCGACCCGTGGCGGGACGCCGGCGAGCGCGACGTCGTCCCCCTCCTGGTGGACGCCCAGCTGGGCGTCCTCCCGAGGACCCACCGCCTGGCCGATCGCACCGTTCTCCGCCTGCAGGACCTGTCCGGCGACCGGTGGCTCACCACGCTGGGGACGGACACGGAGGTGTCGGTGCTCGAACGGGCGGCGCTCACTGCCGGCTTCCGCCCACGGGTGCTGTGCCGCAGTGACCACTACGAGGTGCTGATCGGGCTGGTCCGCGCCGGCGTCGGGGTGGCCCTGGTGCCGGCGCTGGGCCTCCGGGACGACCGGGACGTCGTCGTCCGGCCGCTGGTCCAGTCCCGGTTGCACCGCGACATCGGGGTGGCCGTGCGGCCGGGCAACCCGAACCCGGTGGCCCGGCAGTTCATCGGCGAGCTGAGCGCCGCGGCCGATCAGCTGTCCCGGGAGATCGGCCGGCGGTGGCCCGGATCGGGGGAGGGGCCCGGGCCGGCCAGCGCGAGATCCCGGACGACGCTCCCGGCGTGCCGCAGCGCGTCGACCGCCGAGCCCTCCGCGCCGGGCGGGAACGTCGCGACGACGGCGTAGACGACGCAGGCGAGGCCCCGGGTGATCCCGACGTCGGCAAGGACCCCCACGTCGGTGCCCGTCTTGTTGACCACGACCGGGCGGTTACCGCCCCGGGTGATGCCGTCGGCGACGAGCGAGCGATCGACGTTGAGGGCCAGCCAGCCGCGCAACAGCTGGGACGCCCGTGGGCTCACGAAGCGGTCGAGCGCGACGTCGCGCAGCAGGCCGGCCAGCTCCCGGACCGTTCCGGACGCGAACTGCGGCGCCGTCCCCGGACCCCGGTGCGCCCGGATGACGTCGTGCACGGTGGTGCGCACGAGGCCGGCGGCCCGGGCCGTCTCCTGGACCGACCCCAGGCCGACGGCCCGGAGCAGCACGTTCGTCGCGGCGTTGTCGCTCACGGACGCGACCGCGGTCACGAGGTCCTGCACCGACCAGTCCGTGGGGGACAGCCGGGCCAGCAGGCCGGTTCCCCCGACGGCCCGGTCGCCGGGCAGCAGCGGCAGGCGTTCGCCGGAGTCGAGGGCCCCTGCGTCGACGCGGCGCGCCACCTCGGCGAGCAGCAGCACCTTGCCGACGCTGGCCAAGGGGACGACCTCGTCGGCGCCCGCACCGATCTCGGCGCCGTCGCCCAGCCGCTGGACGCATGCGGCGACGCGGATGCCATTCACGTGCTGGTGAGGACCCGTCCCGGGCACGCGTCCTGCACCTCCCCGCCGTCGACCACCAACCGGCCCGCCACGACGACCGTGCGCACGCCGTCCGGCGGCAGCAGGGGGTCGGCGTAGGTGGCGGTGTCGGCCACCTCCTGGGGATCGAACACCACGAGGTCCGCGGTCCAGCCGCTGCGGACCTCGCCCCGCCCGGCCAGCCCGAACCGTCGCGCCGACGCCCCGGTCATCTTGTGCACCGCCTCCTCGAGGGACAGGAGCCCCTCGTCGCGGACGTAGTGGCCGAGCACGCGGGCGAACGTGCCCGCCCACCGAGGATGCGGGAGGCCGGGCTTGGGGACGCCGTCGGAGCCGATCATCGACAGCGGACTGGCGAGCACCCGCCGGACGTCGTCCTCCCGCATGGAGTGGCTCACGATGGTGACGTCACCGTCGTTGGCGCGCAGGAGGTCGCAGGCCATGTCGACGGCGTCCGCCCCGCTCGCGGCGGCCAGGTCGGCGACCGAGCGGCCCTGGGCCGCCGGCGATCGCGGCGCGGAGGCGACGACGATCCGGTCCCACCCGCTGTTGCCGACCGTGTTCTCCCACCCCTCCAGGCCCTCGGCGATGTCCTGCCGGACGCGGTCACGCACCTCGGCCCGCGCGACCTCGGCCAGCATGGCCGACACGCCTTCCTGCAAGGTCCAGGGCGGCAGCATGGCGTGGAGGGCGGTGCTGCCGGCGGTGTACGGGTAGACGTCGCAGCGCACGTCGAGGTCGCGCTGGGCCTCGATGAGGGTCGTGAGCGTCCGCACGGTCGCCCCCCACCCGCGGCGCCCCGCGGTCTTGTGGTGCGACACCTGCAGCGCGGCGCCGGAGGCCCGCGCCACGGCGAGCGCCTCCTCGAGCGCCTCCTCCACACCGGCCATCTCGTCGCGCAGGTGCGTCACGTACGGCTTGCCGTGCGCGGCCGCGACCCGCGCCAGGGCGATGATCTCCTCGGTGCCGGCGTGCGTCCCGGGGACGTAGATGAGCCCGGTGGACAACCCTGCCGCTCCCTGTCGCAGCGCATCGTCGAGCAGGCCGCACATCACCGCGAGCTCGGTCGCCGTGGCGGGCCGTTCGGCGAACCCGACCACCCCCGCCCGGAGTGCGCCGTGCCCTACCAGCGGGAGGAGGTTGGTCCGTCGGCCGCCCTCCTGCGACGCCGCGAACGAGGGCAGGTCGAGGTGAGCGGTCGCCGGCGCCCCGAACGTGGCCGTGACCAGTTCGGCGAGTCCGGGCAGCCGGTGAGGGAGAGCCGGGAACGGGGTGATGCCGCAATTGCCGCACACCTCCGTGGTCACCCCCTGCAGCAGCGGCGCACGGCGGAGCTGCTCGCGGTCGGGGCCGGCGCCGGCCAGCACGTCCGAATGGGTGTGCACGTCGATGAACCCGGGCGCGACGACGTGCCCCCGCGCCTCGACGACGTGCTCCGCGGCGGCCCCGCTGCCGGGTGGGAGCACCACCAGCCGACCGTCGATGCTGCCGACGTCCGCCGGATAGGGCGGTGACCCGCTGCCGTCCACGACTTCCCCGCCGCGGAGGAGGACATCGAGCCGGCCCATCAGAGCACCTTGGAGAGGAACGCCCGGGTGCGGTCGTGCCGCGGCGACCGGAGCACGTCCCGGGGTGGTCCCTGCTCGACGATCACCCCGTCGTCCATGAACACCAGGTGGTCGCCGACCTCCCGGGCGAAGCCCATCTCGTGCGTGACGACGATCATCGTCATCCCGTCGGCGGCGAGGTCCTTGATGACCTGCAGCACCTCGCCGACGAGCTCGGGGTCCAGGGCGGACGTCGGCTCGTCGAACAGCATGAGCTTGGGTGCCATCGCCAGTGCCCGTGCGATGGCCACGCGCTGCTGCTGCCCGCCGGACAGCTGGGCCGGGTAGTGGTGGGCCCGGTCGGCCAGCCCCACCCGGTCGAGCAGGGCGAGGGCCTCCTCCCGGGCCCGTTCCCGGCGGCGTCCCTTCACGGTGACCGGACCCTCCATCACGTTCTCGACCGCCGAGCGGTGCGGGAACAGGTGGAACCGCTGGAAGACCATGCCGATCGACTGCCGCTGGCGGCACAGTCGGGCCTCGGGCAGCACCCGCAGCCGCCCACCGACCTCCTCGTAGCCGATCAGCTCGCCGTCCACGCGGATGCGGCCCGCCTGCGGCTCCTCCAGGTGGTTGATGCAGCGCAGGAAGGTCGACTTGCCCGAGCCGGACGGGCCGACCACGCACACCACCTGTCCGGTCGCCACGGTCATGTCGATACCGCGGAGCACCTCCAGGTCGCCGAAGGTCTTGCGGACGCCGACGGCCTCGACCATGGCGCTCACGGCCGGTCCGCCGATCGCCGCCGGCGGAAGAGCAGGTTGCTGCCGATCCGGCGGTCGAGCGGCACGCTGGTGCCGTAGCCGCGGCTGAACCTGCGCTCGATGAAGTGCTGCCCGATCGAGGCGACCGTGGTGAGTACGAGGTACCAGATCGAGGCGACGATCAGCAGGGCGATCACCTCGAAGTTGGTGAGGTAGATGCGCTGGCTGACCGTCAGCAGGTCGGCACCGGCGATCACCGACACCAGCGACGTCGTCTTCAGCATCGAGATGAACTGGTTGCCGGTGGGCGGCACGATCACCCGCATCGCCTGGGGCAGCACCACGCGGAGCATGACCTTGCGGTGCGGCATGCCGAGGGACTCGGCGGCCTCCTGCTGCCCCGGGTCGACCGACTTCAGGCCCGCGCGCACGATCTCGCTCATGTATGCGCCCTCGTTGATGGTGAGGCCGAGCAGCGCCGCGACGAAGCCGGTGATGATCGCGTTCGTCGACCAGCTGGCGAGCTTCGGGCCGTCGAAGGGGATGCCCAGCGAGAACTCCGGGAAGATCAGTCCCAGGTTGAACCAGAAGATCAGCTGGACCAGCAGGGGCGTCCCCCGGAAGAACCAGACGTAGGCCAGCGCCGCAGTCCGCAGGATCCGGCTGTCCGAAATCTGCATGAGCGCGGCGACCACGCCGATGAGGACGCCGAGCACCATCGAGATGACCGTGAGCTGGATGGTGACCCACAGGCCCTGCAGGACCACCGCGTCGAACTGGTAGTCGACGACGACGTCCCAGTGCAGGTTGGGATTGACCGCGATGCTCCAGCCGACCCAGACCAGGGCCAGCCCCGCCACGAGGGCAGCCAGCCACCGGCCGGGCCGCGGGGGGTGGGTGGCCCGGATGGTCAGGTCCTCGTGCTCACCCTCCGCGCCCCGGCCCGTAGGGGCCGCGGTCGCCGGGGGAAGGTTCGTCGAGCTCACTGCTGGTCGTTGATGGTGGCCTCGTCGACGGCGCTCCCGGACACCCCCCACTCCTCCAGGATCTCGCCGTACTCACCGCTGTCGATCAGCTCCTGCAGGGCCCGCTGGACGGCGTCGCGCAGCTCGGTGTCCTTCTTGTCGACGGCGATCCCCCAGGGGCCGGCGGCGTACTGCTCGTCGAGGACCTCGTACTCGCCGGTCTCCTCGGCGAACATGACGGCCACCGGGTAGTCGACGATCGTGGCCACGGAGCGACCGCTGGAGATCTCGAGCAGGCCGGTCGGCGCGTCCTCGCTCTGCGAGATGGTCATCTTCTCGTCGCACTTCTCGTTCTGCTCCTCGCCGATGGCGAGGTTGGAGCTGCCCTTGGCGAGGACGACGTTCCTGCCGCAGAGGTCCTCCAGCGAGGTGATGCCCTCCGGGTTGCCCTTGGCGACCATGATCGCGCCGCCGGCGTGGAAGTAGTCGACGAAGTCGACGACCTGGCGGCGCTCCTCGGTGTCGCTCATCGAGGACATCGCCAGGTCCCAGCGGTCGGCCGCGAGGCCGGGGATCAGCCCCGGGAAGCTGGCGTTGGTCATCTCGAGCTCCAGCCCGAGCTTCTCGGCGATCGCGGCCGCGAGATCGGGGTCGACCCCAATCAGGTCCTGGGTCCCCTCCGCGTACATCTCCATGGGGGGGTACCCCTCCGCGGTCGCGACTCGAAGGATGCCGGACTCCTGCAGGTCCTCGGGGACGAGATCCGCGGCCGTGGCATCCTCGGCAGGAGCGGGTGCCGGCGCATCCGCCGTCGCCGCGCCACCTCCGGAGCGACCACATCCGGTCACCGCCAGGGTCAGGACCGCCGCACCGACAACCGCCTGCGCCATTCGACGAGAACGCACGTGCCACCTCCGCAGGTTCGTTGCGCCAGATGCTGGCAGCCGCTCGCCGCACCGTGAATCGGCTGAAAGCATTTCCCGCTGAGCCACGAAGCAGTCGATGCTCGATCCGGCTTGTCGCGGTCCGGTGAGGACTGCGGGGACCTCGTGCCGGAAGGGCGCGCCGCCGGGTCGGGCCGTGGCGGGTCAGTAGGGTGTCTTCCCGCGACCGGCCGGAGCCAGGGCCGCCGGACCGGAACGGCGGGGATCCGTACGACGGAGTGCTGCCGGCGGCGGCGGCGCAGCAGCGGCAGGTGAGGGGAGAAGGACCGCGATGACGATCGGCCCTGGTCATGAGGCCGCGCAGGACGCCGATCGGCCGCCGGTCACCATCTTCGGCCCGGACTTCCCCTTCGCGTTCGACGACTGGATCACCCACCCCGCGGGCCTGGGCGAGATCCCGCCGGAGCGGCACGGCGAGGAGGTCGCCGTCGTCGGGGCGGGCATCTCCGGCCTGGTCGCGGCGTACGAGCTCATGAAGCTCGGGCTCAAGCCGGTCCTCTACGAGTCCTCGCAGATGGGTGGGCGGCTGCGGTCGGCGCGGTTCGAGGGCGCCCCCGCCGAGGTGGTCGCCGAGCTGGGCGGCATGCGCTTCCCGGTGTCGTCGACCGCCTTCTACCACTACGTCGACCTGCTCGGCCTGGAGACGAAGCCCTTCCCCAACCCGCTGACCCCCGCCTCCCGCAGCACGGTCATCGACATCGAGGGCGAGACCCACTACGCCGAGTCCACCGAGGCGTTGCCGCCGCTCTTCCAGGAAGTCGCCGCGGCGTGGGCCGACGCGCTGGAGACCGTCTCCTTCACCGAGATCCAGGACGCGATCCGCGCCCGCGACGTCCGGACCCTGAAGAAGCTGTGGGACGCCCTGGTCCCGCTGTGGGACGACCGCACCTTCTACGACTTCGTGGCCACCTCCGAGGCATTCTCGAAGCTGTCCTTCCACCACCGGGAGGTCTTCGGCCAGGTGGGCTTCGGCACCGGCGGCTGGGACTCGGACTTCCCGAACTCGATGCTGGAGATCTTCCGCGTCGTGATGACCAACTGCGACGACGACCAGCGCTTCGTCGTCGGCGGGGTGGAGCAGGTGCCGTGGGGCCTGTGGAACCACGCGCCGGAACAGCTGGTCCATTGGCCCGCGGGGACGACCCTCGCGACGCTGCACCGCGGCGGGGCGCGCGCCGGGGTCGCCGCCATCGCCCGCGCCGCCGACGGCAGCTTCGCCGTCACCGATGCCTGGGGCCACACCGCCCGCTACCCGGCGGTGCTCGCCACCTGCCAGAGCTGGCTGCTGACGACCCAGATCGACTGCGAGGAGAGCCTCTTCTCGCAGAAGATGTGGACGGCGCTGGACCGCACCCGGTACATGCAGTCGTCGAAGACCTTCGTGATGGTCGACCGGCCGTTCTGGAAGGACAAGGACCCGGAGACCGGCCGCGACGTCATGAGCATGACGCTCACCGACCGGCTGACCCGCGGCACCTACCTGTTCGACCACGGTGACGACCTGCCCGGCGTCATCTGCCTGACGTACTCGTGGATGAGCGACGCGCTGAAGATGCTGCCGTACCCGGTGGACCAGCGGGTGCGGCTGGCCCTCGGGGCGCTGAAGAAGATCTACCCCGACGTGGACATCGCCCAGCACATCATCGGCGACCCCGTCACCGTCTCCTGGGAGGCGGACGCGAACTTCCTCGGCGCCTTCAAGGGTGCCCTGCCGGGGCACTACCGGTACAACCAGCGGATGTACGCGCACTTCGTGCAGGGCGACTTCCCGCCCGAGCAGCGGGGCATCTTCCTCGCCGGCGACGACGTCTCCTGGACGCCGGCCTGGGTGGAGGGCGCGGTGCAGACGTCGCTCAACGCGGTGTGGGGCATCATCCGGCACTTCGGCGGCCGCACCTTCGCGGAGAACCCCGGACCCGGTGACGTGTTCGCCGAGCTCGGCCCGATCGCGCTCCCGGACTAGGCGGCGCTCGTGCGGATCGCCCTCCACCAGTGCGAGTCGCGCCCCCTGGGCGTCGACGAGAACCTCGAGCGCCTGGGGCAGGCCCTGGCCTCCGCCCGGGACGACGGCGCCGACCTGCTGCTCACGCCGGAGATGTACCTGACCGGCTACGCCATCGGCGCCGACGCGGTCGGTCGCCTCGCGCAGCCGCGCGACGGCGAGTGGGCGCGGGCGGTCGCCGAGCTGGCGCGCTCCAGCGGGGTCGCGGTCCTCTACGGCTACCCCGAGCGGGTCGGGGACGCCGTCTACAACGCCGTGCAGCTCGTCGGCGCGGACGGCGTCCCGCTGGCCGGGTACCGGAAGACGCACCTGTTCGGCAGCCTCGACCGGGAGCAGTTCAGCCCGTCCGACGACGACTCCGCCGTGGTGGAGATCGGCGGCTGGCGGTGCGGGATGCTGATCTGCTACGACGTCGAGTTCCCGGAGACCGCCCGCGCCCTCGCGCTCGCCGGGGTCGACGTCGTGCTGGCGCCGACGGCCAACATGGTCGAGTTCGACGTCGTCGCGACGACGCTGGTGCCGGCGCGGGCCTACGAGAACCAGGTGTACGTGGCCTACGCCAACTACGCGGGCGCCGAGGCCGACCTGGAGTACTGCGGGCTCAGCTGCGTCGTCGGGCCCGACGGCAGGGACCTGGCCCGGGCCGGCCGCGGCGAGGAGCTCGTCGTCGCCGAGCTCGACCGCGCGCGGCTGGCGGAGTCGCGGCGCCGCGCGCCCTACCTCCTGGACCGGCGGCCCGAGCTCTACCGGACGCTGGGCGGCACCTGAGCGAACGGTCCACGGCGGCCAGCCCGGACGGGCCAGTTGTCCACCGCGTCCATGGACAGCGGTGCGCCGCCCTCCTAGCGTCCCGGGCAGGCAGCCCTGAGGAGGACACCGTGAGCGTCGTCGAAGCACCCGCGGCCGGCGGACCGCAGCTCGAGCAGGTCCGGCGGCTGGTCACCGCGATCCCGGGCCCGCGCAGCCTGGAGCTCGCGGCCCGGCGCGCGCAGGCACTGCCGGCCGGCATCGTCAGCGGGCAGCCCGTCTTCGCCGCCGCCGCCGGCGGTGGCGTGCTGGTGGACGTCGACGGCAACAGCTTCATCGACTTCGGCAGCGGCATCGCCGTGACCAGCGTCGGCAACAGCGCGTCCCGCGTCGTGGAGCGGGCCGTCGAGCAGCTGCGCCAGTTCACCCACACCTGCTTCCTCGTCAACCCCTACGAGGGCTACGTCGAGGTCTGCGAGGCGCTGAACCGGCTGACCCCGGGCGACCACGTCAAGCGCACCGCGCTGTTCAACTCCGGCGCGGAGGCCGTGGAGAACGCCGTGAAGTACGCCCGCGCCGCGACCGGCCGGCCCGGTGTCGTGGTCTTCGACCACGCCTACCACGGGCGCACGCTGCTGACGATGGCCATGACGGCGAAGAACAACCCGTACAAGAAGGACTTCGGCCCGTTCACCGCCGAGGTGCACCGCGCGCCCATGGCCTATCCCTTCCGGGCGCCGGGTGGTCGTGAGCGGGCCGCCGAGCAGGCGATGGCGGCCCTGCGCGACCTGGTCGACGTGCAGGTGGGGGCCGACCAGATCGCCTGCGTGGTGATCGAGCCGATCCAGGGCGAGGGCGGGTTCATCGTCCCCCCGGAGGGCTTCCTGCCCGCGGTGGCGGAGTTCTGCCGCGAGCGCGGGATCCTGTTCGTGGCCGACGAGGTGCAGACCGGCTTCGCCCGCACCGGCGACATGTTCGCCTCCGAGCACGAGGGTCTCGCCCCCGACCTGATCACCACGGCGAAGGGGCTGGCCGGCGGGCTGCCGCTGGCCGCCGTCACCGGCCGCGCCGAGATCATGGACGCCGTCCACCCCGGCGGCATCGGCGGCACCTACAGCGGCAACCCCGCGGCCTGCGCCGCCGCGCTGGGGGTCATCGAGACGATCGAGGCCGAGGGCCTGGTGGAGCGCGCCCGCGTCATCGGTGACCGCTTCCTCGCCCGCCTCACCGGGATCGCCGACGGCAACCCGGTGATCGGTGACGTGCGCGGCCGCGGCGCCATGATCGCCGTCGAGCTGGTCCGGCCCGGCACGACGGAGCCGGACCCGGCCGCCGTCGCCCAGGTCATCCGGTACTGCCAGGAGCGCGGGCTGCTGGTGCTGTCGGCCGGGACCTACGGCAACGTGCTGCGGTTCCTGCCGCCGCTGGTGATGCCCGAGCACCTCCTCGCCGAGGGCCTGGACATCCTCACCGAGGCCTTCGCGACGCTCTGACCCCCCGCCCGCATCCCGGCACGACACCCCAGGAGAGCGACATGACCGCAACGGTGGACGACGGCGCCGGCGTGCAGCTGAAGAACCTCGTGGACGGCCGCTGGCAGGACGGCCGGGGCGAGGAGTTCACCTCGACCAACCCGTCCCGGCCGGACAGCGTCGTCGGGGCCGGGGCGCTGGCCGGTCAGGCGGAGGTCGACGAGGCCGTGGCCGCCGCCGCCCGGGCGCTGCCGGGCTGGGCGCGCACCCCGCACCACGAGCGGGCCGCCGTCCTCGTCCGGGCCGCGGCGGCCGTCGAGCAGTCGGCCGAGGCGTGGGGGTACGAGCTCGCCGCCGAGGAGGGCAAGACCCGGGCCGAGGGGGTCGGGGAGGTCCTGCGGGCGGCGCAGATCCTCCGCTACTGCGCGGGTGAGGCCGACCGGGAGGCGGGGGAGATGTACTCCTCGCCGCGGCGCGGCGAGCGGGTGCTGGTGACCCGCCGGCCGCTCGGTGTCGTCGGGGTCATCACGCCGTTCAACTTCCCGATCGCCATCCCGGCCTGGAAGATCGCCCCCGCGCTCTCCCACGGCAACACCGTGGTGTGGAAGCCGGCGAGCCTGGTCCCGCTCCTGGCGATGCGGCTGGCCCAGGCGCTGCAGGAGGCCGGCCTGCCGCCGGGCGTGCTGAACCTCCTGGCCGGGGACGGCGCCACGGGGAGCCGGCTGGTCGACCACCCTGGCATCTCCGGGATCACCTTCACCGGCTCCACCGGGGTGGGGCGGGCGATCGCGGCCTCCTGCGCCGCGCGGGGGGTCCCGGTCCAGGCAGAGATGGGCGGCAAGAACCCGGCCGTCGTCCTGGCCGACGCCGACCTCGGGCTCGCCGTCGAGCAGGTGCTGCTCGGCGCGTTCCGCTCGACCGGGCAGAAGTGCACCGCCACCTCCCGGCTGATCGTGGAGGACGGCATCGCCGGGGAGTTCCTGGCGGAGTTCGCCCGCCGCACGCAGTCGCTGGTGGTGGGCGACGCCGTCGACCCCGCCACCCAGATGGGACCGCTGGTCAGCGCGTCGGCGCGGGCCACCGTGCACCAGGGGATCGAGGACGCCGTGGGCCAGGGCGCGACCCCGCTGGCGGGGGCGTCCCCGTACCCCGGTGGCGACCTCGCTGCTGGGTACTTCGTGCCGCCCACCGTGCTCGAGCTGCCCTCGACCGACCTGGCCGTCTGGCGCGAGGAGCTCTTCGGCCCCGTCGTGGGCGTCGTGCGCGCCCGGGACGCCCAGGAGGCGTTCGCGCTGGCGAACGACGGGGAGTACGGGCTGTCCGCCGCCGTCTTCACCAACGACCTCGGCCGGGCGCTGGAGTCGGTCGTCGAGCTCGACGTGGGCATCCTGCACGTGAACTCCGAGACCGCGGGAGCCGATCCGCACGTGCCCTTCGGCGGCGCCAAGGGCAGTGGCTACGGCCCCAAGGAGCAGGGCCGGGCCTCCCGGGAGTTCTTCACGCACACCACGACGGTCTACCTCCGCGGCGGACGCCCGGCCTGACGCCGCGGGCCCGCCGGGCGCCTCCTCAGCCGCCGAGCTGCACCAGCTCGCGGGCCTTCACGGCCAGCCACAGCTCGGCGCGCACGTGGGCGGACTCGACGTCCCGGCCCAGCAGGGCGGCCACCTTGGCCATGCGGTTGCGCATCGTGTGCCGGTGCACCTCGATCGCGGCCGCGGCGGCCTCCCACTGGCCGTTGTGGGAGAGGAACGCCTCCAGCGACCGCACCAGCTCCCCGTTCCGCGCGGCGTCGTAGCTCTCCAGCGGACCCAGGGCGGCCGACGCCACCGCGGCGAGGGCCTCCCGGCTCTGGCCGCCGAGCAGCAGGTCGTAGGTGCTGAGCTCGGCGAACCGGAGCAGCTCGCGGCCGCCGCCCCGCCCCGCCCGCGCGGCCGCCAGCGCCTGCTGCCGGCTGGTTCCCGCCTCGCCCAGCGCGGCCGCGGAGCCCAGCCCCCCGCCGAGCGGCCGGCCGAGGCCCCGGCGGAGCTCCGCGCACACCTGCTCCGGCGTCCGGTCGGCGGCCTCGGCCGGCAGGAGGACGATCAGCGCCCCGTCCGCGGAGGTGGCCAGGTAGGGCAGGCCGGTCGCGGCGAGGACGTCGTCGAGCAGCTCCTCGGCGGGGAGCAGCGGCCCCGCGTCCACCACCGCCAGCGCGACGACGGGGGCATCGGGATCGAGGCCGAAGTACCGCAGCTGGGTCAGGTCGCTGCCCAGCACGCCGCTCAGCAGGGCCCGCAGGACCGCCGAGCGCAGCCGGCGCTCCACCGTCAGCACCGCGGCGGGCTTCTCCAGCTCGATCGCGATCAGCGAGACCGCGTGGTTGACCAGGAGCCGCTGGGTGGCGTGCAGCGCGTCCCGGGTGCCGACCAGCACCTCACCGCGGCCGACCCCGGCCACGCCCAGCACCTGGCTGGTCAGGTGGCCGTCCGCGTCGGCGTGGACGCCGCTCGCGGCGCGCCGGCGGGAGCGCCGGCGGGCGAGCAGGTCCCGTGCCGCGCGGGAGGCGTCCTCGCGGTCCCGGGACGCCGAGGCCAGGACGGCGTCGTGCGCGTCCAGCACCACCACGTCGGCCTCCAGCGCGCCGGCCAGCGCGTCGACCACCGCGGGGATGCCGCCGCCCAGCGCGGCGCGCGCGAGCCGGTGCTGCTGGTCGGCGACCCGCTTGGCGGCCGTGACGTCCGCCGCGGCCAGGGCGTCGGCGACCGCCCGGCCGATCGCGATGAACGGGACCTCCCCGGCCACCGCGAGGACCGGGAGCCCGAGGGCGTCGCCCTCCAGCCGGAGGGCCTCCGGGACGGCGGAGTGCACCGTCCCGGTGTCGAGCGCGAGCGCCGTGGCGCCCTTCGCGCCGAGCCGGCGGAGGTAGGCGCGCTGCGCGTCGGGCTCCCCGGGCAGCCGGAGCCCGGTCGTCATCACCAGCTCGCCGCCGCTGAGCCACGGCGTCGGGTCCTCGAGCTCGATGGCGTGCGCCCACGTGATCGGCCGGTCCGCCCCGGCGGCACCGCCGACGAGGGTCAGCCCCAGCCGCCGGTCGGCCAGCAGCCGGGCCACCGTGAGCGTCACCGACGTCCTCCTGTCGACACCGGGTCCTGCCGCGGCCCCCGGGCTGGACGAAGCGTAGTGGTCAGGCGCTGGTGAGGACGACGAGCTGCTGCGTCGTCCGGGTCATCGCGACGTAGCGGTCGACCGCCCCCTCGATGCCCCCGCCGAAGGCGCCGGGGTCGACCAGGACCACGAGGTCGAACTCCAGCCCTTTCGCCAGGACCGGGGTCAGCGACCGGACGCGGTCGGCCGCCGGGAAGCCGGGGGCGCCGATCACGCAGGCGGTGCCCTCGGCGTGCCCGGCCAGCCACGCGTCGACGACCGGGCCGAGCTCGGCGACCGAGCCGTAGCGGACGGGGATGCCGCTGCGGCGAACCGACGTCGGCACGTTCGCGTCGGGCAGCGCCGCGCGGATGACCGGCTCGGCCTCGGCCATGACCTCGGCCGGGGTCCGGTAGTTGACGGTCAGGGAGGCGACCGCCACCTCGTCCAGGCCGATGCGCGCGAGGCGGGCGCGCCACGACCTGTCGAACCCGTGCCTGGCCTGCGCCCGGTCGCCGACGACGGTGAAGCTGCGGGACGGGCAGCGCGCCAGCAGCATCCGCCACTCCGCGTCGGTCAGCTCCTGCGCCTCGTCCACGACGACGTGCGCGAACGGTCCGGCGAGCCGGTCGGGGACGGCGCCGGGCAGTGCGGCCTCGTCGACGAGTGCGCCGCGCAGGTCCTGCCCGCGCAGCATCGACATCACCCCGAGGTCGGAGTCGTCGTCGGCGATCAGGAGGTCCACGACGTCGGACATCCGGGCGCGGTCCGCGGCTGCCGCGGCCTCCTGCCGTCGGCGACGCCGGGACACCTCCGGGTCGCCGAGCCGCTGCCGCGCGGCGTCCAGGAGCGGCAGGTCGGACACCGTCCACCCGTCCGGGTCCGCGCGCTGCAGCACCGCGACCTCCTCGTCGGTGAGCCACGGTGCGCACCTGCGCAGGTAGGCCGGCACCGACCACAGGTCGGCGACGAGGTCGGCCGGCTCGAGCAGCGGCCACGCCCGGCCGAAGGCTTCTCCGAGCGCCCGGTTCGCGGCCAGGGCCCGCCGGTACGCCGCATGCGGGTCCTGCGCGGCGATCCCGTACGCGTCGAACTGCTCCTCGCCGGAGGCGTCGTCGTCCACGTCGTCGAGGCCGCTGGGAAGCTCGTCGACCAGGATGCGCACGAGCGCCTCCCACACCTGGTCGCGGGCCTCGTTGTGCGGCGTGCCGGGCTCGGGTGCGTCGAAGGCCTCGGCCCAGTCGCCGGCGTCCAGCCGGAGGGTGGCCCACGGCGTCTCGACGGTCATCGCCGTCCGGGGTGGCTCCTCGTAGAACCGGACCGCCGCCTCGATCGCGCCGACCAGGTCCGCCGACGCCTTGAGCCGGGCCACGTCGGGGTCCCGCTCTTCCGCGGCCGCCGCCCCCTCGGGGACCAGGTCGCGCAGGGTGCAGGTCCGCACCCCCTCCTCCCCGAGGCTGGGCAGGACGTCGGCGACGTAGGCGAGGTAGGGCTCGTGCGGGCCCACGAACAGCACCCCGCCGCGCTGCGGACCGAGCCGCGGGTCGGCGTAGAGGAGGTAGGCGGTGCGGTGCAGGGCCACGACGGTCTTGCCCGTGCCGGGCCCGCCGTCGACGACGAGCACGCCACGGGAACCGGCGCGGATGACGGCGTCCTGGTCGGCCTGGATGGTGCCGAGCACGTCGCGCATCCGGTCGGTCCGGGTGCCCCCCAGGCTGGCGAGGAAGGCCGACTGGTCGTCGAGCGCGGCGTGCCCCTCGACGCCGTCGGGGCCGAACACCTCGTCCCAGTAGTCGGTGATCCGCCCGCGGGTCCAGCGGTACCGGCGGCGGCTGGCCAGCCCCATCGGGTCGGCATGGGTGGCGCCGAAGAACGGCTCGGCGGCGGGGGAGCGCCAGTCGACCAGCAGCCGCCGGCCGGCGCCGTCGGTGAGCCCCAGCCGGCCGATGTAGACCGGCTCGGCGCCGTCGGCGGGCACGATCCGGCCCAGGCACAGGTCCAGGCCGAAGCGGCGGAGCGTGCGCAGGCGGGTGGTGAGCCGGTGGACCTCCAGGTCGCGGTCCAGCGCCGCCTGGCCACGGCCGCCGGGTGCGGCGCGCTCGGCGGCGAGGCGGGCGGAGAGCTCGGCCGTCGCGGCGGCGAGGCTGTCGGCGACGGCGGCGAAGTGCTGCTCGTCGCGGGTGATCAGGGCGGGGTCGGCCTTGGCGGCGAGGCGATCGGGAAGGTCGAACGGGCTGGTGGAGAAGGTGGTCACGGCGTCAGCTCCGATCTGAGGTCCGCGACCGTAGACCGAAAATTTCGACCTCATGAGGAGCGCCGGGAGCTGCTACAAATGAGGTGGCAGAGCTGCGGTGTCAGCCGCGCGCGCCCGCCCGCACGGACTCCGCCCACCGCCGGGGGCTGACTCCCCGCCAGCGCCGGAACGCGTGCACGAACGCCGAGGCCTCGGAGTAGCCGACCCGCGCGGCGACCTGCTCGACGCTGAGCCCCACGGTCACCAGCAGTTCCTCCGCGAGGTGCCGCCGGGTCTGGTCGACCACGACCCGGAAGCTCGTGCCCTCCTCGTCGAGGTGCCGGCGCAGGGTCCGGACGCTCACGTGCAGCTCGGCGGCCACCTCCTCCTGGCCGGGCATCCGCTGGGGGTCGCGCAGCAGCAGGTCGCGGACCCGGCCGCTCATCCCGCGGCGGGACGCGCGGGCCTCGAGGAGCGCGCGGCACTGCGCCTCGCACAGCGCGGCGGTGAGCGGGGCTGCCTGGGGGAGGGGCTGGTCGAGCAGCGCGGCGTCGAAGACGAGCACCGACCGCGGAGCGGCGAAGGCGGGCCGGACGCCGAAGGCCTCCTCGTACGGGGCGGGATCCGCCGGCTCCGGCAGGCGCAGCGCCACCCGCCGCGGGACGACGGGGCGGCCGAGCGACTCCCGCCACAGCTGCAGCGCCGCCACGGCGTCCCGGAGCAGCACGAACCGGCGCACGTCGGCGGGCAGGTCCAGGTCGTCGAAGTGCAGGGTCAGCTCGCCGGCGTCCTCCTCGGCACTGATCCGGGTCAGCGCGTAGGTCAGGTCGACGAACCGCATGCCGACCTCGTGGCCCTCGCGCAGCGTGCGGCTGGACAGCAGCGCGAAGCCCCAGATGCCGTAGGTGGCCAGCCGGTACCGCGCCCCGGCCGCCAGGCCGGCGGTCTCGGGCAGCGCGGCGGCGAGGGCGGCCACCAGCCGGGCCTCCTGCTCGGCGGTGATCTCCGCGGCAGGATCGCTCAGCGCGGCCTCGCCGATGCCCGTGCCCGCGATCACCCGCGACCTCGGCAGCCCGTGCTCCTCGGCCAGCGCGCACATCAGCGCCGCGCTGCCGGTGCTGCGGGCCGCGGCGTGCAGGGGGTTGGCCGAATTCCTCAATTCGCGACCGATTGTGCCATGGCTCACACCACGTCCGCGGTCCTACGGTCCGGTCGAGGGGATCGCCGACAGCAGGGGGCACCGCCATGACGACGACCACGCAGGAACGCCCGACCGGGACGACCACCGAGCACGTCGACGTGCTCATCGTGGGCGCCGGGATCTCCGGCATCGGCGCCGCCCACCACCTGAAGGAGCGGTTCCCCGGCCGGTCGTTCGTCATCCTCGACGCGCTGGATGCCCGGGGTGGCACGTGGTGGACCCACCGGTACCCCGGCGTCCGGTCCGACAGCGACCTGTTCACCTTCGGCTACCGGTTCAAGCCCTGGCGGGGGGCGTCGATCGCGACGTCGGAGGAGATCCTGTCCTACCTGGACGAGGTGATCGCCGACGACGGGCTGGCCGAGCGGATCCGCTACCGGCACCGCGTCACGACGGCGAGCTGGTCCTCCGCCGAGCACCGCTGGACCGTCGAGGGAACCCGCGAGGACACCGGCGAGAGCGTCCGCCTCACCACCGACTTCCTGTGGATGTGCCAGGGCTACTACGACCACGACCGGCCCTACCGGCCGCAGTGGCCCGGGCTCGACCGGTTCGGCGGCGCGGTGGTGCACCCGCAGCAGTGGCCGGCCGACCTGGAGACCACCGGCAAGCGGGTCGTCGTCATCGGCTCCGGGGCGACCGCGGCCACGCTGGTCCCCGCGCTCGCCGACACCGCGGCCCACGTGACCATGCTGCAGCGCTCCCCGACGTTCTTCTTCGCCCGGCCCAAGACCCACGAGCTGGCCGAGACGCTGCGCGCCCTCGACGTCCCGGACGACTGGACGCACGAGATCCTGCGGCGGGCCTACATCGCCGAGGGCGACGAGATCACCCGGATGTCCTTCGAGCAGCCCGACGAGCTGCGTGAGCTGCTCATCGAGTCGATGCGCCCCCAGCTGCCCGAGGGCTTCGACATCGACAAGCACTTCAACCCCAGCTACCGGCCCTGGCAGCAGCGGCTCGCCCTGCTGCCCGACGGCGACATGTTCACCGCCATCCGGGAGGGCAAGGCCTCCGTCGTCACCGACACCGTCGACACCTTCACCGAGACCGGGATCCGCACGTCGTCGGGGGAGGAGCTGGCGGCCGACGTGGTCGTGACGGCGACCGGGTTCGACCTCAGCGTCTTCGGCGGGGTCTCCTTCGCCGTCGACGGCCAGCCGGTCGACTTCCCTTCCCGGGTCACCTGGCGCGGGCTGATGATCAGCGGCGTGCCGAACATGGCCTACGTGTTCGGGTACTTCCGGGCCAGCTGGACGCTGCGCGCCGACCTGGTGAGCGAGTTCGTGTGCCGGCTGCTGGCGCGCATGCAGGAGCGCGGGGCGACGACGGTCGTGCCCACGCTGCGCCCGCAGGACGCCGACATGCCGCTGCGCCCGTGGGCCGTGCCGGAGAACTTCAACTCCGGCTACGTGATGCGCTCGGCCGACCGGATGTTCAAGCAGGGCGACCGCGAGCCGTGGATCCACCTGCGGGAGTACGCGGAGGAGCGGACGGCGCTGCCCGCCCTCGACCTCGACGACGACTCGCTCGTCTACCGCTGACCGGCCCCGCCCGTCCCGTCCCACCCTGCGATCCCCAGGAGAGACCTGTGCCCGTCGACCCGCACATCGCCGCGATGCTCACCATGATGGAGGAGGCGGGGCTGCCGCCGATGTACGAAGGCACCCCCGAGGCCGGGCGGGCCCTGTACCTCGCCCTGACCCACGGCGGACGGGCTCCCGAGCAGGTCGTCCCGGTCGCCGGGACGGAGGACCGCACGGTCCCCGGCGCCGGCGGGAACCTGCGGGCGCGGGTCTACCGCCCCGAGGGCGACGGTTCCTTCCCGACGGTGATCTTCTTCCACGGCGGCGGCTGGGTGATCGGCGACCTCGACACCCACGACAACATGGCCCGCAACGTCTGCCGCGGCAGCGGAGCGGTGGTCGTGGCCGTGGACTACCGGCTCGCCCCCGAGCACCCCTTCCCGGCGGCCGCGGACGACGCGGTGGCAGCCGCCCGCTGGATCGCCGGGCACCTCGACGAGTTCGGCGGCGACCACCGGCTCGGCGTCGCCGGCGACAGCGCGGGCGGCAACCTCTCCGCCGTCGTCGCCCAGGCGCTGCGGGCCGACGGCACCCCGGTGGCCGGCCAGTTCCTCATCTACCCGGCCGTCGACGCGGAGGGCGAGTACCCCTCCCGCGTGGAGAACGCCAAGGGCTACTTCCTGGAGAAGGACACGATGGACTGGTTCTACGGCCACTACGCCGGCGCCTGGGAGGACGCGAAGGACCCGCGGCTGTCGCCGCTGCACGGCGCCGACCTCGCCGGCCTGCCGCCGGCGGTCGTCGTCACCGCGGAGTTCGACCCGCTGCGGGACGAGGGCGAGGCGTACGGCGAGGCGCTGCGGGCCGCCGGCGTCGCCGCCGACGTCCAGCGGTACGACGGGATGATCCACGGCTTCTTCGACATGGGGACGATCTCGCCGGCCGCGCAGCAGGCGATCGACGAGAGCTGCGCCCGGTTCGGGGCGCTGCTGCGCGGCTGAGGGCCCGCCGGGGAAGCGGATCGGGCATCCGGTCCGCCGCCCCGGCACCCGGCGATCGCGCGCGGTGTTGCGTCCTCGTGTCGAACCCGCGTGCCCACGCGTCCGGCTCCCGCGAGCGGGAACTCAGCTCCCGTCGCAGGCTGGGCCTGCGACGGCTGGGCCTGAGACGGCTGGCCCGCGTCGAGCAGAGGAGGCACCGATGAGCGCCAGTGCAGGGCGGCCGGCCCGGACCCGTGGGGGGCGAGCCGGGCGGGCCGCGGCAGCGGCGCTCGTCACGGCCGTCGGGGTGACCGGGCTGGCCGCCTGCGGTGACGATCCGGTCGGCCCGGTCACCGGCCCGAGCAGCACGGATATGCAGGTGCTCGAGGACCGGATCAGCGCGCTCGAGGACCGGGTCTCCGACCTGGAGGATGCGCCGCCCCCCGCGGAGCCGACGGCCCAGCCCGAGCCCGGCGAGGACGAGGAGCCCGGCGTCCTCGGAAACGGGGAGGCGCTGGTCGGCCAGGCCGTGACGGTAGGCGGGGAGGTCACCGAACTGCTCACCGTCGCCGACGTCGGCGCCTCCTTCCGCGTCGTGGGCGAGAGCGGCGACCCCATCCTGGTCGTCCTGGCGACGCCGCCGGCCGACCTGGAGATCGGGGACCTGGTGGAGGTCTCCGGCCGGGTGGTCCGCGTCGCGGAGGAGAGCTTCGAGCTCGACTTCGGTATCGCCGCGGACCAGCTGTTCGAGGACGCCGGGGCGTTCTTCGAGGAGTTCGGCGGTCAGATCGCCATCTCCGCGGACCGCCTGGAGCCGGTGGAGGACCCGGCCGGCTGACGGCCCCCCCGGCTCAGCCCGCCGCCACCGGCGCGGGGCGTGCGTCGGCCCCGGTCGGCTCTGCCACGGTCCCCGGGTCGGCTCCGGGCGGGTCCTCCGCCGCCGACTCGGAGCCGGCTGCCTGCCCGGCGCCGGGGGCGGGGTGCTCCCGGAAATACCCCAGCACCCGGTAGGTGACCGCCACCAGGGGAACCGCCAGCAGCGCCCCGGCGAGACCCCAGAGCAGGCTGCCGGCCGTGACCGCCAGCAGCACGACCACCGGGTGCAGCCGCACCGTGCGCCCGACGATGATCGGGTGCAGCACGTTGCCCTCGACCTGCTGCACGACGAGCACCGCGATGAGCACGATGACGGCGTCGGTGACGCCGTTGGTCACCAGGGTGACCAGCACGGCCACCGCCCCGCTGACGGTCGCGCCGAACAGCGGGACGAAGGCGCCGAGGAACGTCAGCAGGGTCAGGGACAGCCACAGCGGCACGCCCAGGATGACCAGCACCGCGCCGATGCCCACCGCATCGATCACGGCGACGATGACCACCCCGCGCACGTACTGGGAGAGCACCGTCCAGGCCGCCTGGCCCGCGCCGTCGACCTGGTCCCGCCGACGGTCGGGGACCCAGCGGAGCATCCAGGCCCACATCGCGGCGCCGTCCTTGAGCAGGAAGAACGTCAGGAAGGCGACCAGGATGATCGCGGCCAGGATGTAGACGGCCATCCGGGCCGCGGCAGCCGGTTCGGGGGTGAGCGAGTAGACCTGGTTGACCACCGTGTTCCGGACCTCGGTGACCTGCTGCGGGTTCAGGCCCAGCGGCCCCTCGGTGAGCCAGACGCGGATGCGGTCGATGCCGGCGGTCAGCGGCCGGGTCAGGTTGCGCAGCTTGTCGGCGGCCCGGAATCCGACGAGGAAGCCGACCCCGAGCAGGACGCCGAGCAGGAGCAGCACCGACAGCAGCGCCGAGATCCCCTCGCCCAGACCTCGACGGTGCAGCCAGCGGGTGACCGGCCGCACCACCGCGGTCAGCAGCAGGGCCACCGCGACGGCGACGGTGAGCAGCGGGAGGCGCAGGAGGAACCAGAACACCAGCCAGCCGAGCGCGGCCAGCATGAGGACCGCCGCCCCGGTGACCAGCACGCGGATCGCCCAGCGCGGCGCCACCGGCGCCGGCCGCGGGGTGGGGAGCGGGTGCGTGTCCAGGGTGCCGCTCGCGCCGTCCGGCTCCGTCTCCGGCCGGACGGCGGAGCGCGTGACGTCGACGCGCTCGCCTCTGGACATCCATCTCACCGCGGCCACCCGGTCCTCTCGTGGGGGAACTCGACCGGAGCCCCGGTCCTCCTGGCCCTGCACTGCCCAGGAAGCCGCCGAAGTGTGCACGGACGCCGTCACCGTCAACCGGTTGACACACGGAACGGATCGCGGCCGCGGGACGGATCTGTTGCGGTCGCCTTGCGGATCGGTGTCAGGACGGCGGCCGGCAGAGCACCGGCCCGCCGCGGGGCACACAGTCGTCGTGGCACCACCGGTGCCCGCTCCCCGTCCCGGCCCGCCGCACCGGAGGTCGCCATGTCCGACCCGCACCCCCGCCCGCTCGCCGCCATCGACGCCGACCTGCACTCCTGCCGGACCGTCCGGCGGGACGCCGAGCGCGAGCTCGCCGAGGTGCGGCGCCGTCAGGAGGAGCTCGCCGACCTCGAAGCGGTCCTCCTGGTCACCATCGACACCCGCACGCGGCTGGTCGACCACCTGCTCGACGAGCGCCTGCGGACGGTTCCCGGCCCGGCGGCGCGGCTGCCCGCCACCACCGTGCCGCGCCGCCGGCTGACCCCGCTGGGCTGAGCGATGCACCTCGGGCGGCCGGTTCCCAGGAGAGGAACGTCCGTGACCGACCGGATCCCGCGCATCGGGAGGAGGGACAGCAGCGCCGCCCTGCTCCGCGAGGGCTACACGTTCGGTGCGCACCGCTTCCTGGAGACGGGGTCGGACGCGTTCGAGACCCGGTTGATGCTGCGTCCCGCTGTCATCGCCTACGGCACCGAGGCCGCCCGGCTGCTGTACGAGACGGACCGGATGACCCGCCGTCGAGCCCTGCCGCCGACCACCCTCACGCTGCTCCAGGACTTCCGCAGCGTCGAGCTGCTGGACGAGCAGCCGCACCGGCACCGCAAGGCGATGTTCCTGTCGCTGATGACC
Organism: Blastococcus xanthinilyticus; assembly: GCF_008124835.1. Classification (GTDB taxonomy): domain Bacteria; phylum Actinomycetota; class Actinomycetes; order Mycobacteriales; family Geodermatophilaceae; genus Blastococcus; species Blastococcus xanthinilyticus. Next base: position 294,088 of record NZ_VNHW01000004.1, on the reverse strand, counting down.
CCGGCCGCGGTGGCCGAGCTCGCCGATCTGGTGGAGGGGGAGTGGCGCGCGGGGATCGACCGGTGGGCCGGGTCGCGGGACGTCGTGCTGTTCGACGCCGTCCGGGAGGTCCTCTGCCGCGCCGTCTGCGCCTGGGCCGGGGTGCCGCTGCACCCGGACGACGTCGCGATCCGGACGCGGCAGTTCGCCGCGATGGTGGAGGGAGCCGGATCGGTCGGGCCGCGCAACCTCCGCGGGCAGGTGCTCCGGCACCGGGCCGAGCGCTGGGCCGGCGAGGTGGTCGAGCGGGTGCGGGCCGGGGAGCTGCGGGTCGACGAGGGACGCGCGGCGCGGGTCGTCGCCGAGCACCGCGACGAGCACGGCCGGCTGCTCGACGCCGAGACCGCCCGCGTGGAGCTGCTCAACGTGCTGCGACCCACCGTGGCGATCTCCCGGTACGTCGTCTTCGCCGCCCTGGCGCTGCTCCAGCACCCCGTGGCGCGCAGCCGGGTCGCCGAGGACGACGAGTACCTCCGCTGGTTCGTGCAGGAGGTGCGCCGGTCCGCCCCGTTCTTCCCGATGGTCGGCGGCCGGGTGCGCGAGGAGTTCGACTGGCGGGGCCGGCACTTCGCGCGCGGCTCCTGGTTCCTGCTGGACATCTACGCCACCAACCACGACTCCCGGATCTGGGACGAGCCGGCAGCCTTCCTCCCGGAGCGCTTCGCCGGCTGGGACGGCGGGCCCTACGACTTCGTCCCGCAGGGCGGCGGGGAGTTCGACGCCGGCCACCGCTGCGCCGGCGAATGGCTGACGATCACGCTGGTGGAGCGGGCGGTGCGGCTGCTCACCACGGCCATGGCCTACGACGTGCCCCTGCAGGACCTGAGCGTCGACCTGTCGCGGATGCCGGCGGCCCCGGCCAGCGGCGTGCGGCTGTCCGGCGTCCGGCCGGCGGCATGAGCCGCCCGGTCCCGGTCCGGATCGCCCTCGCCATCTCCAGCGGCGCGTCGCTGGGCGCCTACGAGGCCGGCGCCACGGCCGGGTTGCTCGTGGCGCTGCAGCGGCTGAACGAACGCGACGCCCGTGCCGGCCGCCCACCGTGCCGCTGCGCGCCCGCCTCCGGATGCCCGGGGTGCTGGCGCGCGCCTGCTGCGCTCTGCTGGCCGACGTCCAGCGCGGTCGGCGGCAGCGCGCAGCGACGGCCGGGTGTCGGAGCGGTGACAGCCGCTGAGCAGGGTTTCCCCCTCGCCGGCCGGGGCAGTCGAGGGGCCACCAGCACCGTCGAGCGAGAGGAGATCCCGTGTCCGTGGCGACGACCGAGGACCTGCGGGCCCGTTCGTGCCGGGAGGTGCTCGCCGACCGCCTCCGGCTGCGCCGGGCCGGGGAGCTGGAGGAGGACCTCCGGCGGAACTACCACCCGGACCTGGTGGTGCTGACCGCCCGGGAGGTCTTCCGCGGGCACGACGGCCTGCGGGCTTCGGCGCACCGGCTGTGGAAGGCCATCGGTGGCGGCGGGAGCTACCGCTACTCCTTCGCCCTGGCCGACGAGCGGACGGCGCTGCTCGAGTGGTCGGGCCGGGACGCGGACGTGCTGGTGCGCTGTGGGGTGGACTCCTACCTGATCGAGGACGGCTGGATCCGCGCGCAGACGATCCACTACCGGGTCGAGGACGTCGCGCTCTCCACCGACGGTGACCTGCTCGCCGCGACCGGGACGCCGCAGGCGCACCGCGACGACGACCCCGACCGGCTGCCGAGCCTGACCGATGACTGAGCGGACCGATGACTGAGCGGACCGGGACCGGGAGCCGCGGCCGGCAGATGCTCGAGCAGCTGGTGGGCGTGCCGTTCAGCGAGGGCAACCGGGTCGACGTCCTGAAGGACGGCGACCAGTCATTCCCGGCCATGCTGGCCGGGATCGCGGCCGCGCGCCGGAGCATCGACCTGCTGTGGTTCGTGTGGGGCGGCGGTGCGGTCAGCCACGAGGTCGCGGGGGCCCTCGCCGCCCGCGCGCGCGACGGCGTGCGGGTGCGGATCGTGCTGGACGGCTACGGCGCCACGCACATGGACCGCGACGACCTGCGGCGCCTGCGCTCGGCGGGGTGCACCGTTGCCTTCTACCGGCCGATCCCCAGCATCCGCCCGACCGTCTGGAACCTGCGCACGCACCGGCGGGCCATGGTCTGCGACGAGACCGTCGGCTTCACCGGGGGGATCGGCATCGACCAGCCGTGGTCCGGCGACGGCTCTTCGCCCGGGAACTGGCGCGACACCTCGTACCGGGTGCAGGGGCCGGCCGTCGCCGGGCTGCGGTCGGCGTTCACGGCCGCCTGGATGCAGGCCCAGGTGCGGCTCGAGGGTGGCGTGGTCTCCGACGCCGACCGGTTCCCGGAGCTGGGGCTGGCGGGCAGCACGCCGGTGCAGGTCCTCCGCACGCCGTCCCAGCCGGGCTGGAGCGAGGCCGCCGTCGCCATCGCGGCGCTGCTGCACTCCGCCCGCGACCGCGTCCGGGTCACCAGCCCGTACATCCGGCTGCCGCGCTGGCTGCGCCGGCTGGTGGTCGAGACCGCCGGGCGCGGGGTGCGGGTGCAGGTGCTCGTCGGCGGACCGCACGTCCAGCGGCCGTCGGTGCACCTGCAGGGCGAGCTGGACTTCCAGCCGCTGCTCGACGCCGGGGTGGAGCTCTGGCGGTACCAGCCCTCGCTGCTGCACTCGAAGATCGTCACGGTCGACGGAGCGATCGCCATGGTCGGCACGACGAACTTCGACACCCGGTCGCTGGCCCTCAACGAGCAGGTCTGCCTGCTCCTCGACGACCGGGTCGTGACCGGCCTCCTGGACGACCACTTCGACGAGGACCTCGCCCGCAGCGCGCGGGTGCGCCCGGAGGAGTGGCGGTCCCGCGGGCTGCGGCGCCGGGCGCTCGAGGTGGCCGCCGACGTGGTGGGGCGGCCGCTGCGTGGCTGGGGGGCGATCGGGCTGGCGGGGCGGCCGTCCTGACCCTGCCGGGGGCTGTTGCAACCGCGGAAGCATGACGATCCGGCGTCGATCTCCATTGGGTCGTGTACGACCGATGTGCTCGGGTCACGGGTCAGGCGTGAGCGAGACGACGCAATCGGCAGCTGGACGGAGGGGCGCGGTGCGCCCGGTGGGCCGGGGGAGCGCCGCCCTGGCGGGGATCGCGGCCGTGGCCGCCGGGCTGGGTTCGGCCGAGCTGGTGGCCGGCCTGGTCCCGCAGGCGCCCTCGCTGATCCTCGCGGTCGGCGACTTCGTGGTCGACAACGTGCCCGGCCCGGTGGAGCAGTGGGCCATCGCGACCCTCGGCACCGCCGACAAGCCGGTGCTGATCGGCGGCATCCTGGTGCTGTCGGCGCTGTTCGGCGCCCTGCTCGGGATGCTGGCCCGCCGCTCTGCGGTCCTGGCCTCCGGCGGCATCGCGCTGTTCGCGCTGCTGGGGGTCGTCGCCGCGCTGGCCGACGACCGCAACCCCGTCTTCCGCACCGTCCTCGTCGGCCTGGTCGGCGCCGGGGTCGGGATCGGCGTGCTCTATCTGCTGATGGTGGGCCTGCCCCGTCGCGCGCCCGCCGACGAGCCCGCCTCGACGGTCGACGACGAGCCCGGCACCGCGCCCGCGCTCAGCCCGGTCGACCGCCGCCGCTTCCTCGCCGTGACCGGCGGCGCCACGGTGCTCGGCGTGCTCGCCGGAATCGGCGGCTACCTGCTGTCGGGCCGCGAGCGGATCGCCGGCCTGCGCGCCGCCGTCCGCCTGCCGGCCCCGGTGCGGCAGGCCGGCCCGGTGCCGGCCGGGGCGGACCTGGAGATTCCCGGCCTCACCCCGCTGTTCATCCCGAACGAGGAGTTCTACCGGATCGACACCGCGCTGCGGGTGCCGGTCGTCGACCCCGCGGACTGGCAGCTCGAGATCCGCGGGATGGTCGACAACCCCTACACGCTCACCTACGCCGAGCTCATGGAGCTGCCGCAGATCGAGGCCGACATCACCATCGCCTGCGTCTCCAACGAGGTCGGCGGCGAGCTGGTGGGCAACGCCCGCTGGCAGGGCGTGCCGCTGCGGCCGCTCCTCGAGCGCGCCGGTCTCCAGGAGGGCGCCACCCAGCTGATCGGCCGCTCCGTCGACGGCTTCACCGCCGGCTTCCCGACGCTGACCGCGCTGGACGTGGAGGAGGCCATGGTGGCCGTCGCGATGAACGGCGAGCCGCTGCCCGCCGAGCACGGGTTCCCGGCGCGGCTGATCGTGCCCGGGCTCTACGGCTACGTGTCGGCGACCAAGTGGCTCTCGGCGATCGAGCTCACCGACTGGGACGTCGACGGGTACTGGATCCCCCGCGGGTGGGCCAAGGAGGGCCCGATCAAGACGCAGTCCCGAATCGACGTGCCCGGCCCCCGGGCCACGGTGGCGGCCGGGCGGACGCCCATCGCCGGTGTCGCCTGGGCGCCGACCCGCGGGATCGAGCGGGTCGAGGTGCGCATCGACGACGGCCCGTGGCAGGAGGCCGAGCTGGCGGCGCCCTACGACGTGGACGTGTGGCGGCAGTGGATGCTGCCCTGGGAGGCCACCCCCGGCCGGCACGTGATCGCCGCCCGCGCCACCGACGGCGCCGGCGAGGTGCAGACCGACCAGCGCACCCCGGTGGCCCCCGACGGGGCGTCGGGCTACCCGATCATCGAGGTCGTCGTCGAGTGACGCACCCGGCCTGACCGGGACCAGCCGGAGGCCCGGGCGCAGCGCGCCCGGGCCTCCGGCTCCCTCGTCGCACACCTGGCCGCGCCGGGCGGCGGCGCAGGGGACTAGGCCGCAGCCCCCTCCTCCGCGGTGACCCGCCGCACCCAGCGGGTGACCTGCTCGACGACCTCGTCCGGGTCGGTCAGCGGCAGCATGTGGCCGGCGTCGAGGATCGTGAACAGCTCACCGTCGGGCAGCGCGCCCAGGAGCCGGTCGGCCTCCTCGTTGGGGACCTCCGGATCACGGCTGCCGTGCACGATCAACGTCGGGACGGTGAGGGCCGGCGCCCACTGGATGCCGTCCTGGGCCAGCGCGGCCAGGGCCGAACCGGCCAGGGCCAGCGGCCGGGTGGAGAGGAAGTCGTCCCGCATCCGCGCGACGGCCTCCTGCGGCTCACCCGGGGCGAACGCGAAGTGCCGGATGCCGCGGTCGGAGATCGCGCGGACCGGCCGGAGCCGTCGGCCCCACCGGGCACCGACCCGCAGCAGGGCGAACCACATGGAGGCCAGCCGGGCCCGTGCCCAGCGCGGCAGGTGCCGTGCCGGGAACCCGGGCGCCGTCACCGCGGCCCCGCCGGAGCCGACGAAGACGGCGCCGGCGATGCGGTCGGCCCCGTGCTCCTCGACGTGGCGCAGCAGGACGGCTCCGCCGAGGCTGTGACCCACGACGACCGCGGACCCGCCCTCCGGGACGACGGCGTCGAGCACGGCCGCCAGGTCGGCCGCGTGGGCCGGCAGGCCGTATCCGCCCGAGCGGGCGTCGCCGCTCTGGGCGTGGCCACGCAGGTCGTAGGCGACCAGCCGGTGCTCGGCGGCGAGCCGCTCGGGGACCTCGCCCCAGGAGTCGGCGGACATCCCGAGGCCGTGCACGAGGACGACGACGGGGTCGTCGTCGGAGCCCCAGGAGTAGAGGGCCAGGCGGGTCCCGTCGAAGGAAGTCACGTCGGTCATGGGTGGGGGGCTACCCAGCGGGAGCGCCGGGGCTGTGTCGATGCCGTGACGATCCGGTCGTGCGCAACCGGTCTTCAGCGGTGGTTCACGGTGAACGGCACCTCGACCACGCCGCCGTCGGGCGCCCGCGGGGTCATCCGTTCCGGGCTGCCGTCGGCGGCGACGCCGGAGAGCGGTTGGACGGTGAGGGTGTCGCCGTCCACCCGCGCGAGGAGCAGGTGCGCCTGGGCCGCCCAGGCGACCGTGCCGGCCGGGCCGAACTCCTCCGGCGGCTCCTCGCGCAGCTGGCCGCCGGCCCCGGAGACGAAGTACTCGATGCCGTCGACCCGTGACACCTGGAAGTTGTGCTCGTGCCCGGCGAACGCCGCCCGCACCCCCGCGCGGGTGAAGAGCGGGACGAGGTGCTCGACCATGGCGGCGGTGTTGCCGTGGTGCGGTCCGGCGCAGTACGCCGGGTGGTGCGAGAACGGGAACCGCCAGCGCGGCCCGCTGCCGTCGTCCTCGGGGAAGGCCTCCGCCAGCCAGCCGTGGTGGCGGGGGTGCTCGAAGAAGTGCTCCGTGCGCAGCGACTCCGACAGCGACGTGTCGATGCAGACGAACTCGACGTCCGCGCCGAACCCGAAGCGGTAGAACATGCCCGGATCCGCCGAGGCGCGGGTGCCGGCGACCTCGGGGGTGAACCGGGTGTCGGTGTGGAAGTTGTCGCGGATCTCCTCGCGGTCGTCGCTGGACTCGGCGTCGCTGGTGTCGTGGTTGCCGACCGCCGGGTAGATCGGCAGCTGCGCCAGCGCATACCGGTAGGGCTGGTAGAAGCTGCCGTACCAGTCGGCGTCGTGGGCCCCGCTGCCCTGCGACCCGCGCCGGCCGGGGCTGGGGTAGACGTTGTCGCCGACGGCGATCGCCAGGCGCACGCCCGCGTCGTCGGCCAGCCGGTCGAGCACCTCGGCGATCCGGCGCTGCCGACGGCCGGTCTCGCTGTCGGCCAGGATCCCGATCCCGTAGTCGCCCATCACCACGAAGTCCAGCGGCGCGGTCGCGTCGGGTGCCGGGTGGGTGCGCAGGCGCATCCGGTACTCCCGGCCACCGGAGCGCAGGTCCAGGCCGCCGCGGGCGACCGGCCCCCAGTCCCGCCGCGGCCCGGCCGCCCAGGGGCGGCCGTCGACGGTGATCCGGTAGTCGTAGGCGGTGCCGGGCGCCAGGCCCTCGACCCACACGTGGTTGGCCGTGCTCGTGGTGGCCCGGGAGACGACGGTCCCCGCGTCGTCGAGGACCTCGACGACGGCGTCGCCGTAGGGCTCCGAGGAGGCGCCGATGCTCCCGGTGCGCCCGGGGTCGACCTCGGCCAGCTCCCCGTCGGCCAGCACCTGCCAGCGGGCGGCGGCGTCCGCGCGGCGGAACCAGAAGCCGCCCCAGGCGATCAGCGCCCGGTCCGGTGTCACGTCGACGAGGTGGACGAACGGTTCGAAGTGCTGCTCCGGCATGGTGGCACCAGGTACCCGGCCCGGGGCCCGCGGACCTGCGGCCGGCCTTGCGGTCCGGTGACATCACCGTCCGGGCGGTGGGGTCAGCGGGGACCGGCTCCCGCGCGCCGCTCCACCCGGCCGCGGGGATAGCGGACCTCGCCCGCCACCCCCGGCAGGAGGCACCGGGCGCAGACCAGGACCCAGACGGTGCCGAGGACGAGACCGGCGAGCACGTCGGTGGGGTAGTGGGCCGCGGTGTAGATGCGCGCGAGCGCGACGGCCGGGGCCACCAGCACCGGCACGGCGAGCACCGCCCACCGCCACCGACTGCGGCTCATGGTGATCACCAGCGCGGCCAGGGCGCCGTAGAGCGCCACCGCGGCCGCGACGTGCCCCGACGGCCAGCTCGCCGCCGTCGGCAGCCCGGACGTCAGGTCCGCCACGGACGGGCGCGCGCGGTCGACCGTGCGGGAGACGACGAAGTAGATGCCCAGCTCCCCGAGCACGGTGAACAGGACGAACACCACGGGCCGCCGGCTGCCGGTGATCGCGAGGGCCACGGTGGCGAGGGCGAGCGGGACCGCGATGACCGCGGGCGTGCCCGACAGCTTCTCCACCGTGGTGGCGATGTCGGTCAGCGCCGGGGTGCGCAGGTCGATGACGGCCTGGGCGACCTGCCGGTCGAACCGGCCGAGCCAGCTGTCGCCCAGGACCGCGGTGACCAGCAGGCCCAGCGCGATGAGTGCGGCGGCCAGCGCCGTGGCGGCGACGAGGAGCTGGAGGACCGTCCGGCGGCCGTCCGGCAGCGCCGGCCGGGCCGAGGGGGCCAGGTGCGGCCCGGCGTGCGGCTCGACCTCGAGGGGGTCCAGCGGCTCGTCGGGCCGGTGCGCGTGGTCGTGCTGCCAGCCCCGGAACGCCGCGGTCGTCACCGCCAAGAGGCCGGCCCCGAGGGCGTAGCCGGCGAGGACGTCGGTGACGAAGTGGACGCCGAGGGCCAGCCGGGTGAAGCCGACGGCCAGGGTGATCAGCACCGTCGCGGCGATGACCCAGGGTCGGGTGCGCCGGCGGACGGCGGGGAGCGCCAGCATCGCCAGCATGGCGAAGGTGACCAGCGAGAGGGTCGCGTGGCCGCTGGGGAAGCTGGCGTTGGACGGCAGCTCGCTGACGGGGGTGGCCACCACCGGTCGAGCCCGGCCGATGAGCGCCTTGGTGAGCGGGACCAGGATCGCCATCCCGATGCCGGTGGCGACGACGAAGCCGGCCAGCCGGCGCTGCCCCCGGATCAGCAGGAAGACCGTGGCCAGCGTGAAGATCAGGATCACCGCCGCGTTCCCGCCCAGGTCGGTGACCACCTGGAGGGTGCTCACGAGCCAGGGTGTCCCGCTCACCGCCTCGTTCAGCCCGGCCGCCACGTCGCCGTCCAGGGAGGCCAGCGGCGACCACTCCTCCTGCACGAGGAGCAGGAGCAGCAGGAAGGGGACCGCACCGATCACCAGGGCGACCAGTCCGAGGGCGGTGCGCAGCCCGAACCGGCCGGCCCCGACGGTGCCCTCGGCGACCTGCGGGGACGTGTCGTGGCGTTCGGCGACCCGGCTCATGGGGACCCGCGGTACCCGGGTCCCGCCGCGACCCAACGGCGGGCCACCCGACGATCCGGTTACGGCTGCGGCGGCCGGGTCACCGGTCGGTGGTCCCGTCCGCCGGGGTGACCGTCTCCAGGAGCCGGACGTCGGCGAGCAGGTGCTGGACCCTGGTGTCGCGCAGGCAGCCCTTGAGCTCCCGCTGGTCGAACTCGTCGAGCCCGGGACGCAGCCGGAAGGCGAAGACGGCGCCCTCCTCGACCTTGGTGAAGGAGTCCTCCACCACGGTGAAGGAGTCCTCCGCCACGTCGGCGTTGACCAGCAGCCGGCAGGTGCTGACCAGCCCCCGGATCATCTCCTCCCGCTCCGCCTCGTCCTCGCGGATCTCGACCGCCACCACCACGTCGGTGTAGGAACCCTCCGGCTGCGGGACGTCGACGGTCATCAGCTCGGCGCGCAGCAGCAGGAGCCCGACGGCGGCCGCGGCTGCGACCACCACCCAGGCGATCACCCGCTTCATCGGAGGGCCCGCGTCGCGGCCGGGCCGAGCAGCACCCGCAGCGAGGCATCGTCGGCGAAGTCGTCGCCGCCGGCGAGCAGCTCGGCGTCCGTCGGCACCAGGGAGGTGGCCGGGAAGGCGATCGCCTGCAGGTCGGCGGCCAGCTGCTGCTCCACGCCGGCGCGGGCGGAGTTGCCGGCCGCCGTCTCGATCAGCCAGGCGATCCCGGAGACCACGAAGCCGCCCCCGAGCAGCACGGGGATGAAGATGTGCGTCCGGTCCAGGGCGTCGGGGGACAGCCAGCGGAAGGGTCGGGTCTCCGCCGGCGCCGCCCGCAACCGTTCGAGCGCGCCGTCCGGGCGGCGGTCCGGAGCCAGGGACAGCACCCGCTCCTCGAGCTTGCCCAGCCGGCGCAGCACCAGGGCCGAGCACAGCCCGACCAGCGTGGCGACGAACAGCAGCCCGACCAGCAGGGCGCGGTGCCACTCCCACCGGTAGATGTAGACGAACAGGTACGTGCCCGACGCGATCAGCGCGACCACCGCGAGGAGCCAGCTGAGCTTCTTCACGACGTCTCCTCCTCCTCCTCCTTCTCCACGGCCCCGGTGTCGCCGTCGACGCGCACCGTGGTGCCGGGCGGGAACTGCTCGAGCGCGCCGGAGAAGCCGACGACGGTGGGCACGCCGGACTCCCGGGCGAGGATCGCCAGGTGGGCCAGCACGCTGCCGGTCTCGGCGACCAGGCCGGCCAGCCGCGGCAGGACGGGGGCGAGGGAGGGATCGAGGGTCCGCACCACGAGCACCGCGCCCTCCGGCGGGTCCTCGCCGTGGTGGACCGGACCGCTGCCCGAGCCGCCCCCGGCGCCGGAGCCGCCCGAGGTGCCGGTGACCGGCACCGGCCGGCCGGTGTCGCTCACGCGGAAGCGGGCGGGCAGCGGCTCGCCGGGCTCCGCCAGGTGCGGCCGGAGCACCAGCTGCGGATCCTGCACCGCGTCCGCGAGGTCGGCCAGCCGCAGCCCGCGGACCTCCTCGGCCCCGGCCAGCCGGCCGGCGGCGGCCAGCCGCTCCCCGAGCAGCCACGCCGCCCGGGCGGTCACCTCCTGCAGCCAGCGCACCCGCAGCCGCAGCGCCTCCCGCAGCAGCCCGGCGTCGCTCTCGTCGCCCGGTGGCGCGCTCTCGGGCGCATCCACGTCGGGCGGCAGCTGCGGTGCCGCGCAGATCCGCGGCGCGGCGAGCGCGAGGACGACCGGGTTGGCGGCCACGATCTCCGCGTCGGGCAGCCCGGCCCGGCGGGAACGGGCGAGCACGCGCAGGGCCGCGCTCACCCCGGTGAGCCGCGGTGCGGCCGGGTCCACGAGCATCCCCATCAGCACCTCGTGCGCGTGCACCGAGCGCAGGGCCGGCTGCACGCGGTGCAGCACGGCGACCAGCTGGCGGTCCGACAGATCGGCCAGCGGTGGCACACCGGCGAGCACGTGGTCGGTGGCGTCCAGGACGTCCTGCGCCAGCGCGGGGAGGGCCGAGCGCAGCCGGCCGACCCGCCACGAGGCGCGCAGCCGGCGCAGCCGGGGCCGGGGGTCCAGGCGGGCCCAGAGGCCGGGGGACTCCGGGCTGCTCTCCAGCAGGTCGAGGTCGAGCGCGGCCCAGCCGCCCAGCACGGTGACCAGCGGCGAGTCCTCCACGGCGGCCCGGTCGGCGGTCCCGGCCAGCAGCACCGCGGAGCCCAGGGCCTCGCGCAGCGGGGGGATCCAGAGGTCGGTCTCCAGGCGCTGCAGCGGCTCGGGGAAGGTCTCGGCCACCGGCCCGGGCCCGAGCACCGGGCCGTACGGCCGGCCCCGCGCCTCCGCGGTCACCGGGCGGCTCTGCAGCAGCCGCAGGTGGCCCTGCTCGTCGAAGGCCCACTCGACGTCCTGCGGGCCGCCGAACACCCGGGCGGTGCGGCGGGCCAGGTCGGCCAGCGCCCGCAGCTGCGGGCGGCGCAGCCGGACACCGCCGTCGCCCCGGGTGACGTCGGTGCGCTTCCCGGACCGGTCCAGCTCGTACCGGTCGCCGTCCACCTCGCCGCTGACCAGGCGGTCCGGTCCGCCGGTGACCGCCGCGACGACCAGCCGGTCCTCCCGGCCGGACACCGGGTCGATGCCGAACAGGACGCCGCCGCTGCGGGCGTCCAGCAGTGGCTGGACCAGCACCGCGAGGGGCTCGCGGCCGGTGAGGGTGTCCGAGCCGGCCGCCGCCGTCGTCCGCGACTCGATCACGGTGTCGACGGCCCGGGTGAACTCCTCCCGGCCGTGCACGCCGACGACCGACTCGAAGCGGCCGGCCATCGAGGAGTCGCCGAGATCCTCCACGGTCGAGCTGCTGCGCACCACGAGCGGACGCCGGCCGTCCCCGGTCAGCTCCCGCCAGGCGGTCATCACCTCGTCGGGCAGCGACGCCCCGCCGGCCAGCCGCTCCACCTCGGCGGTCGTCACCACGAAGCCGGGCACGATCGGCAGGCCCTCCCGGGCCGCCCGGGCCAGCGCGGACGCCTTCGCACCCGTCAGCCGGTCCTGGACGGCGGCGGGGTCGTCGAGGGCCACGACCGGGCGGCCGTCGGTCAGCGGTGCGGCCCGGGAGTCGTCGTCGGTCGAGGTGGCAGGCACCTCCGATGGGTTGCCACGGGGCGTGGCGCGGAATCGTCGCGTCACCCGTACCGGGGGTTTCGTCGGGAAACCGTCATGAGGTCGATCAGCGGAGCCGGGGGTAGGGGAGGGCCGTGGAGCTCCTTCTCGCCTTCGCCGTGCTGCTGTTCGTCGCGGTCCTCTTCTCCGGCCTCGCGCACCGCACGGTGCTGTCCACCGCCGTGCTCTTCCTGCTGGCCGGGTTCGTCCTCGGCGACGGCGTCACCGGGGTGCTGGCCCTCGAGCCCGGCGACGAGATCGTGGTGGGCCTGGCCGAGCTGGCGCTCTTCTCGGTGCTCTTCACCGACGGCATGCGGGTCGGCTTCTCCGACCTGCGGCGGGCCTGGCGGCTGCCGGGCCGGGCGCTGGTCCTCGGCATGCCGCTGACGTTCGCGGTCACCGCGGTGCTGGCGCACTACGTCGCCGGGCTGTCGTGGACGCAGGCGATGCTGGTCGGCGCCGTGCTGGCGCCCACCGATCCGGTGTTCGCCTCCGCCATCGTCGGCCGGCCGGAGGTGCCCGGCCGGCTGCGGTCGCTGCTCAACGTGGAGAGCGGCCTCAACGACGGGCTGGCCCTGCCCGTCGTCCTGGTGCTGCTCTCGGTGCTGTCGCGGGACGAGGTGGACTACGGCTCGCTGGCCGGCGAGCTGGCGCTGGGCATCGCCCTGGGTTTCGCCGTCCCGGCGGTGGCGGTGCTGCTCATCCGGAGCCGCTTCACCTCCGCCACCCCGATGTACGCCGCGCTGGGCGGGCTGTCGATCGGGCTCGTGGTCCTGGCGCTGGCCAGCCTGACGCACGCCAACCTGTTCCTGGCCGCGTTCACCGCGGGGATCACGATCGCGACCTTCGCGCCGGACGTGGAGAAGTCGTTCTCGGAGTTCGGCGAACTGGTCACCGAGCTGCTCAAGCTCGCCGCCATCCTCGTGTTCGGCGCCCTGATCTCCCCGGCCTTCCTGGGCGAGATCCCGTGGAGCGGCTACCTGTTCGCCGTGCTGGCCCTGGTGCTGGCCCGGCCCCTGGCGATCGTGGTGGCGCTGGCGCGCAGCGGGCTGCCCACCGCCGAGAAGGCGGTGGCGGCGTGGTTCGGGCCCAAGGGCTTCGCCTCGGTGGTCTACGGCCTGCTCATCCTGGACGCCGAGGTGCCCGGGGCGGACGCCATGTTCCACCTCGTCGCGCTGGTCATCTTCGCCTCGATCCTGGCGCACTCCTCGACCGACGTCCCGATCGCGCATGCCTTCGCCCGCGCTGAGGGGCGCCCGGAGCCCGACCTCCCCGGCCCGGCCGAGGACGAGCCGCCCGGCACGACGACCGCGGCCAGGTCACCCGGCACCGAGACCGGTGCGGGGTGACCGGGACCGGCAGCGTCGAGCTGACCAAGGGTTTCGGTCGGGCGATCGCCGGTTCGCTGCTCTTCGCGCTGCCGTTGCTGATGACGATGGAGTTGTGGCGCCTGGCGCACAGCGTGGAGCGGTACCGGCTGGCCCTGCTGGTCCTGGCGGCGGTGCTGCTGGTGATCGGGCTGTCCCGGACCTTCGGCGCCGGACCCGGCGGGGTGGGGCCGGGCGGCTACCTGGCCGATGCGGGGGTGGCGATCCTCGCCGCGACGCTGGCCGCGACGGTCGTCCTGGCGGCGCTCGGGGTGGTCGACCCGCTCATGGACTGGCAGGCCGCCGTCTCGGTGGTCGCGATCGAGGCGCTGCCGGCGGCCGTCGGTGCGTCCTACGCGCGCAGCCAGCTCGGGCAGGGCAGCAGGCGACCCCGGATCAGCGGCTACGGCCACGAGCTGTTCCTGATGACCGCCGGAGCGGTGGTCTTCGCGGCCAACATCGCGCCGACCGAGGAAGTCGTGCTGCTGGCCGCCGAAGCGAGCACGGTGACCGTCGCGGCGCTCGCCGTGCTCAGCCTCCTGCTGATGCACGGCTTCGTGTACGGCGTCGGCTTCGGCGGGCAGGAGAGGTCCACCGAGGGCTTCCTGCGGTCGTTCCTGACCCTGACGGTGGTGGGCTACGCCGCCGCACTGGCCATCTCGGCCTACCTGCTCTGGACCTTCGGCCGGTTCGACGGCATCGGCCTCACCACGGCGGTCAAGGAGACCGTCGTGCTCGGGCTCCCCGGCAGCATCGGTGCCGCGGCGGCCCGGCTCATCCTGTGACGGAGGACCACGTGGACGACGACCAGCACACCGAGGACCCGCAGGCCAGGCCCCAGCAGGACGACGGCGACAGCCAGGAGCGCACCACGCCCGGTGAGTACGCCCTCGGCGCCCTCGGGGGCCTGCTCGTGCTGCTGCTGCTCGGTTTCCTGACCTACCAGGCAGTGGCCGTCCGGGAGTCCGACCCGGCGCTGTCGGTCAGCGTCAGCTCCGTCGAAGCCGCCGGGGACGGCTACGCGGTGCACTTCGAGGTGCGCAACAGCGGCGGCCGGACGGCCGAGCAGGTGCAGATCTCCGGGACCCTCACCCGCGACGGCAGCGAGGTCGAGCAGGCCTCGACGTCGGTTCCCTACCTCCCGCCGAACAGCCGGCACAGCGGTGCCCTGCTGTTCTCCGAGGACCCGCGCGACGGCCGGTTGCAGGTGGGGCCGGCGGGCTACGTCGCGCCGTGAGCCGCCGGTCGACCCGTCGTGGTGCCGGCACGGGGCGACACCACGACGAGTCGACACCTCAGCGCTGCGCGAGGTAGTCCGCGCCCGTCCGCCGCAGCCGGTCGTGCACCCCGTCGGCGACGCTGCCGCCCGCACCCCCGAGGTAGGCCTTGGCCAGCTTGGCGACCATCGTGTAGTTGGTGTCCACGACGTTGCCGGTCGGCGCGAGGCCGGCCTGGCTGACCAGCTGGTAGGCGTCCAGGGTGTCCCAGCCGGTGAGCTCGGCGGCCCAGGTGACCAGGTCGTGCTGGCTGATCCGGTAGGCGTCCTCCAGCGGCCGGGTGGAGCCGGTCGACATGAGGAAGTCGTCGGTCTCCAGCCGGGGCCACGGCGTGCCGGCGCCCTTGATCAGGTCGACGACGACGACGGTGCGCATGGCCGCCTCGACGGCGGTGCCGCACACCTCGCCCTCACCCTGCCGGCAGTGCCCGTCGCCGATCGACAGCTGCGCGCCCGGCACGTTCACCCCGAAGTACGCCGTCGCGCCGGCGCGGAGCTCGGGGGTGTCCATGTTCCCGCCGTGGGCGCCGGGCGTGATGGTGGCGAACACCTCCCCGCCGGCCGGCGCGACGCCCACCGTGCCGTGCATCGGGTCCAGCGGGAGCTCCACCTCCGGGCCGCCCCGGCGCGGCCGGAACAGGCAGGTGCCGCGCTCGCGGTCGACCTCGTACACCCACACGACCTCCTCCAGCGGGTCGTGCAGCATCGCCGTGCTGTGCGTGGCGGTGAGCGCCCCGAAGTGCGGGAACGTGGTGGACACCGCCCAGTCCCGGGCCGGCGCGATCTCCACGAAGTGCACGGCGACCGTGTCGCCGGGTTCGGCGCCCTCGACGTGGATCGGGCCGGTGACCGGGTTCAGCTGCGAGAAGTCGCAGACCCGGCTGGGCAGGTCGCCGGTGCTGGTCACCCGGCCGCCGAAGCAGTCCTCGGTGGTCAGCTCGACGACGGTGCCCGGCCGGACCCGCAGCAGCGGTTCCGGCGCACCGCCGAAGACGTAGCGGTACTGCTCGGGGGTCGGGTCGAGGGCGACGACCTCCAGGCTCACAGGTCCTCCTCCGTCTTGAGCTCGGGCTTGCGTCCGGTGGCCAGCAGGAACACCAGCAGCACGAGGCCGACGGCGAACCACACGAAGCCGAGCTCCTGCGCGGCCACCTGGGCGTTGTAGACGACGTAGGCCAGGATCGCGAACCCGACGACCGGCACCACCAGGTGCAGCCACCAGTTCCGGCTGCCCAGCCGGCCGACGTAGTGGACCACCACCGACACGTGCAGCAGCAGGAAGGCCGAGAGGGCGCCGAAGTTGACCAGCGTGGACAGCAGGGTGATGCCGTCGTCGCGGGTGCTCATGTAGATGCCCAGCGCCAGGGAGATGGCGGCGACCAGGAACGTGGCGTTCACCGGCACGCGCCGGACCGGGTGCACCGTGGCGAGGAAGCTCGGCAGCTGGCGGTCGCGGGCCATCGCGAACAGCAGCCGCGAGGTGGCGGCCTGGGCGACCAGCGAGTTGGCGAAGCCCCACGCGATGGCGGTGGCGACGGCGGTGAGCGTGCCCAGCCACGCGCCGCCGGCGACCTCTGCGGCGTCGTAGAAGGCGGTGCCGGCGGCGTCGCCCTCGGCGATCAGGGTGTCCGGGTCCGGCACCAGCAGGGCCGCGACCCAGGTCTGGACGACGAACAGCGTCCCGGCGAGCACCAGCGCGCCGATCATGGCCTTGCCGAGGGAGCGGGCGGAGTCGCGGTTCTCCTCGGCGAGGGTGGAGATGGCGTCGAAGCCGAGGAAGCTGAGCACCGCGATGGAGACCGCGCCGAAGACCAGCTCGAGGGAGAAGGTGTCCGCGTCGTAGATCGGCGAGAGGTCCCACCCGCGCCCCTCGCCGGAGGAGAGCGCGATGACGCCCACGACGAGGAAGATGGCGAGCACGACCAGCTCGGCGACCAGCACGATCTTGTTGACCCGCGCGGTGAACTCGATGCCGAAGTAGTTGACCACCGTGTTCAGCACGACGAAGGCGACGACCCAGACCCAGACGGGGATGCTGGGCAGGATCGAGTTCATGGCGAACCCGGAGATCAGGTACAGCAGCCCGGGGATGAGCAGGTAGTCCAGCAGGACCATCCACCCCGCGATGAAGCCGACCGGCCGGGCGATGCCGCGCCCGGCGTAGGTGTAGACCGAGCCCGCCATCGGGAAGGCGCGCGACATCTGCGAGTAGGACGCGGCGGTGAAGGCCATCGCCAGCCCGCCGACGACGTAGGCCAGCGCGACCATGCCGCCGGAGGCCTGGAAGACGCCGCCGAAGATGCCGAACGGCGCGATCGGGACCATGAAGACCAGGCCGTAGACCAGCAGGTCGCTGAAGCTCAGCGAGCGCTTGAGCTCCTGCTCGTAGCCGAAGGACTCCACGCCCTGCTCGCTCGCGGCGGGTGTCACGCCGCCGAGGGCGGGGCCGTTGGTGGTGCGGGGTTCGCTCATGCGCGCTTTCCTCCGTGTCATCCCGGTGCGGTGCCGGGGCGCCAGCAGAGTAGGACGATTTCCTTCCATCTGGAAGGACTGTCTCAGGCGGTGAGACGGCCGGGGAGCTCGCGGAGCGTCAGCCCGTCGGCGCGGGCGAGCCGGGCGAGCCGGGCGGCGGGCCCGCGGGCCGGTCGCCGGGCTCCGGGTGTCGAGACGGCCAGCCGGACGCCGTCGTAGAGCCCGCGGGCGTAGGCGCAGACCACCGGCGCCGACGGCCCCGAGCGGCGGGCGGCGCGCTCCTGCAGGGCCAGCTGCCCCTCGTCCGGTCCGTCGCCGGCCGCGACGAACGAGGGCATGCAGGCGTACAGCTCACCGGTGCCGTCGCCCCCGACCGCGTACAGCCCGTTCTCCTCCAGCGCGCCCGACAGCCGGACCACCCGCGGTCGAGGCCGGCGCGGGCGAACTCGCGGTTGAAGGTGACCAGGTCGCGCCCGACCATGCTCAGGAGCACGCCGTCGGCGCGGGTGCGCCGCACGAGGTCCAGCAGCGGACCGACGTCGCTCGGCCCGAAGGGCACCAGGGCCTCGCCGGCCACCTCGGCGCCGGCGTCGGCGAGCACCCGGCGGGCCGCCCGGTGCACGGCGCGCGGCCACACGTAGTCGGTGCCGAGCAGCACCCAGCGGCGGGCGCGGCGGGAGTGCACCAGCCAGCGGAGCGCGGCGGCGTGCTGCTCCAGCGGGGAGACACCGGTGCGCACCACGCCCGGACGGCGCCGGCCGCCCTCGTGCGGCGGGGTGTAGACGTACCGGGCGCCGGCGGGCAGCGCCGCCTCCAGCGCCCGGTGCACGTCACTGGTGTGGAACCCGACCAGGACGTCGAACGCGCCCGCGGCGAACAGCGACGTCACCTCGGCGGCGACGACGGCGGGCGCCCGCCCGGAGTCGACGGCGACCAGCTGCACCTCCCGGCCGCGCACCCCGCCCGCGGCGTTCGCCTCCTCCGCCGCGAGCCCGGCGAGGTCCAGCGCCGAGGGAGCGGTGAGCGCCAGCGGACCCGACAGCGGAACGGCGAGGCCGACCCGCAGCACGTCTGCCCGCGGCCCCGTGAGCAGGACGTCCCACGGGTCCAGCGGACGCGGGGAGCCGGGCACGGCGACAAGTATGGTTCCCCCATGTTTCCGGGCGGCGTCGGAGCCGGTGCGCGCGACGAGCGCGTCGCCGACGACCTCGTCGAGCTGCTCACGGTCACCCAGCGCCGGGTAGCCGCCGGCGTCGCCGCGGCGCTCGCCGAGGACGGCGGCACGCTCGACGGCTACCGCGTGCTGCGCGCGCTGGCGGGGGGTGGGCGTGCCATGGGGGAGCTGGTCGCCGCCCTGCACCTGCCGGCGCCCACGTGCACCCGGCTGGTCGACGCCGCCGTCGACCAGGCGCTGGCCTACCGCCTGCCGCACCCGGACGACGGGCGCAAGGTCGTCGTGCACCTCTCCGAGCCGGGCCGGGACCGGCTGCGGCGCTGGGAGTCCCTGGTGCAGGCCCACGAGGCGGCGCTCGCCGGCTCCCTCGGTCCCGACCGGGTCGCGGCGCTCCGCCAGGCGTTGAGCCGCCTGGCCGACCAGGACGGCTGAGCCGCCACCCCTGGAGGGCACCCCGGAACGCCCGCGGGCCGGGGCGTGCGAGGGTTCCTGCGAGACCCCAGGGAGGAGTTGGCATGACCTGGCCCCGGCCGGTCCCGGTGATCGGTGACCAGACCTCCGCCGCGCAGCGGGCCGCCGACCCCGCGGGCTGGGCGTTCGACCCAGCCACGGTCGAGGCGCTGCACACCGTCATCGGAGCCCGTCGCGACATCCGCCGCTACCGCCCCGACCCCGTTCCGCCGGAGACCCTGCGGGCGGTGCTCGAGGCCGGGCACCGGGCACCGTCGGTCGGCCACTCGCAGCCGTGGCGCTTCGTCGTCGTCACCGAGCAGGCCACCCGCGACCGCGCGGCGGTGCTCGCCGACCGGGAGCGGCTCCGCCAGGCCGAGCTGCTCACCCCCGACCGCCGCGCCCGGCTGCTGGACCTGCAGCTGGAGGGCATCCGCGAGGCGCCGGTCGGTGTGGTCGTGGCCTGCGACCGCCGCGCGCACGCCACCGGGGTGCTCGGCCGGGCCACCTTCCCCGACGCCGACCTGTGGAGCTGCGCCTGCGCCATCCAGAACATGTGGCTGGCCGCCCGCGCCGCCGGGCTCGGCATGGGCTGGGTGACCCTCTTCCAGCCCGCCGACCTGGCCGGCCTGCTGCACCTGCCCGAGGAGGTGGAGACCCTCGGCTGGCTGTGCCTGGGCTGGCCGGACGAGCGCCCGCCCGAGCCCGGGCTGGTGCGGCACGGGTGGTCCACCCGCGCCCCGCTGGAGGACGTCGTCCTCGCCGAGCGCTGGCCGGCCGACGACAGCCCCGCGGCGCCGCCGTCGCACCTCGCCGGGCCGCGGCCGCAGGCCGTGGTCGCCGCCCGGGACAGCGGGGACGACCTGCTCGCCGTGCCCGGGTCGCTCGGCGTCCTCGACCGCGCCGTCGACCGCGTCCTCGCCCTGCCCGGCGCCGTGCCGGAGACCGGGACGCTGCTGGTCGTGGCCGGCGAGCACCCGGTCGCCGCCGCGCACGCCGTCTCGGCCTACCCGGTCTCGGTCACCGCCGACGTGCTGGCCGCCACCCGCAGCGGTGCGTCGCTCGGGGCGTCGACCGCCCGCCAGGCGGGACTGCGGGTGCGGGCGCACGCCGCGGTCTCGCCGGCGCCGCAGGGCGACCTGCTCTGCGCCGACGCGCTTCCCGTCGCCGCGGCCGAGGCGCTGCTGGAGGAGGGGCGGGCGCTCGGCCGCGAGCTCGCCGCCACCGGCCTGGTCTGCCTGGGGGAGGTGGGCATCGGCAACACCACGGTGGCCGCCGCCCTCGCCTGCGGGCTGCTCGGCCTGGACCCCGACGACGCCGTCGGGCTCGGGGCGGGGTCCGACGCGGCGATGCTCGAGCGCAAGCGCGACGTGGTCCGCGGGGCGGTGGCGCGCGCCCGGTCCGAGCACGGCCGCGCCCTGGCCGAGCCGGTCCGCGCGCTCGCCGCCCTCGGTGGCCCGGAGGTCGCGGTGCTCGCCGGCGTCACGCTGGGCGCCGCGGGCGGCGGCGTCCCCGTCGTGCTCGACGGCCTGGTCACCGCGGTCGCGGCCGTCGTCGCCGTGCGGCTGGAACCGGCGGCGCAGCCGGCGCTGGTCGCCGGTCAGCGCAGCCGCGAGCGCGGCTCCGCGGCGGTGCTGACCGAGCTGGGGTTGGAGCCGCTGCTGGACCTGCGGCTGCGGGCGGGGGAGGGCATCGGCGCGGTGCTGGCCGCGCAGCTGCTGCTCACCGCGCTGCGCGCCCGGCGCGGCGCCGGGCGGGTCTCGTGATCGGCCGCCGTATCCGGCGCACGCTGGTGCTCGGCGGCGCCCGGTCCGGCAAGTCCCGGCACGCCGAGCAGCTGCTGGCCCGCGCCGGCGAGGTGGAGTACGTCGCCTGCGGGCTGCCGGCCGACGGCGGCGACCCCGAGTGGGCCGACCGCGTCGCCCTGCACCGCGTCCGGCGCCCGGCGAGCTGGTCGACCGTCGAGACCACCGATCTGGTCGCGGTCCTGGGCCGGCCGGGCCCGCCGGTGCTCGTGGACTGCCTCTCCACCTGGCTGGCCCGCGTGATGGACGACTGCGGCGTCTGGACGGAGGACGACGGCGCCGACGAACGGCTGGCCCGCGCGGTCGACGACGTCGTCGCCGCCTGGTCGGGCACCCGCCGCCGGGTGGTCGCGGTCAGCAACGAGGTGGGGTCCGGGATCGTCCCGGCCACCGCCTCCGGCCGCCGCTACCGCGACGAGCTCGGCATCCTCAACGCGCGCGTCGCCGCCGCCTCGCAGCGGGTGTGGCTGGTCACCGCCGGCCTGCCGCAGCGGCTGCGGTGACCGGCCCGGCCCGCGGCGGGCCGCTGGCCGCACTGGGGATGTTCAGCGTGCTGCCGGTGCCCTCGTCCGCGCGCGTCCCCGGCCCCGGCGTGCTGCGCTGGCTGCCGGTCCTGGGCGTCGTCCTCGGCGCGCTGGCGTTCCTGCCGGCGCTGACCGTCTGGCGGGGGAGGGACGACGGCGCGCCGCTGCTGGCCGCCGCGCTGGTGGTGGTCGCGCTCGCCCTGCTCACCCGGGGGCTGCACCTCGACGGCGCGGCCGACCTCGCCGACGGGCTGGGCAGCGGGCGGCCGGCGGAGCAGGCGCTGGCGATCATGCGGCGACCCGACGTGGGGGCGTTCGGCGTCGCGGCGCTGGTCTGCCTGCTGCTGGTGCAGGTGAGCGCGCTCGCGGCCGTGCTCGGGGCGTCGTCCCGCGGCGAGGGTCTGCTGGCCGTCGTCCTGGCGACGGCCGCTGGGCGGGTGGCGGTGCTGCACGCGGCGGCGCGACCAGCCGCGGCGGGCTCCTCGCTCGGGGTGCTGGTGGCCGGGGCCGGCGCACCGGCGGTCCGGTGGACGGCGACGGTGCTCCTGCTCGCTGCCGCGCTCGGGCTGCGGCTGCTCACCGGCGGCACCCCGGCCGAGGCGGCCTGGGCCGCCGTCGCCGCGGGGGCCGCGCCCGCCGCCGGGGCCGCCCTGACCGCGCACGCCGCCCGTCGGCTGGGCGGCGTGAACGGCGACGTCTTCGGCGCCGTGGTGGAGGCCGGCTCGGCGGCCGCCCTCGTGGTGCTGGCGGCGTCGGTCACCTGGTCCTGAGCGCGGGCGCTCGCCTGGCGGGGCGACGGACCGGGTGGGTGACAGGATCGCCGGGTGGTGACCTACCGGGCGACGGTGACCTACACGATCGACGTCGTCGACGAGGCTGCGCTCCTGCGCGCCGGCGCGGAGGCCTGGGCGGCGTCGGCCGGTGGGTGGGCGGTCCGCGTGGAGCACGACGGCGGCGTCGTGGAGGCCACGGCCGAGGAGTCAGCGGCGGTGACGCCAGGGCCGGAGCCGAGCATCGCCTTCGTGCTGGGGCGGGCCGCGCATCCCGTCGTCCCGGGGGCGCGGTTCACCGGGTCGTCCGTCGACGTCGCTCCCGTCCCGCCCGGATAAGCAGGCGGCGGCGCCGCCGACGCACGATCACCCGGCCGGGAAGAGCGCCCGCAGCCCGAAGCGGGCCGGCCGCTGGAACGGCCGCCACGCACCCGGCGGCTGGGCCAGCCGGTCGGCGACGATCCAGAGGACCGCGGGGTCGACCCCCATGCCCAGGTGGCTGGCGTGCACGGCGACGTTCTCGCTGCGCGGCCCCTCCTCCTGCAGGCAGGTGCGCCAGTCGACGACGCCGTCCCACCGGGAGTAGACCGACGTGCTCGGCATCGGCAGGGCGCGCGCCGGCCGCACCTGCCGGACCGCCCGCAACCGGCGGTACTCCCGGTACATCCCGTCGCCCGCGGCGCCGCGCCGCCGGGGCGCGACCGCGGCGAGGGGGGAGCCGAGGGAGATCACCTGCCGGACCAGGTGCGGGCTGCGCTCGGCCAGCCGGCGGGCGTAGATCCCGCCCAGGCTCTGGCCGACGATGCTCACCGCCGTGCCGTGCTCGTCGGCCAGCCGCTGCACCAGGGCGCGGATCCCGTCGACGACCTCCGGGCGCGGCCCCTGGTTGCGGCCCAGGTCCCAGCCGGCGGTGGGATGGCCCAGCCGGGTCAGCCAGCGGCGCAGGGTGCCGGTGGAGGCGTCGGAGGCCAGCCAGCCGGGCAGCACGACGACGGGGTGCCCGTCGCCGCGGGGAGCCAGCCGCAGCAGCGGCAGCCCGGCGGCGAGGGCGCCGGCGCTCACCAGCGCCCGGGCCGGCTCGGTGAGGGCCAGCAGGTCGTCGGTGCGGGAACCGCGGGGTCGCGAGGACGGGGTGCTCACCTGTCCCCGATGCCCCGCGGGGACCGGGATCAGTCGCTCGGGGGGAGCACCCGCGGGACGAACACCTCGTCGATCGGCCGCGGCCCGACGTACTGCCGGCAGGTGCAGGGCACCCAGCTGTGCCCGGACCAGCGACCGCGCTTGTCGTAGGTGTCCCGGCGCAGCTCGGCGTAGCAGGTGTTGCTGTCGGTGTCGTGCTGGCTCAGCGTGTGGCCGCAGCCGCACAGCGGGGTGACCGGCGGGGGAGGGGCGGAGCGCCGGCGGTGACCGAGCCGGCCGGCGACGAAACCGGCACCGAGCAGGGCCGCGCCCACGACCAGGCTGATCGGATCCATCGACGTGCACCTCCCGCGCGAGGCCTCCGACGGTATCGCGCGTCCGCCGTCCCCCGGCGGTGCGGCGCCTGCGCCCGCTGCTCGCGGAGGGTCACCGCGGTGCGGGTGATCGGTGCCACGTTTCGTCCGATCGGGGGGATTGGATCCCGTGTCGGCGGGGCACGACTACTTCGTGGACACGTACGCCGTGGGGTTCGCGCGACCCGACCGCTGGTCGGACAGCACGCGGAACCAGCAGACCTTCCCCTGGCACGCCGTCGAGGCGCACCGCCCGCCGGCCGAGCTCGACGGCGAGGTGGAGCTGGCCGTCTGCGGGGCGATCGTGCAGGTGTGGGGCACGCAGAAGTGGGAGCGCGTCGGCATCGGCCGCACCGGGTGCCCGGAGTGCGCCCGCGTGACCGCCGTCGGCAGGCGGCTCACCGCCACCGGCTGACCGCCGGCCCCGAACACGGAGGAGCCCCGGATCCCGCCTCGCGGGACCCGGGGCTCCGTCGCGCCACCGGGGTGGGTCAGCGCTTGTCGGGCTTGCGGCCGCTGATCGCCGACAGCCCGGTGATGGCCCGCCCGACGATGAGCGCCTGCACCGAGTCGGTGCCCTCGAAGGTGAACACCGCCTCCATGTCGGCGTGGTGCCGGGCGACGTGGTGGTCGATGAGGATGCCGTCGCCACCGAGGATGTCGCGGGCGTCGGCCACGATCGCCCGCGCCTTGGCCGCGTGGTTCATCTTGGCCAGCGACGCCATCGCCGCGGTCATCCGGCCGGCGTCGGCGAGCTTGGACAGCCGCCAGCACATGAGCTGCATCGAGGTGATCTCGGCCAGCATCCTGGCCAGCTTGTCCTGCACCAGCTGGAACCCGCCGATCGGCTGCCCGAACTGCTCCCGCTCCAGGGCGTGCGCCAGCGCGAGCTCGTAGGAGGCGGTGGCCAGCCCGAGCGCCCGCCAGGCCACGGTGTACCGGGTCCGGTCGAGCACCTGGGAGGTGTCCTTGAACGAGTGGCAGTTGGCCAGCTTGTTCTCCACCGGCACGCGGACGTCGGTCAGGGTGATCTCCGCCTGCCACACCGCCCGCAGCGCCGTCTTGCCGGTCATGACCGTGGCCTCGTAGCCGGGCGTGCCGTTCTCGACGATGTAGCCGCCCACCGCGCCGTCCTCGCCGCGGGCCCAGATGATCACGAAGTCGGCGATCGAGCCGTTGCCGATCCACTTCTTCTGGCCGTTGAGCACGTAGGAGTCGCCGTCCCGGCGGGCCGAGGTCTCCAGCCCCACGGCGTCGGAGCCGTGCTGGGGCTCGGTGAGACCGAACGCGCCGATCTTCTCCAGCCGGGCCATGGCCGGCAGGAAGCGCTCGCGCTGCTCCTCGTCACCGAGCAGGAAGATCGACTGCATGGCGAGGAAGCTGTGCACCCCGTTGAAGGTGCCGATGCTGCCGTCGGCGCGGGCGAGCTCCGCGGCGACCAGGCCGGCCGCCACGTTGCTCATGCCCGGGCAGCCGTAGCCCTCGATGATCCCGCCCACGACGCCGGTCTCGGCCAGCTTGGGCACCAGCTCGAACGGGAACTCGGCGCGCTCCCAGTAGTCGTTGATCCGCGGGAGGACTTCGTTCTCGCCGAAGGCGCGGACCCGGTTCCGGATCGCGATCTCCTCGGGCTCGAGCAGGTCCTCGAAGGCGTAGAAGTCTGGGCTGTCGGTCACACGACCGAACGTACGGCGATCCCGGGCACCGCGCCCGTCGCGCCGGTCGTGATCACCGGGGCACCGGGCGGTGCCGGCGCGCGGTAGCTTGCCTCGTCCGGACGCCGTCGCCAGGAGATCCGTTGCCCTTCCTGCTCCACCGCTTCTCGCGGTTCGTCCGGGCGCGGCTGACCGGCTGGCGGCTGCCGCTGGCGGTCGCCGTCTCCGTGTTCCTCACCAGCTGGCTGGCGATGGCGCTGGTCGAGCCGGCCGGCAGCGACATCGTCGCGCCCGCCACCTACTGGTGGTACTTCCTCGTCACCGCCGCGACCGTCGGCTACGGGGACGTCTTCCCGTCGTCGGTCGGCGGCCGCATCGTCGGGGCGTACGTGATCGTGGGTGGCATCGTCACCCTCACCCTGCTGTTCACCCGGCTCTCCGAGGCGCTGCAGGCGCTCCGGGGCCGGCGTCTGAGAGGTGTGGTCCCCCTGGAGCTGTCCGACCACCTGGTGCTGCTCGGCTACTGGCCCGGCCGCACCGAGCGGATCGTCGCCGAGCTGACCGCGGAGCACCGCACCCAGGTGGTGCTCTGCGCCTGGGACGACGTCGCCGAGAATCCGCTGCCGGACCACCCGGCGGTGCACTTCGTGCGCGGTGACCTCACCCGCGACGACGTGATGACGCGGGCCTGCGTGCCCGCCGCGCGCACCGTGGTCATCGACGGCCGGGACGACAACGAGACGCTGGCGATCGCGGTGGCCGTCGACCACGCCAACCCCGACGTGCACCTGGTCGCCGCGCTCCGCGACCTCGAGCGCACGGAGAACCTGCGGTACGTGAACGCCGGCATCCAGGTGGTGCAGTGGCACACGCCGTTCCTGCTCACCGAGGAGGCCACCGACCCCGGGATCGCGCAGGTGTACTCGGACCTAATGCGCAGCGGCGGGCACGGCAACACCTACTCCCTCACGGTGCCGCCGGACTTCGCGTACGGAACCTTCGGGGAGTGCCAGACCCACTTCGGCCGGGAGTTCGGGGCGACGGTGCTGGCGCTGCGCGGCCCCGAGGGGCCGGTGCTCAGCCCGTCCTGGGACGCGCCGGTGCCGGCGGGGGCGCGGCTGTACTACATCGCCACGGCCCGGATCCCGGTCCGGCAGCTCACCGGCGGCCGCTGACCCCTAGGAGGGGTGGCCCTCGACGTCGCCCTCGTCGCCCTGCGGGGCCTCGGGGGTGTCGCTCTGGGCCTCCAGGTCGGCCGCCACCTCGGCGGACTCCTGCTCCAGGGCGATGTCGCGGGGCTGCGGCGTCTCGGTCATGAGCCCACCCTGCCGCAGCCCCCGCCGGTGCGCTCCCCGACGGGGTGGGGCCCACGGGCCTGCGGTGACGGATGGGTCGCCGCGCGACCGCGTCCGCTCCGGTGGGGCGTCGGAGCAGCCCCACGCCTCCTACCCTGCCCCGGTGCGCCACTCCTTCCAGGTCGACCTGCGCGGTGTCGTCGACCTGCTGTCCGCCCACCTCTACAGCTCACCCGACGTCTACGTCCGGGAGCTGCTGCAGAACGCCGTCGACGCGTCCACCGCGCGGGGCGCCGCGGCGGCCGGCGTCCCCGTCCTGGTCGAGTGCCACGACCGGCCAGGATCCGCGCCCGTGCTGTCGGTCGAGGACGAGGGCGTCGGGCTGACCGTCGCCGAGGTGCACGAGCTGCTGGCGACCATCGGCTCCTCCTCCAAGCGCGACACCCTGCTCCGGCCAGGGCAGGACTACCTGGGGCGGTTCGGGATCGGCCTGCTGTCCTGCTTCCTGGTCAGCGACGAGATCCGGGTGGTCACCCGGTCGGCCCGGGGTGGTCCGGGAGTCTCCTGGCGGGGCCGCAGCGACGGCACCTACGAGCTGCGCGAGCTGCCCGACGGCGAGGGGCGGGCCCGGCCGGGGACGACCGTGTGGCTGACCGCCAGGCCGGGGCTGGAGGACCGGCTGCGCCCGGCGACCGTGCGGGCGCTGATCCTGCGCTACGCAGGTCTGCTGGAGCAGCCGATCGTGCTGCGCACCGCCACCGGTGACGAGCGCCTGACCGGCGGGCCGCTGCCGTGGGTGGGCCGCGACACCGAGCAGCTGCTCGCCTGGGGTGAGCGGGAGCTGGGCGAGCGGTTCCTCGACGCCGTTCCGCTCGACCTCCCGGCGGCCGGCCTGACCGGGGTCGCCTTCGTGCTGCCGCAGAGCCCGAGCCCGTCGTCGCGGCAGCGCAACCGGGTGCACCTCAAGCGCATGCTGCTGTCCGACGCCGTCGACGGGCTGCTGCCCGACTGGGCCTTCTTCGTGCGCGCCGTCGTGGACACCAGCGCCCTGCAACCGCTGGCCTCCCGCGAGGGCCTGTACGAGGACGCGACACTCGCCGCCGTCCGGGACGGCCTCGGCGCCGCGCTGCGCTCCTGGCTGACCGACCTGGCCCAGCGGGAACCCGAGCGCCTGCAGGCGCTGGTACGGGTGCACGCCCTCGCCCTGAAGGCGCTGGCGGTGCACGACGACGAACTGCTGAAGCTCTTCGCGCCGTGGCTGCCGGTGGACACCAGCCTGGGGCGCATGACGCTCACCGAGGTCACCCGGCGGGGCCCGGTGCGCTACGCCGCCACCACCGAGGACTTCGGCCAGATGGTGCAGGTGGCCACCGCCGAGTCGATCTGCCTGGTGAACGCCGGCTTCACCTACGACGAGGAGCTCCTGCAGCGGCTTCCCGAGGTCCTGCCCGCGGTCGACGTCGAGCGGGTGGAGCCGGAGGACCTGGCGGCCGTGCTGCGGCCGGTCGAGGACACCGCAGGGCTCGCCGCCGCCGCAGCGCTCGTGGGCCGGTGCCGGCCGGTGCTGGCCCCGTTCTCCTGCGACGTCGAGGTGCGGGAGTTCAGTCCGGCGTCGCTGCCGTGCCTCTACACCGCCGGCGACGGTGCCCGCTTCGCCCGGGAGCTGGACGAGACCGCGCAGGTGGCCGACTCGTTCTGGGCGCCCATGCTCGGCCGCATCCAGGCCGCCACCGAGGCACCGCGCGAGGCCACTCTGGTGCTCAACTGGCGGCACCCCGTGGTGCGCCAGCTGGCGGGCCCGGTGGGCGAGCACGCCCTGCGCACCGCCGTCGAGGTGCTGTACCTGCAGGCGCTGCTGCTCGGCCGCCACCCGCTGCGCGGCCGCGAGACCACGTTGTTGTCCGGGGCGCTGGGGCGCCTCATCGAAGGGAGTCTCGATGGCACGCGGTAGGTCGGTCCGGAAGCTGCTGGCCGAGGCCGAGGGCATGCCCCCCGGATTCGCCAGGACCGCGGTCGCCGAGGAAGCGGTGCGCACGGCGGACGCGGCGAACGACCTCGACGGCGCCTTCACCGCCCGGGAGGCGCTCGCGTCGGCGGCCATGCACGGTGGCGAGCCGCAGAAGTCGCTGGTGGCCGTGACCTGGTGCCTGGCCCAGCTGGACGCCCACCCCGGGCGGTTCGACCGGCACGCCACCTACTGGGCGCTGAAGTGGCTGCCGACGACGCTCGTCGACATGCCGGACGTCCCGCTGGAGGAGATCGACCGGGTCGTCGCCGAGGCCGAGCGCCGGTACACGGAGATCGGTGAGGGTTCCGATGCCATCGCCAAGCTCCGCTGGGTGCTCCCGCTGAACACGGGACGCACGGCCGAGGCGGTCGAGGCGTACCGCGCCTGGCGGGTCCTGCCGCGCAGCGAGTACAGCGACTGCCGGGCCTGCGACGTGTCGAACGAGATCAGCCTGGCGCTCGACGCCGGTGAGCCGGAACGCGCACTGGACCTGGCCCGACCGCTCGTGGCCGGCCGGCTGGAGTGCGGGGAGGAGCCGGCGCGAGCGCTGGCCAAGCTGCTGGCCGCCCTGCGGGAGACCGGCCGGGACGACGAGGCCGAACGCCTGCACACGTGGGGGCTGCGGCTCGCTCGCGGCAACCCGTCGCTGGTGTCGACGCAGGCCCAGCACGTGCTGCACCTGTGCCGCACCGGGCGTCCGGGTCAGGCCCTCGAGCTGGCGGGTGAGCTGGTCGACGTCTGCGACCGCGGCCTGTTCGACGTCGAGGCGCGGATGGTCACGGCCGCCGCGACCGCCGCCGTCCTCGCCGCGTGGCACGAGGCGGACCTCGGCCCGCTCCCGCGCCGGCTGGGGGACCGGACCGGTGACGCCGGCGAGCTGGCGGCCGGGTTCGCCGGGCAGGCGCGCGAGGTGGCCGCCGCCTTCGACCGGCGCAACGGGACCGACCGCATCGGGCGCGCGGTCGAGCGGATGCTGGCGACCCGGCCGACCACGGCGGTCGCCCCGGTCGCGGACGCGACAGGGCCCGTGGAGCCGGTCGCGCCGCCTGCCGTGGCCTCCCGGACCGGTGCACCTCAGGTGGGATCCCCGGTTCAAACCGACGACGCGGCTGCCCTCCTGGCGCAGGCACGTGAACCGCGCGGCACGCTGGACGATCGGCACGACCTCGCCGTGCGCGCGCTGCGCGCCTTCGAGGGGATGGGCGACCGGCGCGGTGCGGCCCGGGCCCGGCGGACGGTGGCCGAGGGTCTGCTCCGGCTGGAACGGCTGGAGGAGGCCGCGGTCGAGTTCGACCGCGCCCTCGCCGAGCTCTCCGAGCTGGCCGAGGACCCGCACGACCTCCTCCTCGCCGCCCTCTCGCGAGCCCGCCTGGAGGTGGCGCGCACCGGTGCGCCGGGAGGTGAGGAGGCGCAGCGACTCCTCGCGGTTGCCCGTGCTGCCGCCGATGTGGATCCGGCCGGTGACCGGGCACGTGGTCAGGTTCTCCTGATCGAGGCCGAATGGGCGGTGCTCGCGTTCGCCGAAGCGGACGCCGAGGTGCCGGCGGGCGCCGTCGACGACCGGTTCGCCGAGGCCCGGCAGCTCCTGGCCGCCGATCCGGAGGACGTCCAGGACGCCTGGGAGACCGAGGCCTGGGTCCGCGGGGTGGCCGGCGACCTGACCGGCGCCCGGGCCGCGGCGGAGGCGGCATGGCAGCTGGCCGACCGGTCCGGCAGCGACGCCGGCCTGCGGTCGGCGGCGGAGGTGCTGGCGCCCCTACTGGTCGCTGGAGGGGAACTGGAGCGGGCGATCGACGTGGTCTCCGTGGCCCAGCGGGCGGAGGAGGCGCTGGGCGATCCGGGGGAGGCCGGCCGCGCCGCGCTGGCCAGGGCCGAGATGCTCGCTGACGACGACCGCGCCGAGGAGGCTCTCGCTGCCGCGTTCGCCGCGGTGGACCTGTTTCTCACGGGGGGCCGGTCCGGGGACGCCGCCTGGGCCCGGGTCACCGCGGCCAGGCTGTTCCGGGACCTGGACCGGGACCAGAACGCCGCCGACCTGCTCGAGGAGCTGTTGCAGCAATCCGGCGAGGACGGCGACCGGGAGCTGGAGGGCGCCGTGGCACTCGACCTCGCGCGGCTCAACGGTGACTTCGGCTTCCTCGACGACGCCCTGCCGCTGGCCGAGCGGGCGGTGCGCGCCCTGGGCCCCGAGCACGGATCCGGCCGGGCCAAGGCCTACCGGATGCTCGCCCAGCTGCACGAGAGCATGGGTAAGATCCCCGAGGCGGTGGCCGCGGGTGTCTCCTGCCTGGCCCACGTCGACGACGGCGAGGACCCACTGCTCGCCGCCGAGTTGCGCCGCGAGCACGCCGATCGGCTGGTGCGGGCAGGGATGGGCGATCGCGCCCTGGAGCTGTTCGACGCCGCGGAGGCCGGGTTCCGCGCCGTGCAGGAGGACGTGGCCGCGGCCGGTGTCGACCTCGGGCGTGCCGATGCGTACGCCGCCCTGGGGCGGCGTGACGAGGCACTCGCGGCTGCCGGGCGGGCCCTGGAGGTGGGCCGGCGCGAGGACGTGCCGGAGATGAGAGCCGAGGCGCTGTGGGCGCTCGCGGTCCATCACGACCCGGACGAGCAGCGGTACGGCGTCGCGCTGGAGGCCTACCAGGAGGCCGGCGCACCGCCGGAGCAGCTCGCCGAGCTCACCGCCGCGCGCGACGCCGCGCTGGGGAGGGGACGGTCCCGCTGGCGCCGCCGCTGACCGCCCGCGACGGCGCCTGTCCCCGGCTCAGCCGGCTCCACCTCCGTCGCGCAGCTCGCGGCGCAGGATCTTGCCGGTGACCGTCTTGGGCAGCTCGTCGATCAGCTCCACGATGCGCGGGTACTTGTAGGCGGCCATCCGCTCCTTGCAGTGCGCCATCAGCTCCTCGGGCGTGGTGGTGGCTCCCGGCTTCAGGCTGACGAACGCCTTCACCGTCTCGCCGCGCTTCTCGTCCGGCACCCCGACGACCGCGGACTCCCGCACCGCGGGGTGCTCGGCCAGCACGTCCTCGACCTCGCGGGGCCACACCTTGTACCCCGACGCGTTGATCATGTCCTTCTTGCGGTCGACGATGAACACCCAGCCCTCGGGGCTCATGAAGCCGACGTCGCCGCTCTTCAGCGCGCCGCCGGGCAGCCCGGCCGCCGTCTCCTCCGGCTTGCCCCAGTAGCCGGCGACGACCTGCGGCCCCTCGGCCACGATCTCGCCGATCTCCCCGAGCGGGAGGTCGCGGCCCTCGTCGTCCTGGATGCGCACGATCGTGCTCGGCGCGGGGACGCCGACCGAGAGCGCCCCCGAGGTCGGGTCGACGGGGGAGGCCGAGCCGAACGGCGTGACCGTCATCGGCGAGGTGGTCTCGGTCAGCCCGTAGGCGTTGTGCACCTGCGTGCCGGTGGCGGCCAGGAAGTTCTGCTCGGCGGTGGGGGAGATGGCCGCGCCGCCGGAGTAGATCGAGGTGAAGGACGCGAAGTGGTCCTTCGTGAACCCCGGTGCGTTGAGCAGCGCGGTGAACGCGGTGATCGCGCCGATGGTGAAGGCCGGCCGGTGCTCGGCGAACGCGTCCAGCACCACCTGCGGCTCGAACCGGTAGGCCAGGACCAGCGGCGCCGGAGCCAGCAGGCTGACCGCCACGTGCCCGATCAGCCCGGTGATGTGGAACAGCGGGGCGACGCCGAAGATCGCGCCGTCCCGGCCGGCGTGCACCCAGTCGCGGTAGACCTGCGCCGTGAACACCACGTTCCGGTGGGTGTTCATCGCACCCTTGGGCACACCGGTCGTCCCCGAGGTGTAGGTGAGGAAGGCGACGTCGTCGTGGCGGAGGCCGACCGGCGGGGGGACCTCCCCGCGGTGGGCGGCGACGAGCTCCAGGAGGTCGGTGGTGCCCTCGTGCCGCTGCCGGGTGACGCCCGCGAACAGCCGTTCGTCGTCCCGGGTCTGGAACTCCAGCGCGCTGGTGGTGAGCACCAGCCGGACGTCGGTGTCCGGGACGACGTCCCCGGCGACCTCGTCGTAGAGCGTCTCCAGGGCCAGCAGCACCGAGGCGCCGGAGTCCTTCAGCAGGTAGGACAGCTCGCGCGCCCGGCTCATCGGGTTGATCGAGACCATCGCCCCGCCGGCCTTCCAGGCCGCCACCATCGCGATGACGAACTGCGGCACGTTCTGCAGGTAGACCGCCAGCCGGTCGCCCGGGCCGAACCCGTGCGCCAGCAGCCCGGTGGCGAGGGCGTCGCTGAGCTCGTCGAGCTCGCGGCGGGTGATCGACCCGTCGAAGTACTGCAGGGCGACGCCGTCGGGGTCCCGCTCGACCCCGGCCCGGAACATGTCCAGAGCGTTCTCGAACTCGATGGCGTAGTCGGCCGGCTGGTCGCCGTACAGCGCCAGCCAGGGACGTTCGTCGTAGGCGCTCATGCCGGGCCGTTACTTGATCACGACGGGGTTGACCGGCGTGCCCGCGGCCTTGGCCACCTTGAGCGGCGCGGCGACGTAGAGGAAGGCGTACTGCTGGTCCTCCGCGCAGTCGGCGGCCAGCTGCTCGAGGTCGGCGATCTCGGTGAGCGTCACGCCGAGGTTGCGCATCAGCGCGTTGTGCAGCACTAGGGCGACGCCGTTGTTCGGGTCGAAGGTGACCTCGTTGGCGATCGTGTCGGTGACCAGGTTCGGGATCTCCATGTCCTGGAACCACTGCACGAGCTCGGGGGAGTAGACCAGCCCCGGCTCGTTGAAGCCCTCGTAGAACGCCTCGCCCTGCTCGTGGAACAGCTGCAGGAAGTTGGTGCGGATGACCAGGATGTCCCGCTTCTGGATCGGGGTGCCCTGGGCCTCCGCGCAGGCGACGAGGTCCTCGTGGGTGAAGGTCTCGCCCTTCTCGAGCGTGGCCTTGCCGCGGAAGCGGGCCATGTCCAGCAGCACCGCCCGGCCGACGACGCCACGCTGGGCGATCGGCTCCACGCTGGCCTTCTGCAGGCCGCCGACGGTGGTGCGGGCGTCGAAGCCGTTCCAGATCTTGCCGTCGTACCAGAGGTGGCCGAGGGCGTCGTACTGCGTCGAGCCCTGCAGGTAGGCGTCGATCTTGTCGTCGGCGTAGTGCAGGCCGCCGGGGTAGTCCGCGCCCTTGCCGCCCTCGTCCCAGTCGCTCTCGTCCAGCACCTGGGTGCGGACGGCGGGGGTGCGGCCGGGCCACACCGGGTCGCCCTTCGGGTCGCCGATGAGGCGCTGCAGCGTGAAGACCTTCCCCGAGCGGACCAGCTTGACGGCGGCGAGCACCTGCTCGGGCCCGAGGTAGTTGAGCGCCCCGACCTCGTCGTCGGGCCCCCACTTGCCCCAGTTGCTCGGCGCGTCCTTGAGCAGCTCACCGAGGTACGGCGCGGTCACGGGGGTGTCGGTCACTGGGGCCTCCTGGGCTGGTCGGCGGCCCGTCCGGCGGACGGACGGGGCAGTGCACCGGAGTGTTCGCCGGTGTGGTGCCAGCCACAACCGGCGTGCAACATTCGGTGCAACCGCGCGCCGCCGTTCCAGCAGTTCAGCCCAGGGAGACCCCATGACCAGCACCGTGCCCGGCAACCCCGAGTCCGTCTTCACCTACGGGGCGCCGCAGCTGAAGTTCGGCAGCGGCTCCTCCGACGAGATCGGCTACGACCTCAGCCGGTACGGGGTGAAGCGGGTGCTCGTGGTGACCGATCCCGGGGTGGCCGCCACCGGCCACCCGCAGCGGGTCGCCGACCAGATGGCGCAGTTCGGCATCGAGGCGCGGGTCTTCGACGGCGTGCACGTCGAGCCCACCGACGTCAGCCTCACCGCGGCGATCGAGGAGGCGCGGGCCTCCGGCCCGTGGGACGCCTTCGTCGCCGTCGGCGGGGGGTCGAGCATCGACACGGCCAAGGCCATCAACCTGCTGACGACCAACCCCGGCGAGCTCATGGACTACGTCAACGTGCCGGTGGGGAAGGGGCAGGCTCCGCCGGAGCCGCTCAAGCCGCTGGTGGCCGTGCCGACCACGACCGGCACCGGGGCGGAGAGCACCACGATCTGCGTGATGGACGTGATCTCGGCGCGGGTGAAGACCGGCATCAGCCACGCCCGGCTCCGGCCGACCCTCGCCGTCATCGACCCCGACCTCACCCGCAGCCAGCCGGCCGGGGTCACGGCGGCGTCGGGCATGGACATCCTGTGCCACGCGCTGGAGAGCTACACCGCCCGCTGGTACACCACCTACGACCACAAGTCCCCCGAGCAGCGGGTGCCCTACTGCGGCTCCAACCCCATTTCGGACATGTGGTCGGAGAAGGCGATGACCCTGCTGGCCGGCTCCTTCCGCACCGCCGTCCGCAACGGCGAGGACACCCAGGCGCGCGCCGAGATGGCGATGGCCGCGACCTTCGCCGGCATGGGCTTCGGCAACGCCGGCGTGCACATCCCGCACGCCAACGCCTACCCGATCGCCGGCCAGGTGAAGGACTTCCACCCCAAGGACTACCCGGCCGGCGAGGCGATGGTGCCGCATGGGATGTCGGTGGCGCTGACCGCGCCGGAGGCCTTCCGGTTCACCTTCGAGGCCTCGCCCGAGCGGCACGTGCGCGCGGCCGAGCTGCTCGCCCCGGGCGCCGACCGGCCCGCCGACCTCGCCGAGTTCCTGCCCACGGTGCTGGCCGACCTGATGCGCGACATCGACATCCCGAACGGGGTGGGCGCGGTCGGCTTCGGGGAGGGGGACATCCCCGACCTGGTGGACGGCGCCATGAAGCAGCAGCGCCTGCTGGCCACCTGCCCCCGCCTGGTCACGGACGACGACCTGGCCGGCATCTTCCGCCGGTCGCTGGCGCTGTGGTGACCCTCAGCGGGGAGTGAGGACCGTCTTCGTCACCTGGCCGGTGGCGACGAGCAGGCCGTCGACGGTGGCCTCGGCGCGCATGAACGCCACCGCCCGGCCCCGGCGGAGAACGGTGGCCGACAGGTCCACGACGGCGCCCGCGCGCACCGGCCGCAGCAGCGAGGCGGCCACGTCGTGGGTGACCGCGTGCTCGTCGGCGGACAGCTGGGGGAGCAGCGCCAGGAACGAGGCGACGTCGAGCAGCGCGTAGACGATCCCGCCGTGGAGCATCCCGGCCGGGTTCTGGGCGGCCGGGCCGACGGGGAACCGGATGCCCGCCGAGGGGTCCTGCTCCTCGCGCAGGCCCACCTCCAGGAACCGGTGCAGCGGGATGTCCAGGACGGCCTGGACGCGCGGGTCGAGGGCGGAGGGCACGGGCGGATCTCCTCGGGGCGGGCGGGGCGCGCAGGCTAGGCGCCGGGCAGGGAGCCGGCGGGTGCGGGCTGTGGAGCGCCCCGATCGTCCACAACCCCCTCCGCGCTGCTCCCGGCGGGTGCGCGCACCGCCCTACGCTTCCCGCGGTTCCGGTCGGCGGAGGGGTGGTGGTGGGCGTGTACGGAGATCCGGCCGCCCTGGACGCGCTCGCCGACGAGCTGCGTGGGCGCGCGGCACAGGTCCGTGCCGCCGCCGACGAGCACCGGCGGTCCGGTGCGCGGGCGCGCTGGGTGTCCGACGCGGCCGCGGTGTACCGGGACCGGATGGCCCGGGACTGCGCCGACGTCGACGCCGTGGCCGGCCGGGTGGAGGAGGCCGCGGAGCTGCTGCGCCGGCACGCCGACGAGGTGCGCGAGCGGCAGGCGGCGATCGCCCGCGCCGAGCGCGAGGTGCGCGGGTGGCTGGCCGATCAGGCCGCGCGGGGCGGCGACCTCGCGGCCGACGTGGCCGACGTCGTGGGGGCGCTGCCCGAGGTCGGCGCCGACGCGTGGCGCGCGACCGCCGGGCGGCTGAGCCGGCTGGGGCTGTGGTGAGCGGGGGACCGTCGCGGCGGCTGGTCCTCGGGCCCGCGGAGTGGTCGGTCCTGACCGGCGACCGCCTGCCCGCGGCGCCACCGGCCTTCCGCGCCGGTCCGGTGGACGGGCGCGCCTGGGACGCCGCCGCGGCCACCCTGGCGCGGCGCGGCGTCCTGACCGCCGACGGCGCCCACCCGGTGCCGGCGGTGTCGGCCGACCTCGCGCTCCTGCGGGATCCGCTGCTGACCGTGCGGCTGACGGTGGCCGGGCCCGGCGGGGAACGGTCCGGCTGGTTCGCCCTCGGCCGGGGGATGGTGGTCGTCCTCCTGACCCTGCCCGGCGGATCGGTCGAGCTGTCGGTCGCCCCGGCCGTGCGGCTGGGCGCCGAGCTGGCGCGCGCGGTGCCGGCGGCTGCGGCGGTGACCGGGGCGCCGTCGGGAGCCGAGCCGGAGCGGCCGCCGTCCGGGCGGCTGCCCCTGGCGCTGCTGGAGGAGCCCTCCGCGGAGGCGTCGGACGGGCCCGACGAGACCGCGCTCGCCGGGGAGCTGCTGCGGCGCGCGGCGGGCTCGCTCAGCGCGCTGGTGCTCGGCCGGACCGGCGGGGCCGTCGCCGCGGGGCAGGTCTCCTGGCTGGCGACCGACGGCGGCTGGGTGGGGCTGCGCCCGCTGGCGGACGGCTCGGCGCGCCGCCTGGTCGACGTCGTCCCCGTGCGCCCGGAGGAGCTGGGCGCGTGGGTGGCGCCGGCGGTGGGCGCGCTCCTGGAGGCCTCCGATGACCTCGCCTGAGATCACCGTCCGGGGCGGCGCCGGCGGGCTGGAGGCCGACCTCGAGGACCTGGCGACGCTCGCCCGGAGCAGCAGCGGGCTGGCCGAGCTGCTGGCCCGCGCCAGCGCGGCCTGCCACCCGGTGCTGGTCGACCCGGATCTGCTCGCCTCCGCGCTGCTCGACCCGGCGGGGGTGGCCCGGTTCGAGGCCGCGCTGCTCGACGCCCTCGACGGCCCTGGCGGGCTGACCGCGCTCGCCGCCACCTTCGCCGGGCGCGCGCTGGCACTGGAGGCGGCGGCGGAGACCTATGCCGCCGCCGATGCGTCGCTGGCCGAGCTCGCCGACGACCTGCGCTGGGCGAGCGGCTTCCTCCTCCCGGTGACCGGCGGCGTGCTGCTGGCCGGCGTCCTCGCGCGGGGGCTGGTGGACCCCGCCGGCACGGGAGCCGACGCCGCCGTCCTGCTGCACGACCCCGAGCTGTGGCTGACCGAGCACCCGGGCCTCGTCGACGACGTGGCCGGTGCGCTCCCCGGCGCCGCCGGCCTGGTCGGGGTGCTGGCGCCGGCTGCCGCGCCGTGGTTCGGCGGTGGGGACGTGCGGGCCGCCGCCGGCCGGCTCGGGCAGCTGTGGCCCGACGGCACCCCGGTCGTCACCGACCTCCCCGACGACGCCGGCGCCGCGGCGACCGCCCCGCCACGGGACGTCGCCGACCTGGTGGCGGCGCTGGCTCGCCGGGCGGCCGCGTCGAACTCCCGGACGGACCAGATCGACGTGCGGGTGATCAGCCACGCCGACGGCACCCGCGCCTACGTCGTCGACATCCCCGGCACCGCCGACTGGAACCCGCCGAGTGCGACGGTGAATCCGCAGACCCACGATCTCGGCACGAACGTGCGGGTGCTCGGTGGCGATGCGACGACCCGTCAGGCGGCGGTCGCGGAGGCCCTGCGGCGGGCCGGGGCGGGGTCGACGGACCCGGTGATGCTGGTCGGCCACAGCCAGGGCGGCATGGTCGCCGCCCAGGCCGCCGCCGACGCCGGCACCCCCGACTTCGACTTCGACGTCCGCAGCGTCGTCACCGCCGGCTCACCGATCGCCCGTGCCGGCGTTCCCGCGCCGGTGCAGGTGCTGGCCCTGGAGAACGTGCACGACCTGGTGCCGCACCTCGACGCCCGCGAGAACGACGACGACCCGAACGTCACGACGGTGACTTTCGATGCCCAGCAGGGCAGCATCGGCGCCAACCACGGCGTGGCCACCGCGTACGAGGCCGGTGCCCGGGCCGTCGACCGCAGCGACGACCCGTCGATCGCCGCGTTCCGGGCCGGCGCCGCGCCGTTCCTCGTCGCCCCCGGCGAGCCGGCCACGGTGGTCACCCACGTCTACGCGATCGGCAGGAGATGACCCGAGTGAGCTCCCTCCCACGCCGCCGGCGGCCGGCTGCGGCGCTGCTGCTGCCCGCGGTCCTGGCGCTGGCCGGCTGCGGCTGGCTGAGCGGTGAGGGGCCGGCCGGCAGCCCGGAGGAGCGCACCGCCGGCACCCGGGCGGACATCGAGCGCGAGCTGACCGCACGGGACGGCGTCACGGCAGCGGAGGTGCGCTACCGGGACGACCTGACGGTGTCCGCGACGGCGGCCGTCGACGTGACGGTGGAGCCGGACGCCGACGCCGAAGCCACCTACGACGAGGCGCTCCGACTGGTGTGGGACAGCGACCTGGCGCCGCTCGACGTCATCGCGGTCAGCGTGATCGACCCGGCGGATCCGCCGAGCGGGATCTCGCGGACGGTGAACCTGCTGGACGAGGTGGAGCGCGACGCGGTCGAGGACGAGCTGGGTCCCCGCGCCGACTGAGCGCGCCGGCGGACGCGCCCGCCCCGAGCGTTGGCCGGAGGCGTGCTCGGCCATGGCTAGTCTGCGGTCGTGGAGGCAGCCGCGGTCGTGCTGCCGGAGTTCGCGCTGATCGTCCTCGGCACGGTGCTGCGCCGCTGGGCCTGGCGCTCGCCCGCGTTCTGGACCGAGCTCGAGCGGCTGGTCTACTACGTCCTCTTCCCGGTCCTGCTCGTGCGCACGACCCTGGCTGCCGACCTGGGCGCGGCGGGCACCGGGCCGGCCCTGGTGGCTGCGGCGGGGGCGCTGGTGGCGGGCGCGCTGCTCGGCGCGGTCGTGCGCTGGCTGCCCGGGATCGACCGGCTGACGGCGGCGTCGGGCTGGCAGACGGCGTTCCGGTTCAACACCTTCCTGGCCCTCGCCCTCGTCGACGACCGAGGGCTGGCCGCGCTCGCGCTCATGGGCGTCCTGCTGGGCGTCTCCGTGCCGCTGGTGAACGTCCTGGCGGTGACGGCGCTGGCACGGAGCACCGCCGGGTCGCCCGGGGCGCGACCGGGCGCCGGCGTGCTGGCCGCCGTCGTCCGCAACCCGCTGATCATCGCGACGGTCGCCGGCCTGGCCGGCAACCTCGTCGGCCTCACGCTGCCGGCGCCGGTCGACACGACGCTCGGCCGGATCGCCGGCGCGGCGGTGCCGATGGGGCTGCTCACCGTCGGTGCCGCGCTGCGGCTGGCGGAGCTGGCGCCGCGGGAGTGGCTGGCCTCGGGCTACCTGACGGTGGTCAAGCTGGTCGCGGTGCCGGCCGTGGGCCTCGGGCTGGCGGCGCTGCTCGGCGTGGAGGGCGACCAGCGGGCCGTCGTCCTGGCATTCGCGGCGGTGCCGCCGGCCACGGCGTCCTACGTGCTCACCGCCCGGATGGGCGGGAACGGCAGCTTCGTGGCCGCGCACACCTCCGTGGCGACGACGGCCGCGCTGCTCACCCTGCCGGTGTGGTTCGCCCTGACCGGGTGAGCGCCCTCACCCGGTGCGCTGCGGTCGGGGCCCGGCCGACGCCCGGTAGGCGGCGCGGGCCGCCTTGATCGTCCGGTACGACGGGTGCGTCTTGTTGTGCAGCTGGTTGAGTGGCGGGGCCAGCTGGGCGATCACCTCGCCCTCCACGGCCTTCGGGTCCGGATGGGTGGCCCACGTGACCCGCAGGTGGGCCTGCATCCACTCCGACACCCTCAGCTCGTCCGCGTCGACGGGGACGACGCGGTCGGTCGTCCACCGGGTGGTGTAGCCCTCCGAGGGCATCAGCAGCGCGACCAGCGCGCGGCGCAGGGTGGAGGAGCCGGTCGGACCCCGGAGGTGGTTCCCGGCCACCCTGCTGCGCAGGTCCTGAGCCAGCCCGATGTAGATCAGCTCGAGCCCACCGGCAGTCGGGTGCGCCGGGCCGGACACCTCGGGGAGCGTTCCCGGCGCGGCCCACCAGGCGTACAGACCGGACTCGCGCGGCACCGTCGTCGGTGTATCGGCGGCGGAGGTGGGCGGGCCGCACAGCTCGCGCGCGACCGCGGCGGCATCCGTCACGTCCGCAGCCTCTCACCGCCCGCTGCTCAGCGAGGCTCGGCGTCGTCGTCGGGGAAGTGGGACACACGCGAGAACGTGGGGCGGGTGGGGCTCGAACCCACGACCCAGGGATTATGAGCACTCACGGCCCAACAAAACTGTGCGTACCTGCGGAAACGCAGGTCGCGCAGCCCCGAAATGCGTCCAGTACTTGGGTCCTACGGAGACACTCCGCGAAGGGGTGGAGGACCGCGCGCGGACCGGGGTAGCTACGCGAGCGGCAAGTCCTTCAGGACGGTGCGGGCGAAGTCCCGGATGCCCTGGGTCGTACTGATGCTCGCGCCGTTGCCCCCCGAGCCGGGGGTCACTGGCGGTTCCTTGTACCAAGTCGTGAAACGGTCGAAGTCTGCACCGATCGTGGCTGAGGTTGCCTGGTTCACGAGCAGTTGCACACGGCTCGCGTAGCCTTTCAAGGCCATGATTGCGGGCACGGGGTCGGACCGCGTCATCGGGGAGCCAGCGGCGGCCTGCGTGAAGGCTTGCATGACCTCCAACTCCATGGCGTCCCGCGCCGTCATGTACGCCATCAGCGCGTCCCGGACTTCGTCTCGCCGTCGCTCGGCCCGCTCGCGGTCCCAGGTCTCCTGGGCGTCTTCCTGGTCCCAGCCATGTTTGACCTTCGCGGCGATGAAGCCGGTGATGATGGACGCCAGCACCGTGCCGCTAGCTGTGATGACGGGGACCCAGTAGCTCGCCACAGTTAGCCACCCTATGGGCCGCGCCGGTAACGGAACTTGCCCATAGCGTGGCCGCTCAGGTCGGGGAACGTCAGATGGAGCAAGTTGGCGGCCCAAAGTCACACCTGGGTGGCAGCGCGCTCCCTCGGTACGCCTGGCGAGTCCGCAGCGGTCGGCCTTGACGCCGGGTCGAGCACCGTCATCACTGGGACGGCGTTCTACCGCGCCCACAGCTGGCGAGGGCCCGAGACCCCTGCCACGGTCAGCACATGCAGCACGCGCATCACGAGTGGCTTGAGATGGTGGCCGACAAGATGGGCCACGAGTACGCGCGCCTCCGAGCGGACGCCGCGACACCAGCCCGCATCCAGCAGGTTGGCCATGGCGCAGAAGCGACATGGGTCCAGTTTCTTACCGAGTGGTTGCCCCCTGGCTATGAGGTAGGGCGCAGGAAGTACATCCTGCCAGAAGCGGATGGGGATGGGGATGAATTTGAAACGGATATTGTGGTTTTCGCGCCGTCGTATCCGACGGCACTAAGGGTTCAAGAACGGGTATTGGCGGCAGGAGTGGCGGCCGC
Source organism: Blastococcus xanthinilyticus (assembly GCF_008124835.1). GTDB lineage: Bacteria > Actinomycetota > Actinomycetes > Mycobacteriales > Geodermatophilaceae > Blastococcus > Blastococcus xanthinilyticus. The sequence goes on along the minus strand of NZ_VNHW01000004.1, from coordinate 252,632 downwards.
CTTCTCCGTGAAGCTCACGGCGGACGCCGCCGGACTCCGCGAAGCGGCCGAATCCGCAGTTAAGTTGAGCCGTGGACTCAAGCCGCGCAACGGCACACCGCGCAGCGAAATGCTACGACCCTTTCCGTTCGGATACTTGGCGCACAGTCACTCATGGACATCTCCCGCCTCCGCACCGTGGGACAATGTCGCACGGAACTTGGAGCTGAACGATGAGACTCTCGTGCAGCATCCCCGCGAAAGTCTAGACGTCGTCTGTATCGCGGACCTCGGCATGTGGAATCAGATGTACCTGCCCTACATCCCCAACGGAGCTATCCCGACGGCGGGCGTCTCGGCGAGCACCGCAATGATCGGCAGTAGCGGACCGCAGCCCGTAGCGATGCTCATTTCATGGCTCTACGAGCGACTTTCACTCACCAATCCCGCACTAACCGGACTTGCGGACGGGTTTCGCCTCACAACCGGCGGCCAGGGCAGCGGACCGCAACGGCGATGGCCACTTGACGCAGTCTTCACCGCCGACGTACGTAGCCAATTGAGCCACAAGGCGTATGGCGGTGGCGGACCCGACTGGGCGACGTCCTTTTAGCAGGTCGACCACGCGCGTACGGGCTGCGTCGTGCGGCCCTTTGACTGGCCCGCTTGGCGCGGCCAGCAGATGTTGGCCAGCACAAGCGCCGTCGTCGGGTTGGTGACGAAGCTCCTCAGGTCCCGTCCCGACGTTCCCGGCCACCATCTGCGCCTCGGCGAAGGCGTCCAGGTTGATCGGTGCCGTCCCGGCGACTATGTCCTGCACGTTGCCCTCGCCGACTGTCAGGCTGTCGAGCCCTGGCGGGGCGTTGACGGCGACGTCACCGAAGAAGGCGGCGTCGATCTTTGCGGGCGACGTCACGGGCGAGCCCGGCACCGACTTCGGTGGTGGCCTCCGGCGAGGAGTCCTCGGCCAGCTCGGAGGTGATGACGCTGAGCCCAGCCACCTTGGACGGGGTGACGACCAGCTCGTTGGTCGTGAGGTCCCTGGCGGGGATCTCCGCGCCCTCGGCCACCCACGCGGCCGACGGGTCGGCGGTGACCTTGGGGATCCGGTAGGTCGAGCCGGTGAGCCGGACGACGGTGGGGACCAGCGGGTTGAGGGCCACGGATGCGGCCAGGACGGGCAGGACGAGGAGGTCTTCGACCTGCTCCGGGGTGAGGAGGGGTCCGGCGGTGCCGGTGCTCAGGTTCATGCGCGCTGGCTCCGAAGAGGTCAGCCCCGGTGTTGATGGGAGGTGATCCCTTGGGCCGCAGACCCTTAGGTGCGCCGCTGGCGCATTGGTGCCCGACAGGGACCAAAGGCCGAATCTGCCAGACTAGCTAACGGCCCTCATTGTGCCATATCTCCAGCTTCAAAGAAGCCAAGAGAGTTCCCTCTAGATCATGTCCTGAGGTCCAGGGGCTACTACTTCGGGCATCAGTTCGCGCGCCTGACTTTTCCACGACTGAACATCGGCCGAGGCGCGCAACGCGTTTCCTAGCACCGTCGCATCACAAGCGCACAAGGTCAATAGCTTTGCTACAACCACCCGGGCACAGATGCGCGTTAGCGTGACTTGGGCTATCCACTCGGCATCCTCTTTCGCAGGGTTCGCCAAGGGTGGCGCCTCGTTATCGAGCAGATGGGCGTGGCGATTCCTGAACCAAGCCAGTCTGACGCCAAAAGCGTCGGGGTCGGTGACAAGCTGCGTCATGGCGGGGCCGAGCGACTCAGCGAGGTGAGCGAGCCGGGTACGCAAGCTGACCTCACCCAGTGAACTCAAGGTGTTGAGAACGACATCACGGTGCTCCGCGCCTGCGGCTTCAACGAGCTTCTTCCGCAGTGTCCTACTTTCGGTCCGGCCCAACAGTCGGTCGTCAGGCATAAGAAGCCGATGCAGCCCCTCGGCCGCCGCAGTCGCAGCGATCAGACTGCTCTGGATGGGCAGATGCCCGTGCAGCGCCTCTGTAGCCAAGGCGGCGACCTCCGAATACCTCGGAGCAAGCTCCAGCCACGAGGCCATCACCTCCAGACCAGCGTCCGGCAGTTTCAGGAAGTCGAGGCGACTTCCGAGAGGGTCCTCCGCGTCCGGCGTGATTCTCTCGTCGTGCAGCGGGTGGCCCTCGTGCATCTCGTCGTCGCCCGCAAGCCGAACTGACACCGACTCCTCGATCGCAGCCGTATCCAACAACATGCTCATAACTTGTTTCAGTGGAAAGACAATCGCGGACGTTGCATGGTCGAGTGTCATTGCGTCTGCCGCGATGAACACCAGTTGCGCGGAGTGTTGGATGGTTAGCACCCTGGACCCGACGCCGGTGCCCTGGAGTACACTATTGCTCCAAATCTTAAGTACACCTGGCGTCTCACCTGACACCGACACCTCTCGACTCGGAGCGGGTTTATAGGTCACGACGTCGGTGCCGAAGTCCTCCGGGGGGATGTCGTGACGGAAGACGCGATCGGAGATCCAGCGTTCTAGGCCTGCAAATCTCACAAGCACTCGTTCTACAGACTTCGCCGCCGGGTCAATGTGGCAACCTTCGACCACCGTCTGCACCCGATAGGTGGCTCGCCACTCGTCTCGACGCTGCGTAGTTTCGGTCGAGATGACTCGATGGAGAGTAAAAGGTCTTGAGAAGCATTCGCCGTGCAGAGTGCGAGGTAAGGCGACCTCGTCGCCCATCTCTTCCGGAAAAGCGCCCTCGAGCACCAACTGCGGGACTGTCCCGCCGAATGTCAGGCGGCCGAAGATCTTGAGGTCTGGCCGTTGCGGGTCCCACCAGGTCCCGCTTGCTTCCCTTTCGGGACTCCCCGCAGTCATGTCGTCGTGCATACCTCATGTCCGAGCGCCGCACGCGGGTCGTACAGCGGGGTCCACCGGCCGGTGAACCCCTCAGGGCTCACCGGCCGGTCGACGTTGGGCTCATTGCCCGCGCAGGACCGATCCCCAGGTGGTGCCGCTGCCCATGTCGACCGGCGTGCGGGTGCCCTGCCCGAAGTTCGACACACGCGGCGGCTTCATCAGGTGCGGTTTGCTGTCGGCCAGGGCGGCGACGGCCTCCGCGACCCGCTGCTGGTCGACCGTTCTCGTCCAGCAGCTCGACCAGCTCCACCCCAGAGGCCCAGAGGTCGTCGGGCTCGTGGAGCCGGGCGGCCAGTCGCTCCACCTCGGCGCGCTGCATCCGGGCGCAGATGACGTAGCTGTCCACCGTGGACGGCGCGACGTTGCGAGCTCACAGGTGGGTGCGCCAGTCGTCCAGCAGATCGAACAGTTCGATGCCGTCGACGACCACCGGCTGCTTGGTGGCGCGAGCCATCGGGATGCTCCGTCAGGATGCTGAAGGGTCGGTCGGACGCCGTCCCTGCCCCTCCCCGAAGGCTACAGTCCTAGGGTCTTGCTCCCGTGTGCTTCATTCGCAGAGTGCAATCATGCAGGTGGTGGGGCGGGTGGGGCTCGAACCCACGACCCAGGGATTATGAGTCCCATGCTCTGACCGGCTGAGCTACCGCCCCGGTCCCGACAGCCTGCCAGACGCGGCCACCACGCCGACGCCACGCCGACGCCACGCCGTGGGGCGCCTGGGGCGGACCGGATCGATCCGTTATCTCGCTGTGACATGTCGCCGGATCGCTTGTAGCCTTCGTCGCGGTCCACCCGATCCCGCCCCCGAACCCGGAGGCTCGGGCGGGCCCCGCCGAGCTGCCCGGCCTGATGGCCGGGGAGACCGGGGACCCATCGTTTTCTGGGGTGAATCCCGTCCGCGCCTCCACGGGTGGACAGGTAGGGCCACGTTCCGGCCCGAACCCGTCAGCTGACCTGGTAGGCGGACCGAGGAACGGAGAACGTCGCCTTGGCGACCTCGCACCACCAGCACCACCGCACCGTGTCGACCACTCGCCGGTTCGCGACCCGCCGGTTCGGTCTCCGCCGCACCGCCGCGGGAGTGACCGCGTTCACCGCGCTCCTGGCGCTGACGATGCTCGGCAGCCCCGGCGCCTCCGCCGCGCCGGACGACGCCCGGACCGAGCACGACCGCGTCGCCGCAGAGGTCTCCGGCCTCGCCGAGCGCCTCCGCGGCGCCGAGGAGCGCCTCGAGCAGATGACGCTGCGGGCGGAGGAGGCCAGCGGCGTGGTGCTGGCCACGGAGGCCGCGCTCGTCACCGCCCAGCAGCACGCCGACGCCATCGCCGCCGAGCTCGCCGCCGTCCGCGCGGAGGTCGAGAAGACCCAGGAGGACGTCGCCACCATCGGCCGCGAGGCCTACATGGGCGCCGACGAGGCGCTCAGCGAGATGGAGATGGTGCTGCACGCCGACGGCCCCGGGGAGCTGATCCAGCAGGCCGCCACCCTGGACCACCTGGGCAAGGAGCGGGCCACGGTGCTCGAGGACCTCCAGGTGACCGAGGCGCGGGAGGCCCGCCTCGACCGCGAGGCCAAGGCCGCCGTCGCCGAGCGCGACGCCGCGACGAAGAAGGCGCAGGAGGCCAAGACGGTCGCCGACCAGCTGCTCGCCGAGGCGCAGGCGGAGTTCGACGCCCTCACCGCGGAGAAGGCGGCCCTGGAGGCCCAGCTGCGCGAGGCGGAGATCAAGATGCTCGCCGTCCAGGGCGACGCCGACCCGGCCGCCACCTGGACCCGGCTGGACGCCGCGGAGAAGTCGGTGAGCACGCTGTCGGCCAGCGGTGGCGGGATCGCGCCCACCCAGGGCCGGGTGACCTCCTGCTACGGCGCCCGCTGGGGCACCATGCACCTCGGGGTGGACATCGCCGCCCCCATCGGCACCCCGGTGTTCACGCCGGAGCCGGGCGTCGTCCTGCAGGCCGGCCCGGCCAGCGGCTTCGGCCTGGCCGTGGCCGTCCAACACCCCGACGGCGCCATCACGGTGTACGGCCACGTGAACCAGTTCTTCGTCCAGGCCGGGCAGGTCGTCACCGCCGGTCAGCAGATCGCCGAGGTCGGCAACAAGGGCCAGTCCACCGGCCCGCACCTGCACTTCGAGGTGCACCACGGCGGGCTGTACGCCAGCCGTGACAACCCGGTGCCGTGGCTGGCGGAGCGCGGGGTCTCCCTCGGCGGCAGCTGCGGCTGACGGCGCCACGCGGGGTCCCGCCGCCGCGCGTGGTGCCCGGCCGGAGGGGAAGCCCGGCCGGCTCCGCGTGGTGGTGCTGCTCGTCGTGCTGGCGGCCGGAGCGGTCGCTGCGCTGACGACGGACCTGCCGTCGGTCGGTCAGCTGCGGGCGGATCTGGACGAGGGCGGCCTCGGGACACGCCTCCTGCTGGTCGCCGGCTCGACGGCCGTTCTCCTGGCGCCCGTCCCGCGGTCGGTGGTCTCCGTGCTCCTGGGGGGCCTGCTCGGGTTCGGGGCCGGCCTGACCGTGGCGATGGCCGCCGGCATGCTGGCCGCCGTGGCGGCGTTCGCGCTCAGCCGCGGACTGGGCCGGCAGGCCGCGCTGCAGTGGGCCGGCCCGCGGCTCAACGGCGCCGACCGGTCGCTCACCGAACGCGGGTTCGCCTGGGTGCTCACCGCCCGGCTGATCCCCGTGCTGCCCTTCGCCGTCGTGAGCTACGGGGCGGGCCTCAGCGGGGTCCGGCCGGCGCCGTTCCTCGCCGCCACCGCCGTCGGGCTCGTGCCGAGCACGGTCGTGCAGGTCGGCCTGGGGGCGTCGGTACCCCTCGTCGCCGGCTGGGTGGACGGAGGCGCGGCGGCCCTCCTCGTCGTGCTGGCCGTGCTGCTGCTCGCCGGGGCCGGGTGGTGGTGGCACCGCCGCCGCGCACGGCGCGGGGGAGCCTCCTAGCCGCGGCCGAAGAGCCGGCCCAGCAGCCCGCCGGCGCCGCCGACGGTGCGCGCCGCGAGCTGCAGGATCGGTCCGCCGGGGATGCCGGGCACCTGCTGCACGATCGGCGCCAGCTGCAGCAGCCCGCCGACGTCGTGCACCTTGAGCGCGCGGCGGGCGACCGCGGGAACCGGGTTGACCCGGCCGGACGCGGCGTCGAGCAGGAGGTCGGCCGCCGCCTCGACCGCGGGGCCCTCGACCACGCCGGCCGGCGTCCGGCGCACCTGCCAGCCCTGGCGGTCGGCCGTGAAGCCCCAGCCGCCGTACGGGGTCACCAGCGTGACCCGGCCGTGCACCCCCGTGCCGGCGGCGAGCGCCCCGGTCACGTCGGTCAGCGCCGCCAGCCCCGACTGGAGGACGTCGGCCGGCGGCGGTGCGGCTCCGCAGGACACCAGGTCCAGGCCGTGCACGGCGAGCTCGTAGGCCTGCCCGAGCACCACGCTGAGCAGCGGCACCCGGCCCACGACCGAGAGCGCCGGGGCGGTGTCGAGCTCGGTCGGCTCGTCGGCGAGGTACCGGGCGGTCGCCTCGCGGTTGCGGTGCAGCGCGGCGAACACCTCGTCGCGCGAGGCGGTGCGGTGCGCGGCGGTGATGCGGGCGTTGACCGCGTCGGGGTCCGGCGGGGTGCCCCCGTCGCCCGAGCGGGCCGAGGCGATCAGGTCGCGCAGGGCCGCGTGGTCGTCCCAGCACCCCAGGTGGACGCAGATCTCGTGCGCGCGCCAGCCAGGCAGGCGCGAGCTCCGGTCGAGGTCGACCGTCTCCGCCTGTGCGATGAACGCGTCCCACGCGCCGAGGACCATCCCGGCGACCTCGTCCCGGCCGGCGTCGGCCATGCCCTGGTGCGTGCGCTCGTGTCCTCCCACACGGGGCCCCTACCCGGCCGCCGGCGGGGCAGGCATGGATCCGGCCGGACGTCCAGGGACCGGCTCACCCGGGTGGGGGAGGCGCGCGTCAAGCAGTCGCCGGATCGGCCCGATCGGCATGGGGTGAGCGAGGACCCGGCAGCGGACCGGCGGGCGGTGGGCGGGGCGTCCTCCGGCCCCGCGCTGGCCGGGTTGCGGGCCGGTCTGTACCGGACGCTGGCCCGCGACGACGCCCGTGTCGCCTACTGGGTGCGGCACGTGCGGATCGGCGTCCTGGTCACCGAGCTCGCCGCGGCCGCCGTCATCGGGTACGTGCTCCTCACCGCCGAGCCCACCCGCGAGACCGCGGCGCTGCTCGCGCTGGCCGGCATCGTGGTCGTCTGCACGCCGGCGGTCCTGCTGCTGCCGCTGCGGGCGATGATGCGCGACTGGCGCGGGCCGACGCTCTTCTACGGCTGGACCCTCGCCACCGCCGTCGTCGTGATCACCGCAACCCGGCTCGACGGCGGCGCGACCAGCCCGCTGGACGCGCTGCTGTTCCTGACCCTCACCTACCTGGCGGTGGCCTACCCGCCTCAGGGCGTGGTCGCGATGGGCACCCTGATGACGGTGGCCTACCTGCTCCTCGTCGAGCTGCCCGGCCTGACCACGGGGGGCCTGTTCTTCGTGGCGGTCATGGGGATCTTCACGATCGTCTGCGCGATGTCGTCGGCCAACTCGTGGGCCGGCTACGACCGGCAGGTGCTGCTGATCAGCGCCCAGGAGGCGCTGGCCTCCACCGACGCCCTCACCGGCATCCCCAACCGCCGGCTGTTCCTCGAGCGCCTCGCCGGCGCCGTGCGCGCCGCCGGCCAGGGGCACCCGGCGGTCGTGTGCCTGGTCGACCTCGACGGCTTCAAGGCGGTCAACGACACCGGCGGGCACGCCGCCGGCGACGCGCTGCTGACCGCGATCGGGTCGGCGCTCGGCGGGGCCGTGCGGGAGACCGACACCGTCGCGCGGCTCGGCGGCGACGAGTTCGCCGTTCTCGCCGCCGTCACCGACGACCTCTCTCCCGCGCTGCTCGCCGAGCGGCTGCGGGCGGCGGTCGCGGCCACCGGCGCCCGCTACGGGGTCACGGCCAGTGTCGGGCTGGCCGCGATCGAGCCCGGGGACGCGGTGGAGGAGCTGCTGCACCGGGCGGACGTGGCGATGTACCGGGCGAAGACCGGCGGCGGCGACCGGGTCAGCGCGCGGGGCGGTTGATCTCGCAACTGACCCACCCGTCGTGCTGGCCTCGCCACGCACGGTGACCAGACTCTCGGCGCTCGCGCTGGTCACCGGGGCCGATGACCGGGAGTGCCTGCTCGAATCATCACTCAGCGTGAGCGCGGCGGCTCGTTGAGCGTCGCACGACCCCGGGTCTCGCACGCGGCCACCGTGGGGTCACGCAGGGGTACCTGTGAATACCCTGGGACGACTGGACGCGACCTCCGCGATCGTGATATCAGCCGCTGACCAGGGACAAGACGGCGACGACAGGCGCTGTAGTCACTTTCGTCCCAGGAGTCCCTCCCGGGCTGGCGCGATGGGGTCACCATCGTGCAGACTTGTCGTGGGAGCCCTGCTCCGCCACTGCCGATAACGGCGCGTCACCGAATTCGATGGGTCCGTAGGGGAAGACGAGACCGATCGAGTCGATGGAGGTGCCCCGTGCAGCGACGGTCTACCCAGGGTGTCGTCTTCGTGCACGCGTGCCCGAAGGCGCTCTGCCAGCATGTCGAGTGGGCGCTGGAACGCGTCGTCGGCGCGCCGGTCTCCCTGTCGTGGGCTGAGCAGCCCGCGGCGCACGGTTCCTACCGTGCCGAGGTGGCGTGGACGGGTTCGCCCGGAACCGCCGCCAAGCTGGTTGCTGCGCTGCGCGCGTGGCCGATGCTGCGCTTCGAGGTGACCGAAGAGGCCAGCTACGGCAACGACGGCGAGCGCATGTCCTACGTGCCCGGGCACGGGGTCTTCCGCGCGCCCACCAGCGCCAACGGCGACCTCATCGTCACCGAGCAGCAGCTGCGCCACCTGGCGGCCACGGCGACCTCCGTGGAGGCCTTCCGCCACGGTGTCGACCAGTTGCTGGGCGCGGCCTGGGACGCCGATCTCGAGGTCTACCGGCACGCCGGCGACGGCAGCCCGGTGACCTGGCTCCACCAGGTCGTCTGAGCCCGGGCCCCGCCGCGGCGGGGCCGGGTAACAAGTCCGCTACGACACTCCCGGGCGCCCCGGGGGAACGTCGTAGCCTGGAACGGGCCGTCCGGGCGTCGTCGGGGAAGCGACGCCGGGACGGCCCTTCCACGTTCCCGGCCGCGGTCGGCGGCCCGGCGGTGTCCCTGGCGCTGACATCCCTGGTCCCGGGACGTCGGGACCAGGGACATCGCTGCCGCGGCAGGGCGCGCGGGCTCAGGCCCCGGTCAGAGCGGGATGTTGCCGTGCGCCCCGCGGCCGAGCGGCGCCGCGGCCAAGGCCTCGATCAGCCGCTGACGGGTGCCCGCCGGATCGACGACCTCGTCCACCACGCCGATCTGCAGCGCCCGGTTCACCCCGCCGGCGATCCGCTCGTGCTCCTCGGCCAGCTGGGCGTGCAGCGCCTCGCGCTCCCCGACGGGGGCCGCGGCCAGCTTCTTGCGGTGCAGGATGCCCACGGCCGCCTTGGCGCCCATGACGGCGACCTCGGCGCCGGGCCAGGCGAAGACCGCCGTCGCCCCGAGCGACCGGGAGTTCATGGCGATGTAGGCGCCGCCGTAGGACTTGCGGGTCACCAGCGTCACCCGCGGCACCACGGCCTCGGCGAAGGCGTGCAGCAGCTTGGCCCCGCGGCGCACGACGCCGTCCCACTCCTGGCCGACGCCGGGCAGGTAGCCGGGGACGTCGACGAGCACCACCAGCGGGACGCCGAACGCGTCGCACATCCGGACGAAGCGGGCGGCCTTCTCCGCCGACGCCGAGTCCAGGCAGCCGCCCAGGCGGAGGGGGTTGTTCGCGATGACCCCCACCGTGCGCCCGGCCAGCCGGCCCAGGGTCGTGACGACGTTCGGCGCGAACCGCGGGTGCAGCTCCAGGCCGGGCTCGTCCAGCACCGCCGACACCAGCGGCTTGACGTCGTAGGCCCGGTTGGTCTGCTCGGGGAGGAAGGTGGCGAGGTCGGGGCCGGCCTGCTCGGCCGCGGGCCCGAAGGTGCCCTGGGCGGCGAGCAGGTCGACGGCCAGCCGGGCGGTCTCCAGCGCCGCCGGCTCGGAGTCGGTGACCACGTGCACCACGCCGCTGCGCCGGCCGTGGGTGTCCGGGCCGCCGAGGCTCTCCATGTCCACGTTCTCGCCGGTCACCGACCGGACGACCTCGGGGCCGGTCACGAACACCCGTCCCGCGGGGCCCATGATGACCAGGTCGGTGAGCGCCGGGCCGTAGGCCGCGCCACCGGCGGCCGGGCCGAGCACCACGGAGATCTGCGGGATCCGGCCGGAGGCGCGAACCATGGCGGCGAACACCTCGCCGACGGCGTGCAGCGCGGTGACGCCCTCGGCCAGCCGGGCGCCGCCGGAGTGCCAGATGCCCACCACGGGGACGCGCTCGCGCAGGGCGGTGTCGATCGCGTCGACGATGTGCCGGCAGCCGTCGACGCCCATCGCGCCACCCATCACGGTGGCGTCGGTGCAGAACGCGACGGCCGGGCTGCCGGAGACCGTGCCGCGGCCGGCGAGCACCCCGGAGGTGTCCCGGGCTCCGAGCGGGCGCAGCGAGCCCTCGTCGAAGAACCGCCGGAGGCGGTCCTCGGGGTCGCGCGGGTCGGGAGCGGGCAGCGGCGGTGCCGCCTGGGCTGTCGTCACGGGTACCTCCGGGTCTAGTGGCCCCGTCCGGAGGCTCGCCCGGAGCCTGCGCGGGGGGGAGGGGACGGGGTCCTGCGTCAGGCGGTGGTGAAGACCAGCGCGATGTTGTGCCCGCCGAAGCCGAAGGAGTCGTTGACCGCCGCGGTGAGCGAGGCCTTGCGGGGCTCCTGCCGGACGATGTCGAGCGACTGCACGTTGGCGTCGTCGTCGGGGTCGTCGAGGTTCGCCGTCGCCGGGACGATCTGCTCGCGCAGGGCGAGGATGGTGAACACCGACTCCAGCGCCCCGGCGGCGCCCAGCAGGTGGCCGGTCTGGCTCTTGGTGGCGCTGACCATGACGTGCTCGCCGAGCGAGGACCGGATCGCGGCGGCCTCGGCGGTGTCGCCCACCGGCGTCGAGGTGGCGTGCGCGTTGACGTGGCCGACGTCGGTGGCCGACAGGCCCGCGTCGCGCAGGGCGGCGGTGATCGCGCGGCCGGCGCCCTCGCCCTCCGGGTGCGGGGCCACCAGGTCGTAGCCGTCGGCGGTCGCGCCGGCCCCGGCCAGCCGGGCGTGCACCCGGGCGCCGCGGGCGGCGGCGGAGTCGGCCCGCTCGAGGACCAGCGCAGCGGCGCCCTCGCCCAGGACGAAGCCGTCCCGGCCCTTGTCGAAGGGGCGGGAGGCGCGCTCGGGCTCGTCGTTGCGGGTGGACATGGCGCGCATCGCGGCGAAGCCGGCCATCGGCAGCGGGTGGACGCACGCCTCCGCGCCGCCGACCAGGACGATGTCCGCCCGGTCGAAGCGCAGCAGGTCCAGGCCCCAGCGGATGGCCTCGGCGCCGGAGGCGCAGGCGCTGACCGGGGCGTGCACGCCGCCCCGGGCGCCGATGGCCAGCCCGACGGCGGCGGCCGGGCCGTTGGGCATGAGCATCGGGATGGTGAAGGGGGAGACCCGCTTGGGGCCCTTCGCCTCGAGGACGTCGTCCTGCCCGAGCAGCGTCAGCGCGCCACCGATCCCGGTGCCGAACACGACGGCGATCCGCTCGGGGGCGACGCCCGCGTGGGCGGCCCCGGACTCGGCCCAGGCCTGCTCGGCGGCGATGACGGCGACCTGCTGGCTGCGGTCCAGCCGCCGGGCGCGCACCCGGTCGATCTGCTCGGACGGGTCCGTGGCCAGGCGGGCGACGAGCTGGGCGGGGAACTCCTGCACCCACTCGTCGGTGATGCGGCTGACCCCCGAGCGCCCGGCGAGCAGGGCATCCCAGGTGCTGGCCACGTCGGCGCCGAGCGGCGTGGTGGCACCGAGGCCGGTGACGACGACGTCAGTGGTGGACGAGCTCATGGGATCTCCTCGTGCGGGCGACGGCCGGGTGGGGCCGGATCGGTGGAGCCGGGCCCCGCCGGCGGTCGGCCGGCGGGACCCGAGTTCCCTGCGGCTCCCGCGCGGCGTGCGAGGCGCGGGGGGCAGGGAGGGGCTTACTGGTTCTTCTCGATGAAGCTGATCGCGTCGCCGACGGTCTTGATGTTGGCGAGCTGGTCGTCCGGGATCGCGACGCCGAACTTGTCCTCGACGGCGGTGGCGATCTCGACCATCGACAGGGAGTCGACGTCGAGGTCGTCGGTGAAGGACTTCTCCGGGGTGGCGTCAGCAGGGCTCACCCCGGCGACCTCCTCCAGGATCTCGGCCAGACCGGACTGGATCTCCTGGGTGCTGCTCACGCGACGGGTCCTCTCTCTCGGGTGGGGCGGTAGACCGACCCCGTCCTGCCCACCGCTCGCACGCGCGCGGCGGTGCCCTGGACGGGGCCGTTCGTCGTCCGGGGCGGGATGCCCCGGGGGTCTGTGGGGGTCACGGGAGGATGACGACCTGGCCGGCGAAGGTCAGGCCCGCTCCGTAGCCGAGCAGGAGCGCGAGGTCGCCGCTCTTCGCCTCGCCGCTCTCCATCAGGGCGGCCAGCGCCAGGGGCACCGACGCGGACGAGGTGTTCCCCGACCGGACGACGTCGCGGGCGATGACCGTGCGCTCGGGCAGCTTGAGCCGCTTGGCCATGAGCTCGATGATCCGCAGGTTGGCCTGGTGGGGCGCGAAGACGTCGATGTCCTCGGGGCCGACGCCGGCCCGGCGCATGGCCTCGACGAGGGTGTCGGTGAGCTTGGTCGTGGCCCAGCGGTACACCGCCTGGCCGGCCATGCTCATGCCGGTCTCGTCCGGTGGGATGGCGATCGCCTCGTGCAGGTCGCCGTCGCTGCCCCACACCGCCGGGCCGATGGCCGGCTCGTCGGACGCGGTCACCACCGCCGCACCCGCGCCGTCGGCGAAGATCACCGCCGTCGCCCGGTCGTCGAGGTTGGTGTAGTCGGTGAGCCGCTCGCCGCCGATGACCAGGGCGTTGCGCGCGGTGCCGCTGCGGATGGCGTCGGCGGCCGCGCTGAGCGCGTAGCACCAGCCGGCGCAGCCGGCGTTGACGTCGAAGGCGCCCGGGCGGGGGATGCCGAGCTGGTGCGCGATCCGCGGCGCCAGGCCGGGGATCGCCTTCGGCGGGCTGGTGGTGGCGAGCAGCACCAGGTCGATGTCGCCGGCGTCCAGGCCGCTGGCCGCCAGGGCCTTGCCGCCCGCCGCGACCGACATCTCCACGAGGGTCTCGTCGGGCTCGGCCCAGCGGCGCTCGGCGATGCCCACCCGGCTCTGGACCCACTCGTCGTTGGTGTCCATCCGCTGGGCGAGCTCGTCGTTGGTGACGCGGCGGCGGGGGCGGTAGCTCCCGAAGCCGAGGATGCGGGCGCCGGCGGCCACCGGCGGCAGCTTCAGGGCGGTCACGCGGACTCCTCGCCGGCGCTCGTCGGGCACGTGACCGCGGGTGCGGTGCTCTGTCGTGATCTCGGGTGCTCGATCACGGGGTCACCTCCGGGTAGAGCCGGGCGATCGGGTCGCCGGCGTCGACGAGGTCGCCCTCGTGCACCAGCCACTCGGCCAGCACGCCGTCGTAGGCGGCCGACACGTTCACTTCTTCCCTGCGGCCGCGGATGCAACCCAGGGGAGTGCCGGCGGGCAGGTGTGTGCCCTCGGCGACCTCCGCGGGGCTGACCGTGCCGCGGGCCGGGGCCACGACCATCCGCCAGTCGGGGAGGTGCTCGGCCTCGGCCCGGCCGCGCTCGGCCTCGATGAGCGCGCGGGCGTGGTCGAGGTCGGCCGGGCTGCTGACGGCGAGCACCTCGATGCCGGCGCCCTTCCACTCGCGCTTGGCCAGGCCGGCCAGCGCGCCGGCGGGCGGCAGCTCGATGACGGCGGTGACGCCGAGCTCCCGCATGGTGGCCAGGCAGGAGTCGAAGCGGACGGGGCTGGTGACCTGGCTGACCAGGCGGGCCAGCGCCTCGGCGCCGGAGCCGATCGCGGCGCCGTCGGCGTTCGACAGCAGCAGCCGGCTGGGGTCGGCCGGCCGCAGCCCGCCGACCAGGCCCTCGAGCTCCTCGCGGGCCGGTGCCATGTGGTGGGTGTGGAACGCGCCGGCGACCGGGAGGGGCATGACCCGCGCCTTGGCCGGCGGGTCGGCCCGCAGGGCGTCGAGCCCGTCGAGCTGCCCGGCCGCGACGATCTGGCCGGCGCCGTTCATGTTCGCGGGGGCCAGCCCGTGCCGCTCGATGGCGGCGAGCACCTCGGCCGGGTCACCGCCCAGGACGGCGGACATCCCGGTGGGGGTCTGCGCGCAGGCGGCGGCCATGGCGCGGCCGCGGACGGCGGTGAGTGCGATGGCGGCCTCGACCGAGAGCACCCCGGCCAGCGCGGCGGCGGTGAGCTCGCCGACGCTGTGCCCGGTGATCACCACGTCGCGCCCGGCCTGCGGCGTGTGGGCGACCGGGCCGGGCAGCCCGCCGAGCTCGCGGGCGACGAACAGGCTCATGGCGACCACCAGCGGCTGGGTGACCGCGGTGTCCTTGATGGCCTCGGCGTCGCCGGTGGTGCCGAGCGAGAGCAGGTCGGCACCGGCGATCGCCCCGGCCCAGCGGAAGAACGGTTCCGCGCCGGGGAGGTCGAGCCAGTCGGTCAGCATCCCGGGCTTCTGCGCACCCTGACCCGGGGCGAGGACGGCGAGCACCCGTTCACCGTGCCAGTGATCGCGAGCCGCCGCGTCGTGTTCAGGTACGAAAGCGCCGGGGTGATCTTTGTAGAAACCCTCCAACACACGCATGCGTTCGGGCTGGTGAGGGGCTCCGGAGTGGTGGGAACCGCACTCCTGGGTGTGGGTTGCCCCTCAGTGCCAGAGCGAGCGGTCGCTGTCCAGGGCCTCGAGGGCGAGGGCCACCTGGAGGGTCCAGCTGCCGCGCGGGTCGGTGGCCGAGAGCCCGGTCAGCTCCGCCGCTCGCCGGAGCCGGTACCGGACGGTGTTGGGGTGCACGAAGATCGCCCGCGCGCTCGCCTCGAGGTTGCCCCCGCTGCTGAGCACCGCCCGCACGGTCTCCAGGACGCCGCCCCCGGCCGACCGCAGCGGGGCGGCCACCTGCTCCTGCAGCGCGGCGCGGGCCAGCGGGTCGCCGTCCAGCGCGCGCTCGGCGAGCAGCGCGTCGGCCGGGACGGGCCGCGGGGCCTCCGGCCATGCGCGGGCGGCGCGCAGCCCGGCCAGCGCCGCGGCGGCGGACACCGCGGCCCGCCCGAGCCCGTCCACCACCGGGCCGGTGACCACCGGGCCGTCGCCGAATTCGTCGCTCACCCGGTCGGCCACGGCCGGGAGGTCCTCACCGCCGCCCAGCACCACGACCAGCTGGTCGGCGTGCACCCCGACCAGCACGTCGCAGCGCAGCGTCCGGGCGGTGCGGCGCACGGCACCGTGCGGGTCGTCGACCCCCGCCGGGGTGGCGCCGACGACGACGAGGGCGGGGGTGGTGGCCGCCCAGCCGAGCGCCGCGGCCCGCCCGGAGAGCTCCTCGGAGCGCTCGCCGCGCACCAGCCCATCGACGACCAGCGCCTCCAGCCGGGCGTCCCAGGCGCCGCGGTTCTCCGCGAAGGTGGCGTAGACGTGCGCCGTGGCGAAGGCCACCTCGCGGCTGAACTGCAGCACGGCCAGCCGGAGGGTGTCCTCGTCGCCGGGCTCGGCGACGGAGGCGACGCGCTCCTCCATGACCTCGACGGTCACCTTGATCAGGTCGACCGTCTGCTTGAGCGCCACGGCGCGCACCAGCTCCCGGGGCGCGGCGCCGAACACCTCGCCGGTGAGCCGCGGCGGCCGGCCCGGGCTGCGGCACCACTCCACGAGCGAGGCGATGCCCGCCTGGGCCACGAGGGTGACCCACGACCGCTGGTCGGCCGGCATGGCGCGGAACCAGGGGAGGTCCTCGTCCATCCGGGCCACGGCCTGGGTGGCGAGCGACCCCGACGCACGCTCCAGCCGCCGCAGCGTCGCGTCGCTCGGCGGGCGGTTGCTCACCCGGGTCACCGGGTCAGCGTGTCATGGCCGTCCGACGTCGGGCAGAGTGGCGCGGTGGACCTCCTCCCGGCTGCCGCCGTCGCACCCCTGCCGGGCCGGCCGTGACCGCCCTCGACTCGCGGGCCGTGCTGGCGCCCGGGGACGGCTCCCTGGGCCCGCTGCTGCGGGTCACCGACGACCGGCTGGCGCCGGGCGCCGGGTACGGGCGGCACGACCACCGAGCGGTGGACGTCGTGGCCGTTGTCCTGAGCGGGTCGCTGGACCACCGCTGGGGAACCGGGGCCGTGGTGTCCGCGGGCGACGTCGCGGTGCTGCGCGCGGGGGCCGGGCTCGCGCACGACGAGGTGGCGGGGGCCGACGGCGCCCGGGTGCTGCAGTGCTACCTGCGCAGCGCGGCGCCGGGGGAGCCCGCGGGGCACGAGGTGCACCGGGCGGCCGGCGGCTGGGTCGACCTGCGCCGTCCCGACGCCCGACTCTGGGTGGGGCCGGCCGCGGCCGGGCCGCCGCCGGGCCTGGCGCTGGCCGTCGGGGAGGCGGAGGTGCGGGTGCTGGCGGAGGGGGAGCCGCAGGCGGACGGCGCCGGGACCGTCGTGGTGTGGCAGGTGGATGAAGCCCGGCCGGCCTGGGCAGAGTGGTGACCATGGAATCGGCTCCCTCGCTGCTCGCCGGCGCATACTCCGACGCCGACCGCACGATCGACCTGCGCCGGCAGCTGCACCGCCACCCGGAGATCGGCCTGCACCTGCCGCGGACGCAGGCGGCGGTGCTGGAGGCGTTCGCCGAGCTGCCGATCGAGGTGACCACGGGGACCACGACCACCTCCGTGGTCGGGGTGCTGCGCGGGGCGCGGCCGGGGCCCACCTACCTGCTGCGCGCGGACATGGACGCCCTGCCGGTGCACGAGGCCAGCGGCCTGCCGTTCGGCTCGCAGGTACCCGGCGCCATGCACGCCTGCGGGCACGACACGCACGTGGCCATGCTGGTCGGCGCCGCCCGGCTGCTGGCGGCGCGCCGCGACCAGCTGGCCGGCCAGGTGGTCTTCATGGTGCAGCCGGGGGAGGAGGGCTTCCACGGCGCGCGGTACATGCTCGACGAGGGGCTGCTCGACGTCGTCCCGGAGGCCCCGGTGAGCGGGGCGTTCGCCCTGCACATCTCCTCGACGCTGCCCAGCGGCACGATCAACGTCCGTCCCGGCCCGATGATGGCCGCCGCGGACCAGTGGCGGATGACGCTGCGCGGCCGCGGGGGGCACGCCTCCGAGCCGCACGCCGCCGCCGACCCGATCCCGGTGGCGGCGGAGATCGTGCTGGCGCTGCAGTCGATGGTCACCCGCCGGGTCGACGTCTTCGATCCCGCCGTCGTCACCGTCGCGCACATCGAGGCCGGGTCCACGAACAACGTCATCCCGGACACCGCCTACCTCGAGGGCACGATCCGCACCCTGTCCCGGGAGCGGCGGGCCGACGTCGTGGCGTCGGTCCAGCGGGTGGCCACGCACGTCGCGGCCGCGCACGAGCTGGAGCTGCACTGGGAGCACATCGAGGGCTACCCGGTGACCATGAACGACCCCGGGGTGGCCGCGCAGGTCCTCCGGACGGCGGCCGAGCTGCTCGGTCCGCGCGCCGCCGTGCTGATGCCGGCGCCGCTCATGGGCGCCGAGGACTTCTCCTACGTGCTGCAGCGGGTGCCCGGCGTCATGGCGTGGCTGGGTGCCTGCCCACCGGGGGTGGACCCGGCGACGGCGCCGGCCAACCACTCCAACCTGGTGGTCTTCGACGAGGAGCCGTTGCCGGCCGGGGTGGCGCTCTACGCGCAGATGGCGCTGCAGGCGCTCTCCGGCTGAGCGCCCCGCCCCGGACCCGGGCCTACGCGGAGGCGCGGCGCACGAGGTGCGTGTCGCAGATCCGGGTCTCGACCTCCCGGGAGCCCTCGATCTGCCGGCGCAGCAGGTCGGTCAGCTCCTGGGTCATCTCGGTCAGCGGCTGGGCGACGGTGGTGAGCGGCGGGTCGGACTCGGCGGCGACCGGCGCGTCGTCGAAGCCGACGACCGCCACGTCGTCGGGCACCCGGCGCCCGGACTCCGCGAGCACCCGGAGGGCACCGACCGCCATGGGGTCCGACGCCACGAACACCGCGTCGAGGTCGGGGGCCTGCTCGAGCAGCCGGGCCGTGGCACGCGCCCCGCCGGCCTCGGTGAAGTCCCCCTTGGCGCAGCGCTCCGCCGGCAGCGGCAGCCCGGCGTCGGCCAGGGCGGTGCGGAAGCCGGCGAACCGGTCGATGCCGGCGTTCATGTCTTGCGGGCCGGTCACCGTGCCGATCCGGCGGCGGCCCTGCTCCACCAGGTGCCGGGCGGCCATCGCCGCCCCGCCGGTGTTGTCCGCGTCGACGTAGGAGAAGGTCCCGCCGTCCAGCGGCCGGCCGAAGAGGACCAGGGGGACGGACGCGTCGGCCAGCACCGCGGGCAGCACGTCGTCGTGGTGCATCGACATGAGGATCACCCCGTCGACGTGCCCCTGGCGGACGTACCGGCCGGCCTTCTCCTGCTCCCGGCCGTCCCGGGCGGCCAACAGGACGACGGTGAGGTCGGTGTCGGCCAGCGCCGCGGTGACGCCGCGGACGATGCGGGCGAAGAACGGGTCGGAGAAGATCTGGGTGTTCGTCTCCGACAGCACCAGCGCGATCGTGTCGGTGCGCCGGGTGACCAGGCTGCGGGCCATCCGGTTCGGCACGTACCGCAGCTGCGCGACGGCGGCCTGGACGGCGTCCCGCGCCGAGGGGCTCACCCGCGGCGAGTCGTTGATGACCCGCGACACGGTGGCCCGCGAGACCCCGGCCAGGACGGCGACCTCGTCCAGCGTGGGCGTCGTGGGGCGCGCGCCGGTGCTGGTCATGGGAGCTCCTCGGGACGGTCGGACGGCGGCCACCGACGTCGGCCGGGGCCCACCGTAACGCCGGAGGTGCACGAGAACGAGGTCCCGGACGAGGTCGAGCCGCCCGGGGGACCGCGGGCTCGGGCAGACTGTGGGAGCGTTTCCACGTCGTCTTCCACCGTGTCGGCGCACCGCCGTCCCCTCGCCCTGGAGCACCTGCCCATGACCTCGACCGACCCGCGCACCCGACCCGCAGCGAGCCCGAGCTTCCCGCCCGCCTTCTTCTTCGGCGCCGCGACGGCCGCCTACCAGATCGAGGGCGCCGTCGACGCCGACGGCCGGGGGCGCTCGATCTGGGACACGTTCAGCCACACGCCCGGCCGCACGTTCCAGGGGCACACCGGTGACGTCGCCGTCGAGCACTACACCCGCTACCGCGAGGACGTCGCGCTGATGGCCGACCTCGGGCTGCAGGCCTACCGCTTCTCCGTCGCCTGGGCGCGGGTGCTGCCCGAGGGCGCGGAGCGGATCGAGCAGCGGGGGCTGGACTTCTACAGCCGGCTGGTCGACGAACTCCTCTCCCGCGGGATCGACCCGTGGATCACGCTCTACCACTGGGACCTGCCGCAGGCGCTGCAGGACCGCGGCGGCTGGACGAACCGCGACACCGCCGCCCGGTTCGCCGACTACGCGGGCATCGTCCACGACGCGCTCGGCGACCGGGTGCGGAACTGGTCGACCCTGAACGAGCCGATGGTCAGCGCGCTGCTGGGTCACCAGGCGGGCGAGCACGCGCCGGGGGTGCGCGACGCCGGCTCCGCCTCGCGGGCGGTCCACCACCTGCTGCTCGGGCACGGCCTCGCCGCGCGGGTGCTGCGCGACAAGGGCGTCGAGAGCCTCGGCGTCACGCTGAACTTCACGCCGATGACGCCGGCCAGCGAGCGGCCCGAGGACGTCGACGCAGCCCGCCGGCTCGACGGGCAGCAGAACCGGATGTTCCTCACCCCGATCGTGCAGGGCGCCTACCCCGAGGACGTCGTCGCGGACCTGGCCGCGGCCGGTGCGCCGCTGCCGGTGGAGGACGGGGACCTGGCGACCATCGCCGCCCCGCTGGACTGGCTCGGCGTCAACTACTACTTCGAGCAGACCGTGCGCGCCGGCACCCGGCCCGAGGGCATGGCGCCGACCTGCTTCATCGGCGGCGAGGACGTCGTCGAGCTGGACCCCGCGGGCCCGACCACCACCATGGGCTGGGGGATCAGCCCGGACACCTTCACCGCGCTGCTGCTCTGGCTGAAGGACCAGGCGCCGGGGCTGCCGCTGGTGATCACCGAGAACGGGTCGGCCTGGGACGACGAGGTGTCCGACGACGGCGCGGTGCACGACCCCGAGCGGGTCGACTACCTGCTCCGCCACCTCCAGGCCGTGTCCGCCGCCATCGGGACCGGTGCCGACGTCCGCGGTTACTTCGCGTGGTCGCTGCTGGACAACTTCGAGTGGGCCCGTGGCTACGCGCAGCGCTTCGGCCTGGTGCACGTGGACTACGAGACCCAGCAGCGGACCGTCAAGGACAGCGGTCGCGCCTACGCGGAGATCATCCGCCGCCACCGCGGGGTGTGAGCAGGCAGCGGGGCCCGGGCGCATCGTGCCCGGGCCCCGCTGTCATCGGGTTCTTCCTCAGGTGGCCGGGCTGGGGTCCGACCGCTGCTCCGCCGGGGCGGCCTGCACGTCGCGCACCTGGTATTTCTCGACGGCCTGGCGGACCGTCGACCGCTCCACCTGGCCCTCGTCGGCCAGCGAGGCGAGCGTGCGCACCACGATCGACTCGGCGTCGACGTGGAAGTGCCGGCGCAGCGCCGGGCGGGTGTCGGAGAGCCCGAACCCGTCGGTGCCCAGCGTGGACATGCCCCCGGGCACGTACGGCGCGATGAGGTCGGGGACCGCGCGCATCCAGTCCGAGACCGCCACGACCGGGCCGGTGGTCTCCTGCAGCCGCGCGGTGACGTACGGGGTGCGCGGCTCCTCCTCCGGGTGCAGGAGGTTCCACTCGTCGCACTCGTCGGCCTGGCGGCGCAGCTCGGTCCAGGAGGTCACCGACCAGACGTCGGCGGAGATCCCCCAGTCGTCGGCCAGCAGCTGCTGGGCCCGCAGCGCCCACGGCATCGCCACCCCGGAGGCCAGCAGCTGCGCCTTCGGGCCCTCGCCCCCGGCGCCCTCGGCGTAGCGGTACATGCCGGCCAGGAGCCCCTGCCGGTCGAGGCCCTCGGGCTCGGCCGGCTGGTTGAACGGCTCGTTGTAGACCGTCAGGTAGTACATGACGTCGGGGGAGCGGTGCCCGCCCAGCGGCGCACCCTCGTCCTGCCCGTACATGCGGACCAGGGCGTCCCGGGTGATGTGCGCGACCTCGTAGGAGAACGCCGGGTCGTAGGAGACCACCGCCGGGTTGGTGTGCGCCATGAGCAGCGAGTGGCCGTCCTCGTGCTGCAGCCCCTCGCCGTTGAGCGTCGTCCGCCCGGCGGTGGCGCCGAGCAGGAAGCCGCGGCTCATCTGGTCCGCGGCGGCCCAGATGGAGTCGGCGGTGCGCTGGAACCCGAACATCGAGTAGAAGATGTAGATCGGGATCATCGGCTCGCCGTGCGTCGCGTACGACGACGCGGCGGCGGTGAACGACGCCGTGGAGCCGGCCTCGTTGATGCCCTCGTGCAGGATCTGACCCTGCTCGGACTCCTTGTAGGTGAGCATCAGCTCGCGGTCCACCGAGGTGTACCGCTGGCCCGCCGGGTTGTAGATCTTCTGCGTCGGGAAGAGGCTGTCCATCCCGAACGTGCGGGCCTCGTCCGGGATGATCGGGACGAACCGCGGGCCGAGCTCGGAGTCCTTGAGCAGCTCCTTGAGCAGGCGGACGAACGCCATCGTCGTCGCCACCTCCTGCTTGCCCGAGCCGCGGCGCAGCACGTCGAGCGCCTTGTCGTCGGGCGCCTTGAGGGTCTTGAACTCCGACCGCCGGCGCGGTACCGCCCCGCCCAGCGCCCGGCGCCGCTCGAGCATGTACTGCATCTCGTCGGAGTCCGGGTCGGGCTTGTAGTAGGGCGGCAGGGTCTTGTCCAGCTGCTCGTCGGGGATCGGCAGGTACAGCCGGTCCCGGAAGTTCGCCAGGTCCTCCGCGGTCAGCTTCTTCATCTGGTGCGTGGAGTTGCGGCCCTCGAAGTGGTTGCCCAGCGTCCAGCCCTTGATGGTCTTGGCGAGGATGACGGTGGGCTGGCCCTTGTGGTCCATCGCGGCCTTGTAGGCGGCGTAGACCTTGCGGTAGTCGTGACCACCGCGCTGGAGGTCCCAGACCTCCTTGTCGCTCATCCCCTCGACCAGCTTGCGGGTGCGCGGGTCGCGGCCGAAGAAGTGCTCGCGGACGAAGGCGCCGTCCTCGGCCTTGTAGGTCTGGTAGTCGCCGTCGGGCGTGGAGTTCATCAGGTTGACCAGCGCGCCGTCGCGGTCGGCGGCCAGCAGCTTGTCCCAGCCGCGGCCCCAGATCACCTTGATGACGTTCCAGCCGGCGCCGCGGAAGAAGCTCTCCAGCTCCTGGATCACCTTGCCGTTCCCGCGCACCGGGCCGTCGAGCCGCTGCAGGTTGCAGTTGATGACGAAGGTGAGGTTGTCCAGCTCCTCGCGGGCGGCGAGGCCGATGGCGCCGAGCGACTCGGGCTCGTCCATCTCGCCGTCGCCCAGGAAGGCCCACACGTGCTGGTCGGAGGTGTCCTTGACGCCGCGGGCCTGCAGGTAGCGGTTGAACCGCGCCTGGTAGATCGCGTTGAGCGGGCCCAGCCCCATCGAGACGGTGGGGAACTCCCAGAACTCGGGCATGAGCCGCGGGTGCGGGTAGGACGACAGCCCGCCGCCGGGGTGGCTGACCTCCTGGCGGAAGCCGTCGAGCTGCTCCTCGGTCAGCCGCCCCTCGAGGAACGCGCGGGCGTAGATGCCGGGGGAGGCGTGCCCCTGGAACCAGATCTGGTCGCCGCCGCCGGGGTGGTCCTTGCCGCGGAAGAAGTGGTTGAAGCCCACCTCGTACAGCGAGGCCGACGAGGCGTAGGAGGAGATGTGCCCGCCGACGCCGATCCCGGGTCGCTGCGCCCGGTGCACCATGATCGCGGCGTTCCACCGGATGTAGGCACGGATCCGGCGCTCGGCGTCCTCGTCACCGGGGAACCACGGCTCGCGCTCGGGCGGGATCGTGTTGATGTAGTCGGTGCTGCGCAGGGCCGGGACGCCGACCTGCTGCTCGCGGCTGCGCTGGAGCATGCGGAGCATCAGGTACCGCGCCCGGTTGCGGCCGGCGTGGTCGACGACCGCGTCGAGCGACTCCAACCACTCCTGGGTCTCGTCGGGGTCGGTGTCGACCAGCTGACTGGGGAGCCCGTCGGTGATGACCGCGCGGGCCTGTCCTGCCTGGGCGGGGTCGCCGTCCGGCTGCTGCGGTGAGCTCATGCCCCCATCGTCTCCCCTCGACGTCACCCTCGTCACGTCCGGACCGCTGTGTGGGACAAGTCGTGTCGCCGGACCCGCGCGGGGGAAGGAGGCCGCGACGGCCCTACCAGGCTTGCGCCGTGCCGGTCATGCCCTACGCTTCCGCCTGCGGCGCCGCACCAGGCGGTGCCGTCCCGGGGGACGACGTCCGGGTAGGGCGCATCGGCGAGGCGAGAGGGGTGACATGACCGGGCTGCGGGTGGTTCTCCCGCTGGTCGTGTCCGTCCCCGTCCCGTGCGCCTCCGCCCGCCCCATCCCGTCCCCTTCCCGGCCGGCGGCGTGACGCCTCCCCGCGCGGGCACCGGCCCGACAGGGCACCATCCACCCCACACCAGGTCAGCAGACCGATCCATGGAGGAGCAGCAGGGATGAGCGTCGACAGCGCCGGCATGGCGGCCCGGCTGGGTATCAAGCCGGGCATGGTCGTGCAGGAGCTCGGCTGGAGCGAGGACGCCGACGAGGACCTGCGCGACTCCATCATCGAGGCCTCGGGCAGCGAGATGGTGGATTAGGACACCGACGAGGTGGCCGACGTCGTCGTGCTCTGGTGGCGGGAGGACGACGGCGACCTGTTCGACGCGCTCACCGACGCCCTGACCTCGCTGGCCGACGAGGGCGTGGTCTGGCTCCTGGTGCCCAAGTCGGGTCGCCCCGGCCACGTGGAGCCCGGGGACGTCACCGAGGTGGCGCCCACGGCGGGCCTCTCGCAGACCAGCAGCATCTCCGCGGCCAAGGACTGGTCGGGCATCCGCCTGGTCACCCCGAAGGCCGCGCGCAGCAAGCGCTGAGGCACGATCGGCCGCATGAGCCTCTCCGTCGGTGACCGCGCGCCCGAGTTCAGCCTGCCCGACCAGGACAAGCAGGTCGTCTCCCTGGCCGACCTGCGGGGCGCCCCCGTCCTGGTGGTCTTCTACCCCTTCGCCTTCTCCGGGATCTGCACCGGCGAGCTCTGCCAGCTGCGCGACGAGCTGGCGGCCTACACCGACGCCGGCGTGCGGGTGCTGGCGATCAGCACCGACCCGGTGTTCAGCCTCAAGGCCTTCAAGGCCCAGGAGAACCTCGAGTTCCCGCTGCTCAGCGACTTCTGGCCGCACGGCGAGGTCGCGAAGGCCTACGGCGTGTTCAACGAGAAGGCCGGCATGGCGC
This sequence comes from Blastococcus xanthinilyticus, assembly GCF_008124835.1. GTDB lineage: Bacteria > Actinomycetota > Actinomycetes > Mycobacteriales > Geodermatophilaceae > Blastococcus > Blastococcus xanthinilyticus. The sequence continues at coordinate 228,130 of NZ_VNHW01000004.1, read as the reverse complement.
TGCGCGGCACCTTCCTGGTCGACGCCGACGGGGCGATCGCCTTCGCCGAGGTCAACTCGCCCGGCGACGCCCGCCAGCAGTCCGGCTGGAAGGACGCCGTCGCGCAGCTCGCGGCCTGAGCCCGGGCGGCCGGGGCCCTACCCTGGTCGCGCGGGGCGCGTAGCTCAGCGGTAGAGCTCTCGCCTTACAAGCGAGCGGTCGCAGGTTCGAATCCTGTCGCGCCCACGTCGCACCCGCCGATACGGTCGCCGCGTGCCCACCTTCCCGGCCGCCGACGGCGCCGTGCTGCACCACGACCGGCTCGGGGGCGACGGCGGGAACCCGCTGGTCGTGATCGCCGGCGGGGCGGCGCTGCACCCCGCCTACCTCGGCGACCTGGCCGGCCTGTCCGGCGTCCGGCCGCTGGTCGTGCCGCACCTGCGCGGGGTGGGGGAGTCACCGCGACCGGCCGATCCCGAGCGCGGGTCGTACTGGCGGCAGGCGGAGGACGTCGAGGCGCTGCGCGAGCACCTGGGCCTGGCGCGGCTGGCCGTGGCCGGGCACTCCGCGGGCACCCGGCTGGCGCTGGCCTGGGCGGCCCGGTTCCCCGACCGGGTGGACCGGCTGCTGCTGATCACCCCGCCGGCGCAGGTGGTGCCCGAGGCGGCGGCCGACGCCGACGCGCTCGAGTCCCGCCGCGGGGACCCGGTCGGCGACGCCGCGCTGGCCGCCCGCGAGCGCGGCCCCGACCTCACCGACGACGACAGCTTCAACGCCTACTTCGCCGCGGTCGCCCCGCTCAGCTACTCCGCGTGGACCGACCGGGAGCAGGCGCACGCCGCGGGCATGCGGTTCGACATGGTGGCCATGCAGGCGTACTTCAGCGTGCCGCCGCCCGAGGACCTCGCGCAGCGCTGCGCCGCCGTCCCCGCGCCGGTGCTGGTGGTGGCCGGCGCCGAGGACGCCCCGGTGGGGCCGACCCCGCCGCGGGTCGTCGCCGGGCTCTTCCCGCGCGGCGAGCTCGTGGTGCTGGACGGGTGCGGCCACTTCCCGTGGGTGGAGCGGCCCGAGGCGTTCCGGGCCGCCGTGGACGGCTTCGTCGCCGGCTGACCGGGATCGGTCAGGCGGCCACCGGGGCCTCGGACGCGGGCACCGGGTCGGCCGGCCGGGGGAAGGCCGGGCGCAGGAACGCCGGCGCCTTGAACGGGGCCCACTCGCCCTCGGGCTGGGCCAGCCGGTCGGCGACCGCCCAGAGGGCGGCCGGGTGGTGGCCGATGCCGAGGTGGCTGGCGGTGACGGCGATGTTCTCGCAGCGCTCGCCGGGGGTGTTCAGGCAGGTCTGCCAGTGCACGATGCCGTCGTAGTGCGAGTAGATCGAGGTCGCGGGCACCGGCAGCGGGCAGCCCTCGGACTCCAGCGGGAACTGGCGCTGCTCCACGTGCAGGTGGGCGTAGCGGTCGAACGCCTTGCCGGCCCGGGTCTGGGTCTCCCGCTCGATGCGGAACGGGCTGCCCAGGGTGATCACCTGGCGGACGGCGTCGGGGCACTGGCGGGCGAGGTCGCGGGCGAAGATGCCGCCGAGGCTCCAGCCGATGACCGTCACCGGCCGGCGGTAGCGGCTGTGCAGGTAGTCCAGCTTGTCGCGCAGGCCGTTGACGCAGACGGCGGTCGGGCCGATGTTGCGGCCGAGCCCCCAGCCGTGCACCCGGTAGTCGAGCCGGCGGAGCGTCGCGCGGAGGATGCGGGTGGAGCTGTCGTCGGCGAGCAGGCCCGGCAGCACCAGCACGGGGTGGCCGTCGCCCTTCGGCAGTCGCTGGACGAGCGGGCGGGCGGCGAGGTAGAGGCCGTAGTCCGCGAACGCCCGTCCCGGCTCGCTGAGGTAGAGCGGGAGTGCCGGGCCGTCGCCCTGCTGTCGTGCCACGTCGTCCTCCTGGAGCCGTCCGTTCGTGGGTGGGGCAGTACCAAGATGCGTCCTGGCTCACACTCCCGGTGGGCGCACGCGCGGGCACATGTTGCCGAACTGTGTCCTGAGTCATAGCGGACGTGTTCGTTCCGTCGAGGCCGATGCCCGCCCCGCGTGCCGCGCCGCTGGCAGGGCGTGCCACCGTACGGCGACGACATCGGGGGAGAGGGGCACCCATGGCCGAGGACGGCACGCCGGGGCGCAGCCGCACCGCTGATCTGGGCGGTCCGGTGCACTACCTGGACTTCGGCGGGCCGGCCGAGGGGCCGGTGGTGGTGCTCGTGCACGGTCTCGGCGGGTCCCACCTGAACTGGGACCTGGTGGCCCCGGCGCTGCGCGAGCACGCGCGGGTGCTCGCTCTCGACCTCCCCGGGTTCGGCCGCAGCGAGCCGGGCGGCAGGAAGGCCAGCGTCCCGGCCAACGTCGCGGTGCTGCACCGCTTCCTCACCGAGGTGGTCGGGGAGCCCGCCGTCCTGGTCGGGAACTCGATGGGCGGGATGATCTCGATCCTGGAGACCGGCGAGCACCCCGAGGCGGTGCGCGCCCTGGTGCTGCTCGATCCCGCCGTGCCCGGCCCGCGCCGCGCCCTCGATCCGCTGGTGGCGGTGACGTTCGCCCTCTACGCGATCCCGTTCGTGGGAGAGCGCTTCCTGTGGTGGCGGCGCCGGCGCACGTCGGCCCTCGTCCGGGTGCACGACATGCTGGAGCTCGTGGGCGTCGACCCGGAGCGGGTGCCGCCGGCCGTCATCGACCGGTCGGTGACCCTCCTCGAGGAGCGCCGGGACGTCCAGGGCATGGACCGGGCGTTCCTCGCCGCCGCCCGCTCGCTGCTGCGGGTGCTCGCCGACCCCCGCCGGTACCGCGCCGCGATGGCGTCCATCGAGGTGCCGGTCCTGCTGGTCCACGGCGACCGCGACCGGCTGGTCCCGGTGGAGGCGGCCCGCGACATCGCGCAGCAGCACCCCTCCTGGCGCTACGCGGAGTGGTCCGGCGTCGGGCACGTGCCGCAGCTGCAGGAGCCGGAGCGCACGGTGGTCGAGCTGCTCGACTGGATGCGGGCCGCCGCGCTCACCGGCCCGGCGGCCTGACCCCGCCCGGGCCGCGGAGACGTCCCCGCGGCGGGTCTCAGCGGGGCCCGTCGAGGGTGTCGCGCAGCGCCTCCAGCCCGGTGTAGCGGGGCGTCCAGCCCAGCTCCTCGCGGGCCCGGGTGGTATCCATGATCGCCGGCCGGCCGGCCGCCTCGACCCACTGGGCCGCCGGGGGGAGGAAGGGCAGCCGCGCCACCGCGCGCGCCGCGGCCTGCGCCGGCGCGGCGGGCAGCGGGATCGGCAGGGCACCGAACTCCCGGGCGACGTCGGCCGCGGTCAGGACGCCGTCGCCGGCGATGTTGTAGGCGCCGGGGGGCCCGGCGCCGAGCACGCACAGCAGCAGCGCCTGGCCGACGTCGTCCTGGTGGACGAACTGCAGCGGGTGCTGCGGCACCAGCAGGGGCACCGGGACCGGCAGCCGCCGCGGCCGGCCGAACAGCAGCCGCCCCAGCGGCGCGAGCGGGCCGGGCAGCACGTCCTTCGCGCCGACGGCCTGCGGGCCGAGCACCACCGGCGGGCGCAGCAGGTACAGCCCGAGGTCGGGCGCGGCCGTGGACTCCTCGGCGAGCAGGTGCTCGAGCTCGGCCTTCTCCTGCGCGTAGAACAGCCGGGACGCCGGCCGCACCGGCCAGTCCTCGTCGATCAGCTCCGGGTTGTCGCGGTGGAAGCCGTAGGCGGCCACCGACGAGGAGTACACGAACCGGCGGGCCCCGACCGCGGCGGCCGCGCGGAACACGTTGAGCGTCCCGTCGACGTTGATCGCCCGGGTGGTGGCCCGCGACGCGTTGCCGGTGATGAGGAACGCCAGGTGGACGACGACGTCGGCGCCGGCGAACGCCTCCCGCAGCGCCTCGGGGTCGCGGACGTCGCCCTGCCGGTACTCCATCTTGGTCCAGCCGCGCGCGGCCGGGTCGAACGGCCGCCGGGCGATGCCGATGACCCGGTCGACCCGGTCGTCGTCCTGCAGCAGCGGGACCAGCCCGGCGCCGAAGGTGCCGGTGGGGCCGGTGACCGCGACGGTGAGCCCGCGGCCCCCGCCCGATGGCTTCCGGCCGGCTCCCCGCCGCTTCGCGGGGCTCACCGGGTGCCCGCCCGGGCGGGAGGCTTCGCGCCCGCCGGCTGCGCGACGTCGGGGGTGGCCTGGTCGGCCCGGGCGTGCTCGAGCAGCTCCTCGATGCCGCGCCGGATACCGCTGGAGAGCACGTCGACGTCGGGGAAGGCGTCGAAGTCGGCGTTGATCCCGAAGGTCATCGTGTTGAGGTAGCTGAAGATCCCGATCGAGCAGCGGATACCGCCGTTGATCGGGACGTAGGCGTGGGCGGAGCACATCCGCCTGCCGAGCACGTAGAGCGGCACCCGCGGGCCGGGCACGTTGGTGGTCACCGCCTGGCACCACATCTGCCCGGCCTGCATGGCGGAGCGGACCCCGACCGACAGCAGCGTCGGGGCCACGAAGTCGCCCATCGAGATGATCGAGGGCACGTCGACGGCCTGCATCGCCCGCTTGTACTCGTCCATCTGGCCGCGCACGGTGCGCAGCCGGGAGACCGGGTCGGGGTCGCCGACGGGCAGGTCGACGAAGACGCACGAGACCTGGTTGTCGAGGGTGCCGCGCTGCTTGGCCGAGCGCACCGACACCGGTACCATCGTGCGGACCACCAGGTTCTCCGAGGAGAGCTCGCCGCGGCCCTGCAGCAGGTCGCGGAAGCCTCGGGTGATGGCGGTGAGGACGACGTCGTTCACCGTGCCGCCCAGCGCCGTGCGCACGGCCTTGAACTCCTCGAACTTCCCCGCCGTCCAGGCCCATCGCCGGTGCGGGCCGATCGGCCCGTTCAGCGACCGCGCCGTCGGGGTGACCGCCTGCTTGGCCAGCGAGGGGACGGTGCGGGCCAGCGTGCGCCCCGACTCGGCCAGGCCGCGGACGTTGCGCACCGCGCTGCCCATGGCCGGCAGGCCGGTGAGCGTGCGCAGCGGCTGGGTCGCCGCCTCGGTGACCGCGCCGGCGACCAGCGACAGCGAGGATGGGTCCCGCCGGGGCGTCCAGTCGCGGGGGGCCTCGTGCGCGGCGTCGGGGTCGAGGTCGAACATCAGCTGCATCAGGTCGGTGCCGGCGACGCCGTCGACCATGCAGTGGTGCACCTTGGAGATCAGCGCCCAGCGGTCGTCGGCCAGGCCCTCCACCAGCCAGAGCTCCCACAGCGGCTTGGCCATGTCCAGGCGCTGGCCGAGCACCCGGCCGGCCAGGTTGCGCAGCTGCTCGTCACTGCCCGGCGAGGGCACCGCGGTGTGCCGGACGTGGTACAGGATCTGGAAGTGCGGGTCGTCTACCCACATCGGCCGGCCCAGCTGGAGCGGCACCTCGCGCACCCGCTGCCGGTACCGCGGCACCCTCGGCAGCTTGCTCAGCAGCAGCCGCACCACGTCGCCGTAGGTGGGCGCCGGTCCGTCGAACACGGCCACCGACCCCACGTGCATCGGGGTGTTCTCGCTCTCCGCGAAGTAGAACCCGCTGTCGAGGGCGCTCATGCGGTCCACGTCTCACTCCTCGCCCCCCGGTCGCCTCTGACCAGGGCGTCGCACGTCTCGGCTGGCCGCCGAGAGCAGGTGTGCCGATCGGTACCCGCAACCCGCTCGTGTGGCGGCGGCCACAGGAGGGGATGCCCGGGATCGGCCCGGTCAACCGGCCTCCCGGAGCCCGCCCTCCACGCGGTCCAGCAGGTCGAGGAACGCCCGGTCCACCACCGCGGCCCGGGTGAGGTTGACGCTGTGGCCGGCGCCCGGGACCTCCACCAGCTCGGCCCCGGCGCCGATCCGCTCGGCGATCACCCGGCCGTGGGCGGCGGGGGTGAGCCGGTCGTGGGTGGCCGTCACCACGGTCACCGGCACCCGGCCCAGCACCGGCAGCGCGTCGGTCTCGTCGTGGTCGAGGAAGGTCGCGTAGAACGCCATCGTCACCGGCAGCGGCGTCTCCTCCAGCAGCTGCTGGACCATCCGGACGCTGCGCGGGTCGGCGTCGTCCCGGCCGAAGAGCAGCCGGCGGATGGCTCGCCGGCCGAGGAAGGTCCCGCGCCGGCGCCGGCGCTCGAGGGACGGTGCCAGCCGCTGCAGCAGCCACAGGTACAGCGGCAGCAGGCCCAGCCGCCGGCCGAGCGTCACCAGGAACCCGACCAGGCCGGTGCCGACCAGCCCGCCGGCCGAGGTGGCGAGCATGAACGCGCCGACCACGCGGGTGCCGAACAGCTCCGGCCGCTGCCGGGCCAGGGCGAGGATGCTCATCCCGCCCATCGAGTGCCCCGCCAGCACCACCGGCCCGGTCGGGGCGACGGCGTCGAGCACCTGGCCGAGGTCGCGGCCGGTGCGGTCGATGGTGGCCTTCGTCAGCGGCGTCCAGCCGGACCGGCCGTGCCCGCGCTGGTCCCAGAGCACCAGCCGGGCGCGGCCGCGCAGCGCCTCGCGCTGCACCTGCCACTCCGCCAGCCGGGCGGTGAAGCCGTGCGACAGGACGACGGTGAGGGCGGCCTCGCCCGCCGGGGCCTCGTCCACCTCCACGTGCAGGTCCACGCCGTCGTCGGTGGTCACCGTCCGGGAGCCCGGCGGCGGCGGGCCGTCGGCCGGGGGCAGGGTCAGCAGCGGTGGTTGGCTGGGCACCGGGTCATCCCAGAGCGCGGCGCCCCGGCGCGCAACCGGGGACCGGCGCCCGCGGGCCGGGTCAGGAGCGGCGGCCGGGCGCGGTCTCCCGCACCAGCCGGCGGGCGGCGTCCACCTCGCGGGCGACCGGGGCGAGCACGCCGTCGGCGTGCAGCTCGGCGTCGTCGGGGACCTCGTGGTGCATGACGTCGTCCTCCAGCCGGCGGATCGCCCGACGCAGCACCGCGACCTGGGCCAGGTCGGGGGCCGGCTCGCCGCCGCGGGTCGCGATGACCGCCTCGGTCACGGCGTCGGCGGTCCGCTCCAGCTGCACGATCACCGGCCACCAGGCCGCCGCGCGGGTGCTGATGGGTGGGGGCTCGGCCAGCCGCCGCTGCAGCTGGGTCTGCAGCTCGGTGAGCGCGCGGTAGTTGCGCCGCCGGGCGCGCCGCCGTTCGGCCGGGCTGCCGGTGAAGGCGGCCTCCACGAAGGCGTCCAGGGCGGCGGCGGCGTCCCGCAGCGCCTCGTCCAGGGGGGCCCGCCACGTCTGCGGCCACAGCAGGTAGCCGAAGACCAGCACGATCGCGCAGCCGATCAGCGTGTCGAGCAGGCGCGCGCCGACCAGCCCCGGTCCGCTGGGCAGCGCCAGGTCGAGCAGCAGGATGATCAGCGGCGTCTGGAAGACCGAGAACAGCCCGAAGTTGGTGTCCCGGGCCCACGGCAGCACGGCCGCCGAGACGGCGAGCGCGAGCAGCACCCAGGCGTCGTGGGGGAGCACCGCCAGCAGCGCGGAGCCGAGCAGGACACCCAGCAGCGTGCCGGCGCCGCGCTGGACGGCCCGGGTGAAGACCGAGCCGAAGTCGGGCTTGAGCACGATCGCGACGGTCAGCAGCACCCAGTAGGGCCGCTCGATCGGCAGGTACTGGCGGGCGATCTCCGCGACGGTCATGCACAACGACAACCGGACGGCGAAGGCCCGGGTGTCGGCGCTGCCGAGGGTCCGGTCGGCCAGGTCCCGCGCCCGGGCCCCGGCGCTGGGGGCCGGCGACGGCGCCGCGGCGCTCGCCCGCTCCTCGGGGTCGCCGACGACGTTCCACACCAGCCGGACGCCGTGCCGCACGGCGCGCACGGCCGCCGGGCCCTCCGCCAGGGACCCGGGGCGCTGGTCGGTCAGCTCGCCGCTGCCGGCGAGGGCCGCGGCGAGGGCCCGCACGGCCGGCTCGTCCCGGGGGTCGGGCGGCACCCCGGCCCGGGCGACCGCGACCGCCCCCTCGACGAGCGGCGCGGCGGCGTTGAGCACCCCGGCCAGCTCGGACAGCTCACGGCTGCGGCCGGCCGACCGGCTGCGGCTGCGGATGACCCGGTCGTACGCCCCGTTGAGCGCGGTGGTCAGCCCGCGCCGGGCCTCGGGCGCCCGCTCGGTGCCGACGGCGGCGAGCAGGTCGGCGATCCGGCTGAAGACGGCGGCGACCGCGGCCCGGTCGGGGTCCGTCGGCTCGGTCCGGTACTGCAGCAGGGCGGTGAGGGTCGCCCAGGCCGCGCCGCCCAGGAAGCAGCCCACCTCGGCCACCGCCGGCAGCGGGGTCACCAGGCCCGAGGCCAGGGCGGTGTAGACGAGCAACTGGAGCGCGCCGAGGGAGAGCGCGGCGTTGACCGCGCTGACCAGCGCCGCGAACGCCGAGAGCAGGGCGATGACCACGACCGGTTCCCAGCCGCCGCCGGTGGCGTACTGGCCGGCGAGGAGGCCCAGCATGCCGAACCCGGTCGCGGCGGCGATGCGCCGGAGCCGGTCGCGCAGCGGGCCGGGCTGCGGCGCGAGCGAGGCGGCCAGCGCGCCGATGGTGCCGAACACGCCGGCGCCGAGGGTCGCGCCGGAGTCCAGCCCGCCGCCGACGGCGACCGCGAGCGCCAGGGGGGCGGGCACGGCGACGGCGAACCGGGCGACGTCGCGCCACGGCACCGGCGGCGGGGTGGTGCGGACCAGCTCCTCGAGCCAGGCCGGTGCCCGGAGCGTCCGCTCCCGACGCCGCCGCTCCGCCACGCCGGAAGCTTGTCATTCCACCCGCCCGGTCGTGCGGAGGTGCCACCTAGGCTCGTCAGCCGTGACCGTGCAGCTCCGGACCGTCCTCGCCGCCCTCGACGCCCGCTACGACCCCGCGCTCGCCGAGAGCTGGGACGCCGTCGGGCTGGTCTGCGGCGATCCGGACGAGGAGGTGCGGCGGGTGCTCTTCGCCGTCGACCCCGCCGCCGCCGTCGTCGACGAGGTGATCGCCACCGGGGCGCAGCTGCTGGTCACCCACCACCCGCTGTTCCTCACCCCGGTCCACGGAGTGCCCGCCGACGACGCCAAGGGCCGGCTCGTCCACCGCCTGGTGCGGGCCGGCGCCGCACTGTTCGTGGCGCACACCAACGCCGACCGGGCGCCCGGGTGCGGGGTGAACGCCGCGCTGGCCGACGTCCTGGGCCTGCTCGACGCCGTGCCCCTGGAGCCGGTGGCCGGCTCGCCGGGCGCGGGGCTGGGCCGGATCGGCCGGCTCCCGGAGGCGGTGCCGCTGCGCCGCTTCGCCGAGCACGCCGCCGCGGTGCTGCCGCCCACCGCGGGCGGGCTGCGGGTCGCCGGCGACCCCGACCGCGAGGTGCGCACGGTCGCGGTGTGCGGCGGCAGCGGCGGGTCGCTGCTGGGGGCGGCCGCGGCGGCAGGGGCGGACGTGCTGCTCACCAGCGACCTCAAGCACCACCCCGTCGCCGACGCGGCGGAGGTGCCCGGCCCGGCGCTGTGCGACGTGGCGCACGCGGCCTCGGAGTGGCCGTGGCTGCCGGTGGCCGCCGAGGTGCTCCGCCGGGACCTCGACGACCGGGTGGAGACCGCCGTCTTCTCGCGGTCGACCGACCCCTGGGTGTTCCGGGCCGGGCAGGGATAGCGGCCGCCTCAGGCGTGGCCGGCGGCCCGCAGCGCCGAGACGCAGGCCCGCTCCAGGCTCCGCTGCCGGCGCATCCGGGCGAGCAGCCCCGGCAGCGGCTCCAGGGCCCGGGTGGGCGCCGGGACCACCCCGGTCAGCTGCCCGTCGGCGTACCGGCCGGTGGTGGTGTGCACGGTCCAGCGCTCGACGTCGGGCACGGAGAACTCCTGGCCGACGAGGACGGCCGGGCCGGAGGCGCTGCCGGGGCCGCCACGGAGGTCGAGGGGGTCGGTGTCCCAGTCGGCCACCCGGACGGTGGCCACGTGCAGCCGCCCGTCGTCGACGCCGAGCACCGCGTCGGCCGGTCCCTCCCGCCGGGCGCCGGGGGAGACCTCGACCGGGTCGAGCACCAGCACGAGGCGGGGGAGGTACCACCAGTGCTCGCGCCGGAGCATGGGCGAGTCCGCGAGGGCGCGGGCCGGCGGGTGCTTGCGCAACTCCTGGTCGAGCAGCTCCTCGGCGAACAGGTCACCTGCGCCGTCCGCCACGAGGGACGGTCGGCCGGTGACCACCAGCGGCTCCCACCGGGAGCCGGTGAGCCGGGGGTCGGAGAGCACCAGCGCCGCCGTGTCGCTCGCCGCCACCGCGCGCGCGGTGGCGACGTGGGCCCAGGGGAGGGCCACCGCCGGCCGGCCGCCGAGGACGAGGGGGACGACGCCGACCGCCCCGGGCGGGCCGCCGGGGGAAAGCCATAACAGTTCGGCCACGCCCGCCGAGTGGACCGCCGACTGCAGGGTTGTGTGCTCGGTCACCTGGTTGTCTACTCCCTCCGACGGCGGCGACGGAGCCGCCCATGGACCTGGGAGCCGCCGTGCCCGCGTTCGTCGTGGCCGTGGTGGTCGGGGTGCTGTTCTTCCTCGGCTACCGCTACTACTCCAGCTACCTGGCCCGGAAGGTGTACGCCCTCGACCCGGCGTTCGTCACGCCGGCGCACGAGTTCAACGACGGCAACGACTTCGTGCCCACGAACAAGCACGTGCTGTTCGGCCACCACTTCACCTCCGTGGCCGGGGCGGCCCCGATCGTCGGCCCGGCCATCGCAGTGTTCTGGGGGTGGGGCCCGGCGCTGACCTGGATCGTGCTGGGCACGATCTTCGCCGCCGGCGTGCACGACTTCGGTGCGCTGGCGGTCTCGGTCCGGCACAAGGCGAAGAGCATCGGCACGCTGGCCGGTGAGGTCATCAACGGCCGCGCCCGGCGGCTGTTCCTTGTGATCATCTTCTTCCTGCTGACCCTGGTGAACGCGGTGTTCGCCGTCGTCATCGGCAACCTGTTCGTCGCCAACCCGGGCGCGGTCATCCCGATCGTGGTGGAGATCCCGCTGGCCATCGGCCTCGGCGTCTACATCTACCGGACCCGCTCCTCGGCGCTGCTGCCGTCGATCGCGGGCGTGATCGTGCTGTACGCGCTCATCCTGGTCGGCAACGCCTTCCCGATCTCCCTGGACGGGCTGGCCGAGGCGCTCGGCGTGGAGCAGACCCGCAACGTCTGGGTGGTCCTGCTGTTCGCCTACACCTGGATCGCCTCGCGCATCCCGGTGTGGGTGCTGCTGCAGCCGCGCGACTACATCAACAGCCACCAGCTGTTCATCGCCCTCGCCGTGATCGGCCTCGGGGTGATCGTCGGCATGAACACCATCCAGGCGCCGGTGGTCAACGACGTGCCCGAGGGCTCGCCGAGCTTCTTCCCCTTCCTCTTCATCACCATCGCCTGTGGAGCCATCTCCGGGTTCCACTCCCTGGTCTCCTCCGGGACGACCTCCAAGCAGCTGGACAAGGAGAGCGACGCGCGCTACGTCGGCTACATGGGCGCCGTCGGCGAGGGCTCCCTGGCCACCGGCGCGGTCCTGGCCGCGACCGCTGGGGTCGCCGCCTCGCAGGCGGACTGGGACGCGCTCTACCCCGACTTCGCCACCGCCTCCGGCGGCGCGGTCGGCAACTTCGTGGACGGAGTCGCCGTCTTCGCCAACAACCTGGCGATCCCGCTGGACCTGGCCACGATCTTCGCCGCCGTCGTCGTCATCAGCTTCGCCGCCACCACGATGGACACCGGCGTGCGGCTGCAGCGCTACGTCGTCCAGGAGATCGGCGAGCTGCTCGGCGTGAAGGCGCTGTCGCGCAACCTGACGGTGGCGACCACGATCGCCGTCGTCATCCCGCTGGGCATGGCCCTGATCCCCGGGGAGGGGGAGGCCGGGTACACCTTCGGCGTCCTGTGGCAGCTGTTCGGCACCACCAACCAGCTCACCGCCGGGCTGGCCCTGTCGGTCATCGCGGTGTGGATCACCCGGCGGGGGCGCAACCCGCTCGCCGCGCTGATCCCGCTGGCGTTCCTGCTCGTGATGACCAGCTGGGCGCTGATCGTCAACCTGCGGAACTTCATCGAGGCCGAGGACTGGGTGCTGGCCCCGCTGGACGCGCTCATCTTCGTCCTGGCCATCTGGCTGATCGTGGAGGCCGGACTGGCCCTGCGCAGCGCGTACCGCGAGCGGCCGGTGGCACCCGTCGGCGGCTTCGGGACCGGCGAGCCGGACGCGGTGGCGAAGGCCAACCCGGAGGTCGGCGACTCGACGGCCGGCCCGACCGAGGGTCCGGCCGGGCGCGCACGCCGTTGAGGGCAACCCGGTGACCTCGCGGGTCGTCCTGGTCCGCGGCTCCCGGGCCGCGGGCGGGGGCGGCGGCTGCTGCAGCGGCGACATCCGCCCCTTCGACGGGGGCGGATCGCACGCCCACGTCCCGCCGGAGGACCCCGTCAGCTCGGTCTACCGGGCGCTGCGGCAGGAGCTCCCGCCCGACGTCGCCGTCGAGGTGGTCTCGCCGTCGAACTGGCTGTGGCTGGTGCCGGAGCTCACCACTGCCGGCCGGCGGCGCGGGCTGCGCGGCGCCGCCCTGCGGCGTTCGGTGCGGGCCGGGCTGGCCGTGGAGTCGCTGATCGTCGACGGCGTGGTGCTCGCGTCCGGAGGGCTGCCCGACCCCGCCGCGGCGGTCGCTGCGGTGGAGGCCGAGCTGGCGCTCCGGTGACCCGCGCAGGGACCGCGCAGCGGCGCCGGTCGGGTCGCTCCCCGAAAGCCCGGAAAGAACCGGGAGGAACCGGAACGAACCGAGAGGAAAACGCCTCCGGGGCGGGCCGAGCCGTGGCAGGGTTGCCGCCACCACGACCACTGACAGAGGACGGGCCATGATCAGGAAGATGCTGCGCACCGCGGTCGTCGTCGGCTTCACCGCCGTCGCCACGATCGGCGTCGCAGGGCCGGCCGCAGCTGGGGAGTGCTCGTTCTGGGGCACGGTCTGCGGAAAGGTCAAGAACGACGCGTCCTCGCAGCGGTCCCTACAGGTGACCGGCGACTGGGGGGACAAGAGCCCCAGCACGTACGTGTCGTCGGGATCCTGGTCCCCGTACAAGGACACCGACGGCTACCGGACCCACTCGACGTGCCGCACCTACCTGCAGGGCGGGAACGGCTGGATGCTGCTGTCGAAGGGCGCGTGGATCAAGGTCTACGACGGTGAGAGTGCCATCGTCCGGGTCCTCTGCTGACCAGCCGGACGAGCGGACGGGAGGCTGGGTGAAGGCCCTCCCGGTCTCGCCCCTGTCCGCATCCGGTAGACGCTCGGGGGACATCCTCGGTCACGTGCCGGCCGCTCAGCCGCCGCCGCGGCGCCTGAGTGGCCGGCCGGCCGCGCACCGGTAGGTAGGTTGGGCGCGTGAAGGCCGACCATTTCGAGCAGCAGAAGCTCCTGGAGCTGGCGGCGGAGGACGTCGCCCTCACCCAGCTCGCCCACCGCCGGCGCACCCTGCCGGAGGCAGCCGCCGTCGAGGCGGTCGCCGACAAGGAGCGGACGCTCGCCGACGACGTCGTCCGGGCCGAGACCGCGGCGCGCGACCTGCAGCGCGAGGTCAAGCGGCTGGAGGCCGACGTGGAGACCGTCCGGGCCCGCGCGGCCAAGGACCAGAAGCTGCTGGACTCCGGCAGCGTCTCGGCCAAGCAGATGACCGACCTGCAGCACGAGCTGCAGTCGCTGACCCGCCGGCAGTCGGACCTGGAGGACCAGGAGCTCGAGCTCATGGAGCAGCTCGAGACCGCCGAGGCCGCGGTCCGCGAGGCCCACGCCGGCCGGGAGGAGGCGCGGGCCGCGCTCGAGCGGGCCGAGCAGCTGCGCGACGACGCGCTCGCCGACATCGCCGACGGCACGGCCCGGCACGAGGCCGCCCGGGCGGCCGTCGCCGGGGCCATCACGGCGCCGCTGCTGGCGCTCTACGACCGGATCCGCACGCAGACCGGCGCCACGGGCGCGGCGATGCTGAAGGCCCGGCAGTGCCAGGGCTGCCGGATCGAGCTGAACGGCCGGGAGCTGGCCGCGGTGCGCAACGCCGACCCGCACGAGGTCGTCCGGTGCGAGAACTGCGGGCGGATCCTGGTGCGCACCGCCGAGTCCGGGCTGTGAGCCGGCGGTTCGTCGTAGAGGCCGACGGCGGGTCGCGCGGCAACCCCGGGCCGGCCGGTTACGGCGCGCTGGTGCGGGACGCGGAGACCGGCCGGGTGCTGGCCGAGCGGGCCGCGTCGGTGGGCCGGGCCACGAACAACGTCGCCGAGTACGGCGGGCTGGTCGCGGGGCTCCAGGCGGCGCTGGACCTGGACGCCTCCGCCCAGGTCGAGGTGCGCATGGACTCCAAGCTCGTCGTCGAGCAGATGTCCGGCCGCTGGAAGATCAAGCACCCGGACATGCAGCAGCTGGCGCTCCAGGCCCAGCAGATCGCCCGCAAGCTGGGCGGGGTGCGCTACACGTGGGTGCCGCGGGCGCAGAACGGCGCCGCCGACGCGCTGGCCAACAGCGCCATGGACGGCCGGCCGGTGCACCGGGACGCCGCCGCCGAGCCCTCGGCCGCCGAGGACGACGTGCAGCCGGTCCGGGAGGCCCTGTCCTCCCCACCAACCCGCCCCGGCCAACCCGTCACCACCGTCACGCACCTGCTGCGCCACGGGCAGACCGAGCACACGCCCGAGCGCCGCTTCAGCGGGCGCAACGACCTGCCGCTCTCCCGCACCGGGCGCGCCGAGGCCGAGGCGGCCGGGGCGCGGGCCGCGCAGCTCGGCATCGAGGTGGTGGTCGCCTCCCCGGTGCGCCGCACCCGGGAGACCGCCGAGATCGTGGCCGCCCAGCTGGGGCTGCCGGTGGAGGTCGACGACGACCTGGCCGAGCTGGACTTCGGCGACCTCGAGGGGCTCACCTTCGACGAGGCCCGGGCCCGCCACCCGCTCGCGGTGCGCCGGTTCATGGCCGACGTGACCGTGGCCGCCCCCGGCGGGGAGTCGATCGCCGACGTGAGCCGGCGGGTGGCCGGCGCCCGGCGCCGGATCCTCTCCCGGCACGAGGGCCGGACGGTGCTCGTGGTCAGCCACGTGACGCCGATCAAGCTGCTGCTCGCGGCCGGGCTGGGGGTCGGCGACGACGTCGTCCACCGCGTGTTCCTGGAGGCCGCGTCGCTGTGCAGCGTGGCCTGGACCTCCGACGGCCGCGCCTCGGTGCGGCTGGTGAACGGCACCGCGCACCTGCGCTGAGCGGACCGGGCCTCAGGGCCGGGCGGCCGCCGCGGGCCGGGCGCTGAGCCAGGTCTCCAGCTCCGCGGCGGGAACCGGCCGGGAGTGCAGGAACCCCTGGCTGGTGTCGCAGTCGAGCCGCTCCAGGTGGCGGAGGGTGGCCTCGTCCTCGACGCCCTCGGCGACCACGTGCAGGCCGAGCCGGTGGGCCAGCTCCACGGTGCTGGACACGATCGCCTCGGTGCGCGGGTCGGTGAGCAGGTCGGCGGTGAAGGAACGGTCGAGCTTCAGCTCGGCGACGGGCAGGTCGCGCAGGTAGGCCAGCGACGAGTAGCCGGTGCCGAAGTCGTCGATGCTCACGGTGACCCCCAGGCCGGCGAGCGCGCCGACGACGGCGAGGCTGCGCTCGGGATCGGTGAGCAGGACGCTCTCGGTCACCTCGAGCACGAGCGACTCCGGCGGCACGTCGTGCCGGGCCAGGAGACCGGCGACGCGCCCCGGCAGCGCGGCGTCGAGCAGGTTGCTGGCCGAGAGGTTCACCGACATGCGCAGCGGCAGCCCGCCGCGCCGCCAGGCCGCGGCCTGCGCCACCGCCTGGGCCAGGACCTCGTCGCTGAGGGCGCCCATCAGCCCGTGCACCTCGGCCAGCGGCAGGAACTCCGCCGGCCCGAGCAGCCCGCGGGTGGGGTGCGCCCAGCGGACCAGCGCCTCGACCCCGACCGGCCGGCCGGTGGCGACGTCGAGCTGCGGCTGGTGGTGGAGCACCAGCTGACCGGTGGTCAGCGCGGTGCGCAGCTCCTCGACCAGGGCGAGGTGGCCGCTGCTGTCGGCGTGCCGGGAGCTGTCGTAGAGCGCGACGCCGGTGCCCGAGCGCTTCGCGTCGTACATGGCGACGTCGGCCTCCCGGAGCAGCCGGGCGGGGTCGGTGGGTGCCGATCCGGCCGACGTCGTCAGCCCGACGCTGACGGCGGAGTGGACGACCATCCCCTCGATGGGGAACGGCTCGGCGAGCCGCTCGTGCAGCCGCGCCCCCACGCGCAGCGCCGACTGCACGACGGGTGCCTCGGCGTCCAGCGGAGCGAGGACGGCGAACTCGTCCCCGCCCAGCCGGCCCAGGACGTCGCCGGGGCGCAGCACCGACGCCAGGCGCTCGGCGACCATGCGCAGCAGCACGTCACCGGCGGCGTGGCCGAGGGCGTCGTTGACCTCCTTGAACTTGTCCAGGTCGAGCACGGCGAGGGCCATGGGCGTGCCCTCGGCGCTCAGCTCCTCGGCCCGCCGGAGGACGGCGCGGCGGTTGGCCAGGCCGGTGAGCTCGTCGGTGAGCGCCTCGCGGCGGGTGTCGGCGAGCAGCGCCAGCTCCTGCACGTTGACCAGCAGCCGGAGGCTGGAGCCGAGGGCGGCGAAGGCGGCGCACCAGGCGGCCGCGGCCCCGGCGCCCACCAGCGCGGTGACGACGAGGACGGCGGTGGCCGCGACGATCACGGTGAAGGCGCCGATGGTGGACGCCGCGGGGTCCGCCGGCTGGGGATCGGAGCGTGCCGAGCGGAGCACGGCCGCCGCGGCCAGGCACACCACGGCGATCGGTTCCGCCGCCGCTGCCCAGCCGTGCCCGGCGCCGAGCAGGGCGGCGGTGCTGCCGGCCAGCGAGACGCCGAACGCGGTGACGACGAGCCAGGTGCGTGGATCCCGGCCCAGCGCGCCGAGGAAGGGGAGGGTGGCCACCGTGCCCAGGAGCACGAACTCGGCCGCGAACTGGCCGAGCAGCGGCTGCACGGTCCACCAGGGGGCCGTGGCCAGCGGTCCGCCGGTCAGCTGGACCACGAGGTTCCCGACGGCGACCACGGCCAGCACCGCCCCGGCGCCGTTGAGCACGTCGTGCGGATCGGCGAGATTGGTGCTGTAGCGGTTCCACCGGACGAGCCCGCCGTACAGCAGCGGGAAGGCGAGCACCGGGGCCCAGGCCGCGAGGGCGGCCGCGGCTCCGTGCATGCCCGGGGCCAGCGCGAGCGCGTTGCCGAGGAGCACCGTGGCGGTCAGCACCGTCGCGCCCAGCGCGATCCGCAGCCAGACGGCCCGCTCGTGCGGCACCGCGCGGGCCCGCCAGACGAGTACCACCAGCAGCCCGGCGTGCACCGTCGTCACCAGCAGCAGCCGCACCGGGGAGACCGACGTCGCGGCCGCTGTCCGGCCAGCACCGGTGACCAGGCTGCCGACCGCGGCCAGCACCACGACGGCCAGCGCCCACACCGGGGTCCCGGGCAGGAGCCGGGCGCGCACACTGGGCATGATTCTGCATCGGAGCGCCCGGGCCGCTCATGGAGCCGGGCGGCGCCCGTTCCCCCCTCGGGGGGAGGTCAGATGCGCAGGAACAGGTAGACCGAGACGGCCAGGCCGAAGGCGACGATCAGCACCCGCAGCGGCGTGACCGGGATGCGGGTGGCGATGCGGGCGCCGAGGAAGCCGCCGATCAGGCTGGCCGGCGCGGCGACGGCGACGACCGCCCAGTCGACCGGCCCGAAGATGCCGAAGACCACGAGGGTCACGGTGGCGGTGACCGCCGACAGCGCCGACTTGAGCGCGTTGGCCAGTTTCAGCCGGCCCAGCCCGACGCCGAGCACGCCGACGAGGATGACCCCCAGCGCGCCCCCGAAGTAGCCGCCGTACGCCGTGGCGAGGAAGAGCGCGGCGTACAGCCAGGCCGGATCGCGCCCCGTCGCTCCGGCCGCGGCACCGGCCAGCCGGCGGGTGAGCAGCGGCTGCAGCGCCAGCAGCACGGTCGCGAGCAGGACCAGCACCGGGACGACGACGTCGAACGCCTCCGACGGCGTGGTCAGCAGCAGGACGCTGCCCAGGGTGCCGCCCAGCACCGCCACCGCGCCGAACCGCACCAGCCGGTCGCGCTGCCCCGCGTACTCGGCCCGGAACCCGACGACCCCGCCGAGGTAGCCGGGCCACTGGGCCAGCGAGTTGGTGACGTTGGCCGCGACGGTGCCCAGCCCGAGGGCGACGAGGGTGGGGAAGAGGATCAGCGAGCCCCCGCCGGCGATGGAGTTGACGACGCCGGCGACCAGCGCGACGCCGGCGGCCACGAGCAGGTCGACGGGAGACACGACGGCCAACCTACGGTGACGGGGTGCGGAGACCGGCGAACGCGACGTGGTTGGGCGCCCTGCTGGGCGGGTCCGGGCTGCTGCACCTGGTGCGGCCGCGCACCTACGAGTGGCTGGTGCCCCCGGAGCTGGGCGACGCCCGCGCGTGGGTGCTGGCCTCCGGCGTCGCCGAGATCGGCACGGCGGTGCTGCTGGCCCCGCCGGCCACCCGCCGGGCGGGGGGCTGGGCGGCGGCCGCCCTGCTCGTGGGCTTCGTGCCGGCCCACCTGCACACCTTCCGGGTGGTGCCGCGGAAGCCAGTCCCGCTGACCGTGGCCGCGGTGCGGCTGCCGCTGCAGGTGCCGCTCGTGGCAGCGGCGCTCCGGGTGGCGCGCGGCCGGGCATGACGCAGGTCTCCCGCCGCTGATCGGTTGCAGGCTGCATCCACCGGGCACAGCAGGCCGGTGCGACAGTGGCTCCCGCTGGTGGCGATCTGCACCGGCACCTTCATGCTCCTCGTCGACGTCACGATCGTGAACGTGGCGCTGCCCGACATCGCCACCGACCTGGACACCTCGTTCACCCAGCTGCAGTGGGTGGTCGACGTCTACGCCCTGGCGCTGGCGGCGCTGGTGCTCGGCGCGGGCTCGCTGGCCGACCTGTACGGCCGGCGCCGGCTGTACCTCGTCGGGCTGGTGCTCTTCGCCGGGGCGTCGCTGGCCTGCGGCCTCGCCCCGGGCGCCGGCTCGCTGATCACCGCCCGGGGGATCCAGGGCATCGGCGGGGCGGTCATGTTCGCGACCACGATCGCGCTGATCAACTCCAGCTACGAGGGCCGGGACCGGGGCACCGCCTTCGGCATCTGGGGCGCGGTGGTGGGCGCCTCGGCGGCGCTGGGGCCGATCATCGGCGGCGCGCTCACCGAGCTGTCGTGGCGGTGGATCTTCTTCGTCAACCTCCCGGTCTGCGTGCTCGCGGTGGCGCTCACGCTCACCGCGGTGCGGGAGGCGCGGCAGCCCGGAGCGCCCAAGCCCGACGTCCCGGGCATCGCGCTGTTCAGCCTGGGGGCCGGCGCCGTGGTGTTCGGTCTGGTGCGGGCCGCCGCCGAGGGGTGGAGCCGGCCCGGCGCCTGGGGGCCGCTGGCCGGCGGGCTGGTCGTGCTCGCCCTCTGGGTGGCCGTCGAGCGGCGCCGCGCCGCCCCGATGCTCGACGTGCGGCTGTTCCGCGACCGCTCCTTCAGCGGGATCATGCTGGCCGCGCTGCTGCTGAACGGCGCCGCATTCGCGCAGCTCATCTACATCTCGCTGTGGCTGCAGTCGATCGGCGGGCTGTCCCCGCTGCAGGCCGGGCTGGTGTTCATCCCGCTGTCGGCGCTGAGCTTCGGGGTCGCCGCCGCGGGTGGGCGGTATCTGCAGTCGCGGCCGCCGCGGTTCGTGCTGGGCGGCGGCCTGGTGCTGATCGGCGCGGGGGCGCTGCTCATGGCCGTCGTCGACGCCGGCTCCACCTGGCGGGTGCTGGTCGCCGGGCTCGCGGTGCTGGGCGCCGGGGTGGGGATGGCCAACCCGACCCTGGCCTCGGCCGCCCTGGCCGCGGTGCCCCGGGAGCGCAGCGGGATGGCGTCGGGAGCGGTCAACACCGCCCGGCAGCTGGGCTTCGCCGTCGGCGTCGCGGTGCTGGGCACGGTCTTCACCACCGCGGCGGCCTCGACCCTGCGCGCCCGCGGCGTGCCCGCGCCCGGGGAGACGGCGTCGGCGCTGACGGCCGGGCAGGCACCGGAGCTGCTCGCGGCCACCGATCCGGGCGCGCGGGCCGGCCTCGCCGACGCGCTGGGCGCCGCGTACGCCGACGGGCTCGGCCCGCTGTTCCTGGCGTGCGGGGTGGCCGGGATCGTCGGGGGGCTGCTGGTCGTCCTGCTGGTCCGGGCCGCCCCGCCCAGCGCAGCTCCCTCGCC
The DNA here is from genome assembly GCF_008124835.1 of Blastococcus xanthinilyticus. GTDB lineage: Bacteria > Actinomycetota > Actinomycetes > Mycobacteriales > Geodermatophilaceae > Blastococcus > Blastococcus xanthinilyticus. The sequence goes on along the minus strand of NZ_VNHW01000004.1, from coordinate 207,931 downwards.
CGAGCCCGCGGCGGCCGCGACCCGCTGACGGGTTCCTCTGACGGCCGCCAGGGGGCAGCATGCCTGCATGGCCAGCTCCCCGATGCCCGACGACTGGCAGCGCGCCCTCGTCGTCGCCGCCCACCCCGACGACATCGAGTACGGCCTCGCGGCCGCCGTCGGCGTGTGGACGGCGGCCGGCAAGGAGGTGCACTACCTCCTGGCGACCCGCGGTGAGGCGGGGATGGAGGGCGTGCCGCCGGCGGAGGCCGGGCCGCTGCGCGAGGAGGAGGAGCGGCGCTCGGCCGCCGTCGTCGGCGTGACCGAGGTGAAGTTCCTCGACCACCGCGACGGGACGCTCGTGGCCGGCCCGGAGCTGCGGCGGGACCTGGCCGGGGCCATCCGGCGGCACCGGCCCGAGCTCGTCGTCACCGGGTACTTCGGTGCGACGTGGACGCCGCCCGGGGTCTCACCGGCGTACGTGAACTCCGCCGACCACCGGGCGCTGGGTCAGTGCGTCGTGGACGCGGTCGCGGACGCCGCCAACGAGTGGATCTTCCCGGACCTAACCGAGGAGCGGTGGAGCGGCGTGCAGTACATCGCCGTCGGCGAGATGACCGATCCGCCGCACGAGGTCGACGTCAGCGAGACGGTGGAGCTGGCCGTCGCGTCGCTCTCCGAGCACCGCCGGTACCTGGAGCTGCTGTCCGACGACCCGGTCGAGGAGCAGGCACGCCAGGTCGTGGACATGTCGACGCTGCGGGAGGACGGCGGCCGCCGGGTGGGCTTCCGGCTGTTCTGGGGCTGATCGCCGCCGCAGGCGCTCCCTCAGGTCACGGCTCCCTCCGGTGGCGCTCGGTGGATCTCGAAGCCGGGGACGCCGGGGATCTCTTCGTCGACGACGAACGGGACGCCGGCCAGGGAGGTGACCAGCTCGTCGGCGCCGTCCGCTCCGCACAGGCGAGCGCGGAGCTCCGGGCGGACGTGGACGGCGACCGGCTCGGGGAGCCCCGGGCGATGGGCCGCGGCGAGGATGTCGCCGGCGATGTCGGGCGCGGACCAGTGGGCGGTGGTCACGGCTCCACCTTCTCGGAGAGGGATGCGATGACCCCATGCTTTCCCCGGGGACGTCGGATCCCCACCGGCCGCCACGGCAATGCCACCGAACCGTCACCGGTCCTCAGCATCGGTCGGGTCCGGGACAGCTGCGGGGCCACCGCCCGCCGCGGCGAGGCACTGGCGGTGGGCGGCGCCTCCGGAGACGTCTCCGGAGGCGCCGCCGATCACAGGCGGCCACAGCTCATGAGCCGGGCCAGCTGGGCACTCCGCGGCCCCCGTGCCCGCGGGCGGTGCCGGACGGGTCAGCCGTGGCCGTGTCCCTTGTCGTGTCCCTTGCCGTGGCCGTGGCCGCGGTTCTTCTTGTCCCGGTCCTCCAGCTCGCCGCAGGCGACGGGCAGTTCCGCCTCCAGCGGCGCGCCGAGTGCGGTGATCGGCTCCGGGTCGTACATCCCGTCGTCGTCGAGGTCCTCGCCGTGGATGACGATGTGCAGGTCGTCGAGCTCGTCCAGCAGCTCGTCCGGGACGTCCAGCAGGACGCGCTGGTAGGACAGCCTGCCCTTCCGGTCGGCCACGGGCGCCGTGTCGAGGTTCAGGCCGGCGGCCGCGCTGGTGTCCCCCTCGGTGCTGAACGTGACCTGGATCGGGCCGTAGGCGGGCAGCCCGTCGACCGTCTCGATCAGCTGGTCGTTCACCCCACCGGCCCGGAACTCGGGGCCGGGGCACTCGTTGCGCGCCTCGAGCTCGCCGTGGATGTGCATGAGGTGCGGCAGCAGCGGGCTCAGCCCGTACGCCTTCACCTGGACCCTCAGCTCGCCGTCCACCTCCACGAGCTTCGCGAAGCCGCGCACGTCCGACCCGCTGTCGGCGCGCGGGTCGTGCGGCACCGGGTCGAGCCGCGCCTGGTACCTCTCGGCGTTGCCCCGGTCCCGGTGGTCGCGATCTGTCGCTAGGGCCGGGGCGGCGAGGGCCGGGAGCAGTGCTGCCGTGGCCAGGACGGTGAGCAGTGATCGATTGCGCATGGTGCGCTCCTATCGGGAGGGTGCCGAGCGAGCCACCGTGGCTCGACGACGCTCTCGATTCGGGCCGCGCCCACGACCGGTTCAACGTCCCGGGCGCGGTACGGGAGCTTTTCCGGCCCAGATGCGCGTCGCCCACGGACTGTGACCGGCAACACAGCAGACCGTGGGCGCCCGATGTGCGCGGTAGTGTCTCCGACACGACGGACGAGTCGGCCGGGCGGTCGCGTCGGCGGGGGAGACCCCGTCGCCGAGGAACGTCCGGGCTCCACAGGGCAGGGTGGTCGTTAACGGCGACCCGGGGTGACCCGCGGGACAGTGCCACAGAGAACAGACCGCCAGCGGTTCGCCGCTGGTAAGGGTGAAACGGCGGTGTAAGAGACCACCGCACACCGGGTGACCGGTGTGGCTCGGCAAACCCCACCCGGAGCTAGGTCAAGAAGGAACGGCGGGCTGGTTCGCCAGGACGCCGTTCCGCGCAGGCGTTCGAGGGCGGCCCGCCCGAGCCTGCGGGTAGACCGCTGGAGCCTGTCGGCAACGGCAGGCCTAGATGGATGACCGCCCATCGGGAGGCCGCGAGGCGCCCGTGGACAGAACCCGGCGTACAGGCCGACTCGTCCGTCGTCCCCCTGTCGTGCGCCGGTCACCGGCGGTTCGCCCGCCGGCCGCCGCGGGGTCGTCTTCGCTGGTCAGGGTCGGGATCACCTGTCCCGCTACCCCTGGAGCCCTCCTGTGTCACCCCGCGCCCGGCGTCTCTCCTGCACCTTCCCCGCGGCCGCCCTGGTGCTCGCCGCGACCGTTCCCCCGGCCGCCGCGAAGCCGGCCCCGGCGCCGGCCTTCGCCGAGCTGGCCACCTTCGAGGTGAGCGGTGAGGTCGCCGAGATCCTCGCGGTGACCCCCGACGGCCGGACGCTGCTCTACACCGACTCGGCCACCGGCGAGGTCGGCCTGGTCGACCTGACCCGGCCCGCCGAGCCCCGCACCATCGGCACCGTCCCGGTGGGCGGCGAGCCGACCTCGGTCACCGTCACCCGCGACGGGCGGCACGCCCTCGCGGTCGTGGACACCAGCACGTCGTTCGACGCGCCGTCGGGGGAGCTGGCCGTCATCGACCTGCGCACCCGCGCCGTCGTGCGCACCATCGACCTGGGCGGGCAGCCCGACTCGATCGCCCTGGCTCCCAACGGTGCCGTGGCGGCGGTCGCGATCGAGAACCAGCGCGACGAGGACGTCGAGGTCGGCGGGGTCGAGGGCGGCCTGCCCCAGGCGCCCACCGGATACCTGGCCGTGGTCGACCTGCACGGCACCCCGGACCGGTGGACGGCGGACCGCGTGGCGCTCACCGGCCTCGACGGCGCCCTCTTCGCGGAGGACCCCGAGCCGGAGTACGTCGACATCAACCGCCAGGGCATCGCGGCGGTGACGCTCCAGGAGAACAACGCCGTCGCCCTGGTCGACCTGCGGACCCGCACCGTCGTCGGCTCCTTCTCGGCCGGCACCGTGACCCGCACCGACGCCGACACCGCCGACGACGACACGGTCGCCTTCGACGACGCCTTCACGGCGCCCCGCGAGCCCGACGCCGTGCAGTGGACGCCCCAGGGCAACCTGGTCACCGCCGACGAGGGCGACCTGGCCGAGGAGCCCAGCGGCGGCCGCGGCTGGACGGTCTTCTCACCGGAGGGGGAGGTCGTCAGCACCTCCGGTGGGGCGGCCGAGCAGGCCCTTGCCGCGGACGGGCGCTACCCCGACGGGCGCAGCGACGACAAGGGCGCCGAGTTCGAGGGCGCCGAGGTGGCGGTGCTGTACGGCACGACCTACGCCTTCATCGGCTCCGAGCGCGGCGACGCGGTGCTGGTCTACGACCTCGCCGACGAGGCGGCGCCCGAGCTGCTCCAGGTCCTGCCCACCGGGGAGGCTCCGGAGGGGCTGCTCGCCGTCAAGCGCGGGCACCTGTTCCTCACCAGCAACGAGGACGACGGCACCATCTCGGTGTTCCAGCTGGGCCGCGGCTGACCGTCCGGCCAGGGGGCGTCGCCGCGCCCCCTGGCCGAACGGCCACAGCCCTCGGTGAGCGTTCATCTTCATGCTGTACACCTGCTGTATGCCTGCCGTTCACCTCGTCGAGGTCGAGAAGAAGTACACCGCGGACGACGACGTCCAGATCCCGTCGCTGACCGAGCTCGTCCTGCGCGACGGGTCGTCGGCCGTTGACGGCGGCGGCCCGGTGGTCGAGGGCGAGCCGGTGCAGCAGGAGCTGACCGCGACCTACTTCGACACCGCCGACCTGCGGCTGGCCGCCGCCGGGCTGACGCTGCGCCGGCGCACGGGCGGGGACGACGCCGGCTGGCACCTGAAGGTGCCCGCCGGTGGGAACGCCCGCTCCGAGGTCCGGCTGCCTCTGGGCCGCGCCTGGCGCACCGTGCCGCAGACGCTGCGGAAGATGGTCCGCGCGCACAGCCGGGGCGTGTCCCTCCAGGCGGTCGCGGAGATCGCCACCGACCGGACCGTGCGCCGGCTCCTCGACGCCACCGGCCAGGTGCTCGTGGAGGTGGCCGACGACCGGGTCACGGCCCGCCGGATCAGCGCGCCGGCCGAGGGCGAGGGCAAGGGCAAGGGCGGCGACAAGGGCGGCGGCAAGGGCGGCAAGAGCACGGCGGACGGCGCCGGTGCGGCGATGTCCTGGCGGGAGATCGAGGTCGAGCTCGCCGGCGGCGCGGCCGAGCTGCTGGACGCGGTCGACGTGCGCCTCCGGGAGCAGGGGCTCTCGTCGGCCCGCGACTCCTCCAAGCTGGCCCGGGTGCTGTCGGGCGGGGGAGCGGAGTCCGCGCGGCCGGGCAAGGGCAAGAGCAAGGGGAGCTCGGGCAAGCTGACCGCCAGGTCCGGCGCCGGCGCCGTCGTGCTCGCGCACATTCGCGAGCAGGTGGAGCAGATCCGCAACCAGGACCTGCCGGTCCGGCTGGACGCCGCCGACAGCGTCCACAAGATGCGGGTGGCGACCCGCCGGCTGCGCAGCGCCCTCACCACCTTCAAGCCGCTGTTCGAGGCCGAGGTCGTCCGCCCCCTGCGCGGCGAGCTCAAGTGGCTGGCCTCGGAGCTCGGCGCGGCGCGCGACGCGGAGGTGATGCGCGACCGCGTGGCCGCCACCGTGGGCGGCGACGAGGACGCCGCCGCCGCGACGTCGGCGTCCGTCGTCGAGGAGCTGGACCAGGCCTACCGCGATGCGCACGACCGCGTCCTGGCCGAGCTCGACGGCGAGCGGTACCACCGGCTCCTCGCGAGCCTGGACAGCCTGGTCACGGCCCCACCCGTCACCTCCCGCGCCGCGAAGCGGGCGGGCACGGTGCTCCCGCCGCTGGTGGGCCGGAGCTACACCGTCGTCCGGCGGCTGGTGGAGGAGGCGGAGGCAGCCCCGACGGGAGCGGAGCGGGAGGAGCTGCTGCACGACGCGCGCAAGAGCGCGAAGGCCGCGCGCTACGCCGGCGAGTCGGTCGCCCGGGTCTTCGGGTCGGACGCCACGGCGTTCGCGGAGGCCATGGAGGCGGTGCAGGAGGCGCTGGGGGAGCACCAGGACTCCGTGCTGATCCGCGAGCGGCTGCGCGCCCGCGGGCTCGCCGCGGCCGACGTCGAGACGGCGTTCCTGTACGGCCGCCTGCACGCGCTGGAGGAGGCCCGCTCCGAGCGGTCCCAGCACCGCTTCGACGACGCCTGGAAGGCCGCGGGGCGGAAGAAGCTGCACCGCTGGACCCGCTGACGGCCGGCCGCCGCGCGGAGGCCGTGGGGGGTCACTCCGCGACGGCGGTGACGAACGTGCAGATGCCCTCGCCGGAGTCCGCCCGCGCCCGCAGCCCGATCAGCCACAGGAGGCCGGTCTCCACCCGGTGCGCCAGCCGCCGTCGGCCCTCGTACCAGGTGGACCCGCCGGTGGTCACGGTGACGTCGGTGAACCCGGCCAGGCGGACGTGCTCGCGCAGCATCCAGTCGGGGAGGATCGATATGTGCCCGGGCTGGTGGTAGTGCCCGGGCCCGAAGATGAACGGCGCGCCGCGCAGGAACATCTTCAGCCGCGAGTGCGGGTGGGTGACGTTCGGCGTGCTCGCCAGCAGCCGGTCGCCGGGCCGGAGCAGTGACCTGATCGACCGCAGCACCTGCCGCGGGTTCTCCACGTGCTCGAGGGTCTCCACGCAGATCACCATGTCGAACGGCCCGCGGGTCTCCTCGGTCCACTCCGGGTGGTCGAGGTCGAGCCGGTGGATCCAGTCGTGCGGCGGGTCGAGGTCGGTCGGGACGACGTCGAAACCGGCGTCCCGCAGCCGGCAGGCCAGCGCGCCGCAGCCGGCCCCGACCTCCAGGATCCGCCCACCGCCGGGCAGCGCCTGCCGCGCCAGCTCCACGGCGTACTCGTGCACGCCGGGCGCGGCGTGCACGCCGTGCCCCTGGTACGTCCCGGTCGCGGCGGTCCGGGTGGAGTGCTCGTCCACGGTCACGCCGGAAGTGTGACCCCGGAACCGCCGTTACGCGCGTCCGCGCCGCAGCCGCAGGCCGCGGTACAGCGCCCCGGCGGCCAGGACCAGGATGCCGGCCAGCACCGACGTCCACGGCAGCGTGGCCGCGAGGACCACGCACCCGGCCGCGCCGGCCACCTGCAGGGCGCGCGGCCAGCGGCGGGAGCCGGCGTCCTGGGTGTAGGCGGCCACGTTCGCGACGAGGTAGTAGAGCAGCACGCCGAAGGACGAGAAGCCGATGGCGGTGCGCAGGTCGACCAGCAGGACGAGCGCGCACACGACCGCGCCGAGCGCGAGCTCCGCGTGGTGCGGCACCCGGTGCCGGGGGTGCACCGCGGCCAGCCAGCCGGGGAGGTCGCCGGTGCGGGCCATCGCCAGGCCGGTCCGCCCGATCCCGGCCACCAGCCCGAGCAGCGCGCCCAGCGCGGCGGCGGCCGCCCCGATCCGGACGACCGGCGCGGCCCAGCCCCAGGAGGCGACGGCGTCGGCGAGCGGGGTGTCGGAGCCCGCGATGCCGCCGGGGCCCAGGGCGACCAGGAGCATGACCGCGACGACGGCGTACGTGGCGACGGCGAGGCCCAGGGCCAGCGGGATCGCCCGGGGGATGGTGCGCGCGGGATCGCGGACCTCCTCGCCGAGGGTGGCGATGCGGGCGTACCCGGCGAAGGCGAAGAAGAGCAGGCCGGCCGCCTGCAGGACCCCGTACCAGCCGTTCGGCCCGGCGGACCAGTCGACCAGCCGGCCCGCATCGGCGCCCGCGCCGGTGAACCCGGCCAGCACGGCCACGGCCAGCGCGGTCAGCACGACCGCCAGCAGCACCCGGGTGAGCCGGGCCGTGCGGGTGATCCCGCGGTAGTTGACCGCGACCAGCGCCACGACGGCGCCCACCGCCGCCGGCCGCTCCCAGGCCGGGGGGACGGCGTACGCCGCGAAGGTCAGCGCCATGGCCGCGCAGCTCGCCGTCTTGCCGACGACGAACGCCCAGCCGGCGAGGAAGCCCCACCAGTCGCCGAGGCGGGCGCGACCGTAGACGTAGGTGCCGCCGGACTCCGGGTACTGGGCGGCCAGCTGGGCCGAGGCCGTCGCGTTGCAGTAGGCCACCGCCGCGGCCAGGGCGAGGCCGAGCAGCAGCCCGGTGCCGGCGGCCCGCGCCGCCGGGCCGAACGCCGCGAACACACCCGCGCCGATCATCGAGCCCAGGCCGATGACGACGGCATCGCCGGTGCCCAGCCGGCGGTCCAACCGCGGTCCGCTGCTCATCGGGCTGCTCCACTCCTCCGCCGGGCCGACCGGCCACACGGTCTCATGCGGCCGACGGCGCCCCCGCGGTCAGTCCAGCAGCCGGAGCACGGTCTGCGGGGCCTGGTTGGCCTGGGCGAGCATCGCCGTGCCGGCCTGGACCAGCACCTGGTGGCGGGCGAGGGCGGTGACCTCCGCGGCCATGTCGGCGTCGCGGATCCGGGACCAGGAGGCGGTGCCGTTCTCCGCGGCGACGGCCAGCCGGGAGGCGGTGTGCCGGAGCCGGTTCTCCAGCGCGCCCAGGTTCGCCCGGAGCGCGCTGACCCGGCTGATCGCCTGGTCGACGGCGCGGATGACGTCGGTCTCGGCCACAGCGTGGACGAGGCTGAGCCGGGCTCCGTCGGCCGCCGTGGAGCCGGCCCCCGGGGTGTCTCCGCCGAAGACCAGCCCGCTGCTCGCGGCGACCACCGGGATGTGGGAGGTGCCCAGCGCGGCGAGCGCGGCGAAGCTCATCCGGTCGATGTAGTCCTGCGCGTCGACCGCGCCGGTGTAGTCGACCCCGGCCAGGTCGAAGCTGCGCCCGTTGTACAAGATGGTGCCGTTCAGGCCCTCGTAGGCCGCCCGGAAGGTGCCGGGCGAGGTGAAGTCGCCGGGGAACGCGAGCCGGCCCGGGGCGGGCGTGCCCTCCTCGTCGGAGACGGCAGGGGTGACGACGGCGGTGCCCGGGCTGGACGAGGCGGCCAGATTCCGGGTGACGTCGATGCCGTCGACGCCCAGGCTCCGGGCGTCCATGCCCCCGCCGGGGCCGCGGATGTCGACGGTGAGCGTCTCGCCCGCGTTCGCGCCGACCTGCAGGACGCCGCGGTAGGAGCCGTCGAGCAGCCGGATGCCGTTGAACGTGGTCGTCGTCGCGATGCGGGTCAGCTGGGTGGAGAGCTGATCGATCTCGAGCTGGATCGCGCCCCGGGCGGTGCCGTCGAGTGCGCCGTGGTTGGCCGCCTGCACGGACAGGTCCCGCATCCGCTGCAGCACCGAGGTCGTCTCGGCCAGCGCACCCTCCGCCGTGCGGATCAGGTTGATCCCGTCCTGGGTGTTGCGCTCCGCCTGCCGCGTACCGCCGATCTGGGCCCGCAGACCCTCGCCGATCGCCAGCCCGGCGGCGTCGTCGGCGGCCCGGTTGACGCGCACGCCGGAGGCGAGCCGCTCCAGGGATCTGCCGGCCGCCCGGTCGCTGGTCAGGAGCACCCGGTGGACGTTCAGCGCGGCTACGTTGGTGCCGATCCGCACACCCACCCCCGCGTGCATCCGAGCCCGGTCCACCGCGGCATCCGTGCCGCAGCCCTTGCTCCTCCACCATCGGCCGCTGCCGGAGTGCGTTGAGCTGAACCTCCGGGCCGCCCGGACGCCGGGCCGCCTGCCCGGTCGGCGCCCCGCCCTGTGCGAGGGTGACGCCGTGCTCCCGCTGCGTCATGGCCGGGCCCGGTGACCGGGCTGGTCGTCGCCGTCACGGCCGTCGCCGGACTGGTGGTGGGCGGGGCGGTCAACCGGGCGGCCGGCGCCTTTCCCTGGGGCACCGCGGCGACGGCCGACCGCCGGCCGGCGGTGCGGCTCCCGCTGCTCGAGCTCGCGACGGCCGCCCTGTTCGCGCTCGTCGCGCTCCGGTTCGGCGCGGCGGCGGAGCTCCCGGCCTTCCTCGTCGTCGCCGCGGCGGGGGTGCTGCTCACCGTGATCGACCTGCGGCACCGGCTGCTGCCCAACCGGGTGGTGCTGCCGGCGCTCGGGGTCACCGCCGTGCTGCTGGCCCTGGCCGCGGTGGTCGACGGCTCGGCGGCCGCCCTGCTGCGCGCGGGGCTGGGCGGCGCCGCGCTGTTCGGCGGCTACCTGGTGCTCGCCCTGATCAACCCTCGTGGCCTCGGCATGGGGGACGTGAAGCTGGCCGCGCTGCTCGGTATCCCGCTGGGCTGGCTGGGGTGGCAGGTGCTCCTGCTCGGGGCGGTCGCCGGGTTCGTGGTGCAGGCGGTGCTGGCGCTGCTGCTGCTGGCCGGCCGGCGGATCGACCTCGAGGCGGAGCTGCCGTTCGGGCCGGCGATGCTGCTCGGTGCCGCGCTCGCCGTCGGCTGGAGCGGCACCCTCCCCGGCTGACCGGCCGCATGGGGTCACGCTCCGTGACGCCGGCCGTCCGGCCGTCCCCCGATCGGCGTAACCGTGTCCGTGGATCGGGTGGACGGCGCTCAAGGCCGCCGCTGTGTGCCCCGACACCGTCTCCCAGCAGCCGCGAGGCCGGGTCGACCGATCCGGACCGGTACGGCCGACCCCCCGGGGAGCACCAGATGATCAACGCCTACGCCACCGTCGCCAGCCTCGTCGCCCTCGCCCAGGACCGCCTCAAGCGGGACGAGAAGGGCGCGACCGCCGTCGAGTACGGCCTCATGGTCGGCCTGATCGCCGTCGCGATCATCGTCGCCGTCACCGCCCTCGGTGGCGGCCTGAGCGACCTGTTCACCGACATCGAGGGCCAGCTGCCGGCCGTCGAGGGCGGCACGGCTCCCGCGGCCCCCTGATCCATCGTCGGCCGCATCACGGCCACCCGGCGCAGCGGCCTCCCTCCGCGGGGCCGCTGCGCCGGTGCACGAGGAGAGGTGGTGACCAGGATGGCGCGACGTCTGCGCGGTGAGCGCGGCGCGAGCGCGGTGGAGTTCGCCTTCGTCGTCCCGCTGCTGCTCGTGCTGGTCCTCGGCATCGTCGAGTTCGGCCACGCCTTCCAGGTGCAGGGCACGCTATCGGCGGCCGCCCGGGAGGGCGTGCGGGCCATGGCTCTCCGCAACGACCCGGCGGACGCGCGGGCCGTCGTCCGCACCGCCGCCGCCTCGCTGCACCCGGGCATCACCGACGGCCAGATCGACATCGAGGTCGTCGGCGGGACGGCCGAGACCTGCCCGACCACCGGCGCCGGCGACACCGCCGTCCGCCTCACCATCACCTATCCCAAGCCGTACCTGACCGGGTTCTTCGGCGCGGAGATCGAGCTCACCGGAACGGGGGTCATGCGGTGCAACGGCTGACCTCCCGCCTCCGGCGCCGGCTGGACGGCGAGCGCGGCGCGACCGCGGTCGTCGTCACGCTCCTGCTGGTGCCGCTGCTCGGCTTCGCGGCCATCGCCGTCGACCTCGGCGCCCTCTACGCCGAGCGGGCCCGGCTCCAGGTCGCCGCCGACGCCGCCGCGATCGCCGTCGCGCAGGACTGCTCGCGCGGCAACTGCGGCGACATGCTGGCCACCGCCCAGCAGCTGATCAGCCTGAACGACCCGACCGGCACCGCCGGTCAGCCGGTGCTGAGCAGCGATCCGGTCAGCGTGACCGTCACCGGCGGCGCGCCGAAGGAGCACTGGTTCGCGCCGGTCATCGGCCACGACAGCAGCCAGGTGTCGGCCACGGCGACCGTCGGCTGGGGCGCTCCCAGCCGGGGCACCGCCGTCCTCCCGCTCACCTTCTCCTGGTGCTCCTTCAAGGCGCAGACCGGCGGCGGCCTGCCGTCGACCGAGACGCTGCAGACGATCATGTTCAGCAAGTCCGACGACGTCGGCGGCTGCACCGGGCCGTCGGGGAACTTCGTGCCCGGTGGCTTCGGCTGGGTCGTGCCCGACCCGGGCCGCTGCCACGCCACCTCCGCCATCGGTCAGCTGCTCTCCTCCGACACCGGTGTGTCCCTGCCGGCCGGCTGCTCCAAGGCCGACCTGGAGGGCTGGCTCGGCCGCACCGTGCTGCTGCCGCTGTTCGACCAGTTCGGGGCCGGGGGCAGCCATGGCTGGTACCGGGTCTACGGGTACGCCGCCTTCACGCTGACCGGCTACGCCGTCAACGGCTCCATCAAGAGCGGCCACAAGGTGTGCGGGCCCGGCACGAACTCCAGCGACCGGTGCGTCACCGGCTACTACACCCGCTTCGTCGAGCTCTCCGACGACTGGGACTACAGCCCCGACGCCCCGCAGCTGGGCGCCTCCATCCTCCGACTGATCCGATAGGAGCTCCTCTCGTGAGACGTCGACTCCTGGCCGCCGCCGCGGCCCTCGTCCTGATCGTCGCCGGCACCGTGGTCCTCCTGGGCTACGTGCGCGGCGCCGAGACCCGCGCCCTGGCCGGCGTCCGCGCCGTCGAGGTGCTGGTGGCCGACGCGCTGATCCCGGCGGGCACCGCCGGCAGCGCGCTGGCCGAGCTGGTGCGGGTCGAGGTGCTGCCGGCCAAGGCCGCGCTGCCCGGCCGGGTCACCGACCTCGCCGTGCTCGCCGACCGCGTGGCCACCGTCGACCTGCAGCCCGGCGAGCAGCTGCTGGAGGGCCGCTTCGAGCGGCCCGACGCGCTGCAGGCGCCGGGCACCGTGCCGGTGCCCGAGGGGCTCCAGGAGGTCAGCATCGTCCTCGAGCCGCAGCGGGCCGTGGGTGGCCGGCTGGCGGCCGGCGACACCGTCGGGATCTTCGTCTCCATGCCCGACCCGAAGACGCACGCCGTCCTGCACGAGGTCCTCGTGACCCAGGTGCAGGGCGCCCCCGCCCCGCCGGCGCCACCCGCCGAGGGCACCGTCGCCGCGGCCGCACCGGTTCCCTCGGGCAGCCTCATGATCACCTTCGCGGTGACCGCCGCCCAGGCCGAGGCGGTGGTCTTCGGCGCCGAGCACGGCACCGTCTGGCTCTCCCTCGAGCCCGCCGATCCGGACGTGTCGCGCACCCAGGTGCTCACGCCGGACACCATCTACGGAAAGGCCTACTCATGAGCCGCGTCGTGCTGGCCGGTGCGGACGAGGACCTCGCCCTGCGGGTGAAGCAGGCCACCGAGGGCGACGTGCACGTCCTGCCGCCGGGCCGGCTGCCCAGCGACCTGGCCCGGCTGTTCGAGCAGCTCCTCGACGGCGAGCTGCCCGACGTGCTGCTCGTCGGCCCGCACGCCCCGGCCGAGGAGGTGCTGGGCCTGGCGAGCCGGCTGGACGTCCAGTCGCCCGGCATCACCGTCGTGCTGATGGCCGACCCGTCGCCGGACATGTGGCGGGCGGCGATGCGCGCCGGCATCCGCGACCTGCTGCCCCCCGACGCCGACGTCGAGGAGATCGCGGCGGCGGTGGAGCGGGCCGGGCGGGCCGCCGCCGGCCGCCGCCGGGTGCTGCGACCGGCCAGCGAGACCGACCGCTACGCCGGCCGCGTCATCACCGTGGCCTCCCCGAAGGGCGGGGTCGGCAAGACCACGGTCTCGACGAACCTGGCCATCGGGCTCACCGAGGCCGCCCCCCAGTCGACCGTCCTGGTCGACCTCGACGTCCAGTTCGGTGACGTCGCCTCCGCACTCGGGCTGGCACCCGAGTACACGCTGCCCGACGCCGTCCACGGCCCGGCGGCGCAGGACACCATGGTCCTCAAGACCTTCCTCACCCAGCACCCCAGCGGGCTGTTCGCCGTCTGCGGCGCGGAGTCGCCGGCGGCCGGTGACACGGTCAGCGCCGACGACGTCACCCGGCTGCTGGCCTCGCTGGCCCGCGAGTTCCGGTACGTCGTGGTGGACACCGCGCCGGGGCTCTCGGAGCAGACCCTGGCGGCGCTCGACCGCGCCTCCGACGTGGTGATGCTCAGCAGCATGGACGTCCCCGGGGTGCGCGGGCTGCGCAAGGAGCTCGACGTGCTGCGCGAGCTGGCGATGATCCCGGCGGGGCGGCACGTCGTCATGAACTTCGCCGACCCCAAGGGCGGGCTCACGGTCCGCGACGTGGAGACGACGATCGGCACCGGCGTCGACGTCGTGCTGCCCCGGTCGGCGACGGTGCCCCCGTCGACCAACCAGGGTGTCCCGATCCTGTCCAGCGGCGGCCGGCGCGACCCCATGGTGCGCGAGCTGCGCCGGCTGGTGGCCCGCTTCTCCGCGACGCCGCTGATGAGCTCCGGTCGCTACCGGGCCAAGCACCGGGCGTCGTCGTGAACCTCGCCCAGCGGCTGGCGGCCGCCCGGACCGGGGAAGGGGAGGCGCCGGCACCCCAGCGGCCCGCGCCCGCCGGTGCCGCCGCGCCGGTGGCGGCCCCGGCGGCCGCCGGTCCCCGGAGCCTGCCCCGCCCCCGGGCCACGGCGGCCGCGACGGCCGTGCCGCCGACCGACGCCCTGGCCCGGCTCAAGGACCGGGTCGGCAAGGCGCTGTTCGAGCGCATGGGCAGCCGGATGAACGACCCGTCGATGGCCGAGGACGCGCTGCGCGCCGTCGTGCTCAAGGAGCTCGACGAGGTCGTCGAGGAGGAGAACGTTCCGCTCAGCACCGACGAGCGGCAGCGGCTGACCGCCGAACTGGCCGACGACGTGCTCGGCTACGGGCCGCTGCAGCGGCTCCTCGACGACACCGCGGTCAGCGAGATCATGGTGAACGGGCCGGACGCCATCTACGTGGAGCGCAGCGGCCGGCTCGAGCGCACGGCGACCAGGTTCACCTCGGAGGAGCACCTCCGGCGGGTCATCGACCGCATCGTCTCCCGGGTGGGCCGGCGGATAGACGAGTCCTCCCCGCTGGTCGACGCCCGGCTCGCCGACGGCTCCCGCGTCAACGCGATCATCCCGCCGCTGGCCTTCAGCGGGTCGACCCTCACCATCCGCAAGTTCTCCAAGGACCCGTTCACCGTCGAGGACCTCATCAGCTTCGGCACCCTCTCCCCGGAGATGGCCGAGCTGCTGCACGCCTGCGTCGAGGCGCGGCTCAACGTGATCGTCTCCGGGGGCACGGGCACCGGGAAGACCACCCTGCTCAACGTGCTCTCCTCGTTCATCCCGGAGGGCGAGCGGATCGTCACCATCGAGGACGCCGTCGAGCTGCAGCTGCAGCAGGACCACGTCGTCCGGCTGGAGTCCCGCCCGCCGAACATCGAGGGCAAGGGCGCGATCACCATCCGCGACCTGGTGCGGAACTCGCTGCGCATGCGGCCGGACCGGATCGTGGTGGGGGAGTGTCGCGGCGGGGAGTCCCTGGACATGCTCCAGGCGATGAACACCGGCCACGACGGCTCGCTGTCCACCGTGCACGCCAACACCCCGCGCGACGCCATCGCCCGGCTGGAGACGCTGGTGCTGATGGCCGGGATGGACCTGCCGCTGCGCGCCATCCGCGAGCAGATCGCCTCCGCCGTCGACCTGGTCGTCCAGATCACCCGGCTGCGCGACGGCAGCCGCCGGGTGACCCACGTGACCGAGGTGCAGGGCATGGAGGGGGAGACCGTCACCCTGCAGGACGCCTTCCTCTTCGACTACTCCGCCGGTGTCGACCCGCACGGCAGGTTCCTCGGCAAGCCGGTGCCCACCGGCGTCCGCCCGCGGTTCACCGACAAGTTCGACGACCTCGGCATCGCGCTCTCGCCCCGCGTGTTCGGCGCGGCCGAGCCGGCTGCGGCGACGAGGTGGTGACCGTGGCCGACACCCTCCTCGTCCTCGGCGTCGGCGCGATCGCGGCGGCCCTGCTGGTGGTCGCCCTCGTCGTCCTCCCGCCCGGCCCCGGGCAGGTCCCGCTGAGCCGGCTCGACCCCTCGGTCGCCCCGCCCACCTCCCCGCTGGCGAGCGCCGGCGCGGCCGCCGGGGCCGCCGTGGAGAAGGTGCTGCACGAGCGCGGCCGGCTCGCCGCAGGCGCCGCGGCGCTGGAGCGCGCCGGGATGTCGACGACGCTGCCCAACTTCGTCCTCGCCGTCGGGCTCGCCGCGGTCGTCGCCACGGGAGCCGGGGCCCTGCTCGGCGGCCCGCTGGTGGCGCTGCTGCTCCTGGTGGGAGTGCCGCTCGCCGCCAAGCTGCTGCTGGGGTTCCGCGCCGGCCGCCGGCAGGCCGCCTTCGCCGACCAGCTCGACGACTCGCTGCAGCTCATGGCCAGCAGCCTGCGCGCCGGCCACAGCCTCCTGCGGGCCGTGGACTCGGTCTCCCACGAGGCCGAGGCGCCGACCTCCGAGGAGTTCGCCCGCATCGTCAACGAGACCCGGGTGGGCCGCGACCTCAACGACGCCCTCGACGAGGTCGCGCAGCGGATGGGGAGCGACGACTTCACCTGGGTGGCGCAGGCCATCGCCATCCACCGGGAGGTCGGCGGAAACCTCGCCGAGGTCCTCGACGCGGTCGGCCACACGATCCGCGAGCGCAACGCCATCCGCCGCCAGGTCAAGGCGCTCTCGGCCGAGGGCAAGCTCTCGGCGATCGTGCTCATGAGCCTGCCCTTCGGGGTGACCGCCTTCCTGTCGGTCAGCAACCCGGAGTACTTGGCCAAGTTCACCGAGAGCCTCGTCGGCTATGGCATGCTCGCCGGCGCGGCCGTGATGCTCCTGGTCGGCGGCGTCTGGCTCAAGAAGACCGTGGCGATCACCTTCTGATGACCACCGTCCCCGTTCCCGTGCTCCTCGCCGCGGTCGCGCTCTGCGCCGCCGTCCCGGTGCTGGGCTGGGCACTGCTGTCCCGTGCCGACGGCGGGAGCATCCGGGCCCGCGACAACCTGCTGCGCGGCATCGACCCGTCCGCGGGGACCGGCGCGGCCGGACGCGCGGGCCCCGGCCTGCTGTCCCGGCTCGCCCGGAGCCTCACCCCGCGGGGGACCGTCGCCCGCCTCGACCGGCTGGCCGGCCGGGCGGGGCGCCCGGCCGCCTGGCCGGTGCCCCGGCTGGTCGCGGCGAAGCTCGTGCTCGGCCCGGTGGCGGCGGCGCTCGGGCTCCTCCTCGCGACGTCGTCGCCCGGCCCGCTGACCGTCGGTGTCGCGGCCGTCGGCACCGTCGTCTGCTACTTCCTCCCCGAGCTGCTGCTGCACAGCCGCGGCCAGGAACGGCAGGAGACGATCGCCCTCGAGCTGGCCGACACCCTCGACCAGATGACCATCGCCGTCGAGGCGGGGCTGGGCTTCGAGTCCGCGATGGCCCGCGCCGGCGCCAACGGCAGGGGGCCGCTCGCCGAGGAACTGGTGCGCACCCTGCAGGACATCGCCGTCGGCCAGCCCCGGCGCGACGCCTACCTCGCGCTGGCCGACCGGACCGGCGTCCCCGACCTGCGCCGCTTCATCCGGGCCGTGGTGCAGGCCGACCAGTACGGCGTCTCCATCGCCGACGTGCTGCGCACCCAGGCGCAGGAGATGCGGCTCAAGCGGCGGCAGCGCGCCGAGGAGAAGGCCATGCAGATCCCGGTGAAGGTGATCTTCCCGCTGATCCTCTGCATCCTGCCGACGCTGTTCGTCGTGCTGCTCGGCCCCGCGGCCATGGACATCGCCGAGGCGTTCAGCACTCCCTGACCGCCGTCCACACCCGGGCATAGGAAGCTTTTCCTACGGAATCGGGTCCCTATCCGTAGGTAAAGCCTCCTACGCCCGGACGGGCGGCGCGGGTCCCGGGGCTCAGCCGGTGGAGCGGGGCTGGGCCGGGTTGGTCGGGTCGCCCTGCGACGGCGGGTTCATCTTCGGGCCCGTGGTCGCCTCGGAGACCTTCGAGCCGCCGGCGGCGTGCGACGGGTCGTCCGCGGCCGAGGCGGCCGGGTCACCGCCGGAGGGCTGGGCGCCGTCCCGGAGCGACGCGAGCCGGTTCTCCATGATCGTCACCACCTGCACCCGGTTGGCGTGGGCACGCTCGTACTCGAGCACGGTCTCCAGCCCGGAGGCGTCCAGCGTCCGGATCCGCGAGGCCAGGCCCTCCACCGGCAGGTGGTCGTAGTCGGGCAGTGGCAGTTGATCGTGCTCCGTCATCCCTCGTCCTCTCTGCGGGTCGGTGTCCCCGACCGCCTACCCCCGCCTCCTGGAATCGACACCGGGTGTGAGGTGCCGGTCGGTGGGTAGGCGGCGACGGAGGGCGTCGCGACCATCGGCGACCCCGGAATCCACGCACCCGAGACGACCAAGGAGTTGTCCCCCCGACATGGACGTGTCCTTCCTGGAGCCGGTGTTCGCCGCGCCCGGGCCCTACGCCACGGTCTGCGCCGACGTCACGCACACCACCGAGAACGCCGACACCCAGCTTGAGCTGCGCGTGCGCGCGCTGACCGAGCAGCTGGGCGAGCAGGGGGCGCCCGAGACGGTGGTCGAGGCCGTCCGCAGCCGGCTGCTCGAGGGCAACGAGGGCGGCGAGGCCGGCACGCTGAAGGGCCGCGCCGTCATCGTGGCCGCCGACGGCTCCGTCGTGCTCGACGAGGTGCTGGCCGACAGCCCTGCCCGCGAGACCGCCGAGTGGGCGGCGCACCCCGACCTGCTGCCCGTGCTCCGCCAGCTGGCCGGCCGGGTGCCGCACGCCGTTGTCGTCGCCGACCGAGTCGGCGCCGACATCACCGTCGCCGGGCTCGCGGGGCAGCCGGCGGAGGAGCGCGCGGTGGAGGGCGACACCTTCCACATGCGCAAGGTCAAGGTCGGCGGCTGGGCGCACAACACCTACATGCACACCGCCGAGAACCAGTGGGAGGAGAACGCCGGCAAGGTCGCCGACGAGATCGACTCCTTCAACCGCCGCCTGCCGCTGCGGTTCGTCCTGCTCGCCGGCGACGTGCGGGCCCGCCAGATCCTGGGCGACGCGGCGCACGCCTCCTGGTCGGACCTCGTCGTCTCCATCGAGGAGGGCGGCCGCGCCGCCGGCGCCGACCGCGAGCCCGTGCAGCGCCGGGCCGCCGAGCTCCTCGCCGAGCACGAGGCCCGCGACATCGCCGACGCGGTGGAGAAGGTGCAGAGCGCGGGTGCCCACGGGCTGGCGGTCACCGGCACCACCGCCGTCGTGGAGGCCCTGCGCAAGGGCCAGGTGGAGACCCTCGTCATCACCGACGAGCAGGACGGCGACGCGACCCTGCTGGTCGGCGGCGGCCCGCTCGAGCTCGGCGTCAAGCAGCAGGACATGGACGCGCTCGGGGTGCACGGCGAGGTGGCCCCGGCCGGTCCGGCGCTGCTGGAGGCGGCCGTGGCCAGCGCGGCCGGCGTGCTCGTCGTCCCCAAGGCGGCTCTGCCCGGCGACGAGCCGGTGGCCGCCATCCTGCGCTACACCGACGCCTCCACCGACGCCGGCAACTGACCGGCGTCGTCCCCGACGAAGGAGCACCCCGTGACCGATCCGCACCAGCCCGCCACCCCGCCCGGCACCGACCAGCGCGACATCGAGCACCGGGCAGCGCTCGCCGAGGCCCTCGGCAAGGAGGTGTGGCCCGCCGACCGCGACCAGCTGATCGCCAAGGCGCAGGAGGGCACCCCCACCGACCGGGTGCTCTCGGACCTGCGGCGGCTGCCCGCCGGGCAGCAGTTCGACAACGTCCAGGACGTCGCGCAGGCGCTGGGCCTGGGCACCGAGCAGCAGCGCTTCTGAGATGACCACCCAGAAGCAGCCCAGCCCCGAGGCGCTGGACAACGTCACCGAGGACAACGTGGAGACGCGGTCGGAGCTCCTGCCCGAGGAGGCGGCGCTGAAGGGCAGCGGCATGGAGGAGGTCGCGGCGGAGGTCATCCTCGCCGAGTCGGAGGAGCGGACGATCCACCCCGATCCCGACGACGCGCAGGGTGCGCACCGGCAGTCGGCCGAGACCGCCGACCTGCCCTGAGGTGCGGCACGAGCACCGGGTCCAGCTCCGCTGGTCCGACCCCGACATGCTGGGGCACGTCAACCACGCGCGGGCGCTGAGTCTGCTGGAGGACGCCCGGCTGGCCATGATCGACGGCCGGCCGGGCGCCCAGTTGATCCTGGCGCGGCTGGAGGCCGACTACCTGCGCCAGCTGTACTACCGGGTGGACGAGCCGCTGTGCGTGCGCAGCTGGGTCACCCGCCTGGGCACGAAGTCGTTCACCGTGCGGCAGGAGCTCACCCAGGACGGCGAGGTCGCGATCCGGGCCGACGTCGTCATGGTGGCCTTCGACTTCGCCGCGAACACCAGCCGGCCGCTCACCGACGATGAGCGGGCCCACTGGAGCGCCTACCTGGGCGGCTGAGCCCCGGCGTCGGCGCTACGACCCGACCCGGCTCACCGGGCGCAGCTGAGTGGGAGCGGTGCTGTCCCGCACCACCAGGCGGGTGGACAGCTCGAGCCGCGGGCTCTCGATCGTCTCGCCGTCGACCATGCGCAGCACGGTCCGCGCCGCGAGCCCGCCCATCTCCGCGAGCGGCTGGTGCACCGTCGTCAGCGGGGGAGAGGACCAGCGCCCCTCCGGGAGGTCGTCGAACCCCACGACGCTGACGTCGTCGGGCACCCGCATGCCGCTGCGCCGCACCCCCTCGTAGACCCCCAGGGCCATCTGGTCGTTGGCGGCGAACACCGCGGTCGGCGGCTCGGCGAGGCCCAGCAGGCGGTGCGCGGCCCGCGCCCCTGACTCGTAGCCGAAGTCGCCCTCCACGACCAGCTCGGGGTCGAACGGCAGGCCGGCGGTCTCCAGCCCCGCGCGGTAGCCGTCCAGCCGGGCCCGGCTGGACCACAGGGTCGGGATGCCGGCGACGAACCCGATGCGCCGGTGTCCCAGCCCGGTCAGGTGCTCGGTGGCGCTCAGCCCGCCGGCCCAGTTGGTGGCGCCGATCGTGGGCACGTCCAGCGCCGGCACGCCGGCCGGGTCGACGACGACCGCGGGCACGTGCAGGCTGCGCAACTCGGAGTGCAGGTCGGGATCGAGGTCGCTGGTCACCAGGATGACCCCGTCGCTGGCCCGGGCGGCGAGGTTGTCCAGCCAGGCCCGCGCCGCGCTCGCCCGGCGGTGGATCGCGGTGACCACCGTGCCGACGCCGGCGGCGTGCGCGGCGTCCTCCACGCCGCGGATGATCTCGACCGCCCACGGGCTGTCCAGGTCGTTGAAGACCAGGTCGACCAGCCGGGCCCTTCCTCGGGGGCGCCCGCCCCGGCGCTGGTAGCCGTGGTCGCGGAGCAGCTGCTCGACCCGCTGACGGGTCTGCGGCGCGACGTCCGAGCGGCCGTTGAGGACGCGCGACACCGTCGGGACGGAGACGCCGGCCGCCGCGGCGATCGACGCGATCGTCACGGCGGGGGACTGGTCGTCGCTCAACGGGCCTCCGGTTCGGCGAGCTCTTCGTCGGGCGGTCAGCCTACGGCCGGGGGTTGATGCCGCAGGCCGTCGTCCCGGCCGCCCACACCCCTTCGGGAGACCCTGGCCGCCCCCGGCACAGATCCGACACGAGCACGACACGCCGGTGGATCGGCCTCCTCGGGACTTCGTCTTGACGGCTGTGGTGTGACCTTCGTAACGTTCCGACACCTTTTCCGGAAAGTACCGGAAACGGCAACGACGCCGACGAGAGGTCGACCAGATGCGCTCATTGAGGTTCGGTTCCGGCGCGGCTGCGCGCAGCGTGGTGGCGCTGGGCGTGCTGCCCGTCGTCCTGGCCGGCACGGTGCTACCCGCCACCGCGAGCAACGACAGGACGGTGGCGGCGCCGGCCGAGGCCCGGGAGGACCGGGCGAGCGGCCCGGCCATCCGGAACGGTCTGCGCACCGTCACCCCCGACGACCTGGTCATCGGGACGGCGGTCGCCGGCGGGGGGCACCACCTGTCCGCCGGGTATCCCGATCCCTTCACCCGTGACCCCACGTACCGGAAGGTCCTCGCCACCGAGTTCAACTCGGTGTCGCCGGAGAACCAGATGAAGTGGGACTTCATCCACCCCGAGCCCGGCGTCTACAACTTCAAGCCCGCGGACCAGATCGTCGCCTTCGCCGAGCGGCACGGGCAGGAGGTCCGCGGCCACACCCTGCTGTGGCACAGCCAGCTGGCCGACTGGGTCACCGAGGGTGACTACACCGACGAGGAGCTCCGGGCCATCCTCAAGGACCACATCCAGACGGTGGTGGGCCGCTACGCGGGCCGGATCGACCAGTGGGACGTCGCCAACGAGATCTTCGCGGACACGTGGGACGACGGCGGCGTGCGGCTGCGGGACGGTTCGACGGGCGCGACGGCCAACATCTTCATCCAGCGGCTCGGTCCGGGGATCATCGCCGACGCCTTCCGCTGGGCCCACGAGGCCGACCCGCAGGCGAAGCTCTTCCTCAACGACTACGCCGTCGAGGACATCGGCGCCAAGAGCGACGCCTACTACGAGCTGGCGAAGGAGCTGCTGGCCCAGAACGTCCCTCTGCACGGGTTCGCCTTCCAGGCCCACCTGGACCTGCAGTACCCCTTCCCCGAGACGCTCGACGAGAACATGCAGCGCTTCGAGGATCTGGGGCTGGAGACCGCGATCACCGAGCTCGACGTCCGGTTCACGCTGCCCGAGGACGGGGTGCCGACCGCCGAGCAGCTGGCCGAGCAGGCCGACACCTACCAGGGGGTCCTCGAGGCCTGCCTCTCGGTGGACGACTGCAACTCCTTCACGATCTGGGGCTTCAACGACAAGTACTCGTGGGTCCCGAGCTTCTCGCCCGGTCAGGGGGCGGCGACCGTGATGTTCGAGGACTACGAGCGCAAGCCCGCGTACTGGGCGCTGCACGAGACGCTCGCGGAGGCGGAGGCCGGGCAGTGATCCCTCCGGTGCGGGTCGCAGGACCCGCACCCGCCTGAGCGCCGGGCGGCCGTTCCCTCGATCCAGGGGACGGCCGCCCGGTCCCGTCCGGGGCAACCCCGTCGTGGGACATCGGCACGATCAGGTGATCATCTCCGCCCCGGCGGGTAGGGCACGCCCGGACAGGAGAGGAGAACACGATGCCGAAGACCAGCAAGAAGGGCGACGCCAAGCAGTCGGAGATCCCGGGCACCCTGCAGCGCTCGCCGAAGAAGGCCCAGCGCACCTTCACGAAGGCCTACGACTCCGCGATGGACGAGTACGGCGACGGGGAGCGCGCGGGCCGCACGGCCTGGGCCGCGGTGAAGCACTCGTTCGAGAAGGTCGGCGACCACTGGGAGAAGAAGGAGGGCGGGAAGAAGGGGCCCTCCGACGCCCAGGCGAAGGGTGGCCGGAACACCGACCGGGAGACCAAGGGCGGGGTCGACGCCAACGCCTCGAAGTCCCACCTCTACGACCTGGCCAAGAAGCTGGACATCTCCGGCCGGTCGACGATGAAGAAGAAGCAGCTCGTCGACGCCATCCAGAAGGCGAGCGACAAGAAGACCGCTGACGCGCGGAAGAAGAAGAAGTAGCCCGCGGGCCGGCCGCCTCCGCAGGCGGCCGGCACCGCCGGGGGCTCAGCCGATGAGCAGGAAGTCGGTCTGCCGGCCGGCCAGGTAGGAGACGCCGTCCCCGGTGAGCGCGATGCCCTCCTCCAGCCCCAGGCGCAGGCACTGCCCGCCCCACTCCGGCACCGGGCGGCGCACCGCGAGCTCGAGGGCGTAGACGGTGTCGGGGTGCACCGGGTAGTCGCCGGCACCGGGGACCCGCCGCTGCTCGTCCCACTGCCCGATGGCCGGCCCGGCGCCGTGCCCGTGGTAGCCGACGGGGTGCGAGTAGACGTCGCCGTCGATGCCCTCCGCGGCGGCGGACGCCCGGGCCGACGCGAGCACCTCGTTGCCCGTGCGGCCGGGAGCCAGCGCCGCGACGGTGAGGTCCTGCAACCGGTTGGCCGTGGCCATGGCCGCCCGCAGGCCCGCCGGGGGTGCGGTCTCCCCGGCGCGCAGGACGTAGGCGTTCCGCTGGGTGTCGGTGCGCAGGCCCAGGTGGGTCACGCCCACGTCGCAGTGCAGCACGTCCCCGTGCTGCACCACCGCGTCGTAGGGGACCGCAGGCAGCAGCGTGCCGTCGTCCTCGGCGAGCGGGACGCCCGCCCGCTGCAGCAGGACCGACGGGTGGAACCACGGTTCCAGGCCGAGGTCGGCGAACCGCTGGCGCAGCCACCAGGCGACGTCCACGACGGTGGTCGTGCCCACCTCGACGACGGCGGCGGAGAACGCCTCGGCGATCACCTGGTGCACCAGCTCGTTCACCGCCCGCAGTGCCGCGATCTCCTCGGGCAGCCGGGTCTCCAGCCAGCCGACGGCCAGCTCCTCGGCCGACACCATCCGCTCGGCGTAGGGGCCGAGCGCCTCGGCCAGCAGGCGGTGCTCGGTGTGCGAGAGCCCGTCGGCCAGGGCGAACCGCGCCGAGACGTCGACGCCGATGCGCCGCGGATCGGCCTGCTCGACGAACCGGCGCACCTCGGCCCACTGGCCGCCCTCCGCCGCCCCCGCCGCGCTCCAGGCCGGCAGGAACTGCCCCACCGGGTAGCGGGAGACCGCAGCTGGGGTGACGCCGTCGTCGCTGCGGTGCAGCAGCAGGACGGTGCGCCGCCGTGCCGAGAGCCAGGTGGCCGGCAGCAGGGTCGCGAGGACCGGGTCCTCGTTGTACTCGCGCCCGACCACGACCCACAGGTCGATGCCCGCCCGGTCCATCAGCCCGGGGAGCAGGTCGAGCAGGCGTTCGCTGAGCCACCGGTCGCGCACGTCGGCCTGCTGGCGCAGCGGCAACGGCACCGACCGCGTCGGATCCGGCGCACTCAGCGTCATGCCTCCAGCGAAGCAGAGAACTGCCGAACCCACCGGTCGAGATCGCCGGCCGGTGCCGTCCCCCCGGCGGAGGATGACGCTGGACCGACGGCGCTAGACCGCCGGCAGCTCGGCCGGCAGCTCGGCGGGCTCGGAGGCGCCGCCGGGCAACGCGGCGTGCACCCGGTCCCGGCCCGCGCGTTTGGCCTCGTACATCGCGGCGTCGGCCCGGTCGACCAGCCGCCACAGCGCCTCGACGGCGTCCTCGCCGTCGACCGGCCGCGTCACGGCCAGGCCGATCGACGCGGTCACCGCGTGCCCGTCGGCGCGGTGGCCGCCGCCGACGGCCGCGCGCAGCCGCTCGGCCAGCCGGGTCGCCTCCGCCACGTCGCTGACCAGCCCGAGCACGACCAGCTCCTCCCCGCCGGTGCGGGCCAGCACGTCGGCCGGGCGGACGGTGATCGCCAGCGACCGCGCCACCGCGCCCAGGACGGCGTCACCCGCGGCGTGCCCGAACTCGTCGTTGAGCCGCTTGAAGTGGTCCAGGTCGAGCACCATGGCGCTCACCTGGGTGCCGTCCCGGCGCGCCTGGCGCCACAGGCGGGGGGCCTGCTCGATCAGGTACCGGCGGTTGAACAGCCCGGTGAGCGGGTCGAGTCGGGTGAGGGTCTCGGTCGCCTCCAGCAGCCGCTGCACCCGCCGGCGGAGCAGGTAGACCCCCATCGCGGCAGCGTTCAGCGTGCCGGCGCTGACCCCGGCCTGGACGCCCAGCGCGATCGCGCTGTCGTAGCTGGGCCACAGCGCCGCGAGGCAGACCGCCCCGGTCACCCCCATGTGCACGTACAGCTGGCGCAGCGTCAGGAACCAGGCCGCCACCAGTGCCGGGAACAGCAGCATCAGCGGCGTGGCGTACCGCAGCGGGTCGTGGATGCAGAGCACGACGACCAGGTAGATCAGGTCACCGACCAGCACCAGCGCGAACGTGTGGCCGTCCCCGACCCGCCCGTGCAGCGCCACGGAGGCGGCGATCACGAGCAGCAGCAGCATGGTGGCGGCGTAGACCCAGCGGGCGAGGCCGTCGCGGAGCACGCCGTCCATGACGAGGTTGACCGACCCCATGAGGGCGCCCATGGCGAGCAGGGCGGCCACGGTGAGGGCGGCGACCTGCCGGCCCAGTCCGTGCGCCGGAGCCGGCTCCGGAACGCCGATGCCGAGGTCAGGGGCGTGCGGAGCGGGGCCGATCACCGGGGCAGCATGCACCACCGGCCGGTTTTCCGGCACAGTTTCGTGCACGAGGCATCCGATGGCGGCCCGCCGTCCCACCCACTGGACGCCGGAGGCGGCCGATCGTGAACGCGCAGGTCACGGGAGAGGGCCGAGCGGCCACCGCCGCCGGGTGCGAGGCTGGGAGCCGACGACGAGCGAAGGAGGGCACGTGGCCGAGGGACCCTGGTACTTCTGTCTCAAGCACAACACGGTCGAGCCGCGGGAGGGCTGCGCCGCCAAGTACCGGCTCGGCCCGTACGACACCCCGCAGGAGGCCGAGCACGCCCTGCAGTCGGTCGCCGAGCGCAACGAGGAGCTCGACGCCGAGGACCGGGAGTGGAAGGAGGGCTGAGCGCCGTCGTGAGGGCCAGGCATGATCGGTGCCAGCCGCCGGGTCGTCCGGCGCCGCGGAAGGGGTGGACGTGACGGACGGTCGCGCGGTCGAGGAACTGGTCGTGGGTGTGCTGGGCGGTACCGGGCCGCAGGGTCGCGGGCTGGCCGTCCGGCTGGCCGCCCAGGGGCAGCGCATGCTGCTCGGGTCGCGGGACGCCGAGCGCGCCGCCGAGGTGGCCGGGGAGGTCGCCGAGCGTGCGGCCACGGTCGCCGGCGCGGGCGAGGTCTCGGTCACCGGCGGCTCGAACGTCGACGTCGCGGGCGCGGCCGACCTGGTAATCGTGGCGGTGCCCTTCGCGGGGCACGCGGCCACGCTGGCCGAGCTCGCCACCCCGCTGGCCGGGAAGATCGTCGTCGACTGCGTCGTCCCGATGGGGTTCGACGAGCTCGGCGCCTACGTGCTCGACGTCGCCGAGGGCAGCGTCGCCCAGCAGGCGGCCGCCCTGCTGCCGGACTCGCACGTGGTGGGCGCCTTCCACCACCTCTCCGCCACGCTGCTCGAGGACCTCTCCAAGCCGACCATCGACGGCGACGTGATGGTCGTCGGTGACGACCGCGCCTCGATGGACACGGTGCAGGCGCTGGCCGGGCGGATCCCGGGCATGCGCGGGATCTACGCCGGGCGGCTGCGCAACGCCCGCCAGGTCGAGGCGCTGACGATCAACCTGGTGTCGGTGAACCGCCGCTACAAGGTGCACGCCGGCATCCGCGTCACCGACGTGTAGGGATGCCCGACGACCTGGGGACGCCGTTCCCGGGAGCGCCGCCGCGGCGCGTGGTGTCCCTCGTCCCGTCGCTGACCGAGGCGGTGGCGGCGACCGATCCGGCGCTGCTCGCCGGGGCGACCGACTGGTGCACGCACCCCGCGGATCTCGACGTGCCGCGCGTGGGCGGCACCAAGTGGCCGGACGTGACCCGGGTGCTCGACCTCGCGCCCGACCTGGTCGTCGCGAACGCCGAGGAGAACCGGGACGAGGACGTCGCGGCGCTGCGGGCGGCCGGCGTCCCGGTGTGGGTGACCGCGCCGGCGACGGTGGACCAGGCGCTGGACTCGCTCGGCCGCCTGCTCGCGGCGCTCGACCGGCCCGACCCCGGGTGGCTGGTCCGCGCGCGGGAGGTCTGGGCCGACCCGCCGCGACTGCCCGGGGTCCACGCCGTCGTCCCGATCTGGCGGCGGCCGTGGATGGTGCTGGGCCGGGACACCTTCGCCGGCGACGTCCTGGCAAGGCTCGGCGTCCGCAACGTCTTCGCGGGCTCCGCCGACCGCTATCCGAAGCTGAGCCGCGACGAGCCTGGCGCCGTTCCGGCCGAGCTGGTCGTGTTCCCCGACGAGCCCTACGCCTTCACCCCCGACGACGGGCCGGAGGCGTGGCCGCAGGCGCGGCCGGCGTTCGTCAGCGGCCGGCACCTCACCTGGTACGGCCCGTCGCTGGTGGAGGCGCCGGTGGTGCTGCTCGCCCAGCTCGCCGGCTGACCGCCGCTCAGCTCCCGACCAGCCAGGCGGCGGCCAGGGCGCCGCCGATGACGGCCGTCGACGTGAGGACCTGGACCAGGTACGGGTGGCGGTGCCGCCACGGCAGCTCGTAGACGTTCCGCCAGGGGAGGTCCAGGGGGGTGAGCTCCCCGGGGACCAGCCGCACCGGGGCCCCGACGACCTCCGCGATGGCGGAGAGCCGGTCACGGCCCCACCACAACCCGTCCAGGCGCAGCAGCGGGCGCCGGGCGGCGTCCAGGAGGACCAGCAGGCCGGACGGGCGGGCGCCCCGGCCGTCCCGGAACCCCGGCAGCAGGACCACCTCGGCGACCCGGGACCGCGGCACGGCCCGGGTGCACACCACGTTCCGGTAGCGCACCGCCTGCCCGGTGACCTGCAATCGCCCCAGGAGTCGCCAGAGCGCGCCCACCAGGACCAGGATCCCGAGGCCGGCGCCGGCGAGCCACAGCAGCCGCGGGTCACCGGCCGACGCCTGGATGGCGACGAGCAGCGCCAGCAGCGCCAGGGCCAGCAGTTGCACAGGTGCGACGAGCGCCTGCCCCATCGTCCGCAGCGACGGGCGCAGCTCGACGGTGTGCGAGGGCGTGATCATCGCGGGGACCCTAGGCCGCCCCGGCGCCGCCGCTCAACACCCGCCCGGGTGGCACAGTGGGTGCGTGCTGCTCGCGAACGCGGTGGCCGTCCTGCACGCTGCCGCCGTCCTGTTCATGCTGGTCGGCGCCCTGCTCGCCCTGCGGTGGCGCCGGCTGATGCTGCTGCACGCCCCGGTGGCGCTGGCGATCCTCGCCGTCAACCTGGCCGGCGCCGACTGCCCGCTGACCACGCTGGAGCTGGCGCTGCGCGCCGAGGCGGGGCTGCCCGGGTACGACGGCGGCTTCCTGGGCCACTACGTCGTCGGCCCGCTGGCTCTCGACGTGCGCGCTCCCGGGCTGCAGGCGGGCATCTACAGCGTCGCGCTCGGACTCAACGCCGTGGGCTACGGCGCACTGCTGCACCGGGCGGCCGCCGGCGGGTGCCGGTCAGGAACACTCAGGACCCATCGCGTCGACGGCCAGGACGGCCGGTAGCAGGTTCAGGTGGGTGCGTTGCCGCACCAGGCGGACCGCCTCGACCCGCTCGCCCCGGGCCAGCAACGCCCGGACCTCGGAGGCCAGCGGCTCCGGCAGGAGCACCGGGATCGGCGCTTCGTCGAACTGAAGCCCCCGCACCCACTGCGGGATCCGCCACCACCGAGTCATGGGGGCTGTCTACTCGAACGAGTGCTCGGGCCCGGGGAACGACCCGCCGCGGACGTCGTCGGCGTACTCCTGCGCCGCGCGCAGCAGCTCGGACCGCAGGTCGGCGTACTTCTTCACGAACTTCGGCACCCGCCCCCCGTTCATCCCCGCCATGTCCGGCCACACCAGCACCTGGGCGTCGCAGTCCACGCCGGCGCCGATGCCGATGGTCGGGATGGCCAGCTCCTTGCTCACCTGGGCGGCGATCTGCGCCGGCACCATCTCCAGGACGACGGCGAACGCGCCGGCCTCCTGGACCGCGTGCGCGTCGGCCAGGAGTTGCTCGGCGCCGGCGCCGCGGCCCTGCACCCGGAACCCGCCGAGGGCGTGCTCGCTCTGCGGCGTGAAGCCGATGTGCGCCATCACCGGGATGCCGGAGTCCTGCAGCAGCCGGATCTGCGGGGCCACGCGCACGCCGCCCTCGAGCTTGACCGCCTGCGCGCCGCCCTCCTTCATCATCCGGACGGCGGTGTCGAAGGCCTGCTGCGGCCCGGACTCGTAGCTGCCGAAGGGCAGGTCGGCGACGACCAGGGCCCGCCGGGTGGAGCGGGTGACGGCCTTGACCATCACGAGGAGGTCCTCGACGGTGACGGCCACCGTGCTGGTGTGGCCGAGGACCACGTTGCCGGCGGAGTCGCCGACCAGGAGCACCGGGATGCCGGCCTCCTCGAAGATCGCCGCGCTGTAGGTGTCGTAGGCGGTGAGCATCGCCCACTTCTCGCCCCGGGCCTTGGCCTGCTGCAGGTGGTGGATGCGCACCCGCGCGGTCGACTGGCCGCCGTAGAGCACCGACTCGGTCATGGCTGTGACTCCTGTTCGCTCCCGCGGACCGCTCCGCTCCTCGCTCGCTGGCGCTCGCTGCGATGCTCACGTCCCTGTCCGCTCACTGCGCGGCTCCTTCGCGGACCGTGGGCAGGGTCTCCCGCCACCGGTTGGTGATCGGCAGCCGCCGGTCGCGGCCGAACGCCTTGAGGCTGATCTTGGTACCGGGGGCGGACTGGCGGCGCTTGAACTCGGCGGCGTCCACCAGCCGGAGGACCCGGGCCACCACCTCGGCGTCGTGGCCCCGCTCCAGCAGCTCGGCCAGGCCGAGGTCGCGGTCGACGTAGTCGGTGATCACGGCGTCCAGCAGGTCGTAGGAGGGCAGCGAGTCGCTGTCCACCTGCCCGGGCGCGAGCTCGGCCGACGGCGGCTTGTCGATCGAGTTCTGCGGGATCGGCTCGGTCTCCCCGCGGCCGCGGGCGTGCGTGTTGCGCCAGCGGGCCAGTTCCCAGACCAGCGTCTTGGGCACGTCCTTGATGGGGGCGAACCCGCCGGCGGAGTCGCCGTAGAGGGTCGAGTAGCCGACCGCCACCTCGCTCTTGTTGCCGGTGGTCAGCAGCAGGTGGCCGTGCTGGTTGGACAGCCCCATGAGCAGGGTGCCGCGCACCCGGGCCTGCAGGTTCTCCGCGGCGACGCCGGTGAGCTCGGCCGCCCCGTGGAAGCTGTCGACCATGGGGGCGATCGGGACGACCGAGTAGTGCAGCCCGGTGCGGCGGGCGAGGTCCTCGGCGTCGGCCAGGGAGTGCTCGCTCGACCACGTCGACGGCAGGCCCACGCCGTGCACCCGGTCGGCGCCCAGCGCGTCGACGGCGAGGGCGGCGCAGACGGCGGAGTCGATCCCGCCGGAGAGCCCCAGCACCACCGAGGGCATCCCGTTCTTGTCGATGAAGTCACGCAGGCCCAGGACGAGCGCTCGCCAGACCTCCTCGCAGTCGCTGAGCGGCTCGGCGATCGACGCCGGCCGGGGCTCGTACGGCGGCACCGGCTCGTCGGAGACCACGTGCCGGGTGACGGTCATGGGGCCGACCCGGCCCTCGCGCCGCTCCGGCACCGCCGAGGGGTCCAGCCGCAGGTCGACGGTGAGCAGGTGCTCGACGAACTGCGGCGCGCGGGCCAGCAGCTCACCGGTGGGGGAGACGGCCATCGAGTCGCCGTCGAACACCAGCTCGTCCTGCCCGCCGACCTGGTTGCAGTACAGGATCGCCGCCCGCGCCTCGGCCGCCCGGCGGCGGACCAGCGGCAGCCGCAGGTCGTCCTTGGCCCGCTCGTACGGGGAGGCGTTGGGGGAGACCACGAGGTCGACGCCGGCCTCGCCGGCCACCCCGCACGGCCCGCCCTCGACCCAGAGGTCCTCGCAGATGGTCAGCGCCACGTCGACCCCGTGCAGCCGCACCACCGGCAGATCGGTGCCGGGCACGAAGTACCGGGCCTCGTCGAAGACGCCGTAGTTGGGCAGGTGCCGCTTGTAGTAGCGGGCGACGACCTCGCCGCCGTGCAGCAGAGCGGCGGCGTTGCGCGGCGCACCCCGCCGCGGGTTGGCGTCCGACGGCCGGTCGTCGTCGGTGGGCGGCTCGTCGACCGGCGCCGGCCCGCTGCCCTCGGTGTGCGCCAGGTACCCGACCACGACGGCGAGCGCCCCGAGCCCATCGGCGGCCAGCCGCCCCGCGAGGTCGACCAGCGACTGCTCGCTGGCGCGGGCGAACGACTCGCGCAGCGCCAGGTCCTCCGGCGGGTAGCCGGTGAGCGTCATCTCGGGGAAGACGACGAGCTGCGCGCCCGCTGCCGACGCCTCCGCCGCCCAGCGCACGACCAGGTCGGCGTTGCCCGCGAGGTCCCCGACGCGGGTGTCGACCTGGGCCATGGCCACCCGCAACTGCACCGGCTGCTGATCACTCACGCGACCAGTCTGGCCGCTGCCCCCACCCCCCGCCCGAGGGGGTGCTGTCCGGCTCGGGTGGTCTGCTGCGTCTCGCAGGCCGTGGGTCAGCCCTTGACGGCGCCTCCCAGGCCGGCGCCGCGCAGGAACAACCGCTGGGCGAGCAGGAACACCAGCACCGGGATGATCGTGGAGATCGCCAGTGCAGCCATGAGCACCCCGAGGTCCGTGGTGGCCTGCAACGCCGGCAGTCGCACCGACAGCGGCTGCAGATCGGGGTTGGGCAGCACCAGGAGCGGCCAGAGGAAATCCTTCCACGAGGCGATGACGGCGAAGACCGACACGACACCGAGGATGGGCTTGCTCATGGGCAGCACGATCGACCAGAACAAGCGGAAGGACCCGGCCCCGTCGACGCGCGCTGCCTCGAAGACCTCGCGCGGCAGGGAGTCGAAGAAGCGCGCGACGAGCACCACGTTGAAGGCGCTCGCGCCCGCGGGCAGCCAGACCGCCCAGTAGCTGTTGAGCAGCGACGGCCCGACCGGGGGCCGGAGGATCGTCAGGTACAGCGGGACCAGCAGCACGACCGCGGGGATGAACAGGGTCGCGAGGACCGCCCAGTTGAGCGCCTTGGCGTACCGGGGGCGCAGTACCGACAGCACGTACCCACCGGTCGTGGCGACGACGATCTGGCAGACCCAGGCACCGAGGGCGAGGAGCACCGAGTTGAGGAAGTAGTGGCTGATCCGGACGTCGGTCCACGCCTCCGTGAGGTTCTCCCACGCGAAGCCGTTCGGGAACCAGGCCAGGGGTGTGCGCAGGATGTCCTGGGTCGGGGTGACGGCGAACTTGACCAGGAGTACCAGCGGTCCGATGCCCCAGACGATCAGCAGGGCGAGGAGCAGCAGGTGCGCTCCTCTCAGCCCGAACCGGACCGACGTCCTGCGCCACTCCAGCGCCGAGACCGCTCCCCGCTGCTCCTCGGGGGCGCGTTCGGCGCGGCGCCGGCCGCGCCGTGCAGGCCGTTCTCGGGGCGGGGAGGCGCCGGGCACGGCGGCGGCGGGTAGCGCGGCGACCGCCGCAGGCGCCGCGGTGGAGGACGTCGGCATCGGGTCCGTCGTCGTCACGTCGCGCTCCAGTTGCGGGTCAGGCGGAAGTAGATGAGCGACAGCACGGCCAGGAAGGCGGCGAGCAGCAGGCTCAACGCGGTCGCCTGCCCGTAGTCGGCCCCCAAGCTCTGCCCGAAGGCGTAGCGGTAGATCAGTAGGAGGACCGTCAGCGTGGCGTCGGCGGGTCCGCCGTTGGTGAACAGGTACGGCTCGAGGAAGACCTGCGCCGTCCCGATGATCTGCAGGATGAAGGTGATCAGCAGGACCCCGCGCAGCTGTGGAAGGGTGACGTGCCAGACCTTCCGCCAGATCGAGGCGCCGTCGACCTCCGCGGCGTCGTAGAGCTCGGGCGGCACGCTCGTCAGTGCGGCCAGGTAGATGATCATCGTTCCGCCGGCCGCCGCCCAGGTCGCCTCCAGGACCAGGGACGGCATGGCCCAGGTGGCGCTCTGCAGCCAGGGGAGCGGGTCGATGCCGACCGCGCCCAGGAGCGTGTTGAAGACGCCTTCGGGCCGGGGGTCGTAGAAGAACCGCCACAGCAGTACGGCGACGACCGGTGGCACGACGACCGGGAGGTAGGCCAGCGCCGAGTAGAGCCCCTTCCTGCGGCGCACCTCGCTCATCAGGACGGCGGCGACCAGTGGAAGGGGATAGCCGAAGACGAGGGCCAGCAGCGCGAACCAGCCGGTGTTGACGATCGCCGTGACCAGGCGAGGGTCGGCGAAGACGGCTCGGAAGTTGTCCAGGCCCACCCACGAGGTCGTCAGGAGGTTCGTCTCCTGGAAGCTCATGATCAGCGACCGGCCGATCGGCAACCAGGCGAAGACACCGAAGACGACGAGGAGCGGGAGCGCGAAGAGAAACGTGCTCAGCCCGCCGGTGCGCTGCCTGCGCGGCAGGCCGCGCCGCCGCATCGGCAGGCTCCTGCGCGGAGGGGTGTCGAGCGTCAACAGAGCCTCTTCTCTGAGGGAGGTGGGAGTCACCGGTGCCCGGCGGGGATCATCACCGCCGGGCACCGTGGTCCTTCACTCCTGGTCGAGCAGATCCTGCGCCTGCGTGTCGGCCGTCTGGAGCAGCTCGTCGATGTCGGCGCCCTGGTCGGTGATCACGGCCTGCACGGGGGTGCTGAGCAGCGCGTAGATCTCCTGGGTGGCCCGGGTCGGCTCGCCGATCACCGGCTGGTCGAAGGCGACGTCGGTGTAGCCGCTCATCTGGTCGAGCGGCACATTGATGTACTCCTCGACCCAGCCCAGTGCCTCGTCGTACTGCTCGCGGCTGAAGATCGGCAGCACCGGGGTACCGACGGCCTGGCCGTTCTCCGCCCGCACCTTGGCGTTCTCCACGGCCTGCTCCTCCTCGACGAGGTTCTGCAGGTAGAAGAAGTCGATCCACTTCACGGCCGCCTCCTTCGTCGCGTCGTCGGCCTGCGCGCCGACCGCGGCAAGCGTGCCGCCCACCAGCGCTCCTGCGTCCTCGCCCTCGAGCGGCATCGCGGTGAGGCCGTAGTCCTCCCCGGTGACGCCGAAGGTCTCGACCAGGCTGTTGTAGACGTCGGAACCATTGGTGTACATCGCCACCTGGCCGGCGGCGAAGGCCTGGTTGATGGTGTCCCAGGCCAGTGTGGAGTCGGCCAGCAGCGAGTCGTCCTCCCAGCGCATCGCCCGCAGCATCTCCAGGTGCGCACGGGTGGCGTCGTTGTCGATGGTCGACTCGTAGGACTCGCCGTCGGCCTCCTGCACCACGCCGCCGCGCGAGTAGGTCGCCGCGGTCAGCTGCCAGCCGCCGGTGGACCCGGACGCCATCATCCCGTAGCCCGCCACACCGGTCGCGTCCTTGATCTGCTTGGCGTAGGCGCGGACCTCTTCCCACGTCGTCGGCGGCTGGTCGGGGTCGAGACCGGCCTGCTCGAACAGTGCGCGGTTGTAGTGCAGCGCGACGCCGTAGATGGACTTGGCCGGGATCGCGTACACGTGGCCGTCCTCGCCGCGGCCCGCCTCGAGCAGGTTCTCGTTGAACTCACCCGCGTAGTCCAGCTGCTCGAACTGGTCGTTGAGGTCGGCCAGCTGGCCGTTCTCGATGAGCGTCCGGGCATCGGTCAGCGGGATCTCGAAGACGTCGGGCAGGGTGCCGCCGGCGAGCTGGGAGGCGAAGGTCGTCGCCTCCCACTCGTACTCCTCCTGCTGGACGTCGATGTCCGGGTTGGCGTCCTCGAACGCCGCGACCCGGGCGTCGAAGGCGTCGAACGCTGCCTGTTCGGAACCGGGCAGGAGGCTGACGACGCGGAGCACCTGCTTCCCCGAAGCCTCGCCTCCCGCGTCCGAGCTGCAGGCTGCGAGCGAGGCGATCGCGACCGCGCTGGTGAGGGCCATCGCCCAGGGTGTGCGTCCGGTTCTCATGGGTTCTCCTTCATCGGGGTCGGATCGATCACAGATCGGGGGAGACCGCGCTGCACAGCCACGTCGCGGTGTCCGGGGGCAGCTGGCCGTCGACGAGGTCGTCACTGGTCAGCAGCACCGTGAAGTTCTCGGGAAGCGGAGTAGGCCTGAGGCCCAGGTTCACCACGCAGGCGAAGGTCGCGCCACGGGCGAAGGCGATCACGTCGTCGGGGGAGTCGAGCCACCGCAGCGCGCCGTCGCGCAGGTCGCGCTCGCGCCGCCGCAGCGACAGGGCCGCCCGGTAGAGGCAGAGCATGGAGGACGAGTCCTCGCTCTGCCGTTCCACGGTGAGCCTGTGCCAGTCCTCCGGCTGGGGCAGCCAGGTCGTAGCGCCGGAGGTGAAACCGAAGGGGGGCCGGTTCCCGGACCACGGCAGGGGCACGCGGCACCCGTCGCGGCCGGGGTCGCAGCCCCCGGACCGGAAGTGCATCGGGTCCTCTAGCAGCTCGCGGGGGAGGTCCTCCACCTCGGGCAGGCCAAGCTCGTCCCCCTGGTAGATGTACAGCGAGCCGGGCAGCGCCGCGGTGAGCAGCGCGGCGGCCCGCGCCCGGCGCCTACCCACGGTGAGATCGGTGGGGATGCCGAACCGCTTGGCGGCGAAGGAGAAGGACGAGTCCTCGCGGCCGTAGCGGGTGACCGGTCGGGTGACGTCGTGGTTGGACAGCACCCACGTGGCCGGAGCGCCGACCAGGCTGTGCGCCTCGAGCGTCGTGTCGATCGACTCGCGCAGCGCCTTGGGCTCCCACGGCTGGGCCATGAAGTCGAAGTTGAAGGCGGTGTGCATCTCGTCGGGACGCAGGTACCGGGCGAAACGCGCGGGGTCGGGCAGCCAGACCTCCCCGACCAGGATCCGAGGCGGATCGTAGGTGTCCGCGAGCGCCCGCCACGATCGGTAGACGTCGTGCAACTCGTCCCGGTCGAGATGGGGGTGCGCCCCGGGAGTGGGCGAGGGTGGCACCTCGGGCAGGGCGGGATCCTTGATCGGCAGGGCGGCCGAATCGATGCGGATGCCGGCGACGCCCCGGTCGAACCAGAAGCGCAGGATCGCCTCGTGCTCGGCCGCGACGTCGGGGTGGTTCCAGTTGAGGTCGGGCTGTTCCGGGGTGAACAGGTGCAGGTACCACTCGCCGGGCGTGCCGTCGGGGTTCGTCGTCCGGGTCCACGTGGGACCGGCGAAGTCCGACACCCACCTGGTCGGGATCTCCTCGCCGTCCTCGCCACGGCCGGGGTGGAACCAGAACCTGTCGCGTTCAGGTGCGCCGGGCCCTGCGGCGAGCGCCGCCCGGAACCACTCGTGCTCGACGGATACGTGGTTCGGGACCACGTCGATGACGGTGCGGATGCCGAGCTCGAGCGCCTCGCTGATCAGGGCCTCGGCGTCGGCAAGGGTGCCGAAGGTCGGATCGATGCTGCGGTAGTCGGCGACGTCGTAGCCACCGTCGGCCAGCGGGGAGCGGTACCACGGCGTGAACCACAGCGCGTCGACGCCGAGGTCGCGCAGGTAGGGCAGCCGGGAGCGGACGCCCGCCAGATCACCCGTTCCGTCGCCGTTCCCGTCCGCGAAGCTGCGAGGGTAGATCTCGTAGATGACGGCGCTGGTCCACCAGGAATGGCGGCCGGCAGGGTGGGAGGCAGCCGGCCCTGCGGCTCGTCCGGTATCGGCCTGCTCTCTCACCGGAGGGCTCCTCGCGTCGTTGCGGAGCAGCCGGAGCTGATCGCCCGGCCGGCGGGGTGCGTCGCTGTGACTTACGCAACATCGCGAGCGGGAACCTAATCCACAGTGCAGATCAACGCAATAACTCGACAGCTGTGTTTTTGATACGTGACCTAGGTGGTGAGGATCAGGCCGGGGCGCGGGTCGTCGAACCCCGGACGACGAGCTCGGGTTCGAAACGCAGCTCGTCGTGGGTGACCGATGCCCCGGCGATCTGTCCCACCAGCAGGTCGATCGCGGCGCGTCCCATCGCTTCGATCGGCTGCCGCACGGTGGTCAGCGGCGGGTCGGTGCAGTTCATCAGCGCCGAGTCGTCGTACCCCACGATCGACACGTCGTGCGGAACGCGCAGCCCGGCCCGGCGGGCCGCGCGGACGGCACCGAGGGCCAGCGGGTCGCTGGCGCAGATGATGCCGGTGACCCCCTCGCCGAGCAGGCGAGCGGCGGCGGCCTGGCCGCTCTCCAGGGAGTAAGCCCCGCGCACCACGCGTTGTGGCGGCAGCGAGACATCGAGCTGCTCGGCCATCGCTTCGGCGGCGCGGAGCTTTCGCTGCGACGGCACGTGGTCGGGTGGACCGATCAGCATGCCAATCTCCGTGTGCCCCAACGACACCAGATGGCCGAACGCCTGCTCGACGGCCACCTCGTCGTCGCAGGACACGCGGGGGAAGTGCAGGGTCTCGATCGACGCGTTGACCAGGACGACCGGGAGCTGTCGCCGGGCGAGCCGCTCGTAGTGCCCGTGCGCCGCGTCGCGTTGCGCGTAGTTGCCGCCGGCGAACACGATGCCGGAGACCTGTTGACCCAGCAGTAGGTCGATGTAGTCGGCCTCGTCGATCCCTCCGGCGGTCTGGGTGCACAGCACCGGGGTGAAGCCGCGTTGAGCGAGTGATCCGCCCACCACCTCGGCGAAGGCGGGGAAAATCGGGTTCTGCAGCTCCGGCATCACCAGGCCGACCAGACGGGCGCGCTCGCCGCGCAGCTTCGTCGGCCGCTCGTATCCGAGGACGTCGAGAGCGGTGAGCACGGCTTCGCGAGTGGTGTCCGAGACGCCCGGCTTCCCGTTGAGGACACGGCTGACGGTCGCCTCGCTGACTCCAACCTTCTGGGCGACCTCGGCCAAGCGACGTGACATGGGACGAGGGTAGCGCAAGAACTGCAAGAACTGCGCAGGGATTTGCGATCGCTTGCGTGATCGCTCCATCGACCGGTGGGCCACCGTGGGCGAAAGCTGACCAGACACGGCCGGGCGCTCGTGTGTCGATCGCCTGGAAGGGGCAGGCTAGGTCCGGCAAGCGGCGTCGTCACACCCCCGAAACGAGCGGACTGGATCATGGCGGGCATGGACCGACAGCAGGAGTTCGTCCTGCGGACCCTGGAAGAGCGCGACATCCGGTTCGTCCGGCTGTGGTTCACCGACGTCTCCGGCTACCTCAAGGCCGTCGCGGTGGCCCCCGCCGAGATCGAGGCGGCGTTCGCCGAAGGCATCGGCTTCGACGGCTCGGCCATCGAGGGGTTCGCCCGCGTCTACGAGTCGGACATGCTGGCCAAGCCCGACCCGGGCACCTTCCAGGTGATGCCGGCCCGCGAGGGGCGGGCCAGCGACACCGCGCGGATGTTCTGCGACATCACGCTGCCCGACGGCTCGCCGTCCTGGGCCGACCCCCGGCACGTCCTGCGCCGGACGCTGGCCAAGGCCGCCGACATGGGCTTCACCTTCTACACCCACCCCGAGGTCGAGTTCTTCCTGCTCAAGGACCTCCCCAGCGACGGCACCCCGCCGCAGCCGGCCGACACCGGCGGCTACTTCGACCTGTCCACGCACAACGTGGCGCACGACTTCCGGCGGGAGGCGGTCTTCGCGCTGGAGGCGATGGGCATCTCGGTGGAGTTCAGCCACCACGAGGTCGCGCCCGGCCAGCAGGAGATCGACCTGCGCTACGCCGACGCCCTGTCGATGGCCGACAACATCATGACGCTGCGGCACGTCGTCCGGGAGGTGGCGCTCGCCCAGGGCGTGCACGCCACCTTCATGCCCAAGCCGTTCACCGAGCTGGCCGGCTCCGCGATGCACACGCACCTCTCGCTCTTCGAGGGCGACCGCAATGCCTTCCACGACCCGGCCGACCCCATGCGGCTGTCGACCACCGGCAAGCAGTTCATCGCCGGGCTGCTCACCCACGCCCGCGAGGTCACCGCCGTCACCAACCAGACGGTCAACTCCTATCGGCGGCTGCTGGCCGGCACCGAGGCGCCGACGGCGGCGACGTGGGGTCGCGCGAACCGCTCGGCCCTGGTCCGCCTGCCGAGCTACAAGCCGAGCAAGGCGCAGTCGGCCCGGGTGGAGGTCCGCTCGCCGGACTCGGCCTGCAACCCGTACCTCACCTTCGCCGTCCTCCTGGCCGCCGGGCTGCGGGGGATCGAGAAGGGCTACGAGCTGCCGCCCGAGGCCGAGGACGACGTCTGGTCGCTCACCGACACCGAGCGGCGCGCGGCCGGGTACGAGGACCTGCCGGTGTCGCTGGGCGAGGCGCTCACCGCGATGCAGGGCAGCGAGCTGGTCGCGGAGACCCTGGGCGAGCACGTGTTCTCGTTCTTCCTGCGCAACAAGTGGGAGGAGTTCAACTCCTACCGGCAGAACGTCACGCCCTTCGAGCTGCAGCGCTATCTCCCCGGCCTGTGATGACCCGCTCCCGGGGTGCTGCTCGTGCCCTCCGGGTGCTGCAGCGCCCCCGGAGCGCGGACAACACCCGGAGAGCGGGGGCGAGAGGGCTCGCCTCGCGGCCACTAACCTCGACCGCGTGACCTCCCGCGGCCGCCTGCTTGTCGTCGTCCCGAGCGAGACCGACCCGCCCGCGCGGCTGGGGGAGTGGCTGCGCGCGGCCGGCCTGGAGCTCGACGAGCGGCACCTCGGCACCGGCGACCCGCTGCCGGAGAGCCTGCAGGGGGTCGACGGCCTGCTCGTCCTCGGCGGCCCGCAGTCGTCAATGGACGACGAGGCCACCAGCCCGGAGCTCGTCGGCGTGCGCGCGCTGCTCCGCCAGGCGGTCGAGGCGGACCTGCCCACCCTGGCGATCTGCCTGGGCGCCCAGCTGCTGGCACAGGTGGGCGGCGGCAGCACCCGCGTGGGCGTCGACGGGCCCGAGGTGGGCGCCACGCTGGTGGCGAAGCGGGACGCCGCGGACGCCGACCCGGTGTTCGGCCCGCTGCCGCTGTCGCCCGACGTCATCCAGTGGCACCACGACGAGATCGACCGGCTCCCGCGCGGCGCGACCCTGCTGGCGAGCAACCCGCACTACCCGAACCAGGCCTTCCGGCTCGGCGCGCACGTCTACGCGCTGCAGTTCCACATCGAGACGACGCCCGAGATGGTGCGCGCCTGGGCCGCCAGCGACCCGGTCGGCGTCGCCGCGCACCCGCTGGACGTCGAGACCCTCTGCGCCCGTGCGACCGCCGCGCACGACGACGTCGCCCAGGCCTGGGAACCGTTCGCCGGGCGGTTCGCCGCCCTGGTCCGGTCGCGGGCCGAGGCCGCCGCGTGACGGTCCCGCAGGCGGAGATCCCGCGCCGGGCGGTCGTCCGGCTGGTCCGGTTCGGCTTCGAGGACGGCGAACGCGCGGCGCGCCTGCTCTCGGACCCCGCGCTCGGCCTGTGGGACCTCGAGCGCAACGAGCCGGCCGACCCCGAGGCCGGCCCTGTCGTCGCCGCCCTCGCCCGCGCCGGTGACCCCGACCTCGCGCTGCGCTCGCTGCACCGGGTGATCGAGGCCCTGGATGCCGAGGACGGCTCGGGGGGCGCGGCGGCCACGCTGCTGGCCCGGCTGCGCGGCTCCGGTCAGCTCCGGGGCCGGCTGCTGGCCGTCCTGGGTGCCAGCTCCGGGCTGGCCGACCACCTCGCCGCGTACCCGCTGGACTGGGAGGTCCTCGACGACGAGCACGGGCCGAACCGGCCCACCCCGCAGGCGCTGGAGCGGCAGCTGCTCGCAGCGGTCGGCGCCGATCCCGACGACCCCCCGTGGGGCGTCCGGCTCGGCAGGGGCGCGCCGGACGCCGGGCCCTCCCGGATCGCGGCCCTGCGGCACGCCTACCGCAGGGCGATCCTGTCCCTCGCCGGGCGGGACCTCGCCGACGGCGTCCCGGCCGAAGAGGCCGCCGCCGAGCTCGCCGACATCGCCGCCGCGGTGCTCACCGCCGGCCTCGCGCTCGCCGTCGCCGAGCAGCCCGACGACGCCCCCGCCTGCCGGCTGGCCGTCATCGCGCTGGGCAAGACCGGCGGCCGGGAGCTGAACTACGTGAGCGACGTCGACGTCGTCTTCGTCGCCGAGCCGGTCGATCCCGCCGGGCCGGACGGTTCGGAGGCCGATACCGGCCCAGCGATCACCAGCGCCACCCGGGTCGCCGCCGCACTGATGCGGATCTGCCGCGAGGCCGCCTGGGAGGTCGACGCCGCGCTGCGCCCGGAGGGCAAGGCGGGTGCGCTGGTGCGCACCGTCGCCGGGCACGCCGCCTACTACGAGCAGTGGGCCGACACGTGGGAGTTCCAGGCGCTGCTGAAGATGCGCCCGGTCGCCGGCGATCCCGACCTCGGCCGCGCCTACGTCGAGGCGCTGTGGCCCCTGGTGTGGAAGGCGGGGGACCGGCCCGGCTTCGTCGGCGAGGTGCAGGCCATGCGCCGCCGGGTGGAGGCCAACATCCCGCCGGCCCAGGCCGCCCGGGAGCTCAAGCTCGGCCGGGGCGGCCTGCGCGACGTGGAGTTCGCCGTCCAGCTGCTGCAGATGGTGCACGGCCGGGGCGACCCCAACCTCCGGGTGGGCGGGACGCTGCCGGCCCTCCTGGCGCTGTCGGCCGGCGGGTACGTCGGGCGGGAGGACGCCGCCACGCTGATCGCCTCCTACCGGTTCCTGCGCACCGTCGAGCACCGGCTGCAGCTGCTGCGGTTGCGCCGCACGCACCTGCTGCCCACCGACGAGCAGCAGCTGCACTGGCTGGCCCGCGCGCTGGGCTACAAGCCCGACCACCGCGGCGGCGCGGTCGAGGTGCTGCGCGCGGAGCTGGCGCTGCACACCCGCGAGGTGCGCCGGCTGCACGAGAAGCTCTTCTACCGGCCGCTGCTGTCCGCGGTCGCGCGCGTCCCCGGGGAGCAGCTGCACCTGGGCTCCAAGGCGGCCGGTGACTGGCTGCGGGCCCTCGGCTTCGTCGACCCCGACGGGGCGCTGCGGCACCTGGCCTCGCTCACCGGCGGCGTCTCCCGGTCGGCGTCGATGCAGAAGTACCTGCTGCCGGTGCTCCTGCAGGCGTTCGCCTCCTGCCCCAACCCCGACGCCGGACTGCTGGCCTACCGGCAAGTGAGCGAGGCCCTCGGCGGCAACCAGTGGTACCTGCGGCTGCTGCGCGACGAGGGGCAGGTCGCCGAGCGGCTGGCCCAGCTGCTCGGCTCCAGCCAGTACGTCGCCGCCCTGCTCACCCGGACGCCCGAGGCGCTGCGCCTGCTGTCCGACGACGCCGAGCTCGCGCCGCGATCGGCGGCCACCCTGGCCCACGCGTGGCGGCAGGCGGCCGGCCGGGCGTCGGATCCACCGGCCGGCATCCGGGTGATCAGGGGGCTGCGCCGGCAGGAGCTCCTGCGGATCGCCTCGGCCGACCTGCTGGGCCGGCTGGACGTGCACGAGGTGGGGCGGGCGCTCACCGACGTCGCCGTCGCCACGCTGCAGGCGGGGCTGGACACGGCGCTGCGGGCGCACGCCGAGGAGATCGGGGTTGACGTCGCCGACCTGCCCGCGGACCTCGCCGTCATCGGCATGGGCCGGCTGGGCGGGGGAGAGATGGGCTTCGGGTCCGACGCCGACGTCCTCTTCGTGCACCGGGCCCGGGCGGGCGCCGACGAGACGAGGGCCGCGGCCGCGGCGAACGCCGTGGCGCACACCCTGCAGCGGCTGCTCGCCGAGCCCGCGCCCGACCCGGCGTTCGAGATCGACGCCGACCTGCGGCCGGAGGGCCGGCAGGGCTCGCTGGTCCGCAGCCTCCCGGCGTTCCGGGAGTACTACGAGCGCTGGATGTCGGTGTGGGAGGTGCAGGCGCTGCTCCGGGCGGTTCCCGTGGCCGGCGACGAGGCCCTCGGTGCGGCGTTCGTCGAGCTCGTCGACCCGATCCGCTACCCGGCCGGCGGGCTGTCCGCCGAGCAAGTCGCGGAGATCCGCCGGATCAAGGCGCGGGTCGAGCGCGAGCGGCTGCCGCGCGGCGCCGATCCGGCCACGCACACCAAGCTGGGCCGGGGCGGCCTGGCCGACGTCGAGTGGACCGCCCAGCTGCTGCAGCTGCAGCACGCCGCGGAGGTCCCGGCGCTGCGGGTGACCGCGACCCCCGGTGCGCTGGACGCGCTGACCGCCGCCGGAGTGCTCGACGCCGAGGGGGCCGGTGCGCTCCGCGCCTCCTGGGAACTGGCCACCCGCGCCCGCAACGCCGTCTTCCTGGTGCGCGGCCGCCCCAGCGACCAGCTGCCCCGGCCGGGGCAGGAGCTCGCCGGGGTCGCGCGGGCCTGCGGGTACGGCCCGGACGACGACCCGGGGATGTTCCTGGAGGACTACCGCCGCACCACCCGGCACGCCCGGACGGTCGTCGAGCAGGTCTTCTACGGGCAGCCGCCGCAGGGCGG
Source organism: Blastococcus xanthinilyticus (assembly GCF_008124835.1). Classification (GTDB taxonomy): domain Bacteria; phylum Actinomycetota; class Actinomycetes; order Mycobacteriales; family Geodermatophilaceae; genus Blastococcus; species Blastococcus xanthinilyticus. Next base: position 164,713 of record NZ_VNHW01000004.1, on the reverse strand, counting down.
AGCGCCGACCGCCGGCGCATGACGATCCGGTGGCGTTCACCGGGGCGCGGTTCGGCCCGGCCGGGCCTGGCAAGGGGATGGGGAGCCCTGTCCCCGAGCCCATGTCAGGACGTGCGATGCGCCTCGCCGGTGCCGGAGTCTGCGCCGCTCTGCTCCTCCTCACGTCGTGCACGACGGACGACAGCACCTCGCCCGAGGCCGTCCCCACCCCGTCGTCGCCGACCGCGACCGAGCGGGAGGACGACCCGGCCGGCCCGACTCCGGACGACGGACCGGGTGCGGCGCAACCGGTGGGCGACGGGAGCACCGCCGAGGCCGACGTCCCGGGGAACGGGCCGCCGGTGGCGCTCACCGAGGTGGAGCTCGCTGCCCACGACGGCTTCGACCGGGTCGTCTTCCGGTTCGCCGGCGAGGGGGACCCCGGCTGGGAGGTCGGCTACACCGAGCAGCCGCGGTCGCAGGGGTCGGGAGGTCCGGTGGAGGTGCCCGGTGGGGCGGCCCTGGGCATCACGCTGACCAACATCGCGCTGCCGGGCGATGCCCCCGACGGCGTGCAGCCCTGGGAGGGCGGATCCCCGCTGACCGTGGCCGGTGCGAACGTGCTCGACACGCTGGTCGAGGACACCCTGGTGGAGGGCCGCTACACCTTCTTCGCCGGGCTGGACCGGGAGCGACCGTTCGCGGTGGGTGCGCTGAGCTCGCCGCAGCGGCTCGTGGTCGACCTGCTCGCGGAGGAGCCGGCTCCGGCCGCGGCGCTGTCGCAGCGCTGCGAGAGCCCGGCCGGCTTCTCGGTCGCCTATCCGGCGTCGTGGTCGGTCAACTCGGGGCTGACCGTGCCCGCGTGCACGCGGTTCGCCCCCGAGCCGTTCACCGTGCCGGCCGGCACCGACGCCCGGGTGGGAGCGATCACCGCCTCGGTCGAGTCGATCCCGTTCGAGGCCGTCGTGGCCCCGGGCGCCGCCGAGGAGCTGAGCCGGGAGGAGACCGTGGTCGACGGCCGCACCGCGGTGCGGATCGAGCGCGTCTCCGCGGGTGAGGGCCTGTGGCCTGAAGGGGTGCGGAGCACCAGCTACGTCGTCGACCTCGGTGGGGGCGAGGAGGGGCCGCGCACGCTGGTCGTCAACACCATCGACCTGCGCGAGTTCGACTACTCGGCCAGCGTCGAGGTCCTGGACCGCATGGTGCAGACCCTCGAGTTCACCGGGGCCTGACCCGGGGTGGCGGCGCGGGCCCCCGCGCCACCAGGGCATGCTGGGGGCGTGTCGGGATCACTGCCGGTCGGGCCGGAGCTGCCGGAGGACGTCGAGGCCGGGGGAGAAGCGCCCGCCGGGCGCGCCGACGGGGCCACCATCACGCCCTACCGGGACGGCCCGCTGCTGGTCCGGGGGAACTTCCGGCTGGTCGACCAGGACGGCGCCGAGATCGATCCGGGCCGGGAGACCATCGCCCTCTGCCGCTGCGGCAAGTCGGGCATCAAGCCGTTCTGCGACGGCTCGCACAAGCGCTCCGGGTTCTCCGCACCGAGCACCCCCAGCCGGCCGCGACCGGCGGCGCAGATCCTGCGGGAGGGCCGCCGGGAGGGCTGAGCCTCCCGGCGGCCGGTGGATCAGCGGGCGGCGTCGAACGCCTGCGCCATCCGGACCTGCTCCTCGAGGATCTCGCCCATGCGGGCCTGGACGGCGTCCAGCTGCTGGATGACCTGGCTGGTCGCGCTGATCCCGGAGGACACCGACTCGGTGCCGGCCTGGATCCCGGCGATCTGCTCGGAGACCTTGCTGGTCGCCGCCGCGGTCTCGCGCGCCAGCTCCTTGACCTCGTTGGCGACCACGGCGAAGCCCTTGCCCGACTCGCCGGCGCGGGCGGCCTCGATGGTGGCGTTGAGGGCCAGCAGGTTGGTCTGGTCGGCGATCGTGGAGATGATGCGGATGACGTCGCCGACGGCGGCCGAGGCGCTGGCCAGCCCCTCCACCTGGGTGGTCATCGACGACGCCTGCGTGACCGCGCTCTCGGCGACCCGGCCGGCGTCGTCGGCCGCCTCGCGCAGCCGGGAGACGGTCTCCAGCAGCGCGCGCGAGTTCGCCTGGTCGGCCGCCGCCCGGCGGAGCATGTCCAGCCGCTGGGAGACCAGCTGCTGCACGTTGCGCAGCGCGGAGGACCGCGACTCGGAGAGGTCGATCGTCTCGGTCACGAAGAAGTCCATGGTGCCCACGACCCGTCCCTCGCAGACGATCGGGAAGCAGACGCCCGAGCGCACGCCGGCCCGCTGCGCGGCCGGGGCCCGCACGCAGTCGGTGACCTCGGCCAGGTCGCGGACGAAGACCAGGTCGCGCTTGCGCCACGCGCGACCGGACAGGCCCACGCCCTCGGCGAAGCTGGCCGCGAGGGTGACCTGCCGGAACTCGTCGCCGGCGGATCCCGACTCGACCGAGAAGCGCAGCACCGCGGCCTCCTGGTCCAGTGCCCAGTAGGAGCCGTACGCCCAGCCGAAGGCGCTGCGCACCGTGTCCAGGGCGACCCGGATCGCCTCCGGCTCGTCGCGCGCCTCGCCGACCTTGCCGACGACGACGGTGACGGCCTCGCGGTCGTCGAGGGTCTCCCGCAGGGCGGCGGTGGTCAGCGCGCTGCGCCGGGCGTGCGAGATCAGCCGGCCGAGGACCTGCCACTTCTCGGCGCGGCCGCCGAAGAACGGCAGCTCGTCGCGGCTGTAGTACTCCAGGACGGCGGTGACGCGGTTGCCCTCCACCACCGGGAGGAAGCAGCCCTGCCGGGCGCCCGTGGCCTGGGCGGTGGCCCAGCGCACACAGGTCTCGGTGGAGGTGCCGGCGTCCATGAGCACCGGGGTGCGCCGGCGCAGGGCCTCGCCGCCGTAGCCGGCGTCCTCCGTCAGGGCGGCGTCGGCGGGGATCGTCGCGGCCATGGCGGGGGCGCCGGCGCCCTCGGCGACCCGCAGCGTGAAGCCGCCGCGGCCGTCGGGCAGCCAGGCCCCGCCGTAGCACAGGCCCAGGGCGTCGACCAGCACGGCCATGATCCGCTGGTGTGCCGCCAGCTCGGTGGAGACCTCCCCGTCGAGCGCGGCGATCACCCGCTCCAGCGCCTCGACGTCGCGTGGCTGCTCCACCGGTTCCGCCAGCCGCCGCATCTCGCGCTTGCGCATGCCGTCCCTCTCCCTCCCCCGGGGACCGGGCGCCCCGTGGTGCGCGGTCCGATCGCGGAAGAGGTTTCGGTCCGCAGCGGTGCATGTTGAGCCGGAACTCCATCGGACGCCCCTCCGGGTGGTCCCCGGCGCGGGGGGTGCCGGGATGTGACCTGGATCGCGCAGGATGCGGGGACCAGTTCCCCGCGGCGCGCCCGTGCGCCCGGTCCCGATCGGAGGTCCGGTGGACTCCTCGCTCAGCACCGTCGCGCTGCCCGTGGCGCTCGCCGTCGTCATGTTCGGCCTCGGGCTGGCCCTGACCCCGGCGGACTTCGTCCGCATCGGCCGGCAGCCCCGGGCCGTGGTCGTCGCCCTGGCCCTCCAGCTGCTGGTCCTGCCGGCGCTGTGCCTGGGGCTGGTCCTGGCCTTCGGCCTGCCGCCGCTGCTGGCGGTCGGCATGATGCTGCTCGCGGCGTCGCCCGGCGGCACCACCGCGAACCTGTTCAGCCACCTGTACCGGGGCGACGTCGCCCTGAACATCAGCCTCACGGCGATCAACTCGGTGATCGCGGTGGTCACCCTGCCCCTGGTCACGAACCTGGCGGTCGGCTTCTTCGACCCGCCGGACGCCGGCACGCTCGGGCTCCAGTTCGGCAAGACGCTGCAGGTGTTCGCGATCGTGCTCGTGCCGGTCGCCCTGGGCATGCTGGTGCGCCGGTCCGCCCCGGCCTTCGCCGACCGGATGGACAAGCCGGTGCGCATCCTGTCGGCGGTCGTCCTGGCGCTGGTGATCCTCGGGACGATCGTGGCGGAGCGGGAGAACGTGGGGTCCTACCTGGCCGACGTCGGGCTCCCGGCGCTGGTCTTCTGCCTGTGCAGCCTCACCCTGGGGTTCCTCGTGCCGCGGCTGCTCGGCATCGGGCGCGCGCAGGCGGTCGCCAGCTCCTTCGAGATCGGGGTCCACAACAGCACGCTGGCCATCGCCGTGGCGATCAGCGTCCTCGGCAGCGTCGAGCTCGCGGTGCCGGCCGCGGTCTACGGCGTGCTGATGTTCCCGGTCGCGGCGGTCTTCGGCTGGGCGATCACCCGCCGGAACGCGCCGGCGGGGGACCGGGAGGACCCGGTGCCCGCCGGCTGATCCCCAGGCGGCGGGAGCATCGGCCGCCTTCCAGCGCCTCGGTCCGCTCCTCGCTCGTTCCTCCCTGCGATGCTCCCGAGGCTGTCAGGCGGCCAGGTCGGCCTGCGGGCGCAGGGCCGAGCGGCCGGCCTGCCAGGCGCCCAGCAGGTGGGTGGCCGCCAGCCCGTCCAGGGCCAGGGAGGTGGCCGCGCCGAACAGCACGTCGGCGGCGAGCCCGGGCTCCTCGGCGACCAGCGAGCCGCACATGTCCACCGAGGCGATCTGCTCGTGCACGGCGTCGGCCTCCACGTGCTCGTCGTAGAAGACGGTCGTCCGCTCGTCGAAGCCCAGGCGGCGCAGCCCGGCCGAGTACCGGCGGCTGGGCTCCGACGAGGTCATCTCCACCGCGGTGAGGTGGCCCAGCGCCGCCCCGCGCCGACGGCGGTGCAGGCCGAACAGGGACATCGTGTTCACCGAGGCGAACGCGACCGCCGGGGCCTCGTCCCAGAGCGCGCCGTACCCGGCGTCCAGGTCGAGGTCGCGCATCAGGCCCGCGAACAACTCGCTGTGCATGCGCTCGGCGGACCCGCCGCCGTACTCGTCGGCCTGGATCTCCACCATCGCCGCCTTCGCCCGCCCGGACAGCCGCGGGATGGCGAACGTGTGCGGATCGGCCTCCTTGAGGTGGTACACCGACCGGAGGACCAGGTACTCCCGCCACTGCTCGAGCGAGCCCTGCTTGGACAGGTAGGACGACAGCGAGGGGCCGTCGTCGGCGGCGATCAGCGCCGTCAGCTGCTGGTCGATCGGCCCGTCGGTGACCGGCACGTCGCCCACCAGGTCCCGCAGCGCCGCCTCGTGCCGCCGCTCGAGGCCGGCCCGCGCCCCGATCAGCGCTGGGTTCCACTCCCAGTCGTCGGAGACGCCGTCGAAACCGCGGTAGTGCAGCTCGTAGCAGACGGCGAGGGCGAGCTGGAGGTCGTCGTCGGTCAGGGCCTCCGCCGGGCCGGCGGCCGCCCGCCGGGCCTGCTCCAGCGTCGCCGGCGACAGCTCGGTGCGGGTGGCGAGGTCGGAGACGAGGGCCTCGCTGAGCGGGCCCCGTGGCTCGGGAAGGCGCATGATCACCAGCATGCCCACCGGGCGCGCAAACGATGCGCCCGTGGATGGGATGTCGCCCACGGGTAGTAGCGGGGCATGACCCCTCTGCTCGATCGCGTCGTCCTGGTCACCGGTGGCAGCGCCGGCATCGGCCGTGCCACCGTCGTCCGGCTGGCGTCGGACGGGGCGCGGGTGGTGACCTGCGCCCGGAACGGGAACCGCCTGCGGGAGGCGTTCGGCAGCATGCCGGGGGTCAGCGCGACGGTGGCCGACGTGGCCGAGGCGGAGGGCCGGGCCGCGCTCCTCGAGCACGTCCTGGCCGAGCACGGCCGGCTGGACGCGATCGTGCACAACGCCGGGCAGGGCTGGGCCGGGCTGCTGGAGGACATGCCGGCCGACGCCGTGCAGCGCATCGTCGCGCTCAACCTCACGGGGGTGGTGGAGCTGACCAGGCTCGCGCTGCCGCACCTGCTCCGGTCCGCCGCCGAGCGCGGGCGGGCCGACGTCGTGCTCATGTCCTCGGTCGCCGCCTGGTCCCAGGTGCCACCGCTCACCGTCTACTCGGCCACCAAGGCCGGTGTGCAGGGCTTCGCCCGGGGGCTGCGCCGGGAGGTGGTCGCGCGCGGGGTGCGCGTGCACACGGTCAACCCGTTCTTCGTGGCCACCGAGTGGCTGGCCCGCGGGCACGGGCACCCGCCGCTCACCGACGCCGACGCCCGGGGCCGGCTCTCCCGCGGCATCGGTCCCGAGCGGGTGGCCGACCGGGTCGGCGAGGTGCTGCAGGCCTCGCGGTCGAGGACGGTCACCGTGCCGCGGTGGGCCGGGGTGGCCCGGCTCGGGGAGCTGCCGCCGGTGAACCGGGCGCTCGATGCCGGGCTCTCCTCGGCGGCCGGGCTGATCCGGGCCGGGGCGGCGCGCGCGGTCCGGAAACGGGTCCGCTGACCGGCCGCGGCGAGGCACCCGGACCGTCGCGGCCCTAGCTCGATCCGGTTCACGAGGTTCCGAATCCGGCGGAACTGGTTACCCCTCCTGCCGACCCGGTCCCCGTCAGGAAGCAGGTACGCAGCATGCGACACCTCCTCGCCGGCGTGACGTCCCTGCTGTTCCTGGCCGGCTGCGCCTCCACCGCGGGCGATCCCGCCGCCGTGGGCGCACCTCCGGCGCCCCAGGTGGCGGACGTGGGTGCGCTGGCCGACCAGGTGGCCACCGGGCGGACCGCCGGCTGCGAGAACCCGGCGGGCTTCGAGGTCGTCTACCCGGCGGACTGGTCGGTCAACTCCGGCGCGGTCGTGCCGCCGTGCAGCTGGTTCGACGCCGCGGCGTTCACCGTGCCCGAGGCCTCCGACGTGCGCACCGCCGCGATCACCTTCGCGGTGCGGCCCGCCGACGAGATGGTTCAGCCCTGGCCCGACGTGACGGCGTCCGACGCCGTGGACGTCGGCGGGCGGACGGCGGTCCGCGTCGAGCAGGTGAGCGGGCCGGGGCTCTACCCGGTGGGGACGCCGATCACCAGCTACGTCGTCGACCTCCCCTCCGGCGAGGTCCTCGTGGCCAGCACCGTGGGGCTGCCCGGGTCCGACCACGAGCGGGACGTCGCGGTGCTCGACGCGATGATGGACTCGCTGCGCTTCGCGGCCGCCCCGCTGGTCTGACACCTCCCGCGGCGCGTCGCCGGCCCGGTAACCGGCCGCTCCTGGGCGGGGACGGCGGGCCAGGCATGATCCGGGCGTGACCTCGTCGCGGCGCCGCGCCCACCTGCTCGCCCGCACCTGGTGGACGGTGCAGCTGTCCCGGTTCGTCGACCGCAGGCTGCCCAGCAGGGACCGGCCGCAGGCGGACGCGCCGGCCGACCGGGTGCTGCGCTGAGCGCGGGGCGAGGGCGACCGGAGCCGGCCGGGGTGCCGTTCGAGTCCGGGCCCGTCGTCGTCCGGCGGCTGGACGACGAGTGGTGGGCGGTCGTGGAGCCGCTGGTCTACCACGGAGCGCGGGACCGGTTCGTCGTGCCCGCCGGGTTCCCCACCGACTTCGCGACGGTGCCGCGGGTGGTGGTCTGGCTGGTGCCGCGGTTCGGCCGCTACACGGCCGCGGCGATCCTGCACGACTGGCTGTGCACGGTCGGGATCGCCAGCGGTGCGGTCACCGCCCGGGAGGCCGACGGCCTCTTCCGCCGGGTGATGCGGGAGAGCGGCGTGCCGGTGGTCCGCCGGTGGCTGATGTGGTGCGCGGTGCGCTGGGGCGCCTTCGGCGACCCGGTGCGCGGGGCGGGCTGGTGGCGCAGCGCGCCCGGGGTGCTCGCCATCTCGCTGCTGGCCGCCCCGGTGGTCCTGCCCCCGGCCCTGGTGATCACCGTGGCGCTCGCGGTGTACGGCGCCGTCGAGGCGGCCGTCGGGCTGGTCACCGGGTCCCGGCCGGAGGACGTCACGTCGTTCCGCACCTGAACATCGGGGGCGGTCGTGTTCGTGCCGGAGCGGGCGGGTAGGCGGTGGGGGACCAGACCGTGCGCGACCGGACTCCGGAGGCTCCCGTGGCCCTGACGTACCCGACCCAGCCCGGCGACATCGACCACCTCATCGCCGACGACCACGCCGCCGTCGAGCGGCAGTTCCAGCACCTGGAGGCCGGCCGCGGCAACCGGCGGGTGCTGGTCGACCAGATCTCGCTGCAGCTCGGGCTGCACGCGTTCGCCGAGGAGACGGTGCTCTACCCGATCTGGCCCGAGATCGGCATGACCGACGAGCACGAGGACGCCGAGCACGAGCACCAGCGGATCAAGGAGCTGCTGGTCGTCCTGGGCCGCACCGAGCCCGGGGAGACCGAGTTCGAGCAGGCGCTGAGCGACCTGATCGGCCTGGTCCGGCACCACGTCCAGGACGAGGAGGGCGAGGAGCTGCCGGAGTTCCGGTCCAAGGCCGGACCCGAGCGCATGGCGGAGCTGGGCAAGGAGTTCCTGGCGGCCAAGCGCCAGGCGCCCACCCGGCCGCACCCGCACGCCCCCGACGAGGGCATCGCCGAGCGGATCGCCGGCTTCCTCGCCAAGCCGGTGGACCAGGTCCGCGACATGCTGTCGGGGAAGCAGAAGGAGGGCGCCACCGACCCCTCCGGGCTGCTCGACCCGCAGGCGCAGGCGATCGTCGACGCGCACTCCTCGCTCGGCCCGCTGCCGTTCGAGATCCTCACCCCCGACCAGGCGCGCAAGCAGCCCGGCCCCAAGGCGGCCGTCCAGAAGGTCATGGCCGAGCGGGGGATCGAGGGCCCCGAGCCGGTCGGCTCCGTCGACGACGTGCTGATCCCCGACGGCGCGGGCGGCCAGCAGCGGCTGCGGGTCTACAAGCCCGCCGGCACCTGGCCCGGCGCGCTGCCGATCATCATGTGGATCCACGGCGGCGGCTGGGTGCTGTTCGACATCGACGACCACTACGACGACTCCTGCCGCGGACTGTGCAACAAGACCGGGGCGATCGTGGTCACCCCCGACTACCGGCGGGCCCCGGAGGCGGTCTTCCCGGCCTCGCACGACGACGTCCTGACCGCCTGGACCTGGGTCCGGGAGAACGCCGCGGTGCTCGGCGGCGACCCGGCCCGCATGGCCATCGGCGGCGAGTCCGTCGGCGGGAACATGGCGCCGGCGACCGCGCTGACGCTGGCGGCCAACGACCAGCCGGTGCCGCTCGCGCAGGTCTGCGTCTACCCGCTCACCACCGGCGAGCAGTTCGGCGAGTCGATGGAGGACGCCGCCGACGCCCGCCCGCTGAACCGGCCGCTGCTGTCGTGGATGGCGATGCACGCCTTCGAGGGCAAGCCGGAGGCGGCGCAGGACCCGCGGATCGCGCTGCTGGACTGGACGCCGGCGCAGCGGGCGCTCATGCCGCCCACGCTGGTCATCACCGACGAGCGCGACGTGCTGCGCAGCCAGGGCCAGCAGTTCGCCCGCGACCTGGAGGCCGCCGGCGTGCCCACCACGCACCGGTACTACGAGGGCGTCATGCACGAGTTCTTCGGCGCCGCCGCCGTGCTGGACAAGGCCGAGCAGGCCCAGCAGGAGGCGGCTCAGCACTTCCGGCGCGCCTTTGGCACGGCGGCATGAGCGCGGGCGGGCAGGTCCCTGCCGAGGAGACGCTGGGGTCGCTGGAGTTCGTGCACCTCTTCGAGGGGGCGATGCCGACCGGGGTGAGCGTCTCGCACACCGGCCGGGTGTTCATCTGCTACCCCAAGTGGGGCGACGACGTCGGGTTCACCGTCGGCGAGCTGCGGGACGGCGAGATGGTGGCCTTCCCCTCCCCGGAGCTCAACGACAACCGGTCCGATGCGGACGCCGAGCGGCTGGTGTCGGTGCAGAGCATCGTCGTCGACCCGGCCGACCGGCTGTGGCTGCTGGACACCGGCAGCCCGATGTTCCAGCCCACCGAGCACGGCGGGCCCAAGCTGGTCTGCGTCGACCTGGCGACCGACCAGGTGGTGCAGACCATCGTGTTCCCGACCGACGTCGCGCTGCCCACGACGTACCTCAACGACGTGCGGTTCGACCTGCGCCGGGGGGCGGCGGGGACGGCGTACATCACCGACTCCTCCGACCAGGGGCCGAACGCGATCATCGTGGTGGACCTGGCCACCGGGGAGAGCTGGCGGCGGCTGCACGAGCACCCCGCCACCAAGGCGGTGCCTCCGCCGGACCTGCGGATGGTCGTGGAGGGCCAGGAGTTCATCGAGCGGGCCGAGGACGGCAGCACCTCCCCGATCTGCATGGGCGCCGACGGCATCGCCATCACCGCCGACGGCAGCCGGTTGTTCTGGTGCCCGATGGCCGGCCGCCGCTGGTACAGCGTCTCGGTCGACGCGCTCACCGACCGGTCCGTCGACGACGACGCGGTCGCGGCCACCGTGGTGGACGAGGGCGACAAGGGGTGCGTCAGCGACGGCCTGGAGACCGACGACCAGGGCCGGCTCTACGTCACCGACGGCGAGCATGACGCCATCCACCGCCGGCTGCCCGACGGCAGCTGGGAGACCGTGGTGCACGACCCGCGGCTGCTGTGGCCGGACACGATGTCGGTGGCCGCCGACGGGCACCTGTACGTCACGGCCAACCAGCTGTACCGGCAGGACAAGTACCGCGGCGGGCAGGACCAGCGCCGCAAGCCCTACGTGCTCTTCCGCACCCCGATCGACGCGGGCCCGGTCCGGCTGCGCTGAACCGGTCCGCACGGACGACGACGCCGCCCCCTCAGGAGAGCATCCGGAGGGGGCGGCGTCGTCCGTACGGGAGGCGGTCAGCCGCCGGGGTGCAGCAGCACCTTGGTCCAGCCGCTGTCGCGGTCGTCGAAGTGCTGGTAGCCCTCGACGGCCTGGTCCAGGCCCAGCTCGTGGGAGGTGATGAGGCCGGGGTTGGCGCGGCCGGCGACGATCAGGTCGCGGAGCTGCCGGTTGTACCGCTTCACCGGTGCCTGTCCGGTGCCCATGGACTGCCCCTTGGTGAAGAAGGTGCCGAACTGCCAGGGGATCCGACCCTCCTTGGCCAGGTCGCTGGTCGCGCCCGGGTCCTGCGGCATGTAGACGCCGACGACGCCGATGCCGCCGGTGGAGCGGACCACCTGGGCCAGGTTGTCGAGCACCAGCTCGGGGTGCTCCTCGCCGGTGGCGTCGTGGGCCTGGTAGCCGACGGCCTCGACGCCCCGGTCGACGCCGCGGCCACCGGTGGCGTCCATCAGCTGCTCGACCGGGTCGGCGGCGCTGAAGTCGATCGGCGTGGCGCCGAACTTCTCCGCCAGGGCGAGCCGGTCGGTCTCCTTGTCGACCACGAAGACCTGCGAGGCGCCGCGGATCATCGCGCTGTGCGCGGCCATGAGCCCGACCGGTCCGCCGCCGAAGACGGCCACCCGGTCACCGACCTGGAATCCGGAGAGCTCCACGCCGTGCCAGCCGGTGGGGAAGATGTCCGACAGCATCGTGAAGTCGTTCTCGTGCTCGGTTCCCTCGGGCAGGTGCAGCAGGTTGACGTCCGCCCACGGCACCCGCAGGTACTCCGCCTGCCCGCCGTCGTAGGGGCCCATGTTGGCGTAGCCGTACGCGGCGCCGTCCATGCCCTCGGTGGGGTTGGCGCGCAGGCAGAACGACGTCCACCCGGTCGTGCAGTTGCGGCAGGTGCCGCAGGCGATGTTGAACGGCACCGACACCCGGTCGCCGACGGCGATCCGGTCCACGCCCTCGCCGACGGCCTCGACGACGCCCATGTTCTCGTGGCCGAGGACCTTGCCCTCCTCCACGGAGGTGCGGCCCTCGTACATGTGCAGGTCCGACCCGCAGATGTTGGTGGTGGTGATCCGGATGATCGCGTCGGTGGGGGACTGGATCGTGGGGTCCGGGACCTCCTCGACGGTGACGTTCTTCGGTCCGCGGTAGACGACGGCTCGCATGGTCGCTCCTGTCTGTCGGGCGGCCGGCTGCGCAGACGTGCAGGCGCGGACGGCGACCGGGGGGAGGGCTGCCGGAGGCGGGGTGGCGCCCGTCCGGGCGCGGCGCCCGACGGCGGCCTTCGAGACCCCCGGGCCCTACCCGGCGTCCGGTCGTGCACACCCGGATCGCGCGCGACCGTTCAGCCGCCCGGGTCGGGCCGGCGGGTCAGGCAGCGGCCAGGAAGCGGTCGATCGCCTCGGCGAGCTGGGTGTGCCCGGCCGCCGTCGGGTGCACGCGGTCGGCGGACATGCCGAAGTCCGGCAGCGCCGACAGATCGGCGAACGCGTGGCCCTGCGCGGCCGCGACGTCGGCCATGGTCTGCACGTAGGCCTGCCAGGCGGCGGCGGGCACATCGGTGCGCGGCGGGTACCCGACGATCAGCACCGACGGGTCGGGGCCGACCTCGGGGCTGCGGAGGTGGCCGATCGTCGCGGTGAGGTAGTCGCGGAACTGGGCCGCGGTGAACCCGGCGACGACGTCGTTGTAGCCCAGCGCCACCACGACCAGGTGCGGCGCGGCGTGCGCGACGGCCTGGCCGTGCTGCGCCGCGGTGGGCCGGTTGGCGTAGTCCTCGGCCTGCCACCCCGAGTGCGCGGCCTCCCACAGCCGGACGCCGGCGGCCTCGTCGCCGTCGTAGACGCTGATGCCCTCGACGAGCACCGTCCGGCCGCTGGTGTTGGTGAGCGTCACCGTGTGCGTGCCGCGCGGGAGCGCGGGGGACGTCCAGCTGCCCCCGTCGCTGGGGGTGCTGCCGCCGCCGGCGGTCGCGACCGGCGTGCCCGGGCCGCCGTCGACCGAGACGGTGATCGTCCCGGTGTTGAGGCTGCTGGCGTAGTGCAGCTCGAAGGAGGTGCCGGTGAAGCTGGTGGTCATGGAGTTGCCGGCGCCGGAGGGCATGTGGTTCGCGCGCATGCCGAGGCCGTACTGCGAGCCGAGCGTGGACGCCCCGGCGAGGGTGAAGCGGTCGACCATGCCCCCGGCGGCGTAGTAGGCCGGCACGTAGCCCTCGCCGCCGGCGACGCCGGCCGGCTGGTAGCGCTGCCGCAGGAGGCCCAGCAGCTTGTCGACCCACCGGTTGCCCTTGCCGACGTCCCGGCCCTCGGCGACCGAGTCGCCCACGACGACCACGTCGAGCGGGCCGCGCCCGGCGGCGCTGTCGGCGCGGGCCGCGCGGAAGGCGGCGAGCGCCGCCCCGTTCGCCGGGGGCGGGGTCGTGGTCGGGCTGGTCGTGGTCGGGCTGGTCGTGGTCGGGCTGGTCGTGGTCGGGCTGGTCGTGGTCGGGCTGGAGGTGGTGGTCGGCGTCGTGGTCGTCGGGCTCGTCGTGGTCGTCGGGCTCGTCGTGGTGGTCGGCGAGGTGGTGGTCGGCGAGGTGGTGGTCGGCGACGTGGTGGTCGGCGGCGTCGTGGTCGGCGACGTGGTGGTCGTGGGAGTGGTGGTCGTCGGGGTCGGCGTGGGGCCGACCTGGATCGAGGCGGCGATCTCCCGGGCGGTCTGCAGCAGGAGCGGTCGGTACCCGGTGCCGGTGTGCACCGCCGTCGCCTCCTTGAGCGCGGACAGCGACGGGCTGACGCCGCGCTGGAGGAGGCGCACCGGGTCGAAGTCGCAGCCGACGTCCCGGGTGAGGCACAGGTCGAACACCCGCGGCGCCGCCGCGACGTCGCGCCCCGGGGGCTGCAGGACCGTGCGCACCCCCTGGGCGCCCGGGAGCGCCGTCCCGAGGCGGGTGGCGGCGGTCTGGCCCACCCGGTCGCCGTCGGCGACGAGGACGGCGGCGGTGACCCGGTCGAGCAGCGCCGTGCGACCGTCGTCCGCGAGCCGGGCGAGCGCCCGGTGCAGCACCATGGCGCCCTGGGAGTAGCCGGCCAGGACGAACGTCGCGCCCGGGCACCGGGTGTGCAGTCCGACCATCTGGTCGACGGCCGACGACACGCCCGCGTCGACGCTGCGGCTGTACGCGCCGAGGCGTTCGGTCTCGTAGCGGTCCATCGCGGCGGCCCGCCGGGCGGGATCGGCGAGCGCGGTGAGCTCGCTCCGGGTCGGGGTGAGCACGCCGGCCGCCGTGGGGGAGTGGGTGACCGGCAGGTTCGCGATCGACAGCCCGCTGCCGTGCCTGGCCCGGAGCTCGCGCTCGAGCCCGTCGGCGAAGTAGTCGGTGTTCGTGCCCATCCCGCGGTTGGCCGTGGTGACGCTCTCCGCGGAGCCACGCGCACCGACGATCGCCACCGCCGGGCAGTCGCCGGGCTCCGCGCCGGCGGCGAGGGTCACCGCGGCGGACGAGGTGAGCAGCGCGACGACGCTCCCGACCGCCAGCGTGCTGCGACGTGCAAACCCCACGACACGACCCCCCGTGACCGGGACGGGCACCGCGCGGCGGGCGAGGGCCGCCGGGTGCGCATCCGCCTGAGGCCGCGGACGCTACGCCGCCGAGCGGTCCCCGGCTACGGCCCCGCGTCCGGCCCGGGCGATGCGCTGCCCGGACGCACCGCGGCCCCCGACCTCGGGAAGGTCGGGGGCCGCGGTGTCAGCGCTCGGGATCAGATGTCGTAGTACATCGCGAACTCGTGCCGTTCCGTTGGGGACCGTTGGGAAAAGGTGACGCAAGCCTTTGAGCTGCGGTTTCGTCCATCGGAACCGTTGGCGGCATGTGCTGGTGTGTGGCAAGTCTGCGGACTCTGTGCGGACTCGCTGCGGACCAGTGGACACCCCACCGCCGGCCGGACAAGATGCAAGACGGCCCCGCCTCGGTGTGGAAGACCGAGACGAGGCCTTGATCCCTCACCCTCCCTAGAAGGACGAGAGACCCATGGACGACGCTACTGAGGTCAGCGCTGCCCGTCGCCACCCTGACGAGCGACACAGCGACTGGTGCATGACCCGCGATCACCAGGGCGAGTGCGCCTGGATCGTCGGCTACGTGCCGGCGGCCGCCGGCGACTTGCTCGTTGAGCTCCGGCAGCAGCCCGGCTACGACGCCCGGATCGAGCTGGTGACCGCCACCGGGACGGTCACGCTGTCCTGGTCGGCCGCCGAGGCGCTGGCGCCGCTGCTGCTCGACGCAGCGGCCGAGAGCACCGGCGACATCGGCCCCGTGCCGTCCCTGCCGGCGCCTTCGGGCGGCGAGCGATGAGCCAGCCAGCTCCGGCGGATGCGCAGCCCGCGGACTGCCCGGCCTGGTGCGAGTACAGCGGCCACCACCTCGACGAGTGGGAGACCGTGATCGACACCGGCCTGCCGATCCGGTACCACGAGGCCACGGTCGCCCCGGCGCCGGATGCACCGGTCTGGGCCTACCTCCTGGCCGAGGAGGAGCTCCACGCCGACGGCCGCGTGCTCGGCCAGCTCTTCATCGATGCCGGGGTGAACGAGTTTCAGGACGGGAAGCGGCTGCACGGCCTCACTGCCGAGCAGGCGCGTGCCTTCGCAGCATTGCTGACGAGGGCGGCCGACCGGGCAGACGAGATCACCGGTGGCGGTGCGCCGTGTCGATGACCGCGAGGCCGCTCCCGGAGCGCTGGCGGGAGCCGATCGCGAGCTGGGAGGCCCGACTGCGCGCCGATGGGTTCGCGGACGGCACCATCCGCGACCGGATGCGCTCGGTCCGGCGCGCTGCCCACGCCTTCGCCGGCTGCCCGTGGGACGTGACCGCGGAGCGGCTGGAGGCCTACGCCGACCAGCAGCCGTGGTCGCGGCAGACCCGCGGCACGTGGCTGCGAACCCTCCGGCTGTTCTACGAGTTCGCCGTGACGAAAGGGTGGACGGACCGGACGCCCACCCCGGACCGGCACGCTGCTCTGGTGCGGCAGCCAGCGGCCACGATCTGGTCTGCAGAGCTGGCGTCGTGGGCGAGCTGGCTGGGCGCGTCCGGGCAGAGCCAGCAGACGATCCGGCAGCGGACCTATGTCCTGCGCCGGCTGGCCTGTGCGCACCCGCAGTGGGGGCCGTGGGATCTACAGCTGGACGACCTCGCCGGCTGGATGGGGTCACTCCGGGTTGGCCCTGCTGCGCTGCGGGTGGCCCGGCAGAGCCTGCGGGCCTTCTACCGGTGGGGCGTGGCCACCGGCCGCATCACCGCCGACCCGTCGGCGGAGCTGCCCGCGGTGCGCCACCCCCGGGCACTGCCCAGGCCGGTGCCGGATGCGGTGATCCTCGCCGCGCTGGACGGGGCCGAGGGGCGCCAGGCGGACGCCATCGAGCTCGGCGCCGTCGCTGGCCTGCGCCGGTCGGAGATCGCTCGCGTCCGCACCGAGGACCTGGTGCAGCGACCGGACGGATGGTGGCTGCGCGTCCTGGGGAAGGGAGGCGTCGCCCGGGACGTCCCGCTGCCGCTCGAGCTGGGCGAGCGGCTGGCGGCCCGGCCGCGGGGCTGGCTGTTCCCCAACGGCCGCGGCGGGCACGTCACGCCGGCGCACCTGGGCAAGGTCATGCGGGAGCGCCTGGCCGACCACTGGACGCCGCACACGCTGCGGCACCGGTTCGCCAGCACCGCCTACGCCGCCGAACGGGACTACCGGGCCGTCCAGGAGCTGCTTGGGCACGCCAACGTGAACACCACGATGATCTACACAGCGGTTCCGGGGGGCGCAAGACGAGCAGCGGTCACCGCCGCGGCCACGTTTCGAGGGAGGGAGAGCGCATGAGCCCGTGGGGTCCCGACTTCGCCGCCTGGACGCCGAACGACTGGGCCGCCTTCGGGACGAACGCCACGGCGCTGATCGCCCTCGCAGCCGGGTTCGTTGCCTGGCGTCAGCTCCGCGAGGCCCGGCGTCTGCGCCTGGAGCAGGCACAGCCCTACGTGGTCTGCTTCGCCGAACGCACACCCGGGCATGACCAGGGGCTGGACATCGTCGTCCGCAACTTCGGGACGACCGTCGCTCGTGACGTCACGCTGACGGTGACGCCACCACTGCTCCGGTCGGGCCGACCCGACGAGCCACCGGAGGAGGTGGCGCTGCCGAAGCAGCTGCCGGTGCTCGTGCCGGGGCAGGAGTGGAGGACCTTCTGGGATCTCGGCTCCAACCGCGCCCAGGCAGAGAAGCTGGTCAGCCGGCACGAGGCCGTGGTGAGCTACCGGGACAGCCAGGGAAAGTCCCTTCCGCCGACGCCGTCCGTGATCGACTGGGACGACTTCTCCGACAGCACGTGGCTGATCACCTACGGGATGCACGAGGCGGCCACCGCGCTGCGCGAGCTCAGCAAGACGGTGGCCAGCTTCAAGTACCGCGGCAACGGCGGGCTGGCGGCTTACGTGCGGGACGCTGACGCGATCGACCAGCGTCTGCTGCAGCAGCGCGAACAGCGCCGCCGCCAGCACGAGGAACTCGAGGCCGAGGTGAAGGAGGCCCAGGCACGCTGGCGCCAGGCGCAGGACGCACAACAGGCGGAAGGCTCAGGCGAGCAGGGCGGGGGCGGCGCAGCCCCATCTGGACTCGCAGGCCCCGGCTGACGCTTCTCGGTACGGTCAGGGGCATGGCGACGACGGAACCGGTGCGGGACGGACGCTGCCCCCAGTGCAACAGTCGGGTCCGGCCCCTGCACTCCGGTTCGGCTCCGGTGCTCGACAGCAGCTTCACTGCCCCCATGTGGGTGCCGAAGGTCTGCACCAACCAGCTGTGCGAGTGGGTGGAGCCAGAGCCGAACTGAGCCCCCGCCGGTCCCACGGTCCGGCGGGGACTCAGACGGCGGCGGGTCCCGGATTGACGACCGTAGACGTGCCGCGCCTCGGCCAAGCGCCGTAGCGCTATTGCCCCTCGCTCCCGTCCGGGCGCGGCGCGCCCTCGGACGTCTCCCGTGGCGAGAACAGCTCGCCCTGAACTGCTGTGAGCATCTGCGGTCGCTGGCAGTGCAGGGCACCTAGCACGTTGAGCTTGAGCAAGTCCTTGTCCCAGGTGTACAGCGTCGAGCAGCGCGTCGCCAGGCCCGCCGCTAGCACGCAGGCATCGCCGCCGCTCAACTGGTGCTGCTGCCCCAGCCGAGCTGCCTGGGTGGCCAGCCGCTGGTCGACGTCGACGACCAGGAAGCGGTTGTCGGTTACCCACTGTTCGAACCGAGCAATGCTGGCCGCCCGACGAGCAGCGTCAGCTTTGGCCGGCGGCCGCATGACCGGCGCTCCTCCGATCTCAGCGATCACGGATGCGGCGATGACAAGCTCATGCTGCCCCGCCTGGGCAGCCTCCAGCACCCACAGGCTCGGTTCCAGTCGCCCGGCCGGATCCGTCTCGCGCGCGAACACGGACAGGAAGACGGAGGTGTCCACGCAGACACGGCGGACGTCAGCCACCGCGCTGAAGCCGCAACCACTCGTCGTTGCTTATGCCGTCTGTCCAGTCGGGATCGAACATCCCGACGAGTGCTCGAGCAGGCTCAGGCGGGCGCCGCTCAACGAGCTCGAGATCCTCAGCGCGGATCGAGGTCTTGTGGCCAGCAGTGTTGCGACGCACCTCGCCCCAGATCACCACGTCCCGCTCGATGGCGGCCACCATCCGCGCCTGCAAGGACTCGGGATACCAGACCCGCACAGGGCGGCCACTGGACTCGTCGGTCAGGCCGACCTCACGCCGGTTTCCGCGAGAGAGATAGCGGTCGATGCGCCCCCGGACAGAGCCGAAGGACACTTCGGTTTCACTGAGCGACTCCCGAGCGTGGTTCAGCACCGAGCCACTCAAGGTGATCCAGTCGTCCGGGCGCTGCCGATCGATGATGATGTCCACAGCCTCGACGCCCTGCAGACCGACGATGTCACCGATCCTCAGCAGGTTGCGCAAATCCTCCTGATTCCACCCGGCCGGTGCGCCCGCTCGCTCGTGGAGCGAGCCGATACCGCGGCGGACCAGCTGGAGCCGCTCGACAGACTCGCGCGTGACCGCACCTCCAGGGCGGACGGCAACGTCCAGGCTGCCGGTCCGCAGGAGGCTGACCGCCCACACCGGGGCGGCGCTGTCCTCACCTGCTGCCGGCGGGTCGCCAAGGAGGCGCAGCAGGGCGGTCAGACCTGCTGCTAGTGCGGTGGCGTCGATGAAGCCCACGGCGCCCTTGATGTGCAGTCCCAGCTCGTCGTCAGCCACGTCGAGTCACCTCCCTCTCCCTGTCGTCTCGGCGGAGTCTCTGGCTTTCCAGTGACAAGTCTGGCCTGCTGAGGCCACTGTGGCGGCGCTTGGCCAAGCCGTCACCTGACCAGGCGACTACGTGAACTCGCCACAAGGGCGTCGGAGCCCATCGGGGCCCCCACGACGCCCTTCGACGACGCTCGCTCAGGTAAACGACCCCTCGCGTAAGCGCACCACGAAGCAGCCCACGTGAGCGACGTCGGTACCTGACCTGTAGGCAGCGATCTGTCGCACCTCGACTCCGGAGGTGTCCTGCACAGCGTCGCCGACTGCGGTTACGCACCATCCGGGCGAACTCGGCCCCGGAGTCGTCGAAGCGGTGCACGCGACGGGACGTCGACTCCCCCCGGCGGAGGACGGTGTGGATGACGTCGCCGCCGACAAGGGTCTTCAGACCTGAGTGACTGGTCGACGAACGCCCGGTTCCCGCGAATGGCCTTGGCCAGCTCGACCGAGCCGGCCGGCGCGGCACCGTCGGCGTGGAGGGCTGGGACAGGGCGGCGACCGCGCGGGGCACGTCGTCGCCGCCGTCGCCGTGACCGCGCAAGTCGCCGATGGCACGCTCGCAGCCGACCTCCCGGCCGGCACCTACGAGCTGGCCCTGTCCCTCAACACCGCCGACGGCGAGCGGGTCCGGCAGACAGAGACGGTGTCGCGGGAGTAGCCCGGAGGGGGTCATCAGGCTGGGCGGACGCCACCTGCGTGCAGTACCCGGTGGGCGGGGATTACCTCGACCGTCGGCTCGCCCTGTGGTCGGGTCTCCATGTACAGCCACCCTGGAGCGAAGCAGGCGCGAATGTGGCTGGACATGCGCATCCCGCTCGTCGTATCAACCTGCAGCGACTCGATGATCACGACCGGGCCCAGGCCGAGCTGTTCGAGGGTCATGCCCCCATCCTTGAGCGCGCCGCATCAGGCCGCCACCCGCCGAAGCGGAGTCGCCCTAAGGGGCCGCCAACGGCCATGCTGGCGGGATGCCAGCCGATTGCGCCGTCGACTTCCGCGGTGAGGCCTGCGGCGTGCTGGCCCTCGGCCGCTGCTCCACCTGTGGTCGCGCCTTCTGCATGACCCATCAGGGTCGCGAACCCACGGGGGCCGTGTTCATCGACACTTGCTCGTCCTGCGTCGAGTCGGGTGTCCGCCGCCGGCGCTTCTGACAGGCCACTACCCGCGTGCCCATGGTGGAGTGCGCACAAGAAGTGGACCTTGTGCCTCAAGCGGCCCCGTACGGCATCCTGACGTCACCCACGGAGGCCGGCCGCTAGCTAGCCTGCGGCCGTGACCGACAACACCTCATGGCAGTACCGCCTCAGCGAGTTGCGGTCACCAGAACCAGGAGTGATGCAGGCGCACCTCGACGAGTGGGCCGCGGCCGGGTGGGAGCTCCTGAGCGGTAGCACGGTGACCATGCTTTTCGAGAAGCCGGGATCACACCGCTGGACCGGGGTCGTCTACTCCATGTGGTGGCGTCGGCCAGTCGGTCCCTGACTCGCCCAGAGGGGGCGCTCCGAGCGACTACGGCGCGAACGGTCAGGCGCCCGGGCCCGCAGGCGTGACGAGCGGCCAGAGCGTCTTGAACGCGACTGCGAAGATGAAGAGCAGGATGAGCGCGACGACGATCACCCTCAGGGTCATGTCGGCGACGGTGCAGAAGCGGTACAGCCACTTGTGGTCGGTCTGCGCCTTCCGGACCTTCGGCTGAGAGTTCTTGCCCTCGTAACTGGCTTCCGCCACCTGGCAGAAGTAGTCGAAGAACGGTGACCGCTGCAGCAGGTGCCCGAGGAACCGAGCGCCGCCCGCGGTGGGGTCCTCGTAGTTGGGCGGCTCGACCACATCGCCCTTCTGCGGGGCCTTGGCCGCGGGGCTGACGTCACTGGCGTTCTTCGCGAGGCGGCGAGCACCGCCCGCGGGCGCCTCCTGCTCGTCGTCTCGCAACGGGTCGGGGAGGTCTTCCGTCATGCCTTCAGCAGCTGCCGCCGGTACTGCGCGGCGGCGAGAGATACCCCGAAGTGCGCGGCGATCTGCACGTCGTTCCGGCCACGCGCTCGCTCGGCGCGCAGTTCCGGCTCCGGCATCAGCAGGGCACCGGCGAAGTGGTTCGCGTAGACCTCCCGCGGGTTGCCCCGGTCGACGTCGGACCGACGGTCGACGTAGTCCATCTCGGCTGCGGTGCCCGGGCCCTCGGCGTGGTCGACGTAGTGTCCGAGCTCGTGGGCCGCGGTGAAGCGGTAGCGGGCGGCCGGCTGGTCTCGGTCGATATAGATCTGGGTGCCCTTGTCGCTGCCGAAGATCAGCCCGAGGACGTCGTTGCCCAGCTCCGCGGAGAAGACCTCCACCCCCATGTCGCGTGCGATCTGCACGGGGTCGACGGGGATGAAACGCTCGCGCCAGAACTCGTCGAGGACCTCCCGAGCCATCTCCTCGGCGGCGTCTCGGATCTCCTTGACGCTCATCTGCTCCAGCTCGGTGGGCATGGTCGGGCCTCCTCTCGCCGTCGCCGGGGATGCTAGTGGGAACGTCTGACCGAGGCTCAGCACTCCTACAGCGCTCCGCACGACCATTTCGGGCGACCCCGAGACGCCCCCGTCTCCTAAGGTCGAGGCATGGATCTCAGCAACCTGCAGCCCGGAGCGATCTACAACACCGGCCAGGTGTACATCGCCAACCCACTGTCCGATCGACCGATCGGCTACCAGTCGTGCCGGATCCGCCTCGAGGACGGCTGGTGCTACATCGAGCTCAACCACTCGGACGCCGAAGGCCCCGGTACGGACGTGTATCCCGCCAGCCAGATCGCTGGGATCCTCAACCTCTACGGGCCTATCGCGGGACCTGCCCGCCCTGAGGACGCACGCCCGTCCGGCGAGCACCTGATCCTGCGCCCGCCAACGCCCGGCGCCTGATCGAACGCGGGGGCTGCGCAAGCGCGCCGCCTGTGGACAAGCCGGTGCGCAACCCTCAGGGCCCGGCACGATGACATCGTCGGCGAGGTCACCCGCCCCGCGGCTACGTCACCCCCCCACGCAGGTCCGGTAGCCGCCGGCCGCAGCGCCACCGATAGCACGAACGCCCCACCCCCTGCTCGGGGGTGGGGCCCTTTCCGTGTTGGAGCAGTGCAGAGATCAGCCAAGGCTCTCGCAGGCCAGACCGTCCTGGTCGCTGCCGTCGAGGCCAGCCACATCCCCGTACGCCGGGAAGTAGGTCTCGTACCAGGCCTGGGCCTGGGCGTGGCTCGAGAAGTCGCTACAGTTCTTCGAGTCGCCCGGGTTGCCCACCGGGGCCGGAGCAGGCGGCGCTGGAGCGGGTGCGGGCACGGGAGCAGGAAGCGGGGCAGGCACCGGCGCGGGCTTCGGCGACGGCTTCGGTGCCGGTGCCGGGGCGGGCGCCGGCGGGGCCGCGGGCTGGCGCTCCGGCACATCGACGACGACCCCGGCCGGGAGCCGCTGCTCCGGGCACGACGACAGGACCGTCGCGATCGCGTTCTTCTCCGCCTGCGTCATCCACAGCGCATAGGTGGCCTTCACCGCCACCTGCCGGGCCACGTACTCGCACCGGTAGCCGCGCGCCGGCGGCAGCCACGTCGCCGCGTCACCGTCGCCCTTCTGCATGTTCAGCGGCCCGTCGACGGCGAGCAGGTTCAGCGGGTCGTTGGCGAACGCGCGTCGGCGGCTCTCGTCGAGCTGCTGCGCGCCCTTCTGCCAGGCGTCCGACAGCGCCACCACGTGGTCGATCTGCACGTCCGAGCTCGTGTCCTGCCCACGCTGGAAGGCGATGGTCTTCCCCGAGTACGGGTCGGCAAGGGTGCCGGTCAGCACCACGCAGCTGCGGGTGCCCGGCTTGAAGGTCTCGGCCTGGAGGTCGCGCTTCAGGACGTCGTTGCGGGTGTCGCAGCCGTTCCGGTCGGTGTCCAGCCACCCGGAGCCGAACAGGTCGCGGTCGTAACCCGTGCGGGGTGCGCGGCCTTTCACCTCGATCGCGGCGAGCGCGGCCAGCGCGGTGGTCTCGCCTGCGGAAGCAACTGCCTGCGCGGTCGCCTCATCGGCCAGGGACGCCCCTACGGCCACCCCACCGGTGTTGACCTGCTCGTCCTCTGCGGCTAGAGCAGCCTCAGCCGCCTGGATCGCCTCCTCCTCGGCCAGCTCCGCGGCGTCGGCCTGCGCCCTCGCCTCCGCAGCGGCCGACTTCTCGGCCGCCTTGGATGCGGTGCCGGCCGTGTCCGTCTCGGCTTCAGTCGGCGCCCCGATAGCCCCGCCCGCCAGGAGCACGACGACACCGATGGCCGCGATCCCCTTGACGGCCTGCCGAGGCTCGGCGACGAATGGGCCCCGCTTGAAGAAGAGCCCCGCCAGCGCAGCAAGCAGCATGACCAGGCCGATCATCACCAGCCCGCCCGACCATCCGCCTGAGATAAAGCCGACGACCACCAAGCCGAGAGAGATCAGCGACCCGATCCCCGGCCGTGGGCGGTCGCCCTGATTCAAGTCCTTGCTGACCACGTCATCCCCGCTCGTTGGAACCGAAACCGGAACGTAGCGCTATGGGGGCGGCGAATCACAGAACCGAGATGCGGACGGCCACTCCAGTCACTCGCGCCCGGCCAGCACCCACACCGGGGGCCCGACGGGGGGCAAGGCCCTGGGCGTTCGACTGGCGGGGCACGGTGGCGTCAGACGCGACCCGTCCGCGCCTGCATCTCCAGCCGGCGCACAGCAGCGTCCGCGAGCCGCTGCTCGTCCATCCCGGGAGACGGGTGGACGTGCTGGACCACTGGAGGCGGTGCCGCGGCCGCGACAGAGCCAGAGCGGGACGGCTGTGCGGCCACGTAGCCGCCGGCGGCGAACCGCCCGGCCGCGGCCGCGGCCCGAGAGCCGCCCTGAGCCACCGCCGTGAACCGGACCTGCCGCTCGGCCAGCTCGGTGAACCGCGCGGCCGCCGCGGCCCAGTCGCCGCGGTTCACCGCGTCCATGCCAGGCCGCCCCACCGCCGCGGTCATCATGGCGCGAGTGACGTACTCGCCGTTGGACAGCCAGGCGGGGATCGAGTCCGACGTCCCCGTGCCCGGCCCGCGGATGTACCCACCGGACGCGGCAGCAACGCCAGTGTGCCGGCCCGTGACCGCGACCTGTTCCCGCAGCACACGGACCCGCTGGGTCACCACCGACTCGCGGTTACGAGCGGTCTGGTTCAGCGCGTACTCGGCGGCCGCCGTCTCGGCGTGCAGGCGCACGTTGCCGTCCGGGAGATGCTCGATGCGGAAGCCCAGCCTCTCGAACTGGGCGATCTGCTCGGGCGCAGGCGAGCGGACGTCGACGTACTTGGAGTTCGGCACGCCGATCACCTCGGCGCCCAGCTGGCGGAACTGCGCCGACGCGACCGCCCCGGCGTCAGTGCTCTGCTGCAGCGCGGCGATGGTCGTGTGCAGCGACGCGGGGAAGCTGTCCCCCATCGTGTCCCGCAGCCGGAGGAGCTCGGCGAGCGTGCTGGCCTGGGCGGCGGCGTTCCGCTGCATCTCCGAGGTGTTCGCCGGAAGTGCGTCGGCAGCGGCCTGGCCGAACGCCTCGGCCTGCCGCAGCATCGCCTGCTCGACCTGGAGCGCGGCGTCGGCGGCCTCTTCGGATGCTGCGCCGTGCTCGCGGACGGCGGCGGCCAGCCCCGCCACGGCACCCTCGGTGGCGTCCACCGACATGCGGTAGGCCAGGTCGGAGTTGGCGGCCGCGAGCTGTTGCTCGGACTGGGCGATCATCGCCTGGGTGACGCCGTGGATGGCCCGCTCCACCTCGCCTTCGGCGGCCGCGAGGGAGCGCTGGGCTGCCTCCAGGGTCCGAGCGGCCCCCTCTGCCTCGTTGCTGGTCGGGCCGAACTCGTCGACGGCCCTTCGCAGCGCGTCGGTGGCGACCGTGACGTCCTCCTGGGCCCGGGCGCCGGCGTCCAGCGACTGGTACCACTGGTCGTAGGAGTCGGTGGCGCCCTCCACGGTGGGGATGAGATCACCGATCGTGTAGCCGAACGCGCCCATGTTCTGCACCCACCCGGGCAGGTCGACCAGGAGGCCACCTGTCCGCTCGTGGAATCGCTGCACGTAGGTGCCCGCGGCCTCGGCCTGGTCGCCGCCGGCCCGGAACGCGCGGCCCAGGGCACGGTTCGCTTCTTCGGCTGCCTGCCCGGCTTCCACCCACGCGACGAGGCCGGCGGCGGCGAACCCGATCCCGAGAGCGGCCGGCCCGGCGGCGCTTGCCACGCTCCCGAGGCCCCGAGACAGGTTCCCGGCCAGGCCTGCGGCCGCACCGCTCTTGGCGGCGTAATCGCCGAGCTTCACCGCGAGGGTGTCGAGCGTGGCGGCCGCTCCGCGGGCGGCCTTAAGCGCCAGCAGCCCGGTGGCGACGGCGGGGAGCAGAGGTCCCAGCGTCTTGAGCACGTCGACCGCGACTCCGGTGGCGTCGGCGAGAGCTGGCAGGACGTCAGCAGCCAGTTCCGCGCCTTGGCCGAGGATCTCTCCGAGTGCGGGGAGCATGTTCTCCAGGACCCGGCCCAGGGCGGCGAACGCCTCGCCAGCGGCGGGAGAGTGCTCGCTGATCGAGTCGAGGAAGCCGGTCACCCCGAGTCCCACGGAGCCGAGGAAGCTCTGCAGTCCCTCGAACACCGGCTCCGCGTCCGACACCGAGCGCACCAGGCCCGGCATAGCGTTCATCGCGAGCGCGATCACCCCGTCGGTGAGGTCCTCGACTAGGGGCGCGGACTCGGCGAAGGCAGTGCGCAGCTGGGGCCGCAGTCCGTCGACGGCAGCACCCATCCGATCGGCCATCCGCGTGTAGACGGGCACGAGCACTGCAGCGTCGGCGACCGCGCCGTCCCGGATGTCGGTCCCGAGCTGGCTCCACGCCTCACGGACCTCCAGGGTCTGAGCGGCCGCGACCGCGCCGATCCCGCCCATCAGCGTGCCGGCGGCCACGGTGACCGCCGGGGCGCCGGCGGCCAGTGCGGCACTCACGCCGGCAACGATGAGCGGCGAGTTGCGGGTCAGGCTCTGGTTGATGCCCTGCGCCAGCCGACCACCGGTCCGGCGGCCGGCGCCCTCGGCGACCGGGTCCAGCCCAGCGGCCGCGATCTCCATCGCCGAGGCGAACTGGCCGCGGGCGTTCCGCAGCCGACCGGCCGAGTCCCGCACCAGCCCATCGGCGTAGGCACGGCCCGCCGCGCGCCCCGCGGCGGCGGTCACATCGGCGGCGTCGGCCAGGCCCTTCTTCGTGCCGACGGTGAGGGCCGCGGCCCCGCTCTCGCCGGCGGACCGCATCTCGGCGGCCATCCGGCGCGGGAACGCGCGGAGGTCGGGCTCGACGAGGATCTCGATGCGACCACCGGGCGCGGTCACGGAGCACAGCCTTCCTGTGCTGCTCCGCACAGGTCACGGCCGCAGGGGCGCCTGTTCCGAGGGCGGCAGCCTCCGGGGCGGAAATGGGGGATCACGGGGCTGGTTCCTCCTGGTTGCGACGGTTGGCATCCTTCTCGGCTGGCAGGTCGTGGTCCCTGGCTGATCCACGTCGAGCACGCCGGCCGCGGCGAGTCCGTCGCGGCCTGGGGCTCGACTCCCTGGCCGGGATGTCGGCCGCGTTTACGGTGTGCTGGCGGTCCACCGGAGCGGTGTTCGTCGTGCCCGGTGCACCAGCTGTCGCGGTGTCGTCGCGGGTCACGACCTCTGGTCTGTCGACGATCACCGTGCGCTCCGGCGGCCGAGTGCACGTTCCATCTGCCGGATCGCGTCGGCCACGTCAGGACTGCGCTCGAGGGCGTCCTGTGGGCCCTTCGGCGCGGTGATGCGCCGGCCTCCTCGGCGCTCCATGTCGATGCGAGCCCGGTCGATGACCGTCCGGTCCGGACGGGATGTGTCGCTCACGGCTGGTCCACTACCGCGAGCCGACCGGGGGCGGGGTCCCGGTACGGAAACGGTTCCGGTGCGCCGGTCCCGAACGGCGCAGCGCGGGAACCGACGGCTCGCGGCGATCCTGCTGTCGGGCGGATCACTGGCCCGGTGTCGAAAACATAGTCGGGCTTCGGAGGTGGCGCCTGCTCGGTGGGCGAGCTCTCCAGTCCGACCAGGCGTCGCAGGCGCTCCCGTTCCGACTCTGCGTGCCTGGCGGCCTGGCGGCCGAGGTCGTCGCGCAGTTCGTCGACGCGCAGAGCGGCTCGAGCGGCGTTGCCCCTGCTCGACGCGGCGAGTTCAGCGGCCTGAGTCGCCTTGTCCGCCGCGGATGCCGCCGCCGCCGCCGCGGCATCCGCCGCCGCCTTGGCCGCCGATGCTGCCTCCGCGTCCCGGGAGGCCCGTCCCTCGACGCGGGAAGCTTCGGCTTCGGCGCGGCCCAGCTGCAGGCGTGCGAGGCGCTCCTTGGCCTCGGCCAGCCGGGTCGGGACGACGACCTCGGCCTCCGGACGCAACTGCAGGAACCGCTCGGTGTCGGCTCGGGTGATCGCCTCGTGCAGGGCCGCGAGGATGTTCTTCTGCAGCGACTCCATCTCCTGAACGGCCTGCTCGGCGCCGGCCAGCTGGTCATCGTCCTTGAACTCCGTGGTGGCGGTGTCCAGCGCGAGGCACAGGGCTGCCCGGCGGACCCTGGCCTGACGGACCGCCATCGCGCGGTTGAACTGGGTGGCGTACTGGGCGAAGGTCGTCTCCAGCGAGCGCGCTTCCGACTGGATGGCCTCGAGATGGTCGGCGTGGACCCTGCCACGGGTTGCTCGCTCGAACTGGGTCAGCGCCTTCGACAGGTCGATCGGGCCCTCGGTGTCGAGCTGCTCGTCGACGGCCGCCAGGAAGCGCTCACTGGCGTTGAGGTGGTCGGTCTGCGGCTGTCCGCTCATGCTGCACATCCCTTCGTGGCCGGAAGGCCGGCGATGTAGGTGTCCAGGTCCTGCACACGAACTCGGGTGGCGCCGAGCAACTTCACGGCCGGCAGGACGCCGTCGGCGATGAGGCGCTTCACGGTGCGTTCGCTGCAGCCGAGCGCTGTCGCGGTGTCGTCGAGGGACAGGAGTTTCGGTGCCATGGCGGGAGCGTGACGGACCGTCCACAAGTCGCGCAGCGGTGTCCCGTCCTGGCCCGCGGTGGCCCGATCCGCGAAGAGCTGCCGCATCGCTTGCAGGGCGTGCAGTACGCCGGGCTGCGGAGCGACGGAGCGGCCTTGCTCGGTCCTCGTGAGCCAGTTGAGGTGGACACCGAGCGCGGTGCCGAGATGCCCGGCGAGTTCGGCCGGCACGTCGAAGACCAGCGGATGAGTGACCGCGGGCTTCCGTCTCACCGAATCGGGGGCGGTGCGGGAGTCGTCATCGAGTGACCGGTGCATCAGTCGTCCTCCGCCCGGTCGCCAAGCGGCGAAGGACGTCGGCGGGGCCCCAGCGCTTCCCGCGGATCCGCTGATGCCGGGTCGACAGCACGCAGGTGGCCGTACCGGTGTCGAGCTCCCTCTCCAGGCCTGCCGCTGTCGGCGGCGCCGTCCTCGCCGGGGTCGGTGAACTGGATTCGCAGGCGCTGGCGGTCCTCGGGCGTGGAGCCGTACTTCGCGACGCGCAGCCGGATCTCTGCGGCCCACTTCATCTCGCCCTCCGACCACATGCGGTGATGCATCAGGGCGGTGTCGAGTAGGAAGCTCCAGTCCGAGGCGGTGAACGTGTGGGCCAGCGGCCAGCTCTTCCAGTCTCGCCACCAGGCCCGTGTGCGCGGATGCCAGTCGACGTCCCGCGGCAGGGCCGGCTGCCTTGCAGGCTTGGCGGCCACCTCCTGCACCCCGCCCCGACGCCGGGCATCGCGTGGACGGGACAGGCGCCCCGGATCCTTGGGTGGGAACCCTCGACCGGCCATCACCGACCGCCCCCGGAGGGGTGTCCCGGAGCCACCGCCGGCTGGGGCAGGGCGAAAGTCCCAGAGTTGCGCGGCCCACCTTCCGCAGAACCGGCGGTCAAGGGATCGGCGGGGTGGGGGAGGGGGTGCCCCCCCACCCCCTGCGCCGCCCTCAACTCGCCCAGGGGCGCGTCAGCTGGCCGACGGCTACCCGAGCAGCTCACTGCTGACCTCCTTCAGATGCGGCGCGGGTCAGCTGCTCGCGCACGGGGATTCCTTCTGCCTCCGCCAGCACGATCAGCGGCTGCACGACGTCCGTCGCGATGCGTTGCAGGGCGGCGATGGCGATGTAGCTGAGCTCGTGCACACCGACTTCGCCGATCAACTCGCAGGCCAGCCGGTCCAGCTCTGCCGGGTCGTTGCTCGCGACCGCGAGTGCGTAGCTCAGCCGTGCCGCTCGTCTTCGCACGATGTCGAGGTTCATGACGCCGAACGGCTCGCCGTTGCTGTCGGCCAGGAGGTGGTGATGCAGGTGCATGAGGTTCTCCCGCTGGAGGTGTGCGCCGGGCTCGGTGAGCAGGGATCGGTCAGGGGACAGGGGGCAGATCACGCCGGCCTCCGGTGAAGCGCGGCACGGATCTCTCGCATCGCGGCCGCACGTGCTTGCTCGTCCGCCAAGCGGGGCACCTGCTTCCGAGCGCGTTGCTCGATCTGTATGCGGACATGCGGTCGACAGACCAGGCAGGGACGTGCCCGGCCGTCGACGGTGTCGGGCAGCCAGCCGTTGCGACAGAGTGCGTCGTGGGGCTCTGCCGGCGCCTGGGCGTCGTCTTCCACGAGTTCGCCGGTTCGGTCGTGACGGCTCATGCGGTCGCTGCCTTGGCGTCAGCGGCGCATCCGCGACACGGACGCAGGAGGGCGTGCACGGCGCATCGGCCCGATGCTGGAACTGTCCCCCGGGGGACAACTCCCAGGGACACCCCCGGGGGACTACCCGACGGGACCCGGGACGGGACGGGATTCCCGAGAGAACAGCCATCCGCGCATGACTCATGATGCTCGCCGCGAGCGTGTGCACGCTGCCTCGCCTTCTTCGCGGTCTCTCGGGCGCGGCTGCGCTCGACCTGGTCGCGCTCGAGCTGCCACTCCGGGAAGCGCAGACCCACGAACCAGACATCCCCCCGCTCTTCCCACCAGCCAGCGCCGACCAGCTCGGCGACAACCGGGCAGTCATCCGGTGCCGAGACGTCGACGGCCGGCGAGAAGGCGAAGCGGCGCAGATCCCGCTTCGGGACCAGAAGATCGAGCAGGCGGCGGTTCGACCAGCCAAGCGCGTCGACGTGGGTGCGGACTGCGGCATCCGAGAGGTCAGCGACGGCGTCGCCGAACTCGTCGCCCAGCTTGGTCCACATCAGACAGCCGGGGCGCCGCCGGCGGACGTGGCAGCCTTCTGGGCCCGGAGCCAGGACTCCACGTCGCTCCGCTCGTACACCACGGACCTCCCGATCTTGAACGAGGTCGGCCCCTCGCCACGCCACCGCCAGTAGCGCAGGGTCTCGATCGGTCGCTGGATCAGCTCAGCGACCTGAGCTGTCGTCATGAGGTCGTTCATGCCTCATCCCTTCTGTCTCGACGGGATCCCCCGTCACCGTTGACAGCTTGGGGTCGTTGTGGTGAGGTTGTCCTCGTCAAGAACGAACCACTATTTACGGTGAGGCTGCAATGGCGTTGACCGGTCACGAGCGGGTGGCCTTCCGACTTCGCGGACTGCCAATCTCTGACCAGCCGACCGAGTGGCAGAGCGGGCCCGTCACGTGGCAGGGCAGGCACGACATCGAACCGCTGGCTGGCGACGTCCCCTACGGGGAGCACATGGTGATGCCAGCCAGCGTCGCGTTCCGCTTCCGTGGTCAGCGAGGAGCGCCGACGATCGAAGCCCGCGTCGAGGTGGTCCACGGCGTCCCCGAGCTCAGCCACTTCGCCATGACGTCGACGGCGACCGGCGGACTGCGAAGTAGTGACCTGCGGAACGTGTTCGTCGACGGTCTCGTGCTGGGGGTGGCCGAGATGACGGCCCAGCACGTCGAGGAAGTGGCCGACGGGGTGTACGGCATCCGTGACCCCGAGCCCCGGCAAGCCTCCAAGGCAGCCGAACGAGCACGTCGGGGGAGAGGCGCCACAGCGGCGAGGACCGGCCGGCGCCCCGTGCCCACCGATCGGATTCGCTACACCGCCGAGGTCTACCGCGACCACCTCCAGTCGGGCCCCCGACAGGCCGTGATCGACCACCTCGGAGTGACCGGCAGTACTGCAGACCGGTACATCGCCCGGGCTCGAGCGGCCGGCTTCCTTCCGGCCACGACGCCTGGCAAGGCAAAGGGCTGATGGCCAGCATCGCGCGCCGGCCCGACGGCACGTACCGGCCCCGCTTCCGGGATGCGACGGGCAAGGAACACGCTCGCCACTTCAAGCGGAAGGTCGATGCGCAGCGCTGGCTCGACGAGCAGACCGCGGCGCTCGTCACCGGCACCTACGTGGACCCGAGGACGGCGAAGACCACCGTCGCGGACTGGTGTGACACCTGGTTGGCCGGCTACGCCACGCGGCGGCCGCGGACGGTCCGGCAGGCGGAGGTGCACGTTGCGCAGATCAAGGCCGCGTTCGGGCGCCAGCAGCTGGCTGCGGTCCGGCCGTCGGCCGTGCGGTCGTGGACGGCAAAGCTGAAGGCGGACGGCCTGGCCGACAGCTACGTCTACGCCCTGCACGCCCGGCTGTCGCAGGTCATGAGCGACGCCGTGCACGACGGAATCCTGGCCCGGAACCCGTGCTCGCGGCGGACGTCGCCGGGCGCCGGGAAGCAGCGGCCCTACGTGGCCACGACGGAGCAGGTGTGGGCACTGCACGACGCGGTCGCGGAGCACCTCCGACCGGCGATCTTGCTCGGCGCGTTCGTCGGGCTCCGCACCGCTGAGGCGGTGGGTCTGCGGGTGGCCGACGTCGACTTCATGCGGGCCGTCGTCCACCCGACCGTGCAGGGCGCCGGGGAGCCGCTGAAGACCGAGACCTCCCGCACGCCGCTGCCGATCCCGCAGGAGCTCGCGCTCGAGCTGTCGGCAGCCGTGGCGCGCTGGGGCGGGGACCGGGTCGTCACCGATGGACTGGGCCGGCCGACGTCGACGTGGGCGATCGAGCGCGCCGTGCGCTCGGCCCGGCCGAAGATCGAAGGCCTGCCCGAGGGCTTCCGGTTCCACGACCTGCGGCACTACCTGGCGTCACTGCTGATCGCGAGCGGCGCCGACGTGAAGGTGGTCCAGCACCGACTCCGGCACGGGAGCGCGAAGACGACGCTGGACACCTACGGGCACATGTGGCCCGACAGCGACGAGTCCGCACGAGCCGCCGTCGGTGCGGTCCTGGCGGCTCGTGCGGACTCTGTGCGGACTACGACGCTGACCTACGGGCAAACCCGCAGGTCAGCGGGGAAGTGAGGCTCAGATGTCGTAGTACATCGCGAACTCGTGCGGGTGCGGGCGGAGGCGGATCGGGTCGATCTCGAACTCGCGCTTGTACTCGATCCACGTCTCGATCAGGTCGGGGGTGAACACCCCGCCGTCGATCAGGTAGTCGTGGTCGACCTCGAGCCGGTCGAGGACGGCGTCCAGCGACGCGGGCACCTTCTCGATGCCCAGGGCCTCCTCGGGCGGCAGCTCGTAGAGGTCCTTGTCCACCGGCGCCGGCGGCTCGATCTTGTTCTTCACGCCGTCGAGACCGGCCATCAGCATCGCCGAGAAGGCGAGGTAGGGGTTGGCCGACGGGTCGGGCACCCGGAACTCGATGCGCTTGGCCTTGGGGCTGTCACCCGAGATCGGGATGCGGGTGCACGCCGAGCGGTTGCGCGCGGAGTAGACGAGGTTGATCGGCGCCTCGTAGCCGGGCACCAGGCGGTGGTAGCTGTTGACCGTCGGGTTGGTGAACGCCAGCAGCGACGGCGCGTGCTTGAGCAGGCCACCGATGTAGTGCCGCGCCATGTCGGACAGGCCCGCGTAACCGGTCTCGGCGTGGAAGAGCGGCTCGCCGTCCATCCAGAGGCTCTGGTGGCAGTGCATCCCGGAGCCGTTGTCGCCGAACAGCGGCTTGGGCATGAACGTGACGCTCTTGCCCTCGGCCCAGGCGGTGTTCTTGATGATGTACTTGAACAGCATCAGGCTGTCGGCCGACCGCAGTAGCGTGTCGAACTTGTAGTTGATCTCCGCCTGCCCGCCGGTGCCGACCTCGTGGTGGCCGCGCTCGAGTTCCAGGCCCGCCTTGGTCAGGTTGCTCATCATGGTCGAGCGCAGGTCGCTCTGGTGGTCGTAGGGCTCCACCGGGAAGTAGCCGCCCTTGGGCCGGGTCTTGTAGCCCAGGTTGGGGCCGCCGTTCTCGCCAGTCACGGCGCCCGTGTTCCACGAGCCCTCGACCGCGTCGATGTGGTAGTAGCCCTCGTTGATCCCGGTGCCGTGCCGGATCGAGTCGAAGATGTAGAACTCGGCCTCGGCGCCGAAGTACGCGGTGTCGGCGATGCCGCTGGAGGCGAGGTAGGCCTCGGCCTTCTTCGCGACGTTGCGCGGGTCGCGGCTGTAGGCCTCACGCGTGATCGGGTCGTGGATGAAGAAGTTGACGTTCAGCGTCTTGTGCCGGCGGAACGGGTCGAGGAAGGCGCTGTTGGCGTCGGGCAGCAGCAGCATGTCCGACTCGTTGATCGCCTGGAAGCCACGGATCGACGAACCGTCGAAGCCCAGGCCCTCGGTGAACGTGTCCTCGCCGAACGACGACGCCGGGATGGTGAAGTGCTGCATGACGCCGGGCAGGTCGCAGAAACGGACGTCGACGTACTCGACGTCGTTGTCGCGGATGTAGGCGGCGACCTCGTCGGGGCTGGTGAACATCGATCCTCCGGGTGTTGGCGGATTGCCGAACGGCACGCTACGAGCGGGGAGTTGCCCGGCCGTGTCCCGAGTGTTTCGGGGCGGTAACAACGGCCTGGGCGTGTCGCCCGTCACGGCTACCCATCACGGCCCCACGCTGCGCGGAGCGAGGCGTGGGGAGAGGGGTGGCCCTGTCACTACGCTTGCTGTCATGGTCGGGAACGTCGGACAACCCTCTCAGGCACCGGACCGTGGCGCCTCCCTGGGGTTGCCCGCCTCAGGACCGGGGTCGCTGGCGCCGTTCAGCCGGCGGGTCGGCGGGTACGCCGTCGACGCCGCCGTCTCGCTGCTCATCGCCTGGGCGTTCACCGCCCCGGCGCTGCCGGGCAACTGGAGCCTGCTGGTGTTCGGCGTCCTCACCGTGGGAACGCTCGCGGTGTTCGGCCAGACGCCGGGGCACCGGGTGCTGGGCATGCGGCTGGCGCACCCCACGCCGGGTGCGCGCCTGGCGCCCTGGCGCGCCGTCGTCCGCACCGCGCTGCTGATCCTGCTGGTCCCGGCGCTCATCGTCGACGCCGACGGGCGCGGCCTGCACGACCGGCTGACCGGTACCGCCGTCGTCCTCGACCGGTGACGGGCCGCCGGTGATCGTCCGGCGCGAGCGCCCCGCCGACCACGCCGCCGTGGGCTCCCTGCACATGGCCGCGTTCGCCCGCGATCCCGCCACCGGTGCGGTCCGTGCAGCCGACGACGTCCCCGAGGCCCGGCTGGTCGAGCAGCTGCGGAACGACCCCGGGTTCCTGCCCCACCTGTCGCTGGTCGCCGTGGACGGGGGCGATGTGGACGGGGGCGATGTGGACGGGGGCGGTGTGGACGGGGGCGGGGTGGCGGGCCACGTGATCGCCACCCGCGGCTGGCTCGAGCCGTTCGGGACCGCGGTGCTGGGGCTCGGCCCCCTCGCCGTGCGCCCCGACCGGCAGGGCCACGGCATCGGCACGGTGCTCGTGCACGCGCTCGTGGCCGTCGCCGAGGCGGCGGGCGAACGGCTCGTCGCGCTCCTCGGCTCGCCGGACTACTACCGGCGGTTCGGCTTCGTCCCGGCCGACATATTCGGCGTCAGCGCCCCCGACCCCCGGTGGGCCCGGCATTTCCAGGCCCGGCTCCTCGACGGCCCGGCGCTGCAGGGCACGTTCCGCTACGCGGACCCGTTCACCCGCCTCTGACGACGCGAGGGCCCCGACCGCGGTGCGGTCGGGGCCCTCGTCGGCCGGGAGGCCGTCAGCGGCGGCGGACCTGCCGCTGGCTGACCGACATCTGCCGCCCGCCGGGCAGCGGACCACCGGGCACCGGCATGCGCGGACCGCCGAGCGCGCCCATCCGGCGGCCCAGCGAGTTCACCTCGGCGGCGCTGAGGTTGCGGGGCAGCTTCATGACGTGGGTGCTGAGCTTCTTCAGCGGCACCTGGCCCTCGTCGTCCCCGACCGTGATGTCGTAGATCGGGGTGTCGCCGACGACGCGGGCGATCTTCTTCTTCTCCTGCGCGATGAGACCGCGGACCCGGCCGGGCACGCCCTCGCCGACCAGGATGATCCCCGGCCGGCCGAGCACCCGGTGGACGGCGTCCATCTGCGGGGTGCCCGCGACGCCGGAGGTCACCCGCCAGTCACCGCGCATGCCCTCGAGCACCCACGCGGCGGCGCCGGGCTGGCCCTCCACCTGCCGGTACGCCGAGCCCTGGGCGCGGCGGCCGAACACGATCAGCGCGGCGAGGGCACCGAACAGCAGCGCCAGCGGCAGGAAGAGGAACGGCGAGTCCAGCAGGATGCCGATCAGCTCGATCAC
The DNA here is from genome assembly GCF_008124835.1 of Blastococcus xanthinilyticus. Classification (GTDB taxonomy): domain Bacteria; phylum Actinomycetota; class Actinomycetes; order Mycobacteriales; family Geodermatophilaceae; genus Blastococcus; species Blastococcus xanthinilyticus. The sequence continues at coordinate 129,237 of NZ_VNHW01000004.1, read as the reverse complement.
CGCGGCGACCGACACGAACCAGATCAGCATGATCCAGGGCAGCTTCGGGTCGTTCTTCCGCGTCAGGCTGTAGGCCTGCTTGATCATGCTGCCCTGGCCGCGGAGCTTCTTCAGCCGACCGACCTTGGGCTGGCCGTTCTTGTCGAGCTTCGGCGCCTTGCCGGCCCTGCCGGAGGCGGTGGCGCCGGAGGCGGTGGCACCCGAGGTCCGGCCGCGCCCACCGTCCTTCGGGGCGCGCCCGGCGTTGCCGCCCGGGGCGGTGGGGTCAGAGGACCTGCTGCGTGCCATGGCCCCAGGATAAGGCCGCCGCGCGAGCCGATCGGCGGACCCGCCGCCGCAGGGCCGCCGGGTCAGCCCTGGTGGGCCAGCCCGCGGGCCTCGATCGCCTGCTGGTAGAGCCGCCCGGCGCGGTAGGAGCTGCGCACCAGCGGCCCGGCCAGGACGCCGGGGAAGCCGATCGCCTCCGCGTCCTTCTGGAACTGCACGAACTCGTCGGGCTTCACCCAGCGGACCACGGGGTGGTGCCGCGGCGACGGGCGCAGGTACTGGGTGATGGTCAGCAGGTCGCACCCGGCGTCGTGCAGGGCCTGCATGGCCTCGACGACCTCGTGCGGCTCCTCACCCATGCCGAGGATCAGGTTCGACTTGGTCACCAGGCCGGCCTCGCGGGCGGCCGTGATCACCGATAGCGACCGCTCGAACCGGAAGCCGGGGCGGATGCGCTTGAAGATGCGGGGGACCGTCTCGACGTTGTGCGCGAGCACCTCGGGGCGGGAGGAGAACACCTCGGCCAGCTGGGCGGGGTCGGCGTTGAAGTCGGGGATCAGCAGCTCGACGCCGCAGCCGGGGAGCTGCGCGTGGATCTGGCGGACCGTCTCGGCGTAGAGCCAGGCGCCGCCGTCGGGCAGGTCGTCGCGGGCGACGCCGGTGATCGTGGCGTACTTCAGGCCCATCGTGGCGACGCTCTCGGCGACCCGGCGTGGCTCGTCGGCGTCGAAGTCGGCGGGCTTGCCGGTGTCGATCTGGCAGAAGTCGCAGCGCCGGGTGCACTGGTCGCCGCCGATGAGGAACGTCGCCTCCCGGTCCTCCCAGCACTCGTAGATGTTGGGGCAGCCGGCCTCTTCGCAGACGGTGTGCAGGCCTTCGCGGCGGACCAGCGACTTCAGCTCGGTGTACTCCGGGCCGGTCTTGAGCCGGGTCTTGATCCAGTCGGGCTTGCGCTCGATCGGCACCTGGCTGTTGCGGACCTCCAGGCGCAGGAGTTTGCGTCCGGCCGGCTCGATCCCGGAGCCCGAGGATGGGGTCTGGGCGGCCGTCTCACTCATGATCCCCAGGGTACTCGCCGGTGCGACCCGGCCCCGGACGCACGACGCCCCCGCTGCCTGGGGCAGCGGGGGCGTCGGACGGTGGAACGAGCGAGCGGTGGATCAGACCTGCTTGTCGGCGGGGCCGGCGGTCGGGCCCTCGTCGGCGCCACCACCGGAGCTGAACGGCTCCGGCGCCTGCTGGATGTTCTCCTCGGCGTCGGTGGGGCCGTCACCGGAGACGAACTGGGCGTCCCGGACGCCCATGTCGGACTCCGCCGGGGCGGAGTCGCTCGTGGTGTCCGCGGTGGACACGGTCTTGCCGGCGAAGTCGTCGGAACTGGGCACGGGGTCCTCTCGGTAGCTGGGCACCGGGCCGTCGCCGGCCGGGGCGGGGTTCCACCCGTCGGCCTTGTTGCGCCGCAGGAAGACGAACAGCGCCGTACCCACGGCGAGGAGGGCGAACACCCACGGCCAGCGCCTCGGCTCCGGCTCCGGGCTGGTGCGCCGCTTGACCGTCTTCGCCGTGGCCAGCGCCGCCTTCTCGAACTCGCGGTGCTTCTTGCCGGCCTGCTTGCGGGCCTTCTTCGCCGCCTTGCGCGCCCGCCGCGTGGACTCCGCGGCGGCGGCAGCCATCTCGGCCCGGCGGGCGTCGAGCTCGCTGCGGGCGCTGTCGACCCCGGCCAGCAGGGTGCCGCGGGCGCTCTCCAGCGCCGGCGACACCGCCTCGCGGGCGGCGACGACGCGCGGCGTCGCGTAGGCCAGCGCCGCGGTCTGGGCCGCGGTCAGCCGGGGGCTGACGTCCTCCGCGAGCGCCCGGCGCGAGGCCTCACGGGCCGCCTCGACCCGGGGGGCCACGCCGGCGGCGGCCCGTGCGGCGGCCAGCTGGGCCGCGGTCACCCGCGGCGCCGCGGCCACCCGGGCGGCGTCCACCCGCGGGCCGATGGCCTCGCGGGCGGCGTCCATCCGGTCGCCGAGGGTGTCGCGGGCGCTGGCCACGGCGGGCGCGGCCACCGCGACGGCGGCGGCGACCTTGGGCACGACGGCCCGCTGGGCCGCGTCCAGGGCCGGGCCGGCGGCCTCGCGGGCCGCCTCGACCCGTGGGACGAGTTGTTCGGCGGCGGCGCGACCGGCTTCGGTCACCGCCGTCCCGAGGTGGGCCAGGCCTTCCTGCACTTCGGCGCTGATGATCTCGCCGCGCGTCTTCTTGCGGAACACTGCATACCTCCGAGTTGACGTCTGGCGATCATCCTGCCCGGTCCGGGCCCGGCGCACACCCCGAGGGGCGGCCGGATGAGCGGCGGGCGCCCTCGGTGGTTACCGTCCGGCGGTGCAGCTGCGCATCTTCACCGAACCCCAGATGGGCGCCACCTACGACGAGCTGCTGGCCGTCGCCCGGCGCACGGAGGAGACCGGCTTCGACGCCTTCTTCCGTTCCGACCACTACCTGACCATGGGAGGCGACGGCCTCCCCGGCCCCACCGACGCGTGGATCACCCTGGCCGGCCTGGCCCGCGAGACCAGCCGGATCCGGCTCGGCACGCTCATGACGGCCGGCACCTTCCGGCTTCCCGGGCCGCTGGCGATCTCGGTGGCCCAGGTCGACCAGATGAGCGGTGGCCGGGTGGAGCTGGGCATCGGCTCTGGCTGGTTCGAGGCGGAGCACACCGCCTACGGCATCCCGTTCCCGCCGCTGGGCGAGCGCTTCGACCGGTACGAGGAGCAGCTGGCGGTGATCAGCGGGCTCTGGGCGACGCCGGTGGGGGAGACCTTCGGCTTCGAGGGGCGCCACTACCGGCTGGCGGACTCCCCGGCGCTGCCCAAGCCGGTGCAGCCCGGTGGCGTGCCGATCCTGGTCGGCGGCAGGGGAGCGAAGCGGACGCCGCGGCTGGCCGCCCGCTACGCGGCCGAGTTCAACGTGCCCTTCATGTCGGCGGCGGAGAACGCGCGACTGTTCACCGGGGTGCGGGAGGCCTGCGACGAGGCCGGCCGCGACCCGGCGTCCCTGGTGCGCAGCTCGGCGCTGGTGCTGTGCGTCGGGAAGGACGAGGCAGAGCTGGCCCGCCGGGCGGCCGCGATCGGGCGGGACGTCGACGAGCTGCGCGAGAACGGCGTCGCCGGCACGCCGGCCGAAGCCGTCGACACCCTCGGCCGGTACGCCGAGGCGGGTGCGCAGCGGATCTACCTGCAGGTGCTGGACCTCGCCGACCTCGACCACCTCGACCTGGTCGCCGCCGAGGTGGCCCCGCAGCTGCGCTGAGCGGCCGGCGGCCGCGCCCCGCGGGTGCGGCCGCCGGCCGGCGGGCCGTCAGCCCCGGGCCGGGCGCCGGCCCCAGGTCAGCGCGTGCATCGGCGTCAGCTGCGCCGACCCCAGGTCGGTGAACCCGTGGCGGGTCAGCAGCTCGTCGTAGGCCCGCCGGGGGAGCAGCTGGTCGTCGATCTGCGCCTCGAAGAACTGGATGCCGCTCATGATCCGGCCGGGGACGGTGCGCAGCCCCTCGTCGGTGTCGGGGAACGGGAAGTCCGAGATCACGAACCAGCCGCCCGGCTCGAGGGCGGCGGTCACGTTCTCGGTGACCCGGTCGATGTCGCGGCACTCGTGCATCGAGATGTTGTTGACGACGGCGCGCGCCGGGGTCGTGATCTCCATGTCCTCGAGGGCGCTGTGCACGAGCTCGACCCGGTCGCCGAGCCCGGCCTCCGCGAGCCGGGCCCGCGCGCGCTCGATCGAGTGCCGGTCGCCGTCGACGCCGACGACGGTGCAGCGCGGGTACGTGGTGGCCAGGCGGACCAGGCCGACGCCGGCGCCGCACGCGGTGTCGACGACGCGGCACCCGGCCGCCAGCGCCTCCGCGAGGCCGGGCACGCGGTCGAGCCCGCCGGGGACCAGCCGGGTGTAGAACGGCGTCCCGGTGCCCGACACGGCGGCGATCCACTCGGGGCTGGTGTCCTCCCACCACATGCGCTCGCCGCTGGCGAAGGCCTCCTCGAAGCGCCCGAACACCTCCGGCGCCTCGAGAACGCCGAAGACGCCGCCGGCGTAGGCGGGGGACGACGTGTCGAGCAGCAGCGTGTCCATGTGCGGGGCCAGCCGGAAGCCGCTCGCCGCGCGCTCGAGGATCCCGGCGCCGACGGCGGCACGGCACCAGACGGAGACGTAGAACCCGTCGAGGTCGAGCGCCTCGGCGAGCTCGTCGGCGGTGGACTTGGGAGCCGCGGCGAGCTGGCGCAGCAGACCCGCGCGGAGCCCGATGGCCACGGTCCGGTGGCCGACGTAGCCGGCGATGAGGGCGAGCACCGAGGGTGCGGTGTCGGCGAGGGTGGGCTCGGTGCGGGTGGGGACGGTCGCGGTCATGGTGACCTCCTGCGGGTGTGGGGGGACGACGTCGTCACCGTCCCGCCGTCGGCACCGGCGTCCCCAGTCCTGCATCTGAACCGAACCGGTACTGCTCCTGTACTACCGCCCACCGGCGCGTGGTCCTACCGTCGTTCCGCACGGGGTTGTCGGGAGGGGTCGCCATGCCCTCGCAGTACGGCCAGTTCTGCCCGGTGGCCAAGGCGATGGAGCTGCTCGACGAGCGGTGGACCCTGCTCGTCGTCCGCGAGCTCATGCTGGGCAGCCGGCACTTCAACGCGCTCCGCCGGGGTCTGCCCCGGATGTCACCGGCGCTGCTGTCCAAGCGGCTGCACACGCTGGTCCGCGCCGGTGTGGTGGAACGGTGGGCGGACGGCAACCGGGTCACCTACCGGCTCACCGAGGCCGGCCGGGAGCTGGAACCGATCGTCGACGCGCTCGGCCGCTGGGGCATCCGCTGGATCCCCGAGCTCGGCGACGCGGACCTGGACCCGCACCTGCTGATGTGGGAGATCCACCGCAACGTCGACACCGAGGCGGTGCCCGACGGCCGCACGGTGATCCAGTTCTGCCTTCCGGAGCCGGCGACCGCCCGGCGCTGGTGGCTGGTGATCGCTCCCGACGGGGTGGACGTGTGCGACGTGGACCCGGGCTTCCCGGTGCGCGTGACGGTGGAGTCCGACCTCCGGACGCTCACCCGGCTCTGGCGGGGGGACGTCGGGTGGGCCGAGGTGCTCCGCTCCGGGGCGGTCGTGCTGCGGGGGGAGCCGCAGGCCTGCCGCGCGCTCCCGCGCTGGCTGCGGCTCATCCCGGTCGCCCTGACGCCGCGTCCGGGCAGCCCACCGCTGGTCGCGACCGCGGCGCTCGCCCAGCCCGGCTGAGCCGGCCGCGACCTGGCCCGCGCGCCTCCGGTGGGCCGGACCGGGGCGCGCCGTCCGCCCGAACGGGCGAGGCCCGGGGCACGGCCGGAATCCGCGACGGCGGCAGCGCACCCAGACGGTAGGCTCGGACCCGTGACCAGGCGGCTCCTGCTCGTCCGGCCGTGCTGATCCGGGCCATCCCGGAGAGCACGGCGACCCCTCCTGCGTGAGGAGTTTTTTGATGTCCGCCGCCGGCACGAGGAACCAGGAGCGCACCAGATGAGCCAGACCGCCAGCCAGACCGGCGCCGAGCCCACCCGCGACGGGGTGGGCGGGGACATCCCTCAGCACCGGTACACCCCTGCGCTGGCCCAGCGCATCGAGCTGGCCTGGCAGGACCGCTGGGAGGCCGAGGGCACGTTCCACACGCCCAACCCGACCGGCCGGCTGAGCGCGGGCTTCGAGCGGGTCGGCGACCGGCCCAAGTACTTCTTGATGGACATGTTCCCGTACCCCTCGGGGGCCGGGCTGCACGTCGGGCACCCGCTGGGGTACCTGGGCACCGACGTCACCAGCCGCTTCCGCCGGATGGACGGCGACAACGTGCTGCACCCGATGGGCTACGACGCCTTCGGGCTGCCCGCCGAGCAGTACGCCGTCCAGACGGGTCAGCACCCGCGGATCACCACCGAGGCCAACATCAAGGCCATCAAGGCGCAGCTGCGCCGCCTGGGCGTCGACCACGACGACCGCCGCAGCTTCGCCACGATCGACCCGGGCTACTACAAGTGGACCCAGTGGATCTTCCTGCAGCTGTTCGGCGCCTGGTTCGACGACACCGCCGGCAAGGCCCGCCCGATCGAGGACCTGGTCGCCGAGCTGGACGCCGGGACCCGCGAGCCGGCGCCGGGGACCAACCCGTCGGGCCTGCGGTGGACCGAGCTGGACGACATCGCCCGCCGCAAGGTCGTCGACGCGCACCGGCTGGCCTACCTGAACGAGGCCCCGGTGAACTGGTGCCCCGGCCTGGGCACCGTGCTGTCCAACGAGGAGGTCACCGCCGACGGTCGCTCCGAGCGCGGCAACTTCCCGGTGTTCCGGCGTCCGCTGAAGCAGTGGATGATGCGGATCACCGCCTACGCCGATCGGCTGATCGACGACCTGGACCGCATGGACTGGTCGGACTCGCTGAAGCTGATGCAGCGCAACTGGATCGGCCGCTCGACCGGCGCGAAGGTCCGCTTCGGGTGCGGCAGCGAGACGATCGAGGTCTTCACCACCCGGCCGGACACGCTGTTCGGCGCCACCTACATGGTGTTGGCGCCCGAGCACCCGCTGGTGGCGACGCTGACGGCCGACGCCTGGCCGGACGGCACGGATGCGCGGTGGACCGGGGGAGCGGCCACGCCCACCGAGGCGGTGCGGGAGTACCAGCGGCAGGCATCGCGGCGTTCGGAGCTGGACCGCCAGGACACCGGGCGCGAGAAGACCGGCGTGTGGCTGGGCGTCACCGCGGTGAACCCGGTGAACGGCCGCGAGCTGCCCGTCTTCATCGCCGACTACGTGCTGACCGGTTACGGCACCGGCGCGATCATGGCCGTGCCCGGTGAGGACACCCGCGACTGGGACTTCGCCGAGGCGTTCGGCCTGCCGGTGGTCCGGACCGTGCAGCCGACCGAGGGCTTCGAGGGCGGTGCCTTCACCGGCGCCGGTCCGATGATCAACTCCGCCAACGACGAGATCTCGCTGGACGGCCTGGACAAGGCGTCGGCGATCGCGCGGATCACCGACTGGCTCGTGGCGAAGGGCGCCGGCGAGACGACCACCACGTACAAGCTGCGCGACTGGCTGTTCAGCCGGCAGCGCTACTGGGGCGAGCCGTTCCCGATCGTCTACGACGAGGACGACCTGCCGGTCGCCGTGCCGACGTCGATGCTGCCGGTGCTGCTGCCCGAGGTCGACGACTACTCGCCGAAGACCTTCGCCGACGACGACGCCGACTCGGCACCCGAGCCGCCGCTGTCGCGGGCGACGGAGTGGACGACGGTCGAGCTGGACCTGGGCGACGGGCCGAAGAAGTACCGCCGCGAGACCAACACGATGCCCAACTGGGCGGGCTCGTGCTGGTACTACCTGCGCTACCTGGACCCCGCCGACGACGAGCGCATGGTCGACCCGGAGCTGGAGAAGTACTGGCTGGGCCCGCGCGAGCCCGGTGACGTCGGCGGCGTGGACCTGTACGTCGGCGGTGTCGAGCACGCCGTCCTGCACCTGCTGTACGCCCGGTTCTGGCACAAGGTGCTGCACGACCTGGGCCACGTCTCCAGCGAGGAGCCCTTCCGCCGGCTGGTCAACCAGGGCTACATCTCCGCCTTCGCCTACACCGACGCGCGCGGCTTCTACGTGCCCGCGGCCGACGTCGTGGAGAAGGACGGACGGTTCTTCTACGAGGGCGAGCCGGTCAACCGCGAGTACGGGAAGATCGGCAAGAGCCTGAAGAACATGGTCACGCCCGACGAGATGATCGGCGCGTACGGCGCGGACACGTTCCGGGTCTACGAGATGTCGACCGGCCCGCTGGACCAGTCGCGCCCGTGGGAGACCAAGGCCGTCGTCGGTTCGCAGCGGCTGCTGCAGCGGATCTGGCGGGTCGTCGTCGACGAGCAGACCGGCGCGGTCCGGGCGGCCGACGACGTCGAGCCGGCCGAGCAGACGCTGCGCGCGCTGCACCGGACCATCGCGGGAGTGCGCGACGGGTTCTCGACGCTGCGGTTCAACATCGCGATCGCCCGCATCACCGAGCTGACCAACCACCTGACGCAGACCTACGGCGCCACGTCGCCGGTCCCGCGGCCGGTGGCCGAGGCGCTCGTGCTCATGGTCGCCCCGCTGGCGCCGCACCTGGCCGACGAGCTGTGGACCCGGCTGGGCCACGACGGCTCCTCGGCATGGACGCCGTTCCCGGTGGCCGACGAGCGCTGGCTGGTCGAGGACACCGTGCAGGTCGCCGTCCAGGTCAACGGCAAGGTGCGCGCGCAGGTGAGCGTGCCGGCCGATGCCGACGCGGCGGCCCTGGAGGCGGCGGCGCGGGCCGACGAGCGGATCGCCGGCTACCTCGACGGCGCGACGGTGCGCCGCGTGGTCGCCGTCCCCGGCCGGCTGGTCAACTTCGTGCTGAGCTAGTACATCGCGATCCTCCGGACCGCACCGCGTCCACGTGCCGTACCCCGGCACGTGGAGCCCTGTCGTCGCGCCTGCGCGGACCCCTCCGGGGCCCACTCGGCACGACCAGGGGTCAGCGGGCGCTGAGGCGAATGAGTTCGTGCCGCTCGCCCTCCCGGCGGAGCACCCGGTGCCACAGCCGGGAGGTGGCGTTGCCGAGGGTGAACTTCAGGCCGTAGGCCCGGCGGAGCGCCGACAGCGCTCCGGGACGTCCTCCCGGCGGCACGAACTCGGCGACCGCCTCCACGGCCGGTCCCCGCACCCGGCCCCGGACGTCGCACGGGGCGACGGTGACCCGGCTGGTGTGGCGGAGGCGCTTCACCTTGCCGGAGTCGGCGCGGGTCCAGACCACCAGCGAGTCCCCGTCGGCCGCCGCCCACACCGGCGTCGCCACCGGGACCCCGGTGCGGCGGAAGGTGGTCAGGCTGACGTACTCGCTGTCGGGGAGCGCGGGCATCAGGAGGCCGGCACCGCGGTCAGGACCGCGCGCATGGCCTGCTCGACGGGGCCCAGCGCGTCGGCGACGGGCACGTCGCGGCCCAGCTCGGCCGACAGCGAGGTGACCCCGGCGTCGGGGATGCCGCACGGGATCATGTTGCCGAAGAACGCCAGGTCGGGGTCGCAGTTGAGTGCGAAGCCGTGCATCGTCACGCCGCGGGCCACCCGGATGCCGATGGCGGCGATCTTGCGCTCCACGCGGTGGCCGGTGCCCGGGGCGTCGGCCGGCAGCCAGACCCCGCTGCGTCCCTCGACGCGGCCGGCGTCCACCCCGAACCCGGCGCAGACGTCGATCAGCGCACCCTCCAGCCGCCGCACGTAGGCCACCACGTCGACCGGGTCGGGCAGCGCGACGATCGGGTAGCCGACGAGCTGGCCCGGGCCGTGCCAAGTGATCTTGCCGCCGCGGTCGACGTCGATCACGGGGGTGCCGTCGAACGGCCGCTCGTGCGGCTCGGTGCGGCGGCCGGCCGTGTACACCGACGGGTGCTCCAGGAGCAGCATCGTGTCGGGGATCTCGCCGGCGACCCGCTGGGCGTGCAGCTCGCGCTGCGTCTCCCAGGCCTCCTCGTAGGGCACGGTCCCGGCGCGCACAACCCTGAGCTCGGTCACGGCACCAGCCTAGGCCCGCGTCACCCGAGGCGGCGCGGCTCGACCCGGGTCTCCACCGCGGTCCCGTCCGGCCCGCGCTCGACGCGGTAGGCCGCCGCACCCGGGCGGTCGGACACCGCCTCCACCAGGTCGGTGCCGCGGTAGACCAGGCCCGCCCCGTCGTCGGTGGCGTGCCCGCCGGGGAGCGTGCCGTCGGCGACCAGCCGGTGGTAGAGCGGGCGGCGCTGCGGCTCGGAGTCGTAGTGGACGCCGTTGGAGGTCGGGATCAGCCCGAGGCCGTTGACGACCGGCCGCAGGTCGGGGCCGTAGGAGTCGGTGGTGCCGCCGACGTGCCAGCACAGCGATCCGGCCGAGACACCGGCGAGCACGACCCCGGCCGCCCACGCCTCGCGGAACACCTCGTCCAGCCCGTGCACCCGCCAGACCGCCAGCAGGTTGGCCACGCTCCCTCCGCCGACCCAGACCACGTCCTGCGCCAGCAGATGGGCCCGCAGGTCGGGAACCGTGGGCATCGGGAAGAGGCTGAGGTGGCTGACCCGGACGGCGCTGCCGGCGAACGCGCCGTACACGCCGGCCAGCCGCGCCGGGTCGTCCCCGGTCGCCGTCCCCAGGTAGCACAGCCGCGGCTGCGCGGGCGCCCCGGCGAGCTGGATCGCGAGGTCGAACACCGGCCCCGGCGCCCAGTCGGAGGGGCCGCGGCCACGGGCGGCGAAGCCCATGCTCGTGGCGAGGATCGTGGGTGCGGTGGCGGGCATCAGCCGGCGCCCTGCACGTCGGCGCCCTGCACGTCGGCGCCCTGCACGTCGGCGGAACCGGCCGGCCGCAGCGCGCGGAGGACGGCGCGGGCCGCCCGCGCACCGCTGGCCATCGCGCCCTGCACGTCGGCGGAACCGGCCGGCCGCAGCGCGCGGAGGACGGCGCGGGCCGCCCGCGCACCGCTGGCCATCGCGCCCTGGATGGACGGGGTGTCGCGGTGGTCGCCGCAGACGTACAGGCCGTCGCCCAGGGCCACGGGGCGGCGCAGCTGCAGGGGCGGCAGGGCGGCCGGTTGGGCGCCCTGGACGGTGACCGAGGTCAGGTGCTCGAGGTCCGACGGCGCCACCCCGTGCAGCGCCGCGATCTCCGCGCGCAGCTCCTCCTCCCGCGTGGGCACCAGGGTGGAGCTGGCGACCAGCGCCCGGCCGTCGGGGCTGTACCGGGGCTGGGCGTCGGACACCACGGCGCTGTTGACCACCGGGCTCCCGGGGCGGCCCAGCACGATCAGCGGGGTGGACCACGGCGACCCGGGCAGCACGTGCAGGTGGGTGGTGACCTGCCGCGGCGCGGCGGCCTCCACCGCGGGGAGGAGCCCGGTCGCCGTCGCCGGGTCGGTGGCGACGACGACGGCGTCGGCGGACCAGGTACCGCCGTCGGTGCGCACGGTGCCGGGGGAGACCGCGCGGGCCGGCGTGTGCAGGTGCACCCGCCCGGCGGGGAGGCGGGCGGCGAGCTGCTCGCCGATGGCCTGCATGCCCTCGGCGGGCAGCCCGGTGGAGCCGCGGACGAAGCTGCGCCACAGCAGGTCGACGTACCGGCTGGAGGTGGCGAGCTCCTCCTCGAGGAGGACGCCGGCGAGGAACGGCCGCAGGAACAGCTCCAGGGCCGCCTCCCCGATGCCCGCGGCGCGGAGGGCCTGCTCCGCGGACTGCTCCGGCGCGCCCAGCAGGCGGCCGACGGGGGTGTAGCCGGCGCGCAGCGAGAAGGCCACCAGGGCAGCCTTCTCCCGGAGGGAGCCCAGCGGTGCCGTCGCCGTCGCCGGCACCGCGGACGGCCGGCGGCGGGGATCGACGACCCGGTGCGCACGCCCGTCCACCCGGAGGACCGCACCGCGCTCGAACCAGCCGAGCCGGAGGTCCGGGAGGTCGAGGTCGGCCGCGCGCGGATAGCCGGTGTTGAACACCTGGAAGCCCCGGTCGACGAGGAAGCCGTCGATCCGCTCGGTGGCCAGCCGGCCGCCGGCGTGGCCGCCGGCCTCCAGCACGTGCACGTCCAGCCCGGCGTCGGCGAGCCGGGTGGCCGCGGAGAGCCCGGCCAGACCTGCACCGACGACGAGGACCTCGGCGCGCGACGGCATCGACACGGCCCGACGGTAGCCGGACCGCACCGCGGCGGCCGGGCGGACGCCGTACCGACGCCGGGCCTGTGGACAACGCGGGCGGCGGTCGCGCGATCCGGCCTACGGTCCCGGCATGTCCGCCGTCGTCCCGCCCGGGGAACCCGCCGCCCAGCCGCCCGCGGTGCCCGGCTACACGCTCGAGGCGCTGCTCGGCCGCGGCGCATCGGGGGAGGTGTGGCGGGCCGTCGCCCGCGAGGGTGGCGAACCGGTCGCGGTCAAGGTGCTGGTGGCGGGCGACCCGGCGCGGCAGGCCCGCGAGGCGGCGCTGCTCGGCGAGCTGGACCACCCGCACCTGGTGCGCCTGCACGAGGTGGTGCACCAGCCCCGGAGGGGCGGCGCCCCGCGGGTCGCCCTGGTGCTCGACCTGCTCGACGGTGGCAGCCTCGCCGACCTCCTGGCCCGGCGCGGCCGGCTGCGGCCGGGGGAGGTGGTGACGGCGATCGCGCCCGTGGCTGCCGCGCTGTCGCACGCGCACGGGCACGGCGTCGTCCACGGTGACCTGTCGCCGGGCAACATCGTCTTCACCGCGGAGGGGCGCCCGGTGCTCACCGACCTGGGTGTCGCACGGGTGCTGGGGGAGACGGCTGCTGCGGAGGTCACCCCTGCCTACGTCGATCCCGTGGTCGCCCGCGGCGGCACGCCCGGCCCGGCGTCGGACGTGTTCGGGGTGGCGGCGGCCGCGTTCCACGCGCTGACCGGCATCGCCCCGTGGAACGCGGCCCGTCCGGCCGACACCCTCGGGGTCGCCGCCGGCGGCGAGCTGCCGGACCTTCCCGAGCTGGCGCCCGAGGCGCCGCCGGAGCTGATCGCCGTCATCAGCCGCGGGCTGGCCGCGAACCCGCACGAGCGGGGCAGCGCGGCGGCCTTCGCCCTCGACCTGAGGCGCGCCTGCCGGCCGGAGCCGGTGGGGCTGCGCGCGGCCCCCCGGGCGGCCGGCTCCGGCCGGCCGGACGCGCGCACCGAGCTGACCCATGTGGTGCCCGGTCGCCGGCCCCGGCCGGCGCCGGTCGTCGTCGACCCGGACGCGCGCCGGCGCGGCCGGCTCCGGGCCGCCGCGGCCTCCGGACCACTGGCGCGGGGGCTGCTGGTGGCGGCGATCGTCCTCGCCGCGCTCGCGGTCACCGCCTGGGCCGGCACCCGCTGGGGAGGAGGCGGGGGCACCCCCGCCACCTCCGCCGTCGCGGCCACCTCCCCGGCACCGGCGCCCGCGGTACCCACGTCAGCGGCCGAGGAGCCGCTGCCCGGAGAGGCGGCGCCGGCCGAGGAGCTGGAACCGGACGCTCCGGACCTGGCCCGGCCGGTCACCGAGGAGGAGTGGACGGCGGTCGTGGCGCGGCTGTACGAACGGCGGGCCGCCGGGCTGAGCGGAGATCCAGCGGTGCTCGACGAGGTGTACGCACCCGGCAACGCCCTGCAGGCGGCCGACGCGGAGCACGCCCGTGCGCTGGCCGCCGCCGGTGAGCAGCTGCGGGGGTTCGCGCCGGCCGTCGTCGACCTCTCCGTCGTCGACGCCACCGCGGACCGGGCCGAGCTCCTGCTCACCGATCGCTGGCCGGACTACGACGTCGTGCGCTCCGGGGACCCGGACGGCGACGCGCTGCGCACGGTGGCCGGCCGACCGGACACGGCGGTGCGGATGGTCGTGGTCCGCACCCCCGAGGGCTGGCGGATCGGCTCGGCGGAGCGGGTGGGCTGAGCGGCTCGGAGACCTCTCAGCCGCGGGCCACCGCAGCGCGGAGAGCCGCCTCGACGTCGGCATGGGCGAAGCGGAAACCCGCCTCTTCGAGCTTCGCGGGCACGGCGCGCTGACCGGCCAGCACCCCGACCCGGGCGAACTCGCCGAGGACCACCCACAGCGCGGGGGGCGGGACGGCGAGGACGGCCGGCCGGTGCACGACGCGGCCCAGCGCGGCGGTGAACTCGGTGTTCGTGACCGGGGCCGGACCGCACAGGTTGACCGGCCCGGGCACGGGGTGGTCCAGCAGGAACCCGATCGCCCCGATCTCGTCGGTCTGGCTGATCCAGGGGACGTACTGCCCGCCGCTACCCAGCCGCCCGCCGAGACCGGCCTTGAAGATCGGCAGCAGCCGGGACAGCAGCCCGCCCCGCCCGAGCACCAGCCCGGTCCGCAGCGTGGTCACCCGAACGCCGGCGGCCTCCGCCGGTGCGGTCGCCCCTTCCCAGGCCACGCAGACGCGGGCCAGGAAGTCGTCTCCGGCGGGATCGGACTCGTCGACCACGCGGTCGCCGGTGTCCCCGTACCAGCCGACCGCGGAGGCGTTGAGCAGCACCCGCGGCCGGTCCCCGTCCGCGGTGGCGGCATCGGCCAGGGCCTCGCTGATCGTGGCCGTCGCATCCACCCGGCTGGTGAGCACCGCCTGCTTGTGGCGCTCGCTCCACCGCCGGTCACCGACGCCCACCCCGGCGAGGTTGACCACCGCGTCGACGTCCCGGAGCACGGCCGGGTCGATCCGCCGGTGCTGCGGGTCCCAGCGGTGCTCGTCGGCGGTACGCGGCGTGCGGCGCACGAGCTGCAGCACCTCGTGGCCGTCGTCGCGCAGGGCGGGCACCAGCGCGCCGCCGATCATCCCGGAGGCACCGGCCACGGCGATCTTCACGGACGCTCCTCAGGGGTGCAGGCCACGGCGGGCCCCGGGAGGGGGCCCGCCGTGGGCTCGCGAGTGGTACGGGCCGGCGTCCTCGCTCAGCCGAGGCCGAGCTCGCCGTGGAACTGGCCGGCCTCCAGCCGCTCCTTGACCGTGGTGAGGAAGCGGGCGGCGTCGGCGCCGTCGACGATCCGGTGGTCGTAGGTGAGCGCCAGGTAGACCATCGACCGCACCGCGATGACCTCGCCGAGATCCGCGTCCTGCACCACGACGGGCCGCTTCACCACCGAGCCGACGCCCAGGATCGCCACCTGCGGCTGGTTGATGATCGGGGTGTCGAACAGCGCGCCCCGGCTGCCGGTGTTGGTCAGCGTGAAGGTGCCGCCACCCAGCTCGTCCGGCGTCACCTTGTTCGTGCGTGTCCGCTCCGCCAGGTCCGCGATCTTTCGCGCGATCCCGCCGATGCTCAGGTCACCGGCGTCGTGGATCACCGGGACGAGCAGGCCGCGCTCGGTGTCGACGGCGATGCCGAGGTTCTCCGCGTCGTGGTAGGTGACCGTGCCGGCCGCCTGGTCGATCGAGGAGTTCACCGACGGGTGCTGCTTGAGCGCCTCCACCGCCGCCTTGGCGAAGAACGGCAGGAAGGAGAGCTTCACGCCCTCACGGGCCTCGAAGCCGGCCTTGGCCTGCTGCCGCAGCTGGGCGATGCGGGTGACGTCGGCCTCGAGGACCGTGGTCAGCTGGGCGCTGACCTGCAGCGACTCCACCATCCGCTTGGCGATGACCGTGCGCAGGCGGGACATCTTCTCGGTGCGCCCACGCAGCGACGTGTCCGGCGTCGCGGCCGGGGACGGGGTGCGCGGGGCGGACCCACCGGCGGCGGGGGCGGAGGCCGCCGGAGCGGCCGGCTTGTCGGCGGCGGCGAGGACGTCCTGCTTGCGGATGCGGCCGCCCACGCCGGTGCCGGACACCGACGCGAGGTCGACGCCGCGCTCGGCGGCCAGGCGGCGCACCAGCGGGGTGACGTACTGGCCGCCGCCGTCACCCGACGGCGCCGGAGCCGAGGCGGCCGGGGCCTGCGGGGCCACCTGGGGCGGGGGCGCGTCGGTCGGCGACTCGGAGGGCTGGGCGCCGCTGGCGCCGTAGTCGCCGCCCGGCTGGGTGCTGGCCGGGTCGGCCTGCTTGGCCTGCGGGGCAGCCTGGGGCTCCGGCTCGGCCGGGGCCTCCTGCTTGGGTGCCTCCTGCTTCGGTGCCTCCTGCTTCGGGGCCTCCTGCTTCGGGGCCTCCTGCTGGGGCGCCGGGGCGGGAGCGGAGCCGCCGCCCGAGGCGCCGGTGCCGATGACGGCCAGCTGCGCGCCGACGTCGACGGTCTCGTCCTCGTTGACGGTGATCTCCAGCAGCGTGCCGCCGACCGGCGCCGGGATCTCGGTGTCGACCTTGTCGGTGGAGACCTCCAGCAGCGGCTCGTCGGCGGTCACCTCGTCGCCCACGGCCTTGAGCCAGCGGGTGACCGTGCCCTCGGTGACGCTCTCGCCGAGCGCCGGCATGGTCACCGGAGTGCCCTCGCCGCCACCGCCACCGCCACCGCCACCACCGGAGGCCTGGGCCGGCTCGGGCTCGGGCTCCGGCTCGGCGGCCGGCTGCTCGTCACCGGAGGGGCCGGCGTCCTCGACCTGCTGGTCGGGGGACTGGGGAGTGGTGTCGGCGTCCTCGGCGGAGGCCGGCGGCGCGGACTCGCCGCCCTCGTCGCCACCTCCGTCGCCGTCGCCGTCCCCACCGATGACGGCCAGCTCGGCGCCGACGTCGACGGTCTCGTCCTCGGCGACGAGGATCTTGGTCAGCACGCCGGCGGCGGGCGAGGGGATCTCGGTGTCGACCTTGTCGGTCGACACCTCGAGGAGGGGCTCGTCGACCTCGACCTGCTCACCCTCCTGCTTGAGCCAGCGGGTGACCGTGCCCTCGGTGACGCTCTCGCCCAGGGCGGGCATGGTGACGGACGTCGGCATCGGGGGAGGACTCCTTCTGGCGGTGCGGGATGGGGGAGGGGATCGATCAGCCGTGCACGTGCAGGGGCTTGCCGGCCAGCGCCAGGTGCGCCTCGCCGAGTGCCTCGCTCTGGGTCGGGTGGGGGTGGATGAGGCTCGCGACGTCGTCGGCCTCGGCCTCCCAGTTGTAGATCAGCTGGGCCTCGGCGATGAGCTCGCCGACGCGGCTGCCGACCATGTGGATGCCCACGACCGGGCCGTCGGGCGCCTGGATGAGCTTGACCGCGCCGGTCGTCTTCAGGATCTGGCTGCGCCCGTTGCCGGCGAGGTCGTAGGTGAGGGTCTTGACCTCGCCGTAGCGCTCCTTCGCCTGCGCCTCGGTCAACCCGACGGAGGCGACCTCGGGGTCGGAGTAGGTGATCCGCGGGACCCCGGCGTAGTCGATCGGCGCCGGCTCGAGCCCGGCGACCCGCTCGGCGACGAGGATCCCCTCGCCGAAGCCGACGTGCGCCAGCTGCAGGGTCGGGACGAGGTCGCCGACGGCGGAGATCGTCGGGATGTTGGTGCGCATGTACTCGTCGACGAGGACGTAGCCGCGCTCCATGGCCACGCCGACCTCCTCGTAGCCGATGCCCGAGCTGACCGGGCCGCGACCGACGGCGACGAGCAGCAGCTCGGCCTCGATCTCCTTGCCGTTCTCGAGGGAGACCTTGACGCCGTTCTCGGTGGTCTGCACGCCGGAGAAGCGGCTGCTGAGCTCGAAGGCGATCTTGCGCCGCCGGAACGCGCGCTCCAGCAGCTTCGAGGCGGACTCGTCCTCGAGCGGGACCAGGTGCGGGAGGCCCTCGACGATGGTGACGTCGACGCCGAAGGACTTCCAGGCGCTGGCGAACTCGCACCCGATGACGCCGCCGCCGAGGATGATCGCCGAGCTCGGTACCCGGTCCAGGTCGAGCGCGTGGTCGCTGGTGATGACCTTGGTGCCGTCGATCTCCAGGCCCGGCAGCGAGCGGGGGTAGGAGCCGGTGGCCAGCAGGACGTGCTTGCCCTCGTAGGTCTGGCCGTTCACCTCGACGGCCGTGGGGGAGACCAGCCGGCCCTCGCCCTCCACGTAGGTGATCTTGCGGGCCTTCACCAGGCCCTGCAGGCCCTTGTAGAGCTTGGAGATGACGCCGTTCTTGTAGTTGTTGACGCCGTCCATGTCGATGCCGGCCAGCGAGGTCTTGACGCCGAACTGCTCGCCCTCGCGGGCCAGGTCGGCGACCTCACCGGCGTGCAGCAGGGCCTTGGTCGGGATGCAGCCGCGGTGCAGGCAGGTGCCGCCGACCTTGTCCTTCTCGATCAGGACGACGTTCAGGCCGAGCTCCGCTGCCCGGAAGGCTGCGGCGTAACCGCCCGAACCACCCCCGAGGATGACCAGGTCGGCGGGGGAGGCGGGTGCGCTCACGGGTGCTCCTCAGGTGCGTAGGACGGCGTCCCCGCTCGAGCGGGCGGGGGCTGGACCCCATCCTGCCACTCCGGGAACGACCTGGCCGGGACCACCGTTGCTTCCCCTGCGTCGCGGTGATCACCGCGGGCTCGGGTCGAGGACGGGGAGACGGCGATGGGTCTGTTCGACCGGTGGCGCAGCCGCCGCGGCCGGAGCGGCGACGGGCGCCGCGCCACGCTGGACCGTGGGTCGCAGCGGACCGATCTCCGGCACCTGGAGGAGTTCGTGGCCACCCGCCGCGGCGTCGAGGGCTACGTCGAGCCGCGGACGGCGGTCACCGAGGCGACGATCGTGCTGGTCGCCTCGGACGGGGAGTGGACCCGGCGCCGCATCGGCGGCCCGGAGGTGGCCCGCCGGCTCTCCCGCGAGCTGGCCATCCCCGTGTACGACGCCCAGGTCACCGGCTATCCCCAGCGCATGCGCGACTGGAGCGCCCGCCACAAATGAGTGGGGGCGCCGGCAACCGGCGTCCTGGCTCACCTCCGGTGGTCCTGGCTCACCGCTGACGGTGAGCCAGGACCCGGAACGATCAGGTCACCTGATCATCAGGGGGGTCAGCCGGCGATGAGGTCCTCGATCGTGGCCAGCAGCGTCCGGACCGGGACGCCGGTGCCGCCCTTGACCGTGTAGCCCCACGGCGCCGAGGTGTTGTAGCTCGGGCCCGCGATGTCGATGTGCGCCCACGGCAGCCCGGCCGGCACGAACTCCGACAGGAAGTGCCCGCCGACCAGCATGCCGCCGAGCCGGTCGGTGTTCGCGTTGACGAAGTCCGCGACCGTCGAGTCCAGCCCCTTGCGGAGCTCGGGCGGGAGCGGCATCGGCCAGACGGCCTCGCCGCTGCGCCGGGCCGCGGTGACGACGGCCTCGCGCAGGTCGTCGCTGCCCATCACACCGGACGTCCGGGCGCCGAGGGCGACCATCTGGGCACCGGTCAGGGTCGAGGTCTCCAGCAGGACGTCGGGTGCGTCCTCGGCGGCGCGGGCGATGGCGTCGGCGAGGACGACGCGCCCCTCGGCGTCGGTGTTGGTGATCTCGGCCTTCTTGCCGTTGCGGAAGGTCACCACGTCCGCGGGGCGGTAGGCGGTGCCGCTGGGCAGGTTCTCGGCCATGGGGACCGTGGCGGTCACCTCGACGGGCAGCCCGAGCTGGGCGACGAGGCACACGGTGGCGATCACGGCGGCGGCGCCGCCCATGTCGCTCTTCATGTCCTCCATCTTGGCGGCGGGCTTGATCGAGATGCCGCCGCTGTCGAAGGTGATCCCCTTGCCGACCAGGGCGATCTTCTTCCGGGCGCCGGGCCCGGTGTAGGACAGCCGGAGCAGCCGCGGCTTGCGCGCGGAGCCACCGCCGACGGCCAGGATGCCGCCGTAGCCGCCCGCGGCGAGCGCGTCCTCGTCGAGGATCTCGGTGGTCAGGCCCAGCTTCTCGCCGGCCGCCGCGCCGCGCGCCGCGAACTCGGCGGGGTACAGGTCGTTCGGCGGGGTGTTGACCAGGTCGCGCACCAGCCAGACCGCGTCGGCCACCGCGCGCACCCGGCGCAGCGCCGCCTCCGCCGCCCCGGCGCCCGGGACGACGATGGTGAACTCGCTCGGCGGCGTCGGCCGGTCGGCGGGCAGCTGGGACTTGTAGGCGGTGAACTCGTACGCGCCCAGCAGGGAGCCCTCGCCGACCGCGTGCAGGCGGTCGGCGTCCGGGGTGCCTCCGACGGCGGCCAGCAGGCTCACCACCGAGCGGCGTCCCTTGAGCGCCCGGCTCGCCGAGCCGGCGGCGCGGCGCAGCGCCTCGGGCAGGTAGCCGCCGGCGGCCTCGGGCGCGCCCAGCCCGACGACGGCGACCACCGGGAAGGGGCCCTGCCCGAACGCGGGGAGCCGGGTGACCTCGTCCTGCGCGCCGGTGGCGCCCAGGTCGGCCAGGGCGGGGAACAGGCGCCCGCCGAGCAGTCGGTCGACGGCTTCGGCGCCGGGTGTCGGCAGCGGCCCCTCGGGGCCCTTGCCGACGGCGACGACGACGGCGTCGCCGGTCAGCTTCTCGAGCGGGTGGTCGGTGGCAGAGATCGTCGGCGGCACCGGTCGATCGTAGAAGGACCCCCCGCTCCCCACCCCTCGCAGGCTCGGTGCGGGTCGCTGCGGGGGGCCGTTCCAGCAGGTCACCTGCTCGCGTGGCATCCCTGCGACAGGCCCGTTCCGATCGGTCGGGGCCCGCCCCGGCTAGCGTGACCGCCGTGAGCCCGCTGACCTCGCCCCTCCACGACCGGCACCTCTCGGCCGGGGCCAAGCTCGCCGACTTCAGCGGCTGGTCGATGCCGATCGAGTACGCCGGGGGCGGGGTCCTGGCCGAGCACACCGCGGTGCGCACCGGCGTGGGGCTCTTCGACGTCTCCCACCTGGGCACCGGCACGGTGCGCGGGCCGGGGGCCGCGGCCTTCGTCGACGCGTGCCTGACCAACGACCTGAGCCGCATCGGGCCCGGGCAGGCGCAGTACACGCTGTGCTGCGTGCCCGACGGGGAAGAGCACGCCGGGGGAGTGGTCGACGACCTGATCGCCTACCTGCACGGCGACGACGACGTCCTGCTGGTGCCCAACGCCGCCAACGCCGGCGAGGTGCTCGGCCGGCTGGCCGACGCGGCGCCGGCCGGCGTCACCGTGCAGGACCGGCACACCGAGGTCGCCGTCCTGGCCGTGCAGGGGCCGCGCTCGCTGCAGGTGCTGGAGCTGCTCGGGCTGCCCGGGGAGATCGGCTACATGTCCTTCGTGACCGGCACCGGGGGAGCCGGCGCGGAGGTGACGGTCTGCCGGACCGGCTACACCGGTGAGCACGGCTACGAGCTGCTGGTCGCCGCCGACCGGGCCGGGGAGCTGTGGGACGCGCTGCTGGAGGCCGGCCAGGACGTCGGCATCCGGCCGTGCGGGCTGGGCGCCCGCGACACGCTGCGCACCGAGATGGGTTACCCGCTGCACGGGCACGAGCTCTCCCGGGAGATCACGCCGGTGCAGGCCCGCGCCGGCTGGGCGGTCGGCTGGGGGAAGGCCGCGTTCTGGGGCAGCGAGGCGCTGCGCGCCGAGAAGCAGGCCGGCCCGGCCCGGCAGCTGCGCGGCGTGCGCGCCACCGGCCGCGGCATCCCGCGCCCGGGCATGGCGGTGCTCGACGGCGCGGGGCGAGCGGTCGGCGAGGTCACCAGCGGCACGTTCTCCCCGACCCTCAAGACCGGCATCGGGCTGGCGCTGCTCGACACGGCGGCCGGGGTGGCGGACGGCGCGGAGCTCGCCGTCGACGTCCGCGGTCGCCCGCAGGCGGTCGAGGTCGTGCGACCGCCGTTCGTCCCCTCGCACGTCCGCTGAGCCCGGGCGCCGGGGGAGCCGGCTAGGGCGCGGCCTTGCGCGTGGGGTCGCTGTCGCCCTTGTCCGGCTCGGCCTTCGCCGGCAGCGTGTCGGCCTTCACCGCATCGCGCTCACCCATCGGCATGGGCTCGCCGTCGGTGGTGTCGAGGCCGGTCTGGTGCTCGGCCTCGGAGTTGATCTCCGCCCCGAGGAGCACCAGGTAGCAGGTGAGGTACAGCCACAGCATCAGCACGATCACGCCGGCGATCGCGCCATAGGTCTTGTTGTACGAGCCGAAGTTGTTGACGTAGAAGGTGAAGCCGAGGCTGACCACCGCCCAGACGACTGTGACGACGAGCGAACCCAGGCTGACCCAGCGGAGCTTCGGGGCGTCCCGGTCCGGCGCGAGCCGGTAGAGGACGGCGAGCGACCCCGCGACGACGATCAGCAGCAGCACCCAGCGGCCGATCTCCGCCAGCACGGTGCCGACCGAGCCCAGCGGCAGCGCGTCGAGGACCACCGGGAGGACGGCGACCAGGCCGATGGTCAGCACGACGAACACGATGGCGCCGAGGGTGAGGGCCAGCGAGAGCGCGCGGAGCTTGACGAAGTTGCGGGTCTCCACCTCGTCGTAGGCGATGTTGACCGCCTTCACCAGGTTGTTCACGCCGCCCGAGACGCTCCACAGCGCACCGAGGATCGACAGCACGAGGCCCCACGTGAGGGCGCTCTCGGCCTCGGTGATGTTCGCGACCTGGGTCCCGATCAGCGTCCGGGCGTCCTCGGGCAGCCCGGTGGTGAACGACTCCACCTGGGCGGCCGCCTGCTCGCGGGAGACGATCAGGCCGTAGATCGAGATCAGCGCCAGGAGCGCCGGGAAGATCGCCAGGAAGCCGAAGAACGCCACCCCGCCGGCGATGATCGGCATGTTGTCGGCGTTGTTCTCCGCCCAGGCGCGCTTGAGGACCTGCTTCCAGCCGCGGGCGGGGATCTGCGTCGGCGCCGCGGCGTGGATGCCGGGGAGCTCGTCCTGGCCGGGGGCGCCCGCCGGCAGCCGGTTCGGGTCGTGCGCCGGCCCACCGGCCGCCGTCGTCCGCGCGGCCGCGGCACGCCGGGCGGCCTTCTCCTCGACGCGCTGGCGGATGCGGTCGACCGCGCTCTCGCGGGGGCGGGTGCCGGTCACTGCGTCTCCCTGGGGCTGGGCCGTCGTCTGCTGGGCCGTCCGGCCGCGAGGTGGGTGTGGCGTGCCGGTGGCCGGGACCGGGGTCCCGGCCACCGCCGGGTGTCAGTCGCCCGGCCACGCCCCGGTGAGCTTGGTGAAGCCCTCCGCGCCCAGCCGGTCGATGGTCGCCTTGGTGGCCGCGAAGATCGCGCCCTGGAGCGCCGCGGAGACGATGATCTCCCACATCGGGTACTCGCTCTGCAGCGCGTCCGGTGCGTCGTCCTCGCCGCTGATGCGCTTCCACACCTGCTTGAAGACCGCTCCGGACACGGCACCGGCCGCGATACCCGCGGCCAGGCCGATCGGCCGGTAGGCGAGCTTGGCTCCCTTGCTCAACGCTTCCTCCTCGTTCTGCGGCGGGCCTGCTTCTCGGCCTGCCTCGTGGCCTTCCGCGCATCCTTCTCCACCTTCTTGGCGGCCTTCTGCGCGGCGATCCGCCGAGTGGCCAGCTCCTTGCGGGCCCGCTTCGCCTGGCGCTTGCGGCCCGTTCCCGCCCCGACGACGACGAGCTCCTCGGTGCTGGCCCGCCGGCGGGCGCGCCGACGGCGCCACAGCACCAGGCCGACCAGCCCGGCCAGCGCGGCGCCGGCCCCGGCGACCGCCGGCGGGCTCTCGCGGTAGGTCTCCACCGCGGTGTCCTTGGCGCGCGCCGCGCTCTCCTTCGCCCGTGCGGGGACGTCGAGGCGCTGGCTGAGCTCGTCCACCGTGCGGCCGAGCTGTTCGCGCGTGGCCTCGATGTCGGCCCGGATCTGGTCGGGGTCCGTGGGACCGGCGGCGGACTGCCCGTCGTCCGGTCCCGAGCCGCTGGGGGTGCTCATCGGTGTGCGCTCTCCTTCACGGTCGCGATGTCGGTCTTGACGCTGGAGATGGCCTCGGTCGGCACCGGCGGGGACCCCTTCTGCACGTCCTTCTTGCCGACGAGGGCCAGCACACCGGCGACGGCGAAGAGGGCCACGGCGACGATCAACGCGGCCAGCCAGGCGGGGAGCACCAGGGCCAGGGCGAGGATCGCCGCGGTGATGAGGGCGGCGAGGCCGAAGAAGGCGACGAGGCCGGCGCCCCCGAAGAGGCCGGCGCCGACGCCGAGCTTCTTCGCCTTCTGGGTCACCTCGGCCTGCGCGAGACGCGCCTCGTCGCGGACGAGGCGGCTGATCTGCTCGGTGAGCTGGCCGATCAGCTGCCCGGTCGAGGCGTTCTCGGGCACGGGGGAAACATCTGCGCGGGTGGCGCCGGGGCGGGGTGCGGTCATCGGTCCTCCGGTTGGGCGGGTCGATGCAGGTCCATGCCCCCGGCGGCGCAGCCGTAACCGGAGGGGGCGCGCGCACGGGCGCGGCGGTGCCCGAGGTCACCGCCGCCACTAGCCTTCGGCGCATGAGCTGGCACTGGCGTCTCGAGGACCCCGCTGGATCCGCCCTCGACCCGGCCTCGGTCGGGGTCGAGGTCCCGGAGGAGGACAACCAGGGTGACGCGGAGTCCTGGCTGGGGGAGAACTGGCGCGAGCTGCTCGACCGCGGGGTCGCCGCGGTCACCCTGCTCGAGGGCGAGCGCAAGGTCTACGGGCCCATGGGCCTCGACGAGACCTGACCCTCGGGTAGAGGTTCATGGTCGGCGTGCCGGCCTCCCCGGTCCTCCCGCGGAGGGCGGGGAGGCCGGCAGGCCTCAGCCGCGCGCGGTCTTCGCCGGGTCCCGCTCCACGACGTCCCCCAGGACGTCGTCGATCCGCGTCATGACGTCGGCCTCGAGGGTGACGCCGGCGGCCGCGACGTTGTCCCGGACCTGCTCCGGACGCGTCGCGCCGATGATCGCGGCGGCGACGTTGCGGTTCTGGAGCACCCAGGCCAGTGCGAGCTGCGCCATCGACAGGCCCAGGTCGTCGGCGATCGGCCGGAGCTGCTGCACCCGGCCGAGGATGTCGTCGGTCATGAACCCCTGCATCGACTGGCCGGCCTGGGCGTGACCGGCGCGGCTGTCGGCCGGCGGCTGCTCGCCCGGCCGGTACTTGCCGGTGAGGATGCCCTGCGCCAGCGGCGACCAGACGATCTGGGAGACGCCTTCCTTCTCCGATGTCGGCACGACCTCGGACTCGATCACCCGCCAGAGCATCGAGTACTGCGGCTGGTTGCTGATCAGCTGGATGCCGAGCTCCCGCGCGAGCGCGGACCCGGAGGCGATCTGCTCGGCGTTCCACTCCGAGACGCCGATGTAGAGGGCCTTGCCCGAGCGGACCAGGTCGGCGAACGCCGTCATGGTCTCCGCGAGCGGGACGGAGGGGTCGTAGCGGTGGGCCTGGTACAGGTCGACGTAGTCGGTCTGCAGCCGGCGCAGCGACGCGTGGCAGCTCTCGATGACGTGCTTGCGACCGAGCCCGCGGTCGTTCCGTCCCGGTCCGGTCGGCCAGTACACCTTGGTGAACAGCTCGATCGACTCGCGCCGGTGGCCCGCGAGGGCCGTGCCCAGGACGGTCTCGGCCCGGGTGCCGGCGTAGACGTCGGCGGTGTCGAAGGTGGTGATGCCGGCGTCCAGGGCGGCCCGCACGCACGCGTGCGCGGCATCCTCCTCGACCTGGCCGCCGTGGGTGAGCCAGTTGCCGTATGCGATCTCGGAGATGGTCAGGCCGGAGCGGCCGAGGCGTCGGAATTCCACGTCCGCGGACGCTAGCCGCCGGCCGGGGCGGGCGCCCGGTCGGGCCCGCACTCCAGCACCGCACCGTCGTCGGCCAGCCGCGCGCCGCAGTCGCGGAGCCGCCCGGCCAGGAGCGCGGCCGGCGGGTTGTGGTGGCTGAGGTGCACGGCGACGACGTCGGTCGCGGGGGTGACCGCACCCACCGCCCGCAGCCGATCCAGCTGGACGGGGAACGTCGCGAGATCGAGGTGCCCGGTGCCGTGGTCGGCCAGGTCGCCGAAGGTCTGCTCCAGCAGCAGCACGTCGTAGGCGGCGTCGCGGGTGGCGGCCACCGTCGACTCGGGCAGCGGCCCGGTGTCGGTGGCGTACAGCAGCCGCACCCCGTCGGGGCCGGTGACGTCGTACAGCGCTGTCGGCACCTCGTGCGCCCCGGCGAGGACGCGGACGCCGTACCCGGCCCGGGTCAGCGACGTGCCGGGCTCGACGGGCACCAGCTCCACCGGGTCGGCCGGGGCCAGCCAGGGCCGGACCGCCGCCAGCACCGGGGGAGGGCCCACGACCGTGAGGGGTTCGGACCGGCGCACCCACTGGCGGGCCAGCAGGACCAGCGGCGCGCAGTGGTCGGGGTGGTCGTGGGTGACCAGCACGGTGCGCACCCCGGCCAGCGAGACGCCCTCCGGTGGCGGGGCCGGCGAGAGGTCCAGCAGCAGCACGCCGTCGACCAGCGCGGACGTCGGCCGGCGCAGCTGCCCGCTGCGGCGGGCGTCGGCGCACGACGCGCACGTGCACCAGGGGTTGGGCCAGCAGTCGGCGGCGCCCGTGCCCAGCAGGGTGACCCGCATCAGCCGCGCGGAGCGCCGCGCCGTCCGGCCGGGACGGCGCTCAGACCTCGGCGCCGAGCGGGACCTCGGGCTTGGGGAACCGCCACCGGCGGATCATGGTCGACCGGCTGATGCCGTACCAGACCAGGCCGCGCGTCTTGTGGTTCCCGTCGGGGAACCGCTGGGCGACGGCGCTCTTGATCTTCCGGCTGAGCACCACCGAGTCGATGATGAGGAGCAGGAAGAAGCCGAGGAGCACGAAGCTCGAGTAGCTCTTGACCGCCATGCTCGGGACGAGCGTGCCCACGAGGGCCACCGCGGCGACCGCCAGGAAGAAGCTGCCGACGTTCCGCCGGCTGTCGACGACGTCCCGCACCAGCTTGCGGACCGGGCCGCGGTCCCGTGCGGGCAGATAGGCCTCGTCACCGCGCGCCATGCCCTGCCGGGACTGCGCGCGCTGGGCGGCCTGCTGCTCGCGCATGCGGCGGTAGGCCTCCTTGCGCGTGGTGGGCGGAGGCGGCGGCGGCCCCGGCCGCCGGCCCTGTGCGACGGTGCGCTTGGGGGTCGGGCGGCCCTTGCCGCCGGCCTTCACCAGCTGGTCGTCCAGCTCGCCGGTGGACGCGGACGTGGCGTCGGTCGTCTCGGCGTGGTCACGGCGGCCGGGCAGGCGGAGCTTCACGGCCAGGAAGTCTACGTGTGTGAGCAACGCGGCCCCGGAGGTCGAGCTGCGAGCCGTACAGTGGGTGCGCACGGGAAGAAGGAGCCGTTCCGACGGCGTTCGTCCGCGGTAGGACCGCCTACGCGGACACCCCGGAGGGAGAGGACAGGAATATGACGGTGCAGGACACCACGGCCACCGGCGTCGTGCTCAGCGACCCCGCGGCCGCCAAGGTCAAGGCGTTGCTGAACCAGGAGGGCCGCGACGACCTGCGGCTGCGCATCGCCGTCCAGCCCGGTGGCTGCTCCGGCCTGCGGTACCAGCTCTTCTTCGACGAGCGGTTCCTCGACGGCGACCAGACCTACGACTTCGACGGTGTCGAGGTGATCGTCGACCGGATGAGCGGCCCGTACCTCGGCGGCGCGGTCATCGACTTCGTCGACAGCATCGAGAAGCAGGGCTTCACGATCGACAACCCCAACGCGCAGGGCTCCTGCGCGTGCGGTGACTCCTTCAACTGAGCCGCCCGCACGACAGAGGCCCGGTCCCCGAGGGGGACCGGGCCTCTGACGTTTGCAGGGTCGCGCCGAGTGGGCCCGGAGGGTCCGCACAGGCGTGACGAAACAGCTCCTTGGATCAGGGGAACGGCACCCGGTCTGGTCACGACGAGTGGAGGCCCGGAGGGTCTCCGCGAGGAGTGACGGACGGGCTCCGCGTCCCAGGGGAACGGCACGTGGCCGCCGTGCGATCCGGAGGATCGCCGTGTCAGGGCGTCACAACCGGACGGGGTAGACCGTCGCCGGGATCTCCGGCGTGATCCGCTCCTCGACGAAGATCCCGTGCCAGACCATGAAGACCAGCAGCGTCCAGAGCTTGCGCGAGTGGTCGACCGGTGAGCCGGCCCGCTGGTTCTGCCGGTGCGCGGTGAGCATCGCCAGCACCTGTTGCTTGTCCAGCCACTGATCGGTCTGGCTGTCCTCGATCACCTGCCGTGCCCAGTCGTGCAGGTCCTCGGCCAGCCAGTGCCGGGTGGGCACGGGGAAGCCGAGCTTCCGCCGGTCGAGCACGTGCGGCGGCACGATCTGCTCGAGGGCCCGGCGGAGGGCGTACTTGGTGGTCTCCTTCGTGACCCGCTGGCCGACCGGGATGGTGGACGCCACCCGGAACACCTCCGGGTCCAGGAACGGGACCCGGAGCTCCAGCGAGTTCGCCATGGTCATCTTGTCGGCCTTGACCAGGATGTCGCCGCGCAGCCAGGTGAACAGGTCCACGTACTGCATCGCGGTGACGTCGTCGTAGCCCGCCGCCCGGGTGCGGGCGTAGAGCTCGCGCGTGACGGCGACGTGCGAGAGGTCCGGGTCCCGCTGCTCGAGGAAGGTCAGCTCCTCGTCGCGGAAGATGCGGGCGTTGCCGTAGTACCGCTGCTCGAGCGGGATGGCGCCGCGCCGGAGCAGGTCCTTGCCGCGCATGCCGTCGGGGAGCTTGGTCGACAGCGTGCCCAGCGCCCGGCGGATGCCGCCGGGGAGCTTGTCGAACGCGGCCAGGGACAGCGGCTCGCGGTAGATGTTGTAGCCGCCGAACAGCTCGTCGGCGCCCTCGCCGGAGAGCACCACCTTGACGTGCTTGCGCGCCTCGCGGGCCACGAAGTACAGCGGCACGAGCGCGGGGTCGGCGACCGGGTCGTCCAGGTACCAGACCACGAGCGGGATCGACTCGGCGAACTCCTCGGCGGTGACCACCTTGGTCACGTGCTCGACGCCGATCGCCGCCGCGGACTCCGCGGCGACGTCGATCTCGGAGAAGCCCTGCCGCTCGAAGCCGACCGTGAAGGTCATGAGGTCGGGGTTGTACCGCTTGGCCAGCGCCGCGATGGCGGTGGAGTCGATGCCACCGGAGAGGAACGAGCCGACGGTGACGTCGGCGCGCATGTGCACCCGGACCGAGTCGTCGAGGACCTCGGCGATCCGGTCGTAGAGACCCTGCTCCTCGTCCTTCGCGACCGGCTGGACCGGGAAGGCCGGGTGGAAGTAGCGACGGGTGGTCAGCTCGCCGTCCGCCACGGTGAAGCACGTCCCGCTCTCGATCCGGCGGATCGCCCGGTGCAGGGTCGCCGGCTCGGGGACGTACTGCAGGGTCAGGTAGTGCTGCAGCGAGGCGCCGTCCACGCCGCCGGCCGCGGTGCTGCCGCCGAGCAGCTGGAGCAGCGCCTTCTTCTCCGAGGAGAAGGCGAGCGCACCGTCGGCCAGCCGGGTCGTGAACAGCGGCTTGATGCCGAAGGGGTCGCGGGCGCCGAAGACCGTCTGCCGCTCGGCGTCCCAGATCAGGAAGGCGAACATGCCGCGCAGCCGGTGGACGACGTCCTCGCCCCACAGGTGGTATCCCGCGACGATCGCCTCGGTGTCACCCTGCGTCGCGAACTCCGCGCCGGCGGCGGCGAGCTCCTCGCGCAGCTCCAGGTAGTTGTAGATCTCCCCGTTGAAGACGATCCGGTAGCGGCCGTCGGCGTAGGGCATGGGCTGGTGGCTGTGCTCGATGTCGATGAAGGACAGCCGGTTGAAGCCGTACACGACGCGGTCGTCGGACCAGACCTCGGTCTCGTCGGGGCCCCGGTGCCGCAGGCAGGGCAGCGCGGCCCGGACGTCGGAGACGACGCCGTCGGTCACGCGCGGCGCGTCGGTCGAGAAGTAGGCGAGCAGGCCACACATCAGGCGCAGGTCTCCGGGGATCGGTGGGGCGTGGCGGCGGGGCCGCGGTGGTCAGACGCGCACGCCGGCGCGGGTCTTGCGGGTGGCCGTCCGCTCGGCGAAGAAGGACAGCACCGGCACGGTGCCGGCCACGAGCGTCAGCACGGTGCCCTTGAGCGTCCACCGGGCGCGCAGCGCCAGGTCGACGGCGGACAGAAAGAACAGGCCGTAGAGCCAGCCGTGCGCGGTCCCCAGGACCGCCACCGGGCCGTCGATGCCGCCCAGGTGCTTGAGCGGGACCGCGACGAAGATCAGGGCGATGAGGAGCACCCCGACGACGTTGGCCATGACGCGGTAACGGGTGAGGGCCGTCGGCACGTCGCGGCCGGACGCCGTCGTCCGCTCAGTGGCCACGGCTGGCGCTCCGCTGGCCCAGAGCGCGCTCGTTGAGCTCGGCGAGGTAGGCGTTGTAGGCGGCCAGCTCCGGGTCGCCGGAGGTGTCGATGCGCGGCCGCTGGTAGAGCACCACGGCGTTGCCGGGCTCGTCCTCGTCGGGATCGCGGTGCAACTCGACCTTCAGCATCCGGACGTAGAACCACAGGCCCATGAAGCCGTAGAGCGGCCACTGCATCGCGTAGCTCCAGTTGACGGCGCCCCCGCCGGCCTCGGCCTTGCTCAGCTGCCAGTAGCCCAGGAAGAACGTGGCGACGAAGAGGGCGGCCACGAGCAGGTGCAGGAGCACCCATTTCGGGGTCAGGAGCCGGGTCCACACGCCCCCGACTCTACGTGCCGCCCGACGGCACGGGCCCGGTCCGCCGGGCGGCGTGGCCGGAGCCACTCGACCCGGCGCCGGCCCCGGGCGGCACGACCCGCCCGACCGTCTCCGGTGGTCACCCCCTGAGGCGGGTCGGCTAGTCTCGGCCCACACTGTGATCGGCGGTAGGGACTTCCGCCGGGAACCGGTGGAGACCCACTGGGAGGACCGCCCGAGTGCCGGGCGGAGGACGAGGAGGCAGCGAGCAGTGGCTCGAGGCAGCAGGCTCACGCGGGTGGCCGCGCTAGGTCTCCTGGGGGCGCTGACCCTCACCGGGTGCGACGTCACCGACCGGGAGTTCTGGGTCGAGAACTTCGTCCGCTGGGGATGGCCCGAGGGCATCACCGACGAAGCCGAAGCCATGCAGAACCTGTGGATCGGCTCCACGATGGCTGCCCTGATCATCGGGCTCGTGGTGTGGGCGCTGATCGCCTACTCGATCATCGCCCACCGCAAGAAGGGCGACGAGCTGCCGCGGCAGACGGCGTACAACCTGCCCCTGGAGATCGCGTACACGATCGCGCCGTTCCTCATCATCGCCGGGCTGTTCTTCTTCACCGCGGTCACCCAGAACGAGGTGCTCGACCGCGAGGAGGAGCCCGACGTCACCATCGCGGTCAACGCGTTCAAGTGGAACTGGCAGTTCGTCTACCCGGAGACCACGGGCGCGGACGGCGAGCCGGTCGACACCGTAGGTACCAGCACCGAGATCCCGATCCTCGTGCTCCCGGTCGACCGCACCATCCAGTTCGAGCTCGCCTCCGCCGACGTCATCCACTCCTTCTGGGTGCCCGAGTTCCTCTTCAAGCTCGACGTGATCCCGGGCAACGAGAACGGCCGGGACAACGTCTTCCAGGTGACCGTCCGCGAGGAGGGCGCCTACGTCGGCCGGTGCGCCGAGCTGTGCGGGACCTACCACGCGTACATGAACTTCGAGGTCCGGTCGGTCAGCCCCGACGAGTACGACGACTACATCGCCGCCCGCGAAGAAGGCCTGAGCACCTACGAGGCGCTCGAGCTGATCGATCAGCCCGGTGAGGCGACCACGACCACTCCGCTGGACCTCGTCCAGACCAAGGTCGTCGAGCAGCTCCAGCCCGCCGGTGACTGACGCGCCCGGCACCCAGCACCGGACCGCATCGACGTACGAGGAGGCACGGCCGTGAAGGTCGAGGCACTGATCTTCAACCTGATCTCGGTGTTCCTGTTCGTGACCGCGATCGTCTACGGCGTCTGGTCGCGGGAGCCCATCGGCACCACGGCCCTGGCCCTGTCCGGTGGCCTCACCGTGCTGATCGGCGGGTTCTTCTGGTTCGTCTCGCGGCGGATCGACGCCCGTCCCGAGGACCGCAAGGACGCCGAGATCGCCGACGGCGCCGGTGAGCTCGGCTTCTTCAGCCCGGCCAGCTACTGGCCCCTCGGGCTGGGCCTCTCCTGCGCGCTCATGGGTCTGGCCCTGGCGTTCTTCTACTACTGGCTGATCCTGATGGCAGGCGTCGCCATCATCATCACCGTCGGTGGCCTGCTGTTCGAGTACTACACCGGGCAGAACGCCCAGCAGAGCTGACCCGGCGAACCGTGCACGTCGCAGGGCCCTCCACCGGCTGGTGGAGGGCCCTGCGTCGTCGTGACCCCGGGCCGACGTCGTGTGCGTCCGCTGTCCGCGTCCCTGGGCGGGCGAGGGGGTGAAATGACCAGGGAGGCGGCATTCGTCGTCACGGGCGGCGCGCAGGGGATCGGATGGGCCGTCGCCGAGCGCCTCGCCGAGGAAGGCCCCGTCGTCGTCATCGACCTCGCGGAGGACCCGGGCCGCACCGACGGGCGCATCGAGTTCGTCATCGGTGACGCCGGCGACCCGGCCGTCACGTCCGAGGCCGCCCGTCGCGCGGAGGCAGCGGGCCGGCTGACCGGCTGGGTGAACAACGCCGCCGTCTTCCGCGACGCCGACCTCAGGTCGTCATCGGCCGCCGAGGTGGTCGGACTCGTCACCGCCAACCTGGCACTGGCCGTCACCGGTTGCCACACCGCGGTGAACCACTACCTGGCCCATGGCCGTCCCGGGGCGATCGTCAACGTCTCCTCGCACCAGGCACAGCGTCCGGTGCGCGGCGCCCTTCCCTACGCCACGGCCAAGGCGGCGATCGAGGGCCTGACCCGAGCCGTCGCAGTGGACCACGGTCCGCAGGGCATCCGGACCAACGCTGTCGCCCTGGGCTCGGTCACCACCGCGCGCTACGAGGCCTACCGGGCCGAGCACCCCGACGTGGAGCGGCAGATGGCCGAGCTGCACCCACTCGGGCGGATCGGGCGACCGGGGGAGGTGGCGGGGGCCATCGCCTTCCTGCTCTCCCCGGCCGCCGCCTTCGTCAACGGGGCGGTCCTCCCCGTCGACGGTGGTCGCGCCGCCCAGGGGGCCGATCCGGAGGCCAGCTGAGGCCTCGGCTCGCCATCGCTACCGGTGGCCATCGCATCGGTGGCCATCGCACCGGCCCGCAGCATGCAGAAGGGCCCCGGTGGAATCCACCGGGGCCCTTCTGCTGTCGTGCTGATCAGTCGCGCGGGTCCTGCGGACGACCGCCGTCGGACGGGCGCCCGCCCTCGGAGGGCCGCCCCGACGTGGTGAGCTCGCGGCTCTCGCCGGCCGAGAGACCCCGGCCCTCGGCCTGCTGCTCCAGCTCGACCGCCGAGGGCGACTCGACGGGGGAGAAGAAGCCGCGGATCGCCCGGCGGGCGGCGCCCGCGTGGTTCATCCGCTTGGGCACCGGAGCGCCACCGTAGGCCAGCTGGCCGTGGCCGTGCTCGTCGACCGGGCCGAGCGGCTGGTGCACCTCGATGAACTCGCCGTGCGGCAGCCGGCGGATGACACCGGTCTCGATGCCGTGCTCGAGCACCTCGCGGTCGTGCTGCTGGAGGCCCAGGCAGATCCGGTAGGTGATCACGTAGACGATCGGCGGGAGGACGACGAGCCCGATGCGGCCGGCCCACGTCATCGCGTTCAGGCTGATGTCGAACTTGTCCGCCACCACGTCGTTGCCACCGGAGATCAGCAGCACGAGGTAGAAGGTGATCGCCATCGTGCCGAGCGACGTCCGGACCGGGACGTCGCGCGGGCGCTGCAGCAGGTGGTGCGACGCGGTGTCGCCGGTCAGCTTCCGCTCGATCATCGGGTAGAGCGCCAGCAGGGTGAACAGGATCCCGGGCAGCACCAGCGTGGGCCAGAACAGCGCCGGGATGGTGTAGTCGCCGGGCAGGTTGATGTCCCACGCCGGGAACAGGCGCGTGGAGCCGTCCAGGAACATGACGTACCAGTCCGGCTGGGACGCGGCCGAGACCATGGCCGGGTTGTACGGGCCCCACAACCAGACGGGGTTGATCTGCACCAGACCGCCGAGCGCGGCGCAGACACCGAACACGACGAACAGCAGGCCGGTGGCCTTCCCGGCGAAGGTC
Source organism: Blastococcus xanthinilyticus (assembly GCF_008124835.1). GTDB lineage: Bacteria > Actinomycetota > Actinomycetes > Mycobacteriales > Geodermatophilaceae > Blastococcus > Blastococcus xanthinilyticus. Next base: position 95,561 of record NZ_VNHW01000004.1, on the reverse strand, counting down.
GGGAAGAGCCGGTTGCCGACCACGTTGTGCTCGGTGCGGCCCGGCCCGGGGAACTGGGTGTGCTTCTGCTTGACCAGGATCAGCAGGTGCGCCGCGATCAGCGCCAGCAGGATCGCCGGGATGAGCAGCACGTGGACGATGTAGAAGCGGCCGATGATCTCGGTGCCCACGAAGTCGCCGTTGAAGACCGCCCAGTGCGCCCACGTCCCGATGACCGGGATGGCCAGGATGATGGCGCTGATGATGCGCAGCCCGGTTCCCGACAGCAGGTCGTCGGGGAGGGTGTACCCGGTCGCGCCCTCGAGGAGCGCCAGCACCATGAGCGCGACGCCGATCAGCCAGTTCGTCTCGCGGGGCCGCCGGAACGCGCCGGTGAAGAAGATGCGCAGCAGGTGGACGATGATCGAGGCCACGAAGAGCAGTGCGGCCCAGTGGTGCAGCTGGCGCATGAAGAGCCCGCCGCGGACGTCGAAGGAGATGTCCAGCGTCGAGGCGTAGGCGATCGACATGTCCAGGCCGCGCAGCGGGTCGTAGGACCCGTCGTAGACGACCTCGGTCATCGACGCCTGGAAGAAGAACGTCAGGTAGGTACCCGACAGCAACAGGATGATGAAGCAGTACAGGGCGATCTCGCCGAGCAGGAACGACCAGTGGTCGGGGAAGACCTTGTTGAGCGTCCGCCGGACCGGGCCGGCGACGATCAGCCGGTCGTCGATCTCGAGCGCGGCCTTGCCGAGCTTCGTGGTCGGGGCGCCCGGCGCCGTGGCGGTGCGAGCTGCCATCAGATGCGCTCCCGGTTCCAGTAGGTCGGGCCGACAGCCTCAATGTAGTCGCTGCGGGCGACGAAGAAGCCTTCGTCGTCGACAGTGATCGGGAGCTGCGGCAGCGAGCGGGTGGCCGGCCCGAAGATCGGCTTGGCGCCCTGGGTGACGTCGAACTGCGACTGGTGGCAGGGGCAGAGCAGGCGGCTGGTCTCCTGCTCGTAGAGGGAGACCGGGCAGCCGGCGTGGGTGCAGATCTTCGAGTAGGCGACGTAGTCGCCGTAGCCGAAGTCCGCCTGGCCCTCCCGCGGCCGGTCCTCGTCGACCTGCTCGGGCCGCAGCCGGATGAGCATGGTGGCCGCGTCGGACTCCAAGTTGCCGCCGGGCACGGCCGGGAAGACCGTCTCGAGCGAGCCCGGCTGCTGGTCGCCGGGCCGTACCGGGGAGCCGTCGATGCGGACCAGCCGGATGCCCTCGGCCCACGACGTGCGACCGAGCGGGTTGCCGGTGTTCGGGTTCTTGATGAGCCCGCCGAGCGGGGCGATGAGCATGACGCCGACGGCAGCGCCCATGAAGCCCAGGGAGCGGGTGATCAACTTGCGCCGGGGGAGGCCGCTGTTGTGGTAGCCGCCGACGAGGGTGGCGCCGGTCGTGACCCGGTCGAAGTGCGACCCGTCGTGCTTGTCCTGGACAGCGGTCTCGTGCGGCAGGAGCTTCTTGGTGTACAGCACCAGCCCGACCCCGACCAGGGTCAGCGACAGGCCCATGAACAGGCCGAGGAGCGGGGTGAACATCGCGCTCCAGGCGGAGCCCTCATCGGCCCACTGCCACTCGGGGAGGAACCAGCCGGAGCCGACGTAGACCACCAGGAACAGGAAGGCGCAGACGCCGGCGAGGAAGAAGGTCCAGCCGACCTGGCGGACCGCGCGCTGCTCGAGGCGGGAGCCGGGTTCGGGGCCCGGGTCGACGTGGAGGACCTCCACGCCGTCGTACCGGGCGCCCAGCAGGTCGAGCTCCTCGCGGCGCATGGCGGCGAGCTGCTCGGGGGTGTAGTCGTCGTCCGGGCCGCCGTGCAGGGGGCCGGGGGTGTCCACGCCACCGGCCGAGCCGGGGCGGGTGTCGCGCGTGCTCACGCTTCCTCCTCGCCGGCGGTCGTGAACAGCGACCGCGCAGCTGCCGTGTTGATCGTCGAGCCCGCGAGCGTGCTCACGCCTTGCTCCCCATCCAGAAGATGCCGAACATCAGGGCGCTGACGCCGACGACCCAGATGACCAGGCCCTCGGCCACCGGACCCATCCGGCCGACACCTGCGCCGCCCGGGTCGGCCATGTTGTCGATGGTCTGGACGTAGGTGATGATCGACCGCTTCTCCTCGGGGGTCAGCTGGTTGTCCCCGAAGACGGGCATGTTCTCCGGCCCGGTCAGCATCGCGGTGTAGATCTCGAGATCGGTCGAGCTCTCCAGGCTGGGAGCCGCCTTGCCCGAGGACAGGGCCCCGCCCTCGCCGACGAAGTTGTGGCACGAGGCGCAGTTGAGCCGGAAGAGCTCGCCACCCTCCGCCAGGTCGCCGCCGCGCAGGTCACCCGACGGCAGGGTGGGCCCGCCGCCGTTGGCCTGGATGTAGGCCATCAGCTGGTCGATCTCCTCGTCGGAGAAGACGGCCGGCTTGTCGGGGGCGTCGGCCTCCTGGCGGACCAGCGGCATGCGGCCGGTGTGCACCTGGAAGTAGACGGAGGCCTCACCGACACCGATGAGCGACGGCCCGCGGTTGGGCACGCCCTCGAGGTTCTCGCCGTGGCAGCTGATGCAGCTGCGCTCGTACAGCTCGCGGCCGGCGGCCTCGGCCGCCGACTCGCTGGTGGTCTCCTCGGCGGCCTGGGCCGGCGCGAAGACCGAGTACAGCGCACCGGTCAGGACGAGCGAGGCCATGAGCCCGGCGACGTTGGCCAGGCGGCGGCGCTGCTTGGAGCGGCGCCGCGCGCGGGCCCGGCCCACGGGGGAGCCGGCGTCGTCGAGCGGGGCGTCGGACTGCGGGTTCGTGGTGGACACCGGTTCCCTAGCGGATCAGGTAGATCGTGGCGAAGAGCCCGACCCACACGACGTCGACGAAGTGCCAGTAGTAGGAGACCACGATGGCCGAGGTCGCCTGTGCCGGCGTGAAGCGGCCCATGGTGGACCGGATGAGCACGTAGACGAAGGCGACCAGCCCGCCGATCACGTGCAGGGCGTGGAAGCCGGTCGTGATGTAGAAGACCGAGCCGTAGGTGGACGACGAGATCGTCGTGCCGTGCTCGGTCACCAGGACGCGGTACTCGTTCGCCTGGGCGAGGACGAAGACCAGCCCCATCACGAAGGTGATGGTGAACCAGCGCCGCAGCCCGTAGACGTTCCCGTTCTCGGCCGCGAAGACACCGAACTGACAGGTGACCGACGACAGGACCAGGATCACGGTGAAGAACGTGGCGTACGGCAGGTTCAGCTCGGTGGGCTCCGGCGGCCAGCCCAGCTCGGCGCCGGCCCGTGCACGGGCGGTGAAGTACATGGCGAACAGGCCGGCGAAGAACATCAGCTCGCTGGAGAGCCAGATGATCGTGCCGACGCTGACCATGTTCGGTCGGGTCAGCGAGTGCACCCGCGAGGTGTCGAAGGTGCTGCTCGCCACGGGGGCCGTTGTCACCGGCCCATCATGGCACCGGCACGACCTCGTCACGACTGCGGGTACGCGGGCGTGGCGTCACCGTGACCGGCTCGAGACCGACTCGCCGGAGTTGGCCTGCGCGGATGCCCCCGGGCACTAGGCTCGGCCGCGTGAGCGCTGCCGAGACGTCCGCCGCACCGGCCACCGTCCTGCTCTACAGCCACCGCCCGGAGGTCCGCGACGCGGTCCGCACGGCCGTCGGCCGCCGGCCGGCGGCCGACGTCGGCCCGATCACCTGGCTCGAGTGCTCGACGGGCGACGAGGTGGTGGCCGCCGTCGACGCCGGCGGGGTCGACCTGTGCATCCTCGACGGGGAGGCCCAGCCCACCGGGGGGCTCGCGCTCACCCGGCAGCTGGAGGTCGAGGTCGCCGACCGGCCGGCGGTCTGCGTCCTCATCGCCCGCCAGCCCGATCGCTGGCTGGCGCACTGGTCGCGCGCCGAGGCCACGCTCAGCCTGCCCGTGGACCCGCTGGTCGCACCGGGCGCGGTGGCCGACCTGCTCCGCGCCGCGGCCGCCCGGTCGACGGTGGGCCGGTGACGCGGTCCCCGTCGGCGGAGACGCCCACCTGGCCCGGACTGCTCAACCGGCTGCTCGCCGGGCACGACCTCACCGCCGAGGACACCCGCTGGGCGATGCGCGAGGTCATGACCGGGGAGGCGACACCGGCCCAGGTGGCGGGCTTCACCGTCGCACTGCGCGCGAAGGGGGAGGCGCCCCAGGAGGTGGCCGGCCTGGCCGCCGAGATGCTCGCCCAGGCCACCCCGGTGGAGCTGCCGCTGGACTGCGTCGACATCGTCGGCACGGGCGGCGACGGCGCGCACACCGTGAACATCTCCACGATGGCCGCGGTGGTCACGGCGGCGGCCGGGGCGCCCGTGGCCAAGCACGGCAACCGGGCGGCGTCGTCGTCCTCGGGGGCCGCCGACGTGCTGGAGGCGCTCGGGGTGGTCATCGACCTCCCGGCGGAGGCGGTGGCGCACTGCGTGCGCGAGGCGGGCATCGGGTTCTTCTTCGCGCCGGTCTTCCACCCGGGCATGCGCTTCGCCGGACCGGCGCGGCGGGAGATGGGCATCGCGACGGTCTTCAACTTCCTCGGCCCGCTGACCAACCCCGCGCGGCCGGTCGCGGCCGCGATCGGCTGCGCCAATCAGCGCATGGCCCCGGTCCTCGCCGAGGTGCTGGCCGCCCGGGGCACCCGGGCCCTCGTCTTCCGCGGCGACGACGGCCTCGACGAGCTGACGACGTCGACGACGTCGTCGGTCTGGACGGTCCGCGACGGCGCCGTGGAGGCCGAGCGGCTGGATCCCTCGGCGCTCGGCATCGAGTCGCCGGGCCCGGACGCCCTGCGCGGGGGCGACGCGCGCGTCAACGCGGACGTCTTCCGCCGGGTCGTGGACGGCGAGCGCGGTCCGGTGCGCGACGCGGTCCTGCTCAACGCGGCGGCGGCGCTGGTCGCGTTCGACGAGCGCCCCGCCCGGCTGCACGACGCGCTGGCGGCAGGGCTGGGCCGGGCCGCGGCCGCGGTGGACGACGGGCGGGCCGCCGCGCTGCTGGACCGGTGGATCGCGGTCAGCCGCGAGGCGGCCGCGCCGCGCTGAGGGGCTAGCGCCCCCGCGGGCGAGCGCGCGGAGGGCGGGGCCCTCCGTCAGCCGGCGTCGTCGAAGCCGATCGAGAACGCCGCCTCCAGGTCGTGCCGGGAGTAGGCGCGGAAGGCGATGTGGGTGTCGGTGTCGATCACGCCCGGCACCTTGTTGATGCGGCCGGCGATGACCTCGGCGACCTGCTCGAACTCCCGGACGCGGACGATCGCGATCAGGTCGGCCTCCCCGGCGACGGAGTAGACCTCGCTGACCCCGTCGAGCTCGGCGACGGCCTGCGCGACCTCGGCGATCGAGTCGGTGGCCGCGTCGATCATCACGATGGCGGTGATCACGCCGGCGATGCTATCCGCTCCGGCCGGGCGCGGGTGCCCAGCGACCGGCCGTCGGCGAACGGGTCGCGCACGTCGCGGCCGGTGTCCACCCGGGCCAGGAAGCCGCTGTAGGCCCCCGTGCCGGGCGCCGGGCTGGCCAGGGTCCCCGACAGCTGCACCAGGCGGGTGCCCGGCTTCTCGAGCCAGCGCAGGACGAGCTCGGTCTCGTCGACCGACGTGGTCAGCTCGCCGTCGGCGCCCGCCACGGTCTCCGCCGTGGCGAGCAGGTCGGTCAGGACGCTGCGGACCGTGGTGCCCCGCGGGGCGATGCCGGCGGCGGCGAGCCGGCCGAGCCGGACGACCGACAGCTCCCAGCCGCCCGCGCCGTCGGGGCGGGCGAGCACCATCTCCGGCACCGCGGCGAGCGACTCCAGCCGCTGCCTCCGCCGGACCGCGCGCACGAGCACGGCCACCCGGTCGCGGAGGACCGCGGCGTCCTCGTACCGCTCCTCGGCGGCCAGCCGGTCCACCCGCTCGAGCAGCGGCGCGAGCACCGGCCGGGGGTCGTGGGTCACGGCGGTGGCGAACACCGCGGCGACGTCGGCGTAGTCGGCCACCGACTGCGCCCCGGTGCACGGAGCGCCGCAGCGCCCCATGCCGGCCAGCGCGCAGGCGCTGACCGGGGTGCGGGGGGAGAGCCGGGCGGTGCACTGCCGCAGGGGCAGGGCCTCGTGCACCGCGGCGACGGCCGCGTCGGCGGCCCGGCGGTCGGGGAAGGGGCCGAGGAAGACACCGGCCCCGGGGCGTACGCGGCGGACGACCGACAGCCGCGGGAAGGGCTCCTCGGTGAGCCGCACCCACAGCGCCCGCTCCGGGAAGCGCGAGCGCCGGTTGTAGCGGGGCTTGTGCTCGGCGATCAGCCGGAGCTCGCGGACCGCCGCCTCCAGCGCGTGGGCGCACGGGATCGCGTCGACCCGCTGGGCGAGGGCCACCATCTCGGTGATCCGGCTGCGCTGCTCGCCGGAGGTGAAGTAGCTGCGGACCCGGGTGCGCAGGTCGGTGGACGTGCCGACGTAGAGCGGTTCGTCCCGGGGGCCGCGGAAGAGGTAGACGCCGGGGCCGTGCGGGACGTCGTCGGCGAGGTGCCGCTTGCGGCGCCGCTCGGGATCGATCTGCCGGGTGAGCCCGGACAGCTCCTCGAGCGTCGTGACGCCGAGCGGCCCGAGCCGCTCGAACAGCCCGTGCAGGACGTCGACGGTGGCGCGCGCGTCGTCGAGGGCGCGGTGCGTGGGAGAGGTGGTGGCCGAGAAGTACGGGGCGAGCGTGGCGAGCTTGCAGTTGGGCACCTCGTCGCGGGTGAGCAGCCGGCGGGCCAGCACGGCGGTGTCGACCGAGGCGGCGGCCGGCCAGGCCACCCCGTTCTCGGCGCAGGCGGCCTTGAGGAACCCGAGGTCGAACGGGGCGTTGTGCGCCACCAGGACCGCGCCGCGGGCGAACTCGAGGAAGGCCGGGAGCACCGCCCCGATCCGGGGCGCGGCGGACACCATCGCGGTGGTGATCCCGGTGAGCACGCTGATGTAGGGCGGGATCTCGTGGCCCGGGTCGACCAGCGTCTGGAACTCGCCGAGCACCTGCCCGCCGCGGATCTTCACCGCGCCGATCTCGGTGATCGCGCTGTCCCTGGGCGATCCACCGGTGGTCTCGAGGTCGACGACGACGAAGGTGACCTGCGCCAGCGGCGTGCCGACGTCCTCGATGGTGACCTGCTCGTAGCGCGGGGATGCAGCGGTGGGTGGCACGGGGCGGACGCTAGGTCGGGGTGCTGACAGTCGTGGGGACGCGCGCCGCCGCATGCGCCGACCGCACCGGGGCCGCGGCCGCACCGGGAGCCGGGCCGGCGCCGACGACGGCGGAAATGTCGGTGGCTGCTCCTAGCGTCCGCGTCGACTCACGGAGGAGAACACGCGATGCTCATCGACTGCGACACCTGCACCGCCCGCGGGACCGGCTGCGCCGACTGCGTGGTCACCGTCCTGCTCGGGGCCCCACCCGGCTGGCAGGGGGTCGACCCCGTGGTCGTGCCGATGGCCGGCCGGCCGGCCGCCGTGCCGGCGGCGGAGGACGTCGTCCTCCCGCCGCCCGGTGTGGTGGTGGAGTTCGACGACGTCGAGCGCCGTGCGGTCCGGGCGCTGGCCGACGGCGGCCTGGTCCCGCCGCTCCGGCACCGGGACGGTCCGGGCGGGCGCGGCGGAGCCCGCGGTCGCCGTACGGGCTGACGGCGCCGTCGGCGCGTCGCCGGCAGGGCGCGGGCGTGTCGCCCTACACCACGCTGCGGGCATCACGCAGGAGGCGCGCGCCGTCACGGTGTGTGCAGATCTCACGTGACTCGTCCCTCACATTTGTCACGACAACGTCACGGTGGTTAGGGTCGTCGCCGTTCGGCCGGGTGGTCGTCATCCGTCGAGGGATGGCCCCGTCCGGACACCGCCTAATCACCGAGGGCGCGCAGCACCGGCGCCCGAGGTGAACCGGGGACCCACCGCAGTCTTGGGGTGAGTTCCCCTCCGTGCCGGCTCGCCGGGGTGGAGGGGATAGGGCCAGTCTTCCCAGCCCGAACCCGTCAGCTAACTCGGTCGGCGGTCGCAGAGGAAGAAACGGAGAGCCGCCGCACGTGGCGACCCCACACGCATTGCTGACGCACGCCCCCGCACACCTCCACACCGAGCGACCGACCGGCTCCGCGCCGGGCCGCCGCGTGACCGGACTGCGCGCGGGCCTGCTGGTCGGCGCCGCAACCGCCCTGACCGTGACGGTCCTGCCCGGCACCGCGTCCGCCGTCCCCGGCGGGACCACCGCCGACGAGGTCGCCGCGCAGGTCGCCGAGGCCAGCCACGAGCTCGAGGTCGTCTCCGAGCAGCTCAACGAGGCGAAGGTCGTCCTCGCCGAGCAGGAGAGCGCGGTGGAGGCCGCCGGCGCGGAGGCCGCCGCCGCCGAGGAGCAGCTCTCGGCGCTGGACGGGCAGATCCGCCGGCTGGCCCGCAGCGCCTACACCGGCAGCGGCCTGTCCCAGCTCGACCTGCTCCTGACCAGCGACTCCGCCGACGACCTGGTGTCCTCCCTGGGCACGCTCGACGTCATCGCCGGGCACACCAACGAGGTCCTCACCGAGGTCGCGCAGGCGGCCGAGCAGGCCGACGAGTCCCGCGAGGCCGCTGCCGCGGCCGCCGCCGAGGCGCAGCGCGCCGTCGACGACATCGCCGCCAAGCAGGAGGACCTCGAGGCCCGGATCGCCGACTACCAGGAGCGGTACGCGGCGCTCACCGCCCCGCAGCAGGAGGAGGTGGCCCGCGCGCACGGGGGCGCCAGCCTCCCGGCACCCAGCGGTGTCACCGCATCCAGCGCCGCGGCGCAGGTGGCCGTGGACACCGCGCTCGCCCAGATCGGTGACCCGTACGTGTGGGGCGCCGGCGGGCCGAACGCCTTCGACTGCTCCGGGCTCACCTCGTACGCCTACGCCGCGGCCGGTGTGATGCTCCCGCACTCCAGCCGGTCGCAGTCGCAGATGGGCCGGCCGGTCTCCCGTGGCGAGCTGCAGCCCGGTGACCTGCTGTTCTTCTACAGCCCGGTCAGCCACGTCGCGATGTACATCGGCAACGGCCAGATGGTGCACGCCTCCACCTCGGGCCAGCCGGTCAAGGTGGCCAGCATCGACGCGATGGGCAGCTTCAGCGGCGCCCGGCGGATCGCCGGCTGACGAGCACCCCCGGCCGAGGGCCGGTGACCCCGTCCGGGGTCACCGGCCCTCGTCGTCTGCACCGGCCGTCGGCGCCGGTCGCCGCCTCCTCCAGGGGCCGGCGGACGCCCGCGGGCGCCGGAGGGCCGGGCGGCCGCTCACTAGGATCGGCCGGGTGAACGCTCGCCGGGCCGCCCTGGTGGCCGCGGCCGTCCTCGGGATCGTCGTCGTCGTGGTCATCGTCGTCCGGACGCCGTGGGAGATTCTGCCGGAGCCGGCGGGCGGCCACACGCCGGTCGACCCCACCGCGGGGCTCAGCGCCGACCGGATCGAGCGTGCGGAGGCCTTCGCCGCGGCGGTCCGCCCGGCGTCGCTGGTCTCGATCGCCCTCGGGCTGCTGGTCTCGGGGATCCTCGGGCTCACCCCGCTGGGCGGGCGGCTGATGCGCGCGGTCGGGTCCCGGTCCGGCGGCCGCTGGCCGGTGCAGGTGCTGCTGGGCGTCCCGGCGCTGGTCCTGGTCGGCCGGCTGGTGACCCTCCCGGTGTCGGCCTACGCCGAGTCGGTGCGGCGCCGGTACGGCCTGTCGACGCGGGGCTGGGACCTCTGGCTCCGCGACGTCGCCGTCTCCCTGGCCATCAGCGCGGCGCTGACGACGGTGGTGGTGCTGGCCTTCCTGTGGCTGGTCCGCCGGGCCCCCCGGACCTGGTGGGCCTGGGCCGGCGGCACCGCGGCCGCCCTGGTGGTGATCGGCTCGTTCCTGTACCCGGTGGTCATCGAGCCCGCCTTCAACGACTTCCGGTCCCTCCCGGCCGGTGAGCTGCGCACCGACCTGCTGGCGCTGGCCGAGGAGAACGGCACCCCGGTGCAGGACGTGCTGGTGTCCGACGCCTCACGGCGGACCACGGCCCTCAACGCCTACGTCTCCGGCTTCGGCTCGACCCGGCGGATCGTCGTGTACGACACCGTCCTGGCCGAGCTCCCGACGGCGGAGATCGAGTCGATCGTGGCCCACGAGCTGGGCCACGTCGCCGCCGACGACGTCCTGACCGGCACCCTGATGGGCGCCCTCGGCGCCGGGGCGGCCACCGCGCTGGCCGGCTGGCTCCTGACCTGGACGCCGCTGCTGCGCCGGACGGGGGCGCAGTCGGCCGGTGACCCCCGGGTGGTGCCCCTGCTGCTGTTCCTCGTGACGGTCGGCGGGCTCGTGGGCACCCCGGCGCAGAACCTGGTGTCCCGCCAGATCGAGGCCCGGGCCGACCTGCGGGCGCTGGAGCTCACCGGCGACGCCGAGGCGTTCCTCGGCATGCAGCGGCGGCTCGCGGCCACCAACCTCGGCGACCCCGACCCTCCGGCGGCGTGGCACTGGTACTTCGGCAGCCACCCGACCGCCGCGCAGCGGATCGCGATGGCCGAGGACTGGCTGCGGCTGGAGGGCCCGTGAGCCGCACGCTCGTCGTCACCAACGACTTCCCGCCGCGCCAGGGGGGCATCCAGACCTTCGTCGCCGCGCTGCTCGACCGGCGCCCGCCGGACTCCCTGGTGGTGCTCGCCTCGGACCACCCGGGATCGGCGGAGCACGACGCCGCGCTGCGCTACCCCGTGGTGCGACGGCCCACGGGCATGCTGCTGCCCACCCGGGCGACCGCCAGGGCCGCGCTGGAGCTGGTCGACCGGTACGGGTGCGACACCGCCTTCTTCGGCGCGGCCGCGCCGCTGGGGCTGCTCGCCCCCACCCTCCGTGCGGCCGGCGTGCGGCACCTCGTGGGCGCCACCCACGGCCACGAGACGGGCTGGGTGGCCCTCCCCGGCAGCCGGCAGCTGATGCAGCGGATCGCGTCGGGCCTCGACGTCGTCACCTACATCAGCGAGTACACCCGCGACCGGCTGGCGCCCGCGCTGGCCGGCCGTACCCGGCTGGCACAGCTCTCGCCGGGGGTCGACGTCGACCGGTTCACCCCGCGGGCCGACGGCGCCGCCGTCCGACAGCGGTACGGGCTGGGGGAGGCGCCGGTCGTCGTCTGCGTCTCGCGGCTGGTCGCCCGCAAGGGGCAGGACGTGCTCGTGGCCGGCTGGCCGGAGGTCCTGGCCCGGCACCCCGGCGCGCGGCTGCTCCTGGTCGGCGGCGGGCCGGCCGAGGCCGGACTGCGCCGGGCGGTGGCCGCCCGGGGGCTGCAGGAGTCGGTGGTGCTGACCGGTCCGGTGGGTCACGACGAGCTGCCGGCCCACTACGCGGCCGGGGACGTGTTCGCAATGCCCTGCCGCACCCGCCGGGGCGGGCTGGACGTCGAGGGCCTGGGGATGGTGTTCCTGGAGGCCGCGGCGTGCGGCCGGCCGGTGGTCGCCGGAACCTCCGGAGGCGCGCCGGAGGCGGTCCGGGACGGCGTCACCGGGCACGTGGTCGACCCGCGTTGGCCTCACGCGGTGGCGGCCGCGCTCACCGGGCTGCTCGACGACCCCGCACGGGCCCGGGAGATGGGCGCGGCCGGCCGGGCGTGGGTGGAGCAGCGCTGGGCGTGGCCCACGATCGCGGCCGACCTGGCCCGGCTGCTCGAACCCTGAGGACCCGCCGCCCCGAGGGTCGGCGGGTCCTGCGTCAGCGGGTGTAGAGGGCGTCCACCTCGGAGCCGAACTCCTTCATGACGACGTTGCGCTTCAGCTTGAGGCTGGGCGTCAGCATCCCGTTGTCCTCGGTGAAGTCGATGCTCAGCACGGTGAACTTCTTGATCGCCTCGGCCTGGGACACGGCCTTGTTGGCCTCCTTGACGGCCGCGTCCAGCTCGGCGAGCACCTCCGCGTCCTCGCGGAGCTGCTCGGCGGTGAGCCCGGCGTCCTTGCCCTTCGACGCCAGCCGCTGCGGCAGCGCCTCCTCGTCGAGGGTGACCAGCGCCGCGATGAACGGCCGCTGGTCGCCGACGACGATGCACTGGCTGACCAGCCGGTGCGCCCGCAGCCGGTCCTCGAGCACGGCCGGGGCGACGTTCTTGCCGCCGGCGGTCACCAGGATCTCCTTCTTGCGCCCGGTGATCTTCAGGAAGCCGTCGCCGTCGAGCTCGCCGATGTCGCCGGTGCGGAAGAAGCCCTCGGGATCGATGGCCTCCTTCGTCGCCTCCTCGTTGCGCCAGTACCCGCGCATCACGATGCCGCCCCGGATGAGCACCTCGCCGTCCTCGCCGATCCGGAACTCCACCCCCGGCAGCGGCTGGCCGACGGTGCCGATCCGCAGCGCCTCGTCGTGGTTGACCGACGCGGCCGCGGTGGTCTCGGTCAGGCCGTAGCCCTCGAAGACGGTGACGCCGATGCCCCGGTAGAAGTGGCCGAGCCGCTCGCCGAGGGGCGCGCCGCCGGAGATCGCGCCCTCGCAGCGGCCGCCGAGCGCGGCCCGCAGCTTGCCGTAGACGAGCCGGTCGAACAGCGCGTGCTGGACGCGCAGCGCGAGCCCCGGACCGCCGGTGTCCTGCGCGCGGGACCAGTCGATGGCCACCTGCGCGGCCTTGTCGAAGATCTTGCCCTTGCCGTCGCCCTCCGCCTTGGCCTTGGCCTGGTTGTAGACCTTCTCGAAGACGCGGGGGACGGCGAGCACGAAGGTCGGCTTGAAGGCGCCGAGGTCCTCGACCAGGTTCTTCACGTCCGCGGTGTGCCCGATGACGGTGCGGTTCTTGACGGCGCCGACCTGCAGGACGCGGGCCAGCACGTGCGCCAGCGGGATGAACAGCAGCAGCGAGCCCTGGTGACCCATGAAGCGGTCCAGCAGCGTGATCCCGTTGCCGATCTCGAACAGGAAGTTCGCGTGCGTCAGCTCGCAGCCCTTGGGCCGGCCGGTGGTGCCGCTGGTGTAGATCAGCGTCGCGACGCTCTCGGCGTCCAGAGTCGCGCGGCGGGCGTCCAGCTCGCTGTCGGGCACGTCGGCGCCCGCGGCCGTCAGCTGGTCCAGGGCGCCGTCGTCGATGACGTGGACGGTCCCCAGGTCCGGCGCCTGGTCGCGCACCGAGGCGATCGCCTCGGCGTGCTCGTCGCGCTCGACGACGGCGGCGGTGGCGCCGGAGTCGGCGAGGATCCAGGCCACCTGGTCGGCGCTGGAGGTCTCGTAGACCGGGACGACGACCGCACCGGCGGTCCAGATGGCGAAGTCCAGGACCGTCCACTCGTACCGGGTCCTGGCCTGCAGTGCGACCCGGTCACCGGCGGCCACACCCGAGGCGATCAGCCCCTTGGCGACCCCGCGGACCTCCGCACCGAACTGCTTCCAGGTGACGTCGGTCCACCGGCCGTCGACCTGGCGGCGCAGGCCGACCTCGTCGCCGTGCTGGGCCACGTTGGCGGTGAGCATGTCCGTCAGGGCCTCGTCGGGCCCCACGTGGTAGGTCGCTGGAACGCTGAACTCGCGCACGCCCGGTCCTCTCCTCCCGGGCCGTCGCAGGGCACCGTCGCCCGCGACCCGACCTGGGACGTCCTGGATGAATCTAGCGGCTGCCGCTACCCATGAGTAGGGATGCGTCCGGTCCCCGGGTCCGGAGCGGCGGGGAACGGCTAGCCTGCTGCCATGGCCGACCAGTCCACCCAGTCGATCGTCGTCGAGGCGCCTGCGGCCGAGGTCATGGCGGTCATCGCCGACTTCCCCTCGTACCCGCAGTGGGTCGCCGCCGCCAAGAAGGTCGAGGTCCTCGAGACCGGTCCGGACGGCCGCGCCCGCCGGGTGCACTTCGTCCTCGACGCCGGCGCGGTCAAGGACGACTACGTCCTGGAGTACACCTGGGACGGGAACCGCCGGGTCTCCTGGACCCTCGTCCAGGGGCAGATGCAGAAGCGCCAGGAGGGCTCCTACACCCTTGCCGAGGACGGCGGGCGCACCGAGGTGACGTACTCCATCACCATCGACCTCTCGATCCCGATGCTCGGCATGATCAAGCGCAAGGCGGAGAAGGTCATCCTGGACACCGCGCTCAAGGAGCTCAAGAAGCGCGTCGAGGCCTGAGCCGGGTGCGCACGCTGCTGGTCACCGGCCCGGGCGGGGCCGGGACCTCGACCGTGGCGACGGCGGCCGCCGCCCGGTTCGCCCGCGAGGGCCGGCGCACCGCGCTGCTGACCCGCCGGCCCCTCCCGGTCCCCGGTGCGGAGCAGGTGCCGGGGCTCCGCGTGGAGCGGGTCAGCGGCGCGCGGGCGGCCGAGGAGCTGTGGGCCGGGCAGGCCGGCGTGCTCGGCGGGCTGCTGCCGCACCTGACGCTCCCGCCGGCCACCTCCGTGGTGCCGCTGCCGGGCGCGGACGACCTCGCCCTGCTGGCGGCCCTCGGCCGGGCGGACGAGGACGTCGTGGTCGTCGACGCCGGGCCGTTGCGCGACGGCGTGGCGTTCGCCGCCCTGCCCGGAGTGCTGCGCTGGTGGCTGGCCCAGGTGCTGCCCCCGACGGCGCGCGCCCTGGCCGCCGTCCGGACGGCCACCGTGGCGGCCGGCGCGGCGCGGCGCGGGCCGCTCGACGCCCTGCTCGGCGTCGTTCCCCAGGTGGAGCGGCTGCTGGCCGCCGACCGGCTGGCCGACCCGACGACGACGGCGCTCTGGCTCGTCGCCGGGGCCCGGGCCGCCGCGGTTCCCGCGCTCCGGGACGCGGCGCCGGTGCTGGCCTTGCACGGGCTGCGGCCGGCGGCCCTCCTCGCCCGGACCCTGCCCGACGGTGGCACGGGGGAGTGGTGGGCGGCCCGCGCGGCGGAGCAGGGCGCCGCGCTCGACGCGCTCGCGGAGCTCGGCCCGGTGCACGCCGTCCCCGAGCTGGCCGGGGCGCCCGCCGACGTCGCCGCGGCCGTGCGGCTGCTACCGGACGTCCCCCTGCCCACCACCGGTGGGCCGCCGCCCCCCGCTCCGCGGCGACAGGACGGGGGCTGGGAGCTGACGGTCCCCCTGCCGTTCGCCGAGCGCGCCGAGGTGGGCCTGACCCGGTGGGGCGATGACCTCGTGATCGGCGTGGGGGAGGATCGGCGTTCGCTGCGCCTGGACTCGTTGCTGCGCCGGTGCGAGGTGACGGGGGGCCGGCTGGCCGATCCCCGCACCGCCGACGCGCGGCTCGAGATCAGCTTCCGCCCGGATCCGCAGCAGTGGCCGGCCGACCTCCTGGCGGCCGAGGGGAGGAACGCATGACCACCGGAGCCGACTGGCTCGACCAGGCGCGCCGTCTGGTCGACGCCGTCCAGGCCGGGGCCGGCCCGCGCCCGGAGCCGGCCGGGGACGCCCACGGCGACGACTGCCGCTGGTGCCCGGTCTGCCAGCTGGCGGCGGTGCTCCGTGGCGAGCGCCCCGAGGTGACCGCGGCGCTGGCCGACGTGCTCACCACGACGGCTGCCGCGCTGCGGACGTTCGCCGAGAGCCCGACCCCGGCCGACGCCCCGCCCGCCGCCGACGCCCCGCCCGCCGCCGACGCCCCGCCCGCCGCCGACGCCCCGCCCCCCGCCGACGCCCCGGCCGCCGCCGAGCGGCCGCGCGGGGACGAGCAGCTCCCGGTCCAGCGGATCGACATCGCGTGAGCACGCCGGACGCGGCCCTGCTGCCGGCGCTCGGGATCGACATCGGTGGCACCAAGGTCGCCGGCGGGCTGGTGGCCCCGGACGGGAAGATCCTCGCCACCGCGCGCCGCGCCACCCCGGGTGCCTCGGTCACCGACACCGAGGACGCCATCGTCGCCGTCGTCGAGGAACTGGCCGGCGGGCACGCGGGCGAGCTCGTCGGGGTGGGCGTGGGCGCGGCCGGCTGGTTCGACCGCACCGGCGACACGGTGCTGTTCAGCCCGCACCTGGCCTGGCGCAACTCGACCCTGCGCAAGGACCTCGGCGCCCGCCTGCAGCGCCCGCTGTGGGTGGGCAACGACGCCGACGCGGCGGCCTGGGCGGAGTACCGCTACGGCGCCGCGCAGGGCGCCGACCTCGCCCTGATGGTCACGCTGGGCACCGGCATCGGCGGCGGGATCGTCCTCGACGGCCGGCTGCGCCGCGGCTCGCACGGCGTCGCGGGCGAGTGGGGGCACATGCGCGTGGTGCCCGACGGACGGCTCTGCGCCTGCGGCAACCGCGGCTGCTGGGAGCAGTACGCCAGCGGCACCGCGCTGGGGCAGACGGCGCGCGAGGTGGCCCGCACGTCACCGGCGGCCGCGGCCCTGCTGCTGGAGCGGGTGGACTGCGAGCCCGACCGGCTCACCGGCGAGCACGTCGCCCGCGCCGCATACGACGGCGACCCGTTGGCCCTGGAGCTGGTCACCGAGGTGGGCTACTGGCTGGGCCAGGGCATCGCCGACCTGGCCGCGGTGCTCGACCCGGAGGTCGTGGTGATCGGCGGCGGGGTGAGCGTGCTGGGGGAGATGGTGCTGCGCCCCGCGCGGGAGCGGCTGGAACGGGCGCTGCCCGGGCGCGGCTTCCGGCCGGGCCCGCGGATCGTGGCGGCGGGCCTGGGCGCCCAGGCCGGCATCGTCGGCGCCGCCGACCTGGTCAGGAGGGCCGTCGCCGAGGGCGACGCCTGATCCTCGGGCACGACCGATGAGATCGGGCGGCGGTGGGGGTCATCAGCGCGGAGGCGGAGCCGGAGCGGCCCGCCGCGACGACCTCGGAGGACCACCGTGACCCAGTACCTGCTGTCCATGCCGCACGACTCGGCCGAGGAGCCGACGATGGCGACGATGGAGCCGGCCGAGCTCGAGGCCGCGCTGGCCGCAGCCGGCGCGTTCATCGAGGAGCTGACGGCTTCGGGCGCCCTCGTCTTCGCCGGAGGCCTGCACCCGCCGTCGACGGCGGTCACCGTCGACAACACCGGTGAGCACCTCGCCCTCGCCGACGAGCCGTTCACCCGGGCACCGGAGTACCTCGGCGGGTTCTGGGTCATCGAGGCACCCGACCAGGAGGTCGCCGTCCACTGGGCTGCGAAGGCGTCGAAGGCGCTCGGTGCCCGGATCGAGGTCCGCACGTTCCAGGAGGTGCCGGCCTAGCCGCACCCGGCGGGACGGGCCCGGTCACTCCGGGGCGAGCTCGCGGGCCAGCTGCTCCAGGAACAGGCCGATGTCGGTGACGATGCCCATGGCCTGGGCGCTCCCGCGGTCGGCCAGCTTGGTCACCGTCGCCGGGTTGATGTCCACGCAGACCAGCGGGATCGACGCCGGCAGCAGGTTCCCGGTGGCGATGGAGTGCAGCATCGTCGCGACCATGATCGCGAAGCCCACGTCGTGCAGCTCGGCGCGCATCGCGCGCTGGCCCTCGATCACGTCGGTGTGCACGTCGGGCAGCGGACCGTCGTCGCGGACCGACCCGACCAGCACGAACGGCTTGCCCGCCGCCACCATCGCGTACATCACCCCGCCGGTGAGCACCCCGGTCTCGACGGCGGCGGCGATGGAGCCGGCCCGGCGGATCGTGTTGATGGCCCGGATGTGGTGCTCGTGGCCGTGCGGCACACCCGAGCCCTTGGCCAGGTCGACGCCCAGGGACGTGCCGAAGAGCGCCGACTCGATGTCGTGGGTGGCCAGCGCGTTGCCGGCGAAGAGGACGTCGACGTACCCGGCCCGGACCAGCCGGACCATGGCGGGCGCGGCCCCGGTGTGCACGACCGCCGGCCCACCCACCCACAGCACGCGCTTGCCGGCCGCCTTGACCTCCCGCAGCCGCTCGGCGATCTGCCGCACCAGCAGCGCCTGGGGCTTCTCGCTGGACACCGCGGACGACATGAACCCGAAGTCGTCCTCCTCGCCGCGGGCCGGCGTCGGCGGCAGCTCCACCCGGACGCCGGCGGCCCCGCAGACCACCGCGTCCCCGGCGCGGACGTCGCTCACCGGGACGGTGCGCACGACGGCGTCCCCGCCGTCCCCGCGGGTGACCACCAGGCCGCAGTCCATCTCGGGATTGCCCACCCGCAGCCACTCCCGGTCCAGCCGGACGAGGGTGTCGAGGTTGGTCGTGGAGTAGAAGTCGTCGGGGAACACCCCGTCCGCCGGCGCCGGACGGGTCGTCGCGGTGCCCGGGTCGACCGGGTTCGCCCCGTGCACCTGCACCCGCATGAGGATCCGGTCGAGCTTCTCGGCCCCGTCGGCCCGCACCTCGATCAGCGCGGTCGACTCGTCCTCGTGCTCGCGGCCGAGGTCAAGCCGGGTGATCCGGTAGTCGCCGCCGTACTCCAGGACGTCGTCCAGGACCCGCGCCAGGACGCCGGTGTCCATGAGGTGCCCGGTCACGGTGACGGTGGCCGTGGAGGTGACGCTGCTCACCCGGGCGACGCTACCGCTAGACGACGGCGCCGTCGTCGCCGTCGTCGGACCGGTCGCGCATGCGCGAGACCAGCACGGCCACGCCGCCGACGACGACCGCGAGGCCCAGCACCAGCCCGACGTCGTCCGAGAGCCCCAGCGCGCTCGGGGCGCCGATGAGCAGGATGCCCGCGGCCACGAGCAGCACGGCGTAGAGCGCGGCCGGTGCCGGCACGGGCAGGGGCGGCGGGGGCGGGGGCTCGTAGTGCTCCTCGGGCCGGTCGAGGATCGGTACCTCCGCAGGGGCCGGCGGGAGCACCTCGGCGGGGGACGCACCGACGGCGGGCCGCCCGTGCTCGGCCTCGAACGCGGCCACGATGCGCCGCCACTCGGCGTCCTCGTCCAGCGCCGGGCCGGGAGGGCGGCGCACGACCCGGGGCTCGGCGGGGTGCTCGTCGGCGTACTGGTCGACCAGCCCGCGGGCCTCCGCCGAGCGCGTGCGGTCGACGAACAGCCGGTCCGAGGGCGGGCTGGGCAGGAAGACCGACCGGGTGTACGGCGCGACGTCGGCGGCCGGCTCCAGGTAGGCGGGGATGCCCGCGGCCTGGAGCACGTCCAGGAGGTGTTCGCCGACGCGGGGGTCGACGTCGCGCAGCGGGCTCCACAGCGTCGCGTCCAGGCCGTTGTCCCGGCGCCCGCGCCCGCGTCGTTCGGTCATCGGGAACCGGCCGGGCCGGGCTTCCCGGCGGGCACGCGCTCGCGGATCCACGCCACCGAGCGATCGAAGATCATCGGGGCGTCGTTGTCCAGCGTGGCCACGTGGTAGCTGTCCTCCAGCAGGACCTCGCTGGTGTCGGTGCTGCCGACCCCGGTCAGCAGGATCGTGCTGTTGACCGGCTCGACGACGTGGTCCTCGACGCTGTGGAAGACGATCACCGGCGCGGTCACCCGCCAGAGGTCGGCCCGGGTCGCCACCCACAGGCGGCGCAGCTGCAGCATCGCCCGGGTCGGCAGCTTGGGATAGGCCAGCTCGGTGACGCCGGGCTTCTTGATGTCGCTGGCGATCGGCGCCCAGCTGGGGGTCAGCCGGGCCAGCAGCGGGAGCAGCTTGGCGTCCAGGCGCTGGGTCATCAGCGCCGGGTTGACCAGCAGCAGGCCGGCCACCTCGCCGGGCCGGACCTCGGCCAGCCGGGTGGCCAGCGTCCCGCCCATCGACAGGCCCGCCACGAACACCCGGTCGCACCGCGCGGCGAGGTCGTCGAAGGCCTCCTCGACCGTCGCCGTCCACTGGTCGGAGGTGCTGGTGTTGCACTCCTGCCAGCAGGTGCCGTGGCCGGGCAGCAGGGGGCACCGGACGGCGAAGCCCTGGCCGGCCAGGTGCTCGCCCCAGGCGCGCACGCTCATCGGCGTCCCGGTGAAGCCGTGCACGAGCAGGACACCGGTGCGGCCCTCGGGGCCCTCGCCCCCCGGGAAGTCGAACGGCTCGGCACCGGCCATGACCTCGGCAGCGGGGGTCGGTCCGGGCACGTGTCCTCCTCGGAGTCCGGCGACGGCGCCGGTGTCAGCTAGCTCACGATGGGGCTCCGATTGTGATTCGGGCCCCAGGCTCCCTAGTCTGGCAGTCCCCGAGGGAGGCGTGTTGTTCTACTGGTTCCTCAAGTTCGTCGCGATCGGCCCGCCGGCGCGGGTCGTCTTCCGCCCGAAGGTGGAGGGCATCGAGCACGTGCCCGCGACGGGCGCCGCGATCCTGGCGAGCAACCACCTGTCCGCGGCGGACTGGATCTTCATGCCGCTGCAGCTCAAGCGACGCGTCACCTTCCTCGCGAAGGCCGAGTACTTCACCGGCACCGGGGTGAAGGGCTTCCTGCAGCGGGCGTTCTTCTCCGGCGCCGGGCAGGTGCCGATCGACCGGTCCAGCGCGTCGGCGGCCGAGAACGCGATCCAGACCGGCATCCGCATCCTCCGCCAGGGCAAGGTCCTGGGCATCTACCCCGAGGGCACCCGCTCGCCCGACGGGCGGCTCTACCGCGGCAAGATCGGCGTCGCGCGCATGGCGCTGGAGACCGGTGCGCCCGTCGTCCCGCTGGCCATGGTCTACACCACCCGGCGGCTGCCGTTCGGCAAGGAGCTCACCCAGGTGCGGGTGCGGATCGGGAAGCCGCTGGACTTCAGCCGGTACGAGGGTCTGGCCGGTGATCGCTTCGTCGAGCGCTCGATCACCGACGAGGTCATGTACGAGATCATGACGCTGTCGAGCCAGGAGTACGTCGACGTCTACGGCGCCGCGGTGAAGAAGTCGATGGACGCGACCGGCGCCAGCGCCAGCGAGGTCATCGCCACGCTCCAGCCGCCGGCCACCGAGGCCGCGGACCGCGCACCCACCTCGCTCGCCGGCTAGCGCGGCAGCAGCCGGTCGCGCCCGTCCCGGCCGGTGTGCAGCCGCCGGGTGGCCTGCCGCCCGGCAGGCGTCCGCCGCGCCGGTGACCCATGATCGGCTCCGTGAGCCACGGCATCGAGTTCGTCCGTCCCGCCGGTCTCGCCGGGAGCGTGCCGTACGCGTACGCGTCGGTCACCGACCCCGGGCGCATGGTCTTCACCGCCGGCGCCTGCCCGCTGGACGGCGACGGGGCCACCGTGGCCGTCGGCGACGTCGCGGGTCAGGCCCGACAGGTGATGACCAATCTCGCGGCCGCCCTGGAGGGGGCCGGCGCCGGGCTGGGCGACGTCCTGAAGACGACCGTGTACGTCGTGACCACCGACCGCGACGACCTCGTCGCCGCCTGGGACGTCGTCCGCGCGGCCTTCGGCGACCACGACGCCCCCAGCACGCTGGTCGGCGTGACGGTGCTCGGCCATCCCGACCAGCTCGTCGAGGTGGAGGCGATCGCCGTCCGCGACTCGTGGCAGGAGCCGGCGCCCCCGCACGACGGATCTACGGTGGGCGCGTGACGCGGCGCTACTTCTACGACACCGAGTTCATCGAGGACGGGACCACCATCGACCTGGTGTCGATCGGGGTCGTCGACGAGACCGGCCGGGAGTTCTACGCCGTCAGCACCGGGTTCGACGAACGCCGGGCCATCCCGTGGGTGCGGCGGAACGTGCTCGACCAGCTGCCCCCGCCGGCGGACAAGGCCTGGCGCAGCCGGGAGCGGATCCGCGACGACCTGCTCTCCTTCCTGACCGCCCCGGGGGAGGAGATCGAGCTCTGGGCCTGGTTCGCCGCCTACGACCACGTGGTCCTGTGCCAGCTGTGGGGCGCGATGCCCGCGCTGCCCCGGTCGATCCCGCGGTTCACCCGCGAGCTGCGCCAGCGCTGGGACGACCGCGGGCAGCCGCCGCTGCCGCCCAAGCCGGCCGGCACCCACGACGCCCTGGTCGACGCCCGCTACAACCTCGCCCGCTGGAGGGCGATGGAGGCGGCCCCGGCGTGAGCCGCGAGCCGGGACGGGCTGCTCCCCTCCGGGCGGCGGGAGAGTGGGACGGGTGAGCCGGGCGGTCGAGGAGTCGGCGTCCGCGGCGGTCGCCGAGGTCGGTGCGGCGGCGGGCCGCGAGCACGGGCTGCCGACGTCCCTGGTGGAGGGGTACCTGACCACCCTCGTCGAGGTGGCCGTGCACGGCCGGCGCCTGACGGACGACGAGGTGGCCCACTGCCGGCACCTCGGCGCCGAGGCCGCGCAGCAGGGGGTGGCGCTGCCGGCGTTGGTGGACCTGTACATGAGCGCTTCGCGCCGGCTGTGGCCGCGGCTGCCCGGCCTCGTCGCGCAGGCGCGCGGCCGGCCGGTGGGCTCCGCGGCCCTCGTGGCGGTGGGGGAGGCGGTGTGGCAGGGGGCCGACACCGCACTCGCGGCCCTCGCGGCCGGGCACGAGGAGGCCCAGCGGGAAGTGGTCCGCCGGGAGGAGGCCTTCCGGCGGGAGTTCGTCGACGACCTGCTCACCGGCCGGTCGGAGGTCGGCTCGCTGGTGGAGCGCGCCGAACGCCTGGGCATGGCCCTGGCCGGCAGCCACACCGTCACGGTGGCGGCCACGGACCGGCCGGCCGACTCGGGGATGCATCTCACGAGGTGGCTGGAGGACGCGGCGCGCGCCCGGTTCGGCGACCGGGACCTGCTCGTGGAGGCCAGGGACGGCCGGCTGGTGAGCGTCCTCTCCGGCGGCCCGGCGCAGCCCGGTCGCGAGGGCGACGGCCAGGCCCTCGCGGAGGCCGCGGGGCCGGCCGTGGCGCGGCTGACCCGCCGGCCGGACTGGCGCGTCGGCGTGGGGCGCACCCATGCCGGCCCGAGGGGCGTGCTGAGGTCCTACCGCGAGGCGGTGGACGCGCTGGAGGTCGCCGAGCGGCTCGGCCTCCCCGACCGGGTGGTCCACGCGCGCGACATGCTCGTCTACCGCGTGCTGCTGCGGGACGAGGCCGCCATCTCCGACCTGGTCGGCACGGTGCTCGGCCCGCTCACCGGGGCCCGCGGTGGCGCCGAGCCGCTGGTGGCGACCGTGGAGGCGTACTTCGCCGACGGGCGCAACGCGGCGTCGGCCGGACGCCGGCTGCACCTCAGCGTCCGGGCGGTCACCTACCGCCTCCAGCGGGTGCGCGAGCTCACCGGCTACGACCCCGCCGACCCGGCCGACCAGCTCGCGCTCATGGTGGCCGTGACCGGGGCGCGACTGCTGGACTGGCCCGCCACACCGCTGGTCTCGGAGTGAGGCGCGGCGGTGGAACTGCCGGGTCACGGCAACGACCGCGGGCAGTAGTCGTCCGGCCGTGGACCTGCCGCACGGCGCGGAATCCCACCTAGCGTCGGAGCATGACACGGCCCGCCCACCCGCTCCCGCCGTTCCGTGACCGCTCCGCCGCCGCGCCCTCGCGCCGGCCGGACCCCGCCCGCCGACGGCGCCGGACCGGCCCGCTGCCGCACGCTGGCCGGGTGCCCGGTGCAGATGCCACGGCGCTGTCGGTCGAGGTGCGGCGCGACGGCGACCGGCCGGTGGTCGCCGCCTCCGGTGAGCTGGACGTCCTCGGCCGGGAGCTGCTCGATGCGGTCCTGAGCCACGTGCGCGAGACCCACTCGGGGGTCGTCGCCGTCGACCTGTCCGGGGTGTCCTTCGTCGACTCGCACGGCCTGGCGCCGGCCCTCGGCGCGGACGTCGTCCTGGTGGCCGCCTCCCCGCCGGTGTGCCGGCTGCTGCGGCTCATGGGGCTCCCGGTCCCCGCCATGCGTTGACGTCCCCGCCATGCCCTGACGTCCGGGGCGGCCGACGTCGCCCCGGTGCGCGAGAGCCCCCCTCCCGGTTCCGGGAGAGGGGCTCTCGTGCGTGCACGGGAGTGCTCAGACGGTGAAGACCCCCAGCAGGCGGTTCAGCTCGCGGGACAGGGCGTCGAGCTCCTGCGCGGCGGCCCGGGCCCGCTCCACGTCGGCGGCGCTGTCGTCGGCGTCCCGGCTGACCGTGGTCAGCGTGGTGGTCACCGTGCCGGCGCCCTCGGCGGCCGTGGCCACGCTGCGGGTCAGCTCACGGGTGGTGGCGGTCTGCTCCTCCACGGCGCTGGCGATCGTCGTCTGGTGGTCGTTGATCGATCGGACCACCTCGGCGATCCGGGAGATCGACCCGACGGCGGCGGTGGTCTCGGACTGGATGCCCTGGACCCGCTGCGCGATCTCCTCGCTGGCCTTGGCCGCCTCCTGGGCCAGCTCCTTGACCTCGTTGGCGACGACGGCGAAGCCCTTGCCCGCGTCGCCGGCCCGCGCGGCCTCGATGGTGGCGTTGAGGGCCAGCAGGTTGGTCTGCTCCGCGACCCCGGAGATCACCTTGACGACGTCGCCGATCTCCGCCGAGCTGGCGCCGAGCGCGGCGATGGTCGTCTCGGTCTGCTCCGCCAGCGAGGCGGCCATGCGGCCGACCTCGGCCGCCTCGGCGGCGCTGCGGGCGATCTCGGTGATCGAGGCGCCCATCTCCTCGGCGCCGGCCGCGGCCGAGGAGACGCTGCTGCTGATCTCGGCGGCGACGCCGTGCGCGCCCTGCGCCTGGTCACGGCTGCGGGCGGCCCGCGTGGCGAGGCCGTCGGCGACGGTCGAGACACCGGCGGCGGAGCCGGCGACCTGCTGGGCGCACCGGTGGATGTCGCGGACGGTGCCGGCGACTTTGTCCACGAAGCGGTTGAACGCCCCGGACAGCTGGCCGACCTCGTCGTCGCGAGAGTCGTCCATGCGCTGGGTCAGGTCGCCCTCGCCGTCGGCGATCTCGGCCATGCGGTCGCGCAGGCAGACCAGCGGCTGGGTCAGTCGGCGGCCGACCCAGAGCGCGATCAGCCCACCCAGCACGGCGATCACGACGGCGGCGAGCACCAGGGCCCAGACCATCGCGGTCCGGCCCTCGTCCAGCGCGTCCTTGGCGCCGGCGAAGTCGGCGTCCCGGGTGACGGCGGTGATCACCCAGTCCCACGGCGCGTAGTAGGAGACCCGCGCGGTCGTCGGGCCGGCCTCGGGGTCGACGTAGCGCACGGTGGCCTGCTCGCCCTCCCCGAGCTGCACCGCGGCGTCGACGATCTGCTGCACGTAGGGGTCGCCGTCGGCGTCGGTCGCCTCGAGCAGCTGCTCGCCGTCACGGGCGCCGTCGGGGCTGATCAGCACGGTGCCGGCGCGGTCGCCGGTCCCGCCGTAGACCTCGATGTGGCCGTTCTCGCCGATGGTGGTCGCCTCGAGGCCCTGGCGGAGGGCGGGCAGGTTGGTCTGCTTCACGCCGACGTAGAGGACGCCGATCACGTCACCGGCGGGGCCGAGGATCGGCTCGTAGGCCGACACCAGCCAGGAGTCCACCACGAAGGCGTTGCCGCGGAAGGTCTGCCCGTTGCTCACGGCGGCGGCGACCGGGTTGGGCTTGCCGTCGGGGTTGACGGCCGGGATGTACGTGCCGATGGCGCGGGACCCGTTGGCGGCCTGCACGTTCGTCGCCACGCGGAGGAAGTTGCCCTCGGGGGTCTTCTGGAAGATCGTCACGGTGGCGCCGACCATCTGCATGATCGGGTCGACCACGGGGGTGGGGACGGCGGCGTCGCTGTTCTGGCCCAGCCACTGGCCGCCGATCAGCACCCGCGGCAGCAGCACCGGGGTGACCTCTCCGGTCATCTGGTTCTTGGCGTCCCAGGCGACCGGGTCCTTCCCGGATCCGTCGATCGCGAAGCCGCCGGACTGCTGCAGGACGTACCGGGCCGCGTTGAGGTCGTAGTCGACCTTCATCGCCGTCGAGGCGCCCTGGGTGGAGACGAGGTCGTAGGCGCCACGGGCGGCGCGGCTGATGTCCTCGGCCACCAGGGCGTCCATGTCACGGGCGGCGGCGTCGGCGAAGTCGCTGCTCTGCCAGGCGCTGACGCCACCCATCGCGACGCCGGTAACCACGACGCTGCTCACCGCCAGCGCCACCACCTTGGCGCGGATGCCCCAGGAGGAAGGGCGGGCCCAGGGGGGCGGGGTCGTCCTGCGCATCATCGGCCTTCCGGTCATCAGTGGTGGCCACGTGCCACCTCCGTTCCCTGTCTCGGCACGCCGGAGCCGATGCCGCACCGGAATGGCCGCTCGTGATTTCTTCGTCATCGAATGTGACTGGTGGGACCGGTGGTGTGTACTCGCTACAGCTCCGGAATTGGTCGAGAGGGGCCACCGGTCGGAGCAGATGCCGCGGGATCCCGGGCCATCCGGCGTCCTCAGACCTGTCCGGGAATGCCTGCGCCATTCGCGTTGGGGCCATTCGGTGGGCCACCACAGAATTGTCGTCGCCGACCATTTCCCGTGCCGGCGACCGCCCCGCCGGCCGGCCGCGGGCGCGGTGCGGCTCCGGGCCCGGTGGACCGCCGGGGCGCGGCCGGTGCCGGCCGCGGGGCCCGCACAGCGGGAATGGGACGGCGCTCTCGTCGAGCGGGACGACGGTCGCCCGTACCCTGAGCGGTGTGAGTCTCCCCGAATCGGTCCCGACGGTGCCCGGCCTGGACAGGTGGCGGGAGCTGCCCGCCGCCCAGCAGCCGCGGTGGCCCGACCGGGCCGCCCTCGACGCTGTGCTGGAGACGCTGTCCACGGTGCCGCCGATCGTCGCCCCCAGCGAGGTCGACACGCTGCGCGCGCAGCTGGCCGACGTCGCCCAGGGCAAGGCGTTCCTGCTGCAGGGCGGTGACTGCGCCGAGACCTTCGACCTCAACACCGAGCCGCACCTGCAGGCCACCACGCGGACGATGCTGCAGATGGCCGTCGTCCTCACCTACGGCGCGAGCGTGCCGGTGGTCAAGGTCGGCCGGGTGGCCGGGCAGTACGCCAAGCCGCGCTCGTCGGACACCGACGCCCTGGGCCTGCCGTCCTACCGCGGCGACATGGTGAACTCGCTGGAGCCGGTGCTGGAGAAGCGGATCCCCGACCCGAACCGGCTGGTGCGGGCGTACGCGAACTCCGCGGCCGCGATGAACATGATCCGGGCCTACGCCCGCGGCGGCCTCGCCGACCTGCACGCCGTCCACGACTGGAACCGCGACTTCGTCGCGAGCTCCCCGGCCGGCGTGCGCTACGAGGTGATCGCCCGGGAGATCGACCGCGCGCTGGCGTTCATGCGGGCCTGTGGCATCGAGTCCGACGCACTGCGCGGCGTGGAGCTGTTCAACTCGCACGAGGCGCTGATCCTCGACTACGAGCGCGCGCTGCTGCGCATGCACGAGGGCCGCCCCTACGCCCTGTCGGCCCACTTCGTGTGGGTGGGGGAGCGGACCCGGCAGATGGACGGCGCGCACATCGAGTTCGTCTCGAAGCTGGCCAACCCGATCGGCGTGAAGATCGGCCCGACGACGACGCCGGAGCAGGCCACCGAGCTGGTCGAGCGGCTGGACCCCGACGGCGTCCCCGGCAAGCTGACCCTGATCAGCCGCATGGGCAACGGCAAGATCCGCGACGTCCTCCCCGGCATCGTCGAGAAGGTCACCGCCTCCGGCCACCAGGTGGTGTGGCAGTGCGACCCGATGCACGGCAACACCCACGAGTCGCCGACCGGCTACAAGACCCGGCACTTCGACCGCGTCGTCGACGAGGTGCTCGGCTTCTTCGACGTCCACCGGGCGCTGGGCACCTGGCCGGGCGGGATCCACGTCGAGCTGACCGGTGAGGACGTCACGGAGTGCCTCGGCGGCGCCATGGAGATCAGCGACGAGGACCTCAACAGCCGGTACGAGACCGCCTGCGACCCGCGCCTGAACACCGGGCAGTCGCTGGAGCTGGCCTTCCTCGTCGCGGAGATGCTGCGGGGATGAGCGACGCCGCCGACCTGATCGACCTCCGGTCCGACACGGTCACCAGGCCCACCCCCGGCATGCGCCGGGCCATGGCCGAGGCCGAGGTCGGCGACGACGTCTACGTCGAGGACCCCACCGTCCGGGCCCTGGAGGAGCGGACCGCGGAGCTGTTCGGCCACGAGGCCGCGATGTTCGTGCCGTCGGGGACGATGGGCAACCAGATCGGCATGCGCCTGGTCTGCGAGCCGGGCCAGGAGGTCCTCTGCGACGCCGACGCGCACGTCGTCACCTACGAGATGGGCGCCGCGGCGGCCATCTTCGGGATCTCCACGCGCACGGTCGTCTCGGGGCTGTCGGGGCGGGATGGTGGGAGAGGGCATGGCCGGCTGGACGCGCAGCAGCTGATCGAGCAGGTGCGGCCGAAGGACAACTGGCACCTGACCGCCACGGCCGCGATCGCGGTGGAGAACTCGCACAACCGCGGCGGTGGCCTGGTGCAGCCGCTGGACCAGCTGCAGCAGCTGTGGGACTGGTCGCGCACGGCGGATGTCGCCGTCCACCTCGACGGGGCCCGCATCTGGAACGCGCACGCCTCCTCCGGCGTGCCGCTGTCCACCTACGGCGGGCTGGCCGACACCGCGTCGGTCTGCTTCTCCAAGGGCCTCGGGACGCCGGTCGGCTCGGTGCTGGTCGCCTCGGCGGAGCGGATCGCGACCGCGCGGCTGTGGCGGAAGCGGCTGGGCGGCGGCATGCGGCAGGTCGGCGTCCTGGCGGCGGCCTGCACCTACGCGCTGGACCACCACCTGCCGCGGCTGGGGGAGGACCACGAGCACGCGCGGCTGCTGGCCAAGCGGCTCGGGGTCGACCCGGCGACGGTCGAGACCAACATGGTGGTGCTCGAGGGCGTCGAGGCGCCGATGGTCGCCGAGGCGGCCAAGGCCCGCGGTGTGCTGGTCAGCCAGGTGAGCGCCTCGCGGATCCGCCTGGTCACCCACCTGGACGTCGATCGGGCCGCCGTCGATCGGGCCGGCGACGTCCTCGCGGAGCTGCTCGGCCGCTGAGCCGGGTGTGGACCAGGGGGAGTGGCCGTGTGATCCGGATGCTCCGTGCGCCGGTCGTGCTCCTCTGGGTCGCAGCCGGGGTGACAGCCGGGTGCGGATCGGCCGGCGAGCCCGCGATCGCGACAACCCCGTCGACGACCTCGGCCGGCACGGCCGACTGCGACACCACGCCCCGGCTGGCCGACGATCCACCGGCCGAGCTCGTCGAGCAGCTGGGCGGGGCCGGCGATCCGCAGGTCGTCGGCACGGGCCGGCTGTTCGTCCTCGTGCCGGTGGAGGGCACCTGGGGAGACGCCGCCGAACGGCGCCGCGACGAGTTCTACGTCAAGCTCGGCGTCTGGGTAGGAGCGGATGCCCAGCCGGAGATCGAGGTCCGATCCACGGACGGCGATGCCCGGGGCCGGGCCGAGCCGGCGCCGACGGCCGCAGGTCTCCCGGGGTTCCTGCCCACCGGGGTGCACCTGCCGACCGCGGGTTGCTGGCGCGTCACCGCCCGGCTCGCCGACGACGTCGCCGTGATCCACATCCGCGTCGGGTGAGTCATCGGACCCGGCGGCTCAGCCGGCCGCTGGGTCGCCGATCAGCGAGTTCAGCAGCTTGATGTCGGCGGCGTGGCCGCCGCACGGGTCGCCGTCGCGCAGGCTGGGGGTCTCCACGACCATCGGGACGCCGGCGGTGGTGCGGTGCCGCACGAGCTCGGCGAACGGGCCGGTGCCGTAGGGCCCCGCCCCGATGGTGCCCGTGCCGATGGTCGTGTGCCGGTCGCGCTTGGAGCCGCACTCGTCGAGGGAGTCGTTGACGTGCACCAGCCCCAGCCGGCCGGCGCCCACGGTGGCCTCCAGGGCATCCAGGGTCGCGGCCATCCCGCCCGGGACGGCGAGGTCGTGCCCGGCGGCCCAGGCGTGGCAGGTGTCGAAGCAGACGCCGAGCAGCGGGTGGTGCTCCAGCGCGGCGAAGTACGGGCCGAGGTCCTCGACCGTGGCGGCCAGCGCCTTGCCGCCGCCCGCGGTGGGCTCGATCAGCAGCCGG
Source organism: Blastococcus xanthinilyticus (assembly GCF_008124835.1). Classification (GTDB taxonomy): domain Bacteria; phylum Actinomycetota; class Actinomycetes; order Mycobacteriales; family Geodermatophilaceae; genus Blastococcus; species Blastococcus xanthinilyticus. The sequence continues at coordinate 65,907 of NZ_VNHW01000004.1, read as the reverse complement.
GGCCCGGCGGGGTCGGCCGCCTCGAGCACCGGCAGCAGCCGTTCGCGCAGCTGGCGCAGGGCCGCCTCGTACCGGTCCTCGCCGACGGCCGACCCGGCGTGCACGACGACGCCCTGGCAGCCCAGCTGGGCGCCGCGGCGCAGGTTGTGCGCGATCGAGGCGACCGACTGCCCGACGGTCGCCTCGGTGGGCGAGCCGACGTTCACCAGGAACGGCGTGTGGATGAACGACGGCACGCCGCGCTCGGTGCAGCCGGCGGTGAACAGCGCGTCCTGCTCGGGGTCGCCGTCGGTCAGCTTCCAGCCGCGCGGGTTGCCCACGAAGACCTGCACCGCGCGGGCGCCGACGGCGTCGGTGTAGGCGAGCCCGCCCTTGGCCAGGCCGCCCTTGATCTGGATGTGCGCGCCGACGGGCGGCACACCGGGGGAGGTGTTCGTCACGGGGGAGGGCTGCCTATCCGAAGCTGAGCAGGATGGTGACCGGCGTGCCGCGCTCGACCGTCTCCCCGGCCGCCGGGCTCTGCCGCAGGACGCTGTTGCCGAAGAAGCGGGTGGCCTCCACCTGGAGGCCCGCGGCCTGCAGGATCGCGGTCGCCTCGTCACCGGACTTGCCGACGACGTCGGGCACGGCGACCAGCGGGACGCCGGCGGAGACCTGGATGCGGACCGTGCTGCCGAAGGGCACCGGGCCGGCCGCCGGGCCGGGGTCGACGGCCATGACCTCGCCGACGTCGACGGCGTCGCTGCGGCCGTCCTCGATCCGCTCGACGAGGAAGCCCTGCGACTGCAGGTTGCTGGTCGCCTGCTCCGGCGTCTGGCCGGTGACGTCGGGCACCGCCACGGGGGCGCGGCCCTGGCTGACGAACGCGGTGACCACCTGGTCGCGCTTGAGGTCGGCGCCGGCCGGCGGGTCGAACCGGACGACCGACCCGGCCGGGACGTCGTCGTCGTACTCCTCGGCCCGGGTGAGCTGCACCGGGACGTCGTTCTGGATGGTCGCCTCGACCTCGTCGATGGGCCGGCCGACCAGCTCCGGCGGGATCGTGTACCGCTCCTGGCCCTTGGAGACGACGACGCGCACGTCGGTGCCGCGGATGAACTCGCCTCGGGCCGGGTCGGTGGAGATGACCACCCCGTCGGGGACGGTCTCGCTCCACTCCTGGACCACCGGGTCGGGGTCCAGGCCGGCGCTCTGCAGGAGGTCGATGGCGGCGGCCTCCTCCTTGCCCACGAGCGACGGGACGTCGGTCCAGCGGCCCTCGCCCAGCCACCAGCCGACGGCGCCGATGGTGATGGCCAGCAGCACCACGACGGCCACCGCGAGCCGGGCGCGGCGCCGGCGGATGTGGTCGGGGACCCCCGGGCGCGGCCGGGCCGGGCCGGGCCGGCGGCCGTGCACGTCGGTGGTCGGGCCGGCGCCCATGCCCGGCAGCGTGCTGGTCTGCCCGTTGCGGGTGGCGCGGTTGCCGAGCACCTCGGTGCGCGGGGTGCCCGGCGAGCTGGGGTGGCGGGGACGGCTGGGCCGGTTGGTGGGGCGCAGCGTGTCGGGGCGGGCGGCGCTGCGGCCGGTCGGCACGGGCACCGGCTCGATCCCGAGGTCGCGGCGCGCGTCGGCGAGCTCGGCGAGGAACGCCCCGGCGTCCACGGGCCGGCCGGCGGGGTCGCGCCGCGTGGTGCGGGCGACCAGCTCGTCGACCTGCCAGGGCAGCCCGGGGACCTCCGCCGACGGCGCCGGCACGTCGTGGTGCACGTGCTGGTACGCCACGGCCAGCGGGGTGTCGCCGCCGAAGGGCGGGTGCCCGGTGAGCATCTCGAACAGCACGATCCCGGCGGCGTAGATGTCGCTGCGGGCGTCGGCGCGGCCGCGCTCGAGCTGCTCGGGGGAGAGGTAGGCGACCGTGCCGATGAGCACGCCGCCGGTCTGGCTGGTCTGCCCGGTGCCGACGACGGCGCGGGCCAGGCCGAAGTCGGCCACCTTCACCACGCCGTCGACGCCGATCAGCACGTTCTCGGGCTTGATGTCGCGGTGCACGATGCCGGCGCGGTGCGCGGCGGTGAGCCCGGCCAGCACCGGCTCGAGGACGGCGAAGGCCTCGGCGACGGTGAGCCGGCCGCGGGCGCTGAGCAGGTCGCGCAGCGTGCGGCCGCGCACCAGCTCCATCACCAGGAAGACCAGCCCCTGGTCGCTGCCCTGGTCGCTGACGCCCACCACGTTGACGTGGCTGAGCATGGCCGCGGCCCGCGCCTCGCGGGTGAACCGGTCGACGAACGTGGGGTCGTGGGCCAGGTGCTCGGCCATGACCTTCACCGCGACGGTCTTGTGCAGCCGCAGGTCGGTGGCGGCGTAGACCGTGGACATGCCGCCGCGCGCCAGCCGCTCCTCGAGGCGGTAGCGCCCCTCGAGAACGAGGCCGACCACGGGGTCGGTCACGGCGGTGTCCACCCTGCCGAGTGTAGGAGGGGTAGCCGTTCCCCGGGCCCAACCACGCGGGTCGGGAGGCCCCTGGTACGGCTGGTGCGCGTGGTCAGGTGCGCCGGATCACGCCGGCCGGGGTCACGGTGTCCCGGGGGAGCGCACGGACGTCGGGCAGCCCGCAGAGGACCATGGCGTGCGCCAGCTCGGCGGTCAGCCCGTCGATCACGCCGGCGACGCCGCGCTCGCCGCCGGTCGTGAGCCCCCAGGCGATCGGCCGGCCCAGGAAGACAGCCGAGGCGCCCAGCGCCAGCGCGGTGAGCACGTCGGAGCCCGAGCGGATGCCGCCGTCGGCGTAGACCTCGGCGTCGTCGCCCACCGCGTCGACCACCTCCGGGAGGGCGTGCGCGCTGGCGACGCACGGATCGGCCTGGCGTCCGCCGTGCGTGGTCACCCAGACCGCGGCGGCGCCGGCCTGCACGCAGCGGACGGCGTCGTCGCCCCGGAGGATGCCCTTGACGACCACCGGCAGCCCCGACACCTCGCCGAAGCGGGCGATCGCGTCGAAGGTCCAGGTGCCGGTGGCCAGGCCGTCCAGCGTCGGCTCCTCGCCCTCGGGCGGCCGGTTGGCCATCCGGACGCCGGCGCGGTGCACGAAGTCGTGCCCCATGTCGCGGCGGCGGCGGCCGAGCACCGGGACGTCGACGGTGAGGACCAGCGCCTGGTAGCCGGCGTCCCCGGCGCGCCGGGCGAGGTCCTCGGTGTGCCGGTCGGAGTGCAGCCGGTACAGCTGGAACCACCGCGGGCTGCCCGGGGCGGCCTCGGCGACCTCTTCCAGGCTGTTGTTGGCGCTGGTCGACACGGTCATGAGCGCGCCCGAGGCCGCGGCGGCGCGGGCGGTGGCCAGCTCGCCGTCGGGATGGGCCATCGCCTGGTAGGCCCACGGGGCGATGCCGATCGGCGTGCCCACCGCCGCCCCGAGCAGCTCGGTGGCCAGGGACGCCTCGGTGACCCCGCGCAGGACCCGGGGCCGCAGCCGCCACGAGCGCCACGCCGCGGTGGCCTCGCGCATGGTCGTCTCGGTCTCCGCGCCACCGGCGTAGTAGTCGTAGGTGGGCTGGGGGAGCAGCTCCCGCGACCGGGCCTCCAGGGCCTCCAGGTCGAGGTACGGGGGCTCCAGGCCGGGGTCCTCGGCGACCTCCGCGCCGCCGTCGGGCTGCGGCTGTCCCGGCACCGGGCTGTCGGCTGGTCCGATGGTCGCCATAGGCTCGCATCCTATGGACACGTTCACCCCCGCCGAGGTCGCCCAGCTGCTGGGCACGTCGCCGAACCGGGTCCGGCAGCTGCTGCGCGACCGGAAGCTGATGGCCGTCCCCGGCAGCGGGAACGGGAAGATCCCCGCGGCATTCGTCCAGGACGGGGTGATCCTCAAGCACCTGCCAGGCCTGCTGACCGTGCTGAAGGACGGCGGCTTCAGCGACGAGGAGGCATTCGACTGGCTGTTCCGCGAGGACGAGTCGCTCCCCGGCACCCCGGTGCAGGCGCTCCGGGACGACCGGCACACCGAGGTCACCCGCCGGGCGCAGGCGCTGGCCCTCTGAGCCGGGTGCATCCGGGCGTGCGGCGGGGACGGAAGCCGGTTCCGTGGAGCAGCTGACCTACCTGGCCCTGCTGGCCGGCTGCCTCCTGGTCACCGCGCCGCTGGAGCTGGTCCTCGGGGTGCGGGTCTACGCCCGCTGGCGGCGGCTGTTGGTGGCCGTCGTGCCGGAGTTCGTGGTCTTCGTCGTCTGGGTGCTCTACGCGATCGCGCAGGGGCACTGGGACTACTCGGCCACCCGCACCCTCGACGTCCGGCTGCCCGGGGGGATCCCGCTGGAGGAGGTGCTGTTCTTCCTCGTCGTCCCGCTGTGCTCGGTGCTCGCGCTGGAGGCGGTGCGCAAGGTGACCCGCTGGGACGCCGGGTACCCGGCCGAGGAAGCGCTGCCACCCGGGGAGCGGGTGGGCCGGTGAGCTACTCGGCGCTGGCCGTGCTCGCGGTCGTCGGCGTGCTGGTCGTCGACCTGGCCGTCTACCGCACCCGCATGGTCACCCGGAAGGTGTTCTGGACCGCCTACGCGATCGTCATCACCTTCCAGCTGCTGATGAACGGCGTGCTGACCGGCCTGGACGTCGTCACCTACGACCCGGGCACCATCTGGGGCCCGCGGATCGCCTACGCGCCGGTGGAAGACCTGCTCTTCGGGTTCGCCATGGTGACCCTGACCCTGGCCAGCTGGGCGGCGGTCAACCGGCGGGCGAACACCGCCAGGCGGCGCGGCCTGGACACCGACACCCGCCCGTCCAGCACCCGGTAGTCCGCGCGCTCGATCTCGGTGAGGATGCCGCCGTAGAGGTCGGTGGCGGCGCGCACGCAGTCACGGGACTCCGGTGCGAGCAGCGGCGTCCCGGGGGCGGCGTCGTCGTACCGCCGCCGGACGATCGCAACCATCTCGCGCATGAGCGCGGCGAACCGGGCGTCGTGCCGCCGCTCGACCAGCTGCTCGCGGGTCACCCCGTGCGCGGCCATGAGGTCGGCGGGGAGGTAGACCCGCCCGCGGTCGGCGTCCTCGGCGACGTCGCGGAGGAAGTTGGTCAGCTGGAACGCCTCGCCGAGGGCGATCGCGTGCGGCGCGGCCTCCTCGCGGGCCACCCCGGGGGCGGTGCCCAGCACCGGGAGGACCTGCAGCCCGATCACCGACGCCGAGCCCCACATGTACCGGTCCAGCGCGGCCAGGTCGGCGTAGCCGGTGACCTCCAGGTCGCTGGTCATCGCGGCCAGGAAGTCGACGAGGTGCTCGACGGGGATGTCGTACCGGCGGTAGGTGTGCACCAGGGCGAGCCGGACCGGGTCGTCGGACCAGCCGGTGTCCAGCTCGGCGAGGACGGCGCGGGACCACTCCGCCAGGTCGCCCTCGGGGTCCGCGCCGGGCACGTCCACCAGGTCGTCGGCGACCCGGGCGGCGGCGTAGAGCGCGTGCACCGCCGGGCGCCGGTCGGGGGTGAGCAGGCGCGTGGCCAGGTGGTAGCTCTTGCCGTGCTCGGCGGCGATGGCCGCGCAGTGCCGGTACGCGGCGCGCAGCCGCTCCTGCCGGTGCGCCTGGGTGCCCGGGGGCCGCAGGGCGGTCACCGGCGGACCTGCCCGGTGATGCGCTCGGCTGCCAGCCGGCCGCTGATCAGCACCATCGGGACGCCGACCCCGGGCTGCACCGAGGAGCCGGCCAGCACCACGTTCTCCGGACCCCGGCGGGGGAGCGTCGGCGTGCGGAACGGCCCGGTCTGGCCGAACGTGTGCGCCAGCGCGAACGGGGTGCCGGCGGCCATCCCCTGCGCGGCCCAGCTCAGCGGGGTGTCCATGTGCTCCACCTCGATCGCGTCGGTGACCCCGCTGAACCCGCGGCTCTCCAGCGTGGCCAGCAGCTCCTCGCGGTACCGGGGGCCCAGCGCCGTCCAGTCCAGCTCGGGGTTGCCGCCGCTGTGCGGGTCCAGGTTGGGCGTCGGCGCCACCACGCTCAGCACCTGGCCGCCCTCGGGCGCCAGGCTCCGGTCGGTGACCGAGGGCATGCTGATCAGCAGGCTCGGGTCGCTCATGGGGCGGCCGTCGCGGGTCAGCTCGTCGAACACCTGCTCCCAGGCGTGGCCGAAGCTGATCGTGTGGTGCGCCTGGCCCGGGAGCTCGGCCCGGACGCCCAGGTGCAGGGCGACGCAGGAGGGCGAGTAGACCGGCCGCCGCGGTCCGCGCAGGCCGGGCACCAGGGTGTGCGGGGCGTCGGTGGTGACGACGACGGCGTCGGCGGGCAGCCGCTCACCGTCGGCCAGGACCACGGCGTCCACCCGGTTGCCGGACGTCGACAGCTCGGCCACCGACGCGCCGTACCGGACGGCCACCCCGGCGTCGGCGGCCGCCGCGGCCAGGGCGCGGGGCACCGCCGCGATCCCGCCGGCCGGATGCCACACGCCGGCGCCGATGTCGAGCTGGGCGATGACGGCGTAGGCCGCGATCGCCCGGAACGGGCTGACCCCGGCGTAGAGGGCCTGGAAGCTGAACAGCCGGCGCAGCCGGTCGTCGGCGAAGTACCGCCCGACGTGCCGGGAGAGCCGGCCGAAACCGCCCCGCCGGGCGAGCGCGACGAGCTCGGGGCCGAGGAGGTCCAGCGGGGAGTCGAGGTTGCGGTCGATGAAGGTGTCCAGCTGCAGCCGGTACAGCTCGGCCAGATCGGCCAGGTACCGGCGCAGGGCGTCGGCCTCGACCGGCCCGCAGAGCGCGGCGACCTCCGCGGCGAACGCGTCGGGGTCGGCGTGCACGTCGAGGTGGGTGCCGTCGGCGAACTGCGCCCGGTAGCTGGTGTCCAGGCGGCGGAGGGGGAGCCGGTCCTCGAGCCGCTCGCCCACCGCGGCCAGGGTGTCGGCGACGATCTCGGGAGCGGTGAAGACCGAGGGGCCGGTGTCTAGGGCGTACCCCGACTGCTCCACGCGACCGGCCCGCCCGCCGGGGCCGGCGGCGCGCTCGACGAGCGTCACCTCGCGGCCGGCGCCGCGCAGCCGGAGGGCGGCGGCCAGCCCGGCCAGGCCGGCGCCGACGACGACGACGTGGTCGGTGCGGCCGGGAACGCGGCGCATCGTCTGGCGGAGCCCCATCTAGGCGGTGCGGCTGGTGGCGGCGACCGCGAGCGCGTCGAGGGCGGCGCGGGCGTCGTCGGCGATGGGCGCCTCGGCGATGGCCTCCCGGGCGAGGGCGGTGCGCCGGGTGATGCGCTCCTCCACCCGGTCGCGGGCGCCGGTGGACACCAGCAGCTCGCGCAGGGCCTCGAACTCGTCGGCGCCGGCGTCGGGGTTGCCCAGCAGCTGGTGCAGCAGGCGCCGGCCGGCGTCGTCCGCGGCCTCCTCGGCGAGGGCCACCAGCAGGGTCTGCTTGCCCTCGCGCAGGTCGTCATCGGCGGACTTGCCGGTGACCTCGGGATCGCCGAACACGCCGAGCAGGTCGTCGCGCAGCTGGAACGCCTCACCGAGCGGGAGGCCGATGGCGGCGCACGCCTCCACGACCGCGGGGCCGGCGCCGGCGATGGCCACGCCCAGCTGCAGCGGGCGCTGCACGGTGTACCCGGCGCTCTTGTAGCGGGCGACGGTGAGCGCGCCGTCGGGGCCCGGGAGCCCGCCGGCGGCGCGGAGCAGGTCGAGGTACTGCCCGGCGGTCACCTCGGTGCGCATGGTGTCCCAGACGGCGCGGGCGCGGCCCAGCGCCGCCTCGGAGATGCCCGAGCAGCGGAGCATCTCGTCGGACCACACCAGCGCCAGGTCGCCCACCAGGATCGCCGCGCCGACGCCGAACAGGTCCTGGTCGCCGGAGAAGTTGTGCGTGGTGTGCCGGTCGGCGAAGCCGATGTGCGTCGTGGGCCGCCCCCGGCGCGTGCCGGCGGCGTCCATGACGTCGTCGTGCACCAGGGCGCTGGCGTGCACGAACTCCAGCGCGGCGACGGCGCGGAGCACGGCGTCCTCGTCCTCACCGCCGCCCGGTCCCTGACCCCGGGCGCCGCGCCAGCCCCAGTAGGCGAACGACGGGCGCAGCTTCTTGCCGCCCTCGGCGACGGCGCAGACCTCGTCGACCACCGGGACCAGGCTGGGGTCCATGCCGGCCAGTGTGGCGCGCTGCTGGTCGAGGAAGTCGGTGAGCGAGCCGGCCACGGCGGCGCGGATCCGGTCGAGGTCGGCGGCGGCCACCGGGGACACGGGGCGGACGGACTCGCGCTCCTGCGCCCCGGCGATCATGGGGCCAGTATCGCCCAACCCGGTGGGGCACGGCTGCACGAGCAGGACTCCCGGGGTGCTCCGCTGCATCGTTCCTCCACTCGGTCGGTCTCGGGTCACGGGACTCTTCGTCTCCCGGTCCGGTCCCGGATGCACCCGTGCGGGGTCGGTCGGTGGGGACCGGCGCCGGGCCGGGTCCGCCCGCGCCCGTACCCTGGGCTGCCGTGACCCCGACCGTGCGCGAGCTGCTCGCCACCGAGCGCCCGACCTGGTCGTTCGAGTTCTTCCCGCCGAAGACGACGGCCGGGGAGGAGCAGCTCTGGACGGCGCTGCGCCGGCTCGAGCAGCTGCGCCCCTCCTTCGTGTCGGTGACCTACGGCGCGGGCGGGTCGACCCGCGAGGGCACGGTCTCGATGACCGAGCGGATCGCCGCCGAGACGACGATGACCCCGCTGGCGCACCTGACCGCCGTCGACCACAGCGTCGCCGAGCTGCGGCACGTGGTCAGCCGGCTGGCCGCGGCCGGCGTCCGCAACCTGCTGGCGCTGCGCGGCGACCCGCCGGGCGCGGACCCGCAGGCCGAGTGGGTGCCGCACCCCGAGGGCCTGCGGTACGCCGCGGAGCTGGTCGAGCTGATCCGCTCGATGGGCGACTTCTCCGTGGGCGTCGCGGCCTTCCCCGAGCGGCACCCGCGCTCGCCGGACCTCGACTCCGACATCGACATGTTCGTGGCCAAGTGCCGGGCCGGGGCCGACTTCGCGATCAGCCAGATGTTCTTCCGCGCCGAGGACTACCTGCGGCTGCGCGACCGGGTGGCCGCCCGGGGCTGCGACGTGCCGGTGATCGCCGGGGTGATGCCGGTGACCGACGTCCGGCAGATCACCCGCATCGTGCAGCTGTCCGGCCAGGCGTTCCCCGCCGACCTCGCCGACCGCTTCGCGGCGCTGGACGGCGACCGCCCGGAGGACAAGGCCGCCGTGCGGGCGTTCGGGGTGGAGGTGGCCACCGAGCTGTGCTCGCGGCTGCTGGACGAGGGCGTGCCCGGCATCCACTTCATCACCATGAACCGGTCGACGGCGACGCGTGAGGTGTTCACGAACCTCGCCGCCGGCCGGTCTCCCGACCTCACGGACTGACCGGGCCCTCCAGCAGGTCCGCGGCCCGCCCGGCGGCCCGGCGGAGCGCCACCCGCTCGGCGGCGTAGCCACCGACCACGCCGACGACCGGCAGGTTGGACAGCCCGCGGGCCAGTAGCCTCCCTTCGGACGGGCGTCGAGGGCGTCGTCGATGCGGCTCAGCAGCCGGGCCGCCCGCCACAGGGTGCGGGCGGCGCCCTTGGCGCCCCGGCGCTCCTCGCGGGGGCCGAGCGCGCCCTGCACGTAGGTCCCCTTCTCGCGGGTCATCAGCGGCTCGACGGCGGCCGCGGGAAGATTCCGGTCGAGCAGCACCCGGGCGAGCAGGGACACCCGCTCGGCCGGCGCCTCCACGCCGTGCTCGCCGGCGACGCCGAGCACCACGAGCGACTGCGCCGCGGTGCCCACCGTGTTCTGCAGCGGCAGCAGGTCGGCGAGCTTGCCGGCGAGCCGGGGGACGGCCGACACCCCGGCCGCCACCCGGGAGACCTGCTCGGCCCACCACTCGTCGCGCTCGCGCCGCGGCAGTTCCGGTGGCCGGCCCAGGCGGGTGGCCAGCGGCGTGAGCAGCCGGTCGACCCGGCGCAGGACGTCGACCACGAGGGCGTCGCTCAGGGGAGGGGCCATGGGCGGGGCGTACCCGCCGTCGCGGTCGGGTCATGCGGAGATGCACGGACGAGGCATGCCGACCGACGCGCACGGGCAGTCCAGCCCGGCGACAGCAGGTCGACCGGCTCCTGTTGACATGACGGGTGCCGGCGCCGACGGCGCGGTCCGGTCAGCCCGCGTGGGAGCAGGCGGGCTGCTCGGCTATGCGTGGCAGGACGAGGATCTCGGTGCCGTCGGGCCGGTAGGTGTGCCACCGGCCGGCGGTATCTCGTTCGATGGTGAAGCCGTGGTGGACCTTGGTGTGGTGCCGTTCGCAGAGCAGGCCCGCGTTGTCCAGGGAGGTCTGGCCGCCGTCGGCCCAGTGCAGGACGTGGTGGACGTCGCACCAGTGGGTGGGGGCGTCACAACCCGCGAACACGCAGCCGCCGTCCCGTGCCTCGACGGCCCGCCGCAGGCGGGCGGGCACGACGCGGTGGGTGCGGCCGAGGTCCAGGGGCTGGCCGTCGGGGCCGATGACGATGCGGGTGACGTTGCCGTCACAGGCCAGCCAGCGGGCGCGGGCGGCGGAGATCGTCGCCCCGAACCCGAGGCGGGCGGCGCCGGGCCGGTGGCGGGGTCGACCAGGTCGTCGAGGTCGACGCGCACGACCACGTGCGGCTTCACCGTCCGCAGCGTCGGCAGGTTCCCGGCGGCGAGGGCGTTGTCGCACAGCTGCACCAGCGCATCCGCGGACTGCTGCGCCCGGGTGCGCATGTCCCCGGCGGGGCGGGAGGCCTGCACGATCGACTCCACCGCCGCCTGCAGCTTCTCCCCACCCACGGCGTCGAGCTCGCCGCGGAAGGACAGCGACCCGTCGGCGTGCCTGGCGAACGTCAGCGACCGGCCCTCGGTCGGGTCGGGCTCGGTGCCGTCGGGGTCGAGGCGGGCCAGGTAGTGCTCGACCACCTGCCGCAGCTCCGCGTGCGGCCGAGCCGCGGCGACCTCGGCCAGGGCGGCGTCCACCCCGGCCACATCCACGCCCTGCTCCTCGGCGGCGGCGAGGCTGGCCGGCGCCGCGACCGGCGCGATCGCCTCCGCGCTCAGCGCACCCGCTGCCGCCGCCGCCGGCAGCTCGGCCAGCGCCCGACCCGAGCGCACCACCCTCGCCGCCGCACCCGGTGAGAACCGGGCGTGCCCGCGCAGCCAGGAGGCCATCGTCTTCTGCCCGTCGTGCTCCGCGGCGCCGGTCACCTCGCACTCCCGCACCACCCGCGCGACCTCCGCGGACAGCCGGTTCGACGCCACCAGCAGCCCACCCAGCTGCTCCAGCAGCTCCGGCCCGAACTTCCCACTCAGGTCCTCGTCGGCCAGCTCGTCCAGCGCAGCCGACAAGCGGCTCACCGCCCCGCACCCACCAGTCGAACGCATGTACGAAGGATACCGCCGATCATCGACGGCCGCAGCACGAATCCCCAGGTCAGCACGCCGTCCACAGATCCATGGATGGTCGTGACCGCCCTCCACCGGTCGGGCCACCACGCCGCGGAGGGGCAGCTGTTCCGAGGTCCACGTCGCTGCGGCACGATCGTCACGAGCCCGGTGCCCGACCATAGGCTGCGCCGGTGATCACCCTGGCCGCCGTCCTGGCCTGCGTCCTGCTCGCCGCTCTCGGCATCCTGCAGCTGCTGCTGCTGACCGGCCGCCCGCTGGGGCGGTTCGCGTGGGGCGGCCAGCACGAGGTGCTGCCGCGGGGTCTGCGGGTCGGCAGCGCGGTCTCCGTCCTCCTGTACGCGTTCTTCGCCGTGGTGATCCTGCAGGCGGCCGAGGTGCTGTCCGGCCTGCCCGACGTCGTGGCCGGCGTGGGCATCTGGGTGCTCACCGGCTACTTCGCGCTCGGCGTCGTGATGAACGGGATCTCCCGTAGCCGCCCGGAGCGGCTGCTCATGACGCCGGTCGCGCTCGCGCTGGCGGGCTGCTGCCTGGTCGTCGCGCTGGGACAGGCGTAGCACCGGGACAGGCGTCGCGCCGGGACAGGCTCGCGCGAGCCGGACCTCAGCCGCCCAGCCGGGTGCAGTCGTCCGCGGTGAGCTCCACCGGCTCCCCGGCGCCGAGCTGGGCATCGACGATGCCCTGCACCACCGGGTCGCCGGGCAGCTCCTGGTGGCTGACCGCCCGCCCGGCGCACACCGACTGCACGGTCAGGTTGAGCGCGCCCTCCAGGCGGGCGGAGTCCGGCGGCGTCACGACGCGGTCCTGCGCCGACCACACCGACACCCAGTCGACCCCGTCGGGGGTCTCGTCGGCGTTGAGCCCGGTGAGCAGCTCGCTGTCCGGGAGCATCTGCCGGCAGCCATCCGGGCAGCGGTCGGGCGCGAGCCGGGCGCCCAGCTGGGCCAGGTCCGTGCCGTGGTGCGGGGCGCCCAGGGTGAGCACCCGGCGGGCGACGTCGGCGTGCCCGTCGGCGACCCAGAGCCGGGCGACCAGGCCGCCGGCGGAGTAGCCCACGACGTCGACGCTGCCGCCTCCGGTGCGGGCCAGCGCCGCCGACACCGCGGCGTCGAGCGCGGCGGCGGAGGCACGCAGGTCGCCGGTCCCGTTCCCCGGCAGCGCCACCACCGAGGCGTCCCGGCCGGTGCCTCGCAGGCGCTCCGCCAGCGGTTCCAGCAACGCCGTGTTGCCGCCGTAACCGGGGACCAGCAGCACCGGGCCGGGCGGCTCCACGGCAGCGGGAGGAGCCGCCGCCGGGCCGGCGACCGAGGCGGCCGGGCGGTCTCCGCCGACCAGCAGCCCGCCGGCCAGCGCCACCGCGCCGAGCAGCGCTCCCGCCAGCAGGATCAGCAGCACACGGCGGCGGACGGCGGTGGGCATGCACCTACTGTCCCTGGTGCTGCTGGACGTCGGGAGGAGGCGCGGTGCTCGATCGGGAGGAGTACCTGGCCGCCTGGTCGCGCTGGCACGGCGGCGCCGACACGCAGGCCCCGCTGGTCCGCGGCTGGCTGACGCTGGCGCACACCCTCGCCCGGCCGCTGGCCGTGCTGCCCCCGGTCGCCGCCACCGCCGCGGGCGTGCTGGTGGCGGCCGCCGCGGTGCCGCCGGCCGCCGCGGGGGGCGGGTGGCTGATCGTCGCCGGGCTGCTGGTGGGGCTCTCCGGCCTGCTGGACAGCCTCGACGGCGCCCTCGCCATCGGCACCGGGCGCGCCTCGCAGCGCGGCTTCGTGCTCGACTCCGTCGTCGACCGGCTGACCGAGGCGGCCTACGCCGCGGCGCTGTGGGCCGCCGGTGCGCCCGGCTGGCTGGCCGTCTCCTTCGGCGCGCTGTGCTGGCTGCCCGACTACCTGCGGGCCCGCGCCGGGCAGGCGGGCGTGCACCGCACCGGCCCGATCTCGCTGTGGGAACGGCCCACCCGGGTGGCGATGAGCGGCCTCACCCTCGGCGGGGCAGGGGTGGTCTCGGGCCTGGAGGTGGCCGGCTTCGCGGGCGGCCCCCTCGTGGTCACCGCCGGCGCGGCCGTCGGGGTCGCGCTGGGCGCCGTGGGCACCGTGCAGCTGGGGTGGTGGCTGCGCGGCGAGCTGTCCGGGCCGGGCCAGGGCACCGTTCCCGGCCCCGGCTGACCAGGCTCAGCGACGAGGTAGGGCCCTCGGGACGGCGGCATCCCGGGCCGGCCCCTAGGGTGTGCGTGCCCGATCCCCGCCGTTCCCCTCCGGTTCGTCCCCCAGGAGCCCTCCGTGCCCGTCGTCGTCACCGGCTCCATCGCCACCGACCACCTGATGACCTTCCCCGGCCGCTTCACCGAGCAGTTCGTCGACGGCCAGATGGAGAACGTCTCGCTGTCGTTCCTGGTCGACGACCTGGTGCAGCACCGCGGCGGCGCGGGAGCCAACATGGCGTACGGGCTGGGCCTGCTGGGCCTGGCGCCGGTGCTGGTGGGGTCGGTCGGCAGCGACTTCGCCGACTACGACGCCTGGCTGACCCGGCACGGGGTGGACACCCGCAGCGTGCGCTGGTCGGAGCTCAAGCACACCGCCCGCTTCGTGTGCACGACCGACCAGTCGAACAACCAGATCGCGTCGTTCTACTCGGGCGCCATGGCCGAGGCGTCGCAGATCGAGCTCGCGCCGGTCGTCGACCGGATCGGGGCGCCGGACCTGGTCGTCGTCGGCCCGAACGACCCCACGGCGATGGTGCGCCACACCCAGGAGTGCCGGGACCTCGGCTACCCCTTCGCCGCCGACCCCAGCCAGCAGCTGGCCTGGGCCGACGGCGAGATGATCCGCGACCTGGTCACCGGCGCGGAGCTGCTGTTCACCAACGAGTACGAGGCGGCGCTGCTGCTGCAGAAGACCGGCTGGACCGCCGACGAGGTGCTGGCGCGGGTCGGCACCTGGGTCACCACCCGCGCCGCCGAGGGGATCCTGGTGCGGCGGGCCGGCGAGGAGCCGCTGTCGGTGATCGCGGTACCCGAGACCAAGCCGGTCGAGCCCACCGGCGGCGGTGACGCCCTGCGGGCCGGGTTCATCGCCGGCCGCACCTGGGGTCTGGGGCTCGAGCGGTCGACGCAGCTGGGCTCGGCGGTCGCCACCGCCGCCGTCGAGGTGATCGGCACCCAGGAGTACGACCTGCCGCGGGCCAGCTTCCTGGAGCGCTTCGCCGAGGCCTTCGGCGCGGACGCGGCCGACGAGGTCGCCGCGCACCTGCCGGGCTAGAACACCGTCGTCCTCGCCGACGACACCGCGGCCAGGTGCCGGCCCCCTGCAGCGCTGAGCCGTTCCGTCCTCGCTGCGCGGACCCGTGCGGGGCCCGCTCGCGACGGCCCGTCTAACTGCCTCTGATCCGCTCGCCGATCGAGGGGTCGGCCGCCCACCGGTCGTAGGGGATCCGGGCGATCTCGCGCACCTCGCCGATCGTCGTCCACTCGTTCCCGCCGAGCCGGGCCAGCGGGCGCAGCTCCTCGATCCGCGGCCGGCCGTCCCGCACCGCCGCGCTCCAGGCGCTGACGTGCACGACCCGGCCGAGGACCACCGTGCTGTCGCCCAGGCGCAGCGTCGAGTGCAGCTCGCACTCGATGCTCACCGGAGACTCCGCCACCCGGAGCGCCGACACCTTCTCCGCCGGCTCCAGCCGCACCCCGGCGTGCTCGGCCTCGCTGGTGTCCGGCGGGAACTCGGTCGCGGTGGCGTTGACCTGCTCGAACAGCGCCTCCGGGGTGAGGTTCACGGTGAACTCGCCGGTCGCCTCCACGTTGCGCAGCGAGTCCTTCCGGCCCACCGAGGTGAACTGCACGATCGGCGGGTCGACGCAGGCGACCGTGTAGAAGGAGTGCGGCGCCAGGTTGTGCACCCCCTCGGCCGAGCGGCTGCACA
Organism: Blastococcus xanthinilyticus; assembly: GCF_008124835.1. Classification (GTDB taxonomy): domain Bacteria; phylum Actinomycetota; class Actinomycetes; order Mycobacteriales; family Geodermatophilaceae; genus Blastococcus; species Blastococcus xanthinilyticus. The sequence continues at coordinate 50,633 of NZ_VNHW01000004.1, read as the reverse complement.
CCCACGCGATCGGTCGGGGCACGACGACGGAGTTCAGCACGCGGTAGAACGCCGCGGCGGACATCCCGGCCGGGTCGAACGAGGTGCGGGGGCGCTGCTGCTCGGCGGAGGTCACCCGGTCATCGTCGCCGATGCGTGCGCGGACCTCGCCTCGACGGGGCGGCCCCGCCACCGCAGCGAGCCGCGCCGGTGGCCCCGGACCGAGTGCAGCACGAGGGCATCCAGGGCGAGCACCGACACCGGGTGCGCCAGCGCGTCGGGCCAGGTGCGGCTGCCGCTCACCACGCCGGCCGCGACCCGCCCCGCCACCCCCGCCGCGTAGCCGACCAGCCCGGCCCGCGAGCCGGCGACCGCCGCCACCGCGGGGACGACGTAGACGGCGGTGAGCGCGGCGGCCGCGACCACGGCGCCGGCCGGCCGGCCGCCGACGGAGGCCCAGAGCGACTTGGCGTAGCCCTCGCGGACCTCGGGCCAGCCCGCGTACATCCGGCAGGCGGCGAGCCGGGCGCCCTCGATCGGCGCCCCGCGGCCGCCCGCTCGCTTGACCGACCGCAGCAGCGCGATGTCCTCGAGCACCTCACCGCGGACCGAGCCGTGCCCGCCGGCGCGCTCGTACGCCCCGCGGCGCACCACCAGGAACTGGCCGTTGGCGGCGGCGAGCGAGGGGTGGCGGGAGCGCTCGGCCAGCCGCAGCGGCAGCGTCGTCGTCCAGAGCCAGGGGGCCAGCGGCTGCACCAGCCGCTCGGCCGGGCCCTCGGCGAGCGGCCGGGGCCAGGGGGAGACCAGGTCCAGCCCGTGCGCGTCGAGCACGGCGACGGCGCCGGCGATCGCGTCGGGGAACAGCCGCACGTCGGCATCGACGAAGACCAGCACGTCATCGGCGCCGGCCGCGGCGGTCGCGGCCCCCTCGGCGCAGGCGTGCGGCTTGCCGAGCCAGCCCGGCGGGGGAGCGGGGGCGCTCACCAGCCGGACCCGCCGGTCGTGCACCGCCCGGACGACGTCGGCGGTGCCGTCGGTGGAGCCGTCGTCGACCACCACGATCCGCAGCCGGTCGACCCCCCGCTGGTCGAGCAGCGCGGCCAGGCAGCCGGCCACCTGGTCGGCCTCGTCGCGCACCGGCACCACGACGGTGACCGGGCGGCGGACCGGTGGCGGGTCCGCCGGGGGACGGCGCAGCAGCACGGCGTTGACCGCCGCGTGCGCGGCGCCGGCGACCGAGAGACCGGCCAGCGCGCGGAGCAGGCGCCCGCTCACCGGCGGCCCGCGCGCCGGTGCTGCACGGCGAGCACGAGCAGCACGGCCGCGCCCAGCCCGGCGCCCCAGGCCGCCGACCCCGGCAGGCCCAGCCAGCCGGCGTGCGCGAGCGCGCCACCGAGGGTCATCCACGCCAGCGCGAACAGCGGCGCGGCGGGGCCCACCCGCGGGGAGCCGACGGCCCGGGTGCGCGCCACCAGCAGGTCGAGCAGGGTCATGAGCACCAGCCCGGCCAGCAGCCAGCCGGCGAGGTTGGTCAGCGGCACGGTGTCGATGCCGGGCAGGCCCGGGCTCGGGTCGGCCCACGTCCAGTAGCCCGCCTGCACCAGCTGCGGGTCGAGGACGACGTCCCACGCCGCGAACACCGCCGCCGCCCACGCGATGCGCGCCGGCCGCCGGAGGCCGGCGCGGACCGGCCGGGCCAGCAGCCCGCCGAGCAGCCAGCTGGGCCAGGCCATCATCAGCCAGGCCAGGGGGACGAGGAACGGGACCCCGAGCAGCGTCGGCCCGAGCACGTCGCTGTAGGTGTAGCTGCCGTACGGGAAGCCGGTCGCCACCCCGACGGACTCGAACGCGATCGCGACCAGCGCGACCAGGAGGAGCACGCCCGCCCCGGTCCGGGCGCCCCGGCTGAGCCCGGCGTGGACCACCGACAGCGCCGAGCCCAGCAGCACGATCGTCCAGGAGACGACGTCGCGGCCGGACCCGGAGCTCAGCGGGTAGGCGATGGCCGCGGCCACCAGGGCGCCGGCCAGCGCGACGGGAACCGCCCGCCGCCCGGTCGGCAGCGTCAGCGACGGAGCTGCGGCGGTCATGCGCCCGCTCCCCGCCGGCGGCGGCGCAGGGCGCGGCCGGCCGCCGCCCGGAGGCGCGGCAGCGCGCGCCGGTCGGCGAGGAGGGTGCGCGCCGCGGACCGCCCGGAGTTGCCCGACACCCCGCCGCCGGGGTGGGTGGAGGCGCCGGCGAGGTAGAGGCCTGGCAGCCCCGGCACCCGGTAGCCCGACAGCCCCGGCGCCGGGCGGAAGGCGAACATGCTGGCCAGGCCCATCTCCACGTGCATGACGTTGCCACGGGGCAGGGACAGCTCCCGCTCGAGCGCCAGCGGCGTCTGCACGTACGTCTCCCGCACCGAGTCGGCGAACCCGGGGGCGTAGCGGTCGACCGCGGCCACCAGGCGGCGGGCCTCGGCGTCGGCGAGGTCGTCCCAGTTCCCGCCGTCGGCCAGGGCGTAGGGATACCACTGGCCCCAGATGGTGACCACGTGCTGCCCGGGCGGCGCGAGCGTGTCGTCGCTCGCCGAGAAGGACATGGCCAGCGGCACCGGCTCGCGGGGCACCCGGCCCGCGCCCCAGTCGCCGTGCGCGGCGGCCAGCTGGGCGCGGTCGGTGCAGAGCAGCTGCAGCCCCTGCAGGGCGTCGGCGGGCGAGACGCCGGGGTAGGACGGCGGCGCGTCGGTGAGCGCGCGCACGACCAGGCCGAAGCCGTTGCCGATCGGCGGTGCGGCGTCGGCGAGGACGGGCGGCGCGGCGTCCCCGGCGAGCGCGCGGGTGACCCCGATGTGGCAGGCGGCCACGACCGCCGGCGCCCGGACCGTCCGGCCCGACCGGGTCTCGACGCCGACGACCCGGCCCTCCTCGACTAGCAGCCGCGCGGCACCGTCGCCGAGCACCACCCGGCCGCCGTCGGCCTCCAGCCGCCGGCGCAGCGCCTGGGTCAGGCCGCCGGAGCCGCCGACCGGGTGCCCCGGGGGGACGTCGTGCAGCAGCGCGACCCAGCCGACCATGGCGGCCGTGCCCGGTTCGGACATCGGTGGCCCGGACTGGGCGCCGAACCAGGCCAGCGCCGCCTTGAGCCGCTCGCTGGTGAACCAGCGGTCCAGCAGCGCGTCGCCCGAGCCGAGGAAGTCGACGGCCAGCTCGCCGCCTGGGGTGCGGGGGCGGCCCTCGGCGGGCGCGCCGAGCGGCCAGAACGACCGGACCAGGCCACCGGCGGACGGCGCCCGGCCGAACGACGCGACGACCGCCCGGCTGCGCGGCGCCCACACCCCGACGAACCGGCGGTAGGCCGCGGCGTCCCCGGCTCCGCACGCCGCCTCGATCGAGGCGCAGGTGGCGTCCAGGTCGACGGAGAAGACCAGCGGCCGGCCGTCGGGGCCCGGGTCGCCGGGGCGCGGGGCGGGGGCGAAGCCCCAGGGGTCGCAGTCGATGTAGCGCAGGCCGGAGGCGGCCAGGTCGAGCTCCTCGACGATGCCGCTGTGGCGGACGATCACGTGCGCGCTCGAGCCGCGGTCCACCCGGACCCCGGGCCAGCGCTCGACGGTGGAGACCGCGCCGCCGAGCACCTCGTCGGACTCGACCACCTCCACCCTCAGCCCTTCCCGGGCGAGGTAGCAGGCGGCGACGAGGCCGTTGTGGCCGGAGCCGACGACGACCACGTCGACCACGTCGACCGGTCCGGGCGGGGCGGCGGGTGCGGTCACGCCCGGGAGTTCGTCGGCGAGGCGGCCGGTGGATGCAGCGGCAGCTGGGCACCGAGGATGGCGAAGGGCCGGGAGTCGCCGGGGAAGTGGTAGCCGCGGGCCAGGTCGACGAACCCGTCGGCCCGGTACAGCCGGAAGGCCTTGGTGTCGGCGTCGGGCGTGGACAGCAGGGCCACCGGGTGCGGCAGCCCCTCGACGAGCGCGTGCAGCAGCTGCCGGCCGAGGCCCTGGCTCTGCGCGTCGGGGTGGACGTGCAGCTCGCAGACCTCGAAGGCGCCGGGGAGCCACTTCTTCGCCGTCCGCCGGTCCAGCGCCGCGCGCACCTGGTCGTGCCACCACTGCCCGGGGGCGACGAGGTAGCCGTAGCCGAAGCCGACCAGGCGCTCAGCTGTCTCGCCCCCGCCCACCCCGGTCTGCGCGAAGGCGCCCACCGCGCGGAAGCCGGGCCGCTCGGTGTGCTGGATGGCGTAGCCGTAGCGGCCGGCGACGATGCCGGAGTCGTAGCCCATCGCCAGGCCGTAGACGGTGAGCACCTCGTGCATGTGCTCGCGCATCCACGGCGGCGGCAGCTCGAGGATCCGGGTGGTGGAGCGGGTGCCCGTCATCGGCCGACCGCCGTCCCGGGACCGGTCTCGGCCGCGACCTCGGCCGGGGTGCCCTCGGTGAGCCGGAGCAGCTCGTCGTAGCTGGTGGGGAAGACCGTGTGCGGGTGCCCGGCGGCCGCCCACACCTCGTCGTAGCGGGCCAGCTCGACGTCGACCAGGGTGCCGATCGGCTCCGGGTGGCCGATCGGAGCGACCCCGCCGATGGGCTGACCGGTGTGCCGCCGCACGAAGTCGGCGTCGGCCCGGGTGAGCGCCGGGACGCCGAGCAGCTCGGCGACCCGGACCTCGTCGACCCGGTGGCCGCCGCTGGTCAGGACCAGCAGCGGCGCGCCGCCGACGTCGAACACCAGGCTGTTGGCGATGGCGCCGACCGGGACGCCGAGCTGGTCGGCGGCCGCCGGGGCGGTGCGCGCGCTGTCGGGCAGGTGGCGCACCTCGCCGGCAGCACCGGCCGCGCGGAGCAGCCGCGCGACCTCGGTGACCCGGGGGTGGTCGGGCGAGGGCATGGGTCGATCCTCCCATCGCCCGGGGGCCGGCGCGCCCGGCGTGTGCCCGGACCCGGGTCGAGGTGGTGCGGGGGCCGCGCGACACGGGTCCGGAGCGGCTTGACGGGGCCGGCCGGCTCCGGTCTACTGGACGCCGTTCGAACAGGCGTTCGAACCGCGTCCGTCCCGCTCTCCCGGCTCTTCCCCGCCGGTGGGTGACGGGACGGGCGTGCGCGTGGGGCGAGGCGTGGGGAGCGTGTCATGAGCCGGGTGCTGGGTGAGGTCGTCGGTCGGGCCGGCGAAGAGGTGCAGGTCGAGCGCGGCCCGCTGGGGCCCGTGCAGTTCTGGCGCGGCCAGTCCCGGTACGTGGTGGGGGAGCTGCTCGACTCCTGGATCGAGACCACGCCGTGGTGGCTGCGCGACGCCGACGGGGGAGGTGCCTCGGCCGACCTGGTGGCGCCGCGGGAGGTCTGGCGGGTCGAGGCGGTCCGGGCCGGGCGGTCCCGGATGAGCTTCGCCGGGGTCTACGACCTGTCGTGGGACGCGTCCGGCAACCACTGGTGGCTCGTGCGGGTGCACGACTGATGGGCGCCGCACGAGCCGTGCCGGCCGACCAGCTGCCGCTGCCCCCGGCGCTGCCCGCGGCCGCCGCGACGCTGCTGGGTCAGGCGCACCGCGGGCTGGCCGCGGCCGCCGCTGTTGCCGATCACCGCGAGCGGTACGCCACCGCCCACCTCGCCGCCCTGCGCGCCGCCGCCGCGGTCCTGGCCGCCCGCACCCGGCCGGAGGGTGGTCGTCGCCGGCCGCGCAGCGCCTGGGTGCTGCTCGGGCAGGTCGCACCCGAGCTGGGCGAGTGGGCGACCTTCTTCGCCGCGGGCGCGGGCAAGCGCGCCGCCGCCGAGGCCGGGCTGTCCCGCGCGGTCACCGAACGGGAGGCCGACGACCTCGTCCGCGACGTCCGCGCCTTCCTGGGCGTGGTCGAGACCGTGCTCGGCAGCACGCCGCTGCCCGAGTCGCCCCGGTACCCGAGGCCGCACGTGGTGGGTGGGCCGGCACGATCCCGGTCCGCCGGGTCCCGGACGTGAGTGACCCCTTCGTCCACCTGCACGTCGCCTCCGGCTACTCCATGCGGTACGGGGCCAACCACCCCGCCGACCTGGTGGCCCGCGCCGCCGAGCACGGCATGCCGGCGCTGGCCCTGACCGACCGGGACGGGCTCTACGGCGCGGTGAAGTTCGCGCTGGCCTGCCGAACGGCGGGGGTGCGGCCGATCTTCGGGGTCGACCTGGCGGTGGCCCCGTCGCTGGGCACCAGCGTGCCCCCGGCGCTCGCGCACGTGCTGGGGGAGGACCCCGCGGCGGCCCGGCCCCCGCGGTCGCGGGCCGCGGCGTCCCCTCGCCGGGCCCCGGCCCGCGGTGGGGCGAGCGTCGACCCCCGCCTGCCCCGGATCACCTTCCTGGCCCGGGACGGCGCCGGCTGGCGGTCGCTGTGCCGGCTCACCAGCGCCACCCACCTGCGCGGCACCCGCGGCGAGCCGGTGAGCTCGCTGGCCCTCGCCGCCGAGCACGCCCGCGGGCTGACCCCGCTGCTGGGGCCGGACTCCCCGGTGGGCCGCGCGCTGCTGGCCGGGCGGGCCGACCTGGCCGCCGACCAGCTGGACGCCTGGCGGGCGGTCTTCGGCCCGGGGCTGGCGCTGGAGGTCGTGCACCACCGCGGCCAGGGCGACCGCTCCCGGGCGCAGGCCGTGCTGCGGTTCGCCGCCGAGCAGCAGGTGCCGGTGGTGTTGAGCAACGCCGTCCGGTACGTCGACGCCCTGGACGCACCGACCGCCGACGTGCTCGACGCGGCCCGGCGGCTGGTCCCGCTCGGCGCCCGGCACGTCGACCGCACCACGGCCGAGGGCTACCTGAAGTCGGGCAAGGAGATGGCCGAGGTCGCCGAGGACCTGGTGGGTCCCGACCGGGACGCAGCAGCGCGGCTGCTTGAGCGCACCGCGCGGCTGGCCGAGCAGTGCGCCGTCGACCCCGCCGGCGACCTCGGGATCGGCAGCGTCCGCTACCCGGAGCTGGACGTCGTCACCACGCCGGCCGAGCGTGGGATGGGGCCGGCCCAGGTGCTGCGCGCCCGCTGCGAGGCCGGGCTGGGCCGGCGCGGCATGGCGCCCACGGCGCGGGTGCGCCAGCGGCTGGACGAGGAGCTGGCGGTGATCGACTCCCTCGGCTACCCCTCCTACTTCCTCACCGTCGCCGACGTGGTCGACCTCATCAAGAGCTTGAGGGTCCGCGCGGCGGCGCGGGGCTCGGGCGCCGGCAGCCTGGTCACCTACCTGCTCGGCATCTCCGACGTCGACCCGCTGCGCTACGGGTTGCTGATGGAGCGGTTCCTCTCGCCGCTGCGCCATCAGCTGCCCGACATCGACATCGACGTGGAGTCCGCGCGGCGGATGGAGGTCTACGACGCGGTCATCGACCGCTTCGGCGCCGACCGGGTCAGCTGCATCTCGATGATGGACACCTACCGGGTGCGGCACGCGATCCGCGACGTCGGCGCCGCGCTGGGCCTGCCGCAGGCGGAGGTCGACGCCGTCGCCAAGGCCTTTCCGCACATCCGGGCCAACCAGGTGCACGCCGCGCTGCGCGACCTGCCCGAGCTGCGGGCCAGCCGGCTGGGGTCGAAGCGGTCCGGTGGCTCGGGTGATCTGGACCTGTTGTTCGACCTCGTCTCCCGGCTCGACGGGCTGCCCCGGCACATCGCGCTGCACCCCTGCGGGGTGCTGCTGTCCGACGCCACGCTGCTGGACCGCACGCCGGTGGAGAGCAGCTACCTGGGCTACCCGATGAGCCAGTTCGACAAGGACGACGTCGAGGAGCTGGGCCTGCTCAAGCTCGACCTGCTCGGCATCCGGATGCAGTCGGCGATCGCGCACGCCCTCGACGAGATCGAGCGGGTCGACGAGGAGACGGTGGACATCGACGCCGTCCCGCGCGACGACCCGACGACCTTCGAGCTGATCCGCAGCACCCGGACCCTGGGGATGTTCCAGATCGAGTCACCGGGGCAGCGGGAACTGGTCGGCAAGTTCGGGCCGCAGACCTTCGAGGACATCGTCATCGACATCTCGCTGTTCCGGCCCGGCCCGGTGAAGAGCGACATGGTCACCCCGTTCCTCATGGCCCGGAACGGCTGGCGGGAGGCGCAGTACCCGCACCCCGACCTGGAGTTCGCGCTCGCCGAGACCGCCGGGGTCGTGGTCTTCCACGAGCAGGTGCTGCAGGTCGTGTCCCGGATGGCCGGCTGCACCCTGGCCGAGGCCGACGAGGTGCGCCGGGCGCTGGGGGAGAAGGACGCCCACCCCGAGGTGCGTGCCTGGTTCGTCCCGCGCGCGCTGCAGGCCGGCTACCCGGTGGAGGTCGCCGAGCAGGTGTGGGAGGTGCTCGTCGCCTTCGGGTCCTTCGGCTTCTGCAAGGCGCACGCGGCGGCGTTCGCGCTGCCGACGTACCAGTCGGCCTGGCTGAAGACCCACCACCCGGCGGCCTTCCTCGCCGGGGTGCTCACCCACGACCCGGGCATGTACCCGAAGCGGCTGATCCTCGACGACGCCCGCAACTTCGGGATCCGGGTGCTCGGGCTCGACGTCAACGCGTCGGTCGGGAGCTACCGCGTCGAGCGGCTGGACCGGGACGATGCGGCCGACCCTGAGGATGAGGTGGAGGGTGAGGGTCAGGAGCAGGGCGGGTGGCGGCGCCCGGAGTGGATGCCGGCGGCGATGCCGGACCCCACCCGGTACGGCATCCGGCTGTCCCTGGCCGACGTGAAGGGCATCTCCGACGACGAGGTGGCGCGGGTCGTCACCGGGCAGCCGTACCGGTCACTGACGGATTTCTGGTCCCGGGCGTCGGTGTCCCGGCCGGTGGTCGAGCGGCTGGTGCTGGCGGGCGGGTTCGACTCGCTCTACGGCTTCGGGATGCGGGACCGCGAGGCCGGCCGGCCGACGCGCCGCCGCCGCCAGGTGACCCGGCGGGACCTGCTGCTGCAGATCAGCGAGCTGGACCGGTGGAGCCGCAGCGGGGCGCGGGCCGCCTCGGACGGGCAGCTGAGCCTGGACCTCATGGGGCTGGGGCTACCCGAGGAGGAGCCCGGGGGCGATCCGGCGGAGCAGGACGGGGTGGCCGCGCCCAGCCCTGCTGCGAGCAGCGGGCTGCCCGAGTTCACCGACGCGGAACTGGTGCGCGCGGAGCTGGAGGTGCTGGGGCTGGACGCCAGCCGGCACGTCGTCGACTTCTACCGGCCGTTCCTGTCCGCGATCGGCGCGGTGCCGGCCGGGGAGCTGCTCGGCTGCCGCAGCGGCGCGGAGGTCCTGGTGGCCGGGGTGAAGGTGGCCACCCAGACCCCGCCGATCCGGTCCGGCCGCCGGGTGGTGTTCGTGACCCTGGACGACGGCACCGGGTGCACCGACTCGACGTTCTTCGAGGACGCCCAGGGCCCCTACGCCGCGACGGTCTTCCACTCGTGGCTGCTGGTGATCCGCGGGGTGCTGCGCCGCACCGGGCCGCGGGGGATGTCCCTGCGGGCCACCGGGGCCTGGGAGCTGCCGGCGCTGCACGAGGCGTGGGAGGCCGGGGGGCTGGAGGCGGTCGCCGAGCTGATGGCGGCACCGGGGGAGTACACCGAGCAGGCGATCACCGGGGCCGCGGCCTCGCGCGGGTCCCGGCCGGTGGTGGTCAAGCCGGTGCTGGTGCACCCCACCGGGTTCCGGATGTCGCCCTACGCCGACATCAAGCCGGCCGGGGACGACGCGTCGACCGCAGCCCGCCGCGCGGCGTCTGCGCCGCCGCGCAAGCTCTGGCACTCCAGCCCAGGCAGCTCGGGGCACTGAACGAGGGCCCCGCCGCCCCCACCACGTGCCGCGGGAGCACCGGCAGCGGGGGCGCGTGCGGCTCAGCCCTCGTTGTCGGTGGCGTCGTCGACCTCCTCCTCGAGGTCGGTGATGCCCTCCTCGACGTTCTGCTCGACGCCGTCGTCGACGACGTCGTCGCCGCAGGCCGCGGTGGTCACGGAGGCGGCGGCGATGGCGAACGCGGCAGCGGTGGTGCGGATCAGGCGGGGGCGGACGGAGCGGGCCATGGGATCTCCTCGATCGTCGCGGTGCTGGATCGTCGCGGTGCTGGATCGTCGCGGTGCTGGATCGTCGCGGTGCTGGATCGTCGCGGTGCTGGATCGTCGCGGTGCTGGATCGTCTCGGTGCTGGATCGTCTCGGTGCTGGATCGTCTCGGTGCTGGATCGTCACGGTGCTGGCACCGAGACCAGTGCCCGAGCCCGGCGGGCCGGTAAACGACCGATGAGTTCACCGGCCCGGGGCGGTCCACTCCTCGACACCGGCGCCCGGCCGGTGCGCGAAGGAGCCCGCGATGCCCCAGCAGATCCCGTGCCTCTGGTTCGACCGTCAGGCCGAGGAGGCCGCCGCCCACTACACCACGATCTTCCCGAACAGCTCCATCGGCCAGGTCACCCGCTACGGCCCCGGCCAGCCCATGCCGGAGGGAACCGCGATGACGGTGAGCTTCACCCTGGACGGCCAGGAGTACGTGGCGCTCAACGGCGGGCCGCAGTTCCCGCACAGCGAGGCCATCTCCTTCCAGATCATGTGCGCCGACCAGGAGGAGGCCGACCACTACTGGACCCGCCTCACCGAGGGCGGCGAGGAAAGCATGTGCGGCTGGCTCAAGGACCGGTTCGGCGTCTCATGGCAGGTCATCCCGGTGGAGCTCCCGGCCCTGCTGGGCGACCCCGATCCGGGCCGCGCCCAGCGCGCGGCCGAGGCGATGTTCCAGATGCGCCGCATCGACGTGGCGGCCGTCCGGCGCGCTGCCGACAGCGTTCCCGCCTGACGAACGGCCCTTCTGCGCCCCACCGCCCGCACGGTCCGGGCGGGACCCTGCAGGAGGGCCGCGGCCTGCGGCCGCCACTAGGCTCCGGGGGGTGCCGACCGAATCTGCCTCGCCGAGCGCGGAGCAGCTGCCCGCCCGGACCGCTGCCGTCTGGGCGGCCCTGGACCCCCTGGTGGACACCGGCGTGGCGCTGCGGGTGCTCGACGTGGGCGGCGGCAGCGGCATGTTCGCCGTTCCGCTGGCCCGCCTGGGGCACACCCTCACCGTGGTCGACCCGAGCGCCGACGCCCTGGCCACGCTGCACCGCCGGGCGCAGACGGCGGGGGTGGGCGAGCGGGTCCGCGGCGTCCAGGGCGACGGAGACCTGCTGCACGAGGTCCTCGCCGACGACGGCGGCTACGACCTCGCGCTCTGCCACTCCGTCCTCGAGGTCGTCGACGACCCGGCCGTCACCCTCCGGGAGATCGCCGGCGCCCTGCGCCCCGGCGGGCAGGTGAGCCTCGCCGTCGCCAACCGGGCGGGGGGCGTCCTCGCCCGCGCGCTGGCCGGGCAGCCCGCCGACGCGCTGGCCGTGCTCGGCGACCGGGGCCCGGCCCCAGGCCGGCCGGCCCGCCGCCGGTTCACGCCGGAGGCGCTGCTCGCCCTCGTCGAGGGCGCCGGGCTGACCCCCGGGGCCTGGCGCGGCGTCTCGGTCGTCGCCGACCTGCTGGAGACCGCCTCCGGCGCCGATCCGGCCGACGTCCGGCAGCTGGAGCTGGCGCTGGCCGAGGTCTCGCCCTACCGCGAGGTCGCCGCCGGCCTGCACCTGCTCGCCACCCGCCCGTGACATCGGCGGACGGCGCCGGCGGGCTCCCCGCCGACCTGCACCGCCCTGCCTACGGCACCGCGACCCTCGCCGACGTCCTGCCGGGGGTCGCGGCGGCGCTCGGCACCGCGGTGCCCCGCGGCGACCTGCCGGCCGACCCCCTCGATCTGACGGCCGCGCTGCACGGCGCCCGGCGGGTGGCCGTCCTCCTGGTCGACGGTCTGGGCGCGGACCTGGTCCGCGCGCACGCCGACCTCGCCCCCACCCTGGCCGCGATGACCAGCCCGGCCGGCGACCTCGCCGCCCCCTGCCCCAGCACGACGCCGGTCAGCCTCACCACGCTGGGCACCGGCCTCCCGCCGGGCAGCCACGGTGTCCTCGGCTTCGTCACTGAGGTGCCCGGGGAGGGTCGCACCCTCAACCACACGCAGTGGGCCGACGACCCCGATCCGGCCGCCTGGGTGGCGCAGCCGACCGTCTTCCAGCGGGCCGCCGCCGACGGGGTCGCGGTCACCGCGGTGGGCCCCTGGGCCTACGCCGGCTCGGGGCTGACCGTCGCCGCCTACCGGGGCGCGGAGTACACCGGGGCGGTCGGGCCCGGCGATCTCACCGCCCTCGTGCGGGCCGCGCTCGACGCCGGGCCCCGGGCGCTGGTCTACGGGTACATGGCCGAGCTCGACCTCACCGGGCACGTCCGCGGCGTCGACTCACCCAGCTGGCGCGCCCAGCTCGCCCTGGTCGACCGGGTCGTCGCCCAGCTGGTCGACGGCCTGCCCGACGACGCCGCGCTCCTGGTCACCGCCGACCACGGGATGCTCGACGTCCCGGCGCACACCCGCCTCGACCTCGACGACGAGCCCGATCTCGCCGACGGCGTCCGGCTGCTCGCCGGTGAGCCCCGCGCCCGGTACGTGCACACCGAGCCCGGCGCCGAGGCCGACGTCCTGGACCGCTGGCGCGGCGTGCTCGGCAACCGGGCGTGGGTGGTCGGCCGGGACGAGGCCGTCGCCAGCGGGATCTTCGGCCGGGTGGACGACGCCCTCGCGGCGCGGATCGGGGACGTCGTGGCACTGGCCCGAGGCAGCTGGGCGCTGATCACCCCCCGCCTGGAGCCGGGCCCCAGCCGGCTGGCCGCATACCACGGCTCGCTCACCGCGACCGAGCTGGCGATCCCGCTGCTGGCTGCCCGGGGGCGTGCCCTCACCTGACCGCCGCGCCCGGGCCCGTCACGGGGTCGGGCCGGACCGCTCCCGCCACTCCCGCGGCGTGAGCCCGTACTCCTGCCGGAAGCGGCGGCTGAAGTGGCTCGGGTCGGCGAAGCCACAGCTCCGGGCGACGGCGGCCACGGAGCGGTACCGCCCCGTCGGGGAGACGAGCCGGGCGCGCGCCAGCTCCAGGCGTTCGACGATGAGCCACTGCTCCAGGTGGAGCCCGGCCGCAGCGAAGACCTTGTACAGCTGCCGCACGGAGACGTTGTGCACCGCGGCCAGGCGCGGCGCCGTCAGGTCGGGCTCGGTCAGGTGGGCCCGGGCGTAGGCCAGCACCCGCGTCAGGAGGGTCTCCTCGCGGACGGCCGCGGCATGTCGGTCGTCGCCGGCCGCGGAGACGAGCAGCGCACGCACCAGCTCGATCGTCGCCGTCCCGAGCGAGGTCGCGCCCGGGTCCGCCGACAGTCGTCCGGCGTCCCGGGACAGCCGCACCAGGTGATCGCGGACCAGGTCGTGCAACGGGCTGCCGCGCAGCCGGGGAGCGGCTGCGCGCACGACGTCGGGCGGTAACGCCAACCGGTCGTAGGCGATCTGGAAGGCGCGGGAGCCGCCGGTGTCGGCCCACGAGAACTCGTAGGGCGCCGTCAGGTCGCTGAGCATCAGTTGCCCGGCCGGCACGAGCGACTGCGTCTCGAGCTGGCCGAACCGGCCGACGCCGCTGGCCTGCACCGCGAGCGCGACCACTTCTGGGCCGGCCATGCGCAGGTGCCGGGGCGTGCGCACGAGCCGGAAGCCGGAGGCGTCGGTGGTGAACAGGTTCGCGTCCCCGAAGTGCCACAGGTGCATGCGCGAGTGCACCCGGTCGGCCGGGGCGAGGTGCTCGATGCGGCAGGGAACCGACGCCTGGTCGAACGCCGCGCGGAACGCGTCCACCCGGTGCTCGGGGGCGACGGTGGCGGTGTCCAGCAGCTGCATCGTCGTCTCCCGGCGGACGGGTCGTGGACCGGCGGCGCCCCCGGCGTCGGGTGCGCCCAGCGTGGCAGAGCGGCAGGGCCACGGGAACCGTCCGGGGCGTGAACAGGTCGTGCAGCGACGAGCCAGAGGTGTGCACGGACAGCCGATGCGCCGGGCCGCAGCGGTGCCAGGTTCTGCGCATCGGGCGACCCAGCAACTGATCCAGCCCAAGGGGAGCGCATGGCCTCGATCACCACCACCGACGCCACCGACATCTTCGACGAGGACTGGGGCGCCGGTCAGCCGGTCGTCCTCAGCCACGGGCGCACGGAGGCGACGACCGGTCGTGCCGTTCGCGAACTCGGCACCGAAGACCGCTGAGCTGCTGAAGGACGCCGAGCTCACGGTCTACCCGGGCGCGCCGCACGGCCTCTTCGGAGCGCACGAACAGGAGTTCAACACCGACCTGCTCGCCTTCGCGCGGGCGTGAGAGGAACGACATGACCGAGATCCCCACCCCGCGACCGGCCGGCGGACCGGCTCCCGGCGGGCCGGACACCATCGTCCTGGTGCACGGCTTCTGGGTGACGCCCCGCAGCTGGGAGCACTGGAAGACCCACTACGAGGCCAAGGGCTACCGCGTTCTGGCACCGGGGTACCCAGGCTTCGAGGTCGAGGTGGAGGCGCTCAACGCCGACCCGACCGTCATCGCGGAGCTGACCCTCGAGACGATCACGACGCACCTGGAGGCCGTCGTCCGGGAGTTGGAGAAGCCGCCGATCCTCATCGGTCACTCCGCCGGGGGCGCCCTGGTGCAGCTGCTGCTGGACCGCGGCCACGGTGCGGTCGGCGTCGTGCTGAACTCTGCTCCCACCGAGGGCGTCCGCGTGCTGCCCCTGTCGCAGCTCCGGTCCACGTTCGTGGCGTTCAGGAACCCGGCGAACCGGCACCGCGCCGTGGGCCTGTCACCCGAGCAGTGGCACTACGCCTTCACCAACACGTTCAGCGACGAGGAGTCGCGGGCGCTGTACGAGCGGTACCACGTCCCGGCGTCCGGCCGGATTCTCTGGGACTCGGTGCTCGCCAACTTCATGCCGGGGCCCCAGGACGCCGCCGTGGACTACGAGAACCCGGACCGGCCACCGCTGCTGTTCATCTCCGGCAGCGAGGACCACATCATGCCGCCGAGCGTGCAGCGGTCCAACGCCAGGCACTACGACGCCGCGCTCGTCACCGAGGTCGAGGAGTACCCCGGCTACGCGCACCTGCTCCCGGCCCAGGAGGGCTGGCAGGCCATCGCCGACCACGCCCTGGAGTGGGCGGTGGCGCACACCCTGCCGCAGCCCCAGGCGGCCGGCCGGCAGTGAAGGGAGTCCGCCTCACCCACGTCGGCGGGCCGACCGTGCTCGTCGAGGTCGGGGGGTGGCGGCTGCTGGTCGACCCGACGTTCGACGCCCCCGGCCGGAGGTACGCCTTCGGCTGGGGGACGTCGTCCCGCAAGGTCGCCGGGCCGGCGCTCGCGGCCGCGGACGTGCTCCCGGTCGACGTCGTCCTGCTCAGCCACGACCACCACGCCGACAACCTCGACGACGCCGGCCGGGCGCTGCTGCCCTCGGCCGGCCTGGTGGTGACCACCGTGGCGGGCGCGCGGCGCCTCGGCGGGACCGTCCGCGGACTGCGGGCCTGGGACCGCACGGAACTCGTCGCACCGGGGCGGCCTCCCATCGAGGTGACCGCCACGCCGGCGCGGCACGGACCACCGCTGAGCCGGCCGGTCGCCGGCCACGTCGTCGGCTTCGCGCTGCGGTGGGCCGGTCAGGAGGCCGGCGTCCTCTGGATCTCCGGGGACACGGTGCTCTTCGACGGCGTCCGGCAGATGGCCGACCGGCTGGACGTGGACACCGCGCTCCTGCACCTGGGCGGCGTCCGGTTCCCGGTGACCGGCCCGGTGCGCTACTCGATGACCGCGCGCCAGGCGATCGAGCTGTGCCGCCTGACCGGTCTGCGGACGGCCGTCCCGGTGCACTACGAGGGCTGGTCGCACTTCCGGGAGGGGCGGGCCGCCGTCGAGGAGGAGCTCGCCCGGGCGCCGGCCGACGTGCGCGGCCGGTTCCGCTGGCTGCCCATCGGCGAGCGGGTCGAGCTGGCGGCCTGACCGGGAGCGGCTGCCGCTCCACCGGGCGCGCGGCACGGGCCGGTGGGTCAGCCGGGAACCGGTCCCGGCCGGGTGGTCAGCGCCAGGTGGTGCCAGGTGCGGACCCGGCCGGCCGTGGTGGCCTGGCAGGTCAGGTGCACGGTCTCCGGTGACGGGCGGCTCTCGACGGTCACGACGACGACCGCCCCCGCCGGCCCGGCGAGGGTCACCTCCCACCGCTCCGCCCCGGCGCTCTCCGACGGCAGCGGGGTCACCCCGAGCGGCGGGAGGTCGTCCACGCCGAGCAGGCCCAGGTCCTCCCGGGCGTAGTGCTGGGCCGCCTGGGCCGGCGCGGCGACCCCGGCCCGGCCGCGCAGCCAGGGCAGCGCGACCTGGCGGCGGTCGTGCGCGGCGACGACCAGCCCCCCGTCGCCGGGCACCTGCCCGTAGTAGAAGCCGTGCGGCAGCACGAGCAGGTTGGCGGCGAAGCGGTCGCCGCCGAGGTGGCTGCACTCCCAGACGTCGGCCGGCCCGGGGGAGGGGAGGGCGCGGGCCAGCGGCCGGCCGCGCAGCGCGCAGCAGGCGTCGTGCCCGCCGTGGGTGCAGACCAGGTAGGTCCACCCGGGTGCCGCCGTGCCGACCGACCCGTCCCACGGCGCGGTCAGCAGGTCGGCGTCGGCCGACCGCACCGACCACCACAGCCCCTCCCGCCCGGGCCGGCTGTCGGCGTAGGCCCAGCGGCGCCCGGAGTCGGCCAGCCGGTCCCCGGGCCGGCGGACCAGGAGTACCCGCACGCCCTCCCGCTGCGCCCGCTGGGCCAGCAGCGGCGCCACCTCCGCGTCGAACCGGGACTGCTGCAGTGCCTGGCGTCCCCACGGGCCCGGCTGCTCGATCAGCAACCACCGGGACAGCGGTGCGGCGGTGGCGACGCCGGAGTCGGCCCGTTCCCGGGCCTGCACCGAGCAGCGGGAGGCGTCGAGGCGGCCCGGCGGCCGGGCGGGGACGTCGGTGCGGCAGAAGTCGTCGGCCGGGGGGATGGCTGCGGTCACCCCTCTACCGGGGCGGGGTCGCGTCGGGGACCGTGGCCACGGACTCGGTGACCAGCCGGCGCGCGAGGGTGATCCGCTCGGCCGGCTCGAGCCCGGGGAGGTCCCCGACCTTGAGCTCGCCGACGGCCAGCAACTCCTCGAGCGCCATCGACTCGCCGGCCGGGAAGGACAGCGACCGCCGTCCGGCGATGAGCGTGACCGCGCCGTCCCCGGTGTTCCGCAGCGAGCAACGCAGTCGCCGCCGCAGCCGCAGCACCGTGTCCTCGCTCAACGCTGCCGCGGCCGCCGACTGGGCGAGCGGCGCCACCGGCTCCGGTCGCACCTGCGCCCAGGTGCGCGCGCGCAGGCGGTCGGCGACCTCGGTCGGGTCGACCCGGTCCAGCCACTCCTGCAGACCGGCGATCACGCCGGCGACGTCGTCACGGATCGAGTCGGGGCGGACCAGGTCCAGGCCGAGGGGCAGGGAGGCGCGCAGCTCGGGGTCCTCGGCAGCAAGTGTCCGGACCAGGTCGAGTGCCGACTCCGCGGCCGCCCAGCGGGTCACCGCCTGGATGCCGACGGTCAGGTGCGCGCTGATCTCCCCGAGCGCCTTCGCCGAGTGCAGGTAGCCGCGCGGGAGGTAGAGGGCGTCACCGGGGCGCAGCACCGCGTCGATGACCGGCTCGCCCTCCGCGGCGGCGGCCACCTCGTCCGCCCGGTCGGTCCAGACCTGGGTGCGCAGCGGGTCGCGAAGCACGGGCTCGTGGATCGTCCAGTGCTTCTCACCGGCCACCTGGAGCACGAAGACGTCGTGCACGTCGTAGTGCGGGCTGAAGCCCTGCGAGGACGGCGGGGTGATGTAGGCGTTGACCTGCGTGGGGTGCCCGAGGTCGGCGGCCAGCTGGTCGGCGAACTCGATCAGCGGCGGCCAGAGCCGGTGCAGCCCCTGGAGGACGACGGTGCTCCCGTCGGCGAACAGCCGCAGCACCGCGTCGGAGGAGACCTGGTCGGCGATCTCCGCGCCCGCCCCTCCGGAGGTGGTGAAGCGCTTCGGGTCGACGACGGCGCCGTCCTTGGCGATCCGCAGGAAGGGCGTGCGCAGCCCGCGACGGGAGAGCAGCTCGTCGACCGCGGGGAGATCCAGCAGGTCGGTGAAGGAGTTGCCGGTGTCCTCGGCCCGGGTCAGCAGCGGGCGCCGCGCCCAGTGCTCGGCGGCGAACACCTCCGGCGGCAGGGCGGTGCAGCGCCGCAGGGCCGGACGGAGCTGCTGCTCCGTCCGGCCCTCCGGGGTCCGGTCCACGGTCAGGCCGAGCCGTCCGCGCCGCCGTCGGCCCCACCGTCGGCACCCTTGTCGGCACCCTTGTCGGCACCGCCGTCCGCACCACCGTCGGCACCACCGTCCGCACCGCCGTCGCCCACGCCGGGCGTGCCACCGCCGGAGCCGGCGTCCATCGGGCCCTCCTGGCCGTTGTCGGCACCGGTCGCACCGCCGCCGACGCCACCGTCGGCGCCGCGGTCGGCGCCACCGTCGGCACCACCGTCAGCACCACCGTCCGCGCCGCCGTCACCCGCCCTGGTCATGTCCTCGTCGAGCGCCACTGGCTCCTCCGATCCGATCGACCGGGCCGCCGGCCGGCGACCCTGCGAGGGCTGCTGTACCTCGCCCGCTCCCGCGCCACACATGCCTGGTGACCTCGGGATTCAGCAGCCCGGCCCCGGTCGCCGGCGCCGGGCCGGCGCGGCACGGGTGTGTCTCGATCCTGTTACGGCTCGGCCGGGCCGTGGTGGACCCCGGACGGCGCGGGCACCCCTCAGCCGATCGGATGAGACGACGCACGTAAAGGAGATGGATGTGACCGAAGGTCGTGCACGTAGCGAAGGCGGATTCCGGGACGACGCGGTCCGCGACGAGTCGGTGACTACCCGGGTCGAACCGGCCGAAGGTGCCGGCCGCGTCGAGCCGGCCGAGGGGGCCACCCGGGTGGCGGCGGCCGCGCCGGTCTTCCGCAACGAGGAGCGCGTCGAGCGCCCGACGCAGGTGTCCGTCGCCCCGACGCGGCGGGACCGGGTGCGGTGGGGCCCGGTGTGGGCAGGTCTCGTGGTGGCGATGCCCACGTTCCTGCTGCTGCAGCTGGCCACCCTCGCGCTGGGCCTGTGGGACGTCGGCTCGGCGGACGGCAACAGCGCCGACCTGTGGAGCAGCATCAACGGGCTGATCGCGCTGTTCCTGGGTGGGCTGACCGCGGCCGCCACCGCGGTGTGGCGCGGGGTCAGCGACGGCCTGCTGCACGGCATCCTGGTGTGGGCGCTGACGATCGTGTCGCTGCTGATCCTCACGCTGTTCGGCGGTGGCGCCCTCCTCGGCTCGCTGGCCGGGGTGGTCACCGACGTGGCCGGCATCCAGCAGGCCGACCTGCCCGAGGTCGCCGCCGGGCAGATCGCCGACGTGACGCGTGACGCCGCCAGCTGGGCGGTGCTGGGCCTGGGGCTCTCCATCGCGGCTGCGGCCCTCGGTGGCGTCGTCGGCGCCAAGATGTGGCCGAGCAAGCACGACGCCGAGGCCGAGCGGGTCTCCGTCCGCTGAGCCCGGCGCGCCGGGCGGAGCGGATCGCTCCGCCCGGCGCAGACCCGCTATCGTCCTCTTCTGGTCGAACACGTGTTCGATCGGAGGAGGTGGCGGGGTGGGTCCGGCGGAGGGGTGCACCGTCCTGCACGTCGACATGGACGCCTTCTTCGCCAGCGTCGAGGTGCGCCGCCGCCCGGAGCTGGCCGGCACGCCGGTGATCGTCGGCGGTGCGGGCAACCGCGGGGTGGTCACCTCGGCCACCTACGAGGCGCGCCGCTACGGCGTGCACGCCGCCATGCCCACCGCGCGGGCCCTGCGGCTCTGCCCGACCGCCACCGTGCTGCCGGGGGACATGGCGCTCTACGGCGAGGTGTCCCGGTCGGTCATGGCGCTGTTCCGGTCGATCACCCCGCTGGTCGAGCCGTTGAGCCTGGACGAGGCGTTCCTCGACGTGGCCGGCGCCGGCCGCAGGCTGGGCGATGCCGTCGAGATCGGCGAGTACCTCCGGGCGCGGGTCTTCGACGAGCAGGGCATCACCTGCTCCGTCGGCGTGGCCGGCACCAAGTTCGTGGCGAAGCTGGCCTCCACCCGGGCCAAGCCCGACGGGCTGCTGGTGGTCCGGCCGCCGGAGGTCATGGGCTTCCTGCACCCGCTGCCGGTGGGGGCGGTGTGGGGCGTGGGCCCGAAGACCGAGGAGACCCTGCTGCGCCTGGGGCTGCGCACCGTCGGCGACCTCGCGCACGTGCCGGCCCGGACCCTGCAGCGCGCGCTGGGGGCGGCCGCGGGCTCCTCCCTGCACGAGCTCGCCTGGGGCCGCGACCCCCGCCGCGTCGTCCCCGACGAGCCGGAGCGCTCCACCGGCGCGGAGGAGACCTTCGCCAGCGACGTCGACGACCCCGCCGTGATCCACCGGGAGCTGCTGCGCCTGGCCGAGCGGACGGCCGGGCGGCTGCGCTCGATCGGCTGTCTGGCCCGCACGGTGACCATCAAGGTGCGGTTCGCCGACTTCGCGACGATCACCCGCAGCCGCACCCTCGGCGCGCCCACCGACGTGGGGCAGGAGCTCTACGACACCGCGCGGGCGCTCTACGACGCCCTGGGGCTCCAGCGGGCCCGCATCCGGCTGGTCGGGGTCCGCGCCGAGCGGCTCGTCCCGGCCGATGCGGCGCCCCGGCAGCTGGAGCTCGGCGCCCGCGAGCACGGCCGCCGGGAGGCCGAGCTCGCCGCCGACCGCGCCGCCCGCCGGTTCGGGGCCGGCGCCGTCCGTCCGGCGACGCTGCTGCACCGGTCGGGCGGGTCGCGGCAGGCGGGCCGCTGACCTGCCCCGACGGGCCGGGACGTCCACCCGCAGGAGTGATCGGAGGACTCGCCCGGCGGGTCGCCACGCCCTCGCCTTTCGCGGCTGGCGCGGGGCTCGTATTCTCGGGCGTACCGTCGGTGGGAGCCCCCCGTCGGAACTGGCTCCGCCCACCTGGAGGTCGACGTGCCGCTCTCCGAGCACGAGCAGCGTCTGCTGGAGCAGATCGAGCGCGCCCTCGTCGATGACGATCCCAAGTTCGCTTCCTCGGTCCGCACCGGCGATCGCCGTCAGAAGGCCCGCCGCAAGCTGCAGCTCGGTGGCCTGCTGGTCCTGGTCGGCCTCGCCGTCCTGGTCGGCGGCGCCGTCGCCGAGTCCGTGCCGCTCGGCGTGCTGGGATTCCTCGTCGCCTTCGGCGGCGCCGCGCTGGGTGTGCTGCACTACCGCAGCGCCACCGGCGCGGTGGTCGAGCCGGCCGGCGGCCCCACCGGATCCCGCGGTTCGTCCGCGGCCGGGCGCGGGAACCGCTCGCGGCAGGGTCGGCCGCCGATGAAGAACCGTCTCGAGGAGCGCTTCCGCCGCCGCTACGACCAGTAGCCCGGCGGCGCCGCCACCCGCCCGCCGCGGCAACAGCATCGCGCCGCGGCAACAGCATCGCGCTGCGGCACGGCATCGCGCTGCGGCACGGCATCGCGCTGCGGCACGGCATCGCGCTGCGGCACGGCATCGCGCCGTACATCTCCTGCACCGCTTCCCGGCCGTCGTCCGCATGGACGGCGGCCGGGAACGTGCTGCGGCGGGCCCTGCTGCCGGCCCGGCCCCCGGACCGGCGCCGCCGCTCGCGGTGGCGGGGGTAGCCGCCCACCGGGACCGCCGGCCCAGGGGAGCGGCCCAGGGGAGCGGCCCACAGGAGCCGGGCCGTCGAGCTCGGGCCATCGGAGTCGGACCCGGGCCCGTACCGCTCAGCCGGCCGTCGTCCGCCCAGGACGGCGGCCGCGGACGTGCTGCGGCAGGCGGGCCAGCGCCGGCCCGGCCTCCTGGACCAACGAGGCGGGCCACAGCAGCGCACGCAGCCGCACCGGCCACGGCCGGGCGGTGGTGAGCCCCCGCCGGGCGGTGCGCAGCGCTCTGCGCAGCGACGGATCGGCGTCGCCGCCGCCCGGCCGGCCGTAGGTGGCCGCCTCCTCCGCCCGGGCCAGCTCGCGCACCGCCGTCGTCGCGGCCTGCGCGGCCGTCGCCGACCGGCCGCGGGCCACGGCGACCGCGAGCGCGTCGGCCACCCGGCGGGGCGTCCAGGACGGGTGCAGGTGCACGCCGAGGTCCACCGCCGTGGCGATCAGCTCGTCCCACAGCCCACCGGGGTCCCCGGCGGCCGTGCGGCGGCGGCGCTGCGCGCTCCGCAGCCCGGCCGGGGAAGCGAGCACCAGCACGGTGCAGGCCAGCAGGCCGGCGGTGATCAGCAGCGGCCGCGCCGACGCCTCCGCCGGCGCCTGGACCCCGGCCTCCAGCTCACCCTCCGGCACGTTGTCCGGCCGGGTGGCGCCCGCCTGCGGTGCCGCCGTCGGGGCCGGCGCCGCCGGAGCGGCGGCCTCGCTGTCGTCGTCGACCGAGGGGCGGGGCGACCAGGGGAGGGCCACCTGCCGCTCGGCCGCGATCGGGGTGGGGTCGAAGGGCACCCAGCCCACGCCCTGGAAGAAGACCTCGACCCACGCGTGCGCGTCGGAGCTCGTGATCAGCCGGGTGCCGTCCGGCTGGGTCTCGCCGGGGGTGTAGCCCAGCGCCACCCGGGCCGGCATCCCCGCCTGGCGGACCAGCACCGCCATGGCGCCGGCGTACTGCTCGCAGTAGCCGCGCTTGTAACGGAGGAAGTCGACCAGGTCGTCGCCGCTGGTGCCCGGGGCGGTGGAGAGGCTGTAGGTGAACCCGTTGGCGCGGTCGGACAGGTACGCCTGGATCCGGCGCACCCGCTCGTAGGGCGTCGGGGCGCCGTCGGTGAGCCGGGCGGTCAGCTCGGCGACGGTCGGGTCCAGCTCGGGGAGCCGGCCGAACCGCAGCTGGAGCAGGTCCTCGCGGGGCAGCGGCTCGACGCGGGACAGCTCCTCCGCCGACGGCCGGGCCTCGGCGGCGATCACCCGGTAGGCCAGCCCTCCGCTGGTCGCGCCGCGGCCGAACACCGTGCCGGTTCCCGCGTCGAAGCGCCAGTCGTCCTCGTCGCCGTCCACCCGCACCGACAGCGGCGCGGAGGGCACGGGCAGGAAGCGGTCGTCGTGCTGCAGCACCTCGACCTCGGCGGTCACCGGCCGGGTCGATCCGCCGTCCGGCAGCGGCCCCAGGGCCGACCCGCCGGCCACGGAGACCTCGCCGTCGAGGTTGCCCAGCGACCAGCCGTTCTCCGGGTCGTACTCGTCCAGCGACACGGCGCGCAGGTAGCCCGGGTCGGCCACCGACGTGTCCACCGCCAGCAGGTCGATCGGCTCGGGGAGGGTGAGCTGGCCGCGGAGCGAGGCCGCCGGGTCGAGCGCGGTACCGGTGGCGCCGCCGGTACCGCCGCCCAGGCCGGTGGTGAAGGAGCCCTCCGGGAGGACCGGCACGACGGCGCCGAGGGCGACCCCGCCCACGAGCGCGACCAGACCGATCCGGACGGCTCCACCCGTCCCGCCCGGGACCGGGTGCCCGGCGGGGGTGTCCAGCGCCCGCCGCTGATCGGCCCACAGCAGCAGCGCGAAACCGGTCGCGGGAGCGGCCAGCGCGACCAGCCCCACGCCCCCGGTCACGGTGCCCACCGGGACGCAGAACAGCACGAGGAGCCCCACCCCGGCCACGGTCGCCTGCCGGCCGGCGACGGCCACCAGGTCCACGACGACGGCGACGAGGCCGACGAACAGCGTGGTGAGCGCGAGCAGGCCGGTGAGCGGGAGCGCCGGGGTGGCCTGCTCGCGGATCTCCGCCCCGCCGGAGGCGAAGACCCCGGCCAGCCGGCCGATGCTCTCCGGCGTCGGGACGACCCCCGCGAACGCGCCGTCCGAGGCGAAGGTGGCGGTGAGCACGCAGGCCACCAGGAACAGCTGCCCGACCGGCACCAGGACGACGCCGGCCGCGGCGAGCGGGTGGGGCACGGCCGTGCGCGCCGCCAGCCGCGCGCCGGCCGCGCGCATCAGCAGCCCCCCGGCCAGGACGGCGGCGATCACGGCCACGACGGGCGGGAGCCACGCGCCGGTGGTGAAGACGGGGGCGAGCGCGCCGGCGCCGAGCAGCGTGGCCAGGGCCGCCACCACCGGGGTGCGGACGTCGGTGGCGCTCACGCCGGTGCCCCCAGGCGGATCCCGCCCAGCCGGGACCAGACGTCGGCGACGTCCTGGCCGGCCTCGGCCGTGGTCACCCGCCAGCCTGCGCCGGCGAGCATCGCCGCCGCCTGCTCCCGCTGGCCGCGGAGCGCCTCCGCGGCCGGGCCGGCGCGGCGGGCCCGAGCCGGCGCCGCGTCGGCCCAGCCGGTGATGTCCAGGAGGACGGCGACGTCGGCCACCGGGCCCCCGCGCTGCTGCACCAGGTCGGCCACGTCGTCGGGCCCCACCGCGCCGAGCAGGCAGATCAGCGGGCCGTTCCCGGCCACCCGGCAGGCCGCGGCCACGGTGGCGGACAGGTCGGACGCCCGGGAGGCGCCCACGGTGGCCAGCCGGTCGAGGAGCTCGTCGGCGCCCAGCCCCCGCCGCCCGGGGGCCGGGGGCAGCTCGCCGGCGGCGGTGACCACCCGCAGGTCGGCACCCTGCTCGGCGAGGGCCACCCCGACGCTCGCCGCCGCCTCGACCAGCCACTCCAGGCTGTCCGCGGGCGGCCACCGGTCACCGGGCGGGCCGGGCACCTGGGGGACGCCCTCGCGCTCCGGTGCCACCAGGTGGGCGCGCGCCCGGGTGTCCAGCAGCAGCGTGCCCTGCGCCCGCCACGGGCGTTCCTCGAGCCGGACCATCAGCTCGCCGGTGCGGGCGGTCGCCCGCCAGTGGACCTTGCGCAGGTCGTCGCCCTGCCGGTACTCCCGGACGGTCACGTCGTCGTCCCCGGAGACCGCGATCGCCCGGCGCGCCCCCTCGCCGCCCCGGCCGCGGCCGCCGCCGGGGCCACCGGGGCCCAGGGGGCGCACCCGGGGGACCACCGTGAGGGGTGCTGTGTCGCCGCCGGCAGTGGTCCGCTCCACCAGGCCGAACGGGTCGACCACGCGCAGCTGCAGCGGCCCCACCTGGTAGCGGCCGCGGTACCGGCCGGTGACCTGGTACCGGGCCTTGGTGGCGGCGCCGGCGGCCAGGCCGGACACCGTGAACCGGTGCGCGCGCCCCAGCGCGCCGGGCAGCTGCTCGCTGAGCAGCCACACCCCGGCCCGGCGGGTGTCGGTGTTCTGCAGCTCGAGGACGACCTCGGCCGACCCGCCGCGCGCGACCCGGGCCGGCGTGACGGTGCGCCGGGTGCTGACCCGGGAACGGCGCCGGGCCACGCTCAGCGCGGCCAGCAGGGGCAGGGCCAGGACGAAGCCGGCCAGCTGCACCAGTGCCCGTTCGCCGAGCACCGCGCCGGTGAGGCCGAGGGCCAGCCCGCCGCCGACCAGGCAGCGGCCGCGGGAGGTGAGGCCCGCCAGTGCCCGCCGGGGTGCCGCCACGGGTCAGCGACCGCGGAGGACGGGTACCGAGGCCAGCAGGGAGGTGACGACCTGCTCGGTGCTCCGCCGGCCGACGGCCGCCTCGCTGCTGAGCAGCAGGCGGTGCGCCAGCACCGGGACGGCGAGGGCCTGGACGTCGTCGGGGAGCACGTGGTCCCGGCCGTCGAGGGCGGCCGAGGCCCGTGCGGCGCGCAGCAGCTGGAGCCCGGCGCGCGGGGAGGCGCCCAGGCGCAGCTCGGGGGAGCGGCGGGTGGCTTCGACGATCGCCACGACGTAGCGGCGCACCGCCTCCGAGACGTGCAGCCGCCCCACGGCGTCGACCAGCGAGCGCACCATGGCCGCGGAGGCGACCGGGCGCAGCGCCGTCAGCGGGTCGGCGGTCGCCCGGTCGTCCAGCATCGCCAACTCGGCGGCAGGGTCGGGGTAGCCCATGGAGACGCGGGCGGTGAACCGGTCGCGCTGCGCCTCGGGGAGCGGGTAGGTGCCCTCC
Organism: Blastococcus xanthinilyticus; assembly: GCF_008124835.1. GTDB lineage: Bacteria > Actinomycetota > Actinomycetes > Mycobacteriales > Geodermatophilaceae > Blastococcus > Blastococcus xanthinilyticus. The sequence continues at coordinate 24,794 of NZ_VNHW01000004.1, read as the reverse complement.
ATCTCCAGCGGGTTCTGGGTGGCCATCACCACGAACGGGCGGGCCAGCTCGTAGCTCACGCCGTCCACGGTGACCTGCCGCTCCTCCATGCACTCCAGGAGGGCCGACTGCGTCTTGGGGGAGGCGCGGTTGATCTCGTCGGCCACGACCACGTTGGCGAACACCGCGCCGGGCTTGAACTCGAACTCCCGGCTCTCCTGGTCGTACACGGCCACGCCGGTCACGTCGCTGGGGAGCAGGTCGGGGGTGAACTGGATCCGCCGGACGGTGGCGTCGATGGAGCCGGCCAGCGCCTTGGCCAAGGTGGTCTTCCCGACCCCCGGCACGTCCTCGATGAGCAGGTGGCCCTCGGCGAGCAGCACCACCAGGGCCAGGCGGACGACGCCGTCCTTGCCCTGGACGACCCGGCCCATGCTCGCCGCGATCCGTGCGCCTTCCGCGGCGACGTCGACCGACGCGTCGGCCGTCCCGTCGGCGGCCCGTGTCGCCTCCGTCACCACACCACCGTACGTGCCGCGCGGCCCGAGGCGGGCAGTTGCCGATCGCGCAGGGCGGACGGGGGTCTGCGGGCCCCGGGGGAGGGGGCGGTGGGCGAGTGGGTCCGACACGGCCCGAGGTGGTGTCGAGTGGGGGCCAGTGGGTTACTGTGTCGACCGGTGGGGAGGCAGGGCTCCGTCCGGGGGACCTGCAGAGCCATAGGAGGACCGATGCGGGGGGTGATCCGGTGTTCGTCGGCAGCTACCAGTTGCGGCTCGACGAGAAGGGCCGGCTCGCGCTGCCCGTCCGGTTCCGCGAGCAGGTGGCCGACGGCATGGTGATCAAGAAGGGGCAGGACCGCTGCATCTACGGGCTCACCATGGCCCGGGTCGCCGAGCAGAGCGCCGCGATGGCCGCCATGGCCCCCTCCGACACCGCCGCGGCGCGCATGCGCGCCCGCATGAGCTTCGGGTCGATGGTCGAGCTGGAGCCGGACAAGACCGGCCGCATCACCCTCCCCGCCGGGCTGCGCGAGTACGCCCACCTGGACCGCGACGTGGTCGTGGTCGGCGTGGACACCCGCTTCGAGATCTGGGATTCCGCCACCTGGGACGCCTACGTGGCCGAGCAGGAGGCCGCCTTCGCCGACATGGAGAGCGAGGGGATGCCGACGTTGTCGTGATCCCGGGATGCCCCACCCGCCCCCACCGGCCTCCGTGCCGCACCGACCGAGCCGCCTTCCCCGCGGCTCGACCGGCCCGGGCCCCAGTCGCCTTCCCCGCGGCTCGGTCCCACAGCGGAGCGCCGCGAGGACCAGCAGGTGTCGCCGGTTCGCTCCGGCGGGGTGACCCTCCCGGCCCCGCGGGGCGCCACCTGACGCTCTTCCCCGACGCCAGGCGGCCCCCCGCGGGGCCGGACACCACCCCGGACCGACGTCCCGCGCCCCACTCCGCTCCACCGGCCCCACCCCGCCCCACCGGTGCGCCCCGGCCCGCATCCGGCGGACGCGCCGCCCCACCGTCCCCCTGCGCCCCACCCGCCCGATCCGCACGCCCGCGGCAGCCGCGTCCCCCCGACGCCGAGCGCCGCGCGGCACCATCGCGGAACCACTCCGGACCGTTCGAGAGGCAGCAGACGATGAGCAGCACGGGTCCTGCCGCCGCGCCGGGCCCCTCCCCGCTGCACGTGCCGGTGCTCCTGGACCGGGTCACCGAGCTCCTCGGACCCGCCTGCGCCGCCGACGGCGCCGTCCTGGTCGACGCCACGCTCGGGCTGGCCGGCCACACCCTGGCGCTGCTCGCGGCGAACCCCGGGCTGCGGGTGGTCGGGCTGGACCGCGACCCGCAGGCGCGCGCCGAGGCCACCCGCCGCATCGAGGCCGCCGGGCACGCCGACCGCGTCACCGTCGTCCCCGCGGTGTTCGACGAGCTCTCCGACGTGCTGGCCCGGCTGGGGATCGACGAGGTGCAGGGCGTCCTGTTCGACCTCGGGGTCTCCTCCCTGCAGCTGGACCGCCCCGATCGCGGGTTCAGCTACTCCACCGACGCCCCGCTGGACATGCGCATGGACCCCGGCGCCCCTCGGACGGCGGCCGACGTCGTCAACACCTACCCGCCCCGTGACCTGGCCCGCGTGCTGCGGGTCTACGGCGAGGAGCGGTTCGCCTCCCGCATCGCCGCGGCGATCGACCGCGAGCGGACGCGGGAGCCGTTCACCGGCACCGCCCGCCTGGCCGAGCTGGTGCGGGAATCCATCCCCGCGGCCACCCGCCGCACGGGCGGGCACCCGGCCAAGCGCACCTTCCAGGCGCTGCGGATCGAGGTCAACGACGAGCTCGGCGCGCTGGAGCGCGCCCTCCCCGACGCGATCGACGCCCTCGCCGTGGGCGGCCGGATCGCGGTCATCACCTTCCACTCCTTGGAGGACCGGATCGTGAAGCAGACACTCGCCGCGGGAGCCCTCGACCGGACGCCCCCGGACCTGCCGGTGCCGCTGCCCGAGCACAGCCCGGTGCTGCGGCTGCTCACCCGCGGCGGCGAGGCCGCCGCGGGCGACGAGCTGGCCACCAACCCGCGGGCCGCCTCGGCCCGGGTGCGGGCCGCCGAGCGCATCCGGCGGGCGGCATGACCCGGGCCGCCGCGCGGGCCACCGCACCGCGCACCGCCAGCACGCCCCGGAGCAGCACGGCACCGCACACCTCCGCGCGCACCTCGGTGACCGGCAGCCGCGGCACCGGCCGCAGCGGGCCGCGCCCCGACCTGCGGCTGGTGCCCACCGGCAGCGCCGCCCGGCCGCGGACCCAGGCCCGCAGCGCGCTGCGGTCGCGCAAGGCGCCGTTCGTCATCCTGGTGGTGGCCCTGCTCGGGCTCACCACCCTCGGGCTCCTCGTGCTCAACACCGCCATCGCCGTGGACTCGCTCAAGGCCAGCTCGCTGCGGGCCGACAACGCCGCCCGCGCGCAGGAGGTGCAGCGGCTCGAGCAGCTCGTCGTGGCCGGCAGCACGCCCGCCGAGGTCGCCCGGGCGGCCGTCGCGGCCGGCCTGGTGCCCGCCGGCGTGGCCGGCTACCTGGTCCTGGGCCCCGAGGGGACGACGACGATGCGCGGCAACCCCGAGCCCGCGCCGGCCCCCGAGCCCCCGCTCGCGGCAGAGTCGACCGCGCCGGGTTCCACCGCGCCGGCGCCCACCGCGCCGGAGCCCACCGCGCCGGAGCCCGCTCCCGCGGGCGCCGCCGACGGCGGGAACTGAGCCGTGCCGAGCAGCGTCCGCGGCCCCGGCGCCGGTTCCCGGGCCGCGCGCCCGACCGGTTCCGGCCGGGGTGGGAGCAGCCCGTTCGTGTCCCGCCGCGCCCCGGGCACCCGCCGCAGCGGCGGCGCCGGCCTGTCGGTGGAGCAGCGCAGCCGGCGGAACCGGGCCGGTCTGATCGTCCTCGTCACGCTGCTGGTGCTGGTGGTCGGCCGGCTGGTCGTGCTGCAGGGCATCGACGGCGCCGCCTACGCCAGCGCGGCCGAGCAGGACCGGCTGCGCAACTACACGATCGCGGCGCTGCGCGGCTCGGTGCTGGACCGGGACGGGAGCCCGTTCGCCTACACCGTCGACGCCTCCCGCGTGGTCGCCGACCCCACCGTGGTCGGCGACCCGGCGCGCACGGCGCTGGCGCTGACCACGCTGCTCGACGTCCCGGTGCCCGAGCTGACGGAGAAGCTGTCCGCGGACGGCCGGTACGTCGTCCTGGCCGAGCAGGTCCCGCCGGAGACGGCGGACGCCGTCGAGGAGCTCGGGCTGGCCGGCGTGCTCCTCCAGGACAACCCCGAGCGGCTCTACCCGTCGGGGACGGTGGGCGGCCAGGTGGTCGGCTTCGTCGGCAGCGAGGGCACCGGCCTGGCCGGCATCGAGCACACCTTCGAGGAGCAGCTGTCGGGCACCCCCGGCCGGCGCACCGTGGAGGTGGGCAGCGGCGGCCACCCGATCCCCTCGGGCATCGACGAGTCCAGCCCGGCCACCGACGGGTCCGACGTCACGCTCACCCTCGACCAGGACCTGCAGTTCGTGACCGAGCAGCGGCTGGGCGAGGCGTGCGCCGACGGCGCCACCACCCGCGCCTCGGCGGTGGTCCTCGAGGTGGCGACCGGCCGGGTCGCGGCCATGGGGTCCTGCCCGGGCTACGACCCCGGCGCCTACTCCGAGACCGACCCCGACCTGCTCGGCAACCCGGTGGTGTCCGACGTCTTCGAGCCCGGGTCGGTCATGAAGGCGGTGACGCTGGCCGCGGCCGTCGAGGAGGGCCACGCGACGCCGGAGCGCGTCATGTCGGTCAACGGGCACATCGAGGCCGGTGACGTCGTGGTCACCGACGCGCACGACCACGCCCCGGTCGACTGGACGGTGACCGGCATCCTGGCCAAGTCCAGCAACGTCGGCACGATCATGCTGGCCCGCGAGGTCGGGGACGCGACGCTGGAGAAGTACCTGCGGGCCTTCGGCGTGGGGGAGAAGACCGGCATCGAGCTCCCCGGTGAGAGCCGCGGCATCCTCGAGGGGGCGGCCGACTGGTCGCCCAGCCGCGCGGCCAACGTGCCCATCGGCCAGGGCGTCTCGGTGACCACGCTGCAGATGGCGTCGGTCTACCAGGCGATCGCCAACGACGGGATGCGCGTCGAGCCGCGCATCGTCGAGTCGGTCACCGACCCCTCGGGCCGGGTCGCGGCCGCGCCCGAGCCGGCCCGCACCCGCGTGATCAGCGAGGCGACCGCCGACGCGATGGCGTACATGCTGGAAGCCGTCGTCGGCCCGGGCGGCACCGCGCCGCTGGCCCAGGTCGAGGGCTTCCGCGTGGCGGGGAAGACCGGCACCGCGCAGCGGGCCAACCCGGAGTGCAACTGCTACGCCGGTGGCGGGTACGTGACCACGTTCGTCGGGTTCGCGCCCGCGGACGACCCGCAGTACGTCGTCGCGGTCGACCTCGAGCGCCCCACCAGCTCCGCCGAGGGCGGCCAGGTGGCGGCCCCCGTCTTCGCCGACATCATGCGCAGCGCGCTCACGGCCGACGGCGTGGTGCCCTCCGGAACCCCCCGCCCGGAGTTCCGGCTGACCGGCACCCCCTGAGCCCCGGGCCCCGGCCGGCGGACCGTCCCCTCCGGGCGGCGCGGCGGGGGCGTCCCGTGCACGTGCGCTGGTCGGGGGGTCCCCGCCGGTAGATTGGAGCCCCGTGACCCCGACCGATCCCGGGGCGGCCCCGCGGGCCGCCGGGAACCGACCGCTTCCCCTCGCCGCGCTGACCGATCTGATCGGCACGCCGGAGGGTGGCGGCGCCGACGTCGCGGTCTCCGGCGTCACCCTCGCCTCCGGCGACGTCGCCCCCGGCCACCTCTACGCCGCCCTGCCCGGCGCGCGCACGCACGGCGCCCGGTACGCCGCCGATGCCGCCGCCCGCGGCGCCGTGGCCCTGCTCACCGACCCCACCGGGCGGGAGCAGGCGGCAGCCGCCGGGCTGCCGGTCTGCGTGGTCGACGACCCCCGCCAGGTGCTCGGTGCCGTCGCCGACCGGGTCTACGGCGAGCCCAGCGCGCGGATGGCCGTCCTGGGCATCACCGGCACGAACGGCAAGACCACCACCAGCTACCTGGTCGAGGCCGGGCTGGCCGCCGCGGGCCGCGCCACCGGCCTGATCGGCACGGTCGAGACCCGCACCCGCACGGCCGACGGGGCCGCCACCGCGCTGCCGAGCGTCCGCACCACGCCCGAGGCCCCCGCCCTCCACGCCCTGCTCGCCGGCATGGCCGCGGACGGGGTCTCCGCGGTGGTCATGGAGGTGTCCAGCCACGCGCTGGTGATGGGCCGGGTCGGCGGCGTCCGCTTCGCCGCCGCCGGCTTCACCAACCTGGGCCGCGACCACCTGGACTTCCACACCGACATGGAGGACTACTTCCGGGCCAAGGCGCTGCTGTTCGACGGCCGCGCCGGCGTGGAGGTGGTCGACGTCGACGACGCCTACGGGCGCCGTCTGGTCGACCGGCCCGGCCGTCCGCGGCCGGTGACGGTCGCCGGCAGCGAGGGCGCGACGGCGGACTGGACCGCCTCGGACGTCGCTCCGGCGCCCGGTGGCGGCTCCACCTTCACCCTGCACGGGCCCGGCGGCCGCAGCTGGCCGGCGCGGCTCCGGCTGCCCGGCCGGTTCAACGTCGCCAACGCGGTGCTCGCGGTGGCGCTGCTGGACGGCGTCGGCGTCGCCGTCGAGGACGCGCTCACCGGCCTGGCCGCCACCGTGGTCCCCGGCCGCATGGAGCCGGTGGACGCCGGGCAGCCGTTCGTGGCCGTGGTCGACTACGCCCACACCCCAGACGCCGTGCGCACCGCGCTGACCGCGCTCCGCGCGGCGACCACGGGCCGGCTGATCACCGTCCTCGGCTGCGGGGGCGACCGGGACCCGGGCAAGCGCCCGGAGATGGGCCGGGCGGCGGCCGAGGGCAGCGACGTCCTGGTGGTCACCGACGACAACCCCCGCTCCGAGGAGCCGGCCGCGATCCGCGCCGCGATGCTCGCCGGGGCCGCGGAGGTGGCCGAGGACCGGCGCGCCGAGGTGCTCGAGGTCGGGAACCGGCGGGCGGCCCTGGCCGCGGCCGTGCGGCTGGCCCGCGCGGGGGACACGCTGCTGGTGGCCGGCAAGGGCCACGAGACGGGGCAGGAGATCGCGGGCACGGTGCACCCCTTCGACGACCGCACCGCGCTGCGCGAGGTCCTGGGCGGAGGGGCGCCGTGATCGAGCTGTCGCCGACCGAGGTGGCCGAGCTGGCCGGGGGCCGCCTGGTGGGTCCGCCGGACGGCGGGGTCGCCGGCAGGGTCACCGGGAAGGTCACGCTGGACTCGCGCGCGGTGGCCGCGGGGGACCTCTTCGTCGCCGTGGCGGGGGAGCGGGCCGACGGGCACGACTTCCTCGGTGCCGCGGCCGCGGCCGGTGCGGTCGCCGCGCTGGCCGCCCGTCCCGATCCGGCGCTGCCGTGCGTCGTCGTCGACGACCCGGTGGAGGCGCTGGGCCGGCTGGCCGCGGGCGTGCACGAGCGGCTCGCGCGGGCCGGGCTGCTGACCCTGGGCATCACCGGCTCGTCGGGCAAGACCTCGACCAAGGACCTCCTGGGCCAGGTGCTGGCGGTCGGCGGGCCGACGGTCAGCCCGCCGGGCTCGTACAACAACGACATCGGCCTGCCGCTGACCGTGCTCTCCGCCGACGAGGGCACCCGCTTCCTGGTGCTGGAGATGGGCGCGCGCGGTCCCGGCCACATCGCCCGGCTGTGCCGGGTCGCCCGCCCGCAGGTGGGCGTCGTCCTCAACGTGGGCTCGGCCCACCTCGGCGAGTTCGGCAGCGCCGAGGTGATCGCGCAGGCCAAGGGCGAGCTGGTGGAGGCGCTGCCGGCCGACGGGGCCGCCGTGCTCAACGCCGACGACGCCCGGGTGCTCGGCATGGCGGAGCGGACGAGGGCCCGCGTGGTCACCACCGGTCGCGCGCCGGCTGCCGACGTCCGGGCCGTCGACGTCGCGCTCGACGACGCCGCCCGCGCCGGGTTCACGCTGGTGGCCGGCGGCGAGCGCCACCCGGTCGCGCTGCGCGTGGTCGGCGAGCACCAGGTGGCCAACGCCCTCTCGGCGGCCGGCGCCGCACTGGCCGCGGGGCTGACGCCCGCGGAGGTGGCCGGTGCGCTGTCGGCCGCGGCGCCGCGCAGCCGCTGGCGCATGGAGGTGGACCGCCGGGCCGACGGCGTGACGGTCGTCAACGACGCGTACAACGCCAACCCCGAGTCGATGCGCGCGGCGCTCGCGGCGCTCGCCGGCCTCGCGGGGGAGCGCCGCATCGCCGTCCTCGGCGGCATGGCCGAGCTCGGGCCCGACGCGGCCGCCGAGCACGAGCGGCTGGGCCGCGACGCGGTCGCCGCCGGGGCCGACCTGGTCGTGGCGGTCGGTGCCGATGCGGTAGGCATTGCGGAGGGCGCGACCGCCGCGGGGCGGCGCGCAGGAGAGGAGTCGGTGCACGTGCCGGACCGGGGCGCCGCCCTCGCGTGGCTGTCGGAGGTGCTGCGGCCCGGGGACGTCGTCCTCGTCAAGGCCAGCCGCGCCTACGGCCTCGAGCTGCTCGCCGCCGACCTGCTGGGCGGTGCCGCGCAGTGAGGAGCGTCCTCATCGCGGCCGCGGTCGGCCTGGTCATCTCCATCCTGCTGACCCCGATCGCGATCCGGGCCTTCCGCCGCCAGGGCATGGGCCAGGAGATCCGGGACGACGGCCCCGAGAGCCACCTGTCCAAGAAGGGCACGCCCACCATGGGCGGGACGGTGATCGTCGGCGCGACGGTGCTCGGCTACGTCGCCGCCCACCTGGCGTTCCTCGGCGAGTCCGGCTGGGGGTTCAGCGCGACCGGGCTGCTGCTGCTCTTCCTCATGGTGGGCATGGGCACGGTCGGCTTCCTCGACGACTACCTGAAGATCCGCCACCGGCGGAGCCTCGGCCTCAACAAGACCGCCAAGCTGGTCGGCCAGCTCGTCGTCGGCGTCACCTTCGCCGTGCTGGCGCTCAACTTCCCCAGCGACGGGGTGACGCCGGCCTCCACGGTGGTGTCCTACGTGCGCGACATCGCACCACTGGCGCTGGGCCCCGTCGCCTTCGTCATCCTCGCCTACCTGTTCATCGCCGGGTTCTCCAACGCCGTCAACCTCACCGACGGCCTGGACGGGCTGGCCGCGGGGTCCTCGGCGATGGTGCTGGCCTCCTACATCGTCATCTCGTTCTGGCAGTTCACCCACCACTGCGCCACCGAGCTGATCGAGGGCTGCTACACCGTCCGCGACCCGCTGGACGTCACGCTCGTCGCCGCCGCCGGGATGGGCGCGTGCCTGGGCTTCCTGTGGTGGAACACCAGCCCGGCGCGCATCTTCATGGGCGACACCGGCTCGCTGGCCCTCGGTGGGCTGCTGTCGGGGCTGGCCATCGTCACCCGCACCGAACTGCTGCTGGTCGTCCTGGGCGGGTTGTTCGTCGCGGTCACCCTGTCGGTGATCATCCAGGTCGCCTTCTTCCGCGCGACCCGGCGGCGGGTCTTCCGCATGGCGCCCCTGCACCACCACTTCGAGCTGGCCGGCTGGACCGAGAACACCGTCATCGTGCGGTTCTGGCTGGTCACCGGCATGGCGGTGGCGTTCGGGCTCGGGCTGTTCTACGCCGACTGGCTGAGCTTCGTGGGCCTGTGAGCACTCCTTCCGACGCCGTCGTCGGCCGCACCGCCCTCGTCGCCGGGCTCGGCGTCTCCGGGGCGGCCGCGGCCCGGGTGCTGCTGGCCTCCGGGGCGCACGTGCTGCTCACCGACGCCGCGCAGCCGCCCGTGGTCACCGAGCTCACCGACGCCGGCGGCACCTGGCTGGGCGCCGTCGAGGAGCTGCCCGACGGCGTCGACCTGGTGGTCACCTCGCCGGGCTGGCGGCCCGACTCGCCGCTGCTGGCCGACGCCGCCGCCCGCGGGATCGAGGTGGTCGGGGAGCCGGAGCTCGCCTGGCGGCTGCGCATCCCCGGCCCCGACGGGACCCCGGCCCCGTGGCTGGCGGTGACCGGGACCAACGGGAAGACCACCACGGTGACCATGCTGGAGGCGGTCCTGGTGGCCGCCGGCCGCCGGGCGGTCGCGGCCGGCAACGTGGGCCGGCCGCTGGTCGAGGTGGTCACCGCCCGGGACGCCGACGGCGCGCCGGCCTACGACGTCCTCGCGGTGGAGCTGTCCAGCTTCCAGCTGCACTGGTCCTCCTCGCTCGCCCCCGCGGCGGCGGCCGTGCTCAACGTCGCCGACGACCACACCGACTGGCACGGCTCGTTCGCCGCCTACCGCGACGCCAAGGCGCGCATCCTCGAGCGGGCGCCGGTCGCCGTCGCCGACGCCGGCGACCCGGTGGCCGCCGCCCTGGTGGTGGCCCACCCGCGGCCGGTGACCGTCACCCTCGGCGAGCCGGCCCCCGGCCAGCTCGGCGTCCGGGCCGGCGCGCTGGTCGACCGCGCCTTCGCCGCCGACCCGGCGGGGGAGCACCTGATGGCGCGCGAGGAGCTGCAGCTGCCCGGGCCGCACAACACCGTCAACGCCCTGGTGGCCGCCGCGCTGGCCCGGGCGGTGGGCGTCGACGCCGCCGCCGTGCGCCGGGGCCTGGCGGGCTTCCGCGGGGGCGCGCACCGCAACGAGCTGGTCGCCACCGTCGACGGCGTGGACTTCGTGAACGACAGCAAGGCGACCAACCCGCACGCGGCCGGCGCCTCCCTGGCCGGCTACCCGCGGGTGGTCTGGATCGCCGGCGGTCTGCTGAAGGGCGCCGACGTGGACCCGCTGGTCGCCGCCGTCGCGCCCCGGCTCGCCGGTGCGGTCCTCCTTGGCCGCGACCGGGCGGACGTGGCGCGTTCCCTGGCGCGACACGCGCCGTCGGTGCCCGTCGTGGAGGTCCCGAGCGGCGACGATGACGGGATGGCCGGGACGGGTGTGACTGCTGAGGCGACGATGGCGCAGGTCGTCGCCGCCGCGGCCGGGCTGGCCCGGCCGGGGGACACGGTGCTGCTCGCGCCGGCGGCCGCCTCCATGGACGTCTTCCGGGACTACGGCCACCGCGGGCGCGCGTTCGCCGACGCGGTGCGCGGGCTCGGGACCCGGGCGTGACCGCGACCGAGCGACCGCTGCGCCCGGCCCGCCCGGCGCGCGACCGCCCGGCCGGCGCCGCCCGTCGTCCGCGCCGCCGGCGTTGGGCCGGGCCGGCGTGGCTCGACGGGCCGATGACCAGCTGCCACCTCGTGCTCGGTTCCGCCGGGCTGCTCCTGCTCATCGGCCTGACCATGGTCTTCTCCGCCTCCGCCATCGAGGCGGCGCTGGACGACGAGCCGGCCTGGGCGCCCGGCGTGAAGCAGCTGGTGCTGGCCTGCATCGGCCTGGGCGCGATGGTGGTCGCCATGCGGCTGCCGGTCGGGCTGATCCGCCGCTGGGCCCCGGTCGCCCTCCTCGTCGTCGTCGGGCTGCTGCTGATCGTGCTCATCCCGGGGATCGGTCAGGAGCGCAACGGCGCCCGGCAGTGGATCCCGCTGGGGGTCACGGACTTCCAGCCCTCCGAGCTCGGCAAGCTGGTGTTCGCCCTGTGGGGCGCGCACGTCCTGGCGCTGCGCGAGCGCTACCTGACCACCCAGTCGCTGCTGGTCCCGGTGCTGCCGGTGTTCGGGGTGCTGTCGCTGCTGCTGATCGCCGAGCCGGACTTCGGCGGCGTCGTCAGCCTGGGGCTGGTGCTGGTCGGGCTGCTCTGGGCCGGTGGCATGCCGATGCGCTGGTTCGGCGCCTTCGCCGGCGTCGCGGCGGTGCTGGTCGCCCTCATGGTCTGGGTGGCGCCGTACCGGATGGAGCGGATCACCGCCTTCCTCGACCCGTTCGCCGACCCGACCGACACCGGGTTCCAGGCCATCCGCGGCATGTACGCGCTGGCCACCGGCGGGCTGTGGGGCGTGGGCCTGGGCAACAGCAAGATGAAGTGGAACATCCTGCCCGAGGCGGAGTCCGACTACATCTTCGCCATCATCGGCGAGGAGCTCGGGTTCCTGGGCTGCCTGGTGGTGGTCACCCTCTACGGCGTGCTCGCCTACACCGGCTTCCGGATCGCCCTGCGCTCGGCCGACCGGTTCGTCCAGCTGGCGTGCGTGGCCATCACCGTGTGGCTGATCGGCCAGGCGACCATGAACATGGGGTACGTGGTGGGCCTGCTCCCGGTGACCGGCGTGACCCTCCCGCTCATCTCGGCGGGGGGGACCTCGCTGATCCTCACCCTCTTCATCGTCGGGCTGCTGGCCCGCTTCGCCCTGTCCGAGCCCGCCGCCGTCGAGCACCTGCGCACCGCCGAGCGCAGCCGCCTGGCGCGCCTGCTGCTGCCGGCGCCGACCACGGCCGTGGACCAGGTGCGGCCCCGTCGCGTCCCCGGGGACGCCGCTCCGGTTCGGCCCGCGGTGGGGAGCGCGCGCACCGTGCTGCACGCCCGGGGGACGTCGCCGCGGCGGACGCCGCCCCGCACCGAGAACCCGACCCGGTCGGCCGCGCCGGCGCGCCCGCGACCGGCCGGCGGCATCCCCGCGGCAGGCCGTTCCCAGCCCGGCGCGGCACCGCGGCAGCGCCCGGTCGGCACCGGCCGGTCGCGGGGCGGGCGATGACCGGCGTCCGGTCGGTCGTGCTCGCCGGCGGCGGCACCGGCGGGCACATCGAGCCGATGCTCGCGCTGGCCGACGCCCTCCGGCGACGCGACCCCGAGCTGCGGATCACCTGCCTGGGCACCGCCCGCGGCATGGAGACCCGGCTGGTGCCGGCGCGCGGCTACGACCTGCGGCTGATCCCGCCGGTGCCGCTGCCGCGCAAGCCCACGCCGGAGCTGCTCCGCGTCCCCGGCCGGGTCCGCCGGTCGGTGGCCGAGACCCGGGCGCTGCTCGACGAGCTCGCCGCCGACGTGGTCGTCGGCTTCGGCGGCTACGTGGCCCTCCCGGCGTACCTGGCCGCCCGCCGCGCGGGGGTGCCGGTCGTCGTCCACGAGCAGAACGCCCTGCCGGGGCTGGCCAACCGGATCGGGGCCCGCATCGCGGCCCGGGTCGCGGTCACCGCGCCGGGCACGCCGCTGCACCGTGGGGAGCACGTCGGCATGCCGCTGCGCCGGGCCATCTCCTCCCTCGACCGGGCCGGCCGCCGCGCCGAGGCGCGGGCGGAGTTCGGGCTGGACGCCGACCGGCCGACGCTGCTGGTCTCCGGCGGGTCGCAGGGCGCGGCATCGCTCAACCGGGCCGCGGCCGCCTCCGCCGACGCCCTCACCGCCGCCGGCGTCCAGGTGCTGCACGCCCGGGGCCCCAAGAACACCGACGTCGTCGTGCCCCCGCGCCCGGCCGGCAGCGCGCCCTACGTCGTCGTCGACTACCTGGAGCGGATGGACCTGGCCTACGCCGCCGCCGACCTGGCGCTGTGCCGGTCCGGGGCGGTCACCGTCGCCGAGCTGTCGGCGGTCGGTCTGCCGGCGGCCTTCGTCCCGCTGCCGATCGGCAACGGCGAGCAGCGGCGCAACGCCCAGCCGGTCCTCGACGCCGGCGGCGGGCTGCTCGTCGAGGACGGCGACCTCGGCCCGGCCTGGATCACCGACCACCTGCTGCCGCTGCTCACCGACCCGGCCGCGCTGGCCGACCTGGCGCGGCACGCCGCCGCCGCCGGAGTGCCGGACGCCGACGAGCGGCTGGCCGACATCGTCTGCGAGGTAGCGGAGAAGTGAGCGCCGGATCATGAGCGCAGAGGACGTCGCGGCCTGGAACGGGCCGGTGCCGACGCTGCCCGAGCTGGGCGCGGTCCACTTCATCGGCATCGGCGGCGCCGGCATGAGCGGCATCGCCCGCATCCTGCTGGCCCGCGGGGTGCTGGTCAGCGGCAGCGACCGGCGGGACAGCCCCACGCTGCTTGCGCTGCGCGCCCTCGGCGCCCGGGTCGAGGTGGGGCACGAGGCGGCGCACCTCGGCGACGCCGACACCGTCGTGGTGTCCACCGCGATCCGGCCGGACAACCCCGAGCTGGTCGCGGCCCGGGAGCGGGAGCTGCGGGTGCTGCCCCGCGCCGTCGCGCTGGCCGCGGTGATGGCCGGACGGCGCAGCGTCGCCGTGGCGGGCACGCACGGCAAGACCTCCACGACCTCGATGCTCACCGTCGCGGTGCAGGCCTGCGGTGTCGACGCCTCGTTCGCCATCGGCGGGAACCTCAACGAGTCGGGCAGCAACGCGCACGCGGGGACCGGCGACGTCTTCGTGGCCGAGGCCGACGAGAGCGACCGGTCCTTCCTCCTGCTCTCGCCCTACGCCGGCATCGTGACCAACGTCGAGGCCGACCACCTGGACAACTACGGCGACCTCGCGGCCGTCGAGGCGGCGTTCGACCGCTTCCTGGAGACCGTCCACCCCGACGGCTTCGTCGTCCTCTGCGCCGACGATCCCGGGGCGGCGCGGCTGCGCACCCGGCCCGGCCCCGCCCGGGTGCGCACCTACGGCACCGCCGAGGACGCCGACCTGCGCCTGGTCGACCTGCGGGTGGGCCGCGAGGAGACCAGCTACACGGCCGTGCTGGACGGCGCGGAGCTGGCCTCCGTCCGCATCCTCGTCCCTGGCGAGCACATGGCCCGCAACAGCGCGGCGGCCCTCCTGGCCGGTCTCGAGCTGGGGCTGCCCGCGAGCGGCCTGGTGGAGGGGCTCGGCCGGTTCGGCGGCGTCCACCGCCGCTTCGAGCTCAAGGGCGTCGCAGCCGGCGTCCGGGTGTACGACGACTACGCCCACCATCCGACCGAGGTGGCGGCCCAGCTGCGCGCCGCCCGCGCGGTGGCGGGGGAGGGGCGGCTGGTCGTGGCCTTCCAGCCGCACCTCTACAGCCGCACCCGGGAGTTCGCCGACGGTTTCGGCGCGGCGCTGGGGCTGGCCGACGAGGTCGTGGTCATGGACGTCTACGGCGCGCGCGAGGACCCCGTCCCCGGGGTGACCGGCGCGATGGTGGCCGACGCGGTGCCGCTGCCGGCCGACCGGGTGCGGTTCGAGCCGTCCTGGTCGGCGACGGGTCCGGCGCTGGCGGCGCGGGCGCGCCCCGGTGACCTGGTGATGACCATGGGCGCCGGCGACGTCTCCATGGTCGGGCCCGAGGTGCTCGACGCGCTGCGCTCCGGGGAGGCCGCCGGGCAGCGGCCGGCCGGGGGAGCCGGGGGGAAGGACGACGTGCCGGACGCCGGCCGGTGAGCCGCAGTGGCAGCACCACCCGGGACCGCACGCGCACGCGCGGGCGCCGGCCTGCCGAGCGGCGCGGTGCCCGCGTCGCGCCCCTGCCGTCCCGGCGGCCGGCCCGGCGCAGCGCCGGGCAGCGCCGGCTGCTCGCCCTCGCCGCGCTGCTGACGGTGGTCGCGGCGGTGGCCTGGCTGCTGTGGCTCGCCCCGTTCCTCGCCGTCCGCACGGTGCAGGTCGACGGGGTCACCACGCTGTCGGCCGACCAGGTGCGGGAGACCGCCCAGGTGCCCGACGGGGAGCCCCTGCTGCGGGTGGACCTCGGCGCGATCGAGGAGCGGGTCGCGCGGCTGCCCCAGGTGCGCGACGTCCAGGCCGCCCGGGGCTGGCCCGACCGGATCGTCGTGACCGTGGCCGAGCGGGTGCCCGTCGCGGTCGTGGGGGAGCCCGGGAACCGGTCGCTGGTCGACGCGGAGGGCGTCCTGTTCGACACGGTGACCGGGGAGCCGCCCCGCGGGGTCGTCCCGCTGGACGTGGCCGACCCCGGCCCGCAGGACCCGGCGACCCTGGCCGGGCTGGCGGCCGTCCGCGCGCTGCCCACCGGGTTGCGGGAGGACGTCGACGGCGTCGCCGTCCCGGACCCCGACGCCATCGAGCTGACGATGGCCGACGGCACCGTGGTGCGCTGGGGCGGCCCCGAGGAGTCCGACGTCAAGGGCCCGGTCGTCGTCTCGCTGCTGGAGCGGATCGCCGCCGGCGAGCTCGAGCCGGCCGCGCTGATCGACGTCAGCGCGCCCGACGCCGTCCTCCTGCGCTGACCCGCCCGCCCCGCCCGCCGCCCGGCGGTGCGGTCGAGCAGGAGCTGTCGAGCCGTGGTGGTGGCGCACCGTCGTCACGTGCCTGCGCACCGGCGCGGACGAGCACGTCGGCCGACACGCCGGTCGGTGCGACACGCCCGACACGCAGATTGTTCGGCGATGTTTCTCGTCTCCTGCACCGGACGGCCGTAGATCACAGGATGAGACGTTCTCGGCGCGAGTCGTCACGATCAGTGGTGTTGATGTGACCAAAGCGTCGTCAGAGTCTCGTGCGATCCGCGTCCGCCGACACGCCGACCCCCGGACGGTGCTTGTAGCGCCTCTCCGCCCGCACCTAACTTCACCTCTGTCGACCGAGTTGACATAACTGTAAGGCTGAACTTGAGGATGAGGGTCCAGTTGGGGAGCGCCGCATGACACCTCCGCACAACTATCTAGCGGTCATCAAGGTCGTCGGCATCGGCGGCGGCGGGGTGAACGCGGTCAATCGCATGATCGAAGTCGGCCTCAAGGGGGTCGAGTTCATCGCGATCAACACCGATGCCCAGGCGCTGCTGATGAGCGACGCCGACGTCAAGCTCGACGTCGGCCGCGAGCTCACCCGCGGGCTGGGCGCCGGAGCCCAGCCCGACGTGGGCCGCCAGGCCGCCGAGGACCACCGCGAGGAGATCGAGGAGGTGCTCAAGGGCGCCGACATGGTCTTCGTGACCGCGGGCGAGGGCGGTGGCACCGGCACCGGTGGCGCCCCCGTCGTCGCCTCGATCGCGCGGAAGCTCGGCGCGCTGACCATCGGCGTCGTCACCCGCCCGTTCGCCTTCGAGGGCAAGCGGCGCGCGGTGCAGGCCGAGTCGGGCATCGAGGAGCTGCGCAACGAGTGCGACACGCTGATCGTGATCCCGAACGACCGGCTGCTGCAGCTGGGCGACCGGAACGTCAGCGTCATGGATGCCTTCCGCACGGCCGACCAGGTCCTGCTGTCGGGTGTCCAGGGCATCACCGACCTGATCACCACGCCGGGCCTGATCAACCTGGACTTCGCCGACGTCAAGTCGGTCATGTCCGGGGCCGGCTCCGCCCTGATGGGCATCGGCAGCGCGCGCGGTGACAACCGGGCGCTGCTCGCCGCCGAGCAGGCGATCGCCAGCCCCCTGCTGGAGGCGTCGATGGAGGGCGCCCACGGCGTGCTCCTGTCGATCTCCGGTGGGTCGGACCTGGGGCTGTTCGAGATCAACGAGGCCGCCTCGCTGGTCTCCGACGCCGCGCACGCCGACGCGAACATCATCTTCGGGGCGGTGATCGACGACGCCCTCGGCGACGAGGTGCGGGTCACCGTCATCGCGGCCGGGTTCGACGGTGGCCGGCCGAGCTCCCGCAAGGAGACGGCCGGCGCGGGGATGGGGACGACGTCCGGGCACCTGTCGACCGGCGGAGCCTCGCCGTTCGCCTCGAACCGGCGCCCGGTCGCCGCGCCGCCGGTGGCCGCGGCGCCCCCGGTCGCCGCCGCACCGCCGGCCACGCCGCCGGCCGCACCGCCGGTGACGGGGGAGCGGCTCGCCCCGTCGGCACCGGGTGCGGCAGGGAACCGGCCGGCACCGGGCGGCGGCATCACCGTCCCGCCGCTGCCGCCGATCCCCGGACCGGCGGCCAACGGGCGCCGGCCGCTGTCGAACGAGGACTTCGAGGAAGAGCTGGACATCCCCGAGTTCCTGAAGGGCTGACGCGGGGGCCGTAAGGTCGGCCCCGATGAGCAGCAACCCGGCCGCCTCGCCGGCGGTGCGACCCCGCAGGGTCGTCACCGACCGGCGGGGCGGCCGTTCCCGTTCCCCGTACGACTCCTTCAACCTGGGCGACCACGTCGGGGACGACCCGGCCGACGTCGCCGCCAACCGCGCCCGCGTCGCCCGCGAGCTGGGGGTCGACGCGGATCGGCTGGTCTGGATGGACCAGGTGCACGGCACGGGCGTCGCCGTCGTCGACCGGCCGCAGCCGGGTCCGCTCGCGGACACCGACGCCCTGGTCACCGCGACCCCGGGGCTGGTGCTGGCCGTGCTGGCCGCCGACTGCGTACCGGTGCTGCTCGCCGACTCCGAGACCGGCGTCGTGGCCGCGGTGCACGCCGGCCGGGAAGGCGTCCGGAAGGGCGTCCTCCCGGCCGCGCTCTCCGCGATGGCGAGCCTCGGCGCCCGCGCGCGGCACGTGAGCGCGCTCCTCGGGCCCGCGGTCTGCGGGGCCTGCTACGAGGTGCCCGAGCAGATGCAGGCCGACGTGGCCCGGGTGGCGCCCGAGGCGGCGGTGCGGACCAGGACCGGCACGCCGGGGCTGGACCTGCGGGCCGGCATCGAGCAGCTCCTGCGCCGGGCCGGCATCCCCGAGGTGGTGCAGGACCCGCGCTGCACCGTCGAGGACGGCACGCTCTTCTCCCACCGCCGCGACGGCGTCACCGGGCGCCAGGCCGGCCTCGTCTGGCTCGACCAGCAGCACGGCTAGCGCCGGCTCGCCCGGGCGCGGCGGCTGCGAGGATGGCCCCATGTCGCGGCTGGAGGAGAACCTGCGGGCCGTCCGGGCCCGCATCGACGCGGCGGCCCGCGCTGCCGGGCGGGACCCGGCGGAGGTCGCCCTCCTCGCGGTGAGCAAGACCTGGCCGGCCGCCGACGTGCGGGCCCTGGCCGCCCTCGGGCAGCGCGACTTCGGCGAGAACCGGGTGCAGGAGCTGCTCGGCAAGGCCGGCGAGCTCGCCGAGGTCGAGCTCCGCTGGCACTTCGTCGGCCAGCTGCAGCGGAACAAGGCCGCGGCGGTCGCCCGGACCGGTGCGGTCGTGCAGTCGGTCGACCGCGCCCCGCTGGTCGCCACGCTGGACCGGGCGGGGCAGGAGGCCGGGCGCCCGGTCGGGGTGCTCGTCCAGGTCGATCTCGGCGGCCCCGAGGGCACGATCGGCGCCCGCGGCGGCGCGTCGCCCGCCGAGGTCCCGGCCCTGGCCGACGCCGTGGCCGGGGCGGCGGGGCTGCGGCTGCGTGGCCTCATGGCGGTGGCCCCGCGGGACGAGGAGCCGGGCCCGGCCTTCGCCCGGCTGGCCGCCGTGGCCGAGCGGGTCCGGGCCGACCACCCGGAGGCGGTCGAGATCTCGGCCGGCATGAGCGGGGACCTCGAGGCCGCCGTCGCGGCCGGCGCCACGCTGGTGCGTGTCGGAACCGCGCTGTTCGGCGCGCGGCCCCTACCCTGCGGTGAGTTCGAGGAACACCAGCCACGTGAGTCACAGCAGTAACACGAGCCGCAGGATCCCCGGCCCGCCGGGGACGATGTGACGACGATCGTGCAGACGCGACGCTGAGGACACCAGCAGAGGGGGAGGTCCGATGGCTGGAGCCATGCGGAGGATGGGGATCTACCTGGGGCTCGTCGAGGACGACGACACCCGGGGCTACGGCCGGTACGACTCCCGCCCGTCCGACGAGCTGGAGCACGACCGCCGCTACGGCGGCTACGCCGAGGACCGCTACGAGGACGACTACGCCGACCGTTCCTACGACGACGACTTCGCCGGCGGGTACGCCGACGCGGAGCCCGTCGCCGCCGAGCTGTCCACCGCCCGCGACCCCGAGCCCCTGTCGGTGCGCCGGGTCCAGGCCCGTCCGCTCGGGCTGGCCCCGACCGGTGCGGGGTCCAGCAGCATCGCCGCCCGCCTGGGCGGCATGAACAGCGGCCCGGTCGGCGCTGCGGGCCTCGCGGTCCGCGAGCCGGTCGTCGCCCCCGAGCCGGAGCCGGAGCCCGTGTCTGCACCCGTCGCCAAGACCTACCGGATCACCACGCTGCACCCGCGGACGTACAACGAGGCGCGCACCATCGGTGAGCGCTTCCGCGACGGCATGCCGGTGATCATGAACCTCACCGAGATGGACGACGCCGACGCCAAGCGCCTCGTCGACTTCGCTGCGGGCCTGAGCTTCGGCCTGCGCGGTAGTATCGAGCGCGTCACGGCGAAGGTCTTCCTGCTGAGCCCGCAGGATGTCGCCGTGACCCCCGAGGACAAGGCGAAGATCCGCGAGGGCGGGTTCTCCGAGAAGTCCTGAGGGGCACAGTGGAGTCGGCACCGGCGGGTGCCCTGAACGAGCGGGGCCCGTGTCTCTTTTCTGGCAGATCGTCTCCTCGGTGCTGCTCGTCTTCCTCGTCCTGCTCTTCGCGCGGTTCGTCGTCGACTGGGTGATGGTGCTGGCGCGCAGCTGGCGCCCGTCGGGCCTGGTCGCGGCCGGGCTCGAGGTCGTGTACTCGACCACCGACCCGCCGCTCAAGGCCCTGCGCAAGGTCATCCCACCGCTGAACCTGGGGTCCATTCGACTCGACCTCGGGTTTATGGTGCTGCTGATCGCCGTGGTGATCCTCCGGAGCATCACGCTCAGACTCGCATGACCACTGAATCCCCCGGGGCCGGGAACTCCGGGCGGGCGCGCGCCGCCGCAGCCCGTCCGGAGTCGTCCTGTTCCCGCCGTCCGACCCGAGGTGACCTGCGATGCCCCTGACGCCTGCCGACGTGCACAACGTCGTCTTCAAGAAGCCGCCGATCGGCAAGCGGGGCTACGACGAGGACGAGGTCGACGCCTTCCTCGATGTGGTCGAGGCCGAGCTGGCCCGCCTGATCGAGGAGAACAACGAGCTGCGCGCCACCGCCGGCCGTGCGGTGGCCCGCACCGAGGAGCGGCCCGAGGCCGCCGCACCCGCCGCGCCGGTGGCCGCGCCCCCGCCGCCCCCGGTGCAGCAGCCGCGGGAGGACGACAGCGCCCGCGCCTCGCGGATGCTGGCGCTGGCCACCGAGACCGCCGACCGCTACGTCAACGAGGCGAAGACCCAGGCCGAGCAGATGCTCAGCGGCGCGAAGACCAACAGCGAGCGCCTCATGACCGAGGCCCGCACCAAGAGCGAGCAGATGGTCGCCGAGGCCAAGCACCGGGCCGACTCGATGATGGGCGACGCCCGTACCCGCGCCGAGACGGTGGAGCGCGAGGCCCGGGCCAAGGCCGCGGCGCTGGACCAGGACGCCGAACGGCGCCACGTCGAGGTGATGGGCTCGCTGGAGGAGAAGCGCAGCAGCCTGGAGCGCAAGATCGAGGAGCTGCGCACGTTCGAGCGGGAGTACCGCACCCGGCTGCGGTCCTACCTCGAGTCGCACCTGCGCGACCTGGACAACCGCGGCTCCGCCGAGCCGGCGGCGGCGGGCCGGCAGAACCAGCACGCCTGACCCGTAGCGCACACGAGAGGGGCCCCGGACCGATCGGTCCGGGGCCCCTCTCGTCGCTCTGGCCCCCTCCCGGGCACCGCCCCGAGCGTGCGAGGGGTGGCGAGGAGGGGGTCCTTCCTCAGCCCTTCACGCTGCCGGCCAGCAGGCCGCGGACGAAGAAGCGCTGCAGGGCGACGAACACGATCAACGGGACCACCATGGCGACGAAGGCGCCGGCCGCCAGCAGGTACCAGTCGGAGCCGCGGCTACCGACCATGTCGGCCAGGCGGACGGTCAGCGGAACGGTGTCAGGGCTGCTGGCGAAGGTGAGCGAGACCAGCAGGTCGTTCCACACCCACAGGAACTGGAACACCCCGAAGGCGGCGATCGCCGGGGTCAGCAGCGGGAGCAGCACCTGGAAGAAGATCTTCACGTGCCCGGCGCCGTCCATGCGCGCCGCCTCCACCAGCGAGGGCGGGATCTCCCTCATGAAGTTGTGCAGCAGGAAGATCGCCAGCGGCAGCGCGAACATCGAGTGCGAGAGCCAGACCGTCCAGAACGAGCCGGCCAGTCCGCTGTCGACGTACAGGCTCAGCAGCGGGATCAGGGTGACCTGGAGCGGCACGATCTGCAGGGCGAAGACCGCGACGAACAGGACGCTGCGGCCCTTGAACGGGATCCAGGCGAAGGCGTAGGCGGCCAGCAGCGCCAGCGTGATCGGGATGACGACGGAGGGCAGCGTGATGACCAGGCTGTTGACGAAGAGGGTGGCGAAGTCGGTCCCCCCGCCGTAGAGCACCTGGTTGTAGTTGTCGACGGTGAACTGGGGGTCGGTGAACATCGACCACCAGCCCGAGCGTCGGATGTCGAGCTCGGGGCGGAAGGACGTCAGGAGCAACCCGAACGTCGGCACGGTCCACAGGACGGCGATGACGATCGCAGCCACCGACGCGGTGCGGGAGGTGAGCCGCTTCTGGGCCCGCTCGGCGCGGGAGTGCACCCGGCCGCGGGTGTCCGCCTCCCCGGGGACGGGCGCCATGACCGGGGTCGTGGTCGTCATCGGATCTCCTCGGACAGGCGCAGCTGGCGCACGTTGTAGGCGATGATCGGCACCACCAGGACGAACAGGAGGACCGCCAGCGCGGCGCCGAGCCCGAAGTTGAACTGGCGGAACGCCTGCGTGTAGAACTCGTTGGCCACGACGCTCGTGCCGAAGTTCCCGCCGGTCATCGTGCGGACCACGTCGAAGACCTTCAGGGTCACGATGGCGATCGTGGTGAGCACCACGACGAGGGCCGGCCGGATGCTCGGCACGGTGACGTAGCGGAACATCTGGAAGCCGCCGACGCCGTCGAGCCGGGCGGCCTCCACGACGTCGTCGGGGATGGCCTTGATCGCGGCGGAGAGGACGGTCATCGCGAAGCCGGCCTGGATCCAGATCATCACGACGATCAGGTAGAGCGTGTTTGCCGGCGCGGTCAGCAGGAACTGCTGGGGTTCGATCCCGACCAGGACCAGCAACTGGTTGAGCAGGCCGATCTGGTTCACGCCAGGCTGATCGGGGCGGAACTCGTAGACGAACCTCCAGATCACGCCCGCGCCGACCATGGAGATCGCCATGGGCAGGAACACCAGCGCCTTGGCCAGCGACTCGAACCGGGTGCGGTCGACGAGGTAGGCGTAGACGAGGCCGAGGGCGGTGGTGACCAGCGGGACGAGGACCACCCACAGCGCCGTGTTGAGCAGCACCCGCTGGAAGCCGTCGTCGGTGAAGATCCGGGCGTAGTTGTCCAGGCCGATGAACTCGTCACCGGTCTTGTCGTAGAACGATCCGCGGATGGTCGACAGGGCCGGGTAGACCAGACCGACCACCAGCAGCAGCAGCGTCGGGCCCAGGAAGCCGGCCACCACGACCCAGGTCGGGACCCGCTTGGGCCGGTCGACGGCGAACAGGATGCCGCCCATGACGACGGCGAACAGCAGGATGGCGATCGCCATGAGGGCGAACTTGTGCCCCGCGGTGTTCGCTTCCAGTAACCACTCCACCGGTGGCGACCTCTCCCTCGACGGGGGAAGCCGGGGGGCGGCAGCGTCGCTGCCGCCCCCCGGCGTCCGGGGTGGGTGAGCGCCCGGTCAGCCGTGCGGCCGGCTGGGCTCTCGGGTGTCGGACGTCAGGACGCGGGCCACGCGTTCTCGACGTCGGTGAGGACGGCCTCGCTGGCCTTGTCGTTCGCGATCCAGCTGGTCAGCTCCGTCCAGAGCCGCCCGGCGCCGATCTCGCCCGGCATCAGGTCCGACCCGTCGAACCGGAAGACCGCCTCCGGGTCCTGGAACAGCTCGGCCGACAGCTGGTCGATCGGCGACTCCAGGTTGTCGACGTCCAGCCCGGTGTTGGCGCTGACCCAGCCGGGGCCGGACACCTGCGCCTTGATGTTGGCCCACTCCGGCGAGGACAGGTACGTCTGGAACGCCTGGGTGGCCGGGTCGTCGTTGAACGCCGCGGTGAACTCGCCACCGCCGAGCACCGGCGGGGTGCCCTCGCTGCCGATGGGCGGGAGCGGGAAGGCGAAGACGTCGCCGTCCTCTCCGATCTCGGTGCCCTCGGGCCAGTTGGCCTGGTAGAAGGACGCCTGGCGGTGCATCCAGCAGCTGCCGTCGAGGATGGGGAGCGCCGCGTCGTCGAAGGCGGTGGAGGCGACGGACTGCACGTCACCGAGGCCGCCGTTGACGAAGTCGGGGTTCTTCAGGATCTCGCCGACGGTGTTGAGCGCCTCGACGATCCGCGGGTCGTTGAACGGGATCTCGTGGTTGACCCACTGGTCGTAGACCTCGGGGCCGGCCTGGCGCAGGACGACGTCCTCCAGCCAGTCGGTGGCCGGCCAGCCGGTGGCGTCACCGGAGCCGATGCCCGCGCACCACGGCTTGGCGCCGGTGGCGGCGATCTCCTCGGAGAGGGCGATCATCTCGTCCCACGTCTGCGGGATCTCGTAGCCGGCCTCCTCGAAGGCCGCGGGGGAGTACCAGACGAAGGACTTGGCGTTGGCGCCCAGCGGCGCGGCGTAGAACTCGCCGTCGACGGTCCCGTACTCCTTCCAGCTCTCGTCCCAGTACTCCTCGACGTTCGCCTCGGTCTGGTCCGGTGCCGGGACGACGTCGCCGGAGGCGACGAGGTTCGCCAGCAGACCGGGCTGCGGGATGAAGGCGATGTCGGGGGCGTTGCCCGACTGGGTGCGGACGACGAGCTGCGCCTCGAACTCGCGCGAGCCCTCGTACTGCACGTCGACGCCGGTGCACTCCTCGAACGGCACGTAGGAGTCGATGTGCGGCTGGTCCTCGGGGTCGACGATCGAGGTGTAGACGGTGACCGTCTCGCCCTCCAGGTCGCCGAACTCCTCGTAGGGAGCGCAGTCGATTTCCGAGTCGGCGGCCGCCTCGGCGCCGCCGCCGCCACCGCCGTCGATCTCGTCGGCACCGCAGCCGGCGAGCACCAGGGCGACGCCCAGGCCCCCGGCCAGGACCGCCGATCGGCGTCCTCTCGCACGCATGGTCATGTCGTTCCTCCAGAGTTCTGCGGCTGCTCTGCCGCGCTGCGTGGCCCTGTGCTCGGCACCCGGTTCCCAGGTGGCGGCCGCCACGTCCGTCCGGGGACCTTAGCGGCGCTGGAAGGCCTCCAGCCGGAACAGTGCCGTAACCGTTATGAAGCCCCCGAGCGGTCTTTCGCCCGTCCGGGGGCACTGTGACGCGGAGCATATGGGAGCGCTCTCACAATGTCTCCCCCTCGGTGCGCGCCGGTCGTCCGGAGGGGGGTGCCCGGCCGTGACACGGTCGGGGAGTCCGGTGGGACCGTGGTGGTCACCGGGTCACCCGCCGTGCCAGAGTGACCCACCACTCATCGAGGAAGGGACCCATGGCCGCCATCACCTTCGATCACGCGACGCTCGTCTACCCGGGGGCGGACCGCCCGTCGGTCGACGGGCTCGATCTGGAGATCGCCGACGGCGAGTTCCTCGTGCTGGTCGGCCCCTC
>NZ_VNHW01000003.1 GCF_008124835.1 Blastococcus xanthinilyticus | reverse complement strand
AAGATCCTGGACCTGGAGCCGTACCTGGACCGCAAGCCCAAGGCGTTGTCGGGTGGGCAGCGGCAGCGGGTGGCGATGGGGCGGGCGATCGTGCGCCAGCCGCAGGTGTTCCTGATGGACGAGCCGCTGTCCAACCTCGACGCCAAGCTGCGCGTGCAGACCCGCACCCAGATCGCCTCCCTGCAGCGCCGGCTGGGCATCACGACCGTCTACGTCACCCACGACCAGGTCGAGGCCATGACCATGGGCGACCGGGTCGCCGTCCTGAAGGACGGCCTCCTCCAGCAGGTCGGCACGCCCCGCGAGCTCTACGACCGGCCCGCCAACGCCTTCGTCGCCGGTTTCATCGGCTCCCCGGCCATGAACCAGCTCACCGTGCCAGTGGTGGACGGCGGCGTCGTCCTCGGTGACGCCGTCCAGCCGCTGGAGCGCGCCGTGCTCGGCCGGCTGCCCGGCTCCTCGGTGCTGCTGGGGGTCCGCCCGGAGGACCTGGAAGTCGCAGAGCACGGGCTGCCGGTGGAGGTCGACGTCGTCGAGGAGCTCGGCGCCGACGCCTTCCTGTACGGCCGCACCCGGGCCGGTGACGGTGAGCACCTGGTCACGGTGCGGGTCGACGGCCGGCGCCCGCCGGCCCCCGGCAGCACCGTCCACGTCGCGCCGCGGCCGGGCTCGCTCCACCTGTTCGACCCCGGCACCGGCGAGCGCCTGGCCGCCTGAGCCGGGGGCCCTCGCTCCGCCCGGCGGCCCGGACGCGGGCCGCCGGGCGGGAACTCCCGCGGGAGCGGTGGCGGGCGCTCCCTAGACTCGGCACAGGCATGCGGCGATCCGCGTGCCGACACCGATGGAGGAGAGTGCATGGCCGTCCGAGCCATCCGGGGCGCGACGCAGGTCGAGGCCGACGACCGGGACGAGGTGCTCGAGGCGACGCGGGAGCTGGTCAGCACGGTCATGGAGCGCAACGGCCTGGCCGCCGACGACCTGATCAGCATCCTGTTCACGGCCACGCCCGACCTGGTGTCGGAGTTCCCCGCGCTGGCCGCGCGGGAGCTGGGGCTGGGGGACGTGCCGCTGATGTGCGCCAGCGAGATCGCGGTGCCGCACGCGCTGCCGCGGGTGCTGCGCCTCATGGCCCACGCGGAGACGACGAGGGAGCGGGCCGAGATCAAGCACGTCTACCTGCGGGGCGCCGTCGCGCTGCGCCGGGACATCGCCCAGTGAGCGGCTTCCGCGGCCAGGTGACCCTCGACGGCCCGTCGGGCACCGGCAAGTCCAGCGTGGCGCGCGGCGTCGCCGCCCGCCTGGGGGCCGCCTACCTCGACACCGGCGCGATGTACCGGGCGGCCACCGTCGCGGTGCTGACCGCCGGGGCCGACCCGGCCGACGCCGAGGCGGTGGCCCGGGTGGTCGCCGCGGCACGCATAGAGGTGGGCACCGACGCCGCCACCGAGACGGTGCTGGTGGACGGCGTCGACGTGGCCGAGCGCATCCGCGGCGCCGAGGTCACCCGGGCGGTCTCGGCCGTCTCGGCGGTCCCCGCCGTGCGCCGGCAGTTGGTCGACCAGCAGCGGGCGCTGGTGGCCGGGGCCGACGCGGTCGTCGTGGAGGGTCGCGACATCGGCACCGTCGTGCTGCCCGACGCGACCGTGAAGATCTACCTGACCGCCGCACCCGAGGCCCGCGCCCAGCGGCGGGCCGCGCAGCTGGGTCTCTCCGCCCCGGCGGAGATCGCCGAGCTGGCCGCGGACCTGCGCCGGCGCGACGAGTTCGACAGCAGCCGGGCCGACAGCCCGCTGCGACCGGCGGCCGACGCGATCGTCGTCGACAGCACCGAGCTGGACCAGCAGGGCGTGGTGGCCCGGGTGGTCACCCTGGCCCGCGAGGCCGTGAGCGTGGGGGAGCGGGCATGACCGAGGAGAGCACGGGGCCGCTGCCCGTCGTCGCCATCGTCGGCCGGCCGAACGTCGGCAAGTCGACGCTGGTCAACCGGTTCCTGGGCCGGCGCGCCGCCGTCGTCCAGGACACCCCGGGCGTGACCCGCGACCGGATCGCCTACGAGGCGCTGTGGAACGGCAAGCGCTTCACCGTGGTCGACACCGGTGGCTGGGACCCCAAGGCCGCCGGCCTGGGTGCGTCGATCACCCGGCAGGCCGAGTACGCGATGAAGAGCGCCGACGTCATCGTCTTCGTCGTCGACAGCCAGGTGGGCGCCACCGAGACCGACCTGGCCGCCGCGCGGGTGCTCCGGCGCAGCGACCGGCCGGTGATCCTGGTCGCGAACAAGGTCGACGACGAGCGCAGCGAGGCCAACGCCGCCGAGCTGTGGAGCCTCGGTGTGGGGGAGCCGCACGCGGTCAGCGCCCTGCACGGGCGGGCCAGCGGTGACCTGCTCGACCTCGTCCTCGACGCGATGCCGGATGCCCCGCGCGAGCAGGACGAGGAGGGTGGCCCCCGCCGGGTGGCCCTCGTCGGCCGGCCGAACGTCGGCAAGTCCAGCCTCATCAACCGGCTGGCCAAGGAGGAGCGCTCGGTCGTCGACTCCGTCGCCGGCACCACCGTGGACCCGGTGGACTCGATCGTCTCCCTCGGCGGCGAGGAGTGGCGGTTCGTCGACACCGCGGGGCTGCGCCGCAAGGTCAACACCGCCAGCGGGATGGAGTACTACGCCAGCCTGCGCACGGAGGCGGCGATCCAGGCCGCCGAGGTCTGCGTCGTCCTGCTCGCCGCCGACGAGGTGATCAGCGAGCAGGACCAGCGCGTCATCACCCAGGTCGTCGAGTCCGGCCGCGCCCTGGTGCTGGCGTTCAACAAGTGGGACACCCTCGACGAGGACCGCCACCACCAGCTCGAGCGGGAGATCGACCGCGACCTCGCGCACGTGAAGTGGGCGACGCGGGTCAACATCTCGGCGTCCACGGGCCGGGGCGTGGGCAAGCTGGCCGACCACCTGCGGGCCGCGATCGCCTCGTGGGAGACCCGCGTGCCGACCGCCGAGCTGAACACCTTCGTGCGGGCGCTGGTGCAGGAGACGCCGCCGCCGGCCCGGGGTGGGCGCGCGCCGAAGATCAAGTACGTCACGCAGGCCGACGTCCGGCCGCCGCGGTTCGTGGTCTTCTCGACCGGCTTCCTGGAGGCCGGTTACCGCAGGTTCCTGCAGCGCAAGCTGCGCGAGCAGTGGGGCTTCCAGGGCACGCCGATCGAGGTCTCGGTGAAGGTGCGCGAGGGTCGGGACAAGGACGGGAAGCGCGGCTGACCACCGTCACGGGCCCCGGTGGCCGTGCGGTAACCTTCCGGGGCGGTCATCGCGCGACCAGGGTCTCCCCGGCAGGCGGTGGCACGCGGGCTGTAGCGCAGCTTGGTAGCGCACTTGACTGGGGGTCAAGGGGTCGCAGGTTCAAATCCTGTCAGCCCGACAGTGGCACGCATCGGCATCAGGGGCCGTACTCGGAGGAATCCGGGCACGGCCCCTGATCGCATTCCCGGACGGGCAACCCGCCGGGGACGGCAGGGGCGCCGGCGGTGAACCGGGTCCCGCCCGCCCGGCCGGGCGTCAGGCGGTCGGGAGCGACTCGCGCAGCGCGGCCTTCGGCAGCTTGCCGGTGCCGGTCTTCGGCATGGAGCCGACGAAGACGAGCTCGTCGGGCAGCCACCACTCGGCGACCAGCGGGGAGAGGTGCTCCCGGAGCAGTTCCGGGGTGGTCCGCGCGCGAAGGCCTGATCGTCGGCTACGAGGGCACCGGCATCCCCCCGGCGAGGCGCGGCAACCAGAACGACATCGCGCCCAACGGCATCTACCGCACGAAGGACGACCGCTGGATCGTCCTGCCGGCCAGCACGCCGAGCATGTGGACCCGGCTACGCGCCGTGCTCCGGCGGCAGGACCTCCTGGACACCCCGCGCTACCGGACCAACGCCGACCGCGTCCGCCACCGGGAGGAGCTGGAGGGCATCATCGGACGCGAGCTCGCCGGCCGCAGCTTCGACGACCTGTACCGGGCGCTCCGGGAGGCCGAGGTCGCCGTCGGCGCGGTGAACTCCGTCGCAGATCTCTTCGACGACGAGTCGGCGTGGGAGAACGGAACGCTGATCCGCGTCCCCGACGAGTGCCTGAACCGGACGTCGCGACGCCGGGCATCGTTCCGCACCTGTCCTCGACGCCCGGGGCCGTGCACCGCCCGGGACCGGAGCCGGGCGAGCACACGGCCACGGTGCTCGGGAAGCTGCTCGGCCTCACCGACGAGCGGATCGCGGACCTCCACCAGGCCGGGACGATCGCGACAGGTCCGCGGGCGGGCTGACCGCGCGCGCGTCCCTGCCTCCGCCGGGGGCCGTCGAACTCACAGCCGGCCGCGGGGGCTGCGCACAGCCGCGTCACAGGCAGCCTCCGCACGCTCAGCGGCGAGCGGCCGGAGCAGCCGGCCCGGATCGAGGAGAGATCCCGTGCGCACGAAGCTGATCATCGCCACGACCGCCGGGGCGCTCGCCCTGGGCGGCGGCCTGGCCGTTGCGGTCCCCGCGCTCGCCGACGAGGACGCCAGCCCGTCGGCTCCCCGCGAGGACCGGATCCGCGATGCCCTCGCGGGCCTGGTCGAGGACGGCTCGCTCACCGACGAGCAGGCCGGCGAGGTCGCCGCCACCCTGGCCGAGTCGGGTGAGGGCGGCCACGGCGGCCACGGCGGGCCCGGCGGCCACGGCGGCGGCCGGTTCGGCCTGTCGGTCGCGGCCACGGCGCTGGACCTGACCGAGGACGAGCTGCGCACCGCGCTGGAGTCCGACGGCACCTCGCTGGCCGACGTCGCCGAGCAGCAGGGCGTGGCGGTCGGCGCGCTGGTCGACGCCCTCGTGCAGGACCGGGAGGAGCGGATCGCGGAGGCCGTCGCGGACGGCGAGCTGACCCAGGAGCAGGCCGACGAGCGGCTCGCCGACCTCGAGGAGCGGATCACCGAACGGGTGAGCCGCGACGCCGTCGGCCCGCACGGCCGCGGCGGCCCCCGCGGCGACCGCGAGGGGGCCGACGACTCCGGCGACTGACCGCCCCCGCCGGCTCCGGGCGGCGCCGTCCCCGTCGCGGGACGGCGCCGTCCGCGTTCCTCCGCACCGTGTCCGGTTAACGTCCCGAAGGTGCCGCACCCGACCCCGCTCGCGGAGCGGTACCGGAGAGAGGGGGGGCGTCAGGCGGCCAGGGCGTCCGCGCTGCAGGGCGCGGTCGCGGTCGCCGTCGGGAAGTCCGTCGCTGCGCTGCGCGCGCTCGAGTCGGCACCGGTCCGCGCGCGGCAGCCGGCGGTGGTGCTCGCCGCCCTGCACGACCTCGCGCTCGCCGGCCGCGCTCCCGCGCTCGCCGCCGCCTACGCCGCCGGGGACGTCGACGCGGCCGCCGCCGCGGCGGTCGACGTGCTGCTGCGGCAGCCGGACGGCGTCCTCGCCCTCGCCGCCGGCCGCCGGGTGCGCACCGACGATCCCCAGCGCTGCGCCGTCCTGCACCCGGCCGTCGCCGAGGCGGCGCGCCGGGCCGGCGCGGACGCCGTCGGGCTCGTCGACCTGCTCTGCGCGGCCGGGTTCGGCCTCCAGGCCGACCGGGTCGGGATCACCTACGGGGACGGGCGGTCGCTGGGCGACCCGTCGTCGCCCGTGCAGCTGTCGGCGGGGGTCGTGGGGGACCGGCCGGTCCCGGCGACGGCCATGCCGCGGGTGGCAGCGCGGGTCGGGATCGACCGCGATCGGGTGGACGTCACCGTCGCCGACGGCGCCCGGTGGCTGCGGGCCTGCCTGGCGCCGGAGGCGCGGGAGCGGCGGGTCCGGCTGGACGCCGAGCTGGCGCTGACGGCCGCCGCCCCGCCGGTGCTGCTGCGTGGGGACCCGGTGGAGCTGCTGCCCGACGCCGTCGCGCGGGTGCCCGCGGACGCCCTGCCCGTCGTCACCACCACGTGGGCGCTGTCGCAGCTCACGCCCGGGCACCGGCAGCGCTTCCTGGACCGCCTCCGCGGGGCGGCGGCCGGCCGGCCCGTGGCGTGGGTGTCGGTGGAGGGCGTCGGGGTGGCGCCGGAGGTGCCGACGCTCGGCGACCGCCGGGCGTCCGGGCACAGCCTCATCGGGCTGACGGTGCTCGATGGCGGGGCGCCGCGCGCGGAGGTCCTGGGCCGCTGCTGGTCGCGCGGGCGCCTGCTGTCCTGGCCGGCCGGCGGCTCCTGAGCCGCGAGCCGCGCGGTTCCCAGCGATCTCCCAGGCCGCGCACGGGCCGCCCGGAGGTTCACCGGGCACCGTCGGGTCCCGACCCGAGGAGAAGCCCATGACCGCACTCGCGAGCCCCCACCGGTCGCCGGCCGGACGGGCCGGCCGCGGCCCGGTCCTGGTGGTGATCGGCGGGCTGCCGGGCAGTGGGAAGACCACGCTGCTCCGCCGGATCCTCCGCCCGGGGGTCGCCCCGCTGGACTCCGAGCAGGTGGCCGGGCGGCTGGGGAGGACCGGCCCGCTCTACCGGCTGCTCCGCCCGCTGGTGCACGTCCGGCACCGGGTGCGGGTCCTGCGCACGGTCGCCGGCGGAGCCCGGCTGGTCGTGCTCACCGACCCGTGGACCAGCCGGCGGTGGCGGGCGGCGGTGCTGCGCGCCGCCACCCGCGCGGGCCGGCGGGTGCGGGTGGTGCTGATCGATGCGCCGCCCGCCGCCGCGGTCGGAGGGCAGGTTGCCCGCGGCCGCACCCTCCCGCGGCGCCGGATGCGCCGGCACGTGCGGCGGTGGGCGCAGCTGCTGGCCGACGTCGCCGGCGCCGGAGCGGGGGCGGAGGTCGTCGTGGTCGGGCGCGGGGAGGCCCGGGCCCTCGACGCCGGTCAGGTGCTCGGCCCGCCGGCCGGGCTGCTCCCGGGCACGCACCGCCGGCCCGGGCCATGACTCCGCCCGCCGTCCGGCTGCCCGGCCGCCCGGGAGCGCGGACGCCGGGAACCTCGTCCCCGCCGTCGGCCCGAGCTGCCCTTGCCGTCCTGCTGACCGCGGCCCTCGCCGCGGTGGCCGCGGTGACGCTCACCCCCGAGGGGCGCGGCTGGGCGTGGGCCTCGCCGGCCGCCGAGCTGCGCTGGTACGCGACCGGGCTGGACTCCACGGCCACCGTGCTGCAGCTGGTGGGCAACGCGGGTCTGCTCGTGGTTCCGGCCGCGCTGGCGGTCCTGCTGTGGCTACCGCTGCGGCGCCCCGCCCGGCTGACGGCCGCGGCGCTCGCCGCGGGGGCGGGCATCGAGCTGCTCCAGCTGGTGCTCTCCGTCGGCCGGGTCGTGTCGCCGCTGGATGCGCTGCTCAACGCCGGGGGCGCGGTCGCGGCCGGGCTGCTGGTCACCTGGGGAGCCCGGCGGGGAGGCGTGCACCCGAGGGCCTGAGACCAGGGCCCACCCGGAGCACGGTCTCTATGCTGCCGGGATGGTCGAGCCCGATCCGGTCCTCGCGAAGGTCGAGCTGCGCGCGCGGCTGCTCGCCCGGCGGCGCGCCCGCCCGGCCGGCGAGCGGGTCGCCGCCGCCGATGCGGTGGCCACGGCGCTGCTCGAGGGCCTGGCCGGCGTCGGCACGCTGGCCGCCTTCGTCCCGGACGCCGACGAGCCGGGCACCGGCCGGCTGCCCGGCGGCTACGCCGCGCTCGGGGCCCGGGTGCTGCTGCCGGTCGTGCCCGACCGGGGGCGGGTCATGGACTGGGGCCTGTTCACCGGCGGGCTGGAGCCCGGCCGGTACGGGCTCTCCCACCCCACCGGCCCGCGGCTCGGTCCCGAGGCGATCGGGCAGGCCGACGCCGTGGTCGTGCCGGCGCTGGCGGTGGACCGCGCCGGGATCCGGCTGGGCCGGGGTGGGGGCTACTACGACCGGGCGCTGGTGCACGCCCGGCCCGACGCCGTGCTCGTCACGCTCGTCTTCGACGACGAGCGGGTCGACGAGCTGCCCGCCGAGGTGCACGACCGCCCCGTGACCGCGGTGGTCACCCCGTCCGGCGGCTGGCAGGCCCTGCCGCCGCCCGGCCGCTGAGGGCCGGCGGGGGAGCACCCCGCCGGCCCCCGGCGCAGGTCAGTGCGAGCCCTCGCCCGCCCCCGGGACCAGGTGCGCGATCGAGCGGGTGTCCTGGAAGGCCCGGATGCCCGCGATGCCCTGCTCACGGCCCATTCCGGACTGCTTCATGCCGCCGAACGGCGCCCGCAGGTCCAGCCGGGTGGCGCCGTGGTCGTTGACCCAGACGTAGCCGACCGCGAGCTGGGCCCCCAGCTGGTTGGCGGCATCGGTGTCCGCCGTCCAGACCGAGCCGCACAGCCCGCCCCAGGTGTCGTTCGCCAGCCGCACCGCCTCGGCGTCGTCGTCGTAGGGGATCACCGGGATGACCGGCCCGAACTGCTCCTGGGTGACCACCCGCAGCGCCGGGTCGGGGTCCACCACGATGGCCGGGCGCACGAAGTTGCCGTCGGCGAGCTCCCCACCGGGCAGCTCGCCGAACTCCAGCACCGTGGCGCCCGAGTCCCGCGCCTCCTCGATGATCTCCGTGACGAACGCTTTCTGCGCCGACTGGTGCAGCGGCCCCATCGTGGTGTCCTCGGCCAGGGCGTGGCCGAGGACGACCTTCTCCAGCCGGGCGGACAGCCCGGCCACCACCTCGTCCAGGCGGGAGCGGTGCACGTAGATCCGCTTGGCGGCCATGCAGATCTGGCCGGTGGTGTCGTAGATGCCGGCGTACAGCCGGTCCAGGTGCGCGTCGTCGAGGACGGCGTCGGCCCGGATGATCGCCGGGTCGTTGCCGCCCAGCTCGAGGGTGACGCGGGTGAGGCTGCGGGAGGCCATCTCCATCATCCGCTTGCCGCCGTTCACGCTGCCGGTGAAGCAGACCTTGGCGACGTCGGGGTTGTCGATCAGCGAGCCCATCTCGGTGTCCACGCCGGTCACGATGTTGAGCACGCCGGGGGGCAGCTTCTCGGCGACGCGCTGCACCAGGCGGGTGATCGCCAGCGGGGTGGTGGGCGGCGGCTTCACGACCGCCGTGTTCCCGGCCAGCAGGGCGTGGGGGAGCGCGGCGCCGAGGATCGCGATCGGCCAGTTGAAGGGCACGATGATGCTCACGACGCCCAGCGGCTGGTAGCCGACCGTGGTCTCGACCGGGATCCCTGGCGCTGGCGGCAGCACCGTGGCCTGGTCCACCTCCTCGGCGTGGGACAGCGCCAGCTGCCACCGGATCTCGAAGACGAGGGCGTCGACCCAGGACTCCATCCGGATCTTGCCGTTCTCCAGCGCGAGGATCCGCGCGTCCTCGTCGCGGTCGTCGGCGATGCCCTCGATGGCGGCGGCCATCGCGGCCGCCCGCTCGGTCGCCGGCATGGCCGACCACGCCGGGTAGGCGTCCTTGGCCGCCGCGACGGCCGCGGCCACGTCCTCCCTCGTCGCCGCGGCGGCGTGCCCGACGACGACGCCGGGCCGCGCCGGGTCGACGACGTCCAGGACGTCCGCGGTCGACCGGGCCTCCCCGCCGATGTAGAGCCCCGTCGTCACCGGAGCCGTGGTGCTCACCATGTCGGTCATGTGGACCGCCACCTCTCTGTGGGTTCCGTCGTTCTGTGGGTTCCGTCGTTCCCGGGGTGCCGGGTGGCATCCCGCTTCCGCGCCGCAGCGCGAGGTTCTCAGCCGCGGGTCAGCTGGGGGACCGCCTCCCTGCGCGGCACCGCTGCCGGATCGACCGCGGCGACCACGCGGACCGCGTCGGCGTTGCCGGGCACGTCGTGCACCCGCACGCCCCAGGCGCCGGCCCGGGCGGCGAGCACGGTGGTGGCCACGGTGGCGCTCTCCCGGGAGCCGGCCGGCCGCGGTTCCCCGGCCCCGTCGGCGAGCACGGCGCCCAGGAAGCGCTTGCGGGAGGCGCCCACGAGGACCGGCAGGCCGAGCCCGGTGAGCGCCGGCAGGCCGGCGAGGAGCGCGAGGTCGTGCTCGGGCCGCTTGGCGAAGCCGAGCCCGGGGTCGAGGACGAGCCGGTCGGGGGAGATCCCGGCCGCCAGGGCGGCGTCGATCCGGGCGCACAGCTCGCGGCGGACGTCGGCCACCACGTCGTCGTACACGGCGGCGGCGGCCATGTCGCGGCTGTGTCCCCGCCAGTGCATGAGCACCCAGGGCACCCCGGCCTCGCCGACGACCCGCGCCATGTCGGGGTCGGCGAGCCCGCCGCTGACGTCGTTGACCATGACCGCGCCGGCCTGGAGCGCCGCGGCCGCCACCCGCGCCCGGGTGGTGTCGACGCTCACCGGGATGCCCAGCCGGGAGAGCGCGGCGACCACGGGCAGCACGCGGCGGCACTCGGTCCCGGCGTCGACCCGCTGCGCGCCCGGGCGGGTCGACT
The DNA here is from genome assembly GCF_008124835.1 of Blastococcus xanthinilyticus. Taxonomy (GTDB): domain Bacteria; phylum Actinomycetota; class Actinomycetes; order Mycobacteriales; family Geodermatophilaceae; genus Blastococcus; species Blastococcus xanthinilyticus. Next base: position 384,323 of record NZ_VNHW01000003.1, on the reverse strand, counting down.
CGCCGCCGACGTCGACGTAGTCGGCGCCCGCGGCGGCCATCGCCAGCCCGTGCCCGACCGCCGCCTCGACCGAGTCGTGCCGCCCGCCGTCGGAGAACGAGTCCGGCGTGACGTTCAGGATCCCCATGACTACGCACCGGCCGGGGCGGGCGATCCCGGCCGGAGCCCCGGCCCGCGGCCGCGGCACCGTCATCGCCGCATCAGCTCGCGCACCGCGGCCTCCACCCTCTCGGCGCGCCGCGCCAGCTCCTCGACCGCGGCCACCTCGGCGGCCAGGCCGGCGCGCGCCGCGTCGTCGTCGATGCCGGGGAGGTTGGCCTCCACGGACAGCCGGGCGGTGGTGGCGGCGGCGCGGGCCGCGGCGGTCGCCGCGGCGACGTCGCTGACCAGGTTCCGGTTGGCCACCGGCAGCACCCGCTCGGCCAGCGACACGAGCTCGGCGGCGATCCGCAGCACCGCCAGCGGCGGCCGGGTCGCCGCCAGCTGGGCCCGGGAGAGCCGCTCCTGCCGCTCGTCGGTCTCCTGGTCGGTGTCGTGCGGCAGCTTCATCGCGTCGGCGACGGCCCGGAACGCCGCCTCGTCGTCGGCGGCGGCCTGGAGGCAGGCGTCGCGCTGGGCGTCGGCGGCCGCCACGATCTCCGCCACGAGGTCGGCGTGCTCGTCGGCGGTGCTGAACCGGCCGACCATCGCGACCAGGGAGGCTGCCAGGGCCGCCTCGACGGCCGCCGTGGCGCCCGCGCCCGGGGCCGCCACGCGCGCGGAGAGCTGGCCGAGGAAGTCGCCGATCGACTGGCCGTCCAGCTCGTCGCGGTCCGGCGCCGTCCCGCTCACGGGGCGCCCACCGGGGCGCCGGCCGCCACGTCACCGCGCACCAGCCGGGCGGTGCGCCATCCGCGCAGCGAGCTCACCACCGCGACCTCCTCGGCAGCGTGCAGGTCGGCGGCGGTCAGGACGCGCTCGCGCAGCCGGCCGGCGTCCAGCAGCCGGCCCCGCTCGACGCCGGGCAGGCAGCCCGACGTCGTGGGCGGGGTCCACCACCGGCCGGCCAGCCGGACGGCGAGGTTCGCGATGGTGGTCTCGGTCAGCTCGCCGCGCTGGTTGACCAGCACGACGTCGTCGGCCTCGGGGTGCCGCAGCGCCCGGTTCAGGTAGACGTCGCGCCGGGTGCTCTTGTGCTGGAGCCAGGGGTCCCCGGCGTCGACGGGGTCGTCGTCCAGCGCCAGCCGCACCGGCCCGGCCGGCACCGGCGGGAGGGCCGACAGCTCCACCTCCACCTGCCCGTCGCGGGCGAGCAGGATCCGCACCCGGGCCGGGCCGGGGCGCCCGGCGACGGCGTCCCGCACCGCGGCCAGGACCTCGGCGGGCTCGACCCGGTAGCCGGCCCAGCCGGCGGAGTCGGCCAGCCGGGCGAGGTGCCGGTCGAGGTTGCGCAGCCCCTGGCCGGGAAGCAGCGCGACGGTCTCCAGCAGCCGGTGCTCGGTGACGTCGAGCGCGAGGACGGCGGCCTTGGCCCGCAGCTCTGCGCGCTCCCGCGCGGCGTCGGACCCCCAGGTGATGCCGCCGCCGGCCCCGTACACGGCCTGCCCGGTGCCCCGGTCGGCCACGACGGTCCGGATGGCGACGTTGAACCGGGCCCGGAACGGCGCCGACGGCGGCGCGACCAGCCCGACCGCGCCGCAGTAGACGCCCCGCGGGGTCGGCTCGAGCTCGTCGATCAGCCGCATGGTGCGCTGCTTGGGGGCGCCGGTGACCGAGCCGCACGGGAACAGCGCCCGGAACAGGTCCAGCAGGCCGGTGCCGGCCGGCACCCGGGCGCTCACCTGCGAGGTCAGCTGCCAGACCGTGGGGTAGCGCTCCAGGGTGAACAGCTCGTCCACGGCCACGCTGCCGAGCTCGGCGATCTTGCCCAGGTCGTTGCGGAGCAGGTCGACGATCATGAGGTTCTCCGCCTGCTCCTTGCTGCTGGACCGCAGGCGGCGGCTGTGCTCCCGGTCCTCGGCGGTGCTCCGCCCGCGCGGGGCGGTGCCCTTCATCGGCCGGGTGCGGACGACGTCGCCGGCCCACTCGAAGAACAGCTCGGGGCTGGCGCTGGCGACGACGTGCCGGCCGAGGTCCAGGTAGGCGTTGTGGGCGCCGCGCTGGGCCAGCGCCAGACGGGCGTAGAGCTGCTCGAGGTCCCCGCCGACCGTCGCGCGCAGCCGGTCGGTGAGGTTGCACTGGTAGGTCTCACCGGCGGCGATGTGCTCCCGGACCGTGGCCACCGCGGCGGCGTGCTCGGCGTCGGTCCAGTCCGCCGTCCAGTCCGCCGTGCCGGGCCCGGCGGGCGGCGCCGCCGCGTCCGGCGGCCCGACCGGCGGGACCGGCCGGGGCTCGTCGCAGAGCCCGAACCACACCAGCGGGGGCTCCCCGGGCCCTGCGGGGCGGCCCGGCAGCCGCGGATCCAGGCCGGCGGCCGCCTCGTAGGCCACGTACCCGAACGCCCAGCTCCCGGCGTCCGTGGCGTCGTGGACCTGCTGGAGCACGCCGGCGACCTCGTCCGGCCGCGTCGCGACCAGGACCCGCGACGGCGGTGGGCAGCGCAGGGCCGTGCCCGACCGGAGGTCGTCGAAGCGCGCCCACGGCCCGCTCATCAGCCCTCGATGCCCTGCTGCACCCGGGCCGCGGTGAGGGTGTTGGCCAGCAGCATCGCGATCGTCATCGGCCCGACCCCGCCGGGCACCGGCGTGATCGCGCCCGCCACCTCGGCCACCGCGTCGAAGTCCACGTCGCCGTGCAGCCCGTCCTCGCCGCGGTGGATGCCGACGTCGATGACGGTGGCGCCGGGCTTGATCCCGTCGGCGCCGACCAGCCCGGGGATGCCCGCGGCGACGACGAGCACGTCAGCGCGCCGGCAGACCTCGGCGAGGTCGCGGGTGCGGGAGTGCGCCATCGTCACGGTCGCGTTCGCGCCGAGCAGCAGCTGGGCCATCGGCTTGCCGACCAGCACCGAGCGGCCGACGACGACGGCCTCGGCGCCCGACAGCGGGACGTCGTACTCCTCGAGCAGCGTCATCACGCCGGCCGGCGTGCAGGGCCGGAGCGCGGCGCGGCCCTGGGCGAGCCGGCCGGCGTTGAGGACGGTCAGCCCGTCGACGTCCTTCTCCGCCGGGATGCGGGCGAGCAGCGCGTCGGAGTCGAGGTGCCCGGGCGTGGGCAGCTGCAGCAGGATGCCCGAGACCGCCGGGTCGGCGGCCAGCTCGTCGACGAGCGCGGCGGCGGTCTCCTGGTCGACGTCCCCGGGCAGGTGGCGGTGCAGGTCCTGCATCCCGGCCGCGGCGCTGAGCCGCCGCTTGTTGCGGACGTAGACCTCCGAGGCCGGGTCCTCCCCGATGAGGACCGTCGCCAGGCCGGGGGCGGCCCCGCCGGCGGCGACCAGCCGCTCCACGCCCAGGGCGACCTCGTCGCGGACCTTCTTCGCGACGGCGGTGCCGTCGATGATGCGGGCGGTCACCGGTCGGGCCGGGGGGTGCGGGGCCGGGTGGTCGTCATGTTCCTCCGGTCGGAAGGAGGGCCGGCCCCTGTGCCGGCCCTCGGGGACGCGCGGGACCTCAGGCGAGGTCGGTGAGCATCTTCTGCCGCCACGCCTCGGTGGGGGCCAGGTCGTTGAACGTGAACACGTGGAAGCCCTCGAGGTGGTTGTCCGGCTTGCCGATGTGCGGGGCCAGACCCTTGATGATCTTGTCAGGGCTGTAGCCGCCGGGCACGAAGAACCGCCAGAGGAGGGTCTGCTGCTTCTTCAGGAACTTGGCCGACTCGCCGATGCCCAGCCCGCCGGAGACCCGCAGCAGCTTCTGCCGGTGCACCGCGCCCGGGACGCCCACGTGCACCGGCAGCTCGATCCCGCGCCGGGCGAGCTCGCGGGCCCAGCGCAGGATCACGGCAGGGTCGAAGACGATCTGGGTCTTGATGTGGGTGGCCAGGGCCGCCTTGTCCTTCAGTGCCTGGAAGAGCACGTCCTCGGAGACGGCCGGGTGCCCCTCCGGGTGGCCGCCGATGCCGATCTCGGTGAACCCGTGGTCGAGCTCGTGCAGGGCGACGAGGAGGGCGTGGGCGTCCTGGAACTCGGTGGGCGTCTCCGCGGGGTCACCGCCCACGACGAAGACGTCGGAGATCCCGGCCTCCCGGCAGCGCGCCACGATGTCGGCCAGGTGGCCGCGGTCCCGGACCTGCTGGGCCGACAGGTGCGGAGCCACGGCGTACCCGTGGCCGGCCAGCGCGACGGTGAGGTCGATCGTGGCGTCCTGCCCCTTGGCCGGGGACGCGGTGACGGTGAGCCGCACGTCCTTCGGCACGTGCGCGAGGACCTGCTCCTGGGTCTTCTTGAAGGGGATCACCTCGTAGCCGAGGTCCTCGAACGTCCGCCTCAGCGAGGCGCGGGTGGCCGTGTCGCGGACGGTCAGCGCTCGCTTCACCTGGTGTCTCCCTCTGCGTGGGTCCGCCGCGGGGTCCCGCGGCGGCCGTCGTCGGCATGCTCCGACGGGTACCCGGAGGGGCTCGTCGGGCATACCTGCCCCGGCACGTCGATCGTGACCTGGGACACCCGTCGGGGGAGACGGAGATATGGCGGCACCCGGAACGCCGGATCGGCGGCCGGGCCTACGTCAATCGTCGCGGTCGGGCCGGGAGGCGGGCCTCCGGTCGGGCACCGGGGCCGCCCGGACGGGTGGGGCCGTCCGTCCGCCGCACGCCGGGCACCCGCGACGTGTCAGCATCTGTGCAGTGCCTGGGAACGGCGGTTCCGCGGCGGGAGCAGGGGAGGGATGCGGGTGACGAGAGCAGCGCGAGCGGCCGTCGGCACGGCCGGGGTTCCCCGCACCTCGCCGGAGCAGGTGCTGGAGCACGCGCCCGACGGGCTCGCCGTCATCGACGCCGACGCCCGGTTCGTCGACGCCAACCCCGCCGCCGTCGCCCTGTGCGGGGTGGACCCGGACCGCCTGGTCGGCGTCCGGTCCCCGTTCCCCGTGCCCGACGACGACGCGCCGGCCACGCGGCCGGGCGAGCTGACCGTGGCCTGGGAGCGGCTGCCGGGCCAGCGGTGCGAGTTCGCCTACGTCGTCGCGCCGGTTCCCGGGCAGCGGCGGTGGATCGTCTCCTTCCGCGACGTGACGCTCAGCCGGCTGCGCGAGCGCCGCCTGGCCGCGATCGCCAAGGCGGCCTCCAACGTCGCGTCCAAGCGCTCGCTGGTCGGCACCCTGGAGGCGCTGGCCCAGGAGGTCGCGCGCACCGATGCCCTCGCCGGGGCCCAGGTCCTGACCGTCAACTCCTCGGGCGACCGGCTGCACGTCATGGGCGTGGCGGGCTTCGGCCGCGAGGTGCCCTTCTTCGAGGGGCTGATGGAGTGCCGGGCGCTGGGCGCCCGCCTCATGATGCTCGAGGCCCTGGAGAGCCGGCAGCCGCTCGTCGCGCCCAACCGGTACGAGGCGGTGATGCAGGATCCGACGTGGCGCCCGCTGCACGAGGTCATGCGGCACCCGCGGTGGGACTGGTTCGTGAGCGTGCCGCTGCTGGCCCGCGGCGAGCCGGTCGGCATCCTCAACGCGTTCTTCGCCCCCGGTCAGGTCGTGGGCGACACCGAGCTGGAGTTCCTCCTGGCGATGGCCGAGCAGGCCGCGATGGCCGTGGACCACGCGGCCCTCATGGAGCGGGAGCGGGACGTCGCCCGGCGCGAGGAGCGGCAGAAGCTGGCCCGCGACCTGCACGACTCGGTGGTGCAGCAGGTCTTCTCGATGATGATGCAGGCGCGGTCGCTGGGCGTGCTGGTCGCCCGCGGGCTGCCGCCCGGCCCCGAGAAGGTGGCGCAGGTCGCCGACGACCTCAGCACCAGCGCCGAGGACGTGCTGGCCGACCTCCGCGGGATGGTGGTCGAGCTGCGCCCGGCGGCGACGACGGCGGCCGGGCTGGCGTCGGCCCTGCGGTCGCTGGTGGACACGACGGCGGCCCGGACCGGCCTGGAGGTGTCGCTGGAGATCGACGACCCGGGTGCGGAGATGACCGCGCTCGACGCCGACCTCCTCGAGGACGTCTACCGCGTCGTCGCCGAGGCCCTGCACAACAGCGTCAAGCACGCCGGTCCGGCGGCGATCCGCGCCCGGCTCGCGGTGGTGTCCCACGGCCGCCGCCGCCGGCTGGTCGCCGAGGTCACCGACGACGGCTGCGGCATGGGCTCGGCGAGCACCCCCGCCGCCGGTGACGGCTCCGCGTCCAGCGGGTTCGGCATGACCGTCATGCGGGAGCGCGCGGCGCGCTGGGGCGGCAGCGTCCGGGTCCGCCGGCCGGCCACCGGAGGCACGAGCGTGCGGCTGACCCTGCCGCTGCCCACCTCCCTGTCCGTGCAGCCGGCGTCCGGCGCGGAGGGAGCCCCGTGACCGGACCGGACCCGATCCGGGTGCTCGTCGTCGACGACCACGCGGTGGTGCGCCGCGGCGTGGTCGCCTACCTCGAGGCGCTGGAGGACGTCGACGTGGCCGGCGAGGCCGGTGACGGGCAGGAGGCGCTGGACGTGCTGGCCCGGGCCGCCGCGCACGGCGAGCTCCCCGACGTCGTGCTGATGGACCTCCAGATGCCCGGCATGGACGGGGTGACCGCGACCGGCGAGGTGCTCCGCCGCTTCCCGCAGCTGAAGGTGGTCATCCTGACCAGCTTCGGGGAGACCGAGCGGGTGCACGCGGCACTGGAGAGCGGCGCCTCGGGCTACCTGCTCAAGGACGCCCGGCCCGCGGAGGTCGATGCCGCCCTCCGCGCGGCCGTCCGCGACGAGGTCTTCCTCGACGCCGCGGTCACCCGCCGGCTGACGCAGGAGATGCGGGCGCCGCGGACGGGGCTCGGCGTGCTGACCGCCCGCGAGAAGGAGGTGCTGATCCTCATCGCGGAGGGCCGCTCCAACAAGGACATCGCCCGGCATCTCGTCATCAGCGAGCGGACGGCGCGCACGCACGTCAGCCACCTGCTCACCAAGATGGGGCTCAGCTCGCGGACGCAGGCGGCCCTGCTGGCGGTCAAGGAAGGGCTCGTCCAGCCCCGGTGACGGCCCGGCCCGCTGCGGCGCCGCGCCCTCCTCGCGTCATTTGTCGCTCCCGCCGCGCGACAGGGGCATCGGCCGGCTCCGTCAACCGGGCGATACGCCGGAGTTCCGCCGGGCCTAGCGTGGACGGCGGCCGGTCGCCGGGGCCCTGCCTCCCGCGGCCCGGCCGGACGACGGAGGAGGACCGCGTGACCGCCGCTCGGCACCCCGGAGCAGACGCCGGCACGCTCCGGGTCGAGTGCGCCGCCGCCGCCGTCCACCTCCTCGTCCGGCCGGGGACCTCGATCCTCGAGGCGGTGCGCCGGGCGGGGCTGGAGGTGCCCGCCGCCTGCGCCGACGGCCGCTGCGGGGCATGCGAGACCCGCGTGTTCGAGGGCGAGCCGGACCACCTGGACGACGTCCTGTCCGCCGACGAGCGCGCGTGCGGGGAGACGATGATGATCTGCGTGTCCCGCGGGCGCACGCCGCGGCTGGTCCTCGACCTCTGACCTCTGACCACGGACCTCTGACACCGCCCACCCCCGGCGGGGGAGAGGCACGACGGATGACGTAGGCGCCCCGCGTCGCGGCGGTGGCCACGTCGTGACATCGGTCCGATCCGGTCCGTCCGGGTCCTGCCTAGCGTGAGCCGGTGGGGTGGACAACCCGTCCGGTCCGCCCGAGTCGCCGAGGAGGCCAGCGCATGACCACGTTCGTCCTCGTGCACGGGGCATGGCACGGGGGCTGGTGCTGGGACCGGGTCGCCGCGCCGCTGCGCGCGGCCGGGCACGAGGTGCACGCCCCCACGCTCACCGGGCTCTCCGAGCGCGCCCACCTGCTCTCCCCGATGGTCGGGCTGGACACGCACGTCGAGGACGTCGTCCGGCTGATCGACGTCCTGGGGCTCACCGACGTCGTCCTGGTCGGGCACAGCTACGCCGGCCAGGTCGTGACCGCCGTCGCCGACCGCCGTCCGGGCGCGATCGCCCGGCGGGTGTACCTCGACGCGTTCGTGGGCGCCGACGGCGAGGCGGCCCGCGACCTGCTCCCGGAGACGGTGGAGCACCACTGGGCGGAGTCGGCCGCGGAGCAGGGCTTCGGCTGGCTGGTGCCGGTGCGCCGGCTCTCGGTGCTGGGGGTGACCGAGCAGGCCGACGTCGACTGGCTGACCCCGAAGCTCACGCCGCACCCCTGGAAGACCTACACCGATCCGCTGCGGCTGACCGGCGCGGTCGACGGCGTCCCGGCGGCCTTCGTCGAGTGCACCGACTGGATGCGGGTGTTCGCCGCCCAGGCGGACCGCGCGCGGGCGAGGGGGTGGCCGGTGCACGAGCTGCACACCGGCCACGAGGCCATGGTCACCGCGGCCGGCGAGCTGGCCGAGCTGCTGGACCGGCTGGCGCAGCGGGCGCCGGCCGGCACGACGACAGGAGAGGCCTGAGATGGAGTTCCTCGTCCGATCGGAGAACCGGCTGCCCGCCGACACGCCGGCGGAGCGGCGGGAGGAGCTGCGGGCGGGCGAGCGGGCCCGCGCCATGGAGCTGCGCGCCGAGGGCGTCCTGAAGCGCCTGTGGCGGGTGCCCGGCCGGAACGCGACCATCGGTCTGTACGAGGCGGCGGACCCCGCCGCGCTGCACGACGCCCTGATGTCCCTGCCCATGGCGCCGTGGCTGGACGTGCACGTGGAGGCCCTGGCCACCCATCCGCAGGAGCGGACGTCGTGACGGCGACCGCGACGCCGATCCCGACCACGATCCCGCCCCTGACGCCGACCGAGGGAACCCCGATGAGCACGAACGAGACGGGCGGCCGGCTGACCGTGCCGGGCACGCCGATCTTCGACGGGCAGACCAGCCGGCGCGGGCTGCGCCTGAACAAGATGCTGATGAGCTTCCGGTCGGCGGACAACCGCGAGCGCTTCTCCGCCGACGAGGCCGGCTACTGCGCGGAGTTCGGCCTCGCCCCCGAGCAGACGCAGGCCGTGCTGGACCGCGACTGGACGGCGATGATCGACCTCGGCGGCAGCATCTTCTACGTCTACAAGCTGGCCATGATGGACGGCCGGTCGATGCAGTACCTGGGGGGCGTGTTCACCGGCATGACCGAGGAGGAGTTCGCCGCGGAGCTGAAGTCGGGTGGTCGACGTGGCTGAGGTGATCTGGGGTCTGGCGACCTCGCACGTGCCCTCGATCGGTGCGGCGATGGACCGCGGCAAGACCGAGGCCCCGCACTGGAAGGACCTCTTCGACGGTTACGCGCCGGCCCGGGCGTGGCTGGCCGAGCACCGGCCGGACGTCGCGATCGTCGTCTACAACGACCACGCCAACGGCCTGGACCTGGACATCGTCCCGACGTTCGGGATCGGGACGGCCGACCGCTACGACGTCGCCGACGAGGGGTACGGCCCCCGCCAGGTGCCCGACGTCGTCGGCCACCCCGACCTGTCGCTGCACCTGCTGGAGAGCCTGGTCGACGAGGGCTTCGACCTCACCGTCTTCCAGGAGCTCGAGGTCGACCACGGCCTGACGGTGCCCCTGTCGGTGTGGACGCCGGACCCGGGCGACGCCTGGCCCTGCCCGGTCGTGCCCATCCTGGTCAACGTCATCCAGTACCCGCAGCCGACCGCCGCCCGCTGCTACGCCCTCGGGCAGGCCCTGGGCCGGGCGATCGCCGGCTACCCGGAGGACATCACCGTCGGCATCCTCGGGACCGGTGGCATGTCCCACCAGCTCGCGGGCGCCCGGGCCGGCTTCATCAACCCCGAGTTCGACCGGATGTGGCTGGAGAAGATCCAGACCGACCCCGCCGCGCTGGCCGGCCTGAGCCGCGAGGAGCTCATCCGGCAGGCCGGCTCCGAGGGCATCGAGCTGATCATGTGGCTGATCATGCGGGGGGCGATGCACGACGAGGTGGCGCGGATCCACTCGCACTACTTCGTGCCGGCGTCCAACACCGCGGCGGGCGTCGCGCTCTTCGACAACCGGCAGGGCGCGCCCGCCTGATCGTCCGTCGACTTCGCGCCGGGGCTCCCGGGACGGCTCGTCCCGGGAGCCCCGTCGTGCGTCAGCGGGTGCGGTGTCAGCGGGTGCGGTGTCAGCGGGTGCGGTGTCAGCGGGTGCGGTGTCAGCGGGTGCGGTGTCAGCGGGTGCGGTAGCCCTCCCGGGCGAAGTCCACGAACGGGACGGGTGCGACGGTGGCCCGGATCTCGACCTGCACGTGCTCCTCGACGGCCGGCTTGCCGGACACCGGCTGCTCGCCCCACACGACGGTCACCTCGGTGCCCGGCTCGGCGTGCTCGTTCTCGACCGTGGCCAGGGAGACCATCACCCGCTCGTTGGCCAGGTAGCCGCAGTCCAGCGAGATCCCGACCTGACGCCCGTCCTTGAGGACCTTGTCCTCGTGGTGGGTGGCGTAGCGGGCCTTGGGCATCTCGATGTACTTGGCCCCGGGGCCGGGCCGGTACAGCGATCCGACGGCCGCGGCGACGTCCTCGGCGTTCCAGACGAGGGTCACCTTCGTCCGCGGCGGTGCCTCCGCCATCCGCTCGAGCGCGGCGCGGCCGATGAACTCGTGGTCGAAGCGGACGGTCTTGCCGTACCCGATGTCGAACGGCGTTAGGTAGTGGCCGCTGATGTCGGCCGGGTCGTGGCTGCCGCCGATGGAGCCGACCTTCGCGACGGGGAGCCACTCGCGGTACTCCTGCATGAGCGGGTCGTCGGAGAAGAGCGCGGCCATCGGCGCCGGCACCCACCCGGACTCCAGGTTGGCGGTCGAGTACGCCTTGGCCCCGACCCGGACCAGCCCGTGGTCCGCACCGGCGGTGAGCAGCGCCTGCAGCACGGCGTCGCCGTCCGCCCACGGCCCGAAGAGCTCGAAGCCGGGCTGCCCGGCCATGCCGTGCCGGAGGCCGCGGACGCGGCGGCCGGCGATGCCGAACTCCGCCATGTTGAAGAACTTCACGTCCGGGAGCGGCGCCCCGGTCACCTGCTCGACGAGGGCGGCGGCGGTCGGCCCCTGCAGCTCGTACCGGTAGAGCCTCGGCGGCCCGGCCGTGCGCACGGCGGAGTTGTCGTCGCGCTCCGCGGTCGCCCGGTAGCCGCCGCGCTCGAGGTGGAAGGTCACCCAGTCGATGACCATCGGGTGCCCGACCAGGTCGAACAGCTCGTCCTCGAGGTGGAAGAGGATGGCGTCACCGATCAGGAAGCCGTCGGGATCGACGGCGACGAACTGCTTGGCCTTGCCGACGCCGAAGCCGGCGAAGCTGTTGACGGCGACGTCGCCGAGCAGCCGCAGCGCGTCCGGCCCGGAGAGGAACAGGTCGGTCATGTGGTGCGACTGGTCGAGCAGGGCGCAGGTCTCGACCCACGAGCGCTGCTCGGAGCGCCAGTTGGTGAACTCCGGCCGCACCGGGAACGTGCTCGGCGGGGAGGGGAGGTTCCTGAGCAGCTCGGCCGGGCTACCGGCGCGGGCGAGGGCTGTGGCCAGGCTCTCCGAGGGCGTGGCCAGGCTCTCCGAGGACGTGGCCAGGCTCTCCGAGGACGTGGCCAGGCTCTCCGAGGACGTGGCCGGGCTCTCCGATGACAGGGCCGGGGATTCCGAGGACATGGGTGGTCGACCTTTCGGGTGCGGAGACGGCTGTGGCCGGACGCCGAGGTCTCGGCGTCCGGCCACAGCCGGGGTGGATCAGGCGTTGCCGACGGTGCGCCAGCCGCCCTGGTAGGTCTCCCGCGCCATCTTGGCGTAGGGGACGGGGCTCACGATGGCCCGGACCTCGAACTGCTCGTGCGGCTCGACCGTGGTCTTCTTGCTGCCGCCGTCGGGCTCACCCCACACCACGCGGACCTCGGCGCCGTGCGGGACGTCGGGGCTGACGGTGGCCAGGGAGAGCCCCTTCTGCTCGTTGGCCGAGATGCCGGTGAACATCGACACGCCGAGGTCGGTGCCGTCCGCATCGATGACCCGGTCGAAGTTCGACGACCCGTAGTTGGCGTTGGGCAGGTCGAAGAACTGGTACTTGGCGCCCTGCACCTGGGAGGCCAGCAGCGTGGCCAGGTCGTCGGAGTTCCACTCCAGGGTGACCTTGCGGCGCTGGGAGTCCTTGTCGAGGGCCTCGAGGGCGTCCCGGCCGACGAAGTCGTGGTCGAACTTCACGAACGAGCCGTACCCCAGCTCCCAGGGGTTGGTGTAGTAGTCCTCGATGTCGTCGGAGACGAAGCTGCCGGCGATGGCGTTGGTGGCCTCGTAGCTGTCGGCGCCCAGCCACTCGCGGTACGGGCGCATCTCCTCGCCGGTGTAGATGGCCGGGAGCGGGGAGGGGATCCAGCCGGACTCGAGGGTGTTGGTCGAGTAGGCGCGGGAGCCCACGGGCTCCATGCCGAACTCGCGGCCGGCCTCGAGGATGGCCTCGCGGATCCGGTCGTAGCTCTCGTAGGGGCCCCAGATCTCCAGGCCTGGTGCGCCGGCCATGCCGTGCCGCAGGGTGCGCACGCGCTCGCCGGCGATGGTCATCTCGCCCATGCGGAAGAACTTCAGCTGCTCGACCGTGCCGCCGTTGAGCTTCTCGATGATCTCCCAGGCGCGCGGGCCCTGGATCTGGAAGCGCCACAGGTCGCGGGTGACGGCCTTGCCGTACGGGCGCGAGGGCGACCGGGGGTCGTTGCGGATCTCGACGTCGTAGCCGCCGGTCTCGCCCTTGAACTGGAGCCAGTTGGCGCCCGGCGCGCGGCCGACGTAGACGTACTCCTCCTCGTCCAGGCGGAAGAGGATGCCGTCGCCGATGACGTTGCCGGCCGGGGTGACGGGGACGAACTGCTTGGCCATGTTCACCGGGAAGTTCGCCACGCTGTTGATGCCGGTGTCCGAGATCAGCTTGATCGCGTCCTTGCCGCGCATGAACAGGTTGAACATGTGGTGCGACTGGTCGAACAGCACGGCGGTCTCCTGCCACGCCTTCTGCTCACGCCGCCAGTTGGTGAACTCCGAGGGGACCACCGGGTAGATGTAGGCGCCGAGCTGGGAGTTGCGGAGGAGCCCGACGGTGTCGCCGGTCTGGTCGAGCAACTCCTGCAGGTTCTTGGCGGTCATGTTCTTCCGTTCTCGTCGGTTGTCACTCCTGCGGACCGGCGGAGCCGGCCCGTGGCCCGGTGGCGTGCCTTGCCAGTGGCCCGCGCCACAACGTCGGAAGCAGCGTAGAGCCGGGGCTGTGTCCCAGCACACGGCCATCCGTCACCTTGCGGCGGCCGTTCCGGCCGCCCGGCGTGCGTCGGATGACCAGCCGGCTCGGTCATTTGACGTATTCACCGGCCGATGTGCCGTTGCGGGGGCGACGACGGCGTCCGGATCGGTGACAGTGGCCCGGTCCGGACCACGGGAGGAGCACAGGCGATGGCGCGACGGCCGGTCGGCGCGGGCCCGCGCCCCCCGGCCCCGGTCCTCCCCGGCGCGACGTCGTGGGGCGCCGTGGCCGCCCTCATGGGCGCCGGGGTGGTCGCCGCCGCCCAGATCGGCGGCGCGGCGGCCGCCCTGCCGGTCCTCCAGGACGAGTTCGGGCTGAGCGCCACCACCGCCGCCTGGTACCTCTCGACGGTGAGCGCCCTGAGCGCCCTCGGCGGCGTCCTGCTCGGCTGGCTCGGCCAGACGCTGGGCTTCGGCCGCCAGATCCGGCTCGGGCTGCTCGCGATCGTCGTCGCCGACCTGGGCGGGGCGCTGGTCGACACCCTCCCGGGGCTGCTGGCCGCGCGGGTGGGGGAGGGGCTCGGGCTGGTGATGGTCATCCTCGCGGCCCCGCCCCTGCTCGCCGAGGTGTCCACCCCGGCGCACCGGCGGCTGGTCGCCGGCACGTGGGGGGCCTACATGCCGGTGGGCTCGGGCCTGGCGGCGCTGCTCGTCCCGGTCGCGATCGGGCTGGTGGGCTGGCGGGGGGCCTCGGTGGCCGATGCCTGCCTGGCCGCCGGCGTCCTCCTGGTGGTCCTGCGCCGGGTGCCCTCCACCGCGGTGCGCGGGCCGGCGTCGCTCGGCGGGCTGCTCGGCGCCTTCCGCTCGCCGACGGTCGTGGTCATCGCCGTCGTCTTCGGGCTGTACGCCGCCCAGTACCTGGCCGTGGTCGGGCTCTTCCCGGCCGCCCTGGTCGCCGGCGAAGGGCTGACCGTCGCGGCCGCCGGGCTGGTGGGCGCCGTGGTCTTCCTGGTGAACGCGCCGGCCAACGTCCTGGGCGCCTACCTCCTGCACCGGGGCGCCCCGCTGCGGTGGGTGGTCGGAACCGGGTGCGCCGGCATGGCGGGCACCGTGTGGGGAGTGCTGGACCCGGCGCTCCCGGTGTCCGCGCGGGTGGCGTCGGCGATCGCCTTCTCGTTCGTCGCCGGGCTGGTGCCCGCCGCCCTCTTCGCCGCCCTCGCCGCGGTGTCGGCGGGCACCGGCTCGGCCGGCGCGGCCATCGGCCTGGTCACGCAGGGCTCCGGCGTGGGGCAGCTGCTCGGGCCGCCGCTGGTGGTCGCGGTGGGTGCGGCCGCCGCTCCCGGGGCGGCCCAGGCGGCCGTGCTCGTGTGCCTCGCCGCGCTCGTCGCGGTCGGCGCCGGAGTGCTGCCCCGTGGCGGGCGGGCCGCCTGATGCGGGGCCGGCGGGTGGGCGACGGGCGGGGGACCGGAGGGTTCCGGAGACCGCTGGTGACGTCCCGGCAACTTTCCCGCCAAAATCGTTGTCAATCCCAGGTGCGATCCGTAGGTTCCGGGCGGACCGACGTCGGTGACCCACGCAACACCCGAACGGTGGGAGAAGTGCTCCATGGCGGCTGAGCTGGCGCTGCAGGACGTGAACCTGCAGTTTGGCGGCATCAAGGTCCTGCAAGACGTGAGCTTCACGGTCGAGCCGGGCCAGATCTTCGGGCTGGTCGGGCCCAACGGGGCCGGCAAGACCTCGCTGTTCAACTGCATCAGCGGGCACTACAAGCCGACCTCTGGAAGCGTGCGGATCGACGGGACCGAGGTGCAGGGGGCGCGGCCGGCGACGCTGGCCCGCCACGGCCTGGCCCGGACGTTCCAGCACCCGGCGCTGCAGCTGCACGCGACCGTGCTCGAGAACGTGCTGCTCGGTGCGCACTCGCGCCTCCCCGGTGGAGCGCTGGAATGGGCGTTGCGGCTGCCGCGCACCCGGCGTGCGGAGAAGGCGCTGCGCGCCGAGGCGCTCGACCTCCTGGAGCGCAACGGCCTCGGCTGGGCCGCGCACCTGCCGGCCGACGAGCTCTCGCACGGGCTGCACAAGGGCGTGGAGCTCTGCCGCGCGCTGCTCATGAAGCCGAAGCTGCTGCTCCTCGACGAGCCCGCCGCCGGCCTGCCGCACAGCGAGGTCGAGACGCTGATCGCGACCGTGCGGCGGCTGCGCGCCGAGGACGACATCACCGTCGTCGTCGTCGAGCACCACATGGGCCTCATCGCGGCCCTCACCGACCGCGTCGTCGTGCTCGACCACGGCGCCAAGCTCATGGAGGGGACGGCCGCCGAGGCGCAGTCCGACCCCCGGGTCATCGAGGCCTACATCGGAAAGGACGCGGCGGATGACGCTGCTTGAGCTCGAGGACGTCACCGCGTCCTACGGACCCGTGCAGGTGCTGGACGGTGTCTCGCTGAGCGTTCCCGACAACGGGGCCTTCGGCATCCTCGGCGCGAACGGCGCCGGCAAGACGACCACGCTGCGCGCGATCAGCGGTGCCGTCCGCACCAGCGGCCGGATCGTCTTCGACGGCAAGGACATCAGCGGGCTGCGCCCCGACCAGGTCGCGGCGCTGGGGATCGCCCACGTCCCGGAGGGGCGCGGTTCGTTCGGTGACCTCACCGTCCGCGAGAACCTGCGGGTCGGCGCCTACCTGCGCAAGGACCGCAAGGGCATCGACGAGGACATCGACTACTGCCTGGACCTCTTCCCGAACCTGCAGGACCGGATCAGGTCGAACGCCTCGGCCCTGTCCGGCGGTGAGCAGCAGATGCTCGCGGTGGCCCGGGCGATCATGAGCAAGCCGCGGATGCTGCTCCTGGACGAGGCCTCGCTCGGCCTGGCGCCGAGCACCGCGAAGAACGTCTACGACGCGATCCGGCGGCTGCGCGACGAGTCCGGCATCGCCATGGTCGTGGTCGAGCAGAACGCCAATCTCGCCTTCACCGTCGTCGACAGCGCGACTGTCCTGGAGACCGGGCGGAGCGTGCTCACCGGCACGTCCGCCGAGCTCAAGGGCATGGACGAGATCCGTCGCGCGTACCTGGGAGGCTGATCATGGAGAAATTCGTCCAACTCGTCGTCGACGGACTGTCCACCGGCTCGGTCTACGCCGCGCTGGCGCTGGCGATCGTGCTCGTCCACTCGGCGACCGGCCTGGTCAACTTCGCGCAGGGCGGCATGGCGGTGCTGGCCGCCTACGTCGCCTGGGTGCTGACGAACCAGGGCGTGCCGCTCATCCTGGCCATCCTCGCGTCGATCATCTTCTCCTTCCTGCTCGGCGCGGTGCTCGAGCGGTTCCTGATGCGGCGGTTCGAGCGTGGCGACCCCGACACCGCCGTCGTCGTCACGATCGGTCTGCTGACCCTGATCACCGGCATCGCCGGCTGGCTGTGGGGATACAACAACCAGCAGTTCCCGTCGCTCTTCCCGCTGGACACGGTCTCGGTCCTGGGCGTCTCGGTCAGCATCCGCTCGCTCGGGACCACGCTGGTGATCGTCGTGGCGATGGTCGCGATGCAGGCGCTCTTCGCCGGCACGAAGCTGGGCCTGGCGCTGCGGGCCGTGGCGATCAACCCCCAGTCCGCGGGGTACTCCGGGCTCCCCGTCGAACGCCTCCTCATGGTCGGCTGGGGCCTCGCCGCGGTGCTCGGGGCCGTCGCCGGCGCGCTCGTCGCGCCGCAGCTCACCCTGACGCCCGGCATGCTCGACAGCGCCCTCGTGTACGCGCTGGCCGCCGTCATCCTCGGCGGGCTCACGAGCCCGGTCGGCGTCGTCGTCGCGGCGTGGTTGATCGGTGTCCTGGAGAACCTGGCCGCGGTGTACGTCGGCTTCATCGGCTTCGACCTGAAGGTCGCGGTGCCGTTCATCCTCATCTTCGTCGTGCTCATCGTCCGACCCCAGGGCCTGTTCGGCCGGAAGACCGTGGTGCGTGTGTGATGGCCTCCTCCTCGAAGACGTCCGCACCGACGACGCCCGCCCCGGCGTCGTCCGCCGCCGCGTCGTCGGCCTCGTCGTTCCGGCAGCGCCCGTGGGTGCGCTGGGGGGCTCCGCTGCTGCTCGTGGTCGGGCTCGCCGTCCTGCCGCTCGTGATGACCGAGTCCGCCAACGACACGCTCGCCCGCATCGGCGTCTTCGCCGTCGCCGTGCTGGGGCTCAACGTGGTGATGGGCTACACCGGGCAGGTCTCGCTCGGCCAGATCTTCTTCCTCGGGCTCGGCGCCTACGTCACCGCGTACGGCGTCCAGAGCGGGTGGAACATCGGCCTGGTCTTCGTGCTCACCTGCTTCATCCCCGCCGTCGTGGGACTGCTCGTGGCACTGGCCGCCGCACGCCTGGGTGGGCTCGCGATCGCGATGGTCACCATCGCGCTGCCCATCGTCGGGGTGCCGCTGGCGAAGCGGTTGAGCGAGTTCACCGGCGGCTCGCAGGGCCTGTCCGCGCGCTTCGTCGCGGCGCCGGAGGGGAGCGGGCTCTACGACGACCAGTGGCAGCTCTACATCGTGCTGGTCATCGGCGGGATCGTGTTCCTGCTGACGTACTTCCTCGTCCGCGGCAAGTACGGCCGGGCCTTCGCGATCGTCAAGGGCAACGAGAACGTGGCCTCGTCCATGGGCATCTCGCCCTACCGCTACAAGGTGCTGGCCTTCACCATCGCGTCGCTCATCGGCGGTGTGAGCGGCTTCCTGTACATGGTCGTCGTCCAGTACACGTCGCCGGAGACCATGAGCTTCGGGCACTCGATCGAGCTGCTCGTCGCGATGGTGATCGGCGGCGCCGGCAGCATTGTCGGCTCGCTCCTGGGCGGCGTGTTCTACGTGGTGGTCCCCGACATCACGAACGCCATCGACCCGAGCCTGACGGCGCTGCTGCAGGGCGCGCTGCTGCTGGCCGTGCTGTTCGTCCTGCCCGGTGGCCTCGTGTCGCTACCCCGCGCGGTCATGCGCGGGCTGCGGCGCTCTTCCACCGGTCGCGGCTCCGCCGCACCACCGACCACTCCGTCATCGACCTCCGGGTCGGGCACCGCGGCGGAGCCAACCGAGACAGAAAGGCAAGGTTCCGCATGAACAGGCACTTCGGATCGCGTCAGGCGGTCGGCATCGCCGCGGTGTCGGCGCTCGCGCTGACGCTCACCGCGTGCGGCGGCGGGCGGGACAGCGGGCGCAGCGGCGACGCCGCGGAGGGGGCACCCAGCCCTGGCATCACCGACGACTCGGTCACGCTCGGCATCACCACCCCGCTCAGCGGTGCCACGGCGGGCCCGGGCACCTGCACGGTCGCCGGCGTCACCGCGTACTTCGGCATGAAGAACGCCGAGGGCGGCGTCGAGTTCGGCGACGGGCAGACCCGCACCGTCGAGATCGAGGCGCTCGACGACACGTACGACCCGCAGCAGGCGGCGGCGAACTACGACTCGCTCAAGGACGACGTCTTCGCGATGACCGCGGGGCTGGGCACGCCGACGAACCGCGCCTGGCGCGAAGCGGCGATCGCCGACGAGGTGCCGCAGGCCCTGATCATGACCGGCGACCCGCTGTTCAGCGACACCGAGGAGAGCCCCTGGCAGCTCGGCTTCGTGCCGATCTACCAGAACGAGGGCGAGGCGTTCGGCGAGCTGCTCGCGTCGTCGAGCGAGGAGCACCGGGTCGCGATCCTGTCGCAGAACGACGACTTCGGTGCCGGCTACGTCGAGGGCTTCAAGTCCGCCGTCGAGGGTGCGGACAACATCGAGATCGTCGAGGAACTCACCTACGAGGCGACCGACACGTCCGTCGACGCGCAGATCACCCAGCTCGCCGCCAGCGACGCCGACGTCTTCTTCAACGCGATGTCGGTGACCCCGCTGGTGATCTCGGCGCTGCAGCAGGCACAGCAGCTGAACTGGCTGCCCAACTGGTTCCTGCCCTCGAACACCTCGAGCCCGGGGGCGATCCTCCAGCCCGGCGGCGCTGATGCGTTCCCCGGCATCTACTCCGTGTCGTTCTCCAAGGCGCCGCAGAGCCCCGCCTTCGCCGAGGACGAGGACGTGCAGACGTACCTCTCCGCCCTCGCGGAGTACGGCAACTACCCGGACCCGCCGGCGTTCCCGCACTGCCAGTGGAGCTGGATGGTCGGCGCGACGCTCGAGCAGGCCTTCATGGAGATGGAGGAGCCGACCCGGGACAGCTTCATGGAGGCGCTGCGCTCGATCGAGGACTTCCAGGCACCGCTCATGCTGGAGGGCACGGCGGTGACCACCAGCGAGGATGGCCAGCCCGCGGTGTCGACGCTGAACGTGCAGAAGTACAACGGCACGGGCTACGACACGGTCGAGTCCTTCGAGTGATCCCCGCCTGACGCGTGAGGGGCGGCCCGTCCCCGGACGGGCCGTCCCTTCGCACGTCGTCCGCACCGCTCCCTGCGAGGTCCCCGTTCCCGTGTCCGAAGCCGCGCTGCACCGGTGGTGCCGGTGATCCCGGACGACGGGCACCTCCTGAGCGGGGTGCGCGCCCGGCGGCTCGCCGAGGAGCGGCTGCGGGAGGAGATCACGCGGGGCGTCGTCGTCCCCGGGCAGCGGCTGGTGGAGCCGGAGCTGGCGGAGCGGTACGGCGTCACCCGCAACAGCGCCCGGCTGGCCCTCGACGCGCTGATCGGCGAGGGCCTGGTCGAGCGGATCCCCAATCGCGGCGCCCGCGTCCGCGTCGTGCCGACGTCCGAGGTGGTGGCGATCCTCGAGTGCCGCCAGGTGCTCGACGGGATGCTCGCCCGCCAGGCGGCGCAGCACGCGACCGCCGGCGACCTCGCGGGCCTGCGCGAGAACCTCGCGCGGATGGGGCGGGCCGTGGCCGACCGGGAGCTGCTCGAGTTCGCGACCCTCGTCCAGGAGCACTCCCGGTTGCTGACGGCGGCCGCGCGGCACCCCTTGGCCGCCTCGCTGGTCGACCGCCTGGCGGGTCAGGTGGCCCGGCACCACTTCCAGCTGCTGCTGCTGCGGCCGGGGCGGGCCCAGGCGCAGCTCACGGAGCTGACGAGGGTGGTCGAGGCCCTCGCCGAGGGCGCCGCCGACGCCGCCGAATCGGCCGCGCGGGCCCACCTGCAGGCCGTCGTCGGCGCCCTGCTCGGGCCGCCCGCCGGAGAGCCGCCGCCCGGCCCCTGACGATTGCCCACAGGATCGTTGGCAATCCTCCCCGCATGGGTTAGCGTGCCGGGCATGGCGTCCCCGGCTCAGGACTCGGCGGAGCAGGTACTGCGCGTCGCGATCTCCCGCGGTGACATGCCCCCGGGATACCGGCTGGTCGAGGCCGAGCTGGTCGCCCTCACGGGGGTCAGCCGCAGCGCCGTCCGGCTGGCGATCGACGCGCTGGCCGTGGAGGGCCTCGTCGAGCGGATCCAGAACAAGGGCGCCCGGGTGCGGGTCGTCTCCACCGAGGAGGCCGTCGCCATCACCGAGTGCCGGGAGCCCCTCGAAGGGCTGCTGGCGCGGAAGGCCGCGGAACGGCGGACCGCCGAGGAGGCGGAGCGGCTGCAGGCCCACCTGCGGGTCATGGCCTGCGCGGTGCACGAGGGCGACCTGGTCCGGTACTCCGAGCTCATCCAGGAGGTGCACGGGCTGATCCGCGACGCCGCCCACCACCCGGTCGCCGCCGGCCTGGTGCAGCGGCTGCAGGCCCAGCTCGTCCGCCACCAGTTCCGGCTCTCGCTGCGGCCGGGCCGGCCCAGGGTCAGCCTCGCCGAGTTCACCGCCCTCGTCGACGCCGTCGTCGCGGGCGACGCCGACCGCGCCGAGGAGGCCGCCCGCGCCCACATGCGCAGCGTCGTCGCGGCGCTGGCGGAGACCGTCTCCGACACCGGAGCCACCGCATGAGGGACAACGGAGGTACCGCATGAGGAACGTCGTCGTCACCGATCCGCCGCGCGCCGACGCGGGCGACGCCGCCCGGCTGGGCGGGTTCGGCGTCGCCACCGTCCACGAGGCCCTGGGCCGGGTGGGCTTCCTGGGCCCGGAGCTGCGGCCGGCGTGGCCGGGTGCCCGGATCGGCGGCACGGCGGTCACCGCGCTGTGCTGGCCGGGGGACAATCTCATGATCCACGTCGCCGTGGAGCAGTGCCGCCCCGGTGACGTGCTGGTGGTGGCCACCACCTCGCCGTCCACCGACGGGCTGTTCGGCGAGCTGTTCGCCACGGCGCTGGCCCAGCGCGGCGTGCGCGGTGTGGTCCTGGGCTGCGGCGTCCGCGACGTCGCCGAGCTGCGCGGGATGGGCTTCCCCGCCTGGTCGCGGGCGGTCAGCGCGCAGGGCACCGTCAAGGCGACCGCCGGTGCGGTGAACGTGCCGGTCGTGCTGGGCGGCCAGACCGTCCGGCCCGGCGACGTCGTCGTGGCCGACGACGACGGGGTGCTCGTGGTCCCGCGGGCCGACGTGCCCCGCGCGCTGACCGCGGCGCAGGCCCGGGTGGACAAGGAGGACGCCACCCGGGCGGCCTTCCAGCAGGGCGAGCTCGGGCTCGACCGGTACGGCCTCCGCGACAAGCTGGCCGGCTTCGGCATCGAGTACCTGAGCTCCGCGGAGTACGCGGCGGGGGAGCCGTGAGCGAGCTCGCGAGCTCACCAGGGGCACAGCAGCCCGCGAACGCGGCCGACGAGCGCAGCGAGGAGGACTCGTGAGCTACGACGACGCGGGGGTCCGCTGCACCATGCTGCGCGGCGGCACCTCGCGCGGGCTGTTCTTCGAGGCCGGCGACCTGCCGGCGGACCCGGCGGAGCGCGACGACCTGCTGCTCCGGCTGATGGGCACCCCCGACCCGCGGCAGATCGACGGCCTGGGCGGCGCCACCTCCCTCACGAGCAAGGTGGCGGTCGTCTCGCCGTCCGACGCCCCCGAGGCCGACGTCGACTACCTCTTCCTGCAGCTGGGCGTCGACCAGCCGACGGTCAGCGACACGCAGAACTGCGGCAACATCCTCGCCGGCGTGGGCCCCTTCGCCGTCGAGCGCGGCCTGGTCGCGGCGGCCGACGGCGAGACCAGCGTGCGGATCCGGATGGTCAACTCCGACAGCGTCGCGGTCGCGACGTTCCCGACGCCCGGGGGCCGGCCCGAGTACCGCGGCGACGTCGAGATCGCCGGCGTGCCCGGGACGGCGGCGCCCGTGGTGCTCGCCTTCACCGACACGGAGGGGTCGGCGACCGGCAGCCTGCTGCCCACCGGGAACGTGCGGGACACCGTCGAGGGGGTCGAGGTGACCTGCGTCGACAACGGCATGCCGGTCGTGCTGGTGCTCGCCGAGTCCTTCGGGCTCACCGGCTCCGAGCCGCACGAGCAGCTGGCCGCCGACACCGCCCTGCTGGAGCGGGTCGACGCCTTCCGCCGCAAGGCCGCCGAGCTGATGGGCATGGGCGACGTCTCGACGGCCTCGGTGCCCAAGACGGTGCTGCTCTCCGCGCCGCGGGACGGCGGCCAGGTCTGCACCCGGTCGTTCATCCCGGTCACCCCGCACACCTCGATCGGCGTGCTCGGGGCCGTCAGCGTCGTCACCGGGATGCTGCTGCCCGGCGCCGTCGGGCACGAGCTCACCGCCGACTGGCCCGCCGGGACCTCCCGGGTCGACGTCGAGCACCCGACCGGGCACCTGATGGTCGACGTCGTCGTCGACGGGTCCACCTCGCCGCCGCGGGTGGTCCGCTCCGGCGTCGTCCGCACCGCCCGCAAGCTCTTCGACGGCCTCGCGTTCCCGCGGGATCGAGCCCTCCCGCGCGGCTGAGCCCTCCCGCGGGGCCGAGCCTTCCCCCGCTCCGCCACCACCCCCACCTGAGGAGACCCCCGTGCCGCCGCTGCACGACATCGCGCACCTCGCCCACGTCGAGCTGCTCACCCACAAGCCCGAGGAGAGCCTGGACTTCTTCGTCCGGTACCTCGGTCTGACCGAGAACGGCTCCGAGGGCGACTCGGTCTTCCTGCGCGCCTGGGACGACTACGAGAACACCACGATCAAGCTGACCGCCGCGAAGCGGCCGGGGGTGGGCCGCACCAACTTCCGGGCCAGCAGCCCCGAGGCGCTGCAGCGCCGGGTCGCGGCCATCGAGGCGACCGGGCTCGGGAAGGGCTGGCAGGACGGCGATCCCGGCTACGGCCCCGTCTACGTCTTCACCGACCCCGACGGCCACGAGATGGGCGTGTACTACGAGACCGAGTGGTATCGCGCGGAGGGGGACCTGAAGCCGGCGCTGAAGAACCAGGCGCAGGCCTATCCGGGGCGCGGGGTGAGCGTGCGCCGGATCGACCACATCAACTACCTCGGGGTCGACCCGGTCGCCAACCGGGACTTCGCCGTCGACGTGCTCGGCGGGATGATCACCGAGCAGATCGTCCTCGACGACGGCGTCGCCGGGAGCTGGACGACGTTCACCAACAAGGGCTACGACGCGGTGTGGACCCGGGACAACACCGGTACCTCCGGGCGGCTGCACCACCTGTCGTTCGCCGTGGACAGCCGCGACGACATCATCCGGGCCGCCGACCTGGCGCTCGAGCACGGCATCCACATCGAGACCGGCCCGCACAAGCACACGATCCAGCAGAGCTTCTTCCTCTACGTCTGGGAGCCCGCCGGCAACCGGATCGAGCTGGACAACCCCGCCGCCCGGCTGGTCCTCGCCCCCGACTGGCAGCCGATCGACTGGAACGCCGAGGAGCGGGCCAAGGGCCAGGCCTGGGGTCTGCAGACCATCTCCACCTTCCACACCCACGGCACCCCTCCGGTCGAGCCGGAGCGGGAGGAGACGCCGGAGACCGACCCGGAGGGGAAGGCCTGGTGAGCGCGGTCCTCGTGCCCATCGCGGTGCTCGGGCTCGGCGAGGCCGGCTCGGCGATCGCGCGCGACCTGGTCGCCGCCGGCGCCGACGTCCGCGGCTACGACCCCAAGGGCATCGTCGTCGACGGCGTGCAGTCGCGGGGGAGCGAGGCCGAGGCGGTCGCCGACGCCGGCCTCGTACTCAGCCTCAACAGCTCCCACGACGCCTCCGTCGCGCTGGAGAACGCCCTCCCGGCGCTGCGACCGGGCACCCTGTGGGCCGAGTGCAACACCGCCTCGCCCGGGCTCAAGGCCCGGCTCGCCGAGCGGGCCGCCGCCGGGGGGGTGCCCGTCGTGGACGTGGCGCTGATGGGCGTCGTCCCGGGCAGCGGGGTGCGCACCCCGATGCTGGTCTCCGGGGAGGGGGCGCAGCGGTACGCCGAGCTGCTGGGGGCGTTCGGCGGGGAGGTCACCGTCCAGGAGGGCCCGGCGGGGGCGGCGATCTCCCGGAAGCTGCTGCGCAGCGTCTTCTGGAAGGGGCTGGCGGCCGCGGTGGTCGAGGCCCTGGAGGGGGCGGAGGCGGCCGGCTGCGGCGACTGGCTGCGCGGCAACATCGCCGCCGAGCTGGCGGCCTTCGACGAGCACACCGTCGACCGGCTGGTGGACGGCAGCCACGCGCACGCCCGCCGCCGCACCGACGAGATGGCCGCGGCCGCCGAGCAGCTCACCGAGCTCGGGGTCGCGCCGCGGATCGCGACGGCGGCCCGCGACCTGCTCGCCCAGCTGCGCGACGCCCAGGGGGGAGCGGCGTGATCATCGACTGCCACGGGCACTACACCACCGCCCCGGCAGCGCACACCGCCTGGCGGGAGCAGCAGGTGTCGGCGTGGCAGGCCGGGGCCACGCCGCCGGCCTACCCCTCGATCACCGACGACGAGATCCGGGAGACCATCGAGGGCAGCCAGCTGCGGCTCATGGACGAGCGGGGGATCGACCTGACCCTGTTCTCCCCGCGGGCCTCGGCGATGGCGCACCACGTGGGCGACGCCGCGGTGAGCCTGGAGTGGGCCCGCCGCTGCAACGACCTGATCCACCGGGTGACGCAGCTGTTCCCCGACCGGTTCGCCGGGGTCTGCCAGCTCCCGCAGTTCCCGGGGGCCGACCTCGCCGCGTCGGAGGCCGAGCTGCGCCGGTGCGTCGAGGAGCTGGGGTTCGTGGGGTGCAACCTCAACCCCGACCCCAGCGGGGGGTTCTGGACGTCGCCACCGCTGACCGACCGCAGCTGGTACCCGTTCTACGAGGCGATGGTGGAGCTCGACGTGCCCGCCATGGTGCACGTGTCCGCCTCGGCGACCCCGGCCTTCCACGCGACCGGCGCCTACTACATCAACGCCGACACCACGGCGTTCATGCAGCTCCTGCAGGGCTCCCTGTTCACCGACCTGCCCGGCCTGCGGCTGGTCGTCCCGCACGGCGGGGGAGCGGTGCCGTACCACTGGGGGCGCTACCGGGGGCTCGCCGACATGCTCGGGCAGCCGCCGGTCGAGGCCAACGTCATGGGCAACGTCTTCTTCGACACCTGCGTCTACCACCAGCCCGGCATCGACCTCCTGCTCGACGTGGTCGACATCCCGAACATCCTGTTCGGCTCGGAGATGGTGGGGGCGGTGCGCGGCATCGACGAGCGGACCGGCCACCACTACGACGACACCCGCCGCTACGTCGAGGCGGCGTTCGCCAGGGGGGCGCTGGACGACGCGGCGCGGGCCGCGGTCTTCGAGGGCAACGTCCGGCGGGTCTACCCGCGCCTCGCCGCGACCCGGGGCTGATCACCGGCGCTTGACCACCGGCACCCGACCACCGGTCCCGGGGCGGCCGCCCCGGGACCGGGCCGGGGGCTCAGAGCGTCTCGGGCACGCGGAGGTGGGCGATCGCCACCTCCAGCTCGGCGGTGGCCACCGTCTCGATCCCCATGGACGGCGCGAACTCCTCCCGGAACTCCCGGGCACCCTCGGCCGCCCGGTCGAGCTGCTCGCGGCTGTCGTAGGACACCGCGGCCACGGTCAGCCCGTCGGCGCGGCGCACCATGGCGCTGACGCTGCAGAAACCCGGCAGGTCGTCGAGCTTGGGCATCAGCGACAGCCGGACGGCGTCCACCGCGCGGCCGACGGCGTCCGGCGCGGTGCGCAGCCAGGTGACCCGCGACCACGACCCCTGGGCCTCGTCCACCCGGTGCATCGCCGCGATCTCCCACTGCTCCAGCTCCGGCCGGCCGCCGAGGATTGCGGCCGTGCGCTCCGCCGACGCCCGCACGTGCGCCTCGCTCGCGCGCATAGCCGCCTCGTCCCGCCAGGACGTGGTGACGATGCAGCGGCCGGTGCCCCGGTCGACCAGCATGGACAGGCCGACACAGCCGTCCACCCGCTCCAGGGTCGGCATGGCGTCGTCCCGCACGTGGGCGACCGCCTCCTCCACCGAGCGGGGGTCGCCCGTGATGGTGGTCGATCGGGCATGCATCTGGGCCACTGGTCCTCCGAGTGCCGGCGGGGGAGGCGCCGCCTGCGGCGGCGCCGTCCGGGCCAGGCTGCCCGGGTCGCGCCGGTACCGGCAAGCCCGGACGGCGCCCGGAACGGCATCCGAGACGCTTGTCGCGGACGGCCTGCGACGGGCGGGCCTGTGGCCCACGTCACCGTCCGGTGAGGATCTGCCCCGTCGGAAGCCCACGGCTCGACCGGCCAGCGCGTCGGCGCCGTCGGACTGCTCGACGGACCCGTCCGAACGTCCCGGAGGAGAACCACGCCCATGCGATCACGTCCACACCGGGGACACGGGCGCGCGACGCTCGCGGCCCTGGCCACCGCGGCGTCGAGCCTCGTGCTCATCGCCCCCACCGCGCAGGCGGCGCCCGGCCCCCGGGGCGGCGAGCCGCAGCCGGTTCCCCCGGTCATGGCCTGCGCGGACCTCGCGGACCTGCAGCTGCCGGGCACGACCGTCACGGCGGCGGTGCCCGACGCCGGCGACGCCACCACCCCGGCCTCCTGCCGGGTCACCCTCACCGTCGAGGACCCGGAGGACGACGGCGTCGTCACCGTCTGGGTGTACCTGCCCCAGGACACCTGGAACGGCCGCTTCCAGGGCGTCGGCGGCGGCGGCTTCTCCGGCGGGAGCGCCGAGCGCCTGATCGCGCCCCTGACCGCCGGCTATGCCGCGGCGGCCACGGACGCCGGGCACGAGGGTTCCGCGGGCACCTTCGGGCTCAACCCCGACGGCACCCCGGACTGGGCCGCCCGGGAGGACTTCGGGCACGAGGGCGTGCACGACATGACGGTCACCGCCAAGGCCGTGATCTCCGCCTACTACGGGCAGGACCCGGCGTACTCGTACTGGAACGGCTGCTCCACCGGCGGCCGGCAGGGCCTCATGGAGGCGCAGAAGTACCCGGACGACTACGACGGCATCCTGGCCGGCGCACCGGTGATCAACTTCCCGGAGATGCAGACGGGCCAGATCTGGGGCCAGATCGTCATGCTCCAGGAGGACAACCCGGTCCCGGCGTGCAAGTTCGAGACCGCGCTGGCGGCGGCGGTCGAGGCGTGCGACACCGTCGGTGACGGCATCGTGGACGGCGTCATCGGCGACCCCTTCGCCTGCGACTTCGACCTCGCGACGCTCGTCGGCACGGAGACCCCGTGCGGCGTGATCACCGCCGAGGACGTCGCGGTCATGCAGCGCAGCCACGAGGGGCCCCGGGGCACCGACGGCCGCTTCCTCTGGTACGGGCTGCCCTACGGCGCCCCCTACGCGGGCCTGCACGACGTGACCCTGGACCCGGACACCGGCCGGCTGGTGGGCAACCCGTTCATCTACGACATCTGGTGGCTGCGGTACTTCGTGGCCGACGACCCGGAGCTGGACTGGCGGACCATCGACTACCCGGAGTTCGAGCGGCTGTTCGACGAGGCCGTCGCGCGGTACGGCGACATGATGGGCGCGAGCGACCCGGACCTGTCGGAGTTCCGCAGGAACCACGGCAAGATCCTCATGTGGCACGGCCTCGCCGACTTCGGCGTCACCGTGAAGGGCACGATCGACTACTTCGAGCGGGTCGAGGACGAGCTCGGCCCGGGCCGCACCCGGCAGGTGCTGCGGCTGTTCCTCGCACCGGGCGTGGGGCACTGCGGAGGCGGGGCCGGGGCGCAGCCGAGCGACCCGTTCAGCGCGCTGGTCACGTGGGTGGAGGACAACCGGCCGCCCAAGACCCTCGACGCGGTGACCGCCGACGGCGGCGAGCGGCCGATCTGCATGTACCCCTACGTGGCCCGGTTCGTCGGCCGGGGCGACCCGGGTGACGCGGGCCGGTACCGGTGCGTGCCGGCCACCCGGATGGAGCTGCGCCAGCCGTGACGGCAGCAGCCGGATGACCCCGGCCCGGTTCCGGCGGATCCCGCCGGAACCGGGCCGGTTCCCGCCGGGCACGATGAGCGCCGACGCGCGCCCCGGCGTGCATGCGACGACGACGAGGAGACGCAGTGCTCAGTCCGGCCGACCGCCCCGTTCCCGGCACCCCGGGGGATCCGTCGGGGCCGCCCTTCCGCGCCGACCACGTCGGCAGCCTGCTGCGCCCTGAGCGGCTGCTCCGCGCCCGCGCCGACCGGGCGGCCGGGCGGATCGACGCCGCCGAGCTGCGCGCCGTCGAGGACGAGGCCGTCGCCGACGCCGTCCGCATGCAGCGGGACGCCGGGCTGCGGACCGTGACCGACGGGGAGTTCCGCCGCGCCACCTGGCACATGGACTTCATCTACGCCATCGAGGGGATAAGCCGGGTCGACGGCGAGGGGCGGCCGGTGCACTTCAAGAACGCCGACGGCACCATCGACTGGGCGCCGGCCGGCCTGCACGTCGACGGGCCGGTGTCGATCGGCGAGCCCATCTTCGGCGACCACCTGGACCACCTGCGGAGCGTCGCGGCGCCGGAGCAGATGCCGAAGCTCACCATCCCGTCGCCCTCGATGGTCCACTACCGCGGGGGAGCGGCCTCGATCGACCCGGCCGTCTACCCCGACGAGGACGCCTTCTGGGCGGCGCTGTCGGCGGCCTACGCCGACCAGATCCGGGGCGTGGCCGCGCGGGGCTGCCGGTACCTCCAGCTGGACGACACCAGCCTGGCCTACCTCAACGATCCCGCGCAGCGCGCCGAGATCGCCGCCCAGGGGCGGGACGCCGAGCACCTGCACGAGCGCTACATCCGCCAGGTGAACGCCGCGCTCGCCGACCGGCCGGCGGGCCTGACCGTGACCACGCACCTGTGCCGGGGCAACTTCCGCTCCTCGTGGGTGGCCGAAGGTGGCTACGACTTCGTCGCCGAGGCGCTCTTCGGCGGGCTGGACGTCGACGGCTTCTTCCTCGAGTACGACGACGAGCGCTCCGGCGGTTTCGCGCCGCTGCGGTTCGTGCCGCCGGGCAAGCGGGTGGTGCTCGGGCTGGTGACGACGAAGCGTCCCGAGCTGGAGTCCAAGGACGACCTCAAGCGGCGGATCGACGAGGCCGCCCGGTACGTGCCGCTGGAGCAGCTGTGCCTGTCGCCGCAGTGCGGGTTCTCCTCGACGGTGGAGGGGAACGCGCTCACCCTGGACGACCAGCAGGCCAAGCTGGACCTGGTGGTGGAGACCGCCGCGGAGGTGTGGAGCTGAGCGGCCGGTCGCGCCGGGTCCACGCACCTGGCCTACGTCGATTGTCGCAGCCGACCCGACATCTCCTGCCGCTCAGGGGAGGTCATCTGCGGCATTCGCCGGACGTGACGCACGCCATAGGTTCTGGATGGTCCCGCGCCCGGCGGACCGGCCCGGCCGGTCCGCCGCCGGCCGTCGGCCGCCCCGGAGCTGCCGCGGGCGGCCCGCCGGCCCGTGGGACCCATCGGTAGCAACCCGTAGGAGGAGGAGTGATGACGCGGCCGGCCGAAGGTCAGCACGGCGTCCTGGTGCTGTCCTGCCAGGACGCGCCGGGCATCGTGCACGCGGTGTCCGGGCTGCTCGTGGAGCAGCGGTGCACCATCGTGGAGAGCCACCAGTTCGACAGCCCGTCGACCGGCATCTTCTACATGCGGGTCGAGTTCGCCCACCTCGACGGGACGTCGCTGGACTTCCCGGCGCTGCGTGCGGCGTTCGAGGAGACCGCCCAGCGGTTCGGCATGTCGTGGCGGCTGGCCGACGCGGCCGAGCGGCAGCGCGTCCTCATCATGGTCAGCCAGTACGCGCACTGCCTGAACGACCTGCTCTTCCGGAACTCGGTCGGCGAGCTCAACCTCGACGTGGTCGCCATCGTGTCCAACCACCCGACGCTCGAGGGCATCGCCGACTTCTACGGGATCCCCTTCCGGCACATCCCGGTCACCCGGGACACCAAGCCCGAGGCCGAGGCGGCGCTGCTGGACATCGTGCGCGAGGAGCAGGTCGACCTGGTCGTCCTCGCCCGGTACATGCAGATCCTGTCCGACGGCCTGTGCCGGGAACTGGCCGGCCGGGCCATCAACATCCACCACTCGATGCTGCCCAGCTTCAAGGGCGCCCGCCCGTACCACCAGGCGCACGCCCGGGGGGTCAAGTTCATCGGGGCGACGGCGCACTACGTCACCGCCGACCTGGACGAGGGCCCGATCATCGAGCAGGAGATGCTCCGGGTGAACCACTCGCTGAGCCCCGACGGGCTGGCCGCCCGGGGGCGGGAGGCCGAGACGCGGGCGCTGGCGCACGCGGTGCGCTGGCACACCGAGAACCGCGTCGTGATCCACGGGAACCGGACCGTCGTCTTCGAGTGACCGGGTGACCGGGGTGCCGGGACCACCGGCACCCCGTCCCCGGGGACGCGCTCTCCGATCGACCGTTATCCCCAACAACCGCGCATCACGAGCGACGGCGGACCACCGCAGCGACGAGGGAGGGGCCCGGCCGCGGGGTCAGCCGGAGGTGGGTTCGGCAGCAAGATGGGATCGTTTCACCCCGTCGTGTTGATGTTGCTCAACGTCGCGGGGAGAGGGATGGCTGGCAACCCTTCGGCGAGCTCGACGAGGAGGGCAACCCCGGCCCGGTCCGGCGGCACCA
The DNA here is from genome assembly GCF_008124835.1 of Blastococcus xanthinilyticus. Taxonomy (GTDB): domain Bacteria; phylum Actinomycetota; class Actinomycetes; order Mycobacteriales; family Geodermatophilaceae; genus Blastococcus; species Blastococcus xanthinilyticus. The sequence continues at coordinate 353,219 of NZ_VNHW01000003.1, read as the reverse complement.
CCCCGCCGAGCCGCGGAGGACGCGAGGCTGGCGGCTCGTCATCCGGTAGCCCGGCACGGTCTCCAGTCCCAGGTCACCACGAGCGCTGGGTCGGCGGCGCGTGATGAGTCGTGGCCGAGGTGCTGCTCTTCCGCGGTTCAGGAAGAGGCAGGGGCACCACGTGGTACGCCTTCACCGCCGAGCTGGTCCGCATTCCTCCGGCGATCCGCTGGGCGTCGGACTCCGAGGAGAAGCGGGTCGCCTGGGACTCCCTTCCCCATCGCTCAGGTGGCCGGCCTTGGTCGTCGCGATACCGGTCGTCGCGGAAGTAGTACGACCATGAGCCGTCAGCGAAGCGTGCGACGACGCCGTACTCCTGCGGGGGCCGGCCGCCGCCCTTCGGCTTCTTCTTCTCCTTCGACACGCGCCTCTCCTCGGCGACCTCGTCGTTCTGCTGCTGCTGCTGCTGCGGCGGCTGGGTGGAGGACCGCCTGCGCGACCAGTCAGCACGACTCCTCGATGATGAGCAGCAGGCGGCGCTCGTCGTCCCTGAACTCCCCGGCCTGGAAGTCGGTGAAGTCGCCCGGGGCGCGGATCACGGGCTCGCGCAGGTAAGGGCGTATCCGCTGCCACAGCGCATCCCTGTCGGCCGGCGCGACTTCGGTCGGCGCGGCGGGCCCGTAGAACAGCAGGATCTTGGCCTGCGGCGACCCCAGCAGGTGCTCCACGCGCTTGGCGGGGGTCTGCCAACGCTCGCCGCGGAGCCGCCATCGCGTGCCGGCGGCATCCACCCACTCGCCGTCGCGAATCGGTGACGGCCACTCGACCACGCCACCGCCGGAAGCGCTCGGCTCGACGGCCTCGCCCGGCGGGGCGGGCTGCTCCCGCTGCTTCCGTCGCTTGCTCATCGCGCCATCGTGCCTGCCCCACGCAGTCGGCACTCATCAACGAACGCCGTGTCGCTGATGACCCCGACCTGGTCAGGCCTGCCTCCATGCGACGCACCTGCGGCTGCCACAGTTCACTCCGCAGGCGACCCGGCCACTTCGGAACGGCGTCGCGACGTACGCACGTCCGGCCCACCTTGCTGCCGAACTCAGCCGGACGTGATCCGGAGGCAGTCCGGGCAGGGATCGGCCGACTCGCGCCCGCGCGGGCCGTCCCAGCGTCCCTGGACGACCCCGACCGAGGCGCCGCAGACCGCGGCCCACGGCGCGGGAAGATCGGCGGTGCTGCGGAGGACCGCGTGCGCCCGGCCGGTCGCCTGGTCCCGGCCGGCGGCGTGATCGCTCGTCATGGACCCAGCATGCTGCCCCGGGCGTGCGGCCAGGGCGACGGGGTGGCGCAGCGGCCGGCTCCGGGGTGCCGGGGACTTGTCCGACGACCCGTCCGCGCGGCAGGCTGTGTGACGCAGCACACACCAGCCACCCCGGGAGGGCGCCGTGGGCAAGGACATCCCTCCGGCTCCGGCCCCGCGTCCTCCGGAGCAGGTGCGGAACGTGGCGCTGGTCGGCCGGGCGGGCGCGGGCAAGACCACGCTGGCCGAGGCCCTGCTGGCGGCCACCGGCGCGGTGGCCCGGGCCGGCCGGGTCGAGGACGGCACCACCTGCCTCGACGCCGAGGAGGTGGAGATCCGGCAGCAGCGGTCGGTCTCCCTCGGCGTGGCGGCGGTCGAGCACTCCGGCCACCGCCTGACCCTGCTCGACACCCCCGGTTCGCCGGACTTCGTGGGGGAGCTGCGCGCCGGGCTGCGGGCCGCCGACGCGGCGCTGTTCGTCGTCTCCGCGGTCAGCGGCGTGGACGCCGGCACCGTGGCGCTCTGGGAGGAGTGCGCCGCCGTCGGGCTGCCCCGGGCGGTCGTGCTCACCCAGCTCGACCGGCCCCGGGCCGACGCCGACGACGCGGTCCGGTCCTGCCAGCTGATGCTGGGGGAGGGGGTCCACCCGCTGCACCTGCTCGACCGCGGCCCCGACGGGGCGGTGCGGGGGCTGCTGTCGCTGCTCGAACCGCACGTCGAGACAGGAGCGGGCGGGAGCCCGGACGCCGATCGCCTCCGCGGCGAGCTCATCGAGGGCATCATCGGCGAGAGCGAGGACGAGACGCTGATGGAGCGCTACCTCGCCGGTGAGGAGCTGTCCGTCGCCGACCTCGTGGCCGACCTGGAGACCGCGGTGGCCCGTGGCCACTTCCACCCGGTGCTGTGCGTCGCGCCGCTGGCCGGCGTCGGCGTGACCGAGCTGCTCGACCTGCTGGTCGCGGCGTTCCCGTGCCCGGCCGAGCACGGCTGCCCGCCGGTCACCCGCCCGGACGGCTCGCCGGCGCCGCCCCTGGCCTGCGACCCCGCCGGCCCGCTGGTCGCCGAGGTGGTGCGGACGACGACCGATCCCTACGTCGGCCGGGTCTCGCTGGTCCGCGTGTTCTCCGGGACGCTGCGGCCGGACACCGCCGTGCACGTGTCCGGGCACGGCATGGCCGACCGCGGGCACCCCGACCACGACGCCGACGAGCGCATCGGCGCCCTGTCCTCCCCGCTCGGCGCGGCCCTGCGCCCGGTAGCGGCCTGCCCCGCGGGGGACATCTGCGCGGTGAGCCGGCTGGCGACCGCGGAGACCGGTGACACCCTGAGCGAGCCGGGCGACCCCCGGCTCGTCCCGCCCTGGCAGCTGCCCGTCCCGCAGCTGCCCGTGGCGGTCGAGGCCGCCTCCCGCACCGACGAGGACCGCCTGGCCACCGCGCTGGCGAGGCTCGTCGCGGAGGACCCGACCGTCCGGCTGGACCGGCGGGGCGACACCGGCCAGCTCCTGCTGTGGTGCGTGGGGGAGGCGCACGCCGAGGTGTTGCTGGACCGGCTGCGCACCCGGCACGGCGTCTCGGTCACGACCGTGCCGGTGCGGGTGCCGCTGGTGGAGACGCTCCGGGGGCCGGGGCGGGTGACCGGCCGGCACGTCAAGCAGTCCGGCGGGCACGGGCAGTACGCCGTCGTGGTGGTCGAGGGGGAGCCGGGGCCACCCGGCTCCGGGATCGTGTTCGACCAGCGGATCGTCGGGGGGACGGTGCCCACCCAGTTCCACGGCAGCGTGGAGAAGGGCATCCGCGCCCAGGCGCAGCGCGGGGTCGACGCCGACCGGCCGGTCGTCGACATCCGGGTGACCCTGGTCGACGGCAAGGCGCACTCGGTCGACTCCTCCGACGCCGCGTTCCAGGCCGCCGGGGCCCTCGCCCTGCGGGAGCTGGTGGCGGCGGTGGGCACGCGGGTCCTGGAACCGTGGTGCGAGGTGGCGGTCCGGGTGCCCGGCGAGCACGTCGGCGCGGTGATGAGCGACCTGTCGTCCCGCCGCGCCCGGGTGACCGGCACCGAGGCCGAACCCGACCGGGACCTCACCACCGTGCGGGCCGAGGTGCCCGAGGCCGAGCTGCTGCAGTACCCCGGCGTCCTCCGGTCGCTGACCCACGGGACGGGCAGCTTCGAGCGGCGCCCGCTGCGCTACGAGCCCGCCCCGGCGGCGGCCGTCCCCGCCTGAGGTCGCCCGGCGGCCGGGCGGTCCCGTCCGGGGGGGCTCGCCGCGCGGGCGCGTGGTGGGAGGCGGGGGGTCCTTCTACTAGCCTCGGCCCCGGTGGTGCAGGGGCTGGAGGGAACGTGACGTCGTCGAACGGGTCGTCGGCGCCCGCACCCGTACCCCGGGCCGGGTCCACGCCCCCCGTGCCGGACCGCGACGCGCTCCCGGAGCGGACCTGGACGCTGCCCAACGCCCTGTCGGTGCTGCGGCTGCTCGGCGTGCCGCTGTTCCTCTGGCTGCTGCTCGGCCCGGAGGAGGACGGCTGGGCGCTGGTCGTGCTCATGGTCTCCGGGTTCACCGACTGGGCCGACGGCAAGCTGGCCCGCTGGCTGGACCAGAGCAGCCGGCTGGGGGCGCTGCTGGATCCCGCCGCCGACCGCCTCTACATCGTCTCCACGCTGGTGGCGCTGGCCTTGCGCGAGGTGGTCCCGGTGTGGCTGGTGGCCCTGCTCCTCGGCCGCGAGCTCGTGCTCGGGATCACGCTGCTGGTGCTGCGGGCGCACGGGTACCCGCCGCTGCAGGTGCACTACCTCGGCAAGGCCGCCACGCTGCTGCTCCTCTACGCCTTCCCGGGCCTGCTCATGGCCGTGGGCGACGGGCTGCTGGCCACCGTCGCCGCGCCGTTCGCCTGGGCGCTCACCATCTGGGGCACCGCGCTGTACCTGCTGGCCGGGCTGTTCTACGTGATCCAGGCGGTCGGCCTGCTGGCCGCCGACCGGGCGGCCGGCGCCGGGAGCCGGCGGTGACCGGCGGGCGCGCCCCCGGCGGCGTGCGGTCGCTGGGGGCCTCGCTGCTCGACGACGTCCTCGCCGAGACCCTCGACCCCGCCTACGCGCAGGCCGCCGCGGCCCGGGCGGCGCGCGGCACCCCGCCGCGCCGGGGGCGGGTGCTGCTCGGCGTCACGATGGCCGGAGCCGGCCTGCTCGCCGCCGTCACCTACGGCCTGGCCGCCGACCGGGCGCAGGGCCGGCAGGAGATCCGCGCCGCGCTGGTCCGCGACATCCAGGACGAGTCCGCCCTCGGCGACGAGCTGGCCGGCCAGCTCGAGACGCTGCGCGCCGAGGTCACCCGCACCAGCGACGACCTGCTCGCCGCGACGGCGGTGGGTCAGCGCGCCCGCGACGCCCTGGCGCGCGCCGAGCAGGGCACCGCCGGCGTCGCCGTCACCGGGCCGGGGCTGCTCGTCACCCTCGCGAACGCCGACGCCGACGCCGACGACGACCCGGTCGGCGGCACGACCGAGGAGGACCCGCTGGGGCGGGTCCAGGACGGTGACCTGCAGCGCGTGGTCAACGCGCTCTGGGCCGCCGGCGCGGAGGCGATCAGCATCAACGGGCAGCGCCTGGGGCCGACCAGCGCCATCCGGTTCGCCGGGGAGGCGGTGCTGGTCAACTTCCGGCCGGTCACCGACCCGTACGAGATCAGCGCGATCGGCGACCCCGACGAGCTGGCCAACTCCTTCCTCCTCAACCCGCTGGTCCGGGCCCTGGCCGAGGACTCGATCAACTTCGGACTCCGGTTCGAGTTCGCCAAGGAGGAGGAGCTGTCCCTGCCCGCCGCCAGCCCGCCCGAACTCCGCTCCGCCCAGCCGCTCGACCCCGGCGGGGCGACCGGTACCGAGCCCACTCCCGGAGGCTGACGCCGTGATCCCGATCCTCGGCCTCGCCGTCGGTGTGCTCCTGGGGCTGCTCTTCGACCCCACCGTGCCGCTGTGGCTGCAGCCCTACCTGCCGATCGCCGTGGTCGCGGCGCTCGACGCCGTGTTCGGCGGCCTCCGCGCCCGCCTCGACGGCATCTTCGACGCGAAGGTCTTCGTGATCTCGTTCGTGTCCAACGTGGTGGTGGCCGCGCTGATCGTCTTCCTGGGCGACCAGCTCGGGGTCGGGGCGCAGCTGTCGACGGCCGTCGTCGTGGTCCTCGGCATCCGCATCTTCGGCAACGCGGCGGCCATCCGGCGGCACGTCTTCCGCGCATGAGCGACCCCGAGGGGCCGGTGCCGACCGGTCCGGCGGGACGACCGCCCGGCGGGGACGGGACGCCGCCGCCGGCCGACGACGGGACGGCGCCGCCCGGCGCCGGCACGGCGTCGGCGCGCCGCCGCCGTGACCGGCTGGCCGCCGCGCTCATCGGCGTGCTCACGCTGCTGCTCGGGTTCGCCCTGGCGGTGCAGGTGCGCAACGCCGACGAGGCACAGCTGCTGGCCGGTGCCCGCGAGGAGGACCTGGTGCGCATCCTCGACGAGCTGGGCAGCCGGGAGGACCGGCTGCGGGAGCAGATCTTCGAGCAGCGGGCGGCGTTGCGGGAGCTCACCGGCTCCGGCAGCCGGACCGGCACCGCGCTGGAGGAGGCGCGCAGCCGGGCCGAGGCCCTCGGCATCCTCGCCGGCTCGCTGCCCGCGCAGGGGCCCGGGATCACCCTCACCGTGCGGGACCCCTCCCGGGAGGTCGAGGCGTCCAACCTCGTCGACGTCATCCAGGAGCTGCGCGGCGCCGGCGCGGAGACGATGCAGGTCGACGACGTCCGCATCGGCCCCTCTAGCGCCATCAGCGGCACCGCGGGCCGGCTGCGGGTCGACGGCACGCCGCTGCAGGCGCCGTACGACTTCGTGGTGCTCGGCGAGCCGCAGGACATGGAGACCGCCATGAACATCCCCGGCGGGATCGTGCAGACCATCGAGCGGATCGGCGGCGACGTCGAGATCGCGCAATCGCCCGCGCTGGTGGTGGACGCGTTGCGGCCGCTGGACCGCCCTCAATACGCTTCGCCCGCAACCGGTGACTGAACGAGGACCTCGGTGCCCCGCACCGCGGCCACAGCGCTCTTGGAGACCCCACACATGGCAACACCCGACGACCGCCGCTACACCGACCAGCACGAGTGGGCGATGGTGCAGGGCACCGACGGCACGTCGACCGTCGTCCGGATCGGCATCACCGACCACGCGCAGGACGCGCTGGGCGACATCGTCTTCGTGCAGCTGCCCGAGGTCGGCGCGGAGGTCGCACCGGGGACGGCGATCGGCGAGGTGGAGTCCACCAAGTCGGTGTCGGACTTCTACGCGCCGGTGACCGGCGTGGTCGCCGCGGTCAACGACGCCCTCGCCGACACGCCCGAGACGATCAACGCCGATCCCTACGGCGCGGGCTGGCTGGCCGACATCGCCGTGCCCGGGGAGGGCGGCGACCCGATCGGTCAGCTGCTCGACGCCGACGCCTACCAGGCGCTGGTCGACGGCTCGTAGCCGGGGCCACCGGGAGGCTGCTCCCCGCCCCGATCACTATGATCGCGCTGGTGCCGGGAACGGTGGGGGACCGCAGGGGAACCTGCCAGCCCCGGCTCCGCGCCTCCGGTTGACCCTCGGGCCGACCGGCTGGTTCCATGACCCACGGTCCGCCGCCCTCCCGCGGAGGCCGACCCACGGAGGGCCACCCGGCCTCCCGTCCGCCGGCCGCCCGCGGCCCGTTCGAGGCCCCGCGGCGGGCCCCTCGCACCGGAGGAGACGCAACGTGCACTGCACTCGATGTGGCCACGAGAACCCCGAGGGCAGTCGCTTCTGCGCGCAGTGCGGTGCGGCGCTCGCCCCCGAGCGGATCGGCGAGGCGACCAGCGTGATCCCGAAGGTCGGCGGTGAGGACTCCGGCGACCAGCCGGAGGTCACCGAGAGCGCCGACGCGCACGCCGGTGCGGTCGAGTCCCTGCCGGCCGGGTCGGCCCTGCTGGTGGTCAAGCGCGGGCCCAACGCCGGCAGCCGGTTCCTGCTCGACCAGGACGTCACGACGGCCGGCCGGCACCCCGACAGCGACATCTTCCTCGACGACGTCACCGTCAGTCGGCGGCACGTGGAGTTCCACCGCGAGGGCGGCGGCTTCTCCGTGCACGACGTCGGCAGCCTCAACGGCACGTACGTCAACCGCGAGCCCGTCGACGTCGCCACCCTGGCCGGTGGCGACGAGGTGCAGATCGGCAAGTTCCGGCTGGTCTACCTGACCGGGCCGCGCACGGGCGAGCCGGCCGCTCGCTAGTGCACCGTCCGGCACTGCTCGGCAGGAGCGGACCGCGGCCCGGGGACCCACGACGGGATCCCGGCGAGAGAGGGGCGTGACCGCCGTGCCCGAGCGTGAGCGCGCGCTCGGGGACGCCGGCGACCAGCACGCACCACGCCTGACCATCGGCGAGGTGCTGGCTGTGCTGCGCGACGACTTCCCCGACGTGACGATCAGCAAGATCCGGTACCTCGAGTCCGAGGACCTGGTCCACCCGCAGCGGACGCCGTCGGGCTACCGGAAGTTCTCCCGGGCCGACGTCAGCCGGCTGCGGTACGTGCTGACCGCCCAGCGGGACCACTACCTGCCGCTGCGCGTCATCAAGGACCACCTGGACGCGCTCGACCGCGGCGAGCCGCTGCCCGGATCCACCGGTGGGTCGGCGCCGCTGCCCCCGGCGTCGACCGACGAGGACGCGGCGGCCCCGCTGACCGCGGAGCAGTTCGCCCGGGCCGCCGGTCTGGAGCCGGAGCAGCTGGCCGACTGCGTGCAGTTCGGCCTGCTGTCCACCGACGCGGCGGGCCGGCACCCCGTCGCGGACCTGCCGATCGCCCGGGCGGCCGCGGGCCTCGCCCGGCACGGCGTCGAGCCGCGCCACCTGCGGGTCTACCGCAGCGCGGTCGAGCGGGAGGCCGGGCTGGTCGAGCAGCTGGTCGCTCCGGTGCTCCGGGCGCGTTCGGAGGAGGCGCGCACCCGGGCCACCGAGAAGCTGCGGGAACTCGCCGCGCTGTCCGCGCAGCTGCACACGGCGCTGCTCGAGACGCGGCTGCGCGACCTCCTGCGGCCCTGACCGCGGGCGTACCGTGGACCCGTCGCAGTCCGGGTCCGACCGGCGTACCGACGAGTCGCCGGCGCCGTCACACCAGTTCGTCCCGCCCGAGTCCGGGCCGCAGCCGAGGGAGCCGCACCGTGCAGGAGCTTCGAGTCGTCGGCGTCCGCGTCGAACTGCCCGGCAACCAGCCGATCCTGCTGCTGAAGGAGACGCAGGGGGAGCGGTACCTGCCCATCTGGATCGGGGCCGTCGAGGCGGCGGCGATCGCCTTCGAGCAGCAGGGCGTGCGCCCGGCCCGCCCGATGACCCACGACCTGCTGCGCGAGGTGGTGCGGACGCTGGGTGCCGAGCTCGAGGCGGTCAACATCACCGAGATGCGCGACGGTATCTACATCGCCGAGCTGGTGTTCGGCGACGAGCGGGTGGTCAGCGCCCGCCCCTCGGACGCCGTGGCCCTGGCGGTACGCACCGGGGCGCCGATCTTCGGCGCCGACGACCTGCTCGACGAGGTCGGCATCGAGATCCCGGACGAGCAGGAGGACGAGGTGGAGAAGTTCCGCGAGTTCCTCGACCAGATCTCCCCGGAGGACTTCGGCGCCGGCTCGGGATCCGGCGGCTCCGCCTAGCCGGTGGCCCGGCGCCGGCGACCGGGGGCCATCAGGTACCTATCGGCAGGCCGCGGCCGCACATCACCCGAAATGGGGCGGGTGTGGCGACACGCCGCCCCGCTCAGTTGACCGGCCCCGGTGCCCGGCTTACCGTCGGCGAACAACAACGGTGTGACACCTGAGGTCACTCAAGGTGCCGAACCGTCGACCTGCCGCAGGCGTGGTGGGACTGAGGAGGACGCTGGACGTGAGCGACCAGGGCAACGGCTCGCAAGGTCAGCTGTTCAGCGACGCCGCCGTCGGGGCACCGCAGTACGACGAGGTCGACACCGACCTCGTCGGCTACCGGGGCCCGACCGCCTGCGCCGCTGCCGGCATCACCTACCGCCAGCTGGACTACTGGGCTCGCACCGGCCTGGTCGCCCCGTCGGTGCGCAGCGCGACCGGATCGGGCACGCAGCGGCTGTACTCCTTCCGCGACATCCTCGTCCTCAAGGTCGTCAAGCGGCTGCTGGACACCGGCGTCTCGCTGCAGAACATCCGCAAGGCCGTCGACCACCTGCGCCAGCGCGGGGTCAAGGAGCTGGCCAACGTCACGCTCTTCTCCGACGGCGCCACCGTCTACGAGTGCACCTCCGCGGAGGAGGTCGTCGACCTGCTCGCCGGTGGCCAGGGGGTCTTCGGCATCGCCGTCTCCGGTGCGCTGCGGGAGCTCTCCGGCGAGCTCGCCGAGCTCCCCGCCGAGCGGATCGACGGCGGGCAGGTCGTCCCCTCCGACGACGAGCTGTCCATGCGCCGGCGCCGCCGCGCTATGTGATCTGTCGTCCTCCGGACGACCACCGCGGCCACGTGCCGTTCCCCCTCTGCGTGGAGCTCTTCTCCGTCCTCTCCTCGGGGGACCCTCCGGGCCCCCGCTCGTCGGGCCGGCCTCGCGGGGCGGCGTGCGTCCCAGCGTCTTCGTCCTGCGTCCCGCCCCTCCTCGGGGCAGCCTCCGGGCCCCCGCTCGTCGGGGCGGCCTCCGGTCTCCCGCTCGTCGGAACGGGTCGCTGGTAGCGTCGCAGCAGTGACCGACCGTGCCGCCGCGGACGGGAGGGCGGGGGCGACCCCTCCGCCGCTCGTCGGGCCGCTGCCCTCGCTGAACGCCCTCCACCCCGCCGGCTCCTTCGCCGGCCGCCACATCGGGCCGCGCCCCGCCGACACCGCGGCGATGCTGGAGGTGGTCGGCCACGGCTCGCTGGAGTCCCTGGTCGACGCCTGCGTCCCCGAGAGCGTCCGGGACCGCGCGCCGCTGGCCCTGCCGCCGGCGGCCGACGAGGCGACCGTCCTGGCGCTGCTGCGCGAGCGCGCCGCGGCCAACGAGGTGTTCACCTCGATGATCGGGCTGGGCTACTCCGGCACCGTCACCCCGCCGGTCATCCAGCGCACCGTCCTGGAGAACCCGGCCTGGTACACCGCGTACACGCCGTACCAGCCCGAGATCAGCCAGGGCCGGCTGGAGGCGCTGATCAACTTCCAGACGACGGTCGCCGACCTGACCGGTCTGCCGGTCGCCGGCGCCTCGATGCTGGACGAGGCCACCGCCGCGGCCGAGGCCATGACGCTGGTCCGCCGGGCGGGCCGAGCCAAGGCCGACGCCGTGTTCGTCGTCGACGAGGACACCCTGCCGCAGACCCTCGGCGTCCTCCGGACCCGCGCCGAGCCGCTCGGCATCCGGCTGCACGTCACCGACCTCTCCGCCGGGTGGCCGGCCGACCTGCCCGAGGCCGGTGCGTTCGGCGTGCTGCTGTCCTACCCGGGCGCGAGCGGCGCCGTCCGCGACCACCGCGCGCTGGTCGCGGCCGCCCACGACGCCGGGGCCTCCGTCGTCGTCGCCGCCGACCTGCTCGCCCTCACGCTGCTCGAGGCGCCGGGGGAGTGGGGCGCGGACGTCGCCTGCGGCACCACCCAGCGCTTCGGCGTCCCCATGGGCTACGGCGGCCCGCACGCCGGCTACCTGTCGGTGCGCGAGGGCCTGGCCCGGCAGCTGCCCGGCCGGCTGGTCGGCGTCTCGGTCGACGCCGACGGCGACGTCGCCTACCGGCTGGCGCTGCAGACGCGGGAGCAGCACATCCGCCGGGAGAAGGCGACGAGCAACATCTGCACCGCCCAGGTGCTGCTGGCGGTGATGGCCGGCGCCTACGCCGTCTACCACGGGCCCGAGGGCCTGACCGGCATCGCCGCCCGCGTGCACCGCAGCGCGACCACCCTGGCCGGGTGGCTGCGCGCCGGTGGCCTGGAGCTGCGGCACGCGTCGTTCTTCGACACGCTCGAGGTGTCGGTGCCCGGCCGGGCCGGCGAGGTCGTGGCCGCCGCGGCGCAGCGGCGGATCAACCTGCGGCGGGTCGACGCGGACACCGTGGCCGTCGCCTGCGACGAGACGACGACGCCGGAGATCCTCCGGGCGGTCGCCGCGGCCTTCGGCGTGGCCGCCGACGACGCGCTGCTCGACGACGAGGGCGCCGACGCGCTCCCGGCGGAGCTGCGCCGCCGGACGCCGTTCCTCACCCACCCGGTGTTCTCGGCCCACCGCTCCGAGACGGCGATGCTGCGCTACCTGCGCTCGCTGAGCGACAAGGACCTGGCGCTGGACCGCACGATGATCCCGCTGGGCTCGTGCACGATGAAGCTCAACGCGGCGACCGAGATGGCCGCCATCACCTGGCCGGAGTTCGCCGGCCTGCACCCCTTCGCGCCCGTGGAGCAGGCCCGCGGCTACGCGCAGCTGATCGAGGAGCTGTGCTCCGGGTTGGCCGAGGTGACCGGGTACGCGGCGGTGAGCGTCCAGCCCAACGCGGGGTCGCAGGGCGAGTTCGCCGGCCTGCTGGCCATCCGGGGCTACCACCGCTCCCGGGGCGACGAGCAGCGCGACGTCTGCCTCATCCCCAGCTCCGCCCACGGCACGAACGCCGCCAGCGCGGTGATGGCCGGCATGCGGGTGGTCGTGGTGGCCTGCGACGAGGCCGGCAACGTCGACCTGGCGGACCTGCGCGGCAAGGTGGCGCAGCACGCCGAGCGGCTGGCCGCGATCATGATCACCTACCCGTCGACGCACGGGGTGTTCGAGACCGACGTGCGCGACATCTGCGCCGCGGTGCACGACGCCGGCGGCCAGGTCTACGTCGACGGCGCCAACCTCAACGCCATGGTGGGGCTCGCCCGCCCGGGCCGGTTCGGCTCCGACGTGAGCCACCTGAACCTGCACAAGACCTTCTGCATCCCGCACGGCGGCGGTGGCCCCGGCGTGGGCCCCATCGGCGTCGCCGAGCACCTGGTGCCGTTCCTGCCGGGGCACCCCGTCGTCGGCACCGGCAGCGACGGCCCGGTCGTCTCCGCGGCGCCGTGGGGTTCGGCGGACATCCTGCCGATCTCCTGGGCGTACCTGCGCCTGATGGGCCCCGACGGCCTGACGCGGGCCACCCAGCACGCGATCCTGGCGGCCAACTACGTGGCCACCCGCCTGCGGGAGCACTACCCGGTGCTCTACACCGGCGGGAACGGGCTGGTGGCCCACGAGTGCATCCTCGACATCCGGCCGCTGACCAAGGCGACCGGCATCACCAACGACGACATCGCCAAGCGGCTGATCGACTTCGGGTTCCACGCGCCGACGATGAGCTTCCCGGTGGCCGGGACGCTCATGGTCGAGCCGACCGAGAGCGAGGACAAGGCCGAGCTGGACCGGTTCGTGGCGGCGATGATCGCCATCCGCGCCGAGATCGAGAAGGTCGCCACCGGGGAGTACGACCGCACCGACAACCCGCTCCGCAACGCGCCGCACACGCTGGCGATGCTGGCGGGGGAGTGGGCGCGCCCGTACCCGCGGAGCACGGCGGTGCACCCCGTGCCCGGGCTGCGCGGCCGGAGCTACCTGAGCCCGGTCCGGCGGATCGACCAGGCCTACGGCGACCGCAACCTGGTGTGCTCCTGCCCGCCGCCGGAGGCGTTCGCCGACCCCGAGGCACCGGAGGACGGGCAGCCGGCGGAGCGAGGGACGGCGGCACCGGGCGACGGCACCGTGCCCGGCCGGAGCCAGGGCGCCCCCGACGACCTCGGCACGGCGGCCGACGTGGTGGGCGCCCGGGCGTGATCGACGGCGCCCGCGCGTGATCGACGGGGCCCGGAACGTCGGCGCCCCGTGGCAGGGTGCCGGCATGACCGACGCCCGGACCTCCCTGCGGAGCTATCTGCAGCAGGGCCGCGACACGCTGCTGTGGAAGATGGACGGGCTGTCGGAGTACGACGTCCGCCGGCCGCTCACCCCGACCGGCACGAACCTGCTCGGCCTGGTCAAGCACCTGACCTTCGTCGAGCTGGGGTACTTCGGCCCCGTCTTCGGCCGCCCGGCCCCCGGCATCGAGGCGTGGTTCGACGAGGACGCCGGGCCGAACTCGGACATGTGGGCCACGTCGGCGGAGCGCCGGGCGGACCTCGTGGCCGGGTACCGCGCGGCCTGGGCCCGGTCCGACGCGACGATCGCGGCGCTCGCGCTCGACGCCGCCGGTCGGGTGCCGTGGTGGGGGGACGGCGGCGCCGACGTGACGCTGAACCGCGTGATCGTGCACGTGATCGCCGAGACCCACCGGCACGCCGGGCACGCCGACATCGTCCGCGAGCTGATCGACGGCTCGGTGGGCTTCGACTCGGTGGGCGACAACCTGCCGGAGCAGGACGACCGGTGGTGGCGGGAGTACCGCGACCGGCTGGAGCAGGTGGCTCGCCAGGCGGCGGGGCCGGAGCACCCGGAGCCCGGCGAGCAGCCGCGGGGCTAGGCCCTGGCGAGCTCGGGGGCCAGCCACACGTGGTGGTCGGCGAAAGCCCGGCCGTCGGGCAGCAGCCCGCCGTCGTCGTCGAACAGGACCACACCGTTGCAGAGCAGGCGCCAGCCCTGCTCGGGTCGGCTACGTACCACGGCGGCGAGGTCGCGCGCGTCGCTGGCGGGGTCGGGACAGGGGGTGCGGTGGGTGCACATGGCAGGACATCCGTTCCGCCGGGGAGAAGCCGGCAGTCACTGGTGGTACTCGCCCGATTACCGGACTCTTCCAGTGTCGGCACGACCGGGGGTCGAGGTCACGTGATCCGGGTCACCGAGTCACCCGTCCGGGTCGGCAGTTCCTGCCATGACCGGCCCGCGGCGGGCGCCCGCCGGCGCGCCGCGCCGGTTCACAGCTTGCGCAGCAGCACCCGGCGCACGGAGTGGTCGGCGGACTTCTGCAGCACCAGGCGCGCCCGCGACCGGGTGGGGGCGATGTTGTCGCGCAGGTTCGGCCCGTTCACCGCCGACCAGATGTCCAGGGCCGTCTCCCGGGCCTGCTCGTCGCTGAGACCGGCGAAGCGGTGGAAGTAGGCGGTGCTGTCCTGGAAGGCCGTGCGGCGCAGCGCGAGGAAGCGCTCGACGTACCAGCGCTGGATGTCGGCCTCGGCGGCGTCGACGTAGACCGAGAAGTCGAAGAAGTCCGACAGGAAGATCTCCGGGGCCGAGCCGTCGGTGCGCCGCCCGGCCTGCAGGACGTTGAGCCCCTCGAGGACCAGGATGTCCGGCCGGTCGACGGCCTGCACCTGTCCCGGCACGATGTCGTAGGACTGGTGGTCGTAGACCGGCGCGAAGACCTCCTCGCGGCCGGACTTCACGTCAGCCAGGAAGCGCAGCAGCGCCCGGCGGTCGTAGCTCTCCGGAAAGCCCTTGCGCCCCAGCAGCCCGCGCTCGTCCAGGACCGCGTTGGGCAGGAGGAAGCCGTCGGTGGTGACCAGGTCGACCCGGTGGGCGCCCGGGGTCGCGGCCAGCAGGGTCTGGAGCAGGCGGGCGGTGGTGCTCTTCCCGACGGCGACGCTGCCGGCGACGGCGATGACGAACGGCACCTTGGCGGTGGCGTCGCCGAGGAAGTCGCTCTGCGCCGCCCACAGCCGGCGGCTGGCCGTGACGTGCAGGCTCAGCAGCCGGGCGAGCGGCAGGTAGACCGTCGCCACCTCGTCGAGGTCGATCCGGTCCCCGAGGGAGGCCAGGGTGTCGAGCTCGGCGGCGTCCAGCGGGAGGCTGGTGCCGGCCGCCAGGGCCCGCCACGAGTCGCGGTCGAACACCGCGTAGGGCGAGATGGAGCCACGAGTTCCAGCCGTCACCCGGCCCATGGTGCCGTCTGGCCGTGCGGCGACCTGCGCGCGGGTCACCCGCGGGTGTGGGCGGGGCCGCCGACGGCGCAGCGGAGCACGCGGTGGGGACCGCCGCCGTCTAGGGTCGGGGCGTGCCTTCCCGCCCGGGACTGCTCGAGTGCATCGAGCGGTACTTCGCCGTCGCTCCCCTCCCGGATGCGCGCATCGAGACCGCGGGGGCGCTCGACGTCCCCCTCGCCGACCCGACCTGGCCCTATCCCGCCCGGCCGCGCCGGGACGCCGGCCCGGTGACCGCCGACGACGTCCGCGCGGCGCTGGCCCTGCAGGAGGCCGCCGGCCTGCCCACGGCCCTGGAGTGGGTGCCGGAGTGCTCGCCGGAGGTCGGCGCGGCGGCGCGGGCCGCCGGGATGGCGGTGGAGGAGCTGCCGCTGCTCGTGGCCGACGACGCCGTCGACCTGGTGCTCCCGGCGGGGGTGCGGCTGTTCCTCGTCGGCGCCGACGACCCCGAGCTGCCCTACTACCAGCAGCTGGCGGTCGTCGCGTTCGCCCACCCCGGCGGCGTGGCGGACGTGCACGAGATCCCCGTCGACACCTCTCCGGAGGCCGTCGCGCGCACCGCCGTGCTGCGGGAGCGGATCGCCGGGGGCCGCACGGTCATGGTGGTCGCCAAGGAGAACGGGTCGCCGGTCGCCGTGGGCTCGCACCAGCCGGTCGACATCGACGGCACGGAGGTCAGCGAGATCGTCGGGGTGGCCACGCTGCCGCGGCTGCGCGGCCGGGGGCTGGGCGCCGGGGTCGTCTCCGCGCTGGTCGCGCACGCCCGGGAGACCGCCGACCTGGTGTTCCTCGCCGCCGGCGACGACGACGTCGCGCGGGTCTACGAGCGCATCGGCTTCGCCCGGCTGGCCACCACCGGGGTGGCGGAGCTGCGGGCGGGGGAGTGACCGGCGCGCCGGCTCACCTCCCACCCGGGGAGCCGGTGCCGGCCGCCACCGCGGCCCCGGCCGCGGTGAGCGCGGCCCGCGCGGTCCCGTAGCCGACCGACCGCGGGACCTCGCTGAGCAGGACGACCACCCGGGTGCCGAGCACCGCCACCGAGTGCAGGTGCCGCTGACCGTCCACGCAGCACATCCAGCCCTGCTTGACCGCCGGTTCGCCGGGGAGCGTGCCGAAGAGCCCGAACCGCTGGTCGAAGCCGTCGGCGGCGGCGGGGGTCGCCTCCCGCATCCAGCGCAGGAGCGTCTCCGCGTCGTCCGGGTGGGCGACGACGGGCAGCAGCGCCAGGAAGCGCGCGACGTCCCGCGCCGTGGTGATCGCCTGCCCCCACTGGCCGGGGATCTCGGCGGGCGGGGGGCCGGTGCCGGAGAGGTCGTAGCGGTCGGCCACGGCGCGCACCATCCGGGTGCCGTCGAACCGCACCCAGAGCGCGGAGGCCGCCGGATCGTCGGAGCGGCGGATCATGTCGCGGAGCAGGTCGCGCTCCCCGGCCGAGAGCACCACCGAGCCCGCGCGCGCCCGGGTGAGGATGTCCTCGGCCATGAAGAGCTTCACCAGCGACGCGGTGGGGAGCGGCCGGGCGGCCGCCGGGCCGTTGTCGGAGCCGTAGGCGGCGCGCCGCGCCGTGCTCGCCTCGATCGCCCGGATGCTGCCCTCGGTGGCGCGGACGCGCTGGCGGGCGACCGCCACCGCCAGCGAACCCTCTTCCCCGAAGGCCCGCACGGCGGAGGTGATCGTGTGCTCCGGCGGCGCGCCGCCGGCGCCGGCCGGTCCCGCGCCCGCCAGCAGCAGCACGAGCAGCCCGGCCAGCGGCACCGCGATCCCGGCGACCCGCGCGGGGCCGGCTCGGCGGGGGGCTACTGGATGGTGCACGCCTCAGTTCTGCCCCGCCGGCCGGTTCCGCACGCGCGAGAGGGCGTCCGGCGCCCGCCGGCGGGTGGGCCGTGCCGCTGCGCAGTCGGTTGCCTGCGCAGCGGCGGTCCTCACTCCTGCTCGTACGTCGCGACCAGCGTCGCGCGCGCCAGCGTGTGGAAGAACAGGTTGAACCCGAGCACCGCCGGGGTCGTGTCCGCGTCGACGTCGAGCCGGTCGGTGTCCACCGCGTGCACCACGACGAAGTAGCGGTGCGGGCCGTGCCCGGCCGGGGGAGCGGCCCCCACGAACCCGGCGAAGCCGCCGTCGTTGCGCAGCTGGATCGCGCCGTCGGGCAGCCGGGGAGCGTCCTTGTCCCCGGCGCCGGAGGGCAGTTCGGTCACCGCGGCCGGGATGTTGGCCACCGCCCAGTGCCAGAAGCCGCTGGCCGTGGGCGCGTCGGGGTCGAAGACGGTGACCGCGAAGCTGCGGGTGCCCTCGGGGAACCCCGACCACGACAGCTGCGGCGACCGGTCCTCGCCGCCGGCGCCCATGACGCCGCTGACGTGCGGCATCGGCAGCGCCTGGCCCTCGGACACGTCGCTGCTGGTCACGCTGAAGCCCGGGACCTGCGGCAGGAAGTCGTAGGGGTCGGGCGGGGTGGGCCGGTCGGCCATGGTGGTCCTCTCGTCGGTGGGGACAGGGGTGGATGTCGGGGTAGCGGTGGAACGGGCAGGTCGGATGCGCGCCGTCCCCGTCGGACCCTAGGCAGCCGGGCCCCGGCACGCGCGTCGGCCGCCCGGTGCCGATCCCGCCGCCCGATACCGGACCGCCGCCGTCCCGACACGTGCGCGGCGCCGGGCGCCGGTAGCGTCTCGGCGTGTCCTCTCCGCGATCCCTCGGCCTCCCGGACGGCGTCCGGGCCTGCCTGTTCGACCTCGACGGCGTCCTCACCCGGACGGCGACGGTCCACATGGCGGCCTGGAAGCGCACGTTCGACGACTTCCTGCGCTCCCGCGATCCCGGCGCCGCGGAGTTCACGCAGGAGGACTACAACCGGCACGTGGACGGGAAGCCGCGCGCCGACGGCGTCCGCGACTTCCTGGCCAGCCGCGGCATCGACCTGCCGGAGGGCGAGCTGGGCGACGCCCCGGACGCGGACACCGTGCAGGGGGTGGCCACCCGCAAGAACGAGCTGGTGCAGCAGGAGCTCGAGGAGCACGGCGTCGAGGTGTACGAGGGCTCGGTCCGCTACCTGCGGGCGGTGAAGGAGGCCGGCCTGGCCACCGCGGTCGTGACCGCCTCGGCGAACGGCGAGCAGGTGGTGGCCGCCGGCGGCTTCGCCGACCTGATCGACACCCGGGTGGACGGCGTCGTCGCGCGGGAGCAGGGGCTGGCGGGCAAGCCGGCGCCCGACACCTTCCTCGCCGGGGCCCGCGCGCTCGGGGTGACGCCGGAGGAGGCCGTGGTGTTCGAGGACGCCCTGGCCGGGGTCGCCGCCGGACGGGCCGGCGGCTTCGCGCACGTCGTCGGGGTGGACCGGGTGGGCCATGCCGACGGGCTGCGGGAGTCCGGCGCCGACGTCGTCGTCACCGACCTGGCCGAGCTGCTGGACCGGCCGTGACGGAGGGCCGGGCGGTCTTCCCCGTCGAGCCGTGGGCACTGACCGAGGTGGGGCTGGACCGCGACAGCCTCGGCGTCCACGAGTCGGTGTTCGCCCTGGCCAACGGGCACCTCGGCATGCGCGGCTCGCTGGAGGAGGGCGAGCCGGTCGTCGTCCCCGGCACCTACCTCAACGGCTTCTTCGAGGAACGGCCGCTGCCCTACGCCGAGGCCGGCTACGGCTTCCCCGAGATGGGGCAGACCGTGGTGAACGTGACCGACGGCAAGCTGATCCGGCTCCTGGTCAGGGACTCGCCGCTGGACCTCAACTACGGCGAGGTCGTCGAGCACCGGCGCACCCTCGACCTGCGCGCCGGGGTGCTGCGCCGGTCCACCGAGTGGCGCTCGCCCAGCGGGCGGACGGTGCGGGTGACCAGCACCCGCCTGGTGTCGCTGGCGCGACGGTCGATCGCCGCGATCGAGTACCAGGTGGAGATCGCCGACGACCTCGGTGACCTCTACGTCGCCCTGCAGTCGGACCTGCTGGCCAACGACGACGGCGCGCCCTCCGACGAGGGCGACCCGCGGGCGGCGGCGGCCCTCGCCCGCCCGCTGGAGTGCGAGATCGCCGCCGGGCGGGGCCGCCGGGCCGTCCTGGTGCACCGCACCAAGCGCAGCCGGCTGCGCATGGCCGCCGGCATGGACCACGTCATCCAGATCCCCGACAGCTGCACCGAGGACATCGAGGCCGCCGGCGACCTCGCCCGCTACACCCTCGCCGCCCGCATCCCGCCCGGCGGATCGCTCAAGCTGGTCAAGTTCCTCGCCTACGGGTGGTCCTCGCGCCGCTCCGGCGCCGCGCTGCGCGACCAGGTGGAGGCGGCCCTGGCGACGGCGAAGCTGGCAGGCTTCGAGCGGCTGCTGCGCGAGCAGCGGGAGCTGCTGGACCAGCACTGGGACGAGGCCGACGTCGAGATCGACGGCGACGACGAGCTCCAGCAGGCCGTGCGGGTGGGCATGTTTCACGTCCTGCAGGCCGGGCTGCGCGGTGAGCGGCAGGCCATCCCGGCGAAGGGGCTGACCGGCCCGGGGTACGACGGGCACACCTTCTGGGACACCGAGACCTACGTCCTCCCCGTGCTCACCTACACCGCGCCGCACGCCGCGCGGGACGCGCTCACCTGGCGGCACACCACCCTGGCGCTGGCCCGGGAGCGGGCGCGGGTGCTCGGCCTGCGCGGGGCGGCGTTCCCGTGGCGGACCATCCGCGGCGAGGAGACCTCGGGCTACTGGCCGGCGGGAACGGCGGCCTTCCACATCAACGCCGACATCGCCGACGCCGTCATCCGCTACCTCGACGCGACCGAGGACGACGCGTTCGACCGCGACTACGGCGCCGAGCTGCTGATCGAGACGGCGCGGCTCTGGGCGTCGCTGGGGCACTTCGACGCCGAGCACGGGTTCCGCATCGACGGGGTCACCGGCCCGGACGAGTACACCGCCGTCGTCGACAACAACGTCTACACGAACCTGATGGCCCAGCGGAACCTGCGCGGCGCGGCCGACGCGGTCCGCCGGCAGCCGGAGGTCGCCGGCCGGCTCTCGGTGACGGAGGAGGAGGTCGAGGAGTGGCTGCGGGCCGCCTCCCTGGTGGCGGTGCCGTACGACACCCAGCGCGGCGTGCACATGCAGTCCGACGGCTTCACCCACCACGAGGAGTGGGACTTCGCCGGGACGCCGGAGGCCAAGTACCCGCTGCTGCTGAACTACCCCTACTTCGACATCTACCGGCGCCAGGTGGTCAAGCAGGCCGACCTGGTCATGGCCCTGCACCTGCGCGGCGACGCCTTCACCCTGGAGGAGAAGATCGCCGACTTCGCCTACTACGAGGCCCGCACGACCCGGGACTCGTCGCTGTCGGCCACCCAGCAGGCCGTCGTGGCGGCCGAGACCGGGCACCTGGAGCTGGCCTACGACTACTGGGCCGAGGCCGCGCTCACCGATCTGCAGAACCTGCACCACAACTCCGGGCACGGGCTGCACATCGCCTCCCTCGCCGGGGGCTGGACCGTCGCGGTGGCCGGCTTCGGCGGCCTGCGCGACCACGGGGGAGAGCTCTCCTTCGCCCCGCGGCTGCCGCCGCGCATCCGCCGGTTGCGGTTCCGCGTCGTCTACCGCGGACGGCGGCTGACCGTCACGGTGGAGCCCGAGCGCGCCACCTACCGGCTGGTCGACGGCGACCCGCTGCACATCCGGCACCACGGCCGCGCCGTGCTGGTCGACCACAGCGACGTGGTCCTCGACGTCCCGCCGGCGCCCGCCGTCGAGCCGGTGCGCCAGCCGCCGGGGCGGGAGCCGCGCCGCCGCCGCCGGGCCGCCGGCTGACGGCAGCCGTTCGTCGGCACCCGATCCGTCCGCGCCGTCCGGCGACATCCGGCGACGTCCGGCGGTCTGCGTAGGACCGTTATCCCCAACAACGAACTGACTGTGACCGGGGTTCAGCCGACGAGCCAGCTCGCGCCCAGAACAAGTGCAGCAACATCCACGACCAGGAACGCGCCGACCCAGGCGATCGCCGGCAGCCCGGTCAGGCGGGCCAGCTGGTCGGCGTCGGAGTCCGGAGCGCCACGACGCCGGCGGGCGGCCTGCAGTTCGAGCACCGCTCGCGGCGCCGCGAGCAGGAGGAACCAGGTGGCCAGCGCGGCGAACGCGGACTGACCGACCGGGGGGAGCCACCAGGTGGCGGCGAAGACGACCCCGCCGGTCAGGAGGACCGACCAGAGCCCGTACCAGTTGCGGATCTGCACCAGCAGCAGCGCGAGGAGCAGCAGCAGCGCCCAGAGCAGCCCGACGGCGTGTCCGGCCGCGTAGAGGGCCGCGGCACCCAGGCCGAACAGCGCCGGGCCGGTGTAGCCGGCCGCGCAGGTCAGCACCATGCCGGGGCCCGACGGGCGGCCCGCCGAGACGGTGAGGCCCGAGGTGTCCGAGTGCAGCCGGATGCCGGCCAGGCGGCGGCCGGCGGCCGCCGCCACCAGCCCGTGGGCACCCTCGTGCGCGATGGTCACGACGTTCCGGCTGAGGCGCCAGAGCTCGGGGACCAGCACCAGCAGCGCCGCCGCGGCCGCCGCGCCCAGCAGGACCGGCGTCGTCGGCTCGGCCGCGGGAGCGGTGACCCGGTCCCAGAGGTCGACCGCGCCCGCCACGCGGAGGAGTCAACCGCACGCCCGGGGGAGCAGGCGGGAGGCCGGGCGGGTGGGGGAGCGCCGGACCCCGCGCCCGCCCGCTCAGCGCCCGCCCACTCAGCGCCCGCCCACTCAGCGCCCGCCCACTCAGCGCCCGCCCGGCGCCCCCGACCCAGCGCCTACCGGCGGGTGCGCCGCCGGTAGGCCCAGGCGGCGAACCCCGACGAGACCACCAGCAGGCCGACGCACCACAGGACGGCGGCCCAGCCCGCGGAACCGATCGGCGCCCCGGTGAGGAGCCCGCGCACCGTCTCGATGACCGGGGTGATCGGCTGGTGCTCGGCCACGGCCCGCAGGACCGCCGGCATCGTGCCGGTGGGGACGAAGGCGCTGCTCAGGTAGGGCAGGAAGAGCATGAAGAAGGTCAGCGCGCTGGCCGACTGGACACTCGAGGCGAGCGCTCCGAGGCCCGCGGCCAGGGCGGACAGCGCGAGCACGTACAGCAGGAGCAGCCCCAGCGCGGCGGCCCATTCCAGCGGCTCCGCGTCGGGCCGGAAGCCCATGGCGATCGCGGCCGCGACGACGACGCCGGTCGCCAGGGCGTTCCGGGCGACGCTGGCCACCACGTGCCCGGTGACCAGCGCCGCGGCCGCCACCGGCATGGACCGCAGCCGGTCCACCATCCCGCGCCCCATGTCGTCGGCCACGGCCGGCGCGGTGGCGGCCGCCCCGAACCCCACGCAGAGCAGGACGATCCCGGGTACGACGTAGGTGAGATAGGCGCCGCCGGTCTCGATCGCGCCGCCGAAGACGTAGACGAACAGCGCCATCATCAGCAGCGGCAGGGCGATCGCCATGACCAGCGTCTCCACGTCGCGGCGGCTGAGCCGGACGCTGCGACCGACCAGCACGAGGCTCTCGGCGAGCGCGGCGGACCGGTGGCGGGGGAGTGCGGGGGCGGTCACACGGTCTCCTGGGTGCCGGCGCCGGTGAGGGCGAGGAACACGTCGTCGAGCGATGGGCGCGACGCCGTCACGCGGGTCACCGGGATCCCGGCGACGTGCAGCCGGTCCAGCACCCGGCGCAGGTGCTCCGCTCCGCCGTCCGACGGCAGCACCGCGGTCAGGGCGTCCGCACCGCACGCGGCGCCGTCGGCCGCGAGCGCGCGGACGGCCGCGGAAGCTGCGGGACCGTCCGGGAACGCGAGGAGCAGCCGCTCGCCGCCCAGGCGGGACTTGAGCTCCTCCGGCGTGCCCTCGGCGGCCACCCGGCCGCCGTCGATCAGCACCACCCGGTCGGCGAGGCGGTCGGCCTCCTCCAGGTACTGGGTGGTCAGCAGCACGGTGGTGCCGTCGCGGACGAGCTCGCCGACCGCCGTCCACATCGTGCTGCGGCTGACCGGGTCCAGGCCGGTCGTCGGCTCGTCGAGGAAGAGCACCGCGGGCGGGACGACCAGGCTCATGGCCAGGTCCAGCCGCCGCCGCATCCCGCCGGAGTACGTCTCGACGAAGCGGTCGGCGGCGGCTCCGAGGTCGACGCGGTCGAGCAGCTCGGCGGCCCGCCGGCGGGCGCCGACCCTCCCCAGCCGGCGCAACCGGCCGATCATCTCCAGGTTCTCCCGCCCGGTCTGGCGCTCGTCGACCGCGGCGAACTGGCCGGTCAGGCTGATCAGGCCGCGCACGGCCATGGGGGAGCGGACGACGTCGTGGCCCGCGATCCGGGCGCTGCCGCCGTCGGGACGGGTGAGGGTGGACAGGATGCGGACGGTGGTGGTCTTCCCCGCTCCGTTCGGCCCGAGCAGCGCGAGCACCGATCCCGCGGGAACGGCGAAGCTCACCCCGTCGAGCACCCGGCGGGACCCGTAGTTCTTGACCAGTGCGTCGACGTCGACGAGCACGGCTCCTCCTGACGAAGTAGATGCGTATGCGTTATGCATACGCATAAAAGCGTACGGCCTACGCTGTTCCCGCGGCAAGACCGTGTCGCGGGAGAGGAGAGGTCCGTGGACGACCAGCAGCCGGAGCTGCCCGACGACGTGGCGCTGCTCTGGGGGCGCCGGCCGGAGTCGCGGCGGGGTCGGAAGCCCTCGCTGACGCTCGCCGATCTCACCGAGGCGGCCGTGCGCCTCGCCGACGCGGAGGGACTCGCGGCGGTGTCGATGGCGCGCGTGGCCGCCGAGCTCGACGCCTCGCCCATGGCTCTCTACCGGTACGTCGCCAGCAAGGACGAGCTGCTGCTGCTGATGTCCGATGCGGCGCTGGAGGAGCCACCCGCGACGCCGCTGGCGGGGGAGTGGCGGGAGCGGGTCGCCGCCTGGGCGCGCGAGGTGCTGGCGGCCATCCGCCGGCACCCCTGGTACCGGGACATCCCGATCAGCGGCCCCCCGGCCGGGCCGCGCAACCTGGCCTGGCTGGACCGGGGCCTGAGCGCCTTCGCCGGGCTGGACATCGACGAGGAGGACAAGGTCCTCGTCTACCTCGGGGTGCTGCCGCTGATCCACGGGCAGGTGCGGTTGAGCATCGACCTCGCCGCCGGCTTCGCCGAGGACCCGGCCGCCTTCGGCGAGCGGTACGCGACCGCGCTGGAAGTGCTGGTCGACCCCGCCCGCATGCCGCACCTCGCGCGGGCGGTGGCGGCCGGGGTGTTCGCCCCCGGCGGCCAACCGGACACCGAGGCCGACGCCGACGCCGACGCGTACGACGGCTTCCAGGCGGAGTTCGAGTTCGCCCTGGGCTGCTACCTCGACGGGGTCGAGCGGTACCTGGCGCAGCGCCCGGCCACCCGGCCGGAGAGCGGGTGCTGAGCGGCGGCCGGGATCAGTTGCCGGGCTTGACCGCCTTGCCGCGCTCCCGCTCGGCCTCGTCGGCCTCGTAGGCCCCTGGGATCGCCTTCGCCGCGCCGTCATCGCCCGGCGTGACCGGGCGGTCGGTCAGGTGGTCCGGACCGGGGGAGGGCGTGCCGCCCGGCTCCCGGTGCTCGTCGGTGTCGGGGCGGTTCTCGGTCACGTCGTCCTCCACGGTCTCGGGGGTGGTCCGACCGGACGCCTACCCGACCGGCGGTCGGAGAACCCCGCTGCGGGACCGTCCGGCATCCGAGCGGCCCGGTCGCCGGGACGGAGAGCCCGTCGGCTAGTCCAGCACACCGTCGGGTGAAGCGCCCCGGCCGCTGCAGGCCGGCCGCCGCCGCCCGTGCCACGCTGCACCCGGCCGGACGGGGGACGCGGAGCCGGTGCGAGCAGGACGCGGGAGGCCGTCGTGAGCAGGTACCGGTACAAGCCCAGCAAGCCCGTCGCGCTCCTCGGTGCGGTCGTCGGGGCCGCGGTGCTCGTGTTCGGCGTGGTCGGCATGCTCTCCGGCGACGCCGCCGACGACGGGCTGGGCATCGCCTTCCTCGTCCTGTGGTGCGCCGCCGGCGTCTGCGTCATCGGCTTCAACCTGTGGGCGGCGTTCGCCGAGAAGGGGTCCCTGGCCACGTTCAGCCGCGTCGAGGAGGACGACCCGGCGCGCTGAGCCTCAGAGCAGGCCGGCGTCGTGCACCACGAGGGCGACCTGCACCCGGTTGGCCGCCTCCAGCTTGGTGAGCAACCGGGAGACGTGCGCCTTCACCGTGGCCACGCTCATGTACAGCTCGGCGGCGATGTCGGCGTTGGAGAGACCGCGGCCGACCGCGAGCGCGACCTCGCGCTCCCGCTCGGAGAGCCGCGCCAGCAGCGGGCGCGCCCGCTGCTCCGGGTCGTCCTGCGGCGCCGCCGCCTCGGCGACGTGCGCGATGAGCTGGCGCGTGACGGTGGGGGAGAGCATCGGCTCGCCGTCGGCGACGCGGCGGACGGCGTCCACGATCGCCGCCGGGGGCGTGTCCTTCAGCAGGAACCCGCTGGCGCCGGCGCGCAGCGCGCGCAGCACGTGGTCGTCGGCGTCGAAGGTGGTCAGCACGATGACCTGCGGCCCGTCGCCGCGGGCCAGGAGCCGCTCGGTGGCGGTCAGCCCGTCGGTGCGCGGCATGCGGATGTCCATGAGGACGATGTCGGGCGCGGCCCCGGCCACGGCGGCCGGCACCTCGTCGCCGTCGGCCGCCTCGCCGACCAGCGCGAGGCCGGGCGCGCCACCGAGCACCATCGCCAGCGCCGACCGCACCAGGGGGTCGTCGTCCACCACCAGCACCCGGACGTCGGGCCCGTCCTCGGTCACGCGACCGCCACGGGAGCCGGCCAGGGCAGCACGGCCCGGAGGCGGAACTCGCCCTCGGGCGTCCAGCCGTGCTCGAGCGTCCCGCCGGCCAGGCTGACCCGCTCCAGCAGGCCCACCAGGCCGGTGCCGCTGCCCGGCAGGTGCCCCGGCGCCTCGTCGCCCACGGGCGGCGGGTTGCGCACCTCGACGGTGAGACCGGTACCGGCACCGCCGGCGACCAGGACGTCGGCCACGGTGCCCGGTGCGTGCTTGCGCACGTTGGTCAGCGCCTCCTGCACCACGCGGTAGGCCGCGCGCCCCGCCGACGGGGGCACGGTGGCCAGCTCGGGGACGCGGTAGCCCACCCGGATGCGCAGGCCGGCCTGACGGCACTCCTCGACGAGCGCCGGCAGGTCACCGAGCGCCGGCTGAGGAGGCTCCACGGCACCGGGTGCTCCGGACTCCCGGAGCACCCCGATCACCTCGCGCAGGTCCTCCAGGGCCTGCCGGGCGCTCGCGCGGACCACGCCGGCGGCGGCGGCCACGTCGGCCGGCGGCGCATCGGGCCGGAACTCCAGCGCCCCGGCGTGCATGCTCAGCAGCGAGAGCCGGTGGGCCAGCACGTCGTGCATCTCCCGGGCGATCCGGGTGCGCTCCAGCTGCCGCGCCTGGTCCACGCGCAGCCGTTGCTCGGCCTCCGTGCGGACGGCGCGGTCGCGCAGCGACACCACGAGCTGGCGGCGCGCCCGCACGAACATGCCCCAGGCGACGACCGCGGCCATCACCAAGACGCACAGGGCGGCGAACACCGGGACCGGCAGGTCCGGGTCGGGTCGCAGCCAGACGTACACCGCGAGCGCGCACAGGTTCGCCGTGGCCACGGCGAGCACCGGTCGCCCGATCCGGTGCACCGCCACGGTGAACAGCCCGACGAGCACCGCGATCCCCGACATGTCCGAGACGGTTCCCACCAGCGCCAGCAGGAGCGCGGTGCCCACCGGCCACCGCCGGCGTCCCCACAGCAGCAGGCAACCCAGGCACCCGAGCACCAGGTCGGCGAACAGCAGCCCGTCGGGTGGGGGGTCGGGCCGGCTCGAGGCCTCGGCGAGGAACACCAGCCCGACGACCAGTGCGAGCAGGAACAGGCTGACGTCGACCACCCAGTCGCGCACCGAGCGACGGACGCCGCGGCGCGACGGGCGGGGGCCGGCTGCGGGGGAGAGGGCGTCGGCGAGCAGCAGCGCCGGCACCAGGGACGGGTGGTCGACGCCCGACGGCGCGGTCGGTGCCTGCCCGGTGGCCGTGCTCACGGCCTGAGGCTACGGGTGGAACGGCCGGTAGCGGCACCGACGAAGGTCGATGCCACCCCCCGTGGGGGCCGACCGAAGTCGGCCGGTCGCCGACCGGTGGCCGATGCACCCGGGGCCCGGTGCCCGCCAGGGTCGCGGGCATGATCGAGATCGAGCACCTGACCCGGAGGTACGGCACCCAGCTGGCCGTCTCCGACGTGACCTTCAGCTGCCCGGCGGGAACCGTGACCGGCTTCCTGGGGCCGAACGGCGCCGGCAAGAGCACCACGCTCCGGACGCTGTGCGGCCTGGCCGCACCCACCAGCGGCTCCGCCACGATCGGTGGGCGCCAGTACCGCGAGCTGCCCAATCCCGGCCGCCACGTGGGCGTCCTGCTCGACGCCGGCGCCCAGCACGCGGGCCGGACCGGCGGTGAGGTGCTGACGCTGACGGCGAAGGTCCTCGGGGTGCCGCGGACCAGGGTCGGGGAGATGCTCCAGTTGGTCGGCCTGGACGGCGGTGCGGCCGGCAAGCGGGTGGGGAAGTACTCGCTGGGCATGCGCCAGCGCCTGGGCCTGGCCACCGCCCTGCTCGGCGACCCCGAGGTGCTGGTGCTCGACGAGCCGGCCAACGGGCTGGACCCCGAGGGCATCTACTGGATGCGCGGTCTGCTGCGCGGCTTCGCCGACCGCGGCGGCACGGTGCTGCTCTCCTCGCACCTGCTGCGCGAGGTGGAGGCCGTGGCCGACCGGCTGGCGGTCATCGCGGGCGGTCGCCTGGTCGCCTCCGGCTCCAAGGAGGAGCTGCTCGCGGCGGCCGGCACGGTCGTGCGGGCCCGCGAGCGCGTCGCGCTCGAGCAGGCGCTGGCCGCGGCCGGCATCCGGTACGACGCGGCGGAGGACGGCGCGCTGCTCGCCGGTGACGAGCCGGAGCCGGTGGGCATCGCGGCCGCCCGGGCCGGTGTGCCGCTCCTCGAGCTGCGGCCGGCGTCCGGCGCCGGGCTGGAGGAGCTCTTCCGGTCGCTCACCCACGCCGGCGGCCCCGCCGACGCAGCCCCGACCACCCCGACCGCTCAGGAGGCCCGCGCATGACCACCACCACCGAGCCCGCCCGGAGCTCCGCGCTGGACGCCCCCGCGCCGTCGCTGGCCACCCTGGTGGGCGTGGAGCTGCGGAAGTCCCGCGACACCCGCGCCGGCTTCTGGCTGCTGCTGACGATCGGGGCGCTCGCCCTCGCCGTCCCCGCGCTGGTGCTGTTCTTCGGCGAGCCGCCGGAGAAGACCTTCGCCGAGTACGTCGGTGCCGCCCAGCTGGCGGTCGCGCTGCTGCTGCCGGTGCTCGGCATCCTGCTGGTCACCAGCGAGTGGTCGCAGCGCACCGCGCTCACCACGTTCGCCCTCGTGCCGCAGCGCTCCCGCGTGCTGGTCGCGAAGCTGGTCGCGGCGGCGCTGCTCGCCGTCCTGGGCGTGGTCGCGACGCTGGTCGCCGGAGCGCTCACCGCGGCGCTGACCCCGGTCCTGACCGACGACCCGACCTCGTGGTCGATCGACGCCGAGCAGGTCCTGCAGACCCTGCTGGTGCAGGTGCTCAACGTGCTCATCGGCGTGGCGTTCGGCCTCCTGCTCCTGAGCTCGCCGCTGGCCATCGTCACCTACTTCGCGCTGCCCACGGCCTTCACCGTGCTGGTGACCACGGTCGGCGCCCTGGACTGGGTCCGCGACTGGCTGGACCTGACCACCACCACGGGGCCCATGTACGAGGGCCGGCTGGACGGGCAGGGGTGGGTGCAGGTGGCGACGTCGGCCGCCCTCTGGCTGCTGCTGCCGCTGGTGGCCGGCTGGATCCGGGTTCACCGCACGGAGATCACCTGACCGGCCGGTCTCACAGCTGCTGGGTGAGGTTGAGCGCGTTGCCGTCGGGGTCGGTGACGTGCGCGACCCGCTGGCCCCACGGCATGTCCGCCGAGCCGGACGGAGCGGTGCCGCCGAGCTCGGCGACGCGGGGGAGGAGGGCGTCGACGTCGGGCACCTCGATGCCGAGCAGCACCCGCCCGGGCTCCCCGGTGCTCACCGAGTCGTCGGCGGTGAGGCCGAGGGCGGTGTCGCCGACGCGGAGGCCGAGGTAGAAGGCCGGGCCCTCGGCCGGGAACCGCTCGGTCTCCGCGTCGTCCAGGAGGCCGGTGTAGAACGCCCGGAGGCGCTCGGGGTCGGGGGTGACGAGGATCGGCTGGACGGTGCTCACGGAACTCCTCCGGCAGGACGTGGGTGTCCGGGACAGGACCGACCCGGCCGGCAGAACTGAGCGGTCAGTCCTGCCGGGAGAACAGCCACCGGGCGAAGGCGGCGTCCTCGTACAGCTCGGTCCGCCACAGCACCGACAGGCCGAAGGTGCCCGGCGGGACGACCAGCAGCGGGCTGCCCGGGTCGAGGACGTCGTCGTCCAGGTCGTCGGACGCGGGGGTCGGCCCGGGCTGCTCGGGGAGCAGCAGGGCGCCGTCCTCACCCGTTCCGTCGAGCGCCGCGCTGATGAAGGCCAGCCGTCCGCTGGCGACCGGGACGGCGTCGCCGGGCTGGTCGCCGGTCGACGGGAAGCGCAGGGCCGCCTCGATCGTCCCGCGGTAGTCGCCGGCGGCCACCTGGACCACCGCGACGCTGCCGTCGTCCCCGCGGAAGACCTCCAGCCAGCCCTCGTCGCCGATCTCGGGGTCGGTGAGGACGACGGCGGCGCTGCCCGGGCCGACCGGGATGCTGGTGAGCTCGTAGTCCAGCCGGGGGACCAGCGCCTCGTAGGCCTCGTCGGAGAGCCCGCGCCAGTGGGGGAGGAGCTCCTCGTCCAGGGCGAGGAAGGGCTCGCCGTTGGTCCAGAAGCGGCCGACGTGCGTCCAGGCGGGGGGCATGCCGCCATCCTCCCCGCAGGGCGCTCACCCGGTGCCGGTGGTCAGCAGATCCGCCAGCTCCTCGGGCCGGCTCAGCGCGACGCAGTGGCTCGCCGCGATCTCGGCCGGGACCACCCCGAGGCGCTCGACCGCCACGCGGCGCAGGAGGTCGGCGGGGAAGAACCGGTCCTGGGTGCAGAGCACGAACCGGGTGGGCACGGCCGGCCACGCAGGCAGCGGCCAGGGCTGGGTGTAGGCGGCGGGGGAGGGATGGGCCCGGTCCCTGCTCAGCGCCTCCTCGGCGAGCGGGCGGGGGACGTCGTGGCAGAAGGCGACGTAGGGGTCGTCGTTGCCGGTGAGCCCGCCGTCGAGCGCGGCCTGGCGGCGGACCGCCTCGCGGTATCCGGTGGCGGCCCACCACTGCTCCGGTGACTCGCCGGGTGCCGGCACCATCGCGGCCACCAGAACCAGCGCGCGCACCGGCCGGCGGGCGGCGACCAAGGGTGCGGTGAACCCGCCGAACGACTGGCCCACGACGACGAGGTCCGGGGCGTCGCCGACGGCCGCGACGACCGCGTCGGCGTAGTCGTCGAGGGTCAGCGAGTCGTCGTCGGCCGGCAGGTCCGGCGCCACCACGTCGTGCCCCCGGGCCCGCAGCCGGGGCTCGACCAGGTGCCAGTACCAGCCGCCGTCGCCGGCACCGTGGATCAGGGCGAACGTGCTCATCCGGGGTCTCCCGTCCCTCCGCCGCGTCTGCGGTCTCCTCGGGGACGGGACTCGTCACGGGCGTCGGACTCATCGGTGCGCCGGCCGCGGGCTCAGCCGATCTCGGCCGCGACGATCTCCTGGAGGGCCCGCACGTGGCCGCGGTAGGCCCGGCGCCCCTCGGCGGTCAGGGAGAGCCACAGCCGGCTCCGGGCGTCGCGGACCGAACGCTCCTGCGTGACGTACCCGCTGTCCACCAGCTGCGAGAGGTGCTTGCTGAGTGCCGACTTCGACAGCGCCAGCTCATCCTGCAGGACGGCGAACTCCACCTTCTGCGCGGCGCTGAGCATCGCGCAGATGCGCAGCCGCTGCGGAGCGTGGATCACCTCGTCGAACGCCGGCGCCTCAGCCGTCATGACCGAACTCCCGGCCGTAGCGGTACCCGGTGACCAGCACGACGCCTGCGGTGAACACCGCCGTGACGATCCAGATCCACCACGCGTCAGTGGTCTCGTCCACGAGCCAGCCCACCGCCAGGGCGCCGAGCAGGAGGGCGAGGAAACCCGCCATGTCCGAGAACTTGGCCGAGGCCCAGGAGACGCCGTCCCGGTTGAGCCAGTAGCGGTGACCGAGCAGCCCCATGACCACCGCGAGGCCGAGCACCAGGGCGCTCCCGGCCGCGTCGGGGAGCAGCTGGGCGAGGCTGATCCCCGCGACGGCCGAGGCCTGCACGACGTAGAACCAGCGGGGGATGGGCGGGTACCGGACCGCGTCCTCGTCCCGGGCGAGCTGGGCCAGCACGTCCTGGGCTTCCCGGCGGGACGGCGGCGGGGTGGCTGCGGTTTCCATAAAGGAAACAGTAGGGCAGAGTTTCCTGTATGGCAACAACTCGGACGGGTCGGTCGCGGACTGCCGGGGGACCCGGGACATGCTGGACGCCGTGGAGATCCGCGAGCGCACCGAGGCGGATCTGCCCGGCTGCGTCGCGGCGCTCCGCGCGGTGCACGCGGCCGACGGCTATCCGACCTGGTGGCCGGCGGATCCGGCCGGGTGGCTGGACCCGGCCGGCACCGCGGCGGCGTGGGTGGCCGTCGACGAGGCCGGGGCGCCCCGAGGGCACGTGTGCGTCGTCCGCGGCGTGGACGACCCGGTGGCGGCCGCCGCGGCCGGCGTGCCGACCGGGGACCTGGTGGCGATCTCGCGGCTGTTCGTCGACCCGGCCGTCCGGGGACGGGGTCTGGGTCTGGGAACGGCACTGCTGGCCGCAGCGCAGGCGTGGGCCGGAGGTCACGGCCGGCAGCTCGTGCTCGACGTCGTCGACGACGGAGGTCCGGCGGTCGATCTCTACGAGCGGCTGCGCTGGCGGCTGGTCGACCGGCGGCAGGCCGACTGGATCACGCCGGAGGGGATCCGTCATCCGGTGCGGATCTACCTCGCACCGACCGGCGCCGCGTCGGGGACAGCAGACCGGAGGGACCGCTCCCGCTTCGACGAGTTGACATAACGTCGATTATCGGCGCGGGATCCACCTGGGCGGGAAGGGGTTGTCGATCTTGTGCGACCAGCACGCGCCGGGCTGCCGCGTCACCGCACCTCGCCGCACGTCGCGCCGTCCGGACACTCGCTGCACGCTCGCACCCGGGGCCAGACGTCGCCACCCCCGTCGCCGGCCGGCCCCGGCGAGCCTGAGCGCCCGACGCCGGCCGCGACAGCACTGCGGCCGTCCTCGCCCTCGCCCCGATGTGCGACTCCCCTGTTGTCGATCTTGATGCCGTTCATGATCATCCTCGACGACCGCAGCCCGGATCGGCGCCCGAGGCCTCCGGTGGACCGTCCTGGGTCGCCCTCCCCCCATCCACCCAGTCCATCCGTATTGCGTCACTGTGACGTAAGAACTGGAGTGTCCGCGGTTCGACGGGCGCCCGAGGGCGTGCGTTCGTAGGGTCGGAGCATGAGGATTCGACGACCGTTCGCCGCACTGATGACTTCGCTGGCAGTGCTCGGCGGAGCAGCCTCGCTGACCGCCTGTGGCGACCCGGCCGGTCTGGACCGCAACGACGGTTCGACCGACGAGGTGGTCGAGACGGCCGGCCCGGAGGAAGCGGACCGGGAGAACATGCCGGACAACAGCAACCCGGAGATCGACCAGAACACCGACGAGGACACCACGGACCCGGACTGATTCGGGCGGCGGGCTCAGCTGGAGCGTTCGTTGACCCACAGCCGGTCGAGCCGGCCGGTCGACCGGACCAGGTCGGTGAGCGAGCGCTCCAGCTCCGCCTTGGTCGGCCGCTCCTGCAGGAGGGTCTGCACGTCCTCCAGGGCGCAGCGGAGTTGGAACAGCCGGTCCTGCAGCCCGTCGAGCTCCGCGCGGGACACCAGGACGACGTCGCCGGGCAGGCCGGCCTTGGCCGTGGCCGCCCGCTGCTCGTAGGCGCGCTGCCGGCACGCCTGCCCGCAGTACAGCCGCGGCCGGCCGACCGAGCCCTGCTGCGGCAGGATGCGGCGGCACCAGCCGCACCGCCGTTCCTCGCCGCTCCCCCGGCTGGGGAGGGGCGCGACGGAAGCCGAGGTCAAGGTGCCGGACGCGTGCTGCTGTGCCACGTCTGCGCACGGTAGACGTCCCTGCTGACAGCTCCCGGTGACACGCCAGGACGGCGCACGGAAGGGCTCTGCGAATGACCGATCGACCGCTCGAGGACCTCTCCCCGGTCTTCGACAGCCTCAGCGAGGAAGGGCTGCGCGCCGCGGGCAGCCTCAAGTGGACCCGCTACGGCGGGGCGATCGGCGCCTTCGTGGCCGAGATGGACTTCGGCACCGCGCCTGCGGTCACCCGGGCGCTGACCGCGGCCGTCGAGGACAGCCGGTTCGGCTACCTCACCCCCGAGGCGGCCGCGGACATGGCGCGGGCCTGCGCGCTCTGGCAGGCCGACCGCTACGGCTGGGCGGTGCCCCCGGAGTGGGTGACGCCGCTCCCCGACGTGCTGGCCGGGCTGCAGGCGGCCATCGAGCACTTCACCCCGCCGGGCAGCCCGGTGGTGCTGCCGACGCCGGCCTACATGCCGTTCCTCCTCGTGCCCGGGGTGCTCGGCCGCGAGGTGATCGAGGTGCCGATGCTCCGGCGGGGCGGGCAGCTCGGCTACGACCTCGACGGCATCGCGCGCGCCCTGGACGCCGGGGGCGGGCTGGTCGTGCACTGCAACCCGCACAACCCGACCGGCCGGGTGTTCACGGCGGAGGAGCAGCTGGCGCTGGCCGAGGTCGTCGATCGCGCGGGCGCCCGGGTCTTCTCCGACGAGATCCACGCGCCGCTGGTGCTCCCCGGCGCCGTCCACCGGCCCTACGCGTCCCTCGGGCCGGTGCCCGCGGGGCACGCGGTCACCGCGACCTCGGCGTCCAAGGCGTGGAACCTGCCCGGGTTGAAGACCGCCCAGCTGGTGCTGTCCCGCGAGGAGGACGCCGAGCACTGGGCGCGCGTCGGCTTCCTGGCCGGCCACGGCGCGTCGACGCCCGGTGTCCTGGCCGCCACGGCGGCCTACACCGAGGGCGGCCCGTGGCTGGACGCGGTGCTGCGGTACCTGGACGGTAACCGGCAGCTGCTGGCCGAGCTGCTCGCCGCCCGCCTTCCCGGCGTCGGGTTCGACCCGCCGGCCGGCACCTACCTGGCCTGGCTGGACTGCCGGCAGCTGGACCTCCCCGGGCCCGCGGGCGGGTTCTTCCTGGAGCAGGCGGGGGTCGCGCTGGTCGACGGCGCGGAGTGCGGGCGGGCCGGCGAGGGGCACGTGCGGCTCAACTTCGCGACGCCGCGACCGGTCCTGGCGACGATGGTCGACCGCATGGCGGCGGCCCTGGGGCGCTCCTGACAGGGGCCCGCACGGGTCGCGCGGGCTGCCACTAGCGTGAACGCGTGCCTGCCGCGCGGTTCGCCTTCCTCGACGGGCCGACGCCGTTGGCCATGGCGCACCGTGGCGGGGCCATCGAGCACCTGGAGAACACCATGCCGGCCTTCCAGGCCTGCGTGGACCTCGGCTACCGCTACCTGGAGACCGACGTCCAGGTCACCGCCGACGGCGTGCCGGTCGCCTTCCACGACCCCACGCTCGAGCGGATCACCGACCGCACCGGCCGGCTGGACGGGCTGACGTGGGCGGAGGTGGCGGAGGCGCGCATCGGCGGGCGGGAGCCGGTGGTGCGGCTGGAGGACCTGCTGGGCGCCTGGCCCGACGTCCGCTTCAACCTCGACATCAAGGCCGCCGGTGTGCTGGCCCCGCTGGTGCGGCTGGTCCGGCGGATGGAGGTGCTCGACCGCATCTGCCTCGGGTCCTTCTCCGATGCCCGCGTCGCCGCCGCCCGCCGGCTGTTCGGCCCGACGCTGTGCACCTCGCTGGGGCCCCGCGGGGTCGCCGCGCTCCGGCTGTCGTCCTACTCCCCCCGCGCCGCGGGGCTGGTGCGCATCTCGGCCGGCTGCGCTCAGGTGCCGCTGCAGCTCGGCGGCCGGGCCCTGGTCGACGAGCGGTTCCTCGCCGCCGCCCACGATCGCGGGCTGCAGGTGCACGTCTGGACGGTGGACGACCCGGCGGAGGCCGAGGCCATGCTCGACCTCGGGGTCGACGGGATCATGACCGACCGCCCCGCCATGCTGCGGGAGGTCCTGGAGAAGCGCGGTCAGTGGGCGCCGCGGTGAGCCTCGGCGAGCGGCTGCGCCGCTGGCATCCCCGCACCCCGTCCCTGCCGCAGGACCTGGCCGACCTCGTCCGCGCCGATGACCCCGAGTGGTTCGCGCGCGAGCTGGCGATCGCGGTGGCGCCGCCGTGGTGGTTCTGGCGCCTCCTGCTGCGCCGCTTCTCCTGGCTGGTGGCCGTCTTCGGCCGGGTGGAGGTGACCGGCGGCATCCCCGAGGAGCTGCGCGGCGGCCCGCTCCTGCTGGCGGCCAACCACATCGGCGACTTCGACCCGTTCGTCGTCGCCGTCGCGCTGGCCCGGCTCGGCGTGGCGCCGCGGATCATGACCACCGGCGGCATCCTGGCCGCCCCGGTGGCCGGGCCGCTGCTCGAGCGGACCGGGGCGATCCGCGTGGAGCGCGGCACCGAGCTGGCCCGGCACGCGGTCCGGGTGACCGAGGTGGCCCTGGTCCACGGCGGCCACGTCGTCGCCTATCCCGAGGGCCGGGTGGGGCTGGCGCCGGACCTCTGGCCGGAGCGCGGGCGCACCGGGATGGCCCGGCTGGCCCTCGGGCTGCGGGTGCCGGTGATCCCGGTCAGCCAGTGGGGCGCCCACGAGGTGCTCCAGTACGGCAACGACTGGGGGAAGCTCCGCACCGCCGCCCGGGCCGTGCTGCGCCGCCCGGCGCTGCGGGTGCACGTCGGCCCGCCGGTGGCGCTCGACGACCTGCGGATGGGCCGCGTCGGCGACGCCAACCGGGCGCGCTACCGGATCGCGGCGGCGATCACCCGGGGGCTCGGGCCGCTGCGGACCCGGGAGATGGACCGCCCGGCGTTCATCGACCCCACCCGCCCGGTCACCGCCGTCGCCGCGTACCCCGGTGGTGTGGTTCCGGAGGACATCCCGTGAACGGCCGGGCCCGGTGCTGGACCGGCCGCACCCTGCCTGGCACCCTGCCGCGGTGACTTCTGCCCCGGCCGGCGCCGGCCCGTCGGCGGCCCCCGCGGATCGCGCCCTGAAGCGGGAGCGGTTCGGCTGGTACTCCTACGACTGGGCCATGTCGGTCTTCAACACCTCGGTGACGACCGTCTTCCTCGCGCCCTACCTCACGTCCATCGCCGAGGCGGCCGCCGACGCCGGAGGCGACGTCCATCCCTTCGGCCTGTCGGTGCCCTCGGGCAGCGTGTTCGGCTACGTGCTCTCGCTGTCGGTGATCCTGCAGGTGCTGGTCCTGCCGCTCACCGGCGCCGTCGCCGACCGCAGCGGGCACAAGCGGCAGCTGCTGGCCGGCTTCGCCACCCTGGGCTCGCTCTGCACCATGGCGATGTTCTTCGTCGCCGACGACCGCTACCTGCTCGGTGCCGGGTTGTTCATCGTCGCGAACCTCTGCTTCGGCGCGGCCACCGTCGTCTACTACTCCTGGCTGCCGGACCTGGCGGGTCCGGACGAGCGGGACGCCGTCTCCAGCCGTGGCTGGGCGGTCGGCTACCTCGGCGGGGCGCTGCTCCTGGCCGCGAGCCTCGTGCTGTTCACGCAGCACGAGAGCCTGGGCCTGACCGAGGGTGAGGCGGTGCGGATCTGCCTGGCCTCAGCGGGCATCTGGTGGGCCGGGTTCACCGTCGTCAGCGTCTCGCTGCTGCGCAACCGCCGTCCCCGACACGTGGTGCCGGCCGGGACGCGGGCCGGGGCGGTCACCGGGAGCTTCCGGCAGCTGGGCGCAACCCTGCGGGACATGCGCCGCTACCGGCTGACGCTGTGGTTCCTGGCCGCCTACCTGCTCTACAACGACGGGGTCCAGACGATCATCGGGGTCTCCGCGCAGTACGGCGCCGAGCAGCTCGAGCTCTCCCAGACCACGCTGGTGTCGGCGATCCTGCTGGTGCAGGTGGTGGCGTTCTTCGGGGCGCTGTCGCTGGGCCGGGCCGCCGCCGCCATCGGCGCCAAGCGGACCGTGCTGGGGGCCCTGGTGGCGTGGACCGGGGTCCTGGTCGCCGCCTACTTCCTCGAAGCGGGCGACGTCCTGGGGTTCTACCTGCTCGCTTCGGTCATCGGCTTCGTGCAGGGCGGCACGCAGGCGCTGTCCCGCTCGATGTTCAGCCAGCTCATCCCGCGGGGGAAGGAGGCCGAGTACTTCGGCTTCTACGAGATCAGCGACCGGGGCACCAGCTGGCTCGGGCCGTTCCTCTTCGCGCTCACCTACCAGCTGACTGGCTCCTACCGGTACGCCATCTTCAGCCTGATCTTCTTCTTCGTCGTGGGCGGCTTCCTCCTCGCCAAGCTGGACCTGCGCAAGGCCATCGTCGAGGCCGGGAACACCCCGCCGGTGCGCCTGTGAGCGAGGAGATCGCCCCTCCCCCGCTGCTCGGGCCGTCGGCGGTGCCCGCCTCCGGCGACCGGCGCCGCCACCCGGCGCCGGCGCACCTGCGCTTCTTCCACGGCCCGATGGACTGCGGGAAGTCGACGCTGGCGCTGCAGGTCGACCACAACCACAGCCGGCAGGGCCGGCAGGGCCTGCTGGTCACCCAGGGCGACCGGTCCGCCGCCCCGCAGATCAGCTCCCGCGTGGGGCTGCGCCGGGCCGCGGTCGAGATCGACGGCGGCTCCGACCTGCGGCTGCTGGTGCGGGACCGCTGGGCCGACGGCCACCGGGTCGACTACCTGATCGTCGACGAGGCGCAGTTCCTCTCCCCCGGTCAGGTCGACCAGCTCGCCGAGCTGGTCGACGAGTCGCACGTCGACGTCTACGCGTTCGGCCTGACCACCGACTTCCGCACCCGGCTCTTCCCCGGCACCCAGCGGCTGCTGGAGGTCGCCGACGACGTCCAGCGCATCCAGGTCGAGGTGCTCTGCTGGTGCGGGCTGCCCGGGCTGCTCAACGCCCGGGTGGTCGACGGCGTCATGGTGCGCTCCGGCGCCACCGTCGTGGTCGCCGACACCGCCCCGCCCGAGCTGCCCGGCGAGGCCGGCTCCTCCCCCGCCGTCCGCTACCAGGTGCTCTGCCGGCGGCACTACGTGCGGGGCGAGCTGGGTCCCACCGCCGCCGGTCCGGGGCAGCTGGCCCTCTCCTGAGGGCCTCCGCTCACCCGTGCGGGGGGCGCCGAGCGGCCGGATCCCACCCCATGCGATGATGAGCAGCCGATTCGGCGGAATCTTCCCGCCTTTTCCGTCGTTCATCTCTCTGACTCCCCGGTTGCCTGGGTACTGCCCTGGCTACTGGACGTCGAGTCCCTACCGACACAAGTACGAGAGGACGGTGTGCCATGGGCGAGCGTTCCCTGCGCGGCAGCCGACTGGGCAGCGTCAGCTACGAGACCGAACGGAACACTGCGCCCATCGAGCGGCAGTACGCCGAGTACCGGTGCCCCTTGGGCCACCTGTTCACGGTGCCCTTCGCCGATGACGCGGAGCTCCCCGACACCTGGGAGTGCAAGTTCGACGGCGCCGCCGCCAAGCTCGTCGGTGGGACGGAGCCGGCCCCCAAGAAGGTCAAGCCCCCGCGCACCCACTGGGACATGCTGCTCGAGCGGCGCAGCGTCGAGGACCTCGAGGAGGTCCTCGCGGAGCGCCTCGAGGTGCTCCGCGGCCGGCGTACCCGCGCCAGCTGAGCACCGGCCCGCCTCCCCCGGAGGCGGGCCGCCGCAGGACCTCGGGACGGCCCCGGTGGAGATCCTCCACCGGGGCCGTCCCACGTCCGGCCGCGGGCGGAGCGGCCGGTCAGGCCGGCGGCCGCCGATCGGGGCCCGGGAGGACCTCCCCCTCGATCACCAGCGGGTCACCGTCGGTCTGCGGCCGCCCGGCCATCCCCGGCACCCGGGTGCTCCCCACCCGGACCGGGCCGCGGACGTGCTCGGGCAGCCGCGCGAGGACCAGCCGGGTCAGGACCCGGCGCAGCAGCCCGCGCGTGCCGGGGATCAGGCAGAGCAGGCCGACCACGTCACCGATGAACCCGGGCAGCACCATGAGCAGGCCACCGACGGCGACCAGGCCGGCGTCGCCGAGCTCCTTGGCCGCGCCCTGGCGGGTGCGGGCCCGCGTCCGCAGGTCCAGCAGCGCCCGCCTCCCCTGCCGGGCGAGCAGCGCCCAGCCCAGGGCGGTGGTGAGCAGGGTGGCGAGGATCGTCCAGCCCAGCCCGATCCAGGCGGCCACGAGGACGAACACGACCAGCTCCGCCAGGGCGGTGAGGCCCACCACCACGCGCAGCCGCCGGCGCACCACGTCAGCCACGACGGTCCCTCCTCCCGATCGTCCCGCTCCTGCCGCGGTCCCGCCGCAGGCGGGTCACCGCCCCGGTACCCCGGCCCGACCGGCCAGGGGCGGGCGCACCCGGCCCGGCAGCCAGTCGGCCAGCCGGTCCTGCACACCCCACATCGTCACGCGTGCCCATGCCTCCCCAACGATCGGGCCGCTCATCTTGCTCCTGCCCCAGGTGCGCTCGGAGAAGGTGATCGGCACCTCGGTCACGCGGGCGCCGGACCGGAGGGCCCGCCACGCCCAGTCGACCTGGAAGCAGTAGCCCTCGCTGGCGACCTCGTCGAAGGGGAGCCGGTCGATCAGCTCGGCCCGGGCGGCGCGGAAGCCACCGGTGGCGTCCCGCAACGGCAGGCGCAGGGCCCAGCGGGTGTACCGGTTGCCCACCCGCGACAGCACCAGGCGGTGCAGCGGCCAGTCCTCGACCCGCCCCCCGTCGACGTACCGGGAGCCCAGCACCAGGTCTGCGTCGGCGAGGGCGCGCAGCAGGGCGGGCAGCTGCTCGGGGGCGTGCGAGCCGTCGGCGTCCATCTCCACCAGGACGTCGTAGCCGTGCTCCCGGCCCCACCGGAAGCCGGCGACGTAGGCCCGGCCGAGACCGGCCTTCGCCGTCCGGTGCAGGACGTGGACCCGCGGATCACGGGCGGCCAGGGCGTCGGCGAGCGCGCCGGTGCCGTCGGGCGAGGCGTCGTCGACGACCAGGGCGTGGGCGTCGGGCACGCTGGCGTGCAGCCGTTCCAGGACCCGCCGCAGGTTCCCGACCTCGTCGTACGTCGGCAGGACGACCAGGACGCGGTCGCTCACCCCGCGCTCCCCGCGCGGCGCCGGCGGAGCGACTCCAGCACCGCGCCCGCGGCCAGCGCGGTGAGCAGCCACTCCGGCGCGGCACCCAGCCGCTGGGCCACCGTGCGGTCGTCGCGCTGGGCGATCTCGGCGACGAAGACCGCCGGCTCGAACAGCTCCGAGGAGCGGACGACCGTGCCGTCGGGGGCGACGATCGCCGAGATGCCGCTGGTCGCGGCGATGGCCACGGCGCGGCCGTGCTCGACCGCCCGCACCCGGCTCATGGCCAGCTGCTGGGCGCTCTCGTCGGTGTAGCCGAAGGTGGCGTTGTTGGTCTGCACGACCAGCATCCCCGCTCCGCCGTCCACGACGTCCCGGACCAGCCCGTCGTAGACCACCTCGAAGCAGATGAGGTCGCCGAGCCGCATCCCGCCGACGTCGAGCACGCCGACCTCGTCGCCGGCGGCGAAGTCGCGGCGCACCAGGTCGACCTTCTCGCTGAAGAACCGGAAGAAGTCGCGGAAGGGCACGTACTCGGCGAAGGGCACCGGATGGCGCTTCATGTAGGTGGCGCCGGGGCCCTCGTCGGGCGCCCACACGATCGCGGTGTTGCTGATGAACTCCTGCGGGCCGCCGACCACCGCCCCCACCAGCACGGGGGCGCCGACGGCGTCGGCGGCCCGCTGGATCTGCGCGGCCGCGTCGGCGTTGCGGTAGGGGTCGATGTCGGAGCTGTTCTCCGGCCACAGGACGACGTCGGGCTGCGGCTCCTCCCCCGCCGCCACGGCCTCGGCCAGCTGCAGGGTCTGCTGCACGTGGTTGTCCAGGACCGCCCGCCGCTGGGCGTTGAAGTCCAGCCCGGCCCGCGGGACGTCGCCCTGGATGACCGCGACCGTGGCGGTCGGGCCGCCGTCGGTCAGCGAGGCGCCCGGCAGGGGCAGCCAGGCCAGCGCGCCCAGCAGCGGGACGGTCAGGACGGCGGCTCCGGCCCGCAGCACCCGGCCGCGGGCCCTCCGCGCCTCCCCCGCCTGGTCGCCGGCCCGCCGCCGGGCCCGCGCGAGCGCCAGGACGGCGGCGGCCAGCAGCGTGCCGGTCAGGGCGACGGCGAAGCTCAGTAGCGGCACCCCGCCGTAGGCGGCGAACGCCAGCAGCGGGCCGTCGGTCTGGGACAGGCCCAGCCGCCCCCAGGGGAAGCCGCCGAACGGGAACCGCCCGCGGACCGCCTCGTCGGCGACCCACAGCGCCGCCGTCCACAGCGGCCAGTACGGCAGCCGGGAGACCGGGGCCGTCAGGCCGCCCAGCAGCGCGAGGAACAGCGCCTGGCTGACCGCCAGCGCGAGCCACGGGAACGAGCCCACGTACACACCGGTCCACGACAGCAGCGGCACGAAGAACGCCAGCCCGGTGACCAGGCCCAGCCACAGCCCGGTGCGGACCCGCTGCCCGTGGACGGCGAGGGCGAGCGCGGCCGGCCCGAGCACGGCCAGCGCAGGCAGGTCGTAGCCGGGGAAGGCCAGCACCATGGCCAGGCCGCCGGCCGCGGCCAGGAGCGTCCGCCACAGGAGGCTGCGCCGCCGGTCGGCGACCGGCGTCCCGGCCGTTCCCGGGGACGAGCCGGGGCCCTCCGGCCGCTCCAGCGTCCCCGTTCCCGGCCCGCCGTCGACTGCGGGCACCCAGCGCCTCCCCGGTGCTGCGGCCCCGGTCGGGGCGCATCCTCCCCGCACCGCTCGGGCGGGGTCCGGGCCGCAGCGTTCCTGCGGCCCGACCCCAGCATCCCATCCCGGCCCGGCGCGGGGTGGGGCGTCGGATGACGCCGCCCCGTCCGGGCTGCGGATGCCCTGCCCGGCACGGGCCGGCGGGGACCGCACGGAGGCGACGCGGCTTCGGGCCGACCGGCCGGTCGCTGGCTGCGAGCGGCACGACCGTTGTCTGATGGCGCGGGTCTCCGTGGGCTCCGCCGGGGGAACCGCCGCCGTGCTCCCCGGGGCCCGCCGCTCCCCCGCGACCCGGAGCGCGGACGGCCGGGGGCCGTGCCGCGCGGCCGGGGGGAGCCGGCGCGCCTGCCGGAGGGCGCACGGTGCGGTGCGTCCGGTCAGGAACTGCAGCGACTGTAGGAAACGCACCGGACTCGACCGGCACCGGGGAGTAGCCCGGGGCAGAGTGTGACCAGATCGTTACTGATCGCGATGGTTCCGGGCGGCTGCGGTCAGGGGTGGCGGTCAGCCGGCGGTGTGCACGGACTCGCCGTCGACCAGCAGCAGCCGGCACGCCGGACGGGCCCGGTCGGCCAGCACCCGGGACAGCCCCTCGGAGCTCGCCCACAGGGCGAGGTCCGCCGCCGCGCCGGGCGCGAGCGGGCCGGCGGGGTGCTCCTCCCGGGCGGCGATCCAGCCGCCGTGGGTGGCCGCGTCGAAGGCGTCGAAGGGGCGTAGCCCGGCGCCCGGTGTCCGGTGGTCGACCGCCGCGTGCACCCCGCCCCAGGGGTCCAACGACGTCACCGGCGCATCACTGCCCAGGGTCAGGGCCACGCCGGCGTCGGCCAGGTCGGCCAGGGGGTTGGTCGCCAGCGCGCGGGGCACCCCGAGCCGCTCGGCGTACATCCCCGCGTCCCCGCCCCAGGCGGCGTCGAAGGCCGGCTGGACGCTCGCGACCATGTGCCAGTCGCGCATCCGGTCGATCCCCGCGGCCGAGGGCATCTCGAGGTGCTCCAGCCGGTGCCGGCAGCGACGCACCGCGGCGAGGCCGAGCTCCTCCACGACGGCGCCCACGGCGGCAAGCACCTGGTCGATGGCGGCGTCCCCGATGACGTGGAAGCCCGCCTGGACGCCGGCCAGGGTGCAGCGGCGCACGTGGTCCACGAGGGCGCCGGTGTCGAAGCGGAGCGCGCCCGAGGTGTCGGGGCGGTCGCGGTAGGGGGCGCCCAGGGCGGCGGTGTGCGACCCGATGGCGCCGTCGCAGAACAGGTCTCCCCCGGCTCCGGCCAGGCCGAGCTCGGAGACCAGGTCCAGCCCGCCACGCTCGGCCAGCTCGCCCCAGTAGCCCAGCACCCGCGGGCCGGGGACCGCGGCCGCCAGCTCCAGCAGGTCGCGCAGGTCGTCGGCGGAGGAGACCTCCGGGCCGGCCATCTCGTGCACGGTGCCGATGCCGAGCGCTGCCGCCGCGGCGCGGGTGGCCTCCTGCGCCGCCCGCCGCTGGGCGCCGGTGACCGCGCCGTAGGCCGCCTTCCGCGCCGCGTGGTGGGCGTCGAGCCGGAGCCGGCCGTCCGGGGAGAAGCCGGGCAGGTCGGCGATGCCGGGGATGCGCTCGAGCATGGCGGTGGACACCGTCGCGGAGTGCACGTCGACCCGCGCCAGGTAGACCGGCCGGTCGCCGGCCACCGCGTCGACGTCGGCGCGGGTCAGCCCCCGCTGCTCGGGCCAGCCGGTCTCGTCCCAGCCGGTGCCGAGGACGACCCCCGGACCCGAAGCGGCCACGTGCGCCCGCAGCCCGCCGAGCGCGGCGTCGAGGCTCGAGCTCGAGTGGAGGTCGAGACCGGTCAGCGCCAGCCCGGTCGCGGTGGCGTGCACGTGGGCGTCGACGAACGCCGGCGTCAGCAGCGCCCCCTCCCCCGGGAGCACCCGGTCGGCCGCCGGCGCGTCGCCCGCCGCACCGGTCCAGGCGATCCGGCCCGCCAGCACGTGCACCGCGCGACCCGGGCGGTCGCCGACGGTCACGTCGGTGATGAGCAGACTCATGCGGGGCCGTCCTCCTCCGGATGGGCGCCGCCGGCCGCGGACGCGGGCACAGCAGATCACGCGACCCGGGATCGGCTCGCCGGGGCGCCCCGGAGCGGCGCCGGCGCCGTGGATGCAGCGGCTGCAACGACCGCGCCCCTCGCCGGTCCCCCGGGTGGCCGGACGTCTCCACCGGCGGTAGGCAGGAGCGATGTCGGCGCCCGAGGAGGACCTGCGCACCGACCGGCTGGGGCTCCGGCCCTGGCGGACCGACCAGGCCGACCTCGACCGGCTCACCGACCTCTACGGCCGCGACGAGGTGACCCGCTGGCTCGGCGGTGCACCCACCCTGCCGGCGGTCGAGCTGGTCGCCCGCTGGGCCGAGGTCCACCGGCGCGATCTGCGGTACCTGTGCTGGGCGATCGAGCGCCCCGACGGGGTGCCGGCCGGAACCGTGCTGCTCAAGCCGCTGCCCAACGGCGTCGGCGAGGTGGAGGTCGGCTGGCACCTGCACCCCGACTCGTGGGGCACGGCTACGCCACCGAGGCCGCGCGGGCGGTGATCGAACGGGCGTTCGGCCTGGGCCTCCCCGAGGTCTACGCCGTGGTGCGCCCCGGCAACGAACGGTCCGTGGCGGTCTGCCGGCGGCTGGGCATGACGCCGCTCGGCCGGATGTGCCGCTGGTACGACGTCGAGCTCGAGGCGTTCCGGCTCATCGCGCCGGCGGTGGTGGTCTGACCGGGCGTCAGTGGCGGCGCA
Organism: Blastococcus xanthinilyticus; assembly: GCF_008124835.1. GTDB lineage: Bacteria > Actinomycetota > Actinomycetes > Mycobacteriales > Geodermatophilaceae > Blastococcus > Blastococcus xanthinilyticus. Next base: position 308,285 of record NZ_VNHW01000003.1, on the reverse strand, counting down.
GGAGGCCGGTCATCCGGCGGCGCAGGGAGGGGCGACGGCGCCGGGTCGCGAGACCGGCGGCCCGCACCTTGTCCGCCGCCGCGGCGTCCCCGGGGGTGGGGGCGGTGCCCCCGAGGTGGGCGGGCAGCCACCAGCGGTCGGCGTCACCGGCCGGCTGGTCGGGGTAGCTGCGCTGCGCCTCGTCGAGCAGCGCCTCCATGGCGACGCGGATGCGGTCCAGCAGGGCCGGGATCCGCTCGCCGGGCTGGGCGGTGATCGGCTCGCCGAGGAGCACGGTCACCGGCACGGAGCGGCGCAGCTGGACCTTGTGCCCCTTCGTGGCCACCCGGTGCCCGCCCCACACGGCGGCCGGGACCAGCGGCACACCCGCGTCGATGGCCATGCGGGCCGCACCGGCCTTCAGCTCCTTCACCGTGAAGCTGGTGCTGATGGTCGCCTCGGGGAAGATGCCGACGACCTGCCCGTCCTTGAGCGCGCGCACGGCGGCCTCGAACGCGGCCGAGCCGGCCTTGCGGTCCACCGGGATGTGCCGCATGGCCCGCATGAACGGCCCGGACAGCCGGTGGTCGAACACGGCGGACTTCGCCATGAAGCGCACCAGCCGGTGCTGCGGGAGCGCGCCGAGGCCGAGGAAGGTGAAGTCGAAGAAGCTGACGTGGTTGCTGCAGATGATCGCCCCGCCGGTGGCCGGCACGTGCTCGGAGCCGCGGACCTCGAACCGGAAGCGGAACAGCCGGAAGACCACGAGCGCCAGCCGGATGATCAGCCGGTAGGGCCGGTCGCGCGGATCGGGCGCAGCGCCGAACAGCTCGGGTCGGATGACGTCACGCCAGCTCGCGGTGTACCTGCTCCCGGTGGACATGGGCGGGAATCTAGCGGCTTCCCCCGGCGTCCGGCTCGGCGGCGTCGGTACCTGCGGTGACCGCGACGGCGGCCCGGACGACCGCGCGGAGGTCGCCGGTCTCCCGGTGCACCCGCCGCTGCAGCTCCGCGCCCGTGCCGCGGGCGAGCAGCGCGTGCACCCCGTCGGTGACCCTCGCCTGGTCACCGGCATCCGCCAGGGCGGGGCCGACGTGCCCCAGGAGATCGGCCAGGACGTCGGCCGCGGGCGCCGGCCGGCCGGTGCGCGGGTGGACCAGGTCGCCGCCGAGCCCGGAGCGGCTCGCCCGCCAGGCGGCGAGGCCGAGGACCTCCGAGGGGACGTCCGGTGGCGCGGTCCCGGCCCCGGCTTCCCGCGCGGCGGTCTCGACGAGCGCCCGGACCAGGCCGGCGAGCGTGACCGCGTCCTCCACCCGCAGCAGGACGTCGGCCGTGCGCACCTCGACGGTGGGCCAGGTGGCCGACAGCCGCGCGTCGAAGTAGAGCTGCCCCTCGTCCAGCACCGTCCCGGTCGCCAGCGCCGCGCGCACGAGGCGGTGGTAGCCGGCGGCATCGCCGAAGGTGCCGGTGGGACCGGCCGAGGGCCAGCGGCGCCAGACCTGCGACCGGTAGCTGGCGTAGGCGGTGTCGGCGCCCTGCCAGAAGGGCGAGTTCGCGCTCAGCGCGGTGAGCACCGGCAGCCACACGCGGATGCGGTCGAGCACGGCCACGCCCTCCTCGTCGTCGCCGACGGAGACGTGCACGTGGCAGCCGCAGGTGAGCGCCTCCTCCGCCGTCCGGCCGAACGCGTCGAGCATCCGGTCGTACCGCTCCCCCGGCGTCGGCACCGGGTCGACGGCGACCGGTGAGGTGCCCAGGGCGGCCACCCGCAGGCCCCGGCTGACGGCCGCCGCGTCGGCGCGGTCGCGCCAGTGCCGCAGCTGGTCGTGCACCTCGCCGAGCGTGCTGCAGACCGGCGTCCCCAGCTCCAGCTGCTGCGCCTTCAGCTCCGGCACGAGCCGGGCGTCGTCGGGGACGCCGGCGTCCTCCCCGCGATCGGCTCGGTCGTGCTGGTCCACGTCCTCGGCCTCGCCGCGCCGTGCTGCGGTCGCCAGGGCAGCCGGACCTCCCGGCACCGGCACACCGTCGGCCCCGACCACCAGCAGCTCTTCCTCGACGCCCACGGTCCGCACCGCCCCATGATCGGGAACGCCCGCGTCCGGGTGTGCACCGGCCCTGCTGGTGTCTGGCCGCCCGGAGGGCGGCCCCTCTTGTCAACGGCAGGTGACCACGACGAAAAGTCGTCCTGTTGTTGGGGATAACGGTAGTGTCGCGTCATGCCGCGCGCGTGGCAGCAGCCGCTGCCGGAGATGCCGTCCCTGCCCCCGGCTCGCGCCTGGGCGCGCCTGCTGCCGCCGCCCGGGTACGAGGTGCAGTGGGGCCGGCTGGTCGATGCCGCCCTCGAGCTCGGCCTGGGGCCCGATGCACTGGCCGCCGGAGGGCTCGGCGACGTGGCCGCCGCCCGCGGGTGGCGGCCGGCGACGGTGGCGCTGTACAGCAAGGTCGCCCGGTACGGCGGGCTGGCCCTGCCGCTGCCGGCCACCCCCGAGCCGGACCCACCGCTGCTCGATCTCCGGCCGCTCACGCAGCTCCGCGGCGAGGACCCGGAGCACCTGCGGTCGGTGGCCTGGTGCGCCCTGGCGCTCGGCTGGCCGGCACCGGTGGGCACCTTCCGGTCGCTGCGCCGCGACCAGGTCCGGGCGACCACGCGGCGGCTGCTGGTGACCACCGAGGACGGCGAGTGGGCCGTCGCCGGCGCGGTGAGCGCCTGGCACGCCTGGGAGGCGACCCGCGCCAGGTACCCGGCCCTGGCCGCGAGCCCCTGGGTGCTGCCCGCCCTGCGCCGAGGGCCCGGCATCGACTCCCGGATCGGCGGCCGGCTGTCCAACCAGGCGCTGCAGGCGACGTTCACCAAGCACGTCCGCACCACGGTGGGGCACCTGCGGGCGACCGCGGCCCCGTCCCGTCGCGAGGCCGTGGAGGAGCTCGCCGCCGCCTACCGCTCGCTGTCCTACGACTCCTACCGCCGGCTGGCGCTGGCCGCGGGCGCGCCGCCGGTGGGGCGCCGCGGCGTCGTCCGGGCGACCCGCGCCGTGGCCCGCAGCGCGCGGCTGGCCGGCTGAGCGCGGCTCACAGCAGCGACAGCTGCTCTCCCGCCGGGGTCGGCGCCGGCCCGGCGGGTGCGCGTCCGGCGGGCACCGGGATGCCGTCGGCGGGCAGGCTGCCGGCCGGGAAGCCGACCTCCTCGTCGTCGGGCACGCCGGCGGTGCCCTCTCCCACCCGGCGGGCCGCTCCACCGGAGCGCCGGTCCAGGCCGTGCCGCGCCAGCAGCGGGGCGACCCGCCGGGCCAGCCAGGCCCGGTACTCCGGCGGTACGTAGGCCCGCCGGGCGTAGAGCCGCTCGTAGCGCGGGACCAGCTCGGGGTGGGCCGTGCCGAGCCAGGCGGTGAACCACTCCCGGGCCCCCGGGCGCAGGTGCAGCGGGATCACCGTCACCCCCGTGGCGCCCGCGGCGGCGATCGCGGCGAGGGCCGCGTCGAGGTGCTCCACCGAGTCGGTGAGCCCGGGGAGCACCGGGGCGAGGAACACCCCGCAGGGCAGCCCGGCGTCGGCGAGCGCCCGCACGAGGTCCAGCCGCGCCCGCGGTGTGGGCACCCCCGGCTCCAGGCCGGCGTGGAGGTCGTCGTCCCAGATGGCGATGGAGACGCCCAGCCCCACCGGGACGTCCCGCGCGGCGGCCGCCAGCAGCGGGACGTCCCGTCGCAGCAGCGTGCCCTTGGTGAGGACCGAGAACGGGGTGCCGGACCGGGCGAGGGCGCCGATCACGCCGGGCATCAGCCGGTACCGGCCCTCGGCCCGCTGGTAGGGGTCGGTGTTGGTGCCGAGGGCCACGTGCTCCCGCTGCCACGACGGCCGGGCCAGCTCGCGCTCCAGGACCTCCACCAGGTTGGTCTTGACCACGACCTGGCGGTCGAAGTCGCGGCCGCTGTCGAACTCGAGGTACTCGTGCGTCCGGCGGGCAAAGCAGTAGACACATGAATGGCTGCAGCCCCGGTAGGGGTTGATGGTCCACGGGAACGGCATCGCCGACTCCCCCGGCACCCGGTTCAGCGCGCTCTTGGCGCGCACCTCGTGGAAGGTCAGCCCGGGGAACTCGGGCACCTGCACGCTGCGCAGCAGGCCCCGGATGCTGGGCATGCCGGGCAGCGCCCCCGGCTCGTCGAGGTCCAGTCGCTGCGCATCCCACCGCACACCCTCATCCGAACACACGTTCGAATCGTTGTCCACCGGTTCCGAGGTCGGCAGCGATCCGGAGTCGGCGGCTCAGCGCCGGACCGCGTACCTCGTCAGGTGCACGCCGCCGGGGAACGTCCGGGTCTCCACCAGGTCCAGCCGCACCCGGTCGTCCAGGGCCGGGAAGAACGGCGTGCCGCCACCGACCAGCACCGGATGCGTGACCAGCACGTACTCGTCGACCAGCCCGTGCCGCATCGCCGCCGCGGCGAGCGTGGCGCCACCGATGTCCATGGGGCCGCCGTCCCCGGCCTTGAGCCGGGCGATCTCGGCAACCGCGTCGCCGGTGACCAGGCGGCTGTTCCAGCCGACCGGGCCGGTCGTCGAGGAGAACACCACCTTCGGCATGGCCCGCCAGCGCTCGGCGTACTCGACGTGCGCCGGGGGGGCGCCCGGCTGCTCGTCGGCGGTGGGCCAGTGCGAGCTCATCCCTTCCCAGAGCCGGCGGCCGTACAGCGCCAGGCCGGTCGCGCCGACCCGGTCGGACCACCACTGGAACAGCTCGTCGCTCGGCACACCCCAGCCGAGGTCGCCGCCGGGCGCGGCGGTGTAGCCGTCCAGGCTCAGGTTCATGCCGCAGGTCAGGGTCCGCATGGCGTCAGCTCCGTGGGTCGGGATCCGGGGTACCGACCGGCGCGGCACGCGGAGCTCATCGGTGCGGCCCTCAGATCGGCGGGCGCGCCTCGTAGGACGTGGAGAGCACGACGGTGGTGCGGGTCGTGACGTTGGCCGCGGCCCGGATCTCCTTGAGCAGCGCCTCCAGGGCATCGGGCGAGGCCACCCGGACCTTGAGGATGTAGCTCTCCACCCCCGCGACCGCGTGGCACTCCTCGATCGCGGCCAGGTGCGCCAGCAGGGTCGGCGCCTCGTCGGACTGCGCGACGTCGGCCGGGCTGATCGACACGAACGCGGTGAGCGGCAGCCCCAGCTGCTTGGCGTCCAGGGTCGCCCGGTAGCCGGTGATCAGGCCCCGCTGCTCCAGCCGGCGCACCCGTTGGTGCACCGCGGACACCGACAGGCCCACCCGCTCGGCCAGGTCGGTGTAGCTGGCCCGGCCGTCGCGGGCCAGGACGGCCATGAGCGCGCGGTCCACGTCGACCGCGGCGCCCTCAGCCGGGGAGTTCGACGAGCTCACGGGGACCGTTGTTCAGGACGCGGACGCCGTCGTCGGTGCAGACCACGATGTCCTCGATGCGGGCGCCGTGCCGGCCGGGCAGGTAGATGCCCGGCTCTACCGAGAAGGCCATGCCCGGCTCCAGGGGCAGCGCGTTGCCGGCGACGATGTAGGGCGCCTCGTGGCTGTCCAGGCCGATGCCGTGGCCGGTGCGGTGGATGAAGTACTCGCCCCAGCCGGCGTCGGCGATGACATCGCGGGCCGCGGCGTCGATCTGCTCGGCGGTCACGCCCGGCCGCACCGCCGCCGTCGCCGCCTGTTGGGCGGCGTGCAGCACGCCGTACCACTCGGCGACCTCCGCCGGCGCGCTGCCGCCGACGACGTAGGTGCGGGTGCAGTCGGACCGGTAGCCGGTGGCCGTGGCCCCGCCGATGTCGACGACGACGACGTCCCCAGCCTCGACGGTGCGCCCGGAGAGCTCGTGGTGCGGGCTCGCGCCGTTCGGCCCGGACCCGACGATGGTGAAGTCGACGCCGACGTGCCCCTCGGCCAGGATCGCCGCGGCGATGTCGGCCCCGACCTGCGCCTCGGTCCGGCCGACGGTCAGCCACTCCCCCATGCGCGCGTGCACCCGGTCGATGGCCGCGCCGGCGAGGGCGAGCTCCTGGATCTCGGCGGGGGTCTTCACCATGCGCAGCCGGTCGACGACCGGCGAGGCGAGCTCGAGCGTGCAGCCCGGCAGCGCCCGCTGGACGCCGAGGGCGTGCTCGGCCCAGGTGCGGGAGCCGACCGCCACCCGCGCCGGGGACGAGCCCAGCCGGGCGGTGGCGGCCTCGGCGAGCACCGCGAAGGCGTCGTCGGTCTCGTCCCAGGCCAGCACCTCGAGCCCCAGCGCGCCCGCCGGGCCGGCGTCGACCATGGGGGCTTCGAGCCGGGGCACCACGAGGAACGGCTCCCCCGTCCGCGGCACGGCCAGCGCGGTCAGCCGCTCCATCGCGTGGGCGTCGTAGCCGCACAGGTAGCGCAGGTCGGCGCCGGGCGTGAGGACCAGCAGATCGACCCCCCGCTCCTCGGCGAAGGACCGGGCGGCGTGCACCCGGTCGACGGTCATGAGCGGGCCGGCGGCCTCCGGTGCTGGTGCGGTTCCCACCCGCGCAGACTAGCCACGCGCACTGCCATTGCCCGCAATCGTTGCCAGACCGCTACCGTCCGCCGTCGTGACGACGATGCTGCTGGACGCCGCCTCGCTCTACTTCCGCGCGTTCTACGGGGTGCCGACCAGCGTCACCACCCCCGACGGGCGGCCGATCAACGCCGTGCGCGGCTTCCTGGACATGACCGCGCGCCTGGTGACCACCCACGGGCCCGACCGGCTGGTCGCCTGCTGGGACGACGACTGGCGCCCGGCCTTCCGCGTCGAGGCGCTGCCGTCCTACAAGGCGCACCGGGTGGCGCCCGAGGGCGGCGAGGAGACCCCCGACGAGCTGGGGCCGCAGGTGCCGATCCTGGTGGACGTGCTCGCCGCCGCGGGCCTGGCCCGGGTGGGCGCGCCGGGCTACGAGGCCGACGACGTGATCGGCACGCTGGCCACCCGCGCCCGCGGCCCGGTGGACGTGGTCACCGGGGACCGCGACCTGTTCCAGCTGGTCGACGACGCCCGCGGCGTGCGGATCCTCTACACCGCGCGCGGGATCTCCGACCTGGAGTTCGTCGACGAGGCCGCGGTCACCGCCAAGTACGGCATCCCCGGGCGCTCCTACGCCGACTTCGCCGTGCTCCGCGGCGACCCCAGCGACGGGCTGCCGGGCGTGGCCGGGGTGGGTGCCAAGACCGCCGCGGCGCTGATCGGCGAGTTCGGGGACCTCGCGGGCATCCGCGCGGCGGTCGCGCGGACCGTCGTCCCGAAGCCGCCGCTGACCGCCGCGGTGCTCAAGAAGCTGCACGTCGCGAGCGACTACCTCGACGCGGCCCCGGTCGTGGTGGCGGTGGCCACGGGCATCGACCTGCCGGCGGTCGAGGGCACGCTCCCCCGCACGCCCGCGGACCCGGGAGCGCTCGCCGCCCTGGCCGCAGCCCACGGACTGCAGTCGTCGCTGGGCCGGCTGGGCGCCGCCCTCGGCTGGCCCGACGGCGTGCTGGGCTGACGGCGTGCTGGACCGACGACGTGCTGGGCTGCCCCTGCGTCAGGGCTCCGTCCAGGTGTAGCGGGCGCCGTCCTCGTCGGTGATCTCGATTCGCAGGGTCACCTGCTCGTCGTCGGCGGTGACCCCCGAGCACTCGTAGGTCGCCCCCACCTCCACCCGCATCTCCTCCGCGCAGCGCAGGTCGAGCGGCACGCCCTCGCGCTGCTCGAACTGCGCGGCGACGTCGCGCTCGACCGCGTCCGCTTCGAGCACCGTGGGCCCGGTCGACGCGGCCAGCACGGCTCCGCCGGCGACCGCGGCCATCGCGACGGCGGCCAGCCCCGCGACCAGGCCGGCGTGGCTGCGGCGCGGCGGCGGGCCCCAGCCGGCCGGCTGCGGCCCGCCGGGGCCGGAGGACCCGTACGGCCCGCCCGGTCCCGGGGGAACCTGCCCCGGCTGCCGGGGACCGCCCGGGGGCGGGCCCCACGGCGGGCGCGGCGCCTGCCCCGGGGGCCCGAAGGTCGCGGGGAAGTCGCCGTATGGCTGGGTGGCGCCATGGGGTGGGAAAGTGCCCGACGGCGGCAGGAAGCCGGAGGAAGGCGGGAAGCCGGGCGGCGGGGACCCGGGCGGCGCCCCCCACGGCTGCTGCGCCCACCCCGCCCCGGCCGAGGGCGGCTGCGGACCGGGCGCCGGGGCCGGCGGCTCGCCCGGCCGGCCGGGCGGCACGCGCCCGGGCTCGCCGTCGCCGTGCGGGTCGGTCATGGTCGCTCCCCTGTCCGTGCCCACCGCGGACGGGGACGTCCGGATTGTGCCGCACCTACCCGGTCCCGGCCGTTCGCCGACCCGCCGGTCAGCCGCCGACCGCGACGGCGACGACCCCGCGGCGCACCCGCTCCACCGCCGCGCGGGCGGTGCGGGCAACCTGCTCGTCGGCGACCTTGGCCAGCTGGTCCAGCAGGTCCAGCAGCTGCCGGGCCCACCGGACGAAGTCGCCGCCGGAGAGCTCGGTGCCGGCCTGCTCGGCGCCGGCCAGCACCCGGTCGAGGTTCTCCCCGTCGGCCCAGCGGTACGCCGCCCAGGCGAAGCCGAGGTCGAGGTCGCGGCTGGCCGGCACGCCGTGGTCGAGCTCGACGTCCTGCAGCCGCGACCGGATGCCGCGCATCCGCCCGATGGCGTCGGCCACCGCACCGGCCGGCACCGCGGGCAGCCCGGGGGTGTCCCGGCGGGCCTCGAAGACCAGCGTCGACACCGCCGCGGCGAGCTCCGCCGGGGTGAGCCCGCGCCAGATCCCGGCCCGCAGGCACTCGGCGACCAGCAGGTCGGACTCCGACCAGATCCGAGCCAGCCGGCGGCCGTCGTCGGTGACCACCGGCACGTCGTCGACCGCGCCCACCTCGGCGGTGTCCGCCGGCACCAGCGGCGCCGCCTCCGGCACCAGGTAGCCGAGCTCCTCGAGGACGTCGCAGGTGCGGTCGAACTGCCGGGTGAGCGAGCCGGTGCGCTCGGCCATCGTCCGCTGCAGCGACTCGGCCTCCCGGACCTCCCGCAGCCACCGCTCGGCGAACCGGACCCGCTCCTCGCGGTCGGGCAGCGCGTGCACGGGGTGGTTGCGCAGCGCCTGGCGGAGGTCGGCGAGCACCGGGTCGTCCGCGGCGGCCGAGCGGTTCTTCACCCGGCGCGCGCCCAGGTCGTTCTCGACCCGCGCGTTGCGCAGGGTGGAGGCGAGGTCCCGGCGGGCGTGCGGGCTGCGGTGGTTGAAGTTCTTGGGCACCCGGACGCGGGCCAGGGCCGTCACCGGCCCCGGGAAGTCCACCGAGCCCAGCCGGCCGGCCCACTTGTCCTCGGTGAGCACCAGCGGCCGCGGGTCGGCGAGGTCGGTGATCCCGGGGTCGAGGACGATCGCCAGCCCCTGCCGCCGTCCGGTCGGCACCCGGATGACGTCACCGGGGCGCAGCGCGGCCAGCGCGTCGGAGGCCTCCATGCGCCGCTTGGCCTGCGAGTCGCGGGACAGCTCCTTCTCCCGGTCGGCGATCTCCCGCCGCAGCCGCGCGTACGCGCCGACGTCCCCGCGCTCGGAGCTCATCTCGGCGGCGAACCGGGCGGCGTCCCGCTCGTGCCGCGCGGCCGCGCGCGCCAGGCCCACGACCGAGCGGTCGGCCTGGAACTGGGCGAACGACGACGCCAGCAGCTCCCGGGCGCGGGCCCGCCCGAACGAGCTGACCAGGTTGACCGCCATGTTGTAGCTCGGCCGGAACGACGACCGCAGCGGGTAGGTGCGGGTGCTGGCCAGGCCCGCGACCACCGAGGGGTCCATGCCCGGGGCCCAGACGACGACGGCGTGCCCCTCGACGTCGATGCCGCGGCGGCCGGCCCGGCCGGTGAGCTGGGTGTACTCCCCCGGCGTCACGTCGACGTGCGCCTCGCCGTTCCACTTCACCAGCCGCTCGAGGACGACGGTGCGGGCCGGCATGTTGATGCCCAGGGCGAGGGTCTCGGTGGCGAACACGGCCTTGACCAGGCCGCGGACGAAGCACTCCTCGACGGTCTCCTTGAACGCCGGCACCAGCCCGGCGTGGTGCGCCGCCAGCCCGGCGAGCAGGCCCTCGCGCCACTCCCAGAAGCCGAGGACGTGCAGGTCCTCCTCCGGCAGCGAGCCGGTCCGCTCGTCGATGATCGCGGCGATCTCGGCGCGCTCGGTCTCGTCGGTGAGCCGCAGCCCGCTCATCAGGCAGTGGTGGACCGCGGCGTCGCAGCCGTTGCGGCTGAACACGAAGGTGATCGCCGGCAGCAGGCCGGCCTTGTCCAGCCGCTCGATGACGTCGGACCGGGCCGGCGGGCGGTACCGGGGCCGGTGGGAGCTCTCCCGGCGGCCGGAGCCGCCCCAGCTGTCGATCCGGCGCTCGTGCTCGCGCACGTAGCGGACCAGCTCGGGGTCGACCACGGAGGCGCCGCGCTCGCGGGTGGACAGCATCCGGGGTGTCTCCCCCTGCTCCGCGGCGTGCGCGGCGGGGCGCAGCGAGAACAGGTCGAACACCCGGTTGCCGACCAGCATGTGCTGCCACAGCGGGATCGGGCGGACCTCGCTGACCACGACCTCCGTGTCGCCGCGCACGGTCACCAGCCAGTCGGCGAACTCCTCGGCGTTGCTGACCGTGGCCGAGAGCGAGACCAGCGTGACCGACGGCGGGAGGTGGATGATCACCTCCTCCCAGACGGCGCCGCGGAACCGGTCGGCCAGGTAGTGCACCTCGTCCATGACCACGTACCCGAGCCCGCGCAGCGCCGGGGACTCGGCGTAGAGCATGTTCCGCAGCACCTCGGTGGTCATCACCACCACCGGTGCGTCGCCGTTCACGGCGTTGTCGCCGGTGAGCAGGCCCACCCGGTCGGCCCCGTAGCGCGCCACCAGGTCGGCGTACTTCTGGTTCGACAGCGCCTTGATCGGCGTCGTGTAGAACGCCTTGCGGCCCTCCGCGAGCGCCTTGTGCACGGCGAACTCGCCCACCACGGTCTTGCCGGCGCCGGTGGGCGCGCAGACCAGGACCCCGGAGCCGCGCTCCAGCGCCTCGCAGGCCTCCACCTGGAACGGGTCCAGGGAGAAGCCGAGCCCGGCGGTGAAGTCGGCCAGCGTCGGGTGGGCGGTCCGCCTCCGGGCAGCGGCGTACCGCTCAGCGGGGCTGGACATGGCTCCACGTTAGGCGCTGGCGCCCCGACGATCAGGTCGGCTGATCGTTTGTGGTCCTGGCTCAGCACCGGTGGTGAGCCAGGACCACGAACGATCAGGTCACCTGATCATCATGGGCCGGCGCCGACCACCCGCAGCGCGCCGGGGACGCACTCGGTGACCGCCGGGAGCGGCGCCACCGGCTCCCCGTCGGCGTAGGTGGTGACCCCGGCGCAGGACAGCTCCACGCGGGCCGCCCGGTGCACGGTCACCGCCGGGTGGGCGACGTGCGTGCCGTCGGCCAGCCGGGGCTTCGTGGCGATCAGGTCGCGCCGGGAGACCGCCCCCACCACGGTGACGTCGAGCAGCCCGTCGGCGGGGTCGGCGGCCGGGCAGATGCGCAGCCCGCCGCCGTACCAGGCGGTGTTGCCGACGGCGACCATCGTGGCCGGCAGCGTCCGCTCCGCACCGTCGAGCACGAGCGTCACCTCGTAGGGGCGCAGCCGCGCCAGCTCGGCGAGGACGGCGAGGTCGTACCGGCGCCGGCCGCGCGGCCAGCGCAGCCGGTTGGCCCGTTCGGTGACGGCGGAGTCGAAGCCGCAGCAGAGCACGGTGGCCCACCACCGGCCCGCGGTCCGGGCGGCGTCCAGCGTCCGGTCCCGCCCGGCGAGCAGGTCGGCCGCCGCGGCGCGGGCCGCCGACACCGGGTCGGGCGACACGCCCAGCGCCAGCGCCAGGTCGTTGCCCGTCCCGGCGGGGACGACGGCCAGCGGCGTGCCGGTGCCGGCGACGGCCTGGAGGGCGGCGTGCGCGACCCCGTCGCCGCCGATGGCCACGACGGCGGCCGCACCTGCCCGGACGGCGTCGGCGGCGCAGCGCTCCGCGTCCGGGCGGGTGACCGCGTCGAGCACCCGCGGCCGCAGCCCGGCGTCGCGCAGCGCCGCCAGCACCGACGCGGACACCGTGCGGGCCCGGCCGCGGCCGGCGACCGGGCTGACGAGGACGGCGACGTCCACGGCCGTCAGCGGCGGGTCGAGGGCGCCGGATCCGCCGGCTCGTCCAGCGTCGAGGGGCGGACGTCGAGCGGTGAGGCCTCGTCGTCGCCGAGGTCGTGGAAGTGCTCGAGGGCGGCCCGCCGGGCCCGCCGACGGTCGACGAACCGGGCCACCTGGATCGCCAGCTCGAACAGCACGATCATCGGCCCGGCCATGAGCAGCATCGTGAACGGGTCCTGCGTCGGGGTGACGAACGCGGCGAAGACGATGGTGAGGAAGAAGATCCACCGACGGCTCTTCCGCAGCACCTCGTAGCTCAGGGCGCCGATCAGGTTGAGCGCGACCGCGATCAACGGCACCTCGAAGCTGACGCCGAACGCGACCAGCAGCGACAGCACGAAGCCGATGTAGTCCTGCGCGGTCAGCGCGATCACGACCCCGTCACCAGCGAGGGAGAGCAGCAGCTCCAGGCCGGCCGACAGCGAGACGTAGGCCAGCACCGCACCGAGGGCGAACAGGGCGCTGGAGACGGCGACGAAGGCGACGCCGTAGCGCTTCTCGTTCTTCTTGAGCCCCGGGGTGACGAAGGCCCACAGCTGCCACAGCCAGAACGGGGCCGACAGCACCGCACCGGCCAGGAAGGCCACCTTCAGGCGGATGAACACACCGCCGAAGACGTCGGTGATCAGCAGGCCGCACCCGCCGGCGTCGTCACCCCCGTAGCGCAGCTCCTCGGGCAGACCGCAGTACGGCGCCCGGATGAAGACGCCGAGGCCGTTGTCGTACCACCAGAACGCGATGGCGGTGGCCACCAGCAGGGCCAGCAGCGCCTTGCCGATGCGGTTGCGCAGCTCGGTGAGGTGGGCGATCAGGCTCATGGTGGCCTGCTCGTCGCGGGGGGTACGACGCCGGCGGCGGGTGCCGCGGGTCGACTCGCTCACCGCCGTGCTCCCGGGTGCAGGGGGTTCAGCGGGAGCCGTCGGCCGCGCGCGCCTGGTCGGCGCGGGCCCGCAGCTCGGCGGCGCGGAGCTCGGCCGTCCGGGCCTCCTCCTGCAGCCTGATGTTCAGATCGTCCGAGGGCGAGGACGCGGGCGCGACGATCTCACCGCGCACCGGCGTGGTGGTCGCGGCGTCCTTGGCACGGACGTCGTCGTCCTTCATGCCCTTCATCTCGCCCTTGAAGATGCGCAGCGAGCGCCCCAGCGAACGCGAGGCGTCGGGCAGCTTCTTGTAGCCGAAGAGCAGCAGGATGGCCAGGATGATCAGGCCGATCTCGAGCGGGCCGAGTCCCATGGCGCGTCCTCCAGAAGTCGGGTGGCTGGGGCGATGCTACGCCCGGGTCCGGACCGATTCTCCGTGCCCGGCGGCTGGACCGGGAGGCGCGGCGGGCGAGTTCGCCCGCCGTTCAGCTCGCCGTCGTCCGGTCGTCGCGCAGCCGCGCGGCGCGCTCCACGGACTGCTGCAGCTCCGCGCGCACCGGTGCGACGTCGCGCTCGGCCGCCGCCAGCTCGCGGTTCAGCCGGCCGAAGGCGCCCAGCGTCCCGTACGCGACCACGCCGAGGACGACGAGCGCCAGCACCACCACGACGACCAGCACGATCCAGAACAGCACGGGGCGACCCTAGCCGTCGCCGCCGGCGCGCACGCCGTACCGGGCCAGCGCCGCCCGCGCCTCGGCGGCGACCTGCGCGCCGATCTCGGCCGGCTCGTCGACGACGGCGTGGCCGCCCAGCGTCGCCACCAGCCGCCGGGCCCAGGCGAGGTCCGCGGTGCGCACGGTCACCGCCAGCCCGCCGGGCGGGTCGTCGACCGGGACGACGTCCTCCACCGGGTAGTAGTCGGCCACCCAGCGGGCGCGGCGGGCCAGCCGCAGCCGGACGGCGGGCGCCTCCGGCCCGGGCCGGTACACGCCGTCGTCGACGCTGCGGCCGGTCGCCTGGGGCGGCGGCGCGGCCGGCTCGTCGAGCACCGCCACCTCGTCCACCCGGTCCAGCCGGAACAGCCGCACGCCCTCGGCCCGCCGGCACCACGCCTCCAGGTACCAGGAGCCGTCGACGAACAGCAGCTGCATCGGGTCGACGGTCCGCTCGGTGCGCTCGTCGCGGGTGGGCACGTAGTAGTGCAGGTACAGGGCCCGGCGGCGCTCCAGGGCGTCCCGGACGACGGCGAGGGTCTCCGCGCGGGCGTCCATGCTGACCGCCACCGGGGTCACCCGCCCCGCCGCGCCGGCCGCGGCCGACACCTTCGCCAGGGCCCGGCTCACCGCGTCCCGCTCGACCAGCCCGGGCAGCTCCAGCAGCGTGCGCAGGGCCACGACCAAGGACACCGCCTCGTCGGTGGTCAGCCGCAGGGGCCGCACCATGCCGGCGCTGAAGGTGACCCGCACCCGGTCGCCCTCGAAGGCCACGTCGATCAGGTCACCGGGGCCGTACCCGGGCAACCCGCACATCCACAGCAGCTCGAGGTCGCCGCGCAGCTGGCGCTCGGTCACCCCGAAGTCGCGGGCCGCCTCGGCCACCTCCACCCCGTCCGGGCGGGCGGCGAGGTACGGGACGAGGGCCAGCAACCGGGTCATCCGGTCGGTGGTGCCGGTGGCGGTCATGCCGTGCCTCCCATGGCGGCCAGGCGGGTCAGCCGGGCGATGACGGCGTCGCGCATCTCGGTGGGCGCCTCGACCACGACGTCGGCCCCGTGGGCCGCCAGCTGGTCGGCCAGCGCCCACGGCTCGGTGGTGCGCAGCTCCAGCCGGTCGTCGCCGTCGTCGGCCGGGCCCAGCGAGGTGGCGTGCCGCCGGACCCCGATCGCCGTCCCGGGCCGGGCGCGCACCACCACCAGGTGCTCGGTGCCGCCGACCTGGCCCGCGACCACGGCGGGGAGGTCCAGGTCGGCCGGGGGCTCGAACGCGCCGGCCGGGCCGACCGCCCGGGGCGTGCCGGTGACCCGGGAGAGGCGGAAGACCCGCGGCGCCTGCCGGTCCAGGTCGAACCCGACCAGGTACCAGCGGCCGTGCCAGGCCACGACCCCCCACGGCTGCACGTCCCGCCGGACGGCGGCGTCCTCGTCGGGACGGCGGTAGTCGAACTGCAGCCGGCGCCGGTCCCGCGCGGCGGCGTAGCAGGGCTCGAAGGCGGCCTCGCCGCGGTCCAGGCGCGGCTGGATCGGGATGGCGCGGGAGGTGTCGACCTCGACGCCGGCCGCCTTCAGCTTCACCAGGGCGCTCTGCGCCGCCCCGGCCAGCTGGGCGGACTCCCACAGCCGCACGGCGAGGCCCACCGCGGCAGCCTCCTCGCCGGTCAGGTGGATCTCGGGCAGCTCGTAGTCGGCCCGGGCGATCCGGTAGCCGTCCTCGGTGTCGAAGACGCTGGTGCGGCCGGTCTCCAGGGGCACGCCCATCTCGCGCAGCTCGGCCTTGTCCCGCTCGAACATCCGCTTGAACGCCTCGTCGGCGCGGGCCGTGCCGTCGTCGGCCTCGTAACCGGGCACCGTCGACCGGATGCGCGCGGCCGTGACGAACTGGCGTGTGCTGAGCAGCGCGATCACCAGGTTGACCAGTCGCTCTGCCCGCTTGGCCGCCATGGCGCCCAGGCTAGTCAGCCGGGGCCGGCTCCACCTCGCCGGTGCGCCGCCGGCGGATCCGCTGGCTAGCCTGCCTGCATGCCGTTCTCCGCCACTCCTCCCCCGCCCTCGCGCATCCGCTGGCGCCGCGGCCGGGTGACGACCAGCACGCGGAGCGGGCGCGACACGTTCCAGCTGACCGTCGACGTTCCGGGCGAGGGCGAGCTGCCGGCCCTGGCCTACGCGTCGCTGGTCGGGGCGCCGGAGGCGGGCGACGACGTGCTGCTCAACACCACCGCGCTCGCCCAGGGGCTCGGCACCGGCGGCTTCGCCCTCGTCGTCGCCATCCCCGACCGGCTGCCCGCGGACCCCGAGGGCCCGGGCCACCTGGTGAAGGCCCGCTACACGCCGCTGCAGGTGACCGTGCAGGGCGTCGACGAGCAGGAGACCGAGCACCACGCGGCGATCGCCGCGGCCGACGACCTCGCCGGCATGCCGGTCGTGGTGGCCGACCTGCACTCGGCGCTGCCCGCGGTGCTGATCGGGATGCTGGCGACCGATCCCGACCTCAAGGTCGCCTACGTGATGACCGACGGCGGCGCCCTGCCGGCCGCCTTCTCCCGCACCCTCGACGCGCTGCACGCCTCCCTGGCGGGCGTGGTCACCGTCGGGCAGGCGTTCGGCGGCGACCTGGAGGCGGTGACCCTGCACACCGGGCTGCTCGCGGCCCGGCACGTGCTCGGCGCCGACCTGGCGGTGGTCACGCAGGGCCCGGGCAACCTGGGCACCGGGACGCCGTGGGGCTTCTCCGGGGTGGCGGCGGGTGAGGCGTGCAACGCCGTGGTGGCGCTCGGCGGCCTGCCGGTGGGTGCGCTGCGGATCTCCGACGCCGATCCGCGCGAGCGGCACCGCGGCGTGTCCCACCACTCGCTGACCGCGTTCGGCCGGGTGGCGCTGGGCGGGGTGACGCTCGTGGCGCCCCGCGGTCTCTCCTCCGAGCTCGGCGGGCAGATCGACGAGGACCTCGCCGGCCAGCCGGACCGGAACCCGGTGGTCTGGGTGGACACCGACGGCCTCGACGCCGCCCTCGGCCTGTCCCCCGTGCCGCTGCGCACGATGGGCCGCGGCTACCCCGAGGAGCGCGCCTACTTCCTCGCGGCGGCGGCCGCGGGGAGGTACGCGGCGCTACAGGTGCCGGTGGACGAGGTCGAGCCCGCCGTGCACGTGGAAGCCGGGGACGGCACGGATACGTGAATCGAGCCGAGTGGGGCCCGGAGGGTCCCGCGCAGGCTCGAACCGGGGCTCAACGCAGGTCGGGACGGCTCCTGGCCGCGGTGCGGTCCGGAGGACCGCAGATCACATCGAGGCGATCAGCTTCTCCACGCGCTCGTCGACGGACTTGAACGGGTCCTTGCACAGCACGGTGCGCTGCGCCTGGTCGTTGAGCTTGAGGTGCACCCAGTCGACGGTGAAGTCGCGGCGCCGCTCCTGCGCCTTGCGGATGAACTCGCCGCGGAGCTTGGCCCGGGTGGTCTGCGGGGGCACGTTCTTGGCCTCGAACACCCGCGGCTCGTGGGCGACCCGGTCCACCTGGCCGGCGCGCTCGAGCAGGTAGTACAGCCCGCGGGTGCGGCTGATGTCGTGGTAGGCGAGGTCCATCTGGGCGATCCGGGGGTGGCTCAGCGGCAGGTCGCGCTTGGCGCGGTACCGCTCGATCAGGTTGAGCTTGATGGCCCAGTCGATCTCGCGGTCGATGAGGCTGAGGTCCTCGCTGTCCACGGCCTTCAGCACCCGGCCCCACAGCTCGAGCATCTGCCGGTGGACGGGGGTGCAGCCCTCGCGGTCGACGAACTCGGTGGCCCGGCTGTGGTACTCCGACTGGATCTCCAGCGCCGACATCTCGCGGCCGCTGGACAGCCGCACCTTGCGGCGGCCGGTCAGGTCGTGGCTGATCTCGCGGATGGCCCGGATGGGGTTCTCCAGCGTCATGTCCCGGATCGGGACGCCGGCCTCGATCATCCGCAGCACGAGGTCGGTCATGGTGACCTTGAGCAGCGTCGTCGTCTCGCTCATGTTCGAGTCGCCGACGATGACGTGCAGCCGCCGGTAGCGCTCGGCGTCGGCGTGCGGCTCGTCGCGGGTGTTGATGATCGGGCGGGAGCGCGTCGTGGCGCTGGAGACGCCCTCCCAGATGTGCTCGGCGCGCTGGCTCACGCAGTACAGCGCCCCGCGCGGGGTCTGCAGCACCTTTCCCGCGCCCACGACGATCTGCCGGCTGACCAGGAACGGGATCAGGACGTCGGCCAGCCGGCCGAACTCCCCGTGCCGGCCCACCAGGTAGTTCTCGTGGCAGCCGTAGCTGTTGCCGGCGGAGTCGGTGTTGTTCTTGAACAGGTAGATGTCGCCGGTGACGCCCTCCTCGGCCAGGCGCTGCTCGGCGTCGACCAGGAGGCCCTCGAGGATCCGCTCCCCCGCCTTGTCGTGGACGACGAGCTCGGTGAGGTCGTCGCACTCGGCCGTGGCGTACTCGGGGTGGCTGCCCACGTCGAGGTAGAGCCGCGAGCCGTTGCGCAGGAAGACGTTGGAGCTGCGCCCCCACGACACCACCCGCCGGAACAGGTACCGGGCGACCTCGTCCGGCGACAGCCGGCGCTGGCCCTTGAAGGTGCACGTGACGCCGTACTCGGTCTCGATCCCGAAGATCCGTCGGTCCACGACCCGAGACTAGGCGCCCGGGGCGACAGCGGCCCGGCGCCGGACCGCCGGGCCGGTCACCGACCGCAGCGGGGCGCTACCGCTTCGCGTCCAGCCGCTGCAGCAGGTCGTCGAAGGCCTGCTCGATCTCGTCGTGCCCGTTCTGCGCCGCCCGCTGCTTGCCGTGGATCAGCGCGGCCCGGTTGACCGTGGCGAAGTCGCCGTACGGGAAGGAGTAGCGCTTCTTGGTCTCCTCGTTCGCCTCCGGGTCCACGGCGAGGTGCCAGGAGGCGTAGCCGTCCCAGCCGTGCTGCTCGATCTCGGTGTTGCCGTCGTCGGCCGACGGCGCGGCGTCGGACCACTCCGTGGCGTCGTCGTAGGTGCCGTCGTCGATGAGCTTCCGGGCCTGGGCGACGGCGTCGGCGTTCAGGTCGTAGTTCGGCATGGCGGTGCCCTACCCGGGCACCGCCACCTACTCCCCCGGGTCGCCGTCGGTCTGCGGGTGGCCCTCGCCGGTGTCGGGCACGCCGCCGGCCGTGTCGGCCGCGGCGGGGTCGCCCAGTCCGGCGGGGGTGCCGGGCTGCGGGTGGGTGGGGACGTGCGGCGAGGTCGCGGTGCCGGAGCCGTCGGCGTCGGTCTGCCCGTCGCCGAGGAGCGTGTGCAGCGCCGCCCCGACGACGCGGCGGAACGCCCGCTTGGGCCGCCGCCGGTCGAGGACGGCCACCTCGAGCTGCCCGGCGCTGAGCCGGGCGTGCTCCCCGTGGCCGGAGCCCGCGGTCACCGGGCTGACCGCGGAGAGCGCGTCGACGCCCACCTTGAGCGCGTCGGCCAGGCCCATTCCCGCGTGGAAGTTCTGCCGCAGGTGGCCGGTGACGGCGTCGGCCTGGCCGCCCATGACGACGAAGTCGGGCTCGTCGACCACCGAGCCGTCGAAGGTGAGCCGGTAGAGCTGGTCGTGCTCGGGGGCGTCGCCCACCTCGGCGACGCAGAGCTCGACCTCGTAGGGCTTCATCTGCTCGGTGAAGATGGCGCCGAGGGTCTGGGCGTAGGCGTTGGCGATGACCCGCCCGGTCACGTCCCGGCGGTTGTAGGAGTAGCCGCGGACGTCCGCGAGCCGGACACCGGCCACGCGCAGGCTCTCGAACTCGCTGTAGCGGCCCACCGCGGCGAAGCCGATGCGGTCGTAGATCTCGCCGATCTTGTGCAGCGTGGAGCTGGGGTTCTCGGCGATGAGCAGCACGCCGTCGGCGTAGGTGAGGACGGCGACGCTGCGGCCGCGGGAGATGCCCTTGCGGGCGTACTCCGAGCGGTCGCGCATGACCTGCTCGGCGGAGGCGTAGTAGGGCATGGTCATGGCGCTCAGGCCTCCCGGTCCATGTTCTGGCGGTCGGCGGCGGCGCGCTCGGTGACGATCCGGTCGGCGACGGCGGCCACCTCGGCGTCGGTCAGCCGGACGGCGCCCTCGGCGTCGACCCGGTAGACGATCGGGTACAGCCGGCGCACCGGGTCGGGGCCGCCGGTGGCCGAGTCGTCGTCGGCGGCGTCGTACAGCGCCTCGACGACGGTGCGGGTGGCCTCGTCGGCGGGCAGGCCGTAGCGCCAGGTCTTCTTGAGCGAGTTCTTGGCGAACAGCGAGCCGGAGCCGACGGCCGCGTAGCCGCGCTCCTCGTAGTTCCCGCCGGTGACGTCGTAGCTGAAGATCCGGCCGGGGGCGGCACCCGGGGCGGCGTCGAGGTCGAACCCGGCGAACAGCGGGACGACGGCCAGGCCCTGCAGCGCGGCGCCCAGGTTGCCCCGGATCATCTGCGCCAGCCGGTTGGCCTTGCCGTCGAGGCTCATCGTGAGCCCCTCGATCTTCTCGTAGTGCTCGAGCTCGACCTGGTAGAGCTTCACCATCTCGATGGCGATGCCCGCGGCGCCGGCGATGCCGATGACGCTGTAGGAGTCGGCCGGGTAGACCTTCTCGATGTCCCGGCTGGAGATCAGGTTGCCCATGGTGGCGCGGCGGTCGCCGCCCATGAGGACGCCGCCGTCGTAGGTGGCGGCGACGATCGTGGTGCCGTGCGGGGCGATCTCACCCACGGGCAGCTGCGGCACCGGACGCCGGCCGGGCAGCAGGTCGGGGGCGGCCGACGACAGGAAGTCGGTGAACGAGGAGCCCACCCGGTCCAGGTAGGCGGGCGGGAACCCGCTCCGGCCAGCTGACGACTCGTTCACCCATCCACCTCTCCCGCCTGCGTCTGCCGGCGTGACCCACTGCTCCGCCCGGTGCTCCGCGTGCTCGTGCCGGGAGCTCCTGGGCGCCGTTGCGACCCTACCGGCGGCTACTCCACGCGGATGGGTCGGACCGGTCCGAGGCCGGCCGCCGCGAACGCCGCGACCAGGTACTGGCTCAGCGCGTGGAAACGCACGTAGGCGGCGGCCTCCTGCAACACGTCCGGGTCGTCCCTGAACTGCCCGAGCCCCCCGTTGCAGTTGAAGCACAGGAGGGCTCGCACGGCACCGGTCGCGTGGTCGTGGTCCACGTGCGCCGCCGGGGCGGTGCGACAGATTGCGCAGACGCCGCCCTGGGCGGCCAGCATGGCGTCCGCGTCGTCAGCGGTGATGCCGTAGCGCCGACGCAGGTGATACGTGCGCTCCCCGCCGACCAGTTCCTTCGAACGGCGGGTTCTCGCGTTGTGGCAGGGCTTGCAATAGGAGTTGAGCCCCGTCCTCGCTGCGGAGTTGCGCCCGAATGCCGAATGGGGCAGTACTTCGCCGCAGTCGGGGCACCACTTGCTGCCCTCGGGAACAACGATCTCCCGTGGGTGACGACTCCGAGGACCGCCCGTCCTTCGATCCCGGCTGTCCCGGTGCCGCCTGCGGGCATGGTCCCGGCAGTAGAAGGCGTACCCGTCCCGGGAGTTCCGATTGCGCGTGAACTCGGCGATCGGCCGGACCGATCCGCAGTCGCGACAGAACTTGCTGTCCACCGTCGTGAATTACGGAACTAGATCGTTCACTGACCCCCCTTTTGTACGTACGCCCTAACAAATTCCTCCGAGTTCTCCTCGAGGACGCCGTCGATCTCGTCGAGGAGCGAGTCGACGTCCTCGGTCATCTCCTTGTGCCGCTCGGCGGCCTCGCTGTCGACGGAGGCCTCGACCTCGTCGGTCTCCTCGCGCGAGCGCGTCGCCTTCTGCTGCCCGCCGCTGTCCCTGGTGGCCATCGCCGTCCTCCGGTACCTCGGATCCGCTGGTGGCTGAAAGCTACCCGCCGGCACCGACATCCGGCGGTTTCCCGGGCAGGTGACGCCCCGGCTCGGGGCGCCGGGCGCGCATGTTGCGGCGGCGTCATGCAAGCGTCACGGTTTCGCACTCGTCACCCCGGTCCGGGGTGGGCACATCACCAGCACGGAGTTGCCGCTTCCCGGGACCACCGCCTCGGGCGGCCTCCTCGCCGCAGTGCCGCACCAGCAGGCACCGCAGCCCACCACAGTCGACGCACGAGGAGACAGACGTGAACCTGCGACTTCGAGGACGACGAGGCACTGTGACCGGCGCCGGCGCCGCGGCCCTGACCGCTGCCGCGGTGTTCATGGCCCCGGCGGCGGCAGCAGCCCCCTCCGATGACATGCGCGAGGCCGCCGAGGCGGCCCAGGAGCAGGCCCAGGACGCCGTGAACGAGGCGGAGCAGGCGCTCGAGGAGGCCCGCCAGGAGGCCGAGCAGGTGGCCGAGGAGGGCAGCGAGCGGGCTCAGCAGGAGGCCGAGGAGACCGTCGACGAGGCCGAGCAGGCCCTCGAGGAGGCCCAGCAGGAGGCCGAGCAGGCCCTCGACGAGGCGGAGAAGACGGCGCAGGACGTCTTCGGCAGCATGCAGCAGGTGGACATGGGCGACTGGCTGCCCGATGACCTGCAGCAGGACCTGAGCAACCTCTCCGACCTGCCGGCCGATGAGCGGGCCCAGGAGCTGCAGGAGATCGTGCAGAACGGTCTCAGCGGGGACTACGGCAACGAGGTCGAGAGCTGGACCGAGCGCATCGGCGGCGTGATCTCGGGCCTGCCGCAGGACCTGCGCCAGGACATCCAGTCGGTCTTCGGCCAGGAGCCGGAGGAGGCGCGCGCCGACATCCGGCAGATCGTCGAGGGCGCCGTCGACGGCGAGTACGGCCAGGACGTCGAGCAGTGGGCCGACTGGCTGCGGAACACCGCCCAGCGCTGGGACCTCTCCCGCGCGATCCAGGGCAGCAGCCCCGCCGAGATGTCGGGCAACCTCCCGGACAACATCATGGACCGGCTCCCGGCCGACGTCCGGGAGCAGATCCCGAACGACGTCCTCGAGCGCATCGAGGACCAGCTCCAGGGCAACTGATCCGATCCGGCAGGCCCCCGCCAGGACACGGTCGGCGACCGTTCCGCCCGGCGGGGGCCGCCGGCCGGTCCCCCGGCCGTGATCGGCCTCCGGCGGCTCGGCCTCCCGCGCTCGGCTCCCGGCGGCTCAGCCCCCGGTGATGGTGTCGACCAGCTCCTGGGCCGTCGCCGACGCCTCGAACAGGGCGCCCACGTGCTCGCGGGTGCCGCGCAGGGGCTCCATGGTCGGGATCCGCACCAGGGTGTCGCGCCCCAGGTCGAACACGACGGAGTCCCACGACGCCGCGGCGACCTGGGCCGGGAACCGGCGCAGGCACTCCCCGCGGAAGAACGCCCGCGTGTCCCCGGGCGGGGTCCCCATCGCCTGCGCCACCTCGGCGTCGCTCAGCAGCCGCTGCATCGCCCCGCGGGCCACCAGCCGGTTGTAGAGCCCCTTGTCGGGCCGGACGTCGGAGTACTGCAGGTCGACCAGCCGCAGGCGGGAGTCCCCCCAGCCCAGCCCGTCGCGCGAGCGGTAGCCCTCCAGCAGCCGCAGCTTCGCCGGCCAGTCCAGCCGGTCGGCCAGGCGCATCGGGTCGGTCTCCAGGTCGTCGAGCACCTCGGCCCACCGGCGCAGCACGTCGGCGGTCTGCTCGTCGGCCGCACCGCGGCTCTCGACGAACCGGGCGGCGTGCTCCAGGAAGCAGCGCTGCACCTCGATGGCGGTCATCCGCCGCCCGTCGCGCAGCAGCACGCGGTGGGTGAGCGTCGGGTCGTGGCTGATCGCCTGCAGCTCCCGCACCGGCTCCTCGAGGGCCAGGTCGTGCGGCAGGGCCCGGGCCTCGATCATCGCCAGCACCAGCGACGTCGTCCCGACCTTCAGGTACGTGGCCAGCTCGGCGAGGTTCGCGTCCCCGATGATCACGTGCAGCCGGCGGTACTTGTCCGCGTCGGCGTGCGGCTCGTCCCGGGTGTTGATGATCGGCCGCTTCAGCGTGGTCTCCAGCCCCACCTCGACCTCGAAGAAGTCGGCGCGCTGGGACAGCTGGAAGCCCTCGGTCCGGCTCTCGGTGCCGATGCCGACCCGGCCGGACCCGGCGAACACCTGCCGGGTGACGAAGAACGGCACCAGGCCGCGGATGATGTCGATGAACGGCGTGCGCCGGTCCATGAGGTAGTTCTCGTGGGAGCCGTAGGACGCGCCCTTGCCGTCGGTGTTGTTCTTGTAGAGCTGGATCGGGCTGGTGCCGGGGATGCGCGCCGCCCGCCGGGCCGCCTCGGCCATCACCTGCTCCCCCGCCTTGTCCCAGAGCACGATGTCGCGCGGCGTGGTGACCTCGGGCGTCGAGTACTCCGGGTGCGCGTGGTCGACGTAGAGCCGGGCGCCGTTGGTGAGGATGACGTTGGCCATGCCCGAGTCGTCGTCGAGATCGTTGTGGTCCAGCGCCTGCGCGGGCGTCAGGTCGAAACCGCGGGCGTCGCGCAGCGGCGACTCCTCCTCGAAATCCCAGCGCGGCCGGCGCGGAGCCGGGGCCTCGGCGACCGCCCACGCGTTCACGACCAGGCTCGACAGCGTCGTCGGGTTCGCCCCCGGCTGGCCGGGAACCGAGATCCCGTACTCGACCTCGGTACCCATGACCCGCCGCACGCTCATGACCCAACCCTAGGCCGCGGACGCCGGCGGCCGGGGCGGGTGCCCGGCGACGGCACCACGCCCGGCGGGTGGCAGGCGGCGGGACGACTCCGTACGCTCGGGACTGCCCGGCCGCAGCAGAGTGGTCAGGGCCCGCGCGCGGGGCGTGGGTGGCCGTCGAGCCGCCCGCCGCGCGCTTCCCGGACCCGCCGCGCGCCCCCTCCGCCCGGTGGCGTGGTCCGTCCCCCATCCGGCTCCGTGGGCGGAGCGCGCCGCCCGATGCCGGGCGCCGACGCCGGGCGCCCGCCGTTCGAGAGGATCATGACGAACCCGAGCACCACCTCCCGCCTGTCCACCCGCTCCCTCCGCCGCCGCACCGCCGGCGTCGCGGCGACCGGTGCGGTGCTGATCGCGCCGTTCCTCGGCGCCGGGACCGCCGGCGCCGCCGACGGCGCCACCTGGGACCGCCTCGCGCAGTGCGAGAGCAGCGGCAACTGGGCGATCAACACTGGCAACGGCTACTACGGCGGCCTGCAGTTCTCCCCGTCGACCTGGGAGGCCTTCGGCGGCACCGAGTTCGCGCCGCGCGCCGACCTCGCCACCCGCGAGCAGCAGATCGCGACCGCCGAGAAGACCCTCGCCGTGCAGGGCTGGGGCGCCTGGCCGGCCTGCTCGGCGAAGCTCGGCCTGACCGAGGCCGACAAGGACGGGACCGCGACGCCGCCCGCTCCTCCGGCGCCCGACGACCCGGCCGACGCGGCGCAGCAGTACACGGTGCAGGCCGGTGACACGCTGTCGTCGATCGCGAGGTCCGCCGGCCTGTCGTGGCAGTCGCTGTACGAGGCCAACCGCGACGTCATCGGCGCCGACCCGGGGATGATCTTCCCCGGCCAGGTGCTCCGCCTGGGCTGACCCACGGCCCGGAGCGGCCGAGAACGCCGACGGCCCGGCCACCCCGCGGGGTGGCCGGGCCGTCGGCGTCGCCGGGTGCGGCCTACAGGTACTGGCCGGTGTTCGTCGCGGTGTCGATCGCGCGGCCGGACTCGTTGCCCTTGCCGCTGATCAGGGTGCGGATGTAGACGATCCGCTCGCCCTTCTTGCCCGAGATCCGCGCCCAGTCGTCGGGGTTGGTGGTGTTGGGCAGGTCCTCGTTCTCCTTGAACTCGTCGAGGCAGGCGGCCATCAGGTGGCTGACCCGCAGACCCGACGTGCCGGTCTCCAGGTGCTCCTTGATCGCCATCTTCTTCGCCCGGTCGACGATGTTCTGCAGCATGGCGCCGGAGTTGAAGTCCTTGAAGTAGAGGACCTCCTTGTCACCGTTGGCGTAGGTGACCTCGAGGAAGCGGTTCTCCTCGCTCTCGGTGTACATGCGCTCGACGGTGCGCTGGATCATCCCGGCGACCGTCGCCTCGCGGCTGCCGCCGTGCTCGGCGAGGTCGTCGGGGTTGATCGGCAGCGACGTCGTCAGATACTTGCTGAAGATGTCGCGCGCGGCCTCGGCGTCCGGGCGCTCGATCTTGATCTTCACGTCCAGCCGCCCGGGCCGGAGGATCGCCGGGTCGATCATGTCCTCGCGGTTGGAGGCGCCGATGACGATCACGTTCTCCAGGCCCTCGACACCGTCGATCTCGCTCAGCAGCTGCGGGACGATCGTCGACTCGACGTCGGAGGACACCCCCGAGCCACGGGTGCGGAAGATCGAGTCCATCTCGTCGAAGAACACGATGACCGGCGTGCCCTCGCTGGCCTTCTCGCGCGCCCGCTGGAAGACCAGCCGGATGTGCCGCTCGGTCTCGCCGACGTACTTGTTGAGCAGCTCCGGGCCCTTGATGTTGAGGAAGTAGGACTTCCCCTGGCTCGTGTCGCCGTCGCCGCGGACGGCGGCCACCTTCTTGGCCAGCGAGTTCGCCACCGCCTTGGCGATCAGCGTCTTCCCGCAGCCGGGCGGGCCGTAGAGCAGGATGCCCTTGGGCGGCCGCAGCTCGTAGGTGCGGAACAGGTCGGCGTGCAGGAACGGCAGCTCGACGGCGTCCCGGATCTGCTCGATCTGCCGCGCCAGCCCGCCGATGTCGGCGTAGTCGATGTCGGGGACCTCTTCGAGGACGAGCTCCTCGACCTCGCTCTTGGGGATGCGCTCGTACACGTAGCCCGAACGCGTCTCCAGCAGGAGCGAGTCGCCCACGCGCAGCGGCTGGCCGGTGAGGGAGTCGGCGAGGTAGACCACCCGCTCCTCGTCGGTGTGCCCGATCACCAGCGCCCGCTGGGTCACCCCGTCGATCGGCTCCAGCAGCTCCTTGAGCATGACGACGTCGCCCTGCTTCTCGTAGCCGCGGGCCTCGACGACGTTCATCGCCTCGTTGAGCATGACCTCCTGGCCGGGGCGGAGCCCCTCGGCCGGCACGTTCGGCGACACCGAGACCCGCAGCTTGCGACCGCCGGTGAAGACGTCGACCGTGCCGTCGTCGTAGCCGCCGAGGAAGACGCCGTAGCCCGACGGCGGCTGGCCGAGGCGGTCGACCTCCTCCTTGAGCGTGACCAGCTGCTCGCGGGCGTCGCGCAGCGTGCCGGCGAGCTTGTCGTTGCGCTCCGACAGGAAGGCCGCACGCCCCTCCGCCTCGGCGATCCGCTCCTCCAGCGCGCGCACCTGCCGGGGGCTGTCGGCCACCTTGCGACGGAGCAGCCCGATCTCTTCCTCGAGGTAGGAGATCTGGCTGAGCAGCGCCGTCACGTCGCGTTCACGCCGCGCCCTCAGCTCGTCAGGACCATTGCTCGAACCTGGGCCCATCACGCACCTCCGCACAGTCGGGGGAGCCAGGACGCAAATCTATACACGCGCGACGACACTTCGCCGTGGGCTCGCGGAGGCCCGGGCGCGCCAGGGACGAGGGGGCAGGGACGAGGGACAGGGCCCCTGTCAGTGCTTCTGGGCGCGCCGCTGCCGGATGGGTGCGACGGCGCCCTCGGCGAGCCGGCGCGCGGTCACGAGGAACGCGGTGTGCGCCACCATCCGGTGCTCCGGTCGGACGGCCAGGCCGACCGCGTGCCACGGGCGCAGCAGGGACTCCCAGGCGTACGGCTCGGTCCAGACGCCCTGGGCCCGCAGCGCCTCGACGTAGGTCGACAGCTGCGTGACCGTGGCGACGTAGCCGACCAGCACTCCCCCGGGCCGCAGCGCCGCGGCCACCGTGGGCAGCACCGCCCACGGCTCCAGCATGTCCAGCACGACGCGGTCCACCACCTCCTCGGCCGGGTGGTCGGCGAGGTCGCCCAGCCGCAGGGTCCAGTTCGCCGGCACCTCGCCGAAGAAGGCCCCCACGTTGCCGCGGGCCACGTCGAGGAAGTCCTCGCGCCGCTCGTAGCTGGTGAGCGATCCCCCGGCGCCGACCGCCCGCAGCAGCGAGCAGCTGAGCGCGCCCGAGCCGGCCCCGGCCTCCAGGACCCGCATGCCCGGGCCGACGTCCCCGAACCCGACGATCTGCGCGGCGTCCTTGGGGTAGATGACCTGCGCCCCGCGCGGCATGGAGAGCACGTAGTCGGCCAGCAGCGGCCGCAGCGCGAGATAGCCGGTGTTGGCCGTGGAGTGCACGACGGAGCCCTCCGGCGCCCCGATCAGGTCGTCGTGCTCGATCGCCCCGCGGTGGGTGTGGAACTGCTTGCCCGGCGTCAGGACGACGGTGTGCAGCCGCCCCTTGGGGTCGGTGAGCTGCACCCGGTCGCCGGCGACGAAGGCGCCCTCGACCGGCTCCGCGCGCTGGGCCGGGGGCTCGGCAGCCACGTCCTCCGGCGCGTGCTGCGCCTCCTCGACGACGTCGGTGTCCGGCTCAGGCTGGGTGTCCACGGGCGACCAGCGTACGGACGGCGCCGGTGTGACCCGTGCCGCCGACGCGGCGCGGGTGCCCGGAAGTGTCGGGGGCGCCACCTAGCCTCGGGCGCATGACGGCGATGGCCTACCCCGACGTGCAGGCGGCCGACTCCCCGGCCGAGGCCGCTCCGGACGCGCCCGCCCCGCGGCGCCCCTCCCTCTCCCCCAGCCGCGCGGCCGATTTCAAGACCTGCCCGCTGCTGTACCGGTACCGCACCATCGACCGGCTGCCCGAGCGCAAGAGCCTGGCCGCGGTCCGCGGCACGCTGGTGCACTCGGTGCTGGAGCGCCTCTACGACCTCCCCCCGGCCCGGCGCACGCCCGAGAGCGCGCTGGAGCTCCTCGAGCCGGCGTGGGCGGAGCTGCGCGAGGAGCCGGGGGTCGCCGAGCTGTTCGGGACCGCGCAGCCCGACGGCGCGGAGACCGACCCGAACGCCCCGGAGTCGGTGCAGGCCTGGCTGGCCTCGGCCGGGAAGCTCGTGGAGCGGTACTTCACGCTGGAGGACCCGCGCCGCATCCAGCCCGAGGGCCGCGAGCAGCTGGTCGAGGTCACGCTGCCCGACGGGCTGCTGCTGCGCGGGTACGTCGACCGGCTCGACGTCGCCCGGAACGGCGCGCTGCGGGTGGTCGACTACAAGACCGGCTCGATGCCGCGCGAGGCGTTCGAGTCCAAGGCGCTGTTCCAGATGAAGTTCTACGCGCTGGTGCTCTGGCGCACCCGCGGCGTGGTCGCCGCCCAGCTGAAGCTGCTGTACCTCGGCGACGGCGACGCGCTGACCTACGCCCCCGACGAGGGCGAGCTGGTCCGGTTCGAGCGGACGCTGCTGGCCATCTGGTCGGCCATCGAGCGGGCCGTGGCCACCGGCGAGTTCCGCCCGAACAAGAGCCGGCTGTGCGGCTGGTGCGACCACCAGGCCCTGTGCCCGGCGTTCGGCGGCACGCCCCCGCCCTTCCCGGCCGAGGCTGCCGCGGCGGCCGGCTGGCGGACGACGCTGCCCCTCACGCCGGCCTGACCGGCACCGTGGCGCCTTCCGTGCGGCCGGCGGTCGCGACCGACCTGTCCGGCGTCGTGGCTCTGTACGCGCGCTGTACGCGGAGCTGGAGCTCGCCGGGTCCGACCGGGTCCGCGACGCGTGGGCCGCCACGCTGGCGACCCCGGGGCGGACCGTGCTCGTCGCCGAGGCCGCCGGGGAGATCGTCGGCACCGTGGACCTCACGGTGCTCGCGAACGCGGCGCACGCCGGCGACCCGTACCTGCTCGTCGAGAACGTCGTCATCGACGCGGCGCACCGGCGCTCCGGGGTGGGCGCGGCGCTGCTGGCAGCCGCACGGGACCACGGGCGCCGGGCCGGTTGCTACAAGCTGCAGCTCTCCGCCGACGAGCCGGAGGCGTTCGCGTTCTACGAGTCGCTGGGCCTGCGCCCGCTGGCCCGGACCTACAAGGAGTACCTGGCGTAGCGGCCGGAGGGCCTGGCGCGCCAGGTGGTTGGCAAACGTGAACGGCGCATTCACTATTGGCCGCATGAGCATCTCCGCCGACGAGTACCGCAGCTGGGACGCCGTCGAGATGGCGCGGCTGGTGCGCAGTGGCCAGGTCACGCCGGCGGAGCTGGCGGACGCCGCGCGCGCCCTGATGGCCGAACGGTCCGACCTCGGCGCCGTCGCCGCCCACGCCCCCGCCACCCCTCCCGCCGACGTCCCCCCGCCCGGTCCCGCCGGTCCCCTGGCCGGCGTGCCGTTCGCCGTCAAGGAGCTGATCGGCTGGCCGGGCCTGCCGTGGACCTTCGGCTCCCGGCTGTTCGCCGGGCACCGCACCGAGGAGTACTCCCCCTACGCCGCCCGGATCCGGGACGCCGGCCTGCAGGTCCTCGGCTCCACGACCAGCTCCGAGTTCGGCCTGCTCGGGAGCACCGAGACGGCGCTGCACGGCGTCACCGGCAACCCGTGGCGCGTCGGCGTGTCCGCGGGCGGGTCCTCCGGCGGATCCGCGGCCCTGGTCGCCGCGGGCGTCCTGCCCATGGCCCACGGCGACGACGCCGGTGGCTCGCTCCGCGTGCCGGCCGCGCTCACCGGCGTCGTCGGCTTCAAGCCGACCAACCAGCGGCCCACCCCCGTCGGCCCGGAGATGCCGGGCCTCGGCCGGTTGGTGGTGGAGCACTGCATCTCCCGCACGGTCCGCGACAGCGCCGCCTTCCTGGCGGCGACCGAGCGCACCGGGGCCGACGCGGTCCACCCGCCGGTCGGCGTCGTCCGCGGGCCGGCCAGGGACCGGCTGCGCATCGCGGTGCTCGGCGCGACGCTCATGGGCGCGGCGCCGCACCCCGCCGTGGCACGCGAGCTCCGGCGTGCGGCCGACCTCTGCGCCTCGCTCGGGCACGACGTGGTGGACGCCGCGCCGCTGGACGTCTCCGGCCCGGCACTCAGCCGCGGGTTCTTCGGCGCGGCGGCGCAGACGATGGCGGTCGTCGCCGCGTCCGTCACGCCGCTGCTCGGCCGGCCGCCGGGCCCGGAGGAGCTGGAGCCGTTCACGCTGGAGCTGATCGAGTGGGGTGCCACCCTCGGCCCCGACGAGGACGCCGTCCGAGCGGCGGCGTTCGCCGACGGGACCCGCGCCTACCTGCGGCTGTTCGAGCGCGCCGACGTCGTCCTCAGCCCCACGGTCGCCCGCCCGCCGTGGCCCGTCGGCCACCTCTCCCCCGACGCCGGGCGGGAGGTGCTGATCCGCCGCACGGAGGAGGCGGTCGGGTACACGCCGATCCACAACATGTCCTCCTGCCCGGGCATGTCGCTGCCGCTCGGCCAGGACGACGGCCTCCCGGTCGGGATGCACATCGCCGCGCGCCCCGGAGCCGACGCGCTGCTGCTGGCCCTCGCCTACGAGCTCGAGCAGGCCGCCCCCTGGCCGGCGGCGCCGTGGCCGGGGGGAGCCTGATGGCGCAGGTCCGGAAGCCCGAGGTCCGGGCCCGCATCGAGAGCGCCGCCCTGCGGTGCTTCGCCGAGCAGGGCTACCCGGGGACGTCGATGGCCGCCATCGCCGCCGCGGCCGGCACCGCGCCCGGCAACGTGTACCGCTACTTCCCCTCGAAGGAGACGCTCTTCGCCGCGGTCGTCCCCGGCGACCTCGCCGACCGGCACGACGAGCTGCTGGACGGCCGCGTGGCGGCCCTCGCCGAGCGGTCCCCCCGGACCTCTCCCGCGGCGGGCGAGCTGCTCGACTTCTGGCTGGATCACCGGCTCGCCGTGGTCGTGCTGCTCGACCGGGCGGCGGGCACGCCCTTCGCCGGCTACCCCGCCGGGTTCGTGGCCCGCCTCACCGAGCACGTCCTCCGCTCGCTCGATGTGCCGCCGTCCGCGGCCCAGCGGAAGGTGCTGGAGATCGTCTTCGACAACACCCGCAGGACGCTGGCCGAGATCCTGCGCACCGCCGAGGACCCGGCCGCCGCGCGGGCCATGGTGTCGGCCTTCTGGAGCTACCAGCTGCCGGGCCTCGACGGGCTGCTGGGCTTCCTGCGGGAGGGCGCCGCCGGCGCCCGGTGAGGGCCGGCCCCGTGACGGCAGCGCCGCCGGTGGCCCGTCAGCGGCCGGTGACGCCGTCCAGCAGCTCGCGGGTGGCGTCGGCGTGCCCGGCGTGCCGGGCGGTCTCCTCGACCAGGTGCAGCAGCACCCAGCGCAGGTCCCGCCCGCTGCCGTCGGCGCACGGCCGGGTCACCTCCATCGACCGCACGGCGGCGGCCGTGGCCGCACCCCGCTCGCGGTAGCCCCGCACGGCCGCGGGCACGGTCAGCTCCGGGCCCGGGGAGAACTCGGCCTCGCTCCGGTGCACCGCTTCCCCGAGCATCCGGCCGTCGATCCAGCGGCGCTCCACGTGGGTCAGGTGGTTCACGATGCCGATCACGCCGATCAGGGCACCGTCCGGCCGCCAGCGCGCCTGCTCCTCGTCCAGGTCCTCGAGCATGCGCAGGAGCGATGCCCGGAGGTGCTCCAGCCAGGCCAGCAGCAGCTCCCGTTCGTCCGCGATCGGTCCGGGCTGGGCCGTCTCGGGCTGGGCGGTCTCGCGGTGGTCGGCCACGCCGGCAGCCTAGGGCCGGGTCAGCAGCCGGCGGGCTCCATCGCCGGGCCGGCGGCGAGCACGGCGGCCAGCTCGGGCAGCCCCACCCCGGCGAGGGTGTCCCGGAGGGTGAGCCCGGGGGCCGGCGGCACCGGCTGGAGCGCCGGCACGCCGAGCACCGCCATCCCCGCGGCCAGCCCGGCGATGATCCCGACCAGCGAGTCCTCGACGACCACGCAGGTCCCGGGGTCGACGCCGAGCACCGCGGCGGCCTGCAGGTAGGGCGCCGGGTCCGGCTTCCGGGCGGGCACCTCGTCGCCGCAGACGGTGGCGTCGAACGGATCGGCGCCCAGATCGGCGGCGATGCTGGCGAGCACGACGTCGGCCAGCCGGCGGGGCGTCGTCGTCACCAGGGCGGTGGCGAGCCCGGCCGCGCGGACGCCACCGACCAGCTCCCGGGCACCGGGCCGCCACGGGATGCCGGCGGTGGCCATGAGTTCACCGGTGCGGTCCTCGACCCGGCGGGCGTCGGCCTGCAGCTGCTCCTCCGAGCGGGTCAGGCCGAGGTCGGCGTACAGCACCTGCATGGAGTTCCGCATGCTGGTGCCGACGGTCGCCGCGCGCGCCTCCGCCGACATGCGCCCCCCGAGCGAGGCGGCGAGCTCGAACATCGCCTCGCCCCAGTACTCCTCGGTCTCCACGAGAGTGCCGTCCATGTCGAACAGGACGGCGGCGGGGCTCTTCGTCATGTGAACTGCGATCCCTCTCGGCCACTCGGATGCCGCCGCGAGTCTCCCAGCCGACCGGGGTCTCCCCGATGGCGGCCCCGGTGGACCGAACCCGGGTGTGGGGAGGATCGGAACGGTTTTTGGCGGTAGCGGGACCGAAAGGGCCGTATTGGTGACGTAGCGTCCCACTGCTTATACGGTTTGTGGCTATGCCGGTCGATTTTCTGTCGGAAGAGCAGGTGTCCCGCTACGGGCGTTTGGGTCGCTGCAGCAAACCTCCCGCCACCTGGTCCACACCGACCGCATCGCCCAGCACTGGCCCGACATGCTGCGGGTGGCCGGTTCCCTGAGCCTGGGCGAGGTCCGCGGCTACGACCTGATCCGGATGCTCTCGCGAGAGGGACGCCCCACCGGCCTGGGCGACGCGTTCGCGCAGTACGGGCGGATCTTCAAGTCCCTGCACGTCCTACAGGTGATCGCTGACGGCGACTACCGGCGGATGCTCACCGCCCAGCTGAACATCTCCAAGGGCCGCCACACCCTGGCCCGGCGGATCTTCTTCGGCCACCGAGGCGAATTGCGCCAGCACTACCGCCAGGGGATGGAAGACCAGCTCGGCGCCCTCGGCCCGGCCCTGAACGCCGTCGTGCTGTGGAACAGCCTCTACATCGATACAACGGTCAAAACCCTGATGGAAAAGAAGTTTCCCGTCACGGACGAGATGATCGCCCGCATGTCGCCCCTGCAGTTCGAGCACATCAACTTCCTCGGCAGGTACGCCTTCACGCAACCCGACATCACCACCCTGCGATCACTTCGCGAGCCGGACACCTCCGCTGCCGGCCCGGAACCTTGGTGACCTTCGGTCCTGATCGCCATGCGGACTGCCCACGTCTGTCTTGGCTGGGCCGTGACGGTCCTCACCCTTGCTCCTCGGCGGCCTCCCGGTTAGGTTTGTTATTGTTCAATCACTAACCAAGGAGCGACCATGAACGCCAACCCGACCCGCGAACTCACCCCCGCGCAGCACGCCCTGGCAGAGCACCTGCGGCTGGTGTCCTCCGGCCAGATCGACGAGTGGATCGAGCTGTACGCCGCGGACGGCACGGTCGAGTTCCCCTTCGCTCCCGCCGGTGTGCCTACCCGGGTGCAGGGACGCGAGGCGCTGATCGCCCACATGCGCGGCTTCCCGCAGACCTTCGATGTGAAGTTCGTCGACGTGAAGTTCATCGAGACGACCGACCCCCGCACCGCGGTCGCCGAATACCGCTCGGAGGGAAGCGTCCTCAGCACCGGCAAGCCGTATGAGCAGACGGTCATCACGGTGATCCGCCTCGACGAGGCGGGCCTGGTCGAGCGGTTCGTCGACTACTGGAACCCTCTTGTGGTTATCGAGGCCATGACCCCCGACCAGGCGGCCAGTGGCCAAGACGTGTCGTGGCCCGCAGGGCGCTGATCCCGATTCGACAGGGTGAGAGGGGGGCAGGACGGGTCGCCCACCCGTCTTGCCCCCCTCTCACCCCGTCTCACCCCGCAGTGAAAAACTGGTAGACATGCCCGCCTCCGGCTCCAGCGTGAAAAGCGATCAACGCCGTCGGGTCGTGCTGGACGCTGCCGTGGCCTGTTTCGCGCGCAAGGGTTACTACGGCACGACAACCAGTGAGATCGCCGAACGGGCCGGAATCTCTCAGCCCTACGTCTACCGTCTCTTCGCCAGTAAGGAGGCGCTGTTCGCCGGTGCCGTCCTCCACGTGTCCGAGCTGCTCTCGGATGCTCTGACCGGAGCCGGCGCCGGCACCGATGAGGCAGGGCCGCCCCGACAGGCGGAAGGGGTGATGCGTGCGATCCGGTCCGCGTACAGCACCCTGATCCAGGACCGGGACGTCATGCGGTTCCTCATGCAGGCCAGTTGCGCAGCTGATGAGCCGCTCGTGGCCGAGGCGGTGCGCACGTGCTATGCCCGGCAGGTCGAACTCGTCAGTGAGCTCCTGAACCACGACGACGCTGCGGTCCGGCTCTGGTTCGGCGCCGGCATGCTCGAGAATGTCACGCTGACCCTCGGCCTGGCCGACGTCGACGAGCCCTGGGCACGGACCCTCAGCGGGCAACGGCCTCGATCGGACAGCGGTAACTTCACCCACTAGGTTTCGCCCTAGCTTCTACCGCAAGGGCGGGATATGCAGGCGGCCTGCCGGGCCGTCCCACTTCCTCGGAAGTGGGACACCGGCGGCCAGCTCCGGCGCCGATCACAGACGCCCAGGTCGAGATCGTCCCAAAAGCTGTCCCACAAGTGAGTACCGAATGTGTCGTACGATCTTGAATTTCGGTACGGTAGCGACCTGGATCTTGGGTACGCGCGGGTCTCGACCACCAAGCAAGATCTTGATCGGCAAATCATGGCGCTCGAGGCGGCCGACATCCCGCCCGAGCGGATCTACGTCGACAAGAAGTCCGGGGCCACACCAACCGGCCCGGCCTGCAGGCGGCGATGAGTTTCGCCCGGCACGGCGACGTCATCGTCATCCACACCCTCGACCGGCTCGGGCGGACCGTGCGCGACACCCTGAACCTGATCCACGACCTGGCCGAGCGCGGAGTCGGCATCCGCACCCTCGCCGACCCCATCAAGGTCGACTCCGCCAACCCGGATGATCCGATGGCCCAGCTGGCCGTCGTGCTGCTGGCGCTGTTCGCCCAGATGGAACGCACCTACAGCCTCGAACGCGCCGCCGGTGCCCGCGCGGCCGCGACCGCGAAAGGCCGGCGGATCGGGCGGCCCGCCGTCGTCGACCCCGACAAGCTCGCCTACGCCGCGCACCTTCGCGACACCGGCAGCACGATCGCCGAGATCGTCACTAAGAGCGGGATCACCCGCACCAGCCTCTACCGGCACCTGCCGCCACGCCCCGCGGCCCAGGTCACCGCCGCCGAGCATGAACTGCACGCGCCTCCGACGACCGAGGCATAGCCAGAACCAGAGCTGTGAACACTTCATCTCTGCTGGGGGCTTCGCCGTCAGCAGAGATGGCTACCGCCAACAACCGTTCCGATCCTCCTCGGACCCCAACCCGGCCCGCCTACGCCGACCCCTCGTCCGCGCGGCCCGCCTCGGACGGGCCGCCGGTCCTGCCGGTGACCGCGCCGAGCAGACCGAACAGGTCGCGGTCCGCGGGCAGGCTCCCGAGCCCGCGCAGCTCCGCGTCGATCCCGGCGATCACGGCCTGTCCCGTGGCGAGCAGCCGGCGGCCACGGGGAGTCAGGTCGAGCAGCGCCCGCCTCCCCCGGCCCGGACCGGCGGGCGCGACGGCGCCGGCCTCGATGAGTGCCGCGACGGTGGCGTGCATGCTCTGCGTCGTCACCCGCGCCCGCCGCGCGAGCTCGGTGTACGAGAGGCCGGGCTCGCGGGCCAGGTGCCCGAGGGCTCCGAGCAGCCGCAGGGACAGGCCGACCTCCTCGAGGGAGCCGTTGATCCAGCCGTCGAGCTGCCGGCCCAGGGCGACGAGCAGGACGGCGGGGCTGGTCGCCGGCGGGCTCGGCACGTCCGGGCTCGTCACGTCGTCTCCTCTCGTCGTCGGGCCGGGCCACATCCTCCCCCGGGCCGACACGGGCCGTGCTAGTTTCAGCCGGACTAATACCCCGGACGAGAGGGGAACCGATGGCCGCGGTACTGCTCAGCGTGCACGTGGTGGCGGCGGTGGTCTTCGTGGGCTCGGTGACCGTCGCGGTGAGCCTCTTCCCCCGCTACGCGCGCCTGGCGCTCGACGGGACGACGGCGCGGTCCGCCGTCCCGGCCCTGCAGCTGCTGCACCGCATCACGCGGGTGTACGCGGTCCTGGCGCTCGCCGTGCCGGTGTTCGGCCTGGCGACCGCCGCCCAGCTCGGCGTCCTGGGGAACGCCTGGGTGCAGGTGTCGATGGCGCTGACCGCGCTGGCCGGCCTGCTGCTGGCGGCCGTCGTGCTCCCCGGACAGCGGGAGCTGCTCTCCCGGGCCGCCGACGGGTCCGGGGAGCCCCCCGGCAGCGGGGCGGCCGCCACCACCCGGGCGGCCGCGCTCGACGCGCCCGCGCTGGTCCGCCGGCTGGGCGCGTACTCCGGCGTCGTCAACCTGCTCTGGGTGGTCGTCGTCGTGCTGATGATCGTGCGGCCCGGCTCGACGACGGGCGTCTGAAGTGCCCCAGCGCTGGCTGGTCGTCGCCGCGACGGTCGAGACGGCCACCCTGGTTCTCCTGCTGGCCAACCTGGCGACCGTCCACGTGCCGTCGGTCGCCTCCGCGCTCGGCCCGGTGCACGGGTTCTGCTACCTGGTCGTCATCGCGCTCGCCTGGCAGCTGCCCGCGCCGACCCGCGTCCGGGCGCTGTCGCTGGTGCCGGCCGTCGGCGGGCTCCTGGTCGTGCGGGCGGCGCCGGCGCGCTGACGCCCCGGCGGGAGGTCGTCCGGCTCAGGCCGGGCGGGTGGCCACCAGCGACGCGAACGCGATCACGTTGTCCGTGTAGCTGCGGGCTCCGGAGTCGAAGTCACCGCCGCAGGTGATCAGCCGCAGCTGGGCGTCGTCGGTGTTGCCGTACACCTCGATGGTCGGGAAGTCGTCCTTGGGGTGGCGCTCCACCCGGTCCACGCGGAAGACGGCGACGGTGCCGTCGGCCCGGGTGACCTCGACCTCGCTGCCGGGTTCCAGGGCGCCGAGATCGAAGAATATGCCGGGTCCGTGGGCGGCGGAGTCCACGTGGCCGAGGATCACCGCCGGGCCGACGGCGCCGGGCGCGGGCCCCCGCTCGTACCAGCCCGCCCGGTCGTCGGCCTCCAGCGGCGGGACCTCCACCGTGCCGTCGTCGTTGAGGCCCAGCCGCATGAGCTCGCTGCTCACGTCGATGGCCGGGATCGTCACCGCGACCGGCGGGGCCGCCGGGGCGGCGTCGGTGGCGGGGGTCGTCGGCTCCGGAGGGGCCACCTGGTCGGAGACCTCCGGGGCGGCCGAGGCGGCCGGCTCGGTCCGGTCGGTGGCCGCCGGCGGCTGCGGCGCGCGCTGCTGACCGGTCACGGCCAGCACCACGGCGAGGACGCCGACGAGCGCGAGCACCAGGGCCAGGGCGGTCCACGTGCGGGTGCCGGGTCGCCGGCTGCGCTGCTCGGTCACGGGGACCATCCTTCCTCCGGTGGGGCGGGGCGCGGAGCCGCGCGGGAGGGCATGCCCCCCGCGCGGCTCCGCGGCCGGATCAGGCCTGGTCGGCCTGGCGGCGGCGGTAGGCGATCGCCCCGGCACCCGCGGCACCGGCCAGCGCCAGCGCGCCGACGCCCATGGCGGTCTGCGCCTCGAAGCCGGCGGTGCTGCCGGCGCCGGTCTCGGCGCCACCCGCGGGAGCGGCGCCCATCTGCGCGGCCTCGAGCGACCCACAGGCGGCCGGAGCGGTCGCCTCCATGGGCAGCGACGGGTCGAGGTCGCTCATGACGTCACCGTCGTAGGCGCCGGAACCGTTCTTGTCGACGCCGTGCAGGACCAGGACGGCAGTGCCCTCCTCGAACGCCGCGTGGACGTCGTCGCTGACCTCGAAGGTCCGCTCGTAGCTGACCGAGCCGTCATCGGCGGTCGGGAAGCGGTCGATGGCCAGGCCGCTCTCGGGGCTGGTGTCGCCGGTGGTGGTCAGCGACGTGCCGATGGCGCCGTAGGCGGGCGCGCCCTCGGTGGTGCTC
The DNA here is from genome assembly GCF_008124835.1 of Blastococcus xanthinilyticus. Lineage (GTDB taxonomy): Bacteria > Actinomycetota > Actinomycetes > Mycobacteriales > Geodermatophilaceae > Blastococcus > Blastococcus xanthinilyticus. The sequence goes on along the minus strand of NZ_VNHW01000003.1, from coordinate 269,640 downwards.
AGGAAGCCGTCGCCGTCCTTGTCGTCGGCGTCGGTCGGGCACTCGCCCAGGGCGCCGATGTGGAAGTGCTGGGCGTGCGGCGAGCCGGCCAGCAGGCCGGTCGCCTCGACCATGACGGTCGCGGTGTTGCCGTCCAGGGTGACCATCCCGGTGCCGTCGACACCAGAGGAGTTGAGGGCACCGAGGTCGGCCTGGTAGCTGTGCGCCCCCTCGTGCGCCGAGGCGGCGGACATGGTGAGCAGCGGGAACGCCGCGGCGGCGATGGCAACGGTCGGAAGTGCGAGTGCCTTGCGCAAGGTGAGCTCCTCGTCGTCGGAAGAGCCGACTCCGCTCGGAGGCGGGCCGGCGGGCCGCGGTTGGGAACCGCGGGCCCGTCGTGCCGGTGGATGCGCCGGTGCATCCACCGTGGTGCAGGTCTGGTGCGACCTCGGCCAGCGGGCCGGTTCCCCCGGCGGACGAACTCGCCGTCCGCCACCGCGCTGACCACATGACCTTCGTCGTCGATGCCCGATCGGTTCACCGTCATGCCGAAGTAACTCGATCGTGTCCTAGTCGGTTGCGCCCCACCTGGCCCTCCACCAGGCTGGACCCCCGCCTCCGGGGCGCGCCGGCCGGTGCCGCCCGAACCGGAACCGCCCGCACGGACGAAGGCCGGTCATGTCTGCATCGCGCACGCCCGGGCCCGCCCGGGGATCCCGGCCGTCAGCGCTGCTGGTCGTCGCCCTGGTGGCGCTCGGCATCCTGCTGGCGTCGCCCTCGGTGGCCTCCGCCCACGACGGGCTCGTCGGCAGCTCCCCGGGCGCCGGGGAGACCGTCGCGACCGCGCCGTCCGCCGTCGAGCTGCGGTTCAGCGGTACGCCGCTGCCCCTGGGCACCGAGGTCGTCGTCACCGGGCCGGACGGCGGGCGGATCGACCGCGGGGCCCCCGAGATCCGGGACGACGCCGTGGTGCAGCCGCTGGCCGACGCGCCGGACGCCGGCACGTACACCGTGCAGTGGCGCAGCACCTCCGCCGACGGGCACCCGATCTCCGGCTCCTTCGCGTTCGGCGTGACCGGGGACGGGGCCGGCGGCGGGGCAGCCCCGGCTCCGGCCGGCTCGGCCCCGGCGGCGGAGCCCGGCCCCGCCGGCGGTGGTACGGCGTTCGGTGGCCTCGCGGCGGGCGCGGTGGGCGCGGGTGCGCTGTCCGTCCTCGGGCTGCTGCTGGCCCGGCGGCTGCGCGGCCGCGCATGAGCAGCGCCGCACCGGCGACCCGGCAGGCCGGGCCGGAGGAGCCGCCGGTTGCGGCGACCACGGCCGGCCGCGGGCTGCTCCTGCCCGGGGTGGCCCTCGCCCTGGTCGCGCTGGTGCTCGGCGCGGCCGCGATCGGCGGGGACGGCCCGGCGTCCGGGACCGCCGGCCTGACCACGGCCGGCCCGGTGGTGGAGGGCGGGCTGCTGGTGGTCACGCTGGCCGGCCGGATCGCCGCGGTCGGCACGATCGGCGCCCTGGTCCTCGCCGCCGTCCTGGTCCCCGGCCGGTCCGGCTCCCTGGCGCCGGCCGCCCGCCGCGCTGTCCTCGCGACGTCCCGGTGGGCCGCGGCCTGGGCGGGAGCCACCGTCGCCGGCGCCGTGCTGACGCTCAGCCGGCTCGTCGGCGCACCCCCGACCGAGCTGACCTGGTCCTCGGCGCGGGTCTTCCTCACCGACACCGGGACGGGGCGGGCGGCGCTGGTCGTCGTCGCGCTCACCACCACCGTGGCCGTGGGCGCGCGCCGCTGCACCGGGGCGGGCGGCACGCGCGCGATCGGGCTCGTCGCACTGGCGGCGCTGGTCGTCCCGGTGGTGCTCAGCGGGCACTCCTCCGACGCCGACTCCCACCTCCTCGCGGTGACGGCCCTCGGTGCGCACGTCGTGGCCGCCGCGGTCTGGGTCGGGGGCCTGCTCGCCCTGCTGGTGCACGCCCGGCGGGGCGCGGACCTCCCCCGCGCCGCCGGGCGCTTCAGCGGGCTGGCACTGGCCTGCCTGCTGGTCACCGGGAGCTCCGGCGTGGTCGCGGCGTGGATCGTCGCGGGCGGCGCCGCCGGGCTGACCACCGTGCTGGGCAGCGGCTACGGGGAGCTGCTCCTGGCCAAGTCGGGAGCGTTCGTCGTCCTCGGGTTGTTCGGGTGGGCGCACCGCCGGCGCACGCTGCCGCGGCTGCGCGCCGGCGCGCCGGGCGCCTTCCGCCGGTTCGCCGGTGTCGAGGTGCTGGTCATGCTGGCCACCCTCGCGGTGGCCGTCGCGCTGGCCGCGAGCCCTCCCCCGCAGCCCGCGGTCCCCGCACCGGGCACCGCGGCCGCGACCGCGCCGGCGGCCGATCCCATGGCGGGCCACGACCACGGCGAGCTGTCGGTCACCGTGCTGATCGACGACGAGCGCTTCCACGTCGCCGGGCCGGTCGCCGCGGGGTCACGGGTGACCGTGCACAACGGCACCGCCGCGGAGGCGACGATCACCGCGGCCGACGGCTCGTTCGACGTCGTCGTCCCGGGGCGGTCGCTGATCACCTTCCTCGTCCCCGCCGAGTCGGGGAGCTACCCCTTCACCAGCCGCTCCTCCCCCGCGTTCGCCGACGTCCTCGTCGTCGAATGACCCGGTGGGGCGGGGTCGGTCACTCGTCCTCGGTGCGGTAGCCGAGGTTCGGTGACAGCCACCGCTCCGCCTCGGCCACGGTCCAGCCCTTGCGGCGGGCGTAGTCCTCGACCTGGTCGCGGCCGACCCGGCCCAGGACGAAGTAGCGCGACTCGGGGTGGGCGAAGTACAGGCCGCTGACCGCCGCTCCCGGCCACATGGCGAGGTTCTCGGTGAGCTCGATGCCGGTGGCCGCCTCGACGTCGAGCAGCTCCCAGATGGTGCGCTTCTCGGTGTGCTCGGGGCAGGCCGGGTAGCCCGGAGCCGGCCGGATGCCGGCGTACTTCTCGGCGATCAGGGCGTCGTTGTCCAGCGCCTCGTCGGCGGCGTAGCCCCAGAACTCACGGCGGACCCGCTCGTGCAGGCGCTCGGCGAACGCCTCGGCGAGCCGGTCGGCCAGCGCCTCCAGCATGATCGCGCTGTAGTCGTCGTTCTCCTTCTTGAACGCCGCCACCCGCTCGGCCGCCCCGAGGCCGGCGGTCACCGCGAAGGCCCCGACGTAGTCGGGCAACCCGGTCTCCTTCGGCGCCACGAAGTCCGCCAGCGACTTGCGCGGCACGCCGTCGCGGCCCTCGGTCTGCTGGCGCAGCTGGTGCAGGGTGGCCCGGACTTCCGCGCGCGACTCGTCGGTGTAGAGCTCGATGTCGTCGCCCTCGACCTGGTTGGCCGGGAACAGCCCGAACACCCCGCTGGCCCGCAGCCACCTCTCATCCACGACCCGGTCGAGCATCGCCTGGGCGTCCTCGTACAGCCGGCGGGCGGCCTCGCCGGTGGTCGGGTTGTGCAGGATGTCGGGGAACCGGCCGCGCATCTCCCAGGCGTTGAAGAACGGCTGCCAGTCGATGTAGCCGCGCAGCTCCTCCAGCGGGTAGTCGGCGAAGGTCTTCACGAACTGGGTGGCCGCGTGCTGGAGGTGGTCGCAGGGCGGCCCGGAGCAGGTGTCGAGGGCCTGCTGCAGCAGCATCCGCGGCCGGGGCGGCGCGTAGCTGCTCCAGTCGATCGGCGGGGCCGCGGCCCGCGCCGTGGCGATCGGCAGCAGCGTCCGGCTGTCCTGGCGGGCCGCGTGCCGCTCGCGCAGCGCCGCGTAGTCGGCGTCGGTCTCGGCCAGCAGGGTGGGCCGCTGCTCGTCGGACAGCAGGGCGGCGACCACCGGCACGGACCGCGACGCGTCCTTCACCCAGATGACCGGCCCGTGGTACTTCTGGTCGATCTTGACCGCGGTGTGCGCGCGCGAGGTCGTCGCCCCACCGATGAGCAGCGGGATCTCGAAGCCCTGCCGCTCCATCTCCGAGGCGAGGGTGACCATCTCGTCCAGCGACGGCGTGATCAGCCCGGACAGGCCGATGACGTCGGCCCCCTCCGCCTTGGCGGCGTCCAGGATCTTCTGCGGCGGGACCATGACGCCGAGGTCCACGACGTCGTAGTTGTTGCACTGCAGGACGACACCGACGATGTTCTTGCCGATGTCGTGCACGTCGCCCTTGGCCGTCGCCATGACGACCTTGCCGTTCGAGCGCTCGGCGTCGCCCGGCTGCTTCTCCGCCTCGATGTAGGGGATGAGGTGGGCGACGGCCTTCTTCATCACCCGCGCCGACTTCACCACCTGGGGCAGGAACATCTTGCCGGCGCCGAACAGGTCGCCGACGACGTTCATGCCGTCCATGAGCGGGCCCTCGATCACCTCGATCGGCCGGCCACCGCGGGCGGCGATCTCCTGGCGGAGCTCCTCGGTGTCGCTCTCCGCGAACTCGTCGATGCCCTTCACGAGCGCGTGGGTGATCCGCTCCCCCACCGGCAGCGACCGCCACTCCTCGGTGGCGACCTCCTTCACCGAGCCGTCGCCGGCGAAGTCCCCGGCGATCTCGAGCAGCCGCTCGGTGCTGTCCGGACGGCGGTTGAGGATCACGTCCTCGATCCGCTCGCGCAGCAGCTCCGGCACCTCGCTGTAGACCTCCAGCTGGCCGGCGTTGACGATCGCCATGTCCAGCCCCGCCGCGATGGCGTGGTACAGGAAGACCGAGTGGATCGCCTCGCGCACCGGGTTGTTGCCGCGGAAGGAGAAGGACACGTTCGAGACGCCGCCGGAGACCAGGGCGCCGGGCAGGTTCTGCTTGATCCAGCGGGTGGTCTCGATGAAGTCCAGGCCGTAGTTGGCGTGCTCCTCGATGCCGGTGGCGACGGCGAAGATGTTCGGGTCGAAGATGATGTCCTCGACCGGGAACCCGACCTGCTCGACGAGGATGTCGTAGGCCCGCCGGCAGATCTGCGTACGCCGCTCGAAGTTGTCCCCCTGGCCGTCCTCGTCGAACGCCATGACCACGACCGCGGCGCCGTACTTGCGGCACAGCCGCGCGTGGTGGACGAACTTCTCCTCGCCCTCCTTGAGGGAGATGGAGTTGACGATCGCCTTGCCCTGGACGTTCTTGAGGCCGGCCTCCATGACCTCCCACTTGGAGGAGTCGACCATGACCGGCACGCGCGAGATGTCGGGCTCGGCGGCGATCAGCTTGGTGAAGCGGTCCATCGCCTCGACGCCGTCGATCATCCCCTCGTCCATGTTGACGTCGATGACCTGCGCGCCGGCCTCCACCTGCTGCCGGGCGACGGTGAGCGCCGTCGGGTAGTCACCGGCCTTGATCAGGTTCCGGAAGCGGGCCGACCCGGTGATGTTCGTGCGCTCGCCGACGTTGACGAACAGGGACTCCTCGGTGACCGTCAGCGGCTCCAGGCCGGAGAGCCGCAGCGCCGGCCGGATCTCCGGGACGGCGCGCGGCTCCTGGTTCCCCACCGCCCGGGCGATCGCGGCGATGTGCGCCGGGGTGGTGCCGCAGCACCCGCCGACCACGTTCACGAACCCGCTCTCGGCGAACTCCGCGACGATGGCCGCCGTCTCCTCCGCCGCCTCGTCGTACTCGCCGAAGGCGTTGGGCAGCCCGGCGTTCGGGTAGCAGGACACGAACGTGTCGGCAACGCGGGAGATCTCGGCGATGTAGGGCCGCATCTCCTTGGCGCCCAGGGCGCAGTTGAGCCCCACCAGCAACGGCTTGACGTGCCGCACCGAGTACCAGAACGCCTCGGTCACCTGCCCGGAGAGGGTGCGGCCGGAGGCGTCGGTGATGGTGCCGGAGATCATGACCGGCCAGCGGCGGCCGCGCTCCTCGAACAGCGTCTCCAGCGCGAAGATCGCCGCCTTGGCGTTGAGGGTGTCGAAGATCGTCTCGATCAGCAGCGCGTCGACGCCGCCGTCGACCAGGCCGTTCGCCTGCTCCAGGTACGCCGCCACCAGCTGGTCGAAGCTGACGTTCCGGGCGCCGGGGTCGTTGACGTCCGGGGAGATCGACGCCGTCCGGCTGGTCGGGCCGATCGCGCCGGCGACGAACCGCGGCTTGTCCGGCGTGCGCGCGGTCATCCCGTCGCACACCTCGCGGGCGAGGCGGGCGGAGGCGACGTTGAGCTCGTAGGCGAGGTCGGACATGCCGTAGTCGGACAGCGAGATCGCCGTCGCGTTGAACGTGTTGGTCTCGATCAGGTCCGCGCCGGCCTCGAGGTACTCCCGGTGGATGGCGGCGATGATCTGCGGCTGGGTGAGGCTGAGCAGGTCGTTGTTCCCCTGCACGTCGCTCGGCCAGTCGGCGAAGCGCTCGCCGCGGTACCCGGCCTCGTCGGGCCGGTCGCGCTGGATCGCCGTCCCCATGGCGCCGTCGAGCACGAGGATCCGCTGCCGGAGCAGCTCGGTCAGCGCGGCGGTGGCGTCCGGGCGGAGGGTGGGCGAATCGGACACGGCAGATCCCCAGTGGTGAATCGATGGGCGTGCGGGCGCTGTCCCCGGGTGGAGGCGCTCCGTCACCCCGGCGGGCTGGCCCAGGCCTGGGCGTTCCCGATGTCGTGCTCCATCGTCTCACCTCGCCGTCCGCGGGCGCAGCAGGCGAGCACGCGCCACCTGCGCTCGCGCGTCCCGGGCGGGTGGACCGACGTAGGCTGACAGGGGTGACCGACCCGAAGTCCAGTCCCGACGACCTGCCCCAGCTCACCGACCCGGTGGTCGTGGTGGCGTTCGAGGGCTGGAACGACGCCGGAGACGCCGCCACCGGAGCCGTGGAGCACCTCGAGCTGATCTGGGACGCCAAGCCGCTGGCCGCGCTCGATCCGGAGGACTACTACGACTTCCAGGTCAACCGGCCCACCGTCTCGCTGATCGGCGGGGTCAACCGCCGCATCGAGTGGCCCACCACCCGCATCTCGGTCGCCCACCCCGAGGGCATGGACCGCGACGTGGTGCTGATCCGCGGCATCGAGCCCAACATGCGCTGGCGCGGCTTCTGCGCCGAGCTCATCGAGATCCTCGAGGAGCTCGACGTCTCCATGGTGGTCGCCCTGGGCGCGCTGCTGGCCGACACGCCGCACACCCGGCCGACCCCGGTGACCGGCTCGGCGTACGACCAGGAGTCCGCCCGGGCCTACGGGCTGGAGACCTCCCGCTACGAGGGCCCCACCGGCATCCTCGGCATCTTCCAGGACGCCTGCGTGCAGGCCGGGCTGCCGGCGATCAGCTTCTGGGCCGCCGTGCCGCACTACGTGTCGCAGCCGCCGTCCCCGCGGGCGACCGTGGCGCTGCTGCAGCGGGTGGAGGAGGTCCTGGAGACCACCGTGCCGCTGGGCGCGCTGCCGCAGCAGGCCGACGAGTGGGTGAAGACCGTCGACGAGATGGCCCGGGAGGACGACGAGGTCGTCGAGTACGTCCGGTCGCTGGAGGAGCGGGCCACCGAGGTGGACCTGTCCCAGGCCAACGGCGACCAGATCGCCCGCGAGTTCGAAAGATATCTGCGCCGCCGCGGCGGCTCCGCCGGCGGAGCCTGAGGCCCCTCGCAGGGTCCCGCCGCGAGCGTGCGAGCGGTGGGGGGCGACGGAGTCCTTCTGCTGCGCCGCCGCGGCGGCTCCGCCGGCGGAGCCTGAGCCGGTCTCCCGCGCGTGGCACGCCCCCACGCGGTGACGAGCCCCTAGATTGCCGCCATGGATCCCGGCTTCCCTGAGCTCCCCCTCTTCATGCTCATCGCGATGGGTGCGTTCGGGGTCGTCTTCCTCGGCGCGCTCGCGTACATCGTGACGACGGCAGTTCGCAGCCGACGGGTGCTCCGCGACGCCGGGCTCGACCCGGTGGCGGCACCCGCCCAGCTCGTGGCACGCCTGGCCCAGGGGCCGCTCGCCCGTCCGGCGACGAGCCTGGAGGCCCGGCTGGCCGAGCTCGACGACCTGCACCGCCGCGGGCTGATCACCGCCGCCGAGCACGCCGCCGCGCGCGCCCGCGCTCTCGACCCCTCCCGCTGAGCCCCGCTCCGGCGGCTAACGGCGGGACAGACCCGTCACGAAGGCGCGCGCCTCGCGCAGGTAGCGCAGGCAGGTCGCCTCGTCGGGCGCGGGGATCGTCACCCACTCGCGCATGGGCCGGCCGGGCCGGGGCGAGCAGGGCTCCCCGGCACCGCCGGCGATCAGCTCCGCCACGCGCTCGGCGGGCAGCTTGACCACCAGTGCGTCGTCCGAGGCGAAGCCGTAGAACTTCCCGCCGGTGCGGAGCCCCGGCGCGTGCAGCATCCGGCCCTCCTCGTCCTGGGGGTGCTCGGCGAGCAGCTGTGCGGCGGCGGCCGGGAACGCGGTCGCGGCTGTGGGCGCTGGCTGGGTCGGCACGGTCGTCCCTCTCGTCGGCGTGGTCCAGGCATGCAACCACCCCCGGCGGGGAAACGGGGTCAGACCGTGCGCAGCAGCGGGCGCATCTGCGCCGAGGCGTCGGCGTCGAACAGCCGGTCGTGGGTCGCCAGCGCGAACCGGTCGGTCATCCCGGAGACGTAGTCGACGACCTGGGTGACCGGGTCCGCCGCGGTGTCGCGGTAGGAGGCAGGTATCAGCTCGGGGTGCGCGAGGTGGTGGTCGACCAGCCGGCGGATCACGTCGACGGCGAGGTGCTTCTGGCCGGCGGCGACGTCGGAGGCGTAGACGCGGGCGAACATGAAGTCGCGCAGCTCGTGCATCGCCTGCAGCGCGTCGGTGTCCATCACCACGGCGCCGGCGGCGTTCGCCGGCGAGAGCGAGCCGGCGACGACGGCGTCGATCATGGTGCCCACCATCTGGCTGCCCGGCTCGCCGAAGACGGCGACGGCCCGCGCCGGCAGGTCGGCGGTGCGGATGACGCCGGCGCGGGCGGCGTCCAGCGCGTCGTGCGAGAGGTACCCGATCCGGTCGGCGTACCGCACGCACTCGGCCTCGCGGGTGGCCGGCGGCGGGTCGATCTTCCAGCTGTGCGCCCGGATGCCGTCGCGGACCTCCCAGCTGAGGTTGAGGTCCTCCAGCACCTCGACGATCCGCACGCCCTGGGCGGCGTGGTGCCAGCCGCCGGGCACGTAGGGGTCGAACGCCTCCTCGCCGATGTGCCCGAACGGCGAGTGCCCGACGTCGTGGCCCAGCGCGATCGCCTCGGCGAGCGTCTCGTTGAGCCCGAGGGCCCGGGCCAGGGACCGCGCCACCTGGGTCACCTGCAGGGTGTGGGTCAGCCGGGTGACGAAGTGGTCGCCGTCGGGGTGCAGGAAGACCTGCGTCTTGTGCTTGAGCCGGCGGAACGCCTTGGCGTGCAGGATGCGGTCGCGGTCGCGCTCGAAGGCGGTGCGCAGCGCGTCCTCCGGCTCGGAGCGCGCCCGGCCCCGCGACCCGGCAGCACGGGTGGCGGCGGGCGCGAGCAGCTCCTCGGCCCGCTCGCGCGCGGCCCGGTCGGTCGGCCGGAACGGGCCGGGAGGCGCCTCGGGCATCAGCAGTCCGCCAGCTCCACGCCGAGCAGCGCGTCGACGGCGTCGGCGACGACCTGCGGGGCGTGGTCCTCCAGGTCCTCGCCACCGGCGAGGGTGTGCGCGGCCCACGCGTCGACCAGCGCGATGGCGCCCGGGCTGTCGAGGTCGTCGGCCAGCCGCTGGCGCAGCCCCTGCAGCACCGGGCCCGCCGGGGCCCCGGCGTCGCGGGCGGCGGCGCAGCGCCAGGTGGCCAGCCGGTCCTCCGCCTCGCTCAGCAGGGCGGCCGTCCAGGCCCGGTCGGTGCGGTAGTGCCCGGAGAGCAGGGCCAGCCGGATGGCCATCGGGTCGACCCCCTCGCCGCGGAGCTTGGAGACGAACACCAGGTTCCCGCGGCTCTTGCTCATCTTCTCGCCGTCGAGGCCGATCATCGCGGCGTGCACGTACGCCTTGGCGAAGGGCTCGCCCTTGACCCCCGTGGCCGCGGCGGCCAGCGCCTCGACGTGCACGGCGGAGAACTCGTGGTGCGGGAAGATCAGGTCGCTGCCGCCGCCCTGCACGTCGAAGCCCATGCCGATGGTGTCCAGCGCGATGGTGGCGCACTCGATGTGCCAGCCCGGCCGGCCGGTGGTGCCGTTCGGCCCCGCCCAGGAGGGCTCCCCCTCGCGCCGGCCGCGCCACAGCAGCGGGTCGAGGCGGTTGCGCTTGCCCCCGCGGTCGGGGTCTCCCCCGCGCTCGGCGAAGAAGCGCAGCATGGTGGCCTCGTCGTAGCGGGACTCCGAGCCGAACCCGGGGGCCTGCGTGACGTCGTGGTAGACGTCACCGGTGCCGTCGTCCAGCACGTAGGCCAGGCCCTCCTCGAGCAGCTGCTCGATGTACCCGACGATGCGCGGGATGGCCTCGACGGCGCCCACGAAGTCCTCCGGCGGCAGGATCCGCAGCGCCGTCATGTCCTCGCGGAACAGCGCCGTCTCCCGCATGGCCAGGACCACCCAGTCCTCGGAGTCGCGTGCGGCCCGGTCCAGCAGCGGGTCGTCGATGTCGGTGACGTTCTGGACGTAGTGGACGGCGTGGCCGGCGTCCCGCCACATCCGGTTGACCAGGTCGAAGGCCAGGTAGGTGGCGGCGTGACCGAGGTGCGTGGCGTCGTAGGGCGTGATGCCGCAGACGTACATGCGCGCCGTCCGGTCCGGGGTGGTCGCGACGATCTCGCCCCGGGCGGTGTCGTAGACCTTGAGGACGGAGCCGGTGCCGGGCAGGGTCGGCAGCAGCGGAGCGGGCCAGGAGAGCACGGTACGAGCCTAGAGGCGCGGTCCGACGACGCCGATCCGCACGTCCGTGCGGGTCATCACGTCGGGGTGCGCTCCCCCGCCGTCCGCAGGAGGAACCATGGACCTCGACGAGTACCTGCCGGCCCTGCGGCGCGCGGACGCCCGGTTCGCCGAGGCCGCCGCGGCCGCGGTTCTCGCCTCCGGCTGGGGCGCCGCCGTGCCCGGCTGCCCGGGCTGGACGCTGGCCGACCTGGTGTGGCACCTGGCCGAGGTGCAGCGCTTCTGGGCCTGGGTGGTGCGCACCCGCGCCACCTCCCCGGCGGAGTACGACGAGCCCACCAGGCATCCGGACGACGAGCTGCTCGGCTACGTCACCGCGCGGAGCGCCGACCTGGAGACAGCGCTCGCCGGCGCCGATCCGGCCGAGCCCGTGTGGACGTGGGCGCCGCGCAAGGACGTCGCGTTCGTGCTGCGGAGGCAGGTGCAGGAAGCCACCGTGCACACCGTCGACGTCGAGCAGGTGCTCGGCGACGTCCGCCCCATCCCCGCGCGCGTCGGGCTGGACGGGCTGGACGAGTGGCTGGAGCTCATGGTCCCCGCGGCGCTGCCCGACGGCCCGCCCGCCGACGCCCACCCGGTGGTGTTCCACGCCGTGGACGCGGACGCCGTGCGCACCCTGTTCCCCGGGACCAGGCCGTTCCCGATCGCGGCACTCACCGGCACGGCCGGCGACCTGCTCCTGGCCGCGTGGCGCCGGGTGCCCCTGGAGGTGCTGACGGTCGATGGCGACGGGCTGCAGGCCGCCGCGATGATCGGGCTGGTGAGCAACGACTGAGCTCCGGGGCGGCTGCTCACGGCCAGGTCACCGCGTGCCGGTCGAACTCGTCGCCGGTCTGGACGCCGACGACGCAGAACACCAGCCCCGCCGGGTCGAGCAGCTGCCAGAACGAACCCATGTCCGCATGACGGGTGGCCCCCAGGGCCTCCAGGCGGGCGACCTCGGCGGGGATGTCGTCGGTCTCGACGTCGACGTGCCAGCGCGGCGGCGTTCCCTCACCCGTGCGCTGGACCTCGACGTGCCACCCGTCGGCGAACGATCCCAGCGATGCCCACTTCTCGTCGTCGGCGTCGGGTTCGGCGGTGCGCCCGGTGGCGCCGGCCCAGAAGGCGCTGCCGGCGGCATGGTGCTCCGGCGGCAGGTCGAGCAGCAGGATCGACAACCGCGAACGATGGCCCATTGATCACCCCTCAACGACTACGTCGGAACCCGACGACGAACTCTGATCATCAGACCTCTCAGACTCGGCATCCAAGACCCCGAGGTAGGGCCGGAAAGCTGGATGGATTGCCACATATGCCTCCCGGTGCAGCTTGACCCCAAGGCGCGCGGCTAGCACGCGCGCCTTTTTTTCTCCCTGATCAGTGACGGGATAGTCGAACTCCCCCTGTCGCACCTCGATGCCGAGGAAGTTGGCTCTAAGCAGGCGACTGAAGGCTTCTTCGGCGGTCATACTACTTACTGCACCCTCCAGCAGCGCCATGACCTCACTAAGAGGCATCGCCGAGTCTGCGCCAGCGAACTCCAGCAGCACATCATCGAGGTCGTCGGATGCAGAACCTTCAACACGCAGGGCATCGAGAGCAAATCTCGAGTAGTCCTCCTCTGCGCGAGCGACGTCCCCTTCTTCAATACGGTTATGACGCCTGTTCGTGGCAGTAAGTACGCAGGAGTTGCACAGATAGACCAGATCGCGAGGGCGCGGTAGTGAACGCCAGAGCAGATAATCCCGAGTAGGCATGCCTCGGACCTCGGGACAGAAAAAGTCCGTCCACAACTCGCTGCCTATGGCACCTCCCCCACGATGGGCCTCGTATCGGTCCTCAATGAGACGGGCCAACAGTTCCTGATCGTCCCACTGAACCTGCAAGGTCTTAATCTTGTCAGGCTCCCGGGCGTGCTGACGTACGACATCGAAAATATCAGCGCGAAGAAAAACCGCGAGAGTCACGTTCACCTTGGCGCGCCAAGCATCCTCGCGCCGGAAGTCCTTCTCTACCCGCCCGACGGCAGACAGAAGCCCAAGAATCATGCGACTCTGGAGCTCTCTGTCTGCGCCCCGCTCCCACGCCTTGTCAAGATTGTCAATTAGTAGTGCAACCCGCTGCCTATCTCGGAGAGCCCGACCCATTACCGCACGAAGATCGGCAAGCGCTCCACCGTGAAGCCGCCCAGAGAGCCAAGCCTGAGCGTCCTCAACACCCTCCGGCAAATCAGACAGACCAGGCAGCAGCTCATCTAGCAGTCTTTCCAAGCGAAGGGCGAAATTGAGGTCGGCACCCCCAGCGAACTCCTCCATATGAGTACGAAGACGGTCCATATCGCTACCAGTAGCGATACCCGCTGGACGCCCCTCCGCCTCGCGGACCGCCGAGCTGGCAATCTCCGTCAGAAGCATGTAGCGCCAGAGCCCGTCGAGGAGGTAGTCGGCGACTTCGCGCTTCGGGAGGTGGGTCAGCACGGCGACGAGACCCTCAAGCTCGTACCCCGATGGCTTAATGACAGTGACCAGATTGCGCTTGTCGACCGCTAGGCTTTCCGCAGCCGTTAGCATGTTGGCCGTCTTTCCCGTACCTTTGCGACCCACAAAGACCGATGAGGTGCTCGAAAGGACCGCTTCGTACTGCCCAGTTTCCACGAAGTAGTCGGCCAATGCATCTTGCTCATTCTCGGCGACATACTCACCAAACCGTGGCAGCTCCGCCGTTAGCTTTTTGCGACCGACTGCGCGCGTCCCTTCCAGAGCTGGTAGTTCGTCCAGCCATCGCGTTGCATGCTCTCCCAGCTGTTTGGCAGTCGGATAGATGTAGAGGAGATCGCGATAATCCAGTGGTGGCTCAAATCCTTCCTCGGCTACGAGGAGAGTTGGCAACCCGAGCCCAGCAGCCATGCCCGCGAACAGGCTGGCTCGTGCATTGTGCACAGCCGCGCGCTGCCGACTCGGCGCTCGGAGATGCACAATTGCAGCACTGGACGAATAGATTTGACCGACGTACCACGACAGCGGAGCGAGCCCTTGGACCTCCTCGTCGGCAGTGTTTACCGACAGATTTTTGCGCGCCAGCAGCGTCCGATCTAGCGTCTTTCCGGCGTCACCCCTGGTACCGACGGGAAGATAGAAGATTGTACGCGGCTCCCTGGGGCGCACGCCGCCCGCCACTAGCAGGTCCTCCCAGAGCTTGTCGGTGCGCTCATGAGGCCGTAGCTCCGCAAAAGCCTTTGAGAGATGTTCACTGCTACCGCTGTATCCGGTGTACCCGATCGACGAGAGGACTCCCAGCTCCTGCCAGTTTCTGATGGCACGCGTATCGGTGTTGTCGATCAGGAGCATCACCTGCTTCTCCAGGGCCATCGCGTAGCCCACTTCGAAAAGCACATTGGAGTTGATTGAACCAATCTCAGCAGCCACCACGGTCGACGAGTCGATGGCACGGAGAACCTCGTTTATCATGACTCGGCCGTCGACTTTGAGCTGCTCCCATGTCGTGCACGTCACTTGAGAGCGGACCTCGACCTTATGAGCGGAACTGCGCAGTGTCTCTGCAAGCAGCGGGGGCGAGCCGGGGTACGCGAAGAAGACCTGTCCAGTGGGGAGCGTCACACCGCCACCCTGCCACGACACACTGACAGCGGGGAGTCACGGAGCACTGGCGGAACGCCTTCGATCGCGGTGCGAGCCCTCAGAAGTAGCGCAGGCGCCCACCTGGCCGCGGTCGGAGCCCGGAGGGCGACAGATTAAAACGGCGGCCAGGGAAGGGCGGGCCACTCCCCGTTGGGCTCGGGGTGCCGGCCGGTGCGCAGCAGGTCGGCGACCCGGCGCTGGGTGCAGCGCACCTCTGCCCGGGTGAGGTGCTCGTGCAGCTGCTCGCCGAGGTCGGCGCGGAGGTCGTCGGCGAGCCGCTCCAGCATCTCGACCGCCTCGGCGGGCAGCTGCTTGCCCGCCCAGCGCCACAGCAGGGTGCGCAGCTTGGGGTCGACGGAGAAGCAGATGCCGTGGTCGACGCCGTACACGTGGCCGCCGGGCATCGGGATGATGTGGCCGCCCTTCCGGTCGGCGTTGTTGACCACGGCGTCGAACACCGCCATCCGCCGCAGCGCGGGGTCGTCGCGGCGCACGAAGGCGGCGAGGTCCACCTCCGGGTCACCGTCCATCCACAGCTGCACCATGCCGGGACCGAACGGGCCCTCCCGCAGCACGGTGGGTGGCACGACCTGCCAGCCGGTGGCCTCGGAGACGAGGAACGCGGAGATCTCCCGGCCGGCGAGCGTGCCGTCGGGGAAGTCCCAGAGCGGCCGCTCCCCCGCCACCGGCTTGTAGATGCACTCGGCGGCGAGGTCGCCGGTGCGGATGGCGCCGACGAGCGTCACGTTCGACGCGTCGAGCATGCGCCCCTCGAGGTCGATCACGCCCTCGCGGAGCAGCTGGGCGGCCTCGGCGTCGTCGGCCGGCGGGCGGAGGTCGGGCTCGGTGGGCTGCTCGCTCATCGAGGAGCCGCCGCTCAGCGGCGGTAGCCGTTCTGCCGCGGGCAGACGTGGCCGACCGGGTCCAGCGGGAGGGAGCACAGCGGGCAGGACGGGCGGCCGGCGGCCACGACCCGGCGGGCGCGGGCGATGAAGGCCCGTGCGGCCGTGGGGGTGATGGTGACCCGCAGGGCATCGGGGCCCTCGTCGCTGTCGGAGAGGATCGCGTCCTCCTCGATCGGCTCCTCGCCGGCGGCGACCGCCTCCACGACGACGGCCTCGGCGGTGCCGTCCCACGCCAGCCCCATGGCGGCGACGCGGAACTCCTCGTCGACCGGCGCGGTGAGCGGCTCCAGGTCGTCGACGTCGGCGTCGGCCGGGATGACCGTGTCGGGCCGGTTGCCGACCTCGTCGAGCAGGTCGTCCATCCGGTCGGCGAGCACCTGGACCTGGTTCTTCTCCAGCGCCACGCTCACCGTGCGGCCGGTGTCGTCGGTGGCCTGCAGGTAGAACGTGCGGTCCCCGGGCTGACCCACCGTTCCTGCGACGAACCGGGTGGGGCGATCGAAGAGATGGACCTGGCGGGGCACGCGCCCAGGTTACGCGGTACGAGCACCCGGCCCGTCCCACGCCTCGCAGGCCCGGGACGGAACCGGCGGCCTCAGGCGGGCGCGCCGGCTCCCCCGCCCACCACCGCGTCGGACGACGCCTTGCGCCGGCGGCCCTTCCGCGGCGGCGGGATCAGGGCGGAGACGTCGCCCCCGGTGTCGTTGACGCGGGCCACGAACGGCCGGGTGTCGGTGTAGCTGACCACCGAGATCGACGCGGGGTCGACGACGATGCGCTGGAAGGAGTCCAGGTGCAGGCCCAGGGCGTCGGCGAGGATGGCCTTGATGACGTCGCCGTGGCTGCACGCCAGCCACACCGCGTCGGGGCCGAGCCGGGCGTTCCACTCGCGGACGGCGGCGACCGCCCGGGCCTGGGTCTGGGCCAGGCCCTCCCCCTCGGGCCCCGGGAAGACCGCGGCGGAGGGGTGCTGCTGGACCACCTTCCACAGCGGTTCCTTGGCCAGCTCCTTGATCGCGCGGCCGGTCCAGTCGCCGTAGCGGGCCTCACCGAGCCGGTCGTCGGTCTGCGGCTCCAGGTCGCGGCCGGCCCCGACGGCCGCCGCGGTCTGCCGGCAGCGCTCCAGCGGGCTGCTGACGACGGCCGCCAGCGGAACCTTCGCCAGCCGCTCCCCCACCGCCCGCACCTGCGCCTGGCCGGTCTCGTCGAGCTGGACACCGGGCGTCCAGCCGGCCAGCACCCCGCCGGTGTTCGCCGTCGTCCGGCCGTGCCGGAGGAGGATCACGGTGGTCACCGGGCGAGCGTAGGCGGTGACTGCCGCGGCCCCCGGTCCCGCGGCCGGTCCACCGGCGCCTCGATCGAGGCCACCATGTCGTCGAGGAAGGCGTCGATCACCGCCCGCTGCTCGGGGGTCCGCTCGGCCAGCACCGCCGCCGTGGCGTCGACGAGCGGGCCGAAGAACGCCCAGCCCAGCTCCTTCGCCGACTCCTGGACGACCACGTCGACCCGCCGGCGGTCGTCGCTGCGCGGGGTGCGGCGGACGTGACCGGCCCGCTCCAGGCGGTCGAGCAGTGTGGTGACCGAGGCGGTGGTCATGCCCAGCTGCCCGGCGAGCCAGGTGGGGCTGGCCGGCAGGCCCGCCCGTTCCCGGTCGAGCAGGCAGATCAGCGCGCGCACGTCGTTGGCACCGAGCCCGTTGCCCGCCGCGAAGGCCTGTCCCGCGGTGTCCAGCAGCAGGGTGAGGGCGCGCAGCCGGTGCACGGTCGCCGGCGCACGCCGCTCCTCGGAGGTCACCGGAGAATCCTAGGTTGCCGAACAGCTAGATTGTCTAGTTACCTGTCCGCGTGACGTTCGAGCAGAGCTACGCCGCCGCGGCCGCCCGCTGGCCGGCCGGTTCCGACGGCTCCCTCGTCGGGACGTCGTGGGGCCGCACGCACGTGCTGGCCGCCGGGTCGCCCGGCGCGCCGTCGGTGGTGCTGCTGCACGGCGACGGCGCCACGGCCACCGCCTGGGCCGGCGTCGCCGCGGGGCTCGCCGGCCGGTTCCGAGTGCTGGCACCGGACCAGCCCGGCAATCCCGGGCGGAGCACCAGCAGCCGGCCGTTCCGCTCGACCGCGGACCAGGTGGCCTGGCTGGGCGAGCTCCTGGCGGCCGCCACCGACGGCCCCGTGCACCTCGCCGGCCACTCGGCCGGCGCGCACCTGGCGCTCTCCTACGCCCTGGCCGACGACGGGCCGCCGCCGGCGTCGCTCAGCCTGCTCGACCCGACCGCCTGCTTCACCGGGTTCAGCCCGCGCTACCTGCTGCGCGCCGCGCCGTCCCTGGTGCGCCCGACCCCGGCCCGCGTCCGCCGGTTCCTCGCCTGGGAGACCGGCGGGCGCCCGCTGCAGCCGGCGTGGCTGGACACCTACGTCCGCGGCGCCACCGAGTGCCCGCGGACGCCGATCGTGCGCACCCGCCGGCCGGCCCGCGACCGGCTGGCCGGCCTCGCCGTCCCGACCCTGGTGCTGGTCGCCGGGCGCAGCCGCGCGCACGACCCGCGCCGGCTGGTGGCCGGCGCGCGGTCGGCTTTGCCGTCGGTTGACCTGCAGGTGCTCCCCACAGCCACCCACCACACGATGCCGGTGCTGGACGCGCCCGAGCTGGCCGCCGCGATCGAGCGGCACGCCCAGGGCTGACCGGCCCCGGGTCAGGCGCCGGCGGCCGGCTCCAGCACCCCGGCGAACACCAGCGCCAGGATGAGCACGCCGAGCACGATCCGGTAGACGACGAAGGGCACGTAGCTGCCGCGGTCGAGGTAGCGCAGCAACCAGGCGATGACCACCAGGCCGACGCCGAACGCGAGCACCGTCGCGAGGATCGTCGGCCCCCAGGCCAGCGGCGGGCCCTCGACGTCCCCGCTGAGCACCTCGTACACCTGGAAGAACCCCGCGCCCAGGACCGCCGGTACGGCCAGCAGGAACGAGTACCGGGCGGCGGCCGACCGGGTGTAGCCCAGGAAGAGGCCGGCGGTGATCGTGCCGCCGGAGCGCGAGACGCCGGGGATCAGCGCCATGGCCTGGGCGAAGCCGAAGGTGATGCCGTGGCCCACGGTGAGCCGGTCCAGCTCCCGTCGCTTGGCGCCGACGCGGTCGGCCCAGAAGAGCACCAGGGAGAAGACGATCAGCGCGGTCGCCGTGATCCGCAGGTCGCGGAAGGTCGTCTCGATCGAGTCCTGGAACAGCAGGCCGAGGACGACGATCGGCAGCGTGCCGATGATGATCAGCCAGCCCATGCGGGCGTCGGGATCACCCTTCCGGCGTCCGCCCAGGGAGGCGATCCAGGCGGTGATGATCCGCCAGATGTCGTGCCGGAAGTACAGCAGGACGGCGGCCTCGGTGCCGATCTGGGTGATGGCGGTGAACGCCGCGCCGGGGTCGTCCCAGCCGAAGGCCTCCCCCACCACGCGCAGGTGGGCGCTGGAGGAGATCGGCAGGAACTCGGTGAGCCCCTGCACCAGCCCGAGGACGACGGCTTCGATCCAGCCCACCTCAGCACCCCCGGGAGGGGACGGGGGCGGCCGGGCGCGGGACGGGTCGATCGGGCACGGGTGCCCACCCTAGGTGCTCCCGGTGCCGGGCTCGTCGCGGCGCCCCGAGCGTCCGGTGCTCCCGGGTGCCGGCCGCCCGGCGCCGGTAGGTTGGCCGGTCGTGGAGCAACGGGCGTTGGGGCGCAGCGGACTGGTCGTGTCCCGGCTCGCGCTGGGGACGATGACCTGGGGCCGCGACACCGACGAGGACGAGGCAGCGATGCAGCTGACCGCCTTCGTCGACGCCGGCGGCACCCTGGTCGACACCGCCGACGTCTACTGCGACGGCGAGAGCGAGCGGGTGCTGGGGCACCTGCTGGCCGACGTCGTGCCCCGGACCGACGTGCTGGTCGCGACCAAGGCCGTCGGCCGGACCGGGCCGGGGCCGATGGGCCGCGGCGCGTCCCGCGGCCACCTGATCTCGGCCCTCGACGCCTCGCTCGAGCGGCTGGGCCTGGACCACGTCGACCTCTGGCAGCTGCACGCCTGGGACGACGCCACGCCGCTGGAGGAGACGCTGGCCGCCTGCGACCTGGCCGTGAGCTCCGGCCGCGCCCGCTACATCGGGATTAGCAACTTCACCGGCTGGCAGACCGCGCAGGCCGCCACCTGGCAGAAGGCCTGGCCGGGTCGCACGCCGCTGGTGAGCACCCAGGTCGAGTACTCGCTGCTCCAGCGCGGCGTCGAGCGCGAGGTCGTGCCCGCCGTGGAGGCACTGGGCCTCGGGCTGCTGGCGTGGTCGCCGCTGGGCCGCGGGATCCTCACCGGCAAGTACCGGCACAGCACGCCGTCGGAGTCCCGGGGCGCCTCCCCGCAGTGGCAGGGCTTCATCGACGGGCTCCGGTCGGCGAAGTCCGACCGGATCGTCGAGGCGGTGATCACCGCGGCCGAGGGGCTGGGCACCAGCCCGCTCGCCGTCGCGCTGGCCTGGGTGCGCGACCGGCCCGGCGTCGTCGCCCCCGTGGTGGGCGCCCGGACGGCCGGCCAGCTCCAGGCCTCCCTGGACGCCGACGGCGTGCGGCTCCCCGCGGCCATCCGCACCGCGCTCGAGGACGTCTCGGCGCCCCCGTTCACCTACCCCGAGCGGCGGTCGGACCGGTGACGCCCGAAGCGCCCACCCCCGGCCCGGACCTGGTCTTCGCCGCGTTCTGCACCGCGGGCCTGTGGCCCGGGCTCGGCAAGCGCACCGCCGCCGACCTCCCGGCCGCCGGCATCACCACCCCGGACGACGTCACGGCCGACCGGCTGGTGAAGCTGCCCCGGGTCGGCCGGCAGCGGGCCGAGCGGCTGTTCTCCAGCTTCCTGGCCGCCGCCCCGACCTACGAGGTCGTCGAGATGCTGGTGGCGGCCGGGCTGCCGGCCAAGCTCGCGTCCGGGGTCGCCGACGGGCTGGGACCCGACGCCGCACGCCGGCTGCGCGACGACCCGTGGGCGCTGCTCGGGCTGCCCGCGGTGGCCCTTGCCGACGCCGACCGGCTGGCCATCGCCGTCCTCAAGGGCGCCGACCGGCAGGACACCCGCCGCGGCCGGGCGATCGTCGGGCTGACGCTGCGCACCGCCACCCGGGACGGGCACACCGTGCTGCCGGTCGACCTGGTCGTGGCGGCGCTGCGGGCCGAGGGCATCGGCGACCCGGTGGCCGCGGTGGTGGCCGCCGTCGACTCCGGCGAGGTGCTGGAGCACGAGCCCCCCGAGCCGGAGGTCGACGAGGACCGGGTGGGCGGGGAAGACGGCGCAGAGCTGCCCGAACCGGATCCGGCGCTCCGGACGCTCTCGCTGGCCCGGTTCGGCATGGCCGAGGAGGCGGTGGCCGAGGGCGTCGCCCGGCTGGCGGCCTCCGCCGAGCGGATCGCCGACCCGGCGTCGGTGCGGTCGGTGGCCCAGGGCCTGGACGAGGCGCAGAAGCAGGCGGTCGCCCAGGTGCTCACCGCCGGCGTCAGCCTGCTCACCGGTGGGCCGGGTACCGGGAAGAGCCGCACGGTCGCCGCCGTGGTGAAGCTGCTGCGGGCCAAGGGCGCCGACGTCGCACTGGCCGCTCCGACCGGCCGGGCGGCCAAGCGGCTGGAGGAGCTCACCGACCACCCGGCGGTGACGGTGCACCGGCTGCTGGGCGCCCAGGGTGCCTCGGGTGGCTTCGCCCGCACCGAGGAGTGGCCGCTGGACGCCGACGTCGTCGTGGTCGACGAGGCCTCGATGCTGGACGTGGAGCTGACCGCCGCGCTGCTGGAGGCCTGCCCGGACGGCACGCACCTGCTGCTGGTGGGCGACCCGGCGCAGCTGCCCTCGATCGGCCCCGGGCACGTGCTCGGCGACCTGATCGACTCCGGCGCCGTCCCGGTGACCGAGCTGACCACCCTCTACCGGCAGGCCGAGGGCGGGGCGATCGCCCGGCTCGCCTCGGGCGTGCGCGGCGGGGAGCTGCCGCCGGTGGACTCCCCCGACCGCGAGGTGGTGGTGGTGCCCGCCACGGGCAGCGCGGAGGCCGCCCGCCGGGTGGTGCAGCTGGTCACCGACTCCATCCCCCGGGCGCTGGGCATCGAGCCGGGGGCGGTGCAGGTGGTGACGCCGGTGCACCGCGGGCCGGCCGGCACCATCGAGCTGAACAAGGCGCTCAAGGCGAAGCTGAACCCCGGCGATGGCGCGGTGTTCGGCTTCGACCCCGGCGACCGCGTGGTCGCGACCGCCAACCACATGGACCTGGAGCCGACCGGCTTCGCCAACGGCGAGGTCGGCGTGGTCACCAAGACCGGCGACGGGTCGATGGACGTCGCCTTCGCCTCGGGGCCGGTCACGGTCTCCGGGCAGGCGCTGTTCGACCTCCGGCACGGCTGGGCGATCACCGTGCACCGGGCGCAGGGCTCGGAGTGGCCCGGCGTCGTGGTCGTGCTGCCGCCCGAGGCCGGGGGGATGCTCTCCCGGCCGCTGGTCTACACCGCCCTGACCCGCGCCCAGCGGCACCTGTCGATCGTGCACGCGAGCGGCGGGGCGCTGGCCCGGGCGGTGCGCGACGTCGACGTCCGGCCGCGCCGCACCCGGCTCGCCGAGCTGCTGCGCGAGATTCCCGGCTGAACTCAGCCGCGCGCGGCCCGGGCGGCGCAGAGCACCCGGGCGACCGCCGGGCCGAGCTGGCCGGCGCAGGTGAGCGGCCGCGGAAAGGGCACCCGGACGTCGACGTGCCCGAACCGCCGCTCCACCCGCAGCCGGAAGCCGAACCGGTCCAGGGCCAGCGGCCGGAGCACGTCGCCGGGGCCGAGCAGGCCGGCCGGGAGGCGGCCGGCCAGGAGGGCGAGCACGTCGGCGTGGTCGGCGGCCAGGTGCGTGAGGTGCTCGGCCTCGATGCCGGCCAGCGGGTCGGGACGGGCGGCCAGGAACTCCTGCAGCCCGACGTCGGCGGCCGCGCCGGCCTCGCCCAGCACCACCTCCGCCAGGTCCAGGCGCAGCAGCTCGGCGGTGCGCCCGACGTCGAGCAGCGACGGGTCGGGGCGCTGCTCGGCGAAGGCGAGGACGGCGGTCCGCCGGTCGGCCGGCCGGACGGGGGTGGCCCAGCCCGAGAGCCACAGCTGCGCCCGGACCGGGCAGCGCAGCGGCACCGGCGCGTGGTCGCTCACCATCAGCAGGGTGGAGAGGTCCTGGCCGGGCGCGGCGCGCACCGCGGTGGCGAGGTCTCCGTCGCGGGACACGACGAGCAGCACCTGGCCGTCGCGGGTGACGGTGTGCGCGAGCACCCGCCCGCCCTGGATGCCGGGGGCGCACACCGTCGCCGCCGGGCGGGTGGCGACGGTGCGGGCGCGCTCGGCGGCGTCCGGGCCGACGGCGACCGGCTCGGGGCGGCGCTCCGGCACAGGAGGGTTCGGCGGCACGGGGTGGCCTGGGGGCACTGGGTGGCTCGGGCTGCTCGGCATGACCCCTCCTCGGGTAGTTAGGGCAGCCTAACCACACCGGGCGGTGGTGAGAAGAGCCGTCAGCTCGCCGGACCCGCCGTCCGGCGGCGCTGCCGCGCCAGGTGCAGGAGCAGCAGGCCGACGCCCGGCACCAGCAGCGGCCAGGCGCCCGCGGTCGTCGCTGCGCCCTGCACCAGCACGGCGAGGGTGGCGAGCAGGGCCCCGGCGGCCAGGCCCAGGAGCACCCCGCGGCTGAACCGGGCGGTCGTGGACGTCCGCGGGGTGGCATCGAACGCCACCGACGGCGGGACCCCGGCGGCCCGCGCCCAGCGCTCGGCCGCGGCCCGCACCTCCGCATCGGTCGAAGCCCGGCCGTGCTCGTCCGCCGTCACCGCCGGCCACCTCCCCGTCGCGTCGTCCGTCGTCCCACCCTGCCCCCGCCCCGGCGGGCCGGCAGGCCGGAACCGCGGCTTTCACCCACCCGGCGGACCCGTGCGGCCGGCGGCGGGACGGGAGACGACGAGGCCCGGGAACGGCGACGGGGCCCGGCGGATGCACCGCCGGGCCCCGTCGCGAGCCGCTGCCGATCCGGGGTCACTCCCCCGGCTGGTCGTCCTCGATCGGGACGTCGGTCTCCTGCTCCAGCACGTCGGCGTCGTCGGCCTCCCGGTAGCCCACCGGTCCGCGGGGGCCACCGGCCTCGCCGGGGCGGGCGGACAGCTGCTGCTCGAGCGCGTCGGCCTCGGGCACGTCCTCCGCCGGCGGCGTGGCCTCCGCGGTGCGGACCACGGCGGGCGGGTCGAGGAGCGCCTCCTGCTCCGCGCGGTCGGCGTCGGGCACGTCGCTCGTGGAACCGGGCTGGGTCACGTCGTCCTCCCTTTGTGCAGGCGGTTCGGTCGGTCCCCATCGTGCCGTCCCGGCGACGACCCGGCAGGGCGGGCGGGTGTGAGGGAGGCGACGACGACGTGACCGGAGCGGGAACGGCAGGCACAATCGCTCGGGATGAACACCGCTGGGGACTACGAGTTCGCGCCGATGCGGATCCCGCCGGGTACCTCCCGGTCCGCCGCCGCCACCATGCTGAGCCTCCAGTCCGACGTCGGCGGCTGGGAGCTGGCCCGCCTCCAGCTGCACGCCGACGGCACCCGCAAGGTGATCCTGCGGCGCCGCGCGCGGCTGTCCTACCTGCCCAAGCCGGTCATCTAGCCCCAGTGCGCCGGGCGGTGCACCGCCGCCGGGATCCGCGTCGCCGCATCCCCCCGGGCCGCCGACACCTGCGGCTGGGTGAGGAACAGGCAGCGGCCGAGGTCGGCGCCCCGGACGTCGGCGGCGCGCAGATCGGCGCCGAGCAGGTCCGCCGCCCCCAGGTCGACGCCCCGGAGGTCGGCGCCGATGAGGTAGGCGCCGCGCAACCCGGCGTCCCGCAGATCCGTCCGGCGCAGGTCGCGGCCCATGAGGTCTGCCCCGCGCCGGTCCCGCCCCCGCCCGCGGACCCGGTCGCTGACCCGGCCCAGGAGCTCGCCCACCGCGGCCCGCAGCGCTCCGACGTCGAGGCCGGTCAGCTCGTCGGCGGTGCCGCGGGTCAGCGCCTCGACGTCGTCCCGCAGCCGCGCGGCCTCGCCGGCCAGCGCACCGGCCGCGGGCAGCGCCCGCGCCTCGGTGAGGTACCAGAGCATCTCGTGCAGCTGGCGCATCACCGGCAGGACGGCGAACTGCGCCCGGGCCAGCTCCGGCGTCTCCCGCCAGCTGCGGCCGCCGAAGGTCTGCTGGGTGATCCGCTGCCCGGCGCCGAAGCAGTCGAACACCGTGCAGCCGGGGAACCCCTCGTCGCGCAGCCGGTCGTGGATGCCGCAGCGGAAGTCGTCGGCCAGGTGCCGGCAGGGCGTGCCCGCCGGCTTGTCGATTGCGAAGTCCGCCGAGGCGGCGAACGCCGGCGCCACGCAGCAGAGCCCGGCGCACCGCGAGCAGTCCGCCCGCAGGTGCGACCGGTCGTCGATCACGGGGAGCGGGTCGGAGGGCATGGCGGGACCAGGCTAGGCCGGGTCCCGCCGGGCCCCGGCCTCAGGGGACGAGCACGACCTTGCCGACGGTCTCGCGGGAGGCCAGCCGGGCCAGCGCCTGCGGGGCCTCCTCGAGCGGGTGCACCGCGCCGACCAGCGGGTCGACGTGCCCGTCGGCGACCAGCCGGGTCAGCTGCTCGTGGACCATGCCGAAGACCGCCGGGTCGTGCTTGCGGTAGAGCCCCCAGTGCAGCCCGACGACGCTGTAGTTCTTGACCAGCAGGTGGTTCGCCCGGGCCTCGGGGATCCGGCCGCTGGTGAACCCGACGACCACGATCCGCCCCTCGAAGGCGATGCACTTGGTGCTCTTGTCGAAGACGTCGCCGCCGACCGGGTCGTAGACGATGTCCGCCCCGTGCCCGCCGGTGACCTCCTTGACGATGGGGACGAAGTCCTCGGTCGTGTAGTCGACGACGTGGTCGGCACCGAGGTCGGTGCACACCTGCGTCTTGCGGGAGCCGCCCGCGGTGGCGATGACCTTCGCGCCGGCGGCCTTCGCCAGCTGGATCGCCGCCGTCCCGACGCCGCCGGCCCCGGCGTGCACGAGCACCCAGTCGCCCGCGGCGATGCCGGCCCGGCGGTGCAGGCCGACGTAGCCGGTCTGGTAGGTCAGGTAGAGCGCGGCGGCCTTCTCGTCGGAGAGCCCCTCGGGCGCGGGGAACGCAGCGGCGGCGTCCATGAGCGCGTACTCGGCGAAGGCGCCCGGGCCGCCGGCCGGCGAGCCGATGACCCGCTGCCCGGTGCCCACGATCTCGCCGCACAGCTCCACACCCGGGGTGTAGGGCAGCGGCGGCTTCTCCTGGTACGTGCCCATCGCCATGAGCACGTCGGGGAAGTTGAGGGCCGCGGCCCGCACCTTCACCAGCACCTGGCCCTCACCGGGGGTGGGCTGCTCGACCTCGTCGAGGCTCATCACCTTCGAGGGATCACCGAGTTCGTGGACCCGCCATGCACGCATGCCCCGACCTTGCCAGACACCCCGTGACCGCCGTCACGGGGGCCGCTTGGCCCGGGTGGCGTCGGCGTGCCAGGGTGCGCAGCGGTGGCTGTCCTCCCGGCGGCCCCGGGAGGGGAACCGATGATCGAGCACGTGACCGACCGGCTGCGCTTCCTGGGCGCGTTCCTGGCCCACCCGCGACAGGTCGGCGCGGTGCTGCCCACCTCGCGCGCGGCGGTCCGCGACATGCTGGACATGGCCGACGTGCCGGCCGCCGGCCTGGTCGTCGAGCTGGGGGCGGGCACCGGGGCGCAGACCCAGGAGATCCTGGCCCGCCTGCGACCCGGGGCGCGGTTGATCACGCTGGAGATCGACCCCCGGCTGGCGAAGCTGCTCGACGAGCGCTTCGACGATCCGCGCGTGCAGGTGGTCTGCGACTCCGCGGAGAACCTCAGCGCCCACCTGGGCGACGCGCGCGCCGACGTCGTCGTGTCCGCGCTGCCCTACACCTCGCTGGAGCCCGGCCTGCGGCGGCGGATACTGGACGTGCTGCCCGGGGCGGTCGCCCCCAGCGGCACCACCGTGGTCATCCAGTACTCGCCGCTGCTGCTGCCGGAGCTGCGGAAGCGGTTCGCCTCGGTGCGCTGGCGGATCACGCCGTGGAACGTCCCGCCGGCGTTCCTCTTCGCCTGCCGGCAGGACTGAGCCTCAGCGCATCGACGGCGGGCGCAGCGCCTCGGGGACGACGGCGGTCTCGCCGCTCGCGGTCTTCGCCGACGGGACGCCCTTGAACCTGTAGGGCACCGTGCCCACACCCGGCTGGATGACGTAGGCGGCGCCGGGCTCGGCCGACGTCCAGGCCATGACCATGGCGTCGGCGACCTCCTCGGCGGTGAGCACCGGGAAGTTCGCGGCGGTGAACTGGTCGCGGATCCGGTCGATGATCGCGGTGTCGGCGAAGCCCGGGCAGATGGCCGAGATGGTGATGCCCTCGCGCTGCAGCCGGGGGGCCATGGAGCGGGCGAACGCGATGGCGCCACCCTTGGCCACGCTGTAGCCGGGGTCGCCGGCCATCGGCGACAGGCCGGCCAGCGACGCCGTCACCACGATCGCCCCTCCCCCGGCCCGCTTGATCGCCGGGCGGGCCGCCTCGGCTCCGTAGACGACGCCGAAGAGGTCGATCTGGACGACCCGCATGAACTCGTCCATGTCGAGGGCGTCGTCGCTCTTGGCCGCCGAGATGCCGGCGTTGAGGTAGGCGGCGTCCAGCCGGCCGTGCTCGGCCTCCACCTGGGCGACGACCGCCTCGTTGGCGGCGCGGTCGGTGACGTCGAGGACGACGAACGGGCAGCCGAGGTCGGCGGCCACCTGCCGGTTGCGCTCGCTGTCGAGGTCGGCGAGCACCGGGGTGACGTCGAGGGCCCGCAGCTTGGTGGCGAGAGCGCGGCCGAAGCCACCGGTCCCTCCCGTGATCAGAGCGACGGAACCGGCGGCAGGTGTGGGAGTCGTCACGGTCGCATCACACCACGTGCCCCGTCCCGGAGGGTGGCCGCGGGGCTCAGAACGGCCCCGGGCGCTCCGGCTGGAAGAAGGTGAGCGCGTTGCCGTCGGCGTCCAGGGCGGTGAACTCCCGGCCCCACGGGCCGTCGTCCAGGCCGCCGTTCGGGTGCACCACCCCACCCGCACGCAGCTCGTCGTGCAGCGCTGCCACGTCGGCGACCGCGATCCGGCACGAGCCGCTCCCCGCCAGGTGCGGCTCGGCTCCCGCCACGCCCGGCGAGTCGGCCGGCCACAGGTGCAGCTCCACCCGGTCGCGGGTGACGACGCCGTAGTCGGCGTCGACGTAGCCGGCGGTGAAGCCCAACCGGGCCACGAGGTGCTCGACCGACCGCCGGATGTCGCGGACCGGCAGGGCGGGCACCGCGCTGAGCAGGGTCATCGGGCACCTCCGTGGGGTCCGGCGCTCTGCACAGCCTTCCACCCGCGGACCGCGACGCGGCGGTCAGCTGGCGCGCAGGAAGCGGTCGAGCACCCGGATGCCGAAGCGCAGCGACTCGACCGGCACCCGCTCGTCGATGCCGTGGAACAGCGAGGCGAAGTCCAGGTCCGGCGGCAGCCGCAGCGGGGAGAACCCGAAGCACCGCATGCCCAGGCGCTGGAAGCTCTTGGCGTCGGTGCCACCGCTCATCGTGAACGGCACCGGCCGGGCGCCGTCGTCCTCGGCCTTGAGCGCGGCGACCATCGAGTCGACCAGCGCACCGTCGAACGTCGTCTCCACCGCCTGGTCGTGCACCAGCCACTCGCGCTGCACGCCCTCGCCGATCAGCGCGGCGAGCTGGCGTTCGAACTCCTCCTCCTGGCCGTAGAGGAAGCGGCCGTCGACGGTGGCGCTGGCGCTGCCGGGGATGACGTTGGCCTTGTAGCCGGCGTCGAGCATCGTGGGGTTGGCGGTGTTGCGCAGCGCCGCGCCGATCATCCGGCTGATGCTGCCCAGCCGCGCCAGGGCGAGCTCGGGCTCGGCCGGGTCGATCTCGACGCCGTAGGCGTCCTCGATCGCGGCGATGAACTGCCGCATGGGCGGGGTGAGGGTGAGCGGGAAGCGGTGCGCGCCCACGCGGGCAACGGCCTCGCACAGCCGGGTGACGGCGTTGTCGTCGTGCTCGAAGGAGCCGTGGCCGGGCCGGCCGGCGGCGGTCAGCCGCATCCAGGCCAGCCCCTTCTCCGCGGTCTGGACCAGGTAGAGGCGCAGGTCGTCGCGGACGGTGATGCTGAAGCCGCCGACCTCGCTGATCGCCTCGGTGCAGCCCTCGAAGAGATCGGCGTGCTCGTCGACCAGGAAGTGCGCGCCCAGCTTGCCGCCGGCCTCCTCGTCGGCCACGTAGGCCAGCACGATGTCGCGCGGCGGCTGGACGCCGGTGCGGGCCCAGTCGCGCACCAGCGCCAGGACCATCGCGTCCATGTCCTTCATGTCCACCGCGCCCCGGCCCCAGATGTAGCCGTCGCGCTCCTCGCCGGAGAACGGGTGCACGCTCCACTCGGCCGGATCGGCGGGGACGACGTCGAGGTGGCCGTGCACCAGGAGGGCGGGGCGGCTGCGGTCGGCGCCCGGGATGCGGGCGACCAGGCTGGCCCGGCCGCGCTCGGACTCGAAGATCTGCGACCCGATGCCGACCTCGTCGAGCTTGCCGGCGACCCACTCGGCGGCGGCCCGCTCCCCCGCGCCGGTGGCCGTGCTGCCGGTGTTGGTGGTGTCGATCCGGATCAGGTCCGACAGCAGCTCGGCCACCTCGGCCTGGGCGCCGGCGAGCGGTGCGGGGGTCTCGGCCATGCACCCGATCGTGCCGCAACGCCAGGACACCTGCCCCCCACGGGTGAATAGGCCTACAGCAGCCGCTCTCCGCCGTCGATGATCCGGGCGTGAGGATGACGCGCGCGCTGCGCGCCCACGAGCCCCGGGGAGCCGGGCACAGCGCCGCCCTCATCCTCGTCGTGACCGCGTTCGCGCTGCTGGTGCTGCCGCTGTTCGGCGTCCCCATGGGGGGCGTGGGCACCAAGCTGATCCACTTCGGCGGCGTGGTCGCCCTGCTCGGAGCCGCCGCGGCCTGCCACGTGCTGCCCGACGAGCTGCTCGAGCGCTGGCACGTCGTGCCGGCCATCGCCCTGGCCGGCATCGCGCTGATCGGGACGCTCAACACGCTCACCGGCGACGCCTCCGCCGGCTCCCAGGCGTTCTACGCCTTCCCCGTGCTGTGGGTGGCGATCCATCTGCGGACGCCGGCCGTGGTCCTGGTGACGGCGAGCGCGCTGCTCACCGACCTGGTCACCCTGCTCATCCTGCTGCCGACGGCCGCGGCGCTGGCCGACTTCATCTTCTTCGGCGCCGTGCTCGCCGTCATCGCCACGCTGCTGGTCCGGGCCAACCGCACCCAGGCGCTCCTCGTCGAGGCCCTGCAGCGGCAGGTGACCATCGACTCGCTGACCGGCCTGGCGACCCGGCGGGCGTTCGACGAGGCGCTGGAGACGGCGCTGCACCACCCGGTGCCCGGCGGCACCTCGCTGGTGCTCATCGACGTCGACTCGTTCAAGTCGATCAACGACAACCACGGGCACCCGGTGGGCGACGACGTGCTGGTGCACCTCGCGCGGGTGCTCCGCGGCCGGATCCGGGCGGAGGACGCCGTCCTGTCCCGGCTGGGCGGCGACGAGCTCGCCGTCCTCCTGCCCGGGTGCGCGGTGGACGTCGCCGCCCGGCGCGCCGAGGAGCTGCTGCACGCGGTGCGCGCCGAGCCGCTCGTGCTCCCCGACGGCACCCTGCTGTCGCTATCGATCAGCCTGGGCGTGGCCCACCTCCCCCGGTTCTCGCGGGACCGCCGCGCGCTCTACACCTCGGCCGACGCGGCGCTCTACGACGCCAAGCGGGCCGGCCGTGGACGGGTCGCCCTGGCTCCCGCCTGACCCGCCACGGCGCCGCCGGGGGGTGCGTGATCAGCCCCCGGGGGTCAGGTAGTCTTCTCCTCGCACTCGTCCGGGTGGCGGAATGGCAGACGCGCTAGCTTGAGGTGCTAGTGCCCTTTATCGGGCGTGGGGGTTCAAGTCCCCCCTCGGACACCAGCTCATGCACACCTCTTGATGGGTGTCACTACACGATTCCTCGTGTCAGGACCCACCGGTGTTCGAAGTCGAGTACCTCGGCGGCGATCTCGAAGTCGCTGTCGTAGTGCAGGACCGTGACCCCGTGTTCCGCGGCAAGCACCGCCGTTAGCAGATCGGCGATACCCACCGCTCGATGCCGCCCGCTTCGGGCGAGCGTTCGCTGGGCGTCGAAGGCACGCTGCCAGTGAACGTCGTCGGTGGGCAGGTACTCGTACGCCTCTCGGCGGTCCGCACGCACCTGCTCGTACTCGGCCGGGCTGCGAGCGCTGTGGAGCGCCTCGGCATCGAGGGTGGCGCAAGTGGCGACCAGACCGCCGGTGATGAGCGGCTCCAATCGGTCCGCGACGGCAACCACGCGCATACGGGCCGCCGCGCTGGTGTCGATGAGAAACCGGGCGATCACCGCCACACGTCAGTCCGCTTCTCCGGATCGGCCAACGTCTCCAAGCCACCCTCTCGCAGCCAAGCAACCTGCCGCGCACGCGCGGCCGCGCTTGCTGCCTGCCACAGCGCGGCGCGGACCGTGTCCGACACCCCGCGGGTGTTCAGTTCCCTCTGCGCTCGAGCAAGCAGTTCGTCATCGAGGTCGATCAGGCGCTTGGTCATTGCACAACTCCCGGGCATATATGCCTATCGGCCCAGCAGCATATACACGCATGATCGCGTTGGCCACGCTCGCTTCGGGGGCTCATCGCAGTCGAGGGTGGTGCAGAGCGGCGGCGAGGAGCCGGCAGCGGAGCCGGGCCGAACTGCTCGCACTCAGATTTACCTGACCTGCGCTCGGTCTCCGACGGGCCCGTGATCGTCGTAGCGTTCGTGGTCATGAGCACCACCTCCGCCTCGCAGAACCTCGACCACGTCATTGCCGTCGCGACCCGCTACATCGAGCAGCATCTCGGGGAAGATCCGCTGCAGTGGCAGGAGGTCATCGACCACCTCAAGGCGGGCGGCTACACCGATGAGGCCACCGTGGCGGTCACGCGCGCCGTCCTGGACCTCGAACGCACCGACGTGATGTTCTACGCGCTCGAGGGAATGCGCCGCCCCCGCCCCGCTGACGCCGCACCCGCACCTCTCGACGAGGTCTCGAACGCCGTCCTGTCTCTGCAGTGGCCGTGCACCCGCAACGACCGACCGGGCGGCAGCCGGTCCATCTGGGAGGCGTTCGAGGAGCTCGGCGGCCGTCACCGGCACTGCGACGTCTACGAGGCCATGCACACCCTGCTGAAAGGTCACGAACTCAAGAGCAGCCGCGTGTACTGGCAGCGAACCGAGCTGCCATCACGCTTTGACACGGCTGGCCGCTTCGCTCAGCGGGCCGCAGCCGTCGCCGAGCAACCACCGGCTTCACCCGCCCGCCAGCAGCTGGAAGCGGACCTTGTCGCCGCGTACGTCGCAACACTCCCGCACCCCTACCTCCGAGAGCATCCCATCGGTGAACTGCGAGCCGACGTGTACGAGCCGACGGTCCGGCGCATCGTGGAGGCGAAAGCCGCCGCCGATGTCGTCACCGTCGCTCACGCGTGGGCTCAGGCAGCCGCCTACCGGTACGCGGCGAACACCTCCGCCCTCGACGACCGGATCACCGTCGAGTCCATCGCGGTCCTGCTCCCGGCCGCACCCACCGGGACCGCCCGCAGCTTCCTCGAGCATGTCGCCGCAGACAGCTTCGAGGTCGAGCTCATCTACCCCCACGGCGAGACGTTTCAGCACGAGCAACTCACCTGACCTGAGCGCCGACAACGGTCAGGTCAGCTGCGCCGGGAGCTCCCTGCACGACGGCGACCGCATACGGAGATTCCCCCGAAGCAAGGCCACAAGCACCACCTTGATCGCAGTACTCGGCTCCGGTGTTCCAGCAATGCTGACCGAGCTCCGCCGTCAGGTTCCGCAGCCTCACCAAGTACATCGCCAGACTTCTTCTCGAGATCGGGGGGCTCCGCCGCCCCCGACTACATCCTCATCTGCGATGAGCAGCTTTGGGACGGGACTGCTCGGATTCCGAGCAGGTCACCGAAGCGCGTCGAGGGGTGTGCGTATGTAGCGTGTCGCCCCTCGGCACAAGATGCCTGGCTCACGCCAGGACCGAACGCGACAGGGCGCCCACATCGTGGGCGCCCTGTCGTCGGTAACGAGCCAGTCTCACCGCCCCAGTCATCATCGACCTGCCGATCTGACGCGCCATCATCTGCGGGCAGGGCGTCGGGACGTCGCGGCATGGCGATACTGCAGCCGTGACCTCAGAGTTGGCAACCCTGCGCCTGGAGCCCGCTGTCGTGAAGCAGGTCTTCCATGACGGCAACGTCACGCGCCACCCCGAGTCGTGCTTCCTCGACCTGGTGGTCAACGGCCAGTCGCTGCGGTCGGTCGCGGCCACCCCGGGGCCGGACCTGGTGACGGAGCTGAACCGTCCGTGGCTGCCGGGCATCCCAGACGCGGTCGAGGGATTCATCGGTCGTCGTCCCAGCGAAGACCTCGCGCCTGGCCGACTGGCACTGCTGGTGTGCGTCGTGGACGGGGACCTGGGATGCGGGGCGCTCACCACCGCGCTCGGCCTCGGAGACACCGAGGTCTCGTGGTCGGACTTCCTCTGGGAGGACGGCATCTACGACCCCAGGCCGGTGAATCAGCTCGACCAGCCGATCATCTTCGACCGCAACCAGTACGAAACCGCCTTCGTCGATGCCCATGCGCGAGTGGCCGACTTCCCGTACGACGAGCTGGCCCACCACGGTCGCCGGTTCCTCTGGCCCTGGCAGTGGGGATGGAAGCTGCCGCGCGACTGACTGGCGGACACGTCGAACGCACGACCGCCACCATGCTCCGACACATGGCGCGCCCGTTGCACTCAGTGGACCGCTACCGGCCCCGCCTATGGTCACCCCAGCAAGCAGGTGTCCACGCAA
Organism: Blastococcus xanthinilyticus; assembly: GCF_008124835.1. Classification (GTDB taxonomy): domain Bacteria; phylum Actinomycetota; class Actinomycetes; order Mycobacteriales; family Geodermatophilaceae; genus Blastococcus; species Blastococcus xanthinilyticus. The sequence continues at coordinate 236,358 of NZ_VNHW01000003.1, read as the reverse complement.
GCGGGTCAACTCCACCGGGTTACGTGTGGGCACGACCGGCGGCGAGTAGCCCGGCCACGGGAACGACTTCGACGTACTCCAGGGTCACGAATTCCACGCCGTCGAGACCCCGCCACGTCACCCACCCGAGCGTGCTCACCCGCACGCTGCACGCGCACGTGATGATGGAGCGCAACGCCGGCGCGCTCGTCGGGTAGTGCCGTCCCGTACACCGTTATCTTCGCGCTCATGTACCTCGTCGTGGCGGGACCCGCCATCGCGCTGCTCGTGGCCGCGGAGCGATGAGCCGAGCGGGGAGCCCTGTGTCGAGCCCCGGCAGCAGCGACCAGAGGAAGGCTCGACGGCACCTTCCGGGGCGAAGCACCCGAGCGGCCGCGCTGCTCGTGCTGGTGGGGATCGTGCTGCCGGTGCTGGTCCACGCCTTTTCGGTGCAACCCGGCGCGCACATCGTCCGCGCGCTGTTCGAAGCCGACCACCTCACCGCCGGACCGTTCGCCGAGGAGGCCGCCGCGGTCGACGTCACCGAAGTCACCCTGCCCGGAACCCCCGCGGCCCGCCTGCGCCTCTCCGTGCCGCCCCACAGCGACGCGACGCTGCGGCCCGTCATCCTCTGGATGCACGGCGGTGGGTGGATCTCCGGCTCCCCCACCCAGATCGACGCCTACGCCCGCGTCCTGGCCGCCCAAGGCTTCACCGTTGCGAGCCTGGACTACACCGTCGCGCCGGACGCCCGGTACCCCGTCCCGGTCGAGCAGGCCAACTCGGCCCTCACCTACCTGCGGACCGAGGCCCCGCGGTTCGGCGGCGACCCGACCCAGATCTTCCTCGGCGGGGACTCCGCGGGTGCTCAGATCGCCAGCCAGGTCGCCGCACTGCAGACCAGCAGCACGTTGCGCGAGCGGATGCACCTCACCGCCGCCCTGGAATCGGAGCACCTGCGCGGAGTCATCCTGTTCTGCGGCTTCCACGACATGGACACCGTGATGCGCACCGGCTTTCCCGCGCTGCGGACCTTCGGCTGGGCGTACCTCGGCCGGCGCGACTGGGTGACCCACCCACGGATCGAGGAACTCTCCACGGTGCGCACGGCGACGAGCGACTACCCCGACGTCTACCTGACCGTCGGTGACGGCGATCCGTTCGAGGACCAGGCCTACGAGTTCGACGCCGTCCTGCGCGCCCGAGGCGTCGACGTCACCAGTCGCTACTGGACCGGTACCGGCGAGAACCTGCCGCATGAGTACCAGTTCGACCTGGACACCGCTCCCGGACAGACCGTCCTGGAGGACGTCGTCGCCTTCGTCGAGGCCAGGGCGACGTGAACCGGCGACTGCTCGGGCAGGTGCTCTTCTGGGCCACCATCACGACGGCGTCCGTGCTACTCGGAGCCGTCGTCTACGGCGCGCTCGTCTACTTCAACGTGTGAGCAGGCCTCAGCCCGCGTCCTTCGCATCCGAACCAGGACGTCCGGCCGACAAGCGACGTGCACGCCCGACGGACCGCGTCGCGGTGACTACGCGACCCTAGAGGTTCCGGTAGATCGCGGGTGGCATCTTCCATCGGGCTCCCGTCACGCGCGAACAGTCGCATCTGGAAGGCGGGTGTCCACCACCCGTCGACGACAACAGGCGACTCGTCGCAGTGGGTTGAGTCGTGTGCGTATGTAGCAAGTCGCCCCTCGGACACCAAGTTGAACCCCACGGTCTTCAGGCCGGTGGGGCTTCTCCTGTTTCTGACGCCGGCGCGTCCGCTGGACGCCTGAAGGACTTCATCGAACTCCGCTGGCCGTGGTCCTCGGACGGGTCTTGGTCATCCGCTCACTGGCAAGGGATCAGCCGAAGTGGGGGCGGCGCCAAGCGTCACCGCCAGGACCACGGCCAGGCCGCAGCAGACGTACCGGTTGGCGACCCCCTGCGAGAATCGTTACCGGACGGGGCATGCGGGACGTCCGCCGCACGGCGCACCGCCTGACCTGCGCCATTCCCGTAAGGCGTTCGTCTTGTGGGACGAACCGCCTCCGGGTGTCGACTGATCCGCTGACCACTGAGTCGCATGGGAGGGCCTTCGGCAGGATGAGCGCCTAACCGGCCTCTACCAGCACCTCGGACACCACGAGGCGGCGATCCGCTTTCAGAGCATCAGTCATCTAGCGACGGCATCTCGAACGTTCGCATCTGGGCGGGCTCGGGTTCAAGGGCGGTGTCGGGACAGTCATGCGAAACGGGTTTCGTGGCGGCCGCCCATGACGGGACGTGCGCCCGTCGGCCTGGTTGTGACCGTTAGGTCTCGAGGAGGTGCAGGCCGGCCGCGCCGGCGAGGATCAGCACGAGACACGTTCCTCGCGCCCAGGTGACGTGCTCGCCCAAGAAGACCATGCCGACCGTTGCTACCCCTGCGGCTCCCAGACCTGTCCACACTGCATAGGCAGTGCCGACCGGCAGGTCGCGCAGGGCCAGGGCCAAGGCGCCGAGGCTGAGCGCGGCGACGGTCACGGCCGTGAGCGCCCAGCCCGGGCGGGTGAGTCCGTTCGCGCGCTGCAGCGCCACGGCCCAGACGACCTCCAGGGCCGCCGCGACCAGAAGCAGCAGCCACGCCGTCGCGACGCGCGTCATGCTGCGAAACCGCCGTCGACGAGGATGGCGGTGCCGCTGACATATGCGCCGGCTTGTCCCGCCAAGGCGGCCACCGTCGCGGCGATCTCGGCTGGACTGGCGTAGCGCCCGAGCGCGATCAGGTCGCGCTCGGCGTCAGCATCCGGGCCGTCTGCAGGATTCATGTCGGTGTCCGTGGACCCCGGGTGCACCACGGTGGCAGTGATGCCTCGCGGGCCGAGGTCGCGGGCCAGCCCGCGCACCAGGCCGGAGAGCGCTGCCTTGCTCATCGCGTACGCCGTGATGCCCCCGTAGGGCACACGCTCGGCAAAGCATGACCCGACGAAGATGAGCCGCCCGCCATGCTGCATGTGGGGTGCGGCAGCCTGGGCGGCGAGGAAAGCCGACCGCGCATGCACGTCGAGCGCGGCGTCGAGGTCCGCCAATGTCACCTGCTCCAGGGGGCCGGAGGGGAACACCCCGGCGTTGTGCACCAGGACGTCAAGACGTCCCAACTCCTCGACGGTCTGCTGAACAGAGTCGCGCACTGCCGATGCGTCCGCAGCCTCAGCCCGCAGCGCGAGCCCCCGGTGGCCGAGCTGACGAACGCGGCGGCACACGTCCTCGGCTGTCGACGCGGACCTCTGGTAGGTCACCGCGACGTCGGCACCCGACTCAGCCAGTGCAAGGGCTATCGCGGCGCCGATACCCCGCCCCCCGCCGGTCACGAGTGCCGCCCTTCCATCCAGCTCACCCATCTCGGTCTCCCTCCTTTTGTAGAACGTTCGCTGTGAATATAATGGCGAGCGAGGGAGTTGTAAAACGAACGTTCTAGAACGGGGTATGGATGGCTACCCGTGGTCGACCACGCTCCTTCGACCGTGACACGGCGTTGACGGCTGCCATGACACTTTTTTGGCAGCGCGGGTACGAGGCGTGCTCGATGAGGGACGTCGCCGACGTGACCGGGCTCGGTCCCGCCAGCCTGTACGCCGCCTTCGGGTCCAAGGCCGAGCTCTACACCGAGGCGGTCAACCGCTACGAGGCGGTCGAGAGCACCGCTACCGCTTCAGCACTGGCCGGGTGCCCGACCGCGCGCGGTGCCGTCGAAGAGCTGCTGATGGGCAACGTCCGTGCCTACACCCGCGCGGACCACCCCCGAGGCTGCATGGTCGTGCTCGGCGTGAGCACGGTGCCCGACTCCGAGAAGGGCGTGCGTGACTTCCTCGACCGGTGCCGTACCGCGTCGCGCGACGCCATCGCTGCCCGGCTGCGCCAGGCGGTCGACGAAGGAGAACTGACAGCCGACGCGCCGGTCGAGACGGTGGCCGACCTCGTCTACACCGTCCTGGAGGGACTCGCGCTCGCCGCACGCTCGGGTGCTTCGCCGGAGCAGCTGACGTCCACCGTCGACTGCTTCATCAGCGCCTGGGATGCCCTCGTAAGTGCTCCCGCCGGTCCATTACCCCCGGAGGCTCGCTCTAGAGGGTATGGATTAAACGCTCAGGGCTGCTGAGGGTTGCAGGCCGGGGCCCACTCACAATTGGTCGTGGGTTACCGAGTAGGGCAGGCCCTGCTCGGCCTCTCCAACAGTTGTGGGAGGCTCCGGTGTTCACCGAGCGTACGAGCGTTGGGCTCGACGTGCACGCAGGATCTGTCGCGGCAGCAGCGATCGACGGCGTCACGGGCGAGTTGGTCCAGACCATGCTGACCCCGTCTTACGAGCACGTCAGGTCCTGGGTGCAAAGCCTGCCGGGTCCGACTGCGGTCGCCTATGAGGCCGGGCCGACCGGGTTCGGGCTGTACCGGGCGCTGACCGCAGCCGGGTTCCGGTGGGAGGTCGGGATTGCTGCACAAGTAGGTGACATCTGATCTGTGGTGCCGACAGGTGCCGCTGGAAGGATGTTCACCGTGCCCAAGCCCTACCCCAAGGAGTTCCGCGACGACGTCGTGAACGTCGCCCGCAACCGTGAGCCGGGCCAGCATCTGAAGCAGATCGCTGCCGACTTCGGCATCAGCGAGTCCTGCCTGACGAACTGGATGAAGGCCGCCGACGTCGAGGACGGGGTCAAGCCCGGCACCACCGCGGCGGAGAACGCGGACCTGCGTGAGGCGCGCAAGCGGATCCGGCTGCTTGAGCAGGAGAACGAGGTCCTGCGCCGGGCGGCGGCCTACCTGTCCCAGGCCAACCTGCCGGGAAAATGTTCTACCCGCTCGTCCGAGAGCTCGCCGCCGACGGAATCCCCGTCGCGGTGACGTGCCGGGTCCTGAAGATCGCCCGCCAGCCCTACTACCGGTGGCTGACCGGGCCGGTCACCACCAGCGAACTCCTCCGGGCTCACCGGGCCAACGCGCTGTTCGACGCCCACCGCGACGACCCGGAGTTCGGCTACCGGCTTCTGGTCGACGAGGCCGCAGCGAACGGGCAGCCGATGGCGACACGCACCGCGTGGGCGCTCTGCGCGGCCAACCGCTGGTGGAGCGCATTCGGCAAGCCCCGCCGGGGCAAGGGCGGTCGTCCCGGCCCACCGGTGCACGACGACCAGGTCAACCGGGTGTTCACCGCCGAGGCGCCCAACGCCGTCTGGTTGACCGACATCACCGAGCACGCCACCGGCGAGGGCGAGCTCTACCTGTGCGCGATCAAGGACGTGCACTCCAACCGGATCGTCGGCTACTCCATCGACTCCCGGATGAAGTCCCGGCTCGCGGTCACCGCGCTCGACAACGCCGTCGCCCGGCGGAATGCCGACGGCGCGGACGTGGCCGGCTGCATCGTGGATTCCGACCGCGGATCGCAGTTCCGCAGCCGGAAATTCGTCCACGCCCTCAACCGGCATCAGCTGTCCGGCTCGATGGGCAGAGTCGGTGCGGCCGGCGACAACGCGGCCATGGAGTCGTTCTTTGCGCTGCTGCAGAAGAACGTGCTCGATCGCCGCCGCTGGCGTACTCGCCAGGAACTGCGCATCGCGATCGTCACCTGGATCGAACGCACCTACCACCGGCGGCGCCGGCAAGACGCCCTCGGCCTACTCACGCCCATCGAGTACGAGACCATCGTCCCCACACTGGCCGCTCAGGCTGCCTGACCCGACCTGTCACCTACTCGTGCAGCAGTCCCCTCCCCCTCGGACACAGGACCGCTGGCTCACGCCAGTGCCGACGCACAGGGCGCCCGCGCGTAGCGGAGCGCCCTGCGTCGTTTCTGCGCGGTGGTCACTGCCGGGTCTGACGTAGCTCTGCGACAGAGCTGGGAGAGCGCCGGCGAGGTCCCCGCGCTCCCCCCGTCGCTGCCGCCCCGTCCGTCATTGCCTTTCGGTGGAGGTCCGCGCAGGAGGACGGCTGGCTTCAGCGCCCCCTGGACGACGCGGCTCCACGACCGGGGACGGCTGCGCCGACCCCGATGACACCGTGGGGCTGCCAGGCCCGCTTTCCGCCGCCTCGAACTCTTCGAACAGGCGCTCCAGCGCCATGCGGCCGTAGACCTGCTGCTGCGTGGCCACCCGCTGGGCTCGGCCGCGCCCGAGGAAGCTGACCAGCCAGTCGAGCACCGTGACGACGCGGCTCCTGAACCCCACCATGTAGAAGAGGTGGACGGCCAGCCACATGAGCCACGCGAGGAAGCCCCCGAACTCGACCCTGCCGATCTGCACGACGGCGAAGAAGCGCGAGATCGTGGCCATCGAGCCCTTGTCGAAGTACCGGAAGGGCCCTCGCGGGTCCTTTCCGGTGTGCCGACGCTGGATCGCGTCTGCGGCGTACCTGCCGCCCTGGATGGCCACCTGAGCCACCCCGGGCAGTCCGTCCAACGCCGCCATGTCGCCCACGACGTGCACCTCGGGATGGCCGGGCAGCGTGAGGTCGGGCTGCACGACGATTCGTCGGGCATGGTCGATGTGCGCGCCGGACTGGTCGGCCAGGATCCGGGCGAGCGGGCTGGCTTGCACACCGGCAGCCCAGATCGTGGTCGCGGCGTCGAACCGGTGGCCGTGGCCATCGCTGTCCTCCATCTCGATGCCGTCGGCGTCGACATCGGTGACCGTGGCACCGACGTGCACCTCTACGCCGACGCGGCTCAGCCGACGGCGGGCGAGGCCACCGAGCTTCTCCCCGAAAGCCGGCAACACGCCCGGGGAGGCATCCAGCAGCACGACCCGGGCGCCGGCCGGGTCGATGTTGCGGAAGTTCTCGCGCAGGGTCCGCCGCGCCAGCTCGGCGACCTGACCGGCCATCTCCACACCCGTCGGGCCGGCGCCCACGACGACGAAGGTGAGCAGCCGGTCGATCTCCACCTGCGTCTCGGCCAGCTCGGCCAGCTCGAAGGCCCCGAAGATCCGGCCACGCAGTTCGAGCGCGTCGTCGATGCTCTTCAGGCCGGGCGCGAACTCGGCGAACCGGTCGTTGCCGAAGTAGGACTGGCCGGCCCCCGCGGCCACGATCAGCTCGTCGTAGCCGTGCACCGTCGTGCGACCGAGGACGGTCGAGGTGACCGTGCGGGCGGTCAGGTCGATGTCGGTCACCTCACCCAGGACGACGCGAACATTCTGTTGCCGGCGCAGGATCTCCCGGGTCGGTGCGGCGATCTCACCCTCGGACAGGATCCCGGTCGCGACCTGGTAGAGAAGCGGCTGGAACAAGTGGTGACCGGTCGCGTCGATCATCGTGATGTCGACGTCGGCCCGGCGCAGAGCCTTGGTGGCGAAGAGGCCCCCGAAACCGGACCCGATCACCACGACCCGCGGCCGTGGCTTCGTGCGGTGCTGGTCGTTCATGGTTGCTCCACGTGGCGAGTGGGATGGGTTGATGCACGGCGCGTGGGTGACCAGGCCCGGCCGTCAGCCGCAGCCGAGGGGGCGACCGCAGTGATCACGAGCCAACGGCGGTCTGCTGGTCCGCGGTGTGCCCTGCCTGGATGACGGTAGGAAGGCCACCCGCACCGCACAGGTGCCGGCGGTAACCGGTTCCGGCCATGACTTCCGGCAGGCTGTCCGCTGGACGGAGTCGGCGGTCAGCTGTCGCAAGCCGTGACTTCCGGCACCCGCACCAGGGCCTCGTCGTCCCTACGCTCCGGGCAGGAGGTGGCAGCCATGATGTCCCGGGCCGCGGTGCGGACCATCGGCACGGCCGCATTCGTCTCGGTCGTCGCCGTCGGCGTGGTCGTGCTCATGACGGCGTCGGACCTGGATCCGGGCTCCTCGCCCGCGCGACCGGCGTGGTGGTGGACGGCCTACCTGCTCTACGTCGTGGTCTTCCTCGTCATGCTCGACCACCTCCCGCGGCCGCCCGGGGTGACCGACGACGCGTTGGTCGTCGCAGCGGTCGCGCTCGGCATCGCCGTCTTCATGCTGTACCCGGACCCCGGTTGGACCGCGATCGTGCTGGTCGTCACGGCGGCGGGCGCGGCATTCGTCTGGCCGCCGCGCGCCGTCGTGGCCGTCATCGCCGTCCAGACCGCTGCAGTCGGGCTGGCCTTCGGGATCGGTGTGGCGACGAAGGGCTGGCCCGTCTCGGAGCTCGTGCTGTCCGTCCTGGCGGACGGCAGCTTCCAGTTCTTCGCCGCGCTCCTGGTGCGGACCGCACGGCGGGAGGCCGAGGCCCGTACGGACCTCGCCGTGGCCCACGCCGAACTGCGCGCCGCCTACACGCTGCTGGAGGTCACCAGCCGGGACGCCGAACGGCTGCGCATCTCCCGCGACCTCCACGACGTGCTCGGTCACAAGCTCACCGCCCTCGTCCTGGAGCTGGAGGTCGCCTCCCATCTGGTCAGCGGGACGGGCGCCGAGCACGTGAGCGGAGCACGGACGATCGCCAAGGACCTGCTCGGTGACGTCCGCGCGACCGTCGGCCGGATGCGGGAGAGCGGGCGCGTCCTCGAACCCATGCTCCACTCCCTGGCGCGCGACGTGCCCGGACTGGACGTGTCTCTGCAGGTCGTGGAAGCGGGCCCGGTCGAGGGGGACCAGGCCCAGGTGGTGCTGCGCTGCGTGCAGGAGGCGATCACGAACACCTTGCGGCACTCGGGGGCGGAACAGCTGCACGTGACAGTGGTCGCCGACGCCTCGGGCATCTGCGTCGAGACACGGGACGACGGCTGGGGCACCGCGGTCATCGTCCCCGGCAACGGGCTGACCGGGATGCGCGAACGGTTCCAGGCACTCGGTGGCAGCCTGCACGTCGGCTCCAGCCCCGGCCACGGTTTCACCGCGACCGGGCGTCTGCCGGCGAGGATCCCCGCAGGACGGTCGACATGACCGACGCGCCGGTCCGCGTCCTCCTCGTCGACGACCAGACCCTGGTGCGACAAGGCATCCGCGGCCTCCTCTCCCTCACTCCGGAGGTCGACGTGGTCGGTGAGGGCGCCGACGGCGACGAGGCCCTGCGCCTCCTCGACGAGTGCGACGTGGACGTCCTGCTCCTCGACCTGCGCATGCCCGGCTGCGACGGCATCGCCACGCTGGAGGCGATGCGCGAGCGCGACATCCACGTCCCCGTGCTGGTGCTGACCACGTTCGACGACGAGGAACTCGTGCTGCAGGCGCTGCGCGGCGGCGCTCGTGGCTATCTGCTCAAGGACGTCACGCTCGAGCAGCTCGTGAGCGCCGTGCGGTCGCTCGCCTCGGGCGGCACGGTCCTGCAGCCGGCGCTCACCGAGCGACTCCTGCAGGCGATGGTCGAGCGGCCGGAGATCATCGAGGGCAGCCAGCGGCCGGAGCCGCTCACCGCCCGCGAGCTCGACGTGCTGCGGCTCGCAGCCGCCGGCTGGTCCAACCGGGAGATCGCCCACGGGCTGCACCTGGCCGAGGGGACGGTGAAGAACCACATGTCCAGCGTCCTGCTCAAGCTGGGGGTGCGGGACCGCATCCGAGCCGTCCTCCGCGCGCTCGAACTCAGGCTGCTCACCTAGTGATGGCCGGATCGCCCGCCGATGTTCGCGGACCGGCGGGCCAGCCACGCGATGGGCAGGAACAGCCAGAAGGGTGAGGCCGGCATCAGGAGGACGCCCCACAACCCGGTCGCGACGAGGACGGTGGCCGTCGCGGGAGGCGGGCGTCCGTGGACCTTCTCGTGACCCCGCACGATCGCGCCCAACCCGATCACGCCGAGTCCTGATGTCACGTACCAGAACCCCACGCCCCTGCGTTCGGTGAGCACGGGGTCCGCGTCGACCGAGGCGATCACTCCCCCGTCCACGACACTGCGGACGGACTCGGGGTAGAAGGCATGCACGGACGCGACGTGCGCGACGCCCAGCACCACGGTCCAGAGGCCCGCGCTGCGCACCGGGGGCACGCCGCCTGGCGCCGTGCTCATCGCGGAGCTCCGGTCTGCGACATCTGGAGTCGAGCCAGCATCCGCCGGACTGCTCCCGGCGCCTGAGCGCGAACCCGGGGCGGGCGGCCTTCGCGGTCGGAGCCGCCGGTGGTGTCGACGCGTTCCGTGCCCGGGCCGCGCACGACGCGAGCCAGGCTCACGCATGCATCGACGTTCAGCGCCATGGTCTGTCCCGTCCTACGAGGGGCGGGTCGGGCGCCGTGTCCCCCTCGCCGCCGGCGGGAGTGACGAGGCCGTCGTCCTCCGCAGGGTTCACCGTCACGTGCAGCCCACGCATTGCGCCCGCCACCCGCGGCCGGAGGACGACGGACGGCGAGGCGTCGACGTCCCCCGGGCAGGACGAGCGCCGCGACGTCGGCACGGCAGGTGCGTGGGTCGGGTCCGTGCCGCTGGGTGCGGTCCGGTGCTCGGCCCGGACGACCCGGAGTGACCGGCGGAACTCCGGCGCGGCCCTCCGGTCGAGACTGCTCGCCGCAGCCGCCGACGGGCCGGTCGCTTGCCGGAGCCCTCCGGTCACGACTCGCCGCGCGGTCCTCCGGTGGAGGATCCCGACGATCGCCCAGACCCCCCGCGTGAGCACCGGCCGCCGGTAGCGCAGGATGGTCGTGAGCACCCTGCGCCCCGGTTCGACGTTGCGGGCGACCATCACCGTGTCCATCAGCCGGTCGGAGTCCTCCAGCACGACCACAGCGGCAGTGGACTCGACGATGCGGACCGAGCCGAGGCCGTCGGCGTTACCGGCGATCCGCTTGATCCAGGTCGGTGTGGCGTCCACTCCCGCGCGGACCCACTCCTCGGGCGAGCAGTGATCCGGCCCCTCGAGCCGCAGTTCGAAGGCGTCGGCGTAGTCGTACGGCCGGGCGGCGGCGATCGGGTCGGTGACCTTCACGCGGCGCCCCACGTGGGTGGCCCGGCCCATCCTTCGCGCCGCCCGGCTGGACGGCGACCCGGCATCGCGGCGTGCTGTGCCACGTCGCCCACCGTCAGCGCCTGCCGCGCACCCGGGGACGGGGCAGGCCGTGCGGTCGGTTCGATCGTCCATGGGGCAGTCCTCCAACACCTCGGGGTGTCCGTCTCGACTCCGGAGCGGACGGTGGCCGGCGGCTTACGCGGCTCTCGCCCACCGCCGTCGCCGACGCTAGGAGGGGTTAGGGGCTGGCACAGGTGCGTGTGGTCACCGCTTCCGGCCATGACGTCCGGCATGGCTGCCCTTGAACGGCTGGACACCTCCGGAGGCGTGATGCCCGGCTGCTGCCGCTCCAGGGCAGGCTTCGACCCAGGCACGTCCGTCCATGGGACGACGGGGCGCCCGTACGTGCCGCGCCTGGGCAGGACGGACCGGACGTCGTCCGGGCCGTCACCGTTCGTCGTTCGTTCGGAGGCCGTCGGTTCCGGACGCACGGGCCCGCTCGTAGGTGAGGACGGCGACGCCGCCCTCGATGGCCTGGACGTCGACGAGACGCATCGGCCTCAGGTGACCGGCCTCGCCGAACAGACGCGCGCCGGCTCCGAGCACGATCGGGAAGACCTTGAGCCGGATCTCGTCGACGAGGTCCTGCTCGAACAGCCCGCGGACGAGCTGGAAGCTGGCGAGCACCACGATGTGCCCGGCCAGTTCCTCCCTGAGGACGGAAGCCGCGGCGGCCCCGTCACCCCGGAGAACCGTCGAGTTGCCCCACGCCGGCTCCTCCAGCGTCGAGGACACGACGTACTTGCGGAGGCTGTTCAGCCTGTCGGCCAGCTCACCCGTCCGGGACGGCCATCGCGCCGCCAACCACTCGTAGCTCCGGCGCCCGAGGAGCAGCGCCTCGGCACCCCGCGCCTCGTCGAGGGTGAGCCTGTCGAGCTGGGGACGGTCCGTGATCCGGCCGACCCAGCCGCCGACCCGGGAGCCCTCGTCACCGGCCGGGTCCTCGACGACTCCGTCGATCGTGATGTTGTCGCTGACGACGATCCTGCCCATCGTGGTTCTCCCTCGTCCGCTGATGCTCCGGTCGATGCCGGGCGCCGAAAGCCCGCATCGATGAGGCAGACACCGCGGCGTCGGGGAAGTGGGCGGTCGGGAACCGCCCACTTCGTCGCTCGCCCGGTGTACGTACAGGACGACCTGGTGATCACGGCCCGGACGGAGGGACGCCTGTGACCGCGGTGAGATCCGACCTGATCTCGAAGGCGCAGGCCGGGGACGGCGGCGCGTTCCGGGAGCTCACCGAGCCGCACCGGCGGGAGCTCCAGGTGCACTGCTACCGGATGCTCGGGTCCCTCCAGGACGCCGAGGACGTCGTCCAGGAGACGCTGTTGGCGGCCTGGCGAGGCATCGGCGGGTTCGTCGAGGAGCGGGCCACGCTCCGCACCTGGCTCTACCGCATCGCGACGAACCAGTCCCTCAACGCGCGCCGAGCGGCCGGTCGGCGGCCCGCCACGGCGTGGGACGTGCCCGACGTCGAACCGCCCGAGCCGACGAGCCTCGGCGAGGTCACCTGGCTCGAGCCCTGTCCCGACGCCCTCATCGGCAGTCCGATCGAGGGGGCATCCGGTCCAGAATCCCGCTACGAACTGACCGAGTCCATCTCCCTGGCCTTCGTCACGGCCCTGCAGGTCCTCCCCCCGCGCCAGATCGCCGTCCTGATCCTGCGGGACGTCCTCGGGTTCCACTCCCGCGAGGTGGCCGGCATGCTGGGCTCGACCGTCGACTCGGTCAACAGCGCGCTCAAGCGGGCGCGCAGCGGACTCCAGCGCCGCCTGCAGGGTGCCGGCCGAGAACCGCCACCCGCCCCTGGCTCACCGGACGAGGCCGCGATCGTCGGCAGCTTCGTCCGCGCCTGGGAGTCCGCCGACCTCGATGCGCTCGTGGCCCTGCTGACCGACGACGTCTTCGTCTCCATGCCGCCGATCCCCTTCGAGTACACGGGCCGCGATGCTGCGATCCGGTTGTGCGGCAGCATCTTCGGATCCGGCCGCCGGTTCGACCTCGTCCCGACCCGAGCCAACGGTCAGCCGGCCCTGGGGGCCTACCTCCGCGCCTCTACCGGCGCCCGCCGCGCAGCCGGCCTCTACGTCCTCACCGTGGCCGGCGACCGCATATGCGCCATGACCCGGTTCGAGAGCGGCGTGCTCCCGTGGTTCGGGCTGCCCGGATCGCTCCCAGTCGCCAGCCGGTGGCCCGACCAGGACAGGGCGAGGCCCATCGGTCGCTGACCGATGGGCCGTCGTGGCTCCGACCCGTCCTGTGACGCGTCCCTGGCTGCGTACCGCGCCGTCTCGTCCAGGGGGACGAGCAGGCGGGGCGCAGGCGTCGGACCTGCCGCGCCGTTGAGTCTCCCGCGGGCGATCACGTGGCGTGTTCGGGACGGCGCAGGTCCTGCACCCGATGCTCACAGCTGAAGGACCGATGCCGCGAACAGATACGCCGCGGAGACGCCCGCTGGATCGTGCAGGTCTCCCGGGTTCTCCAGCACCGCCCGCGATCGAGCGCGCACGGCGGCGCCAGGATCCTCGGCCACGAGATCGACGCACAGCCCAGCGACGAGCGCACCGGCGTCGTGGGAGTCCAGACCCTCGAGGGCCAGCCCGTCGTCGAGCAGGGTCGCCGCCTCGCGGAACACCTCGCGAGCCATCTCGACGTCCACGTCGGGCCGAGCGCGAGCAACCGCCTCGGCGGTGAGCAGGAACTGATCGAACGGCGGGCGCACGTCGCCGGGCGGCATGCCGGAACGATCCCAGCGCGCCGCTTCGCGTGGCCATCCGATAACGGGCACCCGCCCGTCAGACATGGACCGCGCGAGGAAGGAGTGGACACTCGCGATGGCCCCCGGGCCGCCTCAGCCGTGTGCGCACGCAGCGGGCCTCCAAGCAGCGGCTGACAGCCGTCCGGAGATTCTGGCTGCCCGTCGCGGCAGCTCAGTTCTCGCTCTCGCGGACATCCTTTCCCTGTTCGGCGAACGCCTTGAAGTCCTGCATGTGCTGCTGCGACTGCTTGCGGAAGGAGCCGGGCATCAGCAGCGCCACCAGCCGCATCGGCAGGCTGCTGAACCGGTACTCGCTCTCGCTCTCCCAGAGCGTCGTGTCCGGGTGGGCCTCGGTCAGCCGATCACGCTGGACGCTCCGCATGCCCGCGCCGACGATCTCGCGGTCGAAGTGGACGACGCTGTCGGTCGGGATCCCGTGCAGGTCCGCCGGATCCCGGCGGGTGATCGTCTCGGTCATCTCGGTCTTCCGCTGCCCCCACTGCATCACCACCCGCGACCTGGTGCCGAGCTGCCCGTGCACCCCGTTCACGGGCTCGCGCAGCACCAGGCCCCGCAGCCACTTCGGTAGGTGTGCCGGGTCGGCGAGCAGTTGAGCCACTTTCTCCCGCGGCAGGGCGATCTCGATCGAGTTGGTGTACTTCATGTCGCCCGTTCCTCCTGGCTGTGGGATGACCTGCCTGTTGTGCTGCTCGTCCTGCTCCTCGACGGACGCGGTCTGACGTTCGTCTCGCGAATCGACACCTCGCATCGGCTGCGCGACCGCCGGGAATGCCGATCAGCCCACCGCAGCGGGAATGTCAGCTCGGGTCGGGCGCGTAGAACGTGCTGGTGGCCTCGACTGCAGCCGCGACGTGCTCCGGTTCGCCACCGGCGGCCAGGTGCGCATCGCCCCAGGCCGCAGCGCTGCGGCGGATGAACTCGCGCCCTTCGGGCGATTGCTGGACCACCTCGTGGTCGGCGGTCTCGCGACCGGCCAACAGCCGGGCCAGGGCGAGGAGGTACAGGTCCCAGCCGACGCCGCCGGCACCGGGGCCGTAGGTCGGGAAGAGCGGTTCCTCGACGACCGCTGCGTGGATCAGCTCGACATGGGTGGTCCCGGTCGCGACCGGGACCAGGCGCACCTCCACCTCGCTCGTGCCGGGCCAGGCGTCGGCGTCCGGCCCGAAGAGCCAGGACACCTTCAGCAGACGCGGCGGCTCGCACCGGAGGATCTCGCCGTGCTCGCCGCTGTCCAACGCGAACTTCCCGCCGACCCGCAGATCCCCGGTGACCGAACTCAACCAGCGGTGCAACCGCTCGGGGCTGGTGACGGCGTCCCAGACGTCGTCGATCTGCGCTTCGTACCGCCGCCGCAACTCGATGGTGTACGCCTCGCCGGCGGGCACGCTGCCCTTGCCCATCGCCCGCTGCGTGGCGGCCAGTTGGTCCAGCAGGTCTTTCACGTCAGGTTCCCTTCGCAGCTGGATCGGTCTCGTCCACATCGATGCCAGGCCCGGCCGGTCGGGTGGGCTCCCCGCCGGCCGGAGACCGAGCCGCTCGCCTGCCCCGGGCCAGTTCGGTCTCCAGGGCGTCGAGGCGGTGTTGCCACAACCGGCGGAACCGGTCCAACCATGCGTCGACCTCGCTCAGCGGCCCGGGCTCGACGGCATAGAACCGGCGAGCACCCTCGGGTCGCACCGACGTGAACCCGCTGTCACGCAGCACGCGCAGATGCTGTGAGACACCCGGCTGGGAGAGTCCGAACTCGGCCCGGATCACGTCCGTGAGCTGACCGGAGGTCTGCTCGCCGTCGGCGAGCAGCTCCAGTATTCGTCGCCGCACCGGGTCGCCGAGGACGTCGAACGCGTACACGAACCGGGACCCTACCTCCCCTCCTTATATAAGTCGATACGGGCATCCTGTCGCCGGTCGAGCGTCTTCAGGGCTGACCCTTGCCTTGCGCCGTGACCTGCGTCACGATCTCGGGGCCGATCCGCCGAGGGAGAACTGATGCGCCTGCGACGACGTCCCACCCTGCTCCTCACTCTCGGCACCGCGGTGGCACTCGCGTTGCCGGCCGGGCCGGCAGCCGCGCACCCGGGCGGCCACGGGCCCGGCCACGGTCCGGGAGGCGAGCCCTGCACCGCCGACGACACGGTGCACGTGCCCGGCGCCGAGCTGGCCGTCACCGCCTGCCTGCCGGACATCACCACCGCCGGGCTGCTCCAGGCACCCGCGGGCCAGTACACCGACCAGACGGACTGGCTCTCCCTCCACGCGCCCGGCACGGCCAACCCCAGCGGTGTGCCGGGGCTGCAGGTCGACGGCTACTTCCCGGACACCTCGAGCTTCAACACCACCCACGGCTGGAACCACGACAGCCAGTTCGTGCTGCGCATCCCGGACGACTGGAACGGCGGCCTGGTGGTGACCGGCGCGCCGGGCAACCGCAAGCAGTACGCCAACGACTTCCTGATCTCCGACTTCGTCCTCGCCCAGGGCTTCGCCTTCGCCTCCACGGACAAGGGCAACAACAGTCCCGACTTCTACCTGGACGGCGACCGGCCCGGCGACGCCGTGGTCGAGTGGCACGACCGGGTCACCCAGCTCACGATCGCTGCCCAGGGCGCGCTGCGCGAGCGCTTCGGCCACCGGCCCGAGCGGACGTACATGGCCGGCATCAGCAACGGCGGCTACCTGGTGCGCTGGCAGCTGGAGAACCGCGCGCCGCTCTACGACGGCGGCGTCGACTGGGAAGGCACCCTGTTCACGCCGGACGGGCCCAACCTGTTCACCTACCTGCCCACGGCCGTGCGCTACGTCCTGGGCCAGGCCGACGCGGAGGACATGTACGCCGCCGGCTTCGCCCGCGGGTCCGAGGCGCTGTGGCCCTACCACCAGCAGGTGTACTGGAGCCTGACGCAGAAGATCTACCGGGCCGAGTTCGACCCGGCGTACGACCCGGACTGCCCGGGGGCGACGGCGGGGACGACGCTGGCCGAGATCCTGGCACCGTGCCCCAGTGACGCCGCCTACGACGCGTGGTTCGCCGGCCCCGAGTCCGAGGACGTGCACAGAGCGCTGGCCCGGATCAGCCTGACCGGCAAGATCAAGAAGCCGCTGCTGACCCTGCACGGGACGCTGGACACCCTGCTGCCGATCAGCACCGACAGCGACGTCTACGCCGAGATGGTCGCCGACCAGTACCGGAGCCGGCTGCACCGCTACTACCGCATCGAGGGCGGCAACCACGTGGACAGCCTGGTGGGGCTGGACCCCGACACCCTCCGCCCGATGCTGCCCTGCTTCCGGACCGCCTTCGACGCCCTCACCGCCTGGGTCGAGGACCGCGAGCGGCCGCCGGCGAGCACGACCGTGCCCCGCCCGGCCGGCAACGGCGCCACCGACCCGGAGCTGCTGAACACCTGCTCGCTGAGCTCTGCGAATTGAGCCCTGCGAGCTGAGCCAGGTCCACCTGTCCGGTGGTGCCCGGCGGTCGGGACTGCGTTCCAGGTCCTGCCCGGACGTCGCCGCCGGTGGGGAACCAGCCCAGCCGGCGGGGACGTCGGCTGCGCTGACGCGGTCGTGACGGAGGAGTGACGCCCGCCGCCCAGGATCAGCGCGCGGGGATGAGCGCACGGGATCGGCCGCCGGCGGTCGACCGGCCCGAGCCGTAGCGCTCCCCCGCGAAGCACCCGACGCAGAAGGGGATCCGCTCATGACCACCCGCGATGCCGAGGACGTCGGACGCCCCGACGTCATCACCCCGTCCAACACCACACCCACCCAGCCCAAGCGACACTCGCGGCTGCACCGGGGCGTCGACGTCCTGCCGTCGTCCTCCTTCACGAGCGGCCGGTTCGGCCGGATGTTCCGCCACCTCCCGGTCTTCGAGCACCAGCCGGGTGCCCTGACCGCCCTGGCGGCGAGGATGACGGCCCCCGGGCAGCCGAGGGAGAACGCGACGATCCCGTCGGGGTACACCTACCTCGGTCAGTTCATCGACCACGACATCACCTTCGACCCCGTCTCCAGCCTCCAGCGCCAGAACGACCCCGATGCCCTGCACAACTTCCGGACGCCTCGGTTCGACCTCGACTCCGTCTACGGCCGCGGCCCGGCGGACCAGCCCTACATGTACGAGGAGTCCGGTGGCCTGACCCGCTTCCTGCTCGGTGAGGACGTCGGCGAGGTCCCGGGCGAGGCGAGCGGTGCGGGCCCGGACCTACCGCGCAACATCCCCCGCCGCAGCGGCAGCCACGAGAACTTCTTCGGCCGGGCGCTGATCGGCGACCCGCGCAACGACGAGAACCTGCTGGTGTCCCAGCTGCACTGCACGATGCTGCGGTTCCACAACAAGGTGATGGAGGCCGTGGCACAGACCAGTCCGCTGACCGGTGACAACCTGTTCAAGGAGGTCCAGCGCCTGGTCCGGTGGCACTACCAGTGGGTGGTCGTGCACGACTTCCTGCCGCGGGTGGTCGGGCAGGAGGTCGTCGACGACATCCTGCGCGTCGAGGAGCTCGTCGTCCACGGCCGGCCGGCGATCGCGCTCCTGCGCCCGCGGTTCCGCTTCTACGAGCCGACCAACAGCGCCTACATCCCGGTGGAGTTCGCGGTGGCCGCGTACCGGTTCGGCCACTCGATGATCCGGGGCCGCTACTTCATCAACGACTTCGTGAAGGGACAGACCGGGCCCATCCCCGTCTTCGGCCCGCAGAACCCGCCCGACGAGCTGTCGAACCTCAACGGCTTCCGCCGCCTGCCGGGGCAGTGGGCCGTCGAGTGGAAGTTCCTCTTCGACATGCCCGGGTCGGGAACGGACCCGATGCCCAGCCTGCAGATCGACACGTCGCTGGCCGGCGCACTGGCCGACCTGCCGCGCTCGATCGCGTCGGACCCGCCGCACTCGCTCGCCGAGCGGAACCTCCAGCGGGGCCTGCGGCTGGCACTGCCGTCCGGGACGGCGGTCGCGCGAGCCATGGGCATCACGCCGCTCTCCGCCAACGAGCTCGGCCTGGCCGATCTGGACGCGGCTCTGGCCATGCATCCGCCGCTGTGGTTCTACGTGCTCAAGGAGGCCGAGCTCCTGGAGGGGGGCCGGATGCTCGGTCCGGTGGGCGGGCGCATCGTCGCCGAGGTGCTGCTGGGACTGCTCGCGAACGATCCGCTGTCCTACGTGAACGTCGAGCCGAACTGGACGCCGGCCGCGCCCATGGCGCGGGACGACGGCAGCTTCGACATGCCGCAGCTCCTCCGGTTCGCCATGCAGCCCTGAGCCGCTGAGGAGCTGAGGCCGCGGCCCTTGCGGTTCGCGGCAGGTCGGCCCGGCACGGCCGGGCCGACCTGCCGGAGGCGCGTCAGCGCTGGGGAACGCGTCCCCCGGGCCGGGGGGACGGGACACCGAGCAGGCCCGCGACGAGACGACTCATCTGCCCGCTCGGCCGCACCCCCAGCTCGCGGTCGAAGAGGTGGCGGAAGTACTCGTACGCCCGTAGCGCCTCGGCGACGTTCCCCTCGGCCATGTGCACCTGGATGACCGTGCGGTGCGCACTCTCCCGGAGGGGCTCGGCGCCGACCGCCGCGTACGCGGCCTCGAGCGCGTCACCGAAGCGCCCCGCTGCGATCAGCCGCGCCGCGACCAGTTCGAGCGCGTGCAGGCGCAGCTGCCGCAGCCGCTCCCGTTCGAGGATGACCCAGTCGTCGTACCAACCGGGGAGGAGCTCGCCCCGCATCGCCGCAGCCGGGACCGCCACGTCGTCCAGCGGCGACCGCGGGTCGCGCAGTCGCGCGGCCCAGTGCGCCAACTCGTGGACGTCGACCCGCACACCGTCGGCGAGGCAGAGGTGGACGCCGGACACGCGGACGAGCCCGGGCAGCGCCTTCTGCAGCCGCCACAGGGCCGATCTGAGGCTGCCGTGCGCGTGGTCCTCGGACGCCTCGGGCCACAGCTGACCGGCGAGTGCCGACCGGGGCGTGCGACCGCACAGGCACAGGTGGGCGACGAGCCGCTGGACCGTGTGCGGGAGCTCGCCGCCACCACGCCGCTCGACCGGGGCGTGGATCAGGAAACCGTCGAGCAACGCCACCCGTGGTGCATCGACGTCCATCGCCGCCTCCCTCCCGACCGACGCATCGACTGTCCAGCGTGGCAGGAGCGTGACAGCTCGTAAGGGCCCAAGTACCCGCTCCTGCTCCTCTCCCCCGGGAGCAACTCGTCCAGCCGGCGCTCGACGGTCACGAGCACCGCCCGGCTCGAGGCAGCCACGGCGACGTCGCCTCCTCGGGCGCGCCCGCGTCATGGAGCTGCTGATCCCGGACAGCGGAGCGCGCAATCCCTCTCGTCGGTCTGCGGGGAGCCGTCTGGCCACGGTGGTGAAGCCACGTTGGAACGCCGGACGACGACCACCGCAAGAGGTTCTCCGCCGCTGTTCCGGCGGCAGCTGAGCTGCGAACCGCTGTGGTGTCGTTCCAGCAGCTGGCTGCGTAGTCCCGATTACCCTGCCGGCGTGGCGGACCCCAGTGGATGGAGCGGGGCGTCCGTGCGCTTCGTCCTCGCCTCCCACGAGGGAGCCTGGGAGGTCATGCCGTACGTGGACGACGTCCCGCTCACCGAGCTGGTGACCGCCTACGAGGGCGCCCGGTCCTTCGACGTCGTGGGCGGATACGACCGTGCCATCCTGGCCGACCTGGGTGACGCACAGCGGTTCCTGGGACGAGAACGGCCGTGGCCCGCCCCGTCCGTCTCGCTCCTGGACTGCGACTGCGGCTTTCCGGGGTGCTGGCCCCTGCGGGCCCGCATCCGCCGCTCCGCAGGCCGGGTCGTCTGGGATCGCTTCGAGCAGCCGCACCGCCCCCGCCGGGACTACACCGACTTCGGCCCCTTCGTCTTCGACGGGGGCCAGTACCGCCGGGCCATCGACGAGGCAGTCGGCGATCAGGGGTCTGCGCACGGTGGCGAGCCGGTGTGAGCGGCGAGACCCAGTGGTTCGGCGGACAACCGGGGCGGAACGAGGCTGAGACCGCCTACCTGGCCCGGCTGCGTGAGGAAGTCGGCGGCTGGACCCTCGATGGGCTCTCACCGGGCCATACGTGGGCGGCTGACATCGGCCTCCCCCTCTACATCGACATCGACGTGCCCGGGCTTTCGGAACTGCGTCGTCCTCTGCAGGTCGGCTTCTGGACCGGTGGACCTTCGGCAGGACGTTCCGGCGGGTACGTCCTGCAGGGTGTCTGGGGCGACGACCACCCTCTCGACGACCACGACGGCAACTCCCCGGAGTGCCTCACCGTCATCGGGGTGGACGCCACCCCGGAGCAGCACGCCACCTGGGCGGCGGAGTGGCTCCTGCGTCAGCTCCGCCGTCCCGTCGTCCGCGAGGACTGGTTGCGCGACGGCCGGGTCGTGGCAGCGACCTGGCGGCTGTCCGACACGGGCACGGTTCTCGCGCGCCAGGGCAGCAGCCCTCGGCGCCTTCTCCGGCGCGCACCCGACCGCGTGACGGAGGTCCGCTGACGGAGGAGCTCCCCCGCCGGCGTCGCCGCGGGCCCGTGCTCGGGCAGCCCGGGTCAGGCCGGCTGGACGACGACCTTGCCCTCGATGCGACCGGCGGCGGCTTCGGCGTGCAGCGCGGGCAGCTCGGCCAGCGGGATGCGGCGGGTGACCTCGACCTGCAGCGCCCCGCCGTCGACCAGGGACACCAGCTCGGTGAGGCGGTTCCGGTCGGGCAGCACGAACACCGTCGCCGCGCTGACGCCGCGGGCCTCGTCACCGGGCGTGGCCATGAAGGCGGTGGTGCTGACGACCTTGCCACCGTCGCGCACCAGGGCCACGAGCGCGGCGAACCGGTCGGGATCGATCGGGGCGAGGTTGAGCAGCACGTCGACCTGCTCGTCGACCGCGTCCAGCAGGTCCGTGGTGGTGTGGTCGACGATCTGGTCGGCGCCGGCCGCGCGGACGGCGGCGTCGCTGCGCGGGCTGGCGGTCGCCACGACGTGCACGCCGGCCCGCCTGGCCAGCGCGACGGCGTACTTGCCGACCACGCCGCCGGCACCGTTGATCAGCACCCGCTGCCCGGCGGTCAGCTTGCCGTCGTCGAACAAGGCCTGCCAGGCCGTCAGCGCCACGGACGGGAGCGCTGCCGCGTCGGGCAGCGGGATGGTCGTGGGGGCCGGGACCAGCGCGTCGGCCGGGGCGATCACGTACTCCGCCGCTCCCCCGTCGCGCTCCATCGGCAGGAACCCGATCACCGCGTCCCCCACCCGCAGCCCGCCCGCGCCCTCACCGAGCGCGTCGACCGTGCCCGAGACGTCGTAGCCGGGCACGTGCGGCAGCACGACCGGAATCGGGAGGAAACCGCCGCGCATGCCCGCGTCGGCGGCGTTGAACGCCGAGGCCGCCACCCGCACCCGCACCTGGCCCGCGCCGGGCGTGGGCTGGTCGACGTCCTCGTACCGCAGGACGTCGGGACCGCCGACCTCGGAGAAACGAACTGCCTTCATCGCCTGGACCTGCTCTCTCGGGTGTGTCGTTCGGGACGGCACCCAACGTGGCAGGTTGCAGCGCGGTCATCCTGGGCCGGTTTGGCCCACCCTGACGACCGCCGGTCCATCGGCTGCGCCGACCACCTCCGCCAGCCGGGTCGCATCGCGCGAACCCGGCGCCGCGGTGAGCATGACGGCCGCCAGGTCGTCCCCGGGGATCGCGATCAGGTTCCCGACGAGCGTGACGGAGTCCCCGTCGGACTGGGTGAAGGTCGCGCTGCTCTCGTAGGCCCCCACCGGTCGCGGTGCCCGCCACAGCGTGTCTAACCGCCGGCTCCGGGTCCGCATCTCGTCGACGAGGGCGGCGAGCGACGCATCGCCGGGGTAGCGCAGCAGCGCGGCTCTCAGCTGGGCTGCCTGGATCGCCTCGTGCGCGGTCGCGTCGGCGTCGGACTGCTGGAAGGCGGTGAACGGGTGGCAGAAGATGCGCCAGGCCACGTTCCACTCCCAGCGCTCCCCGGGAAGGTCCCAGTGCTCCAGGGCCAGGAACCCGCTGTTGACCGCGACGACGTTCATCGCCGCATCGGTGACGATCATCGGCGTGTCCGGGAACCGCTCCAGCAGCCGCGTGGCTCCCGGCCCCAGGTCGGTCGGCACCTGCCCGTCCGCGGCGGCGTACCCGGCCAGCGCGCTGAGCCGCTCGTAGTCGGCACGCCCGACCCGCAGGGCGCGGGCGACGGCGTTCACCACACCGGCCGAGGGGTGGCTGCGCCCCTGCTCCAATCGGCGGACGTAGTCCGCGGACATCCCGGCGAGCTCACCGAGTTCTTCCCGCCGCAGCCCGGGCACCCGTCGGCCGCCCGCCGGTAGCCCGACGGTCGTGGGGTCCGTGCCCTCCCGCACGCGACGCAGGGCCGCCCCGAACTCCTGGCGTGTCGCCCCGAACCCCTGGCGTGTCACGGCGTGAGTCTGCCAGGGGACCCGCCCGCCCGGGGGTGCTCCGGCCGTGCGGACGCCGAGGGCCGGACGGACATCCACCGATCGATGGATCCCGATCGTCGCCGGTCGTCCGATGTCCGAGCGGGCGCCGGTCACGAGGCTGGACGCATGACAGCGCAACCATGCCATGGCGCCTCCCCGGCGGTGCGGGTCGACGGCCTTCTCAAGCGGTACGGCGAGAAGGTGGCGGTCCGGGACGTCTCCTTCGAGGTCGGCGAGGGGGAGGTCTTCGGCATCCTCGGCCCCAACGGCGCCGGCAAGACCACCACGGTGGAGTCCATCGCGGGTCTGCGCGTGGGCGACGGCGGCGCGATCCGGGTCCTCGGCATCGACCCGTGGGCCGATCGCCCGGCGCTCACCCGCGTGCTCGGCGTCCAGCTGCAGGAGAGCCGGCTGCAGCCGAAGATCACCGTCGACGAGGCGCTCACCCTCTGGAGCTCCTTCTACGACGACCCGGTGCCGTGGCGCGGCCTCGTCGACCGGCTCGGTCTCGGCGCCCAGGGCGGCACCCGCTTCGCCGACCTCTCCGGGGGGCAGCAGCAGCGCCTGTCGATCGCGCTGGCCCTGGTCGGCCGGCCCCGCGTGGCGATCCTCGACGAGCTGAGCACCGGCCTGGACCCCCAGGCCCGGCGCCAGGTGTGGGAGATCGTCCGCGAGCTGCGCGCCGACGGCGTGACGGTGCTGCTGGTCACCCACTCCATGGAGGAGGCCCAGCAGCTCTGCGACCGGATCGCCATCATCGACGGCGGCCGGATCCGAGCCCTCGACACTCCGGAGGGCCTCATCCGCGGCGCCACCGCCGCCACCGTCACCACGTTCACGGCCTCGGCCGCCGTCGATCTCGAGGATCTCCGCGCCGCGGCCGGCGTCAGCAGCGTCCGTGCCGACGCCGGCCGCATCGTCGTCGAGGGTGCCGACGGCGCCGCCCTCGCCGTCCTCGACCGGCTGCGGCAGCAACGCGTCACGCCGTCCGGGCTGCGCATCGTCGACGGCTCCCTCGACACCGCCTACCTCGACCTCACGTCCACCACCAGCGAGGAGCAGCCGGCATGACCGCCATGTACACCACCCCGACCACCGACACCCGATCCGGCACCGGCGGTGCCGGCGCCGCGGTGCTGCGCGCCGAGGCCCGGCTCTTCGGCCGGGAGCTCGGCTCCCTGTTCTGGATCCTGCTGTTCCCGACGATCCTGCTCCTGATCCTCGGCGCGATCCCCGACTTCCGGGAGGCGGACCCGAGCCTCGGCGGCCAGCGCGTCGTCGACCTCTACGCCTCGATCGCCGTGCTCCTGGCCATGATCATGGCCGCGATCCTGGCCATGCCGGCGGTGATCGCCGGCTACCGCGAGCACGGTGTCCTGCGCCGGCTGCGCACCACCCCCGTGCACCCCGGGGCGCTGCTGGCCGCCCAGGTCGGCCTGCACGCGGCCGCCGTCCTGGTCTCGGTGGTCCTGGCGCTCGGCGTCGCCCGCCTCGCCTACGGCGTGTTGCTCCCCCGCAGCCTGGCCTTCTACGCGCTCTGCACGGTGCTCGCGACGGCGGCGACGTTCGCCATCGGCGCCGTCATCACCGCCTCGGCCAGGAGCGCCCGGGCCGTCCAGACGGTCGGCACCATCGTCTTCTTCCCGACGATGTTCACCGCGGGCGTGTGGCTGCCGGTGCAGTCGATGGGCGGCTGGCTGCACGACGTCGTCGTGCGCACGCCCCTCGGTGCCGCCGCCGAGGCGCTCAACGACGCGCTGGTGGGCCGCACCCCGGACGGCGCCGACCTCGCCGTGATGATGGGCTGGACGGCGGTGCTCGCGCTGGTCTCCGTGCGCGCGTTCCGCTGGGAGTGACGGCCGGCTGCCAGGATGCCCGTCATGACCGAGGCGCAGGTGCTGCGGCTGCTGCCGTTCGCCCTGCTCGCGCTGGGCACCGCGGTCGCCACGATCGCCGCCCCCGAGATCGGGGACGCCGCCGACGTCCGGGTGACCCTGGCGCTGTCCGGCCTCACGGCCGCGTGGATGGCGCTCACGCCCGCCCCGGGCGCGGCGAACTACGTCGGGCGCACGGCTCTCGCGTTCGCGCTGTGCTGGCTCAACCCGTGGTACGCGATCTTCGCCTGGATCGGCTACATCGACGCGTACTCGGCCCTGCGCGGCGCCTGGATCTACGTCGCTGTCGCCGTCGTGGCGATCACCCAGGCCGGCGCCCAGTCCGGCGGGTTCCCACCGGACGAGCCGATCCAGATCGTGGTCTTCCTCGCACTGGTCGGGCTCAACGCCGGGCTGGTGACGGTGTTCATGCGGCTGGCGGAGCAGACCGAACAGCGCAACGCAGAGCTGGAGCGGCTCAACGCCGACCTGCAGCGGCTGCTGGACGAGAACGCCGCACTGCACGCGCAGCTGCTCGTCCAGGCGCGGGAGGCCGGCGTCCAGGAAGAGCGGCAGCGGCTGGCGCGCGAGATCCACGACACGATCGCCCAGGGGCTCGCCGGCATCGTGACCCAGCTCGAGGCGGCCGTCGGCGGCGAGCGCCAGGAGCGGGCGCTGCGGCTGGCGCGGGAGGCGCTCGGCGAGGCACGCCGCTCGGTGCTCGGCCTGGCGCCCCGGGACCTCGACGGCGCCACCCTGCCCGAGGCGCTCACGTCGGTGGTCGACGACTGGGCGGCCGACCGGGCGGTCCGGGCCGACGTGGTGGTCGTCGGCGACGCCGTGCCCCTGCACCCGGAGGTCGAGGCGACCGTGCTCCGGGTCGCGCAGGAGGCGCTCACCAACGTGGCCAAGCACGCCGCGGCCGGCCGGGTCGGGGTGACGCTGTCCTACGACGGCGACGAGGTGGTGCTCGACGTCCGGGACGACGGCACCGGCTTCGACGCCTCCGCTCCCACGACGGCCAGCTCGTTCGGGCTCCGCGGCATGCGCCAGCGGGCCGAGCGCCTCGCCGGCCGGCTCACCCTCGAGTCCCGGCCGGGTGCCGGGACCGCGGTGTCCGTCCGGCTGCCGAAGCTCGCCAGGGAGGCGGCCTGATGCCCGGCACCATCCGGATCGTGGTCGCCGACGACCACCCCGTCGTCCGTGACGGCCTGCGCAGCATGCTCGCCGGGGTTCCCGACTTCGAGGTCGTGGGTGAGGCGGCCAGCGGCCCCGAGGCCGTGGCCCAGGTGCGCGCCACCGACCCCGACGTGGTCCTCATGGATCTGCGGATGCCGGGCGGCGGTGGCGTCGACGCCGTCCGCGCCCTCCGCGCGGAGGGGCTGCGCGCCGCCGTCCTCGTGCTCACGACCTACGACACCGACTCCGACACCATCGCCGCGATCGAGGCCGGGGCCACCGGCTACCTGCTCAAGGACACCCCGGCCGAACGGCTCTTCGAGGCGGTGCGCGCCACCGCGGTCGGCGAGACGGTGCTCTCCCCCGCCGTCGTGGGCCGGCTCGCCTCGCACGTCCGGACGCCGTCCGCGGCCGGATCGCTGAGCGCCCGCGAGCGGCAGGTGCTCGCCCTCGTCGCCCAGGGGACGTCGAACCGGGCCATCGCCGAGGAGCTGTTCGTCAGCGAGGCGACCGTCAAGACGCACCTCGTCCACGTCTACGAGAAGCTCGGCGTACGTGACCGCGCCGCCGCCGTGGCCACGGCCTACGAGCGCGGGATCCTCGGCTGACCAGCGGCCTGATGCCTGTCCGAGGGGCGGAGCGACATCGGCATCACCGGGGGCCTGGGCTCCCGAAGCGACGGGACTGCTGTACGCGAGGGACGTCGCGCGGCACGTTCGCGTCGGTGGAGGGCACCTAGGCTGGCCATGACGGCAGCCGGCGACGGACGGGGAGCCCTGGTGGAGCTCGTGGGCCGGCGCGCCGAGCGCGAGGTGGTCGGGCAGCTGCTCGCCGGCGCGCGTGCCGGGTGCAGCGCCGCCCTCGTCGTGCGCGGGGAAGCCGGCATCGGCAAGACCGCGCTGCTGGGGCACGTCCGCGGCACCGCGGTCTCCGCCGGGTTCCGGGTGGAACATGCGGTCGGGGCGGAGTCGGAGGCGCAGTTCGCCTTCTCCGGCCTGCACCAGCTGTGTGCACCCCTGCTCGATCGCGTGGGTGCGCTGCCCGAACCGCAGCAGGCCGCCCTCGGCGTGGCGTTCGGGTTGCGGGGCGGTGCCGTGCCGGACCGGTTCCTGGTCGGCCTGGCCGTGCTCCACCTGCTGGCCGAGATCGCCGAGGAGGACCCGCTGCTGTGCCTGGTCGACGATGCGCAGTGGCTGGACCAGGCGTCCGCGCAGGTCCTGGCGTTCGTGGCCCGGCGGGTGGGCGCCGAACGTCTGGCGCTCCTGTTCGCGGTGCGCGACCCCGAGGGGGACGAGGTCTCCCCGTTCTCCGGGATATCCGAGCTCCGTCTGGATCGGCTCGGCGAGACCGACGCGTGGGCGTTGCTGACCGCCACCTCGCGCGTACCGCTGGACGAGGTCGTCCGCGCCCGCATCGTCGCCGAGGCACGTGGCAACCCGTTGGCGCTGCTGGAGCTGCCCCGCAGCGCGCAGCCGGCACACCTGGCCGGCGGGTTCGAGCTGCCCGACGGGCCGGACGTCCCTCGCCGCGTCGAGGACAGCTTCCAGCACCGTTCGGGCAGCTTGCCGGCCGAGACGCAGCTCCTGCTGCTGGTCGCCGCGGCCGAGCCGACCGGCGAGGCGGAGGTGTTCTGGCGCGCGGCCGAACGGCTGGGGATCGGCCGCGAGGCAGCTGCGCCGGCGGAGATCGCCGGGCTGCTGGAGATCGATATCCGGGTGCGGTTCCGTCATCCGCTGGTGCGCTCGGCGGTGTACCAGGCGGCCACCCCACCGGATCGTCGCCGCGCCCACGGTGCGCTGGCCGAGGCGACCGATCCGCAGGTCGACCCAGATCGCCGTGCCTGGCACCGCGCGCGGGCGGTGCTCGGAGTCGACGAGGAAGCCGCCGCGGCGCTGGAGCGTTCGGCCGGCCGGGCACAGGCCCGGGGCGGGGTGGCCGCCGCGGGCGCGTACCTGCAGCACGCGGCCGAGCTGACCCCCGAGCCGGCCACCCGTGCGAGACGGGCACTGGAAGCCGCCTACGCCAAGCACGAGGCCGGCGCGTCCGCCGTCGCGCTGGAGCTGCTGGCGATCGCAGCGGCCGGACCGCTGGACGCCCTGCAGCACGCCCGCCTCGAACTGCTGCGGGCCCAGATCGCGTTCCACCTGACCCGCGACAGCACCGTGCCGGGGATGCTGCTGGACGCGGCCAAGATGCTCGCCCCGCTGGATCCCGCGCTGTCCCGCGAGACCTACCTGCACGCTCTGGACGCAGCGGTCATCAACGGTGAGGGCGACGCCGTGCAGATCGCCCGGGCAGCCCTGGCCGCTCCCCCGGCCGAGACACCGGCGCGACCCGTCGATCTGCTCCTCGATGGCCTTGCGGAGGCCCTGACGGGTGGCTACGCGGCGGGAGCACCCGGGCTGCGGCGTGCCCTGGAGGCGTTCCGCGACGCCCCGCTCACGAAGCCGGAGCAGGACCGCCGGAGCGACCACTGGCTGTGGTTGGCCGCCCGCAACGCGGTGGCGGTCTTCGACGACGGGCTGCTCTCCACATTGGCCAGTCGCAACGTCCAGCTGGCTCGTCAGGCCGGGGGGCTGGCGACGCTCCCCGCGGCGCTGAGCTTCCTGTCCATCACGTCGGTCCTGATGGGCGAGCTCGCCCGAGCCGACGAGCTCGCCACCGAGGCGACCACGATCACGCTGGCCACCGGCGGCGTCCGGCTGCGGCACGCGCACGTCATCCTGAGCGCCTGGCGTGGCGACTCCGCCGGGACCACGGCGCTCGACGCCACCATCGCCGAGGACGTGGCCTACCCCGACGAGGGCACGGAGATCCTCCTGGCCCGGTATGCGGTGGCGGTGCTGCACAACGGGCTGGGCGACTACCCGGCAGCGCGGGAGGCCGCGGCACGGCTGTGCGGGTCCCGGGAACTGTCGCTGAGCAGCGCGGGTCTCCCTGAGCTGGTCGAGGCGTGCGTCCGTGCCGGTCGACCGGAGGAGGCGGCTGCCGCGGCGGAGGAGCTCAGCTCCCGAGCCGACGCCGCCGGGACCCCCTGGGCGCTCGGGCTGGCGGCCCGCTCGCGAGCCCTGATCGGCACCGGCCCGACCGCCGAGGACGACTACCGCGAGGCGATCGAGGAGCTCACGAACTCCCGGATGGCGGCCCACCTGGCCCGCACCCACCTCGTCTACGGCGAGTGGCTGCGCCGCGAGGGCCGGCGTCAGGACGCCCGGGACCAGCTCCGCACCGCGCACGACCAGCTGACGCGCATGGGGGCCGCCGCGTTCGCCGCACGCGCCGCCCGCGAGCTGCGCGCCACCGGGGAGCACCCGCGCAGCCGGACCGCGCAGCCGACCGATGCGCTCACCGCCCAGGAGCTGCACATCGCGCGGCTCGTGGCCACGGGCGCCACGTCGCGCGAGGTCGGCGCGCAACTCTTCCTCAGCCCTCGCACGATCGAGGCCCACCTGCGCAACATCTTCCGGAAACTGGGCATCACGTCCCGCCGACAGCTCAGGGAACTCCGGCTCCCCTGACCGAGGCGCCGGCTCCCCTCACCCGGCCGCGGAGGACCGTCGCTCCTCCATCTCCGCCGCCTCGTCCTCGGCGCGGTCGAAGGTGTACATGACGACGGTCGCCGTGCTGGTGAAGGCGGCGACGAGCGCGAGCAGCAGCGACGGGACGAATGCCGACGGAGGAGGCAGCCACCCCGCGGCGGCCCACGGCAGGACCACCAGCAGGAGGACCAGGACGGTCGTCGCGATCTCGTTCACGGCGACGGACGGCGACATGTGCGTCGCCCCCCTCGCCATGATCCGGCGGGAGGTGTCGACGGTCGCCGCGACGAGCGCCGCGCCCAGCAGTGCGAACGAGGCCGCAGCCCAAACGGGTCCCATCCCCACGAGGACCATCGGCACGAGCAGCGGGAGGCTGTAGGCCGCGAGCACCCACCGGGCGCCGGACCGCATGTAGCGGTCCGCGGCCCCGCCCGACCCGCGCGCGTGGTGCAGCGAGGAGTTGAGGTAGAAGAGCACCCCGACGGTGAACGTGCCGAGCAGGGTCGCGGAGATCCCGGCCGTGCTGAGCAGGAATGCGTCCGACACGTCTCGCACGTGCTCGCCCCCTTCCGCGGGAGTGCGCTTGGGAACGACGGCCGGGAAAGCCAGCCGCCCACCCCCGGGGGCAGCGGCCGGCCGTCCACCGGATCAGGCGCGGCCCCGCCGTCCGGTGGTCCCGGGCTGCTCGGGTCCCACGCTTCTGGGCACGCGCTGTCTCACGTCGACCGGGCGTCGCGGGCCGAGCCGAGGAACTTGCGCAGGGCGGCGTTGACCTCGGCCGCGTGCGTCCAGAGCAGCCCGTGCGGAGCGCCCTCGATCTCCACGTACTGCGCATCGGGGAGAGCCCGGTGGAAGCGGCGGGCCGTGGCATCGATCGGCAGGATGTTGTCAGCGGTGCCGTGCAGGATCAGCGCCGGCGTGCCGCTGTCGCGGACCGCCTCGACGTCGGCGCGGAAGTCCTCGATCCAGGAGGAGACGACGGCGTGGGCCGCCACCGGCGCGCTGGAGAAGGCGACGTTCCAGCTGCCGGTGACCGCCTCCTGGCTGATCCGGCTGCCGAGGTTCTCCTCGAGGTTGTAGAAGTCGCCGAAGAACTGGGTGAACCAGGCGTAGCGGTCACCCTTCGCCGCGGCCTCGATGCCGTCGAACACCTTCTGCGGCACGCCCTCGGGATTGTCGTCCCGCTCGACGAGGAAGGGCTCCACCGAGGCGAGGAACGCGAGCTTCGCGACCCGGTCGGAGCCGTACCGCGAGACGTAGCGGGCGAGCTCACCGGTCCCCATGGAGAAGCCGACGAGGACGACGTCCCGGAGGTCGAGGGTCTCCAGGAGCGTCTTCAGATCGGCGGCGAACGTGTCGTAGTCGTAGCCGGAGCCCACCTTCGACGACCGGCCGAAACCGCGCCGGTCGTAGGTGAGCACGCGGTAGCCGGCGGCGAGTAGCTCCCCCGTCTGGCGTTCCCAGCTGGCACCGCTCAGCGGATACCCGTGGATCAGGACGACGGGCTGGCCCGCCCCCTGGTCCTCGTAGTACAGCTCGACCGGGGTGCTGTTCTCGCTGCCCACGGTGAGGTAGCCCATGATCCGACTCCTTCTCGGCGCGCTGACGATGGACGGTGCCCGGCTGATCCGGTGGTGCCGGTCTGCCGCATCGTGAGGCTCGTCCCTGTGGTGGCGCCTTCGCGTCGGTGGAACCCACGTAGCTGTCCACCGGCGGTCACCACGCCCGCCTCCGGCGCCGTGCCGCACGACGCCGACCTACGTGGATCTCACCGACGCGAGGCCTTCGACGCCGCTGTCAGTCTGACGGCGCGGCAGGGGAAGAGCACGGGCGTGCCGATCGGGTATCGCGGCGGCAGACCGGGTCCGGACACCGCCACGACGCCGGCGGTCCCGCCATCCGCGCCGACACGACCGGAGAGGGATCGACGTCGACCCGATGCGCATCGCGACCGGCCGTGGACCCGGGGGCCGGACGGCACACCCGCCGCCGGCCGCCGGCACTCCGGACCCCACCACCTACGGCAGAAGGGCATGACGATCATGTCGGCTGACATCACCGTGACCAGGAACCCCGACCGGCGGCGCTACGAGGCCTCTGCCGGAGGGACCACGATCGCGGGCTTCATCGACCACCAGGAGACCAGCGAGCTGGTGGTGCTGACCCACACCGAGGTCGAGGCCTCGTTCGAGGGCCGAGGAGTCGGCAGCGCGCTGGCCCGCGCCGCGCTGGACGACATCCGCGACCGCGGGCTGAGGGCGCTGGTGATCTGCCCCTTCATCCTCGGCTGGCTACGGAACCACCACGAGTACCGCGACCTGCTCTTCAACGCTCCTCCGGCCAAGGCCACGGACTAGTGGCCCCGGCCAGGATCGAGCAGCCCGACTTCTCCGGGCTGCGCGCGACGTACGTCAACTGCACCCTCAACCGCTCCCCCGAACGCAGCCACACCCAGGGCGTGATCGATCGCAGCGTGGCGATCATGGAGGCGAACGGCGCATCGGTGGACCAGATCCGCGCTGTCGACCACGACATCGCGACCGGCGTCCGCCCGGACATGACCGAGCACGGGTGGGAGATTGACGAGTGGCCGGCTCTGCTGACCCGGGTCCTGGCCGCCGACATCCTGGTCATCGCCGGACCGATCTGGCTCGGCGACAACAGCTCGGTGACCCGACGGGTGATCGAGCGGCTCTACGGCTACTCCGGCGTGCTCAACGAGCACGGCCAGTACGCCTACTACGGGCGGGTCGGTGGCTGCCTGCTCACTGGCAACGAGGACGGTCTCAAGCACTGCGCCATGAACATCCTCTTCAGCCTGCAGCACCTCGGGTTCACCGTCCCGCCCCAGGCCGACGCGGGCTGGCTGGGCGAGGTCGGCCCCGGCCCCACTTACCTCGACGAGGGCTCCGGCGGCCCGGAGAACGACTTCACCAACCGCAGCATCGCCTTCATGGCCTACAACCTGCTGCACCTCGCGTCCATGATGCGGCGCGCCGGCGGTATCCCCGCCTACGGCAACCAGCGCACGGCCTGGGACGCCGGCTCGCACCCCGACCACGCCAACCCGGAGTACCGATGA
Source organism: Blastococcus xanthinilyticus (assembly GCF_008124835.1). GTDB lineage: Bacteria > Actinomycetota > Actinomycetes > Mycobacteriales > Geodermatophilaceae > Blastococcus > Blastococcus xanthinilyticus. The sequence goes on along the minus strand of NZ_VNHW01000003.1, from coordinate 203,568 downwards.
CCGACCCGACGACGAACTGGCCGACCCTCCGGGTCTCGGACTGGACCGCCACCCGCGACACCCTGCACATGTGGACCCAGATCGTGGGGAAGATCCGCATGGCCCACACCCCGCTGCTCAACCACTGGTGGCAGGTGACCCTCTACGTCAGCCCGCGCGGATTGACGACGTCGGCCATCCCGCACGGGACGGGAGCCTTCGAGATCGAGTTCGACTTCCTCGGCCACCGGCTCGAGGTCCGCAGCAGCACCGGCGGTGTCGGGGGCTTCCCGCTCCGGCCGATGCCGGTCGCCGAGTTCTACTCCCGGACCCTGGACGTGCTCGCCCGGCTCGGTATCGAGGCATCGATCCGGCCCTCCCCGAACGAGGTCGACCCGGCGATCCCCTTCGCCGAGGACCACGAGCACTCCTCCTACGACGGCGAGTCGGTCACCCTCTTCTGGCGACAGCTGTTGCAGGCGAACCGGGTGATCGGCGAGTTCCGGTCCTCCTTCGTCGGCAAGGTCAGCCCGGTGCACTTCTTCTGGGGCGCGATGGACCTCGCCTGCACGCGCTTCTCCGGGCGCCCTGCTCCGGCACACCCCGGCGGGGCGCCCAACTGCGGGGACTGGGTCATGGTCGAGGGCTACTCCCGGGAGCTGTCCAGCTGCGGGTTCTGGCCCGGTGGCGGAGAGGAGGGCGCCTTCTACTCCTACGCCTACCCCGCACCCGTCGGCTTCGCCGATCAGCCGATCGGTCCCGACGGGGCCTACTTCAGCACCGAGTTCCAGCAGTTCCTGCTGCCCTACGAGGTCGCCCGCGCCGCGCCCGACCCCGACCGCGCGGTCGCCGAGTTCCTCAGCACCACGTACGAGGCGGCCGCGCAGCTCGGACGCTGGGACCGGGCCGCGCTGGAGGACGATCCCCTCCGGTGGCACCCGGCTCCAGCGGTCTCCGACCGCTGAGGGCGCTCCGCTCACCGGCAGCGCGGAGCCGCAGATGCCGGCTGAGGCGGGTGCACCCGGGGGCCCGCTACGCCGAGCTCGCCCTCGCCGCGCGGCGCGGCCATCAGGTGGAGACGACCGCGCTGCACGCGGCCGATCTCGGCGCGGCAAGCGGACCTCATCGGGGCACCGAGGTCGCGTTCGTCCACTACGCGCTGGCGGTGCTGCACAACGGGCGGGGAACTACCCGGCGGCGCAGGATGCCGCGGCGCGGGCGTGCGAGGCCTACGAGATGACGCACAGCAACGTGGCCCTCCCCGAGCTCGTCGAAGCGGCATCCCGTGGCGGCCGGCCCGACCGTGCGGCCATCGCACTGGAGCAGCTCAGCTCGCGAGCCCGTGCCAGCGGCACTCCGTGGGCGCTCGGGTCGTGGGCGCGCTCGTGCGCGCTGACCAGCACCGGTCCGGCCGCCGAGCAGCATTCTCGGAGGCCATCACGCAGCTCCGGAAATGCCGGATCGCCACCCACCAGCGCGATGGCAGGCCGAGGTCGTGGCGTGGCGCGAACCGCCAGGTGAGCGCGGCGGCGTCCGGTCCGGCGGGACCGGTGAAGAGGCCTTCCCCGTCGGGCTCCGGCCACGCGTGGCCCATCCCGTGCACCAGGTAGTACTCGACGAGCGTGCGCCCCGCGGAGGTCTCGTGGACGGTGCGCTCGTACGCGTGGCGGTCAACCGCAGCCGGAACGGAGGTCGTGGTGGCGGTGAGCGCGAGCCTGTCGTTGGACAGACCGTGCGACCCCCGCGAGGAGGGCAGCCTCACCGGCTCCGCGCAGCTGGTTCCGCGGATCGGACGAGTTCCAGCAGTTGATCAGGTTCTCGGAGGGCCGCTGGGTCGGGTAGACGACGATGAAACCCTCGCCGTCGGCGAGGACGTCGAACTGCGTGGTGCTCTTCATCGAGTTCACCCCGAAGCCGGTCATCCCGCACCCGTGGATCGCCATCACCACGGGGAGCCCGGTGCGCCCGTCGTACTGCGGCGGCAGGTGGACCTGGTAGTGCTGCCGGGTGCCGCCCGCGCCGCGGTGGACGTGGAAGGAGTCGCCTTCCCCGCCTCAACACGGCAACCCGAGATGGACCACTTTCAGCACGGCGACGGCTGCGGCGACCAGGACGGCCACGACACCCGCTGCGACCCACGGCCGCCTCATCGGAGGTTCCCCCGGACGGCGGAGGCGATCGGCGTCTCCCCCGCGTTGAGCTCCAGGATCTGCCGGCGGATCCGGGGTTCGTGCAGGAGCTCGGCCAGGGTGGCCGCGACGTCCTCGCGCGGGATCTCATCGTGCGGTTGGGCAGGGCCGAGGGCGACCCTCCCGGTCCCGCCGCGATCGACGAGCATCGAGGGCCGGAGGATGAGCCAGTCGAGGTCGCTCAGGCTCACCGCGACGTCGGTGAGCTTCTTCACCGCGAAGTAGTGCTCCTCGTCGTCGCCGAGGTCGCGCTCGCGCCACGCCTCGGGCAGCACCGAGACCAGCGCGAAGCGCCGCACCCCGGCGAGCCGGGTGGCCTCGAGCGCCGTGACGACACCTTCGCCGTCGACGGCGTCCGTGACGTCCCTCCGCCCACCGTTGGACCCTGCGGTGTACACCACCGCGTCGACCCCGCCGAGCATGGCTGCCAGCGACTCGGCGGTCAGCACACCGATGTCGCCGACCCGCACCTCGACGTCCCGCGTGGCGAGCTCGGCGCGCTGCTCGTCCCGACGCACCAGTCCGGACACGACGTCCCCCCTACCGGTCAGGTCCCTCGTCAGGAGCCCCCCGACGGCGCCGCTGATCCCGATGATGAAGACCCTCACCACGGGCTCCTTCGCCGCGTGTCCGACCACGTCCCCGCGCCGTCGGTCACGGCCCGAGCCAGCTGGCCGCGGCCATCCCGACGGGGATGAAGAAGAAGCCTCCGTAGAAGGCGAACTCCCACCGGAGCGAGGCCATGGATGCACTGCCGGCCGCACGAGGAGTGGCGGGTCGGCGGTGGTGCCGGACGACCACGACAGGGGGCTCGGGGTAGGACGCCGCACGCCCGCGCGCTGCGTACGCCGGGGACTGTTCGAGCCGGGTCGTCGTGGCCATGCCGTCAGGTTCCCGTCGACCGCGGCACGCTCGCGTCGGTAGAACCCCCTGTGTACGCAGGTGACCGCTACCGACGCAGGCCCGATCGCCCTGGGGCGATCACCGCGGCGGTCCGCGTTCCGGCAGCGCGTCAGTTCGCGGCGCCGTCGAGCAGCCAGTGGTACCGGAGCCGGAGCGCTCGCTCCGCACTGGCCGCCGCCGCACCCACGCCCAGGGTGATCGTGAGCCACAGCGGCAGCTGGAGCGGGGCGTCGAAGCCCCCGTAGCGGTCGACCACGGGCGGGATCCGACCGATCGCGTCCACGAGCTCGAGGACGACGACGCCCACGCCGAGGACGAGCAGCGTCACGGACGCGGCGCCGATGAACCGGCTCAGGGCCGGATGGTCGTGCTCGAGGCGAGCCCGACGCCCCGCCGCGGAGCGCGGGTCCGGGACGAGTTGCCGCTCTCCCCCGTCCGGCGTGACGTAGTGGCAGCGCTTGAGCCCGAACATGCTCGCGGCCACCTCGATCACGCCGCCTTCGACGGGGAAGGCCGCGGGGACCTTCGACGTGGCGTGGTGCCGGCCGTCCCGGTAGAGCTCGGCCAGGACGCGGCCGTCCTCGTCGCCCGCCGGCCGGAGATCGACGGCGTAGACGGTCCGGTGATCGTCGGCGTCGAGCAGGGAGAGGTAGAACAGGGAACGGCTGAGCTGCCACCACCGGAAGGGCTGCAGCGGGCGCCCGTTCCCGGGCTTCACGCGCCTGGCGGCCCGACGCCGTCGCACCTCCTCGAACACTCCTCCGCCCCTCACGCCGACGTCTCGTCCGGCGGCGGGTGCGACTCCGCCGCCGACGGCTCGTCCAGTCCGGCATCTCCCGCGGCAGCGGCTCGGTCGAGCCGCCACGCGGGCCTCGCCGGGTCAACGGCGGAACCGGTCACGTCGGGGTGCTCGGCCACCGGGCGCCCGAGGGAACGGATGGCAGGTAGCCCCGCAGTCCGCTCGGGCAGACGGCGCCGGACGGGTCGCCGCCCCGCCCGGGAGTCCGCCGCGAGCTGCCGGGCGGCCGTGACCGATGCCGGCTCGGGGCTGTTCATCGTGTCCTCACCGGGTGGCGGTCGAGACGATCAGCAGTTCCGCCGCGGTCATCGGCGCGGCTCCCAGCGGAAGAACCGCGCGGCGAGCACGACCGCCACGACGACCCAGCCGAGCGTCGGGCCGAGCAGGAGCAGCGAGTCGGCGACCGGGACGCCGCCGTTCCAGGCGTCGATGACCAGCTCGGTGGCCGAGCCGCCGGGCACCAGCCGCTTCAGCCAGGTGAGGTCCGCCGTCCCGGCGATGCCGATCCAGCTCGCCACGCCGATCGCGCCCAGGCTGATCGGCAGGGTGGTGACCTGCGCCTGCTCGGGGGAACTGGTCACCCCGGCCGTGGCGAGCCCCAGGGCCAGCAGCATGAGGAATGCCGCGACGATCGCCGTGACCAGGAGCACCACGTCGGACGGGCGCCCGCTGACCGCGGCGAAGACCGTCAGCATCACCGCCACCTGCACCACCGCGATGACACTGACCGGGAGCACCAGGCCGATCAGGATGGCCGGGTCGCTGGCGGCGGTGGACCGCAGCCGCTTGAGGAAGAGGGTCTGCCGGCGGGCGGCCAGCACGGTCACGACCGTGGCGTAGAGGCTGAACGCGCCGACGGTGAACACGAGCACCGCCCCGATGTAGCCGAGCCCGCCGGCTCCCTCGAGCAGGTCGCGGCTGTAGATGAAGAAGGCCGCCGCGGCAGCGGGCATGAGGAGATTGGCGATCAGCACGGACCGGTTGCGGAAGATCTGGATCAGTTCGCTGCGGGCGATGGGGAGCATGACGGATTCCCTTCGGTACGGGGTCAGGAGGTGGCGGGCTCGGAGCCGACGGCGCGGAAGACGTCGTCCAGGCGGGTGGGCGCCGCGGACAGCCCGAGCAGCTCGACGGCGTGGTCGTCGGCCCAGTCGAGCAGCTGCTTGAGGTCGCGCTGCATGTCGAAGGTCTCGACCACGTAGGCGTTCCCGGAGACCGGGGCGGAGTGCATCGGCGGCGTCGCGGTGCCGGGTGGCAGGGAGAACTGGATGGACGCCGGCAGGGCCCGGGTCAGCTCCGACACGGTGCCCTGCTGGCGCAAGGTGCCCTGGTGCATCAGGCCGATGCGATCGGCCCGTTGCTGGGCCTCCTCCAGGTAGTGCGTGGTCAGCACGACGGTGGCTCCGTCCTCGCGCAGCTGCTGCACGACGTCCCAGAGGGCGTCCCGGGACTGGATGTCCAGCCCGGTCGTGGGCTCGTCGAGGAAGATCAGCTCCGGCCTGCCGTAGACGGCGGTGGCGAAGTCGAGTCGTCGCTTCTCGCCGCCGGACAGCTGGGACACCCGCGTGTCCGTCTTGTGGGAGAGATCGACGGTCTTCAGCACGGCGTCCAGGGCGTCGACCCGCCCGGTGAGCCGGCCGATCAGCCGGACGGACTCCGAGACGGTGAGATCGTCCGAGAAGCCGCTCTCCTGGAGCATGATCCCCGTCCGGGGCCGGATGGCGCCCCGGTCCGTCGGGGGCTGGCCGAAGACGCGCACCGTTCCCGATGCCGCCTCCCGGTGCCCTTCGATCACCTCCAGGGCGGAGGTCTTCCCTGCTCCGTTGGTGCCGAGGAGCGCATAGAGCTCCCCGGGTTCGACCTGGAAGGACAGGTCCTTGACGGCGTGGAAGTCGCCGTACCTGACGTTCAGCTCGTCGACGTCGATGACCGGGTTCGTGGACATGCCTCCATGGGACAGGCGTCCGTCTGGGCGGCCCAGTGTCGTGGTGTCAGCTCATGGCATGACGTCGTCACGGCGCTCGCATGACGTCGTCACGGCACCCTCCATGACGCGGCGTCACTACCGGGGCGTAGGCGCCGGGGTCGAGGATGATGCGCACCGCTGCTCCCCGCCCCGGAAGGCCGCCCGTGGATCGAAGCCCCCGTCCGGCACTCCCGGAGCCGACCACAGCCGGATCGGCCGCCGCGACGCAGGTCTCGCGACGGCGGTTCCGGACGCTCAACCTCGCCCTCTTCCTGCCGCTGCTGGCCACCGTCGGGGCGCTCCTGGTGGCGCGGCAGGCCCAGAGCTGGGGGCAGGCCGCCGTCCTCGGGCTCGGGATCGTGGCGGCGCTGGTCGCCTTCGAGCGGTGGACGGCCGGCGACGTCGCCCGCGTCGCGGTCCCCTGCCTGGCCGTGGCCGCCGGGACCTGGCCCTTCGGCCTGCTCGTGGTCGACAGCAGGAACCAGGGGGCGTTCTACGCGATCGCCGTCGTCGGCTCCCTCGTGGTGTCCCAGCTGCCCCGCCACCGCGGTCCAGCGGCGAGCGGCCTGGTCGTCTACGTCGCCGCGGTCGGCCTCATCGGCCTGCTGACGCAGAGCCCGGCCGACGCGGACGGCGTGATCGAGTACGTGATCCTGCCGACCGGCTTCACCGCGATCGTCACCGGGCTGATGTTCCCCAACAAGCGCTTCTACGACGTCGTGGCCGACCTCGAGGAGGCCCGGGAGCGCGACGCGGAGCTGGCGGTCATGCGGGAGCGGATGCGTTTCGCCGGCGACCTGCACGACATCCAGGGGCACACCCTGCACGTCGTGAAGCTGAAGATCGCGCTGGCCCGCAAGCTGATCCACAGCGATCCCGAACGGGCGGAGCAGGAGCTGGGCGAGATGTACGCACTGGTCGGGGACACGATCGCCCAGACCCGGGAGCTCGCGTACGGGCAGCGCCGGCTGAACCTCGCCGCGGAGCTGGAGAACGCGAAGAACCTGCTCGAGGCCGCCGGGGCCCAGGTCCGCGTCGACTCCGAAGGCGACGCCGGCGCCCCCGCCGACGACCTGCTGGCGCAGGTGCTCCGGGAGACGACGACGAACATCCTGCGCCACTCACGGGCGACGCTGGTGCACATCGCGATCTGCGAGCACAGCATCAGCGTCGTCAACGACGGCGCCATCGACGACGTGCTGCCGGAGCTCCGGGGCCTGGCCACGCTCGGGCACCGGGTGTCCGACGAGGGCGGCGAGCTCACCGTCCAGCTCGAGGGCGGCCGGTTCCGCACTGCGGCGACCTTCCCCGCGCCGACGTCCGCCGCGCAGCCGGCGACGGCCGGGGAGGCCCGCCGATGACCAGCGTCGTCCTGGTCGACGACGAGGTGCTGCTCCGGAGGGCGCTGGCCTCCCTGCTGCCGCTCGAAGGTGACATCACGGTGCTGGCGGAGGCCGCGGACGGGGCGGCGGCGGTGGACGCGACGCTCACCCACCGCCCGGACGTGCTGGTGATCGACCTGGAGATGCCCGGCGTCGACGGGCTGGACGCGGTCGCCGCCATCCGTCGCGAGCTGCCCGGCCAGGTCGTGCTCATGCTGACCCGCCACGCCCGGCCGGGCGTCCTGCGCAGCGCGCTCAAACTGGGCATCCAGGGGTTCGCCAGCAAGTCCGCGGAACCGGCGCACATCGCCGCGGTCATCGCCGCGCTGCACGGCGGCCGGCGATGGATCGACCAGGACGTCTCGGTCGCGGCGATCGCTGACGACTGCCCGCTGACCGACCGGGAGCTCGACGTCCTGCGGGTCACCCGCGACGGCTACTCGGTGGCCGAGATCGCCGGCCGCATGCACCTGGCGCCCGGCACGGTGCGCAACTACCTCTCCAGTGCCATGCAGAAGACCCAGACCCGCACCCGGCACGAGGCCGCCCGCTACGCCCGGGAGCACGACTGGCTGTGAAGCCGTCGCCGACGTGCTCGCCCTGCGTACGCGCGCCGATGCGACCGTGCCGGCCTGCCCCACGTGGCGGCGCTACCGGGGGCCGTCGTCCGCGGCGGGTGCCGTCGGCCGCTCCTCGGCGAGCCGGTCGGCGAACAGCGGCGGCAGGTAGCGCAGCATCAGCGCCGACCACACGACGTGCGTGAGCACCGAGGCCTGGATGCCCCCGGTGATCCGGCGCTGCTGGGCGAACAGCAGGCCCATCGGCACGCTCGCCAGCACCAGGGCCGGGTTGCGGGTGGCGGTGGTGGCCAGCCCGTAGACCGCGGTCGAGACCAGCACGGGCCGCCGCACCCCCGCGGCCGCGTAGAGCGCGCCACGGAAGAACACCTCCTCCGCCACGCCGTTGGCCAGCGCGGTGGTCGCCACCAGCGGGGTCGATCCCTGGTCGGCGTACCGGAGCACCGAGCCGATGGCCCGCTCGAGGACGGGGATCCGCCGGGCGACCAGCGCCGCGGCGTAGAAGGCGCCGAAGGCGCCCACCCCCGAGGCGACCGGCGTGACCACCGGCCGGCGCAACCGGTCGCCGGGCCCGAACATCCGGCCCAGGTGCAGCGGGCCGGACGCCAGTCCCCCGACCACCCAGGTGCCGGCGACCCCGAGGGTCAGCCCGTAGAACCGCGGTGAACCCGGCGGCGTCGACAGCGACACCCCCAGCAGTGACGCGCCGGCCACGGAGACGGCGCCGGTGACCCGCCGGCGGCGCCGGAAGGCCGCGTCAGACTCCCGGTGGTCGCGCGGCACGCTGCGCAGCAGCGGCTCGGCCGCGCGGAACGCCCGGGCCCGCAGCCCCCGCACCGCCCGGCGCCGGTTCACCGCCGCGCTCCGCGGCTCAGCCACCCGCCGCGCCGCTCGCCGGCATGCCGACGTCGTTCCCGGGCCCGTTCGACCAGCGCGGTCATCACCATCTCGTCGTAGTCCATGGGCTCGAAGGGCACGACCGAGCGGATGGCGTCGTCGGTGACCACCACCTCGTTGGTCATCGAGTCGATCAGCGAGCGGCCGGTGGCCAGGTCGACGTCGGTGACCAGGGTCAGCCAGCGCGAGGAGAGCTGCGGGCTGAGCAGCGGCACGGGGACGACGAACATGTGCCGGTTCTGGATCTCGGCCACCCGGCTCATCATCTGCAGGTAGGTCAGCACCTCGGGCCCGCCCACCTCGAACACCCGCCCGGTGGCCTCCGGTGCCTCGAGGACACCGACCAGGTACCGGACGACGTCGGCGACCGCGATCGGCTGCGTCCGCGTGCTGACCCACCGGGGGGTGACCATGGCCGGCAGGTGGGCCACGAGCTGCCGGGTCATCTCCCACGACACCCCACCGTGGCCCACGACGATGCCCGCGCGCAGCACCGTCACCGGCACACCGGTGCCGCCCAGGAGCCGCTCGACCTCCCGGCGGCTGCGCAGGTGCCGCGACAGCTGGTCGCCGTCCTGGCCCAGGCCGCCGAGGTAGACGATCCGGCCGACCCCGGTCGCGGCCGCGGCCCGGGCGAACGCGCGGGCCGCCTCGGCGTCCTTGCGCTCGAAGTCCGGGTCGTCGAGGGAGTGCACCAGGTAGTAGGCGGCCGCGCAGCCGGCGAGCGCCTCCCGCAGCGAGCTCTCGTCCCCGACGTCCCCGGCGACGGGGGTGCCGGCCCCCTCGTAGCGCTCCGGCCGGCGGGTCATCGCGCGGACGTCGTGGCCCGCCTCCACCAGCGCGGTGGCCAGCCGGCTGCCCACGAACCCGGACGCACCGGTGACCAGGACCCTCACCGCGCCCAGCCTGCCCCGGCCCGGCGACGAGCGCGACCCGTGCCGCACCCGCCCCGCCCGGTCACCGGGGCAGCGCGCGGTGACCGCGGCCACGTCCTCCCAGACCGGGATGGGACGATCTCGACCGGCGCGGGGCGCGGACGCCGGCCTCCGCCACCCGAGGACACCGGTCCGTGGAGGAAGCCGCGATGACGCATGAGCCAGGACAGACCCTCTACATCGACGGGCAGTGGCGCCCGGCCGAGAGTGGCCGGGTGTTCCCCGTGACGGATCCGGCCACGGGCGACGTGATCGGGCAGGCCGCGGACGGCGACGCGACGGACACCCGGGCGGCCATCGCCGCTGCTGATCGCGCGCTGCCGGCCTGGTCCGGCGCCACCGCCTACGAGCGCGCGGCCGTCCTCGCGAAGGCGGACGCGCTGATGCGGGAGCGGCGGAAGGACCTGGCCGCGCTGATGACCCGCGAGCAGGGCAAACCGCTGAAGGCCTCGATGAACGAGGTGGCGTACGCCGCGGACTTCCTGGCGTGGTTCGCCGAGGAGGCCAAGCGCATCGGCGGGGTCACGATCCCCTCGGCGCGGGCGGACCAGCGCTTCGTGACGATGCGCCAGCCGGTCGGCGTCGTCGCGGCGATCACCCCGTGGAACTACCCGATCTCGATGCTGACCCGCAAGCTCGCGCCGGCCATCGCCGCCGGGTGCACCTCGGTCCTCAAGCCCGCCGACCAGACCCCGCTGTGCGCCGTCCAGCTGCTCGCCGACGCAGGCGTCCCCGCCGGGGTGGTCAACCTGGTCACCACCACGCGCCCCGGCGAGGTCGGCGACGCGCTGCTGGAGTCCCCGGTGGTGCGGAAGCTGACGTTCACCGGGTCGACCGCGGTCGGGAAGATGCTGGCGGCCAAGGCCGGCGCCACGCTGAAGCGGGTGTCGGTGGAGCTGGGCGGCCACGCGCCGTTCATCGTCTTCCCCGACGCCGATCCGGTCCGCGCGGCCAAGGGGGCCGCGCTCGTGAAGTTCCTCAACACCGGCCAGGCGTGCATCAGCCCCAACCGCATCTACGTCCACCGCTCGGTCTACGACACCTTCGTGGCGACCCTCGAGCAGCGGATCGCGGCGCTGCGGGTCGGCAGGGGCGACCACGACGGCGTCTCGATCGGCCCGCTGATCGACGAGCGCGCCGTGGCCAAGATGGAGGCCCAGGTGCTCGACGCCCGCACCCGGGGCGCCCGGGTGGTGGCGGGCGGCGAGCGCCTGCAGGTCGACGGGCTCGACGGCACGACCTTCTTCGCGCCGACGCTGCTGGCCGACGTGACGCCGGACATGCTCATCTCCCGCGAGGAGACCTTCGGGCCCATCGCCGCGGTCACGCCGTTCGACGACGAGGACGAGGTCGTCGCCCGGGCGAACGACACCGAGTACGGCCTGGCCGCGTACGTCTACACCAACGACCTGTCGCGGGCGATCCGGGTCACCGAGAAGCTGCGGTTCGGGATGGTCGGGGTCAACGACATCAACCCCACGTCGGCTGCCGCACCGTTCGGTGGCATCAAGGCCAGCGGGCTGGGGCGCGAGGGCGGGTACGAGGGCATCGACGAGTACCTCGACACGAAGCTCGTCGGCATCTCGGTCTAGTCGACCCCGTCAGGGCGGCGTCGTGCCGCGGAGCCGCTCCTGCTCGACCACGGCCTCGAGGTCCGCGAGCCGGTCGAGGCCCTGCAGCGGCCGGCGCATGCGGGGGTTGCCCGCCAGCCGGTCGCGCGTGCGATCGAGGAAGGCCCAGTAGCCCGCGGTGAAGGGGCAGGCGTCGTCCCCCAGCCGCTTCCTCGGGTCGTAGCGGCAGCCGCCGCAGTAGTCGCTCATCCGGTGGATGTAGGCCCCGCCGGAGGCGTAGGGCTTGGTGGCGAGCAGGCCGCCGTCGGCGTGCTGGCTCATGCCGACGACGTTGGCGACCATCACCCACTCGTAGCCGTCGACGAAGCTCTCGTGGAACCAGTCGGTCATCGCCGAGGGGTCGATCCCCCGCTGCAGCGCGTAGTTGCCGAGCACCATCAGCCGCGGGATGTGGTGCACCCAGCCGTCGCGGCGCAGGTCGCCCAGGACGTCGGACAGGCAGGCGGCGTCGACGGCGGTGTCGTCGAGCCCGGCCAGCCAGTCCGGCACGTCGGCGTGCGCGGCCAGGGCGTTGCGGGTCCGGAAGTCGCGGCCGAGGTGCCAGTACATGTGCCAGATGTAGTCCCGCCAGCCCAGCACCTGCCGCACGAAGCCCTCGACGCTGTTCAGCGGCAGCGGATCCCCGTCCGAGACCGAGTCGCGGTAGCGGCGCTCGGCCTGCGCGACGACGTCGAGCGGGTCGAGCAGCCCGAGGTTGAGCGCGGGCGAGAGCAGCGAGTGGGCCAGCCACCGCTCGCCGGCCAGCATCGCGTCCTCGTGCGGGCCGAAGGCGCCCAGCCGGTTGTCCAGGAAGTCGGCCAGCCGGTGCCGCGCCTCCTGCCGGCTGGCCGGGAACAGCCGCGGACCGTCGTCACCCACGAACGAGACGTCACCCGCCGCCTCCCAGCGGTCCAGGTCGGCGCGCACCTCCTCGTCGATCTCGTCCTCCTCCGGCCACCACGGCTCCGGGGCCGGCGAACGACCGTCGGCGGGCGGCGGCTGCCGGTTCTCCTCGTCCAGGTTCCAGCGGCCACCGACCGGCTGTGCGCCGTCCAGGAGGACGTCGTGCCGGCGCCGGGCGTCGCGGTAGAAGTCCTCCATGAGCAGCCGCTGCCGCCCGCGGCCGTCGGCCCAGGCCGCGAACTCCGCGTGGGAGCTCCCGAACCCGCGGGCGGCGAGCAGCTGCACGCCCGGGCGGCGCAGGACGAGGTCGCGGCTGCCCCACGAGGTCGGCGCGCAGACGCTCAGCGGCTCCCCGACCCGGTCGAGCGCCTCGCCGTAGGTGCCGACCTGGTGGAACTCGGCCTGGTCGCCCAGCTCGGCGGCGCGGTGCCGGAGCGCCGAGAGCACCAGGTGCGCCTTCTGCCGGTGGAACCGGCGGCGGGCGAACACCGCCCGCGACTCGATCAGCAGCACCGGCTGCTCAGGCTGGTCGAGGAAGTGCGGACCGAGCTGATCGGCGAAGCACCAGCGCCGCGTCCCCGGGGCCCGGTCCGGGAAGTCGGCCAGCGCGGGATCGCCCCGGTACCCGTCCGGCCCCCGGCCACGACCCTCCGCGCGCGCCGTCACCGGCCCCACCTCCGCGGCCATCGTGCGGTGACCAGGGCCCGGCCGCCAGTCGTCCGGCACCGGACGGCGAGGACTCCCACGCCCCGCCCGGCGGCGTTACTGTCCCCCATGACGACCCGGCGGGCGCTGCTCCTGATCGCCGACATCGGCGGCTACACGGACTACATGCAGTTCCACCGCAGCATGCTGGGGCACGCGGAGGCGGCGACCAGACGCCTGCTCGACAAGATCGTCGGCGCGGCACGGGACTTCGACCTCATCGAGATCGAGGGCGATGCGGCCTTCCTCTCCCGCGACGCCGAGGGCCTGGATGGCGCAGCGGTCCTCTCCGCCGCCACCGGTGCCGCCGTCGCCATGCACCGCGCCTTCCACGCGCAGCGCCGGCTGATCGAGCTCAACATGTGCCCCTGCGGGAGCTGCACGAAGACCGGCGCCCTGAAGCTGAAGTTCGTGGCGCACGTCGGGGACGTCGCCACCCAGACGATCCGGCGCCGCAAGAAGCTCGTCGGCATGGACGTCATCTACGTCCACCGCCTGCTGAAGAACCCCGTGACGGTGCCGGAGTACCTGCTCGTCACCGACGACCTCTGGCGCAACGGCGGCGCCGCCCCCGCCGAGCTGGTCGCCCACGAGATCGGCCAGGACCTCGAGGGCATCGGCCCCGTGCAGAGCTTCTACATCGACGTCGAGGACATCGCCGCACCCCTCGCCGACCTGCCGGGCCCGTCGCTGCTCCTGCGCATCGGTGCCACCTTCGACATGGTGGGCCGGGGCCTTCCCCACGTCCTCCCCCGCCGACGGTCTCGGGCGCTGGCCTCAGCGACCTGAGGCGCCGTCGCCGAGGAGGGACGCGTCCAGCGCGCGTTCCGGCAGCACCTGGATGAAGTACTCGACGCCGAACATCTCGCGGAGGATCGAGTCGGGGAACATCGCCGGGTCGATCGGGTACTGGGACCGGTGCGCCGCCGTCGCCCGGATCTTGTGCCCGACGAAGTCCGAGACGTCGATGCAGGTGCTCACCCGGGCGTCGACCCGGTCCCCCGAGGGCAGCGTCCGGGTCAGCAGCGGGAGCGCCGGATCCCGCTGCCCGTCGGCGGCGGAGAAGGGCTCCGCAGCCAGGAACGTCAGGCTGGTGACGTCGTCGACGGCCACCACGTGCGCGTTGCGCGGCCGGCCGGTGGCGATGCCCTCCTCCCCGATGAACTCACCGGGGCCGGACCGGTCGACCACCTGCACGTGGCCGTGGGCGTCCTCCCGCCGGATCTCCACGGTCCCGGAGAGCAGGAAGTGCATCGTCGTCGCCTGTTCCCCCTGCTCGATGAGGTAGGAGCCGGCCGGGAACCACTCGACCTCGATGAAGTCGGCCGCGTACCCCAGCCCCGCCGTCTCGCGCGAGAAGACCGACAGGGCGCGCACGAAGTCCCGGCTGCCCTTGAACCGGGTCGTCAGCTCGACCACCCAGGCGGCCAGGCGGTCGCGGAGCAGCATCCGGCTCCGCGGCAGGTGGCAGTGGAACAGCCGCGGGGAGGTCGCCGGTCGCAGCCGGTAGCAGGCCGCGGTGACCGCAGCGCCCACGGCCACGTGGTCGGGGTGACCGGAGAACCCGTCGGCCCCGAACGTGATCACCACGTCGGGATCGAACTCCGTGATCAGCTCCGACACCTGCGCGATCAGGCTCTCGCCGTCGACGTCGGCGAGGCCGCCGTCCAGATGGTCGAGACACCTGGTCCGGGTCAGCCCGAGCGCCTCGCCGGCCGCGGCGAGCTCGCGCTCCCGGACCGCGGTCAGGGTGGCCCGGGTCGCGACGGCGGCGTCCCTGATCTGCCCGGCCCCGCCCCTCGTGAGCGCGACCACGCTGACTTCGGCGCCGGTGCTCGCGTACTTGGCGAGCGTCCCGCCGGCGCAGATCGTCTCGTCGTCCGGGTGGGCGAAGATGCCCAGCAGGCGCGGCGGCCGCCCGATCGGGTCCTCAGACATGTGCGCTTCCCCATCCCCGTCGATCCTGCCGCCGGCTGCGCGGGGTGGAGCTGTCGACGGCCGGCCGGGGTTCGGCACGGTACCGCCTCGCCGGGCAGGTCACCAGCAGCGGCCGCGGCGCAGCCGGCCCTCACGGCCCGGCATCGCTGCTAGCGTCCGCGCCGTGGCGGGCTCGTACCGCGAGGCCTGGGCGTCGGTGACCGGCAACCGGAACCTGCGCCTCGCGCAGTTGTCGTCGCTGGCCGCCTGGACGGGCGAGTTCCTCTTCCTCTCGGCGATGACGGTGTACGCGTTCGACCAGGACGGCGCGGCCGGGGTGGGTCTGGTCGGGTTCCTGCGCGTGCTGCCGGCGACGGTCGCGCTCCCCTGGCTGGGCGTGCTGGCCGACCGGGTCTCGCGCCGCCAGTTGCTCGTCGCCGCCTGCGTGCTCCGGGCGGCCACCGCGGCGGGGGCGGCGGTCGCCGTGGACCAGTCGGCGGTGGTGTACGCGCTGCTCACCCTCTCGACGGTCTGCCATGCCGCCTACCGGCCGGTGCTCGCCGCCCTGTTCCCCACGCTGTGCACCACCCCGGAGGAGCTCACCGGCGTGAACGCCGTCCGGGCCATCCTCGACGGGGCCGCCGCGCTCGTCGGCCCGCTCGCCGCGGCCGCACTGCTCGCGGCCTACGACCCGGCCGCCGCGTTCGCCGCGGTGGCCCTGCTCGCCGGGCTGGCCGGCGGACTCGCCGCCCGGCTGCGCTACGAGACGCCGCACCTCGCCGCGGCCGGTGGGCCGACCGGCCGGGGTGGCGTGGTCGCCGACGTGGTGGAGGGCCTGCGCGAGCTCCGCCGGCGCCCGCGCGCCCTCGAGGTGATCGTGCTGGGCGGCGCGCAGTGCCTCGTCCGGGGCGCGGTCACCGTGCTGGCGGTGGTGGTGGCCGTGGAGCTCACCGACCTGGGCGGCCCCGGGGTCGGGATCCTGTGGGCGGCCTTCGGGGTCGGCGGGTTCCTGGCGGCGATGGCCTCGATCGGCGCCGCGGGGAGCGCCCGGCTGGGCACGCTGTTCGGTGCCGGGATCGCGCTGTGGGGTGCACCGCTCGTGCTGATCGGCCTGCTGACGGGCAGCCCCGTGGCGATCGGCGCCTTCGTGGTCATCGGCGCGGCCAACGCCATCGTCGACGTCACCGGGTTCACGCTGCTGCAGCGGCTGGTCCCCGACCAGACGCTGGCGCGGGTGCTCGCCCTCACCGAGGCGGTGTTCTCCCTCGCTCTGGCCATGGGCTCGCTGGCCGTCCCGTTCGTCCTGTCCGCGCTGGGCGGCACCGGGGCGCTCCTCGCCACCGGCGCCGTCCTGCCGGTGGCCGTCGTGGCGCGCTGGGCGGCGCTCCGGGCGATCGATGCCGACATCGGCGTCCGGAAGGACCGGATCACGCTGCTGCGCCGGGTCGGCATGTTCCGCCTCCTGCCCGTCCCCGTCATCGAGGGCCTGGCGCAGCGCCTGGGCCGGGTCGGCGTCCCGGCGCAGACCGACGTGTTCCGGCAGGGCGACCCGGGCGACGGGTTCTACGTCGTCGAGTCCGGCCGCGTGGCCGTGCTCGTCGACGGGCGGGAGATCCGCCGGCTCGGGGCCGGCGACGCCTTCGGGGAGATCGCCCTGCTCCGCGCGGTGCCGCGGACGGCGACCGTCCGGGCCCTCGAGGACACCGAGCTCGCCACCCTCAGCGGGCCGGCGTTCGTCTCCGCGATCACCGGCTTCTCCGCCACCGCCTCGACCGCCGAGCAGCTGGTCAGCGGCTACCTGACGGAGGACCGGCAGCGGCAGGCGGAACCGCCGCGCCCCGAACCCGACCGCGGCCAGGGCCCGCGCTGACGGGTGCCGTCCGGCGCCCGGTCGCCGCGGTCGGCGGACGGGCAGGTGGGTGGGTAGGTTCCGTTGCCGGGGCGGACCCACTGGCCCGGACGCGCGACACGAGGGGACGACGATGTCCGCAGAGCCGGCCGAGCACGCGGTGCGCGGCGACCTGGAGTTCGGCCTCTTCGACTGGATCGACGCCGTGCCCGGCCGGTCGCCGGCCGAGGTCTACGACGCCCGGCTCCGGGTCCTCGCCGAGGCCGACCGGGGCGGGTTCAGCACCTACCACCTGGCCGAGCACCACGGCACCCCGCTCGGGCTGTCGCCCTCCCCGGCGGTGTTCCTCGCCGCCGCCGCGCGGGAGACCGAGCGGATCCGCCTCGCACCGACCACCTTCATCGTGCCGCTCTACGACCCCCTGCGGCTGGTGCAGGAGATCTGCATGCTCGACCAGCTCAGCCACGGCCGGCTGGACATCGGCGTGGGCAAGGGCTCCTCCCCCATCGAGGCGGCCATGTACGGGCTGACCCCGGCCGGCACCGCGGAGTCGTTCGAGCAGCTGTTCCCCGCGATCGTCGAGGCGCTGGAGACCGGGACGTTCCGCCGGCCGGGCGCCGACGGCGCGGCCGCGGAGGTCCCGCTGCACGTCCCCGTCTTCCAGTCCCCGCACCCGCCGCTCTGGTACCCGACGTCCAACGCGGCCTCGATCCCGCGGCTGGGCGACGAGGGCTACAACGTGCTGTTCGGCTTCGGCTTCGCCTCGCCGCCTCTGGAGGTCGTGCGCGAGCAGAGCCGGGTGTTCTTCGAGCACTTCTCGCGGTCCGCCGCCGACGGCGGCGTCCGGTACAGCCTGCCCGGGTCGCCGCCGCGGTTCGGGATGCTGCGGCACGTCGTCGTCGCGGAGACCGACGAGGCGGCCGTGGCGCTCGCCCGGTCGGCCTTCGACGCGCACTACGAGAACTTCACGCACCTGTGGCGGGCGCACGGCAGCGACCGCTTCACCGGCCCCGCGGACTTCGACGCCCTGGTGGCCGGGCACAAGCTGTTCGTCGGCTCGCCGGAGACGGTCGCGGCGCAGGTCGCCCGCGCCCGCGACGTCGGCGAGATCAACTACTTCGCGGGCGCCTTCGCCTGGGGCTCGCTGGACGTGGAGACGGTCCTGGCCTCCGTCCGGCTCTTCCGCGACGAGGTCGTCCCGGCCGTCCGCGCCACGGTCGGCCGGTAGTGGCGGCGGGCGCCCGCCCAGCGGCGGGGACGACGGTGCACCGCGACGTCGGCTACGCGACCGTCGACGGCCTGGAGCTGCGGCTGGACCTGTACCTACCCGACGTGCGGCCGGCCCCGCTGTGCATCTGGTTGCACGGTGGTGGCTGGCTGCGGGGGTCGCGCAGCGACCGCGCCGACGCGCGGCTCCTGCCGCTGGCCGCCACCGGGGTGGCCGTGGCCGCCGTGCAGTACCGGCTCAGCGGGCAGGCGCCGTTCCCCGCACCGCTGGAGGACGCGCGGGCCGCCGTCCGCTGGCTGCGGGCGCACGCCGGTGACCACGGCCTCGACGCCACCCGGATCGGCGCCTGGGGCGCGTCGGCGGGCGGCCACCTCGCCGCGCTGCTGGCGCTCACCGACGATCCCGCCGGCGACAACTCCTCGGTGCAGGCCGTCGTCTCCTGGTTCGCCCCCTCCGACCTGCTGCTGCGCGACTCCGACGTGCCCGAGGGCCCGCTGCCGCCCTTCGTCACCGGGCCGCTGCCGGAGCCGTCGTTCGAGGCCCGGCTGCTGGGGGTCGAGGACGTGCGGCAGGACGCCGACGCGGCCCGCGCGGCCAGCCCGGTCGCGCACGTGCGCCCGGGCGCCCCGCCCTTCCTGCTCATGCACGGCGACCGCGACGGGCTGATCCCCTCCGCGCACAGCCGCGCGCTGCACCGGGCGCTACGCGCCGAGGGGGTCGACTCGACCCTGTGGCTGCTCTCCGGCGCCAACCACGAGGACCCCGCCTTCGACTTCCCGGCCTCCCTGGCCGCGGTCAGCGCCTTCCTCCGGACGCACCTGCTCCCCTGACCTCGGCAGGGTGGGGCGCAGTCTCCTCCGACGACGACCGCCAGACCGGGCGTGCCGTCGGCCGTCGTGCCCCCGAAGACGCCGCCCTGCGCGGCGACCCGGGTGGCGAGGGCGTCGGCGCCGCGCTCGCGCCGTCGCCCGGCTATGCGGCCGCGACGCCTCGGATCAGTCCCACGAGGGTGACGGCCAGCAAGGCTGCCGCCACGGCGACCACCGGGAGCTGCCCGGCCAGGTGGAACTCGCGGCGCCCGGACGACGACGTGGTGTCCCGCTGCCCCTCCGGGACGAAGGAGACGCCGGCCAGGATGTTCTGGTAGTCCTGGGCCGCCTCCTCGACGGCGAGCCCGCCGTACTCGAGCCGCGCCTGCAACCCGGCGAGCATCGCCCCGGCCGCCTGGGCGGCGCCGACCCGCGACTTCAGATCGCTGGTCT
Organism: Blastococcus xanthinilyticus; assembly: GCF_008124835.1. Lineage (GTDB taxonomy): Bacteria > Actinomycetota > Actinomycetes > Mycobacteriales > Geodermatophilaceae > Blastococcus > Blastococcus xanthinilyticus. Next base: position 184,466 of record NZ_VNHW01000003.1, on the reverse strand, counting down.
TCTCCAGATGGGCTGACACGGCCGCCGTCATCGACACGACCAGCGCGCCGAGGCACAGCACCTGCCACACGGTCTGCGACGCATCGAGCGACAGCCCCTGCTGGACCCGCTCCGCGAAGGTCGGGCCGCCCAGGGCGGGGCCCGCGGTCAACCCGGCCACGACCGCGCTGCTGGCGATGCTGACGGTCGAGAGCCGTCTGCTCACCGGGGCCGTGCGCCGGACGTACGCCTCGATGTCGGCCCTCCTGGCCCGGATCGTGTCGAGCAGTCCGGCTCGCGGACCTGGCCCCTCAGTGGGTTCCAGGGTGATCACCCGCCTTCGGTCGCTCACCGTCAGGGTGCGCCTCGCCCATGCTCGGGACCATCACCCCGATCGCGGGACCCCACCCTGCTCGCGTGGCGTCATCTCGACGTCACCACCCGGAAGCAGGCGGCAGTGGCGCTCCCGCGTCCGGTCAGGTCCCCGGCCTCGACGTGGTGCCCAGCTGTGACCTTTCCGGCGAGTGGCGGCAGGAGTGGCGCGGACCCGCTCTCCCCGAGAAGCTGTGCGGCGTGACCGACATCGACGGCGTGATGGACGCGGCAGGACTCAGCAACCAGCACGTCCGCGACTACGTGCACCGGTACTTCGAGCTCACCGGGGCGGACCGGATCGAGGTGGTCAACGCCTCGGACGACGCCCGGCTCTTGCGCGAGGCGCTCGACGCCGGTGAGCTGGCCCCCGCCGGGGAGGGCCGCTACTACTCCCGCAGCCATCCCAAGGACACCGCGCGCTCCGAGGAGCGCACCGTCGTCGCGACCAGCAACCCGGCCGACGCCGGCGTCTACAACAACTGGCGGCCGGCCGCGGAGATGCGCCCGCTGCTCGAGGACCGCATGCGCGGCGCGTCGGCCGGCAAGACGATGTACGTCGTCCCGTACCTGATGGCTCCGCCCGGGTCCCCGCTGGAGGCCTTCGCGGCCGGCGTCGAGCTCACCGACACGCGCACCGTCGTCCTGCACATGATCCGGATGGCGCGGGTCGGCGTGGACCACGTGAACGACCTCGGCGACAGCTTCGTCCGAGCCGTGCACGTCACCGGTGACCTGGACTCGCTCGGCCAGGGCACCCCCGACGACCAGCGCTGGTTCGTGACCCTCGCCGACGAGCGGACGATCCTGCACTACGGGTCCTCCTACGGCGGCAACGCCCTGCTGGGGAAGATCGCCCACGGCCTGCGCCAGGCCACCTACGACGGCTGGGCCTCCGGGGACTTCCTGGCCGAGCAGTTCCTGCTGCTCGGCATCACCGACAAGCAGACCGGCCGCAAGTACCACGTCTGCGGCGGCATGCCGAGCGCCTCGGGCAAGACGAACCTGGCGATGACGCTGGCGCCCGACGCCCTGGGCGACCGGTACCGCGTCGACTTCTACGGCGACGACATCGCCTGGCTGCGGGCCGACCCCGACGACGGCCGGATCTACGCGATCAACCCCGAGTACGGCGCCTTCGGCGTCGCCAAGGACACCAACGAGAAGACCAACCCGACGGCCGTCGAGGCGATCGCCGAGGGCACCGGGACGATCTTCACCAACGTCGCCTACAACGAGCAGACCCAGGACGTCTGGTGGGAGGGCAAGACCAAGTTCCCGCCCGCCGACGTCACCGGCTGGCGCGACTGGAAGGGCGAGCTGATCTCGGAGCGCTCCGAGGAGGAGAAGGACGCCCCCTGGGCCCACCCGAACAGCCGCTTCACCACGACGCTGGCCAACATCCCGAACATCGCGCCGGACTACGAGAACCCGAAGGGTGTGCCGGTCGACGCGATCATCTTCGGCGGCCGCACCCGGGACCGGGAGCCGCTCGTCCGCGCGGTCACCGACCTCGCGGAGGGCGTCTACGACGGGCTGACCCTGGGCGCGGAGGCCACCTTCGCCGCCGAGGGCACCGAGGGCGTGCTGCGGTACGACCCGATGTCGATGCGGCCGTTCATGGCCTATCCCGAGGGCGCCTACGCGGCGCACTGGCTGAAGGTCATCGGCGCGGCCACCGACCAGCCGATCTTCGCCCACGTCAACTGGTTCCAGCGCGACCCCGAGGACGGGCACTTCCTGTGGCCGGGGTACCGGGACAACCTGCGCCCGCTGCTGTGGCTGATGCAGCTGCGCAACGGCGAGGTCACCGGCCGGCAGACACCGGTCGGCGTCGTCCCGACCCCCGAGGAGCTGGACCTCACCGGGATGGACCTGCGCCCCGGCGACCTGGACACGCTGCTCACCATCGACACCGCGCGCTGGCAGCAGGAGATGGCGCACCGCGAGGAGCACCTGGCCCAGTTCCCGGACCTGCCGGAGGCGATCTGGACGGCGCACCGCCGGGTCGCGGCCGCGCTCGACGACCAGGCCTGACCGCACCGCAGGTCGTCAGCCGGCCGGGCCCGGCGGGTCCACGCGTTCCTCGCCGAGCGCATCGGTGGAGCCCGGTCGCGCGGATCAGCCAGGCCCCGCGGTCAGTCGTCGAGGGAATCCTCGACGCGGTCGAGCAGCGCTGCGATGCCCGCCTCCACGTCGGACGTCTGCTGTGCCTCCTGCGCCCGCAGCGCCCGGAGCCGGTCGACGTGCTGCATGTCCTCGCTGCTCAGGAAGCTCGCGATGGCGAGCACCTGGAGCCGCTTGGTCTCCACGAGGTCGATCAACTGCTGGTGCACGGCGCGCAGCTGAGCGTCCTGCACCCGGACTCCCGTGAGGTCGTCCCGCAAGGCGGCCAGGCCGGCCACGGGTCCCTCCAGCAGGAGGGACGCCCCGGTCTGCGGGTCGATGGCCGGGTCCGTGGCCAGCTGCTCGGCCTCGATCGCCGACGCACGCATCCGGGCGCGTGCATCCGGTTCCGTGCTGCTCAGCCAGGTGGCGATCTCGATGCCGGCCTCGGCCGCCCCGAGTGCCGCTCCGGGCTGCGCGGACGCCGGCACGGCCCACGGTGCGATGACCGACGGAGCGGACAGCACACCGATGCCCGCGAGTAACGTCAGCAGCGCACCGAGGACGGGGGCCGGCCGGGAACCGGCTGTCGAGCGGACCGCCAGTCCCCCGGCGGCCGAGGCCACCAGCAGGGCGGCCAGGCCCAGTCCCAGGGGGATGGCCAGCGACTCGAGGAGATCCACGAGGGAGCCGCCGAAATCGGGCAGAGCCACGACGAGCAGACCGAGGACCCCGGTCAGACCGGCGACCACCGCCGCGAGCGCGCCCGCCCCCGGCCCACGCCGCGGCACCAGGAGAGCCAGGGCCAGCGCCGCTGCTCCGGCACCTCCGGCGACGACCCAGAATTGGGCGACCGCCTCGTCCGCGGACGCCGGGGCGCCGCCGATGAACCGGTCCGCGATCAACACGACGGCGGCGACGGCACCGCTGAGCAGCCCGGTCCGCACGGCGACGGATCCCACGCGCGGCGGCGCGGGCCAGGGCACCGTCGTCGCGTTCTCGACGAGCCAGCGGGGTGCGTCCGCCTCGGGTGGGGCGAGGACCAGCGCCGTGAGCGCCGCCGCCGCGAGCAGCCCGGCGACCGCCGCCGGCACGGGGGTCCCGACCTCGCTCACCAGCGCGCCGCTGGCCAGCAGCCAGCCCTCCTCGAAGGCCTGGCGGAGGATCTCCCACAGCCACAACGCCGCGCCGAAGGCGACGCTGCTCACCAGGACGGCCACCCCCCAGCTGCTCGACGGCCGTGACATCCGCGGCGCGACGTCGGACCACAGTTCCCCCAGGCCGGCGACGGCGTAGGTCGCACCCACCGCCAGCGCGGAGGTGAGCAGCACCCACCCCGGGTGCTGCATCGGCAGGCCGAGCCCCGTGTTCCCCAGCGAGGTCACGTGCCCGAGCAGCAGCCCCACCGCCAGGCCCGCGGCCACCACGAACACCCGCGGACGTGTCCCGGCGACCCGGCTGACGAGGGCCTGCCGCCACAACGCCAGGCCGACGGTCAAGCCCAGCAGGGGTCCGAGCAGCAGGCAGACGAGGACGACGACGAGATCTGTGCGCCCGGAGGGGGCCAGCACCGCGGTGAGCACGGCGGTCAGCAGCGGGGAGCTGAGACCGACCAGGAATCCGGCCACCGCGCCGTCCAGAGCTGTGACGGCCGCGATCCGCTCCGGCCGGTCGAGCACCGCTGTCCGCGCTGCTCTCGTCGGGTGGTTGCGCAGCGGCCGCCGCCACCACGGATCGGGCCGCTCGCGCGTCTGCGCGCCGAGCTGGGCGACCCACGCCTGCCTGCGCTCAGGGTGCCGCGCGATCGACCGGACATCCGCGTCGAACTCCCGGCTGCGCAGCGCGGCTGCTGCGGTCAGCAGCGCGAGCCCGGCCACGAGCACCGCCCGCCAGAGGTAGTCCGGCAGGCTCGACAGCTCCCAGGCCGCCACCTCGGTGACCACCGGGAGGAGCAGGAGTCCCACGACGGCGTAGCGCAACGAACGGGTGATCCAGGTCAGCGGGACGTCGGACGCCGTCAGGTGTGCCAGCTCGTGGCGGACGTGGGGGTCGAAGACCTCCGGCCGCCGCCACCTGGCCGCCACCCCGGGCGGCAGGACGACGGTGTAGCGGCCGGGGACGCCGAAGGCGAACGCCTCCGACGAGCTGCTGTGCCCGATCAGCAGCCGCGGAGCCGGCCGTGCCCCCGCCTCGGCGGCCAGCTCGGCGAAACGGTGCTCGGCGGCCGCCAGCCGCGGGTTGGGCCTCCGCAGCCCCCGGCTCCACCGGAGGTAGGCGGGCGTGAGGTACAGGATCGCCGCGGCGGTGACGGCCGCGGCGAGCAGGCCGGCGAGGGACCACGCAGCCCGGGTGCGTTCCACCGCGGCGGTGCACTCGACGAAGACCTCCTGGCGGTCGAACGGTGCCATGAGGTCCGCCGGGTCGAGCGGCGCACCGTAGGCGGCGTCGCTGCACTCGGCGACCGTCGCCACCCATCGGTCCCCGGCGGAGGTCGTGTTGTGCAACCAGGTGCCGACGAACAGCCCCGCGGTGAGCAGGGAGGTCATGACCAGGACGAACCGGGTGGTCGTCGGGGCCGGGTAGGCGAGGACGTCCACCCGTGGGCTGGTGCGGTCGAGCGTCTCCACGGGACTACCTCCGCGGCGGGGTCAGCCGGTCCTGCGGAGCCCGCCGACCACCGACTCGGCCAGCAGCCGGGCCCGCTCGTCGTCCAGGCCGACGTCCCGGGCCCTGGCCAGTGCGACGGCACGGACGTGCTCGACCTGCGCGCTGTCGAGCGCCATCGGCGGGTCCGCGGTGCCCTCGTCGTCGCCCAGCCGCAGCAGCCGGCGGACGGCGTGCAGCAGCCGCGGCCGCACGCCGTCCCCCACCGCCTCCACGACCACCCCTGCCAGGTAGTCCACGACCTGCTGGGCGACCGCGAGGACCACCGGGGTCAGCAGCGCGAGCTCCACGCCCGATCCCACGGCCTCGTCCCGTCGTCGCGGGTCGAGCACCGCACCGGGATCACGGAAGTAGTCCTCGGCGGCGTCGTCGAAGACCGCCAGCTCGTCCGGGTCCACGCGCTCGACCAGCTCCGCGGCGAGGTCCTGCACGAGCGCGCGCCGTTCGTCCTCGGCCGGGTGGCTGCGCTGGGCCATCTCCGCCCCTCCCGTCCGGGGTCCGGCCGTCCTGCGGTGAGGCAGACGGTAGCGACCGCCGCCGGTACCGCCAGGGCCTTTGGACACCGCCGCAGCGGACCGGGTGGGAGGCCGGAGTGCCGGCGCCGGTCAGCTCAGGTGGTGCACCTCCTGCAGCCCGTACACGGGCGTGGGGATGCCCTCGTAGCGGGCCTTGAGCTGCAGCGCCAGGTAGAGGGAGTAGTGCCGCGACTGGTGCAGGTTGCCCCCGTGGAACCAGAGCGCCTCCTGCTGGGTGGGCTTCCACATGTTGCGCTGCTCGCCCTCCCACGGCCCCGGGTCCTTGGTGGTGTCCGAGCCCAGGCCCCACACCTTCCCGACCCGGTCGGCCACCTCCTGGCTGATGAGGTCGGCCGCCCAGCCGTTCATCGACCCGTAGCCGGTGGCGTACACCACCAGATCGGCCGGCAGCTCGGTCCCGTCCTCGAGGACGACGGCGTCCTCGGTCAGGCGGACCACCTGGCCGTGCACCAGCCGCACCTTCCCGTCGGCGACCAGGTCCGCGGCGCCGACGTCGATGTAGTAGCCCGAGCCCCGGCGCAGGTACTTCATGAACAGGCCGGAGCCGTCCTCGCCCCAGTCGTGCCAGAAGCCGGCCTTCTCCAGGCGCTCGTAGAAGTCGGCGTCCCGCTCCCGCATCTGCTGGTACAGCGGGATCTGGAACTCGTGCATGATCCGGTACGGCAGGGAGGCGAAGATGAGGTCCGCCTTCTCCGTCGTCACCCCCGCGGCCACCGCCTCCTCGGAGTACAGCGCGCCCAGCCCGATCTCCATGAGCGTGCCGCTCCGGACGATGTGCGTCGAGGAGCGCTGCACCATCGTGACGTCGGCATCGTGCTCCCAGAGGGCACCGCAGATGTCGAACGCCGAGTTGTTGCTGCCGATGACGACGACCTTCCTGCCCGCGTAGGCGTCCGGGCCCGGATGGGCCGAGGAGTGCTGCTGGTCGCCGCGGAAGACGTCCTGCCCGGGGATCTCCGGCATGTTCGGCTTGCCCGACATCCCGGTGGCGAGGACGACGTGCTGCGGCCGCAGGGTGAGCGGCTTGCCCTCGCGCTCGACCTCGACGGTCCACTCGCCCTTCTCGGCGTCGAAGGTCGCCGACGTCGCCGTGGTGCTGCCCCAGTAGGGCACCTCCATGACTTTGACGTAGCTCTCGAGCCAGTCGCCGATCTTGTCCTTGGGCGAGAACACCGGCCAGTTGTCGGGGAACTTCAGGTAGGGCAGGTGGTCGTACCAGACCGGGTCGTGCAGGCAGAGCGACTTGTAGCGCCCGCGCCACTGGTCGCCGGGCCGCGGGTGCTTGTCGACGACGAGGGCCGGCACGCCGAGCTGGCGCAGCCGCGCACCGAGTCCGATGCCGGCCTGCCCACCCCCGATGACGAGCACGTACGGCCGGACGGCGCTGCCGAGGTCGGCCTCCTCCTTCTCCCGTCGCTCCAGCCAGGTCAGGCGCTGCTTGTTCGCGCCGTGCTCGGCCCCCATCGGCCGCGCCGACCCCCGCGGCTCCTCGTGGCCGGTCAGCTCGTACAGCGTGGTGAGGAAGGTCCACGCCTTCGGCTGCCCGTCCTCCTCGACCAGGCGCAGCAGCCCGCGTCCCCGGCCGGCCGCGGTCTCGAAGGTGAACCAGGCGGTGAGCACCCCGTCGGCCTCCTCGGGTGGCTCGTCGACGGTGAAGCCGCGCGGATCGGTCCGGTCGAGCGTCGCGGTGAGCAGGTCGGTGACGCCGGCGGGGTTCTCGACGGTGGTGATGTTCCAGGTGAAGGAGACGAGGTCGCGCCAGTAGCTGGTCGCGGCGAACATCCCGGCGGCGCGTGCCACGTCCCGGGCCCGCAGCGCCTCCTCGAAGCCGGTGAACCAGCGGTGCGCCCGTTGTTCCGGGGTCTGCGTCGGGGTGTCCAGGGTCTGGGTCATGGGTTGCTCCTCTTCCGAGCACCGGACGGCATGGTGTGATGTGCAGCACACCGCACTCGGCCCGAGAGCGGAAGCGTTGCAGCGAGTTGCACGCCCCCCGGCTGCGTCGTCCGGCCCGACGTGGCCTCCCCGCCGCCCTACGAACCCGGCTGACCGCCGGCGGCCAGGAGCCGACCCATCTGCTCGTGCACGGCCTGGATCCCCTTGAGCGGCCGCATCATCACGCGGAACTCGACGATCCGGCCGGCGTCGTCGCAGCGGATGATGTCGACGCCGTTCACGTACGTGCCCTCGATGCTCGTCTCGAACTCGAGCACCGCGGTGTCCCCGGCGAGCACCTGCTTGGCGTACCGGAACGCGCCTCCGGCGCCACCGACCAGCGTCCGGGTCGCCGCCTCGAGGTACTGCGTGGTGACGGCCTTCCCCCGCTGCGGCGTGTAGACCACCGGCGAGTAGAAGACGACGTCGTCGGCGAGCAGTTCGTCGAGCCCTCCGGGGAGCTCCCCTGCCAGGTAGCGGTGCCAGCGGGCGATCACGTCGTCGATCACGGTCGGCTCAGGCGGTGACGTCGGTGAGCGTGGTCCGGGAGCGGTACTCCAGGTCGCCGTACGCCTGGGCGTGCCGCTCCATGTACCGGGCCACGAACGGGCACAGCGGCAGGACCTTGAGCCCCTGACGGCGCACGTCGTCCAGCGCCTGCCCGACGAGGCCGGAGGAGATACCGCGACCCTGGTGCCCGGCCAGCACCTCGGTGTGGGTGAAGACGACGAGCTCGGGGGTCCGGATGTACTCCGCGATCGCCGCCAGCTCTCCGTCGACGCGTGCCTCGTAGCGGTGCTGCTCGGCAGCATCGGTCACGTTCACCTGCACGGGGTTCCCCTCTCGTCGCTGGACCGCGGACCGGCCCACCGGTCCGGTCGCCCGGCCCAGCATTGCGTACCGGGGTGCCGGCAGGTCAGCCCGGCAGGCTTCCCGCTCGCAGGCGGTGGCGACGGCGGCGCCCGGTCGGCGGCGAAGGTGGACAGCGAGCAGGCGCAGCTGCGGGTCACGGGCGTGCCGCGGAACGTTCGCCGGACGAGTGCGCGGAGTCCGCGGTCAGTCGCCGTTGGTGACCGTCCAGCCGTTGCGCTCCCACTCCTCCGACTGCTGGTCCAGGGTCTCCCCCGTCAGGGCATCGAGGGAGGGGTCCAGGCAGATGTTCGCCGCGGGGTCGGTCCCCGGTGCCAGGCCCTGGACGCACGCACCGTCGACGGTCCGGACGAGGCGCCCGTCGTAGCCGTACTGGTTGCCGCACGCGTCGCTCCACATCACGCCTCGCTCGTCGTAGCGTTCGAGGCCCGGCTCCGGCTCGGGCCACGTGCGGCCGAACTGGTCGACGCACGGCTCCCCCTGGCTGCTGGCGAGGCCGTCGGTGCGGATCTCGGCACCGGGGCTGCCGCTGTCCGGGCCGACGGTGCCGCTGTCGGCGGCGGAGCCGGCCGCGGGAATCGAGCCCGTCGCGGCGCCGCCGGCGGACTCCGCGGTGCCGCCGCACGCGGTCAGCGTGATCACGCCGGCGAGCAGCAGCATCGTTCCGCGGAGGCGGCTGGTGGTCGTGCTGGGCATCTGCGTCTCTCCCGGGGTGGGCGTGGCCGGCAGGCGCCGGCGCAAGGGTGGCGTGGAGGCCCCGGGCGCTCACCGCGCCCGGTCGCCTGCACCATCGGCCGGTGCCGCGCCGGACTTCAGGTCGATCACCCCGGAGGGGTGCTGCGCCCGGCAGCGACGGCGCCACCCACGACGCCGCCCACCGAGGTCGGGCGGTCGCGTCGCGACCGGTGCTCCCCCGCCGCGGCGACCGGTCACGCACCTCCGGCAGCCGGCCCTCCGGCGCTCGCGCCCTGCACCGGTGCGGCGGCGGGACCACCGGCCCCGACCGCGTGCGCCGCGCGCCACTCGGCGGGCGAGGCACCGAACGCCTGCCGGAACCGCCGGCTGAAGTGGCTCGCGTCGGCGAACCCGCATCGCTGGGCGACCGCCGCGATTCCGCTCGGAGTGCCCGAGGCGAGGTGCTCCCGGGCGCGGTGGAGGCGCCGGTCGATGATCCACTGACCCGGCGTCCGGTCGTGGCCGGCCCGTCCCCAGACGGCGTACAGGTGCCGGACGGAGACGTGGTGGGCCGCGGCGATGCGTTCGACGGAGAGCTCCCGATCGGCGAGGTGGGCGTCGACGTAGGCCCGCACCCGCACCTCCAGGCTGTCCGCCAGGGCCTCGTAACCGTCGGCCCCGCCGGCCGCCGTCAGCAGCAGGGTGCGCACCAGCGCCGCGGTCCCCTGCCCGGTGAGCTGCCGGGGCTGCGGCGGCAGCTGGGCGGTCGCGGCGAACAGCCCGGCCAGGTGCCCGCGGACGAGCTCGTACACCGGGCTGCGAGCGAGGACGGGGCCCGCCGCACGGACCGTGTCCACCGACACGCCGGCCTCCTGGTGGCTGATCATCAGGACGTCGCGGACGCTCAGGCCCCGCTGGGTGAACTCGTAGGGACGGGTCGTGTCCACGCAGTCGAGCTGCCCCACGCGCGGGACGCTCTCGGATTCGTCGGTCCGCACCCGGGCCTCGCCCCGTCGCTGGAGACCGAGCGCGAGGACCTCCGGAGCCGCCTGGCGCACGTGCCGGTCGTTCCGGACGATCCCCAGCGGGCTGCCCGTCTCCCGGCGCAGCCGCAGGCCCGAGCCGAGCTCCACCACCTCGGTGCGGTGGTGCACGCGGCTGTCACCCAGGAGCGCGACGTGCTGCGGGCTCTCCACCGTGAAGGCGGCCTGCAGCGCGTCCGCCCGCTCGCGCTCGGGCACCCGGGCGGTGTCGAACAGGACGGTCACCGGCTCGCCGCCCGTCCGCCGGCCGCACGCCACTCCGTGGGTGAGACCCCGAACCGTTCCCGGAAGCGGCGGCTGAAGTGGCTGCTGTCCGGAAAGCCGGACTGCCGGGCGACCACCCCGATGCTGGTGCGGCCGGCGTCGGGGTCCCGCAACCGTTCGCGGGCGCGCTGCAGCCGCCGCTCCCCGATCCACTGGGCCGGTGTCCGCTCGTGCCCGGCGCGGGCCCACACGTCGTAGAGGTGCCGGACGGAGATGGCGTGGGCCGCCGCGACGCGCTCGACCGTGAGGTCCCGGTCGGCGAGGTGGGCGTCGAGGTAGAGGGCGATGCGCGCCTCAAGGGCGTCGTCCATCGCCGCGGTCATCCCCCGCGACTGCGCTGCCGTGGTGAGCAGTGCCCGGACCAGCGCGGCGGTGGCCTGCCCGGTGAGCGACCGGTGCTCGGGGCCCAGGCCACGCGCGGCCCTGTACAGCCCGGCCACGTGCCCCCGCACCAGGTGGTAGACCGGGCTGCGCGGCAGTGCGGGCGCGGCCGCCCGCACCACGTCGACGGAGACGCCCACCTGCCGGTTGCCGAGGATCAGCACGTCGTGGCTGTTGGCCGTCCGGTGGACGAAGTCGTACGGGCGCGTCATGTCCACGCAGTTCAGGTGCCCGACGGGGATGTCGGCGTCGGTGCCGGCCGTCGACACAAGCGCGGCACCGCGGCGGTGCAGCCCGATGGCCACGTGCTCGGGAGCGTCCGCCCGGACCTGGCGGGGAGTGCGGACGATGCGCAGCGCGCTGCCCCCGGTCTGCAGCAGATGGACGTCCGGTCCGAGCGGCAGGCGCTCGACGCGGTGCCGCACCGGGCCCGCGCCCACGACGACCGACCGCCGCGGGCTCTGGCCCTCGTAGACCGCGTGCACGGCGTCGAGGCGCTCGGTCGCGGGCAGCAGGTCGGTGTCGAGCAACGTCGTCACGGCGTCCCCTCCGATCGAGACCGCCGGCGCAGGATAGGAGACGAACGGGCGCCCTGTACCGGGCCTGCGTCGCGACCGGGCGCCGGTAACCCAGTGTTCACCGGGCATCGGCCGCGGAGCCACAGCTGAGCAGCAGGGCGGACAGCAGCCGGGCGGTCGCCGTCCCGAGGTCGTCGAGCGCCGCGAGCTGCATGCCCGGCAGTGCGCTGGCCGCCAGCGATCGCACGTGATCGCGAGCGAGCTCGTACAGGGAGCTGCGGTCCAGCCGGGGCGCCGCGGCCCGGGCGCCCTGAGCCGTCGTCCCCGACGTGAGCAGGTCCAGCTGGACGACGCTCAGCACCCCGGGCCGGCCGCGGTAGTCGTAGGGCGCCCCCACGTCGACCAGCGCGAGCGCGTCGGCGTCCAGCCGGCGGAGCCGACCGTCCTGCCAGAGCGTCGACCCGGCGCACCCCGGGACGACGAACGCCAACCGATCCGCGGGCCACGCCTGGACGTCGGCGTCCCGCCGGGTCAGCCGCACCGCCGAACCCGCGTACCGGCCGACCTCGGTTCCCGGTGACAGCTCGCAGCACGACCAGCGCGCCTCGACCGAGGCCAGGTCGCCGAGGATGCTCACCCGGCACCGCACCGACTCGGTCAGCCGGTCGACCACCAGGCGCGCCCGCTCCGCGGTGGGCACGCGCCCCGTGTCGAACCCGTGCACGCCCGGCTCCTAGAAGTGCCCGCCCACGGGGACCTCGGTCATCGGTACCGGTGCGTCCCAGCGGTGCGCAGGCTCGGCCGGCACCGGCGCCTGCCGGACGCCGATCAGGTTGCCGAACGGGTCGCGCAGCTGGCACAGCCGCTCCCCCGTGCCGACCGTCGTGGGTCCGCGGTGCACCGCCGCGCCCTGCCCGATCCACTCCTCGGCGACCCGGTCGACGTCCTCGACGTCCCAGTAGGCGACGCAGCCGTCCGGTCCCCCGCTGTTGTACCCGTCCGCCACGTGCAGGGTGAGCCGTGAGCCCCCGAGGTCGAAGCTGACCAGCCGGCGCGACCGCCGTGCCGGAGGGGCGCCGAGCCGCGCGGTGTACCAGGTGGTGGCGGCGGCGAGGTCGGGGACGAAGCAGAAGACGTCGACGACCGGACCGAAGGGTGTGTCCACGGCGCTCCTCGGATCTCGATGACAGGGGAGGTGGGGAGGCAGAGCTCGACGCCCGCCGGGACGGCCCGCCGGGAGCGGGGGGCTCCCGGCGGGTCGTGCCGGTTCAGGCGGTGGTGGCCCGCACGGCCTCGCGGATCAGGTCCGCGACCGCCTTGGGCTGGGCCAGCATCACCAGGTGCGAGGAGTCGACCTCGCTGACCGTCATGCCGGCGCGGGTGTAGCCGAAGCGCTCGACGTCGGGGTTGATGGTGCGGTCGGCGGAGGAGACCAGGCCCCAGGAGGGCTTGGCCTTCCACGCCGCCACCGGTGCCTTCTCGCCGAAGGCGGCACCGGCCAGCGGGCGCTGGGAGACCGCCAGCACCCTGGCGAGGTCCGGGTCGACGCCCTCGGCGAAGACGGCCGGGAACGCCGCGGCGTCGACGTACACGTCGGTGCCGTCCTCCGCCCCCTCGACCGGGTACGGCCGGTAGACCAGGGCGGTGGCCAGGTCGGAGTCGGGGAAGCGCCCCTGCAGCTCACCGAGGCTCTCCCCCTCCTCGAGGGCGTAGCCGGCCAGGTAGACCAGCCCGACGACGTTCTCCTCGACTCCGGCCACGGTGATGACCGCGCCGCCGTAGGAGTGGCCGACGAGCAGAACCGGCCCCTCGATCTGGCGGACGACGGAGGCGATGTAGGCGGAGTCGCCTATCAGGCTGCGGTTGGGAACGGCGGGGACGACGACGTCGAGGCCGTCGCCGAGCAGTTCGGGGACGACGGCGGCGAAGCTGGCCGAGTCGGCGAAGGCGCCGTGCACGAGGACGACGGTGGGGGTGCGGCTCACGGGGTGCTCCTGGGCTGGCAGGTGGATGATCACTCGGCGTGCAGCGCGGTGCGGAGGAAGTCCGCACCCTGGGCGGTGGCGGCCTTCGCCGCGAACGTGTCGCGCAGGCTGTTGACCATCACGAAGTCGTGGATGGTCCCGCCGTAGCGCACCGCCGTCACCGCGACCCCGGCGGCGCGCAGCTTGGCGGCGTAGGCCTCGCCCTCGTCGCGCAGGACGTCGGCCTCACCGGTGATCACCAGGGCCGGGGGCAGCCCGGCGAGGTCCTCGGTGGTGGCCCGCAGCGGGGAGGCGGTGATCTCCGCGCGCTGGGCGGGGTCGGTCGTGTACTGGTCCCAGAACCACGGCATGGCGTCGCGGCGCAACCAGTACCCCTCGGCGAACTGGAGGTACGAGCCGGTGTCGAAGCTCGCGTCGGTGACCGGGTAGTACAGCAGCTGCCCGGCCAGGGCCGGGCCGCCGCGCTCCTTGGCCATCAGCGTGATGGCGATGGACATGTTGCCGCCCACCGAGTCACCGGCGACGGCGATCCGGCTGCCGTCGAGCTCGTGCTCGGCCCCCTTGGCGGCGACCCACTCGAGCGCCGCGTAGATCTCCTCGATCTGGTCCGGGTAGCGGGCCTCCGGGGCGCGCACGTACTCGGTGAACACCGTCGCGACCCCGGCCCTGACGGTCAGCTCGCGGACCAGCCGGTCGTGCGTGTGCGCGTTGCCGAACACCCAGCCGGCGCCGTGGGTGTAGAGCACCACCGGGAGCGGGCCGCTGCTGCCGGCCGGGCGGTAGATGCGGATCGCGACCTCACCGGTCGGGCCGCCGGGGATCGTCAGGTCGGTGACGTCGACGGCCGGCGCCGGGACGTCGCCGTCCTGCACCGAGTCGACGGTGCGGCGCCCCTCCTCGATGGGCAGGTCGAACAGGAACGGGGGCTGGGCGGTCGCGTCGGCGAACTCCTGCGCGGCGGGCTCCAGCACGGGGACGACGTCGGTCATGAGCTTCCTCTTCTCGGGACGGTTCTCGTGGGTGCGCCGGCGTGCGCGGGCACGGCGTGGGGCCGTGCGCGACCGGCCGGTGCGGGGGGTCGCGCCTCGTCGAGCGACATCTCCGAGCCTGGCGGCGCGGATGCGGCGGGGGAACCGTGCCGCCCGGTCCGTGCAGATCCAGCACGGAGCCGTGCACGGGGAGACCGACCTCGACGGTCTCCGCCCGGCCGGCACGGCCGATGCGACGGGGAGGTCCTCCGGTCACTTCGTGGTGTAGGCCTGCTGCCGGATCGTGCCGCCCTCGCACACCGGCCCGAGGGACCACGCGACCGTCACGGCGTCGGTCTCGTCCGGCGGGATCACCGTCAGGGTGGCCGGGCTCGGCTGGCACTCCCCCGACGCCGCGTCGCCGTCACCGGGCACGACGCTCCACTGCAGCTGCGAGACGACCGCCGCGCCGGGGGCCACCGTGACCAGCCCGGGCGCCGGTGTGGGCACCCGCACCTGGTCGGTCGGCAGCGGACGCCCGCTGCCGTCGAGGAGCCCGACCCCGCCGTAGCCCTCGACGCGGCACGCCGACCCGCTGACGTTCGTCAGGGTGAGCGTGGCCGAACGCTGCCCGGCTCCGGCTGCGCCCGACGTCAGCCCGGCGGTCAGCGCCGAGGTGGAGCAGCGCCCGGGGTCGGCTCCGCCCGTGCCCGTGCCGCCGTCGGAACCGGATCCGCCGGGGGCCGTGGACGGGCGCGGATCCGGCGTGTTCCCGGTTCCGCCCGCGGCGGGCACCGAGGTCGTCGCGGCGGGGTCGGACCCGGTGGCCGGGCCGGCCGAGGCGTCGTCGGAGGAGCATGCGGAGGAGCCGAGGAGCACCAGGGCGAGCACGGCACCGGCCGCCCTGGGCCGGCCGGTCGCGTCCGCGGACTTCCGGGCGGCGGGTTCCGTCATGGGGACGGCGTCGGTCATGAGCTTCCTCGTCCCGGGCTGGGGAGGTCCGGTCCTCCCGGGTGCGCCGACGAGCTGCCGGCACGGGCATCGGACCCACGGGCGACCGACCGGTGCGAAGCGGTCGCGCCTCGCCCGGGGGACGTCGCCGAGCCTGGCGGCGCGGATCGGGCGGAGGAACCGCACCGTCCGATCCGTGCAGACCCAGCACGGAGCCGTGCACGGGGAGACCGGCCCTCTCCGCCCATCCCGCGGCGGCAGGACCGACGTGCGGTGCAGCGCCCCGTGCAGCGGGTCAGGAGTGCGCGGCCACCTGCGGATCCGGGCCCGTGCGCCGGGAGGAGGCCAGCACGGTCGTCAGCACCACCGCCGAGGACACGGCCGCGGCGGCCCACACGACGGCAGCCACACCCAGGAACCCCGCGCCCAGCGGGAGCAGCAGGACCACACCGGCGGCGCCCAGCGTCAGCCCGGGGTGGATGACCGGCCGGGACAGCAGCGGGACGTGCACCGCCCACAGGAGCACGAGGAAGGAGCCGACGGGGAGGCAGACAGCGGCGGCGACGGCGCCCGCCGAGACGTCGAGGTGGTGCGCCGTCCACTCGAGCGCCACCTCGAGGCCGGCGCCGACGGCGGCGAGTGCGGCGAAGACGCCGAAGTGCCCGTAGCCCCAGAGGAAGGCCGCGTGACGCCGACGGGCCAGCCCCTCCCCGGCGGGCTCCAGGAAGTAGAGCCACCAGAGCGCGAAGAGCAGGACCAGCGCGGCGACGGCGACCGACACCACCCGCCAGTCCAGGTCACCGCTCTCGACGGCCGCCCGCAGGCCCGTGGATGCGGCGAGGACGCTCTCGCCCAGGATGATGATCGTGAACAGGCCGTACCGCTCGGCGATGTGGTGCGGGTGCCAGTCGGTCCGCCGGTTCGCCTCGGCCCAGCGCGGCACGGCGAGCTCGAGGGCGACGAGGACGAGGAACACCGGCAGGAGCGATCCCTCCGGCAGCACCGCCGTCTCCACGAGGAGGAGCCGGAGCAGCCAGCCCACCTGGACCAGCGAGATCCCGGCGGCGTAGCGGAACGCCGTGGCCCGCCCGTCCGGGTGCTCGATGCCGGCGCGCAGCCACTGGGCGACGAGGCCCAGCCGCATGACGAGGTAGCCCACCGTGATGGCCCGGTAGTCGGCGTGCTCGACCGCCGCCGGCACACCCGCCGCCAGCACCAGCACCCCGGCCATCTGGAGCATCGTCAGCAGCCGGTAGGGGACGTCGTCGGTGTCGTAGGCGGAGGCGAACCAGGTGAAGTTGACCCAGGCCCACCAGATCGTGAAGAAGACCAGCAGGAAAGCGGCCACGGATGGATGCCCCTCGGCGATCCCGTGGGCCAGCTCCAGGGTGAGGCTCGCGATGGCGACGACGAACGTGAGGTCGAAGAGCAGCTCCAACGGGCTGGCGGCCCGGTGCGGCTGGTCCGGTGCCCGCCCGGTCATCGGTATGCGGATGCCTCTGCTCACGGATCCACCGTCGGCCCTCACGCGGTGAGCTTAGGAAGCAGGAACCTCCGCGGACAGCTTTCCTCGCGCGTCATCAGGGCGCGGTGGCGCCCGGGCCGCGGTGACGCGCGACGCTCCGACACGCCATCCGTCCCCCGGGCCCTCGGCGGTGGCGACGGCGCCCGTCGCGACGTCCGCGAGAAGGGCCGCCAGGTCGTCGACGTGCACCAAGGCCCAGGTCTGCGCCGGGTTCGCCCGACGATCGCCGTCCCGGACCGCCTGCGGGCGCGGCGTGTTCCGGACCGACGTCTTGCCGGCGCCCGGGATCGCCGGCGGGCGGGCCAGCACCGTCGTGAGGCCGTCCACCTGCGCCAGCGCCGCGTCGGCGCCGTTCTTGGTGTGGGGGTAGGCGGCCGGTCGCCGGGGAGGTCGAGCGGTCCACTACCGTGCCGTCACCGGGTCGAGAGGCGCGGAGGCGGACGGGCGCGGGGCATGGTCCGCGAGGTTCGCCTCGGTCCCCGGGACCGCAGGGCCTGCCGCCCACCTGCGGGCCGGCGGTGGCCCGACCGACTCTCCGGAGGCTGGAACGACGTGGTCAGCACCTCAGCGCTGTTGGGGATCGCGGCCGTCGAACTGGGACTGGTCCTCACGCCTGGCCCCAACATGGTGTACCTGGTGTCCCGCTCGATCACGCAGGGACGCCGCGCAGGCCTGATCTCCCTGCTGGGCGTCGCGGTCGGCTTCCTCGCCTACCTGGCCGCTGCGGCAGCCGGCCTCGCGGCGGTGTTCGTGGCCGTGCCCGCCGCCTACACCGCCCTCAAGTTCGCCGGTGCCGCCTACCTGCTCTACCTGGCCTGGCAGGCGGTGCGCCAGGGCGGCACGTCGCTGTTCACTCCGAGGGAACTGCCGGCGGACAGCTCCCGCCGCTTGTTCACCATGGGACTCGTCACCAACCTGCTCAACCCCAAGATCGCCGTCCTCTACGTCACGCTGCTGCCGCAGTTCATCGATCCGGACCGCGGCTCGGTGGCCCTGCAGAGCTTGGTGCTGGGCGCCACGCAGATCACGATCGCGCTGACGGTCAACGGCCTCATCGTCGTCTTCGCCGGCGCTCTCGCCGCCTTCCTGACCGTCCGACCTTCGTGGCCGCGCGTGCAGCGTTACCTCATGGGCGGCGTCCTCGGGGCCTTGGCCGTGCACCTCGCCACGGACAGGACCCGTCCCGCCATCTGAGGACCACCAACGCCCCGGGACATGGACATGGCGGTCGGTCGTAGCGGCAGCCCTTGACAGGGCTCGTCGGTAAGTCAAAGCTTACCGTTCGTGGCAGCTAACCAAGCGGACGACAGCTGGGTGGCGCTCGGCGACTCCACCAGACTCGCCATCGTCAAGGTCCTGGCCGAGCGTCCCCGTGCGGTCGGCGAGCTGGCCGCCGAGCTGCCCGTGAGCCGCCCGGCGGTCTCGCAGCACCTCAAGGTGCTCAAGGACGCCGGACTGGTGACCGAGCGCACGGCTGGGACCCGCCGGATCTACCGACTGAACCCCGCGGGCGTGGCCGCGCTGCGCGATCAGCTCGAGACGTTCTGGAACCGCGCCCTGGCCAACTACGCAGACGCCGTCGACGACGCAGAGGAGATCCCATGACCCAGGCAGCGAGCCCCGTGGTCCGCCTGCAGATCATCGTGGAGGCACCGCTCGAGCGGGCCTTCGCCGTGTTCACCGAGAGGTTCGGCGACTTCAAGCCGCCCGAGCACAACCTGCTGGCGTCGGCGATCACCGAAACCGTCTTCGAACCGCGAGTCGGCGGCCACATCTTCGACCGCGGGGCGGACGGCAGCGAGTGCCGGTGGGCCCGCATCCTGACGTACGAGCCACCGCAGCGCGTCGTGTTCAGTTGGGACATCGGACCGCAGTGGCAGGTCGATACCGACCCTGATCACAGCAGCGAGGTCGAGGTGCGATGGATCGCCGAGACCCCTGGACGCACCCGGGTGGAGCTCGAGCACCGCAACCTCGACCGGCACGGTCCCGGCTGGCAGGCCGTCAGCGACGGCATCGCCGACGACGCCGGATGGCCGCTCTACCTCGACCGGTATGCCGCACTCTTCTCCGAGGGCAGTCGCGAAGTGGCGCCCGGGAGCGTGGCCGGCGCATGAACGCGATGGCGATGGCCCGGGGGGAGCGAGTGGACCTGGCGGACTTCCTCGACACGCTCCAGCCGCAGCAGTGGGACGCTCCCACGCTCTGTGCGGGCTGGCGGGTCCGCGACGTCGTCGCCCACGTCGTCAGCTACGAGGAGCACGGCCTGAACGACCTCGTCAAACGGCTGGCACGAGCACGTTTCGCCCCGCACCGACTCAACGACGTCGCCGTCCTCGAGTACAACGAGCGCACTCCGCAGGAGCTGCTGCGGTTCCTGCGCGACCACTCCGAGCCGCGAGGAGTCACCGGCGGTCGAGGCGGCGGCGTCGGTCTGGTCGACGCGCTCATCCACCACCAGGACATCCGACGCCCCCTCGGCATGCCGCGGACGATCCCTGCTGAACGCCTGCTCCACGCCCTGCCGTTCGCGGTGACCGCGCCTCCGCTGCGAGGGTTCTGGACGGCCCGAGGCGTGCGCCTCGTCGCCACCGACCTCGACTGGTCCCGAGGCCGGGGCCCTGAGGCCCGCGGTACGGCCGAAGCGATCCTCATGACCATGGCCGGCCGTCCCGCAGCGGCTCGCGACCTCGACGGCCCCGGCGCCACGATCCTCCAGCGCCGTCTCGGCATCCAGGCCGCTGCGACCCCATCCGCGGCCGCGCCGGAGCAGGGTGGAAGCTCACGACCTCGCCGTCGGCGGGACCCACCGCCTGCACCGTGACGCCGCCGGGTTCACGTCGTCGTCGCCCCCCGGGGCGTCGACCGCCGGCTCAGCACCGGCCGGATGCCGGGTGGGCCCGATCCGCTCCGGCCGCGCTCGACCCGCGACGGCACCTGGCGGCCGGCTCCGTACGGCGCACGAGGCGGTCGACCACCAGGCCCAGCACCACGGCGAAGGCGATCCCCGCCAGCGCTTTCAGCAGTGGCTGATCCTCCACCCAGTGCCCCACCGAGTGCGCCCACCGCCACCGAGTAGGCCCCCCATGACGACGCCCCGAGAGCCGTCAGCGCGACGAACCGGCGCCGCGGAAGCCGGTGGCTCCGGCTGTCAGGTTGACCGCGACCCTGCCGACGGGGATGTATCGCGCCACGAGAACGATGACCGCGCCACGCCGGGCCAGTCCGCCGGCGGCCCACTCCAGCGCTTGCCGCAGCCGGCCACCCCGGCCCTCGACCAACCGGCGGAGACCGGCGCGTCGGCCCAGCGCGTAGCTGAGCTTGTCCCGAGGAGCGCCCCCAGCGCAGCGGTAGGGACCAGCAGCCCCAGCTGCGGGCCGTTGCCCGCCGAGCTGAACGCCGCCACCGCGATCACCACCGACTCGCTCGGCAAGGGCGGGAGCAGCCCATCGAACACCGCGAGCAAGAACACCACCGGCAGCACCGCGTCAGCCGCGCGGACGGGGAGACGGCGTCGCCGCATGCCCCGTCGAGGGGTCAGGACGCGTCTGCGGGCGCCGGCGTCGTCAGGCCCTGCCGCAGCTCGTCCATGGCCTGCGCCAGGCCCACCCGCGGCGCCCAGCCCCACCCGCGGGCGCGGTCGGCCCTCAGCTGGCCGGTCCACACCGGCTCGTCGGTCCACTCCGGGGCGACGCCGACCGCATCGGCCACCGTGCCCAGGTAGTCCCGCCACGTCGCCGGCTCCCCCGCCACGATCACCGGGGTCGTGCTCCCGGCGACCGGGCCCCGCTCCGGGTCCTCGGCGGTCGCGACGGCGCCCGTCGCGACGTCCGCGAGAAAGGCCGCCAGGTCGTCGACGTGCACCCAGGCCCAGGTCTGCGCCGGGTTCGCTCGGCGATCGCCGTCCCGGACAGCCTGCGGGCGCAGCGTGTTCCAGACCGACGTCTCGCCGGCGCCCAGGATCGCCGGCGGGCGGACCAGCACCGTCGTGAGCCCGTCCACCTGCGCCAGCGCCAGGTCGGCGGCGTTCTTGGTGTCGGGGTAGGCGCCGCTGCCGTCGGGCAGGAGCGCGCCGTCCTCGGCGACGTCTCCCAGGCCGGCCGACCGGTCGTACACCCCGGCGGTGGACACGTGCACCAGCCGGGCCACCCCCGCGTCCCGGGCGGCCCGGGCGAGCACCGGGGTGCCCTCGGCGCCCACCCGGTGCTGCACCTCCCGGGGCGAGCCCATCGGGTGGACCGTCGTGACGGCCGCGTCGGCGCCCCGGGTCACCTCGCGGGCGAACGCCTCGTCGGCGAAGTCGCCGACGTGCTCGGTGACCCCGTCGAGCGCCGGCGCGCTGCCGGCTCGGCGGACGACGGCGCGGACCTGCGCCGACCGCTCGACGAGCGCCCGGCACACCGCGGTGCCGACCAGTCCGTTCGCACCGGTCACCACGACGACGGGAGAGGAGGAAGCCATGCCGCCCACCCTGCCAGCGGCGACGCGACGGCGCCCGCTGCATGACCCGCGCCGGGCCCTGGGCGGGGGCCCGACCTCCCCGGCGCCGTCCATCCGGCGCCTGAACGCGACCGGTCGACCGCGAGGAGTAACGGCACGACTCCGGCCGGATTCGGCCCGTCATACCCCGTTGGCCCGCCTTTATCACAGCGCTATACAGCTTCCCGCACCGGGGTGCCGACGAGAGCGGAGATGCGTCGTGACTGCAACCCACGAGCCGCCCGAGCACTTCGACGCCGTGATCGTCGGCAGCGGGTTCGGTGGATCGGTGACCGCCTACCGGCTGGCCTCCGCCGGGCTCCGCGTCTGCGTGCTGGAGCGCGGGAAGACCTACCCTCCCGGCTCCTTCGCGCGCAGCCCGCTGGAGATGCAGCGCAACCTCTGGGACCCCAGCGAGGGCTTGCAGGGCCTGTTCGACGTGTGGTCGTTCCGGGGGCTGGAGGCGGTGGTCTCCAGCGGCCTGGGCGGCGGGTCGTTGATCTACGCCAACGTCCTCATCCGCAAGGACGAACGCTGGTTCGTCGAGGAGAGCCCGCTGCCCGGCGGCGGCTACGAGCACTGGCCGATCAGCCGCGCCGACCTCGACCCGCACTACGACGCCGTGGAGCGGATGCTGCGGGCGCGGCCGTACCCGGTGGGGTCCGAGCCCTACGCGTCGACGCCGAAGACCGTCGCGATGCGGGACGCCGCGCGGCGGCTCGGCCTGGACTGGGACCTGCCGAACCTCGCCGTGAGCTTCGCCGGGAACGGCGGTCCGCCCGTTCCCGGGGAGGCGATCGCGCCGTACGAGTACCCGAACCTGCACGGCCGGCTGCGCACCACCTGCCGGCTGTGCGGGGAGTGCGACATCGGCTGCAACTACGGCAGCAAGAACACCCTCGACCACACGTACCTGTCCGCCGCCGCCCACGCCGGTGCGGTGCTCCGCACCCGCAGCGAGGTCCGCCGCATCGCGCCGTCCGGCGGCGGCTACCGGATCTCCTACGTCACCCACGCCCCCGAGGCCGAGGGACACCGCACCCGGACCGCCCGGTTGCCGGTGACCGAGCTGACCGCGGACCGGCTCGTGCTCGCGGCGGGCGCTCTCGGCACGCCGTTCCTCCTGCTCCGCAACCGGGCCGCGTTCCCGGCGCTGTCGCGGGCTCTGGGCACCCGCTTCAGCGGCAACGGCGACCTGCTCGGTTTCGTGCTGGGCGCCACGCACGCCGACGGCACCCCCCGCCGGATCGAGGGCAGCCGCGGACCGGTCATCACCAGCCGGATCCGGGTCCCCGACGAGACCGACGGCGCGGCCGGCCGCGGCTCCTACGTGGAGGACGCCGGCTACCCCGCCTTCGCCGAGTGGATGGTCGAGGCGGCGGGCGCCCCCGCCGCGGCGGCCCGCATGGCGCGGTTCGCGGCCGGCCGGATCTGGGCCCGGCTCAGCGGCTCCCCGCGCTCCGGCCTCGGGTCCGAGCTGCAGGCGCTGCTCGGCGACGCCGCGTTCTCCGCCGGGTCGCTGCCGCTGCTCGGCATGGGCCGGGACGTCCCGGACGGCGTGCTCTCGCTGCGCCGGGGCCACCTGCAGGTCGACTGGACCAGCGCGACGTCGACCGCCTACTTCGAGGGCGTCCGCGGGGTCATGCGGGACCTCGCGGGCGAGCTCGGCGCCGGGTTCCGGGACAACCCGATCTGGCACCTGCGCCGGCGGGTCATCACGGTCCACCCGCTCGGCGGCGCGCCCATGGGGCGGCACCCGCGGGAGGGCGTCGTCGACTCCTACGGCGAGGTCTTCGGCCACCCGGGCATGTACGTCGCCGACGGCGCGGCGATGCCGGGGCCGGTGGGCGCCAACCCCTCGCTGACCATCGCGGCCTTCGCCGACCGGCTGGCCGACCACCTGCTCGACCAGCACGCGCGGCGCGGCACCGTGGTCCGCTCCACCGCACCGCAGGACGGGCACCGGCCGGCCGCCCCGGCGATCCCCCGGCCGGCACCGGCCCCGGAACGCGCGCCCCGCCTGTGGTTCACCGAGGAGATGAAGGGCTTCGTCGCCCTCGGCGAGGACGACTCCCAGCGCGGGTACGACCGGGGCCGCGCCGAGGGCACCGCCCTGTCCTTCCGGCTGACGATCACCATCGAGGACGTCACCCGGTTCCTCACCGACCCCGACCGGGCCGGCACCGCGGTCGGCCACGTCGACTGCGACGCCCTCGGCGGGCGGCTGCCGGTCGAGCGGGGGATCTTCAACCTCTTCGTGCACACGCCGGCCGACCTCGGGGACACCCGGCGGGCGCGGATGCTCTACCGGCTCCTCCTGCGCGACGGAGCCGGCAACCCGGTGACCCTCTCCGGCGTCAAGGACGTGCACGACGACCCCGGCTGGGACGTCTGGCGGGACACCTCCACCCTCTTCGTCCGCCTGTACGCCGGGCACGCCGAGTCCGACGAGGGCGCTGCCCTGCTCGGCAGCGGGATCATCACCATCCACCTGCCCGACTTCCTGGAGCAGTTGACCACCCTGCGCGCCACCGGCCCCGAGCCCGGTGACGCGGTGCGCGCCCTGCAGGCGTTCGGCTCGGTGTTCCTCGGCGAGCTGTGGACCATCTACGGGCCGCGCGTGCTCGACACCTCCGGGAGCGGGGCGTGACGCTCCCGACCAGGCCGCCCGGGGGCCGCCACGCCTCGGGTGGCTCGTCGACCGAGCGGGTCGCCGGCCTGCTCCACCGGCGCCGCTGGTGGGTACTGGCGGCCTGGGTCGTGCTGCTGGCCGCCTTCGCGGTGATCGGCCGGCCGCTGCCCGGCCTGCTCACCGGCGGCGGCTGGTACGTCGAGGGCTCGCAGTCGCACCAGGCGGTCGAGGAGGTGCGGGAGGGGTTCCTCGCACGTGGCGCCGCCGCGGTCACCGTGCTGGTGCAGGACACCCGGTTCACCGCCGACGACGCCGAGTTCGCCGAGCGCGTGCGCGACGTGACCGCCGACGTCACCGGCCGCGGCGAGCTCGAGGTCAGCGGCGCCTACGGCTGGACGACGCTGGGGAATCCGGCCCGGGAGGCCTTCGTCGGCGAGGACCGGAGCACCGTGCTGACCCTCGTCTCGCTGGACCTGGACGACGGCCGCGCCCGGCAGCTGCTGCCCGAGGTGCAGCAGGAGCTCACCGAGCGCTGGGCCGACGAGGGCCTGCAGGTGTCGCTGGTCGGCTCGGCCTCGTTCTGGGGAGAGGTCACCGAGCTCAGCGAGCAGGGGCTCACCCGGGCCGAGCTGGTCACCCTGCCGCTGATCCTGCTCATCCTGCTGCTGCTGTACCGCAGCGTCGTGGCGTCGGTGGTCTCCCTGGTCGTCGCCGTCACCGGGATCGTCCTGGCCTTCGGGATCCTCACGGTGGTCACGAACTGGCTCGAGCTGTCCGTGTTCGTGCAGAGCGCGGTGACGATGCTGGGGCTGGGCGTCGGGGTGGACTACGCGCTGTTCGTGATCAGCCGCTACACCGCCGAGCTGCACGGCGGCGCGACACCGGTGCGGGCGGTGGCCACGACCCTGCGCACCTCCGGTGAGACGGTGCTCTCCTCGGCGCTGGTCATCGTCCTCGCGATGTCGACGCTGTTCGTGGTGCCGCTGGGCGTCGTCCACTCCATCGCGCTCGGGGCCATGGTCGTCGTCGCCATGGCCGCCCTGACCAGCGTGCTGGTGCTGCCCGCCATCCTGCTGCTGCTGGGCCGGCGGATCGACGCGCTGCGGGTACCGCTCCCCCGCCGCCGGTCCGCGGCGCAGGGCTCGGCCTGGGAGTCCTTCACCCTCCGCATCATGCGGCGGCCGTGGACGGTGCTGCTGGCCAGCGTCGCGGTCCTGGCCGCCGTGGCGTGGCCGGCGCTGCACCTGCAGGTCTTCACCGCCGACGCGCGGATCGTGCCCGAGAGCTCGCCGGTGCGCCAGGGTTACGACCTGCTGCAGGAGCAGTTCGGCGCCGGCGCCGCCTCCCCGGTGTCCGTGGTCGTCCAGAGCCCGGAGCCGCTGGCCGCGACCGACCTCGGCGACGAGCTGACCCGGCTGCAACAGCGGCTCGCGGACCTCGACGGCACCCTCCGCGTCGACTCGGCCCTCGGGGTGCTCGGCCAGGCCGGCTCCGGCGACCCGCTCGCCGCCCTCGACCCCGCGGTGCGCGGCGCGCTGCCGGCGGACGCGCGGGCGACCGTCGACCACTTCGTCTCCGCCGACGGGCGGCGGCTGGTGCTCGACGTCGTCCCCGCCGACCCGGCCGCCAGTGCCCCGACCCGCGAGCTGGTCGGCGAGGTCCGGGCCGCGGCCGCGCAGGCCGTCGAGGGGACGGCGGCCGCGGCGGTCGTCGGCGGCGAGACCGCCGAGGGCGTCGACAGCAACCAGGCGATCACCGACCGGCTGCCCTGGGCGGTCGCGCTCATGCTCGGCGTGATCTTCGTGGTCCTGCTGCTGGCCTTCCGGTCGCTGCTCCTGCCGGTCAAGGCGATCGCGGTCAACCTGCTGTCGGCCGCGGCCGCGTTCGGGCTGCTCGTGCTGGTGTTCCAGGACGGCGTCGGGGCCGGCCTGCTCGGTGTCGAGCCGTCGACGCACCTGCAGAACATCGTCCCGGTGCTGCTGCTGGCGCTGCTGTTCAGCCTGAGCACCGACTACGAGATCTTCCTGCTCAGCCGGGTGCGGGAGGAGTGGCTGGCCACCGGGGACGGCACGGCGAGCGTGGCGCGCGGCGTCGCGCGCACCGGACCGCTGATCTCCGGTGCCGCCGTCCTCATGGTCGCGGTCTTCGGCGCCTTCGCCTTCACGTCGATACTGCCCCTGCAGCAGCTGGGCCTGGGCCTCGCGGTGGCGATCGCCCTGGACGCGACCGTCATCCGGCTGCTGGTGGTGCCGGCCAGCATGCGCCTCATGGGCGCCTGGAACTGGTGGCTGCCCGGCCGGCGGCGCCCCGGCCAGGCGGTCCGGGTCCCGGCCGGCGTCCCCGCCCCGCGGCCGGGACCGGCCGTCGAGACCACCGCCGCCCCACCGACCACGCCGACACCCACGCCGACACCCACGCCGACCACCGCGTCGCCCGCCGACGACACCAGGAGCCCGGTATGACCACCACCGCCGAGCCACCCCGGTCACCCGACCCCGGGCCGGTGGAGCGGGAGACCGTCCCCCGTCCGTCGCAGGACGAGGACCCCGCCGACACCTTCGAGCAGCGGAAGGGCACCCGATGGCTCGAGCCGCGCCTGCTCCTCCAGACGGCGAAGCAGGTGGCGATCAGCGGCGTCCTCGGCCAGTACAACGACAAGCGCGAGCTCATGGGCGGCATCTCCCCCGGCGGCTACCTGGACCTCGGCGGCGCCGGGACCCGCGACGACGACGGCAACCTCTGGCTGGACTACGTCTCCGACCTCGGCGACAGCTTCGAGGCCACGTACTCGGTGGCGGCGCTGCTCTCCCGCCCCACGCTGGACCTCGCGCCGCAGGAGGGCGAGGCCACGACGACCCGGCGGGGCCGGCTCCTGGTGATGGGCGGGGACGAGTGCTACCCCGCGGCGTCGGTCGACGAGTACGAGAACCGGCTGATCGGCCCGTACCGGGCCGCCCTCCCCGGCAAGGAGCCCGACGCGCCCTTCCTGCAGGCCGTGCCCGGCAACCACGACTGGTACGACGGGCTGACCGCGTTCATGCGGACCTTCTGCCAGCGCCGGTGGATCGGCGGCTGGCGGACCCGCCAGGCCCGCAGCTACTTCGCCACCCGGCTGTCGGACCGGTGGTGGCTGTGGGGCATCGACATCCAGTTCGACACCTACCTCGACGAGGCCCAGCTGGCCTACTTCACCGAGATCGCCCGGGAGCTGCAGCCCGGCGACGCGATCCTGCTGTGCACGGCCAAGCCCAGCTGGGTCGCGGCGACCGACGAGGACTGCGAGGCCTACGCGACGCTGGACTTCCTGGAGCGGACGGTCATCCGGCCGCGGGGCGCCGGCGTGCGGCTGGCGCTGACCGGCGACCGGCACCACTACTCCCGGTACGAGGCGGCCGACCTCGCGCAGCGGATCACCGCCGGCGGCGGCGGCGCCTACCTCTCCGCGACGCACCACCTCCCGACGTCCATCCAGGTGCCACCGCCGACCAGCAGGGCGCGCAGCAAGAGCCCGTCCGTGCGGTACACCCAGGGTGCGGTCTACCCGACACCGGAGGACTCCCGGCGGCTCCGGTGGGGCATCCTGCGGCTGCCGTTCACGACCCCGGCCTTCGCCGGGCTGCTCGGCGGCATCTACGCGGTGCTGGCCGTCGCGCTGGGCGCGGCGCTCCGCGAACCGGCGCGCGGACTCCCTGCCGACCTGAGGGCCGTGGACGCCGCGCTGCGCGACGCCGGCTGGGCTCGCCTGGCCGGCGGGCTCGCCGACAGCATCCTGGCTCTGCTGCTCGGCCTCGTCGTCGTCGGCGGCGCGATCGCCTTCACCCAGGACATGGGCCGCTGGCGCGGCCGGACCGTGGGGCTGCTGCACGGCCTGGCGCACCTGGCGCTGGCCGTCTCGGTGATCCGCCTGGCGGTGACGCTGACCGCCGAGGTGCTGGCGGTGCCCGCCCCGTGGTCGCTGGCGCTGGTCGTGCTCCTGGTGTTCGTCGGCGGCGGGATCCTGGCCGCCGAGCTCGTCGCGTGGTACCTGCTGCTGGCCGACCGGGCCCGGCTCAACGTCAACGAGCTGTTCGCCGGCCAGGCGATCCCCGACCGCCGCAACTTCCTGCGCCTGCGCCTGGAGCCCGACGAGACGCTGACCGTCTTCCCCGTCGGGCTGCCCCGGGTGCCCCGCGGGTGGGAGCGCCGGCCGGACTGGCGGGCCGGCGAGCGGGAGCGGTTCCAGCCCGCCGACGGGCAACTGCACCCGTTCCTCATCGAGCCACCCATCCGGATCCCGCGCACCCCGCCGGCCACCGGCGCGGCGACATCGCGGACGGACGAGGCGCACCGGATGGACGAGGCGCAGCGGATGGACGAGGCGCACCGGATGGACGAGGCACTGCCCGGAGGGATGGCATGACCGGCGGCGCGGGCGAGATCCGGTCCTCGGCCGAGCTGCCCGGCTCGGCGGAGCGGGTCTGGCAGGAGCTGACCGCCTTCGCGACGTTCCCCGCCTGGAACCCGTTCATCCGCCGGGCGGAGGGCGCGCTCGTCGTGGGCAGCCGGCTGCGCATCCGGCTGCGGCTCGACGGCCTGCCGGTCCCCTTCCGGCCGACGCTGACGGTGGTCGACCCCCCGTACTCGCTGCGCTGGCTGGCCGCCCAGCCGATCCGGGGCCTGTTCGACGTCGACCGGCGGTTCGAGATCACCCCGCTCGGGCCGGACCGGTGCCGCCTCACCCAGTCCGAGACCGCGACCGGCCTGCTCGCCCCCCTGCTCCTGCCGCTCGGCCGCCGCCCGATCCTGGCCGGCTACCGCGCCTTCGAGGCCGCCCTGCGCACGCGGGTCGCCGCCCCGCCGTCCCGCCCACCCCACCTCCGAGAGGACGCCCCCATGACCGACACCCGCCGCCGCGTGAGCAACGGCCTGCCCCACCAGAGGAGCGACTCCTCGTCGGCGGAGAACCCGCCGCCGATCGCGCCGGCCGGCGGGGCGCCCCTCTGGAAGCGGCGGATCAGCAGCCACGAGACCTTCGCGCACGACAGCATCGACAGCCTCGGCTACGACTGGGAGCGCATCTCCAACCCGACCATGCCGCCGAGGTTCCCCCGGAAGATCTACCTGCCCCAGACCACCGAGGACATCGTCGCCGCGGTCCGCGAGGCCAAGCAGCTCGGCGAGCGGCTGTCGATCCGCAGCAAGGGGCACTCGAGCAACGACCTCGTGCTCACCGAGGGCGGCAGCATGCTGCTCACCGAGAAGCTGGACGGCATCCTCGAGGTCGACCGGGAGGCGATGACCGCGACCATCCAGGCCGGCGCCGTCTCCGCGCAGGTCGACGACCACCTCTCCGAGCTGGGCCTGGGGCTGCCGGTCATCGGCGACCACAACCACATCACCGCCGGCGGCTTCGCGTCCGTGGGCGGGATCAGCCCGGCGTCGCACCGCTTCGGGCTCTTCGTCGACCAGATCGAGCGGCTCCAGTACGTCACCTGGGACGGCGACCTGGTCGCCTGCAGCCGGGAGGAGAACCGCGACGACTTCCACAAGGTGCTGTGCGGGCTGGGCCGGCACGGCGTGATGGCCACCCTCACCGTCCGGCTGATCGAGATCGACAAGTACCGCACCGTCCTGAAGAACCACCAGCAGCACCACTGGGACGTCGAGGCGTTCATCTCGGGGGCCGCGCACGCCATCCGCAACCCCGGGGAGGCGCAGTACGAGCGGGGGGTGTGGATCGACTTCCCGCGCAGGGGCGGCGGGAGCTTCGGGATGGGCCAGTTCTCGGCCTACCACCCCACCGACCAGACCGCGTACGCGAAGGCCCGGGACCGCCTGTCCTACGACGCGCTGCACGGCCTGGGCTACGTCGGCGGCCGGCTCCCGGCCCGGGTCGACCGGGCGCTGAAGCTGGCGGGGATGACCGGCGTCCTGTTCAGCCCGATGTACGCCACGGTCAAGAACGTCGAGTTCTTCACCGACAAGGTGCTCGACTCGACCGTCGGTGACCCGACCCGGATGTTCATCGTCCTGGCGCCGCTGGACCGGTTCGAGCAGCTGTTCCGCGAGACCTACGAGCTGATGCGGCGCTACCGCACCGAGCGGGACTGCTTCACCTTCATCTCGGTGTACGTCAAGAGCATCACCAGCGAGTACCTGGCCACCGGCGGCCGCGGCAACCAGTTCTGCGAGCTGATGTTCTACCAGGGCATGAGCGCCGGGGGCATGGACGAGCAGGTGCTGGAGGAACTGGTCACCGAGCTCGACGACATCTGCATCGCCCACGACGGCTTCCGGTACATGCACACGAAGACGTCGAAGGACCCGGCCCGCCGGGACAAGGTCGACCCCAACGTCCACTGGACCCGGCTCGCCGAGCAGCGGTCCGCCACCACCCAGGAGGAGGTCCTCGGTGCGTGAGATCCCGCTCTACACCCTCGACGGAGTACCGGACGCCGACGTCCGGACCTACTCCTTCTCCACCGGGGACGGCCTGGGCATGGGCCTCCACCGGTTCAGCCGCGGCACGCAGGCGACCGAGTCGGTGCTGATCGTCCACGGGCTGACCACGTCGACGGACATGTTCATCATGCCGGAGCACCGGAACCTGGTGACCTACCTGCTCGACAACGGCTACCGCGACGTCTGGACCATCGACTTCCGGATGAGCAACCGGTACTCGTACAACCTGTTCAGGAACCGCTACACGATGGACGACATCGCGCTGTACGACTTCCCCCCGGCGCTGGAGCTGATGCGGCGGGAGACCGACGGCAAGCCGATCCACGTCATCTCCCACTGCCTGGGCGCGGTGTCGTTCCTGATGAGCCTGTTCGGGGGCGCGGTCGACGGGGTCGCCAGCGTCATCGCCAACAGCGTCGGCCTGACCCCGCGGGTACCGGGCTGGTCGCGGGTGAAGCTGCAGCTGGCGCCGGTGCTGGTGGAGGACGTCATCGGGCTGCCCTACCTCAACCCCCGGTGGTACGCCGACCCGGGCCCGTCGCGCGGCAAGCTCTTCTCGAAGGCCGTCTCGGCGTTCCACGGCGAGTGCGACCAGCCCGACTGCCACATGCTCAGCCTGATGTGGGGCAGCGGCTGGCCGGCGCTCTACAGCCACGAGAAGCTCGCCGACGTGACGCACCGGCGGGGCGGCGACCTCTACGGGGCGACGAGCATGCACTACTACCGGCACGTCAGGAAGATGGTCGCGGCCGGCCGGGCGGTGAAGATGACGCCCGGTGACCCCCGGTACGACCGGCTGCCCGACGACTACCTCGCGAACGCCGCCGCCATCGAGACCCCCGTGCTGCTCGCCACCGGCGACCGCAACAACGTCTTCCGGGACTCGAACATCGTCTGCCACCGGGAGCTGGAGAAGCGGGCGCCGGGCCGGCACGAGCTGGCGGTGCTGCCCGGCTACGGGCACCAGGACCCCTTCATGGGCGAGCACGTGGCCGACGAGGTCTTCCCGACGTTCCTGGACTTCCTCGACCGGCACCGCTCGGCTCCCGGTGCACGCACGACCGACGCACCGCCGATGGCGGTCGCCGGCTGACCGGCCCGCACCCGTGGCCCCACCACGCGTGCGACGGCCCGTCGCCCGCCCGGGCACAGGAGGCTCCGCCCACGGTTCCGGCGCCGCCCTAGGGGCAGAGCCTCCTGGGCCGGGGGTGCTGGGCGGGCGGTACGGTTTCGTGGCGGTCGACACGTCGGGGTAGACCGGCACCCCGGCGGGGTACGGCGTGCCGAACCGGGCGGCCAGCGGAGAGTCGGCCCGACTCAGAGCTGGAAGCTGGACATGACGGGCAACACGACTCATCGCTTCGCCAACACCGCCGTCCTGGCGGTCCAGACGGCGGATGCGTCGCAGGTGATCAGCTCCGACGACTTCGACGAGCGGCTCCGGGAGACCTACCAGCGGGTGGGGCTGCGCGGCGGCCTGCTCGAGCGGCTCGCCGGGATCCGCGAGCGCCGCTGGTGGTCGGAGGGGACGACGTTCGTCGACGGCGCCGCCATGGCCGGGGCCAAGGCGATCAGCGAGAGCGGCGTCGACCCGGCGCGCATCGGGGTGATGATCAACACCTCGGTCAGCCGCAAGCACCTGGAGCCCTCGACCGCCGTCGCCGTGCACCACGAGCTCGGCCTGCCGCGGTCCTGCCAGAACTTCGACGTGACCAACGCCTGCCTCGGCTTCATCAACGGCATGGAGCTGGCCGCGGCGATGCTCGACTCCGGCATGGTCGACTACGCGCTGATCGTGAACGGGGAGGACTCCCGGATCGTGCAGGAGCGCACCATCGACCAGCTGAACCGACCGGAGACCGTGTCGCGCGACGTGCTGGCGCAGTTCGCCACGCTGACGCTGGGCTCCGGCGCCGCCGCGATGGTCCTGGGCCGCGCCGACCGGCATCCGGAGGGACACCGTCTGGTCGGGGCGGTGAGCCGGGCCGGAACCGAGCACCACGAGTTGTGCATCGGCGACAACGACATGATGCGCACCGACCTGAAGGGCCTGCTGGACGCGGGGCTGGCGCTGTCCGAGGACCTCTGGGCGGACGCCGCCGGGGAGTTCGACTGGGCGGCGGGCATGGACCGCTACATCATCCACCAGGTCTCCAAGGTGCACACCCAGGCGATATCCGACCGGTTCTCGATCGATCCCGCCCTCGTGCCGACGACCTTCCCGACCAGGGGCAACCTGGGGCCGGCGTCGGTGCCGTTCACGCTGGCCGCCCAGCAGGACACGCTCGCCGACGGCGACCGGGTGCTGCTCATGGGCATCGGCTCGGGCCTCAACGCCTCCTGCCTCGAGATCGCCTGGTGACGGCGGGCAACGCGACTCCCGTGCCCCCGGCGCTGCCCGGCCTGGACCCCGCGTGGTCCCGGCACCTGACCGTCGCCGACCGGACCGGCACCGAGCACGACTGGCACGTCCTGGACAACGGCGTCGAGAACCCGGTGGGCACGCTGCTGTGCGTGCACGGCAACCCCACCTGGTCCTACCTCTGGCGCCGGCTGCTGGCCGGCGCGCCCGCGGGGTGGCGGGTGATCGCTCCCGACCAGCTCGGCATGGGCTGGTCGCAGCGGCTGCCCGGTCTGCGGTCGCTGGAGCAGCGGGTCGCCGACCTCGGCGACCTCACCGCGGCGCTCGGGGTGACCGGCCCGGTGGTCACGGTGGGGCACGACTGGGGCGGCGTCATCTCCCTGGGCTGGGCGCTCGAGCACCGGGCGCAGCTGCGCGGCGTGGTGCTGGCCAACACCGCGGTGGCCATGCCGCCCGGCGACCTCGGCCCGGCGCTGATCCGCCTCGCGCACGCCCCCGGCGTGCGATCGGCCGTCACCGTCGGCACCCCGGTGTTCGTGCGGGCCACGACGGCGCTGTCCCGCCCGCCGCTCCCCCGCGACGTGCGCGACGCCTTCGCCGCGCCGTACGGCTCCGCCGCCCGCCGGCGTGCCGTGGGCGACTTCGTGGCCGACATCCCCTTCTCCACGGGGCACCCCTCCCGACCGGCGCAGGAGGCCATCGCCGAGGGCATCCGCAGCCTTCAAGTCCCGGCGTTGCTGCTCTGGGGCCCCCGCGACCCGGTCTTCGGCGAGCGCTACCTCACCGACCTGCGCGGCCGGCTGCCGCACGCCGCGCTGCACCGGTACGAAGGCGCCTCGCACCTCCTCCCCGAGGACGCACCGCAGTACGCCACCGCCGTCGCGCAGTGGGTGGCGGAGCTGCCGGACCCGTCGCTGCCCGGCTCGGCGCTGCCGGGCCCGGCCGACGGCGGCCGCCGCCCGACCCCGGCGGCGGACGAGGACCCCCGCCCGCCGTGGGCCGCCCTGACCGAGCGCGCCGACGACGCCTCCCCCGCCGTCGTCGAGGTGGGCGGGAGCACCGTGAGCTGGGCGGAGCTGAACCGGCGGGTCGAGCGCCTCGCTGCCGGGCTGGCGGCGACCGGGGTCCGGCCCGGGCACCGGGTCGGGCTGCTCGTGGAGCCCTCCGCCGACCTCACGGCGGCGGTCTACGCGGTCTGGCGCGCGGGCGCGGTGGTGGTCGTCGCCGACAAGGGCCTGGGCTTCCGCGGGATGCGCCGGGCGCTGCGCGGTGCCGCGGTCGACCACGTCGTCTGCGGCACCGCCGGGCTGGCCGCCGCCCGGCTCATGGGCCTGCCCGCCACCCGCATCGCCGCGAGCTCCGTGCGCCCGGCCGCCCGGCGGGTGCTCGGCGCCGTCCGCACGCTTCCCGAGATCGAGGACGCCGGCCGGGACGCCCCCGTGCCCGCGGTCCCGTCCGGGGACGCCGACTGCGCGGTCCTGTTCACCTCCGGTGCCACCGGCCCGGCCAAGGGCGTCGTCTACACCCGGCGCCAGGCGTCGGCCCAGCTGGCCCTGGTACGCGCCACCTACCGGCTGACCGGCGAGGACCGCCTGGTGGCGGCCTTCGCGCCCTTCGCGCTGCTCGGCCCGGCGCTGGGCATCGGCTCGGCGGTGCCCGACATCGACGTCACCGCCCCCGGCTCCCTGACGGCGTCCGCGCTGGCCGAGGCAGTCTCCGCCGTCGACGCGACGGTGGTGTTCGCGTCACCGGCCGCGCTGCGCCGGGTCGTGGCCACCGCGCCGGAGCTGACCGCCGGCCAGCGGTCCGCGCTGGGCCGGGTCCGGCTGCTCATGTCGGCCGGCGCGCCGGTGCCGGTCGGCCTGCTGGCGGCGCTGCGCGACGTCCTGCCCTCGGCCGAGGCCCACACGCCCTACGGCATGACCGAGGCGCTGCCGGTCACCGACGTCTCGGCGGCCGAGATCGCCGAGGCCGGTGACGGGAACGGGGTGTGCGTGGGCCGGCCGCTGCCCGGGGTGGAGGTGGCGATCAGCCCGTTCGGCCCGGACGGCGCCGCCGACGGCGCGCTGACCGGTACCCCGGGCACCGCGGGAGAGATCTGTGTCCGCGCCGCGCACGTCAAGGATCGCTACGACGCCCTCTGGGCGACCGAGCGGGCGGCCGCGCGGCCGGCGGGCTGGCACCGGACCGGCGACGTCGGGCACCTGGACGCCGAGGGCCGGCTCTGGGTCGAGGGCCGGCTGCCGCACGTCATCTCGACGGCCGAAGGGCCGCTCACCCCGGTCGGCATCGAGCAACGGGCCGAGCGGGTCCCCGGCGTGACCGCCGCCGCGGCCGTCGGCGTCGGCCCCCGTGGCGGGCAGGTCGTCGTGGTGGTCGTCGTCCTCGACGGGTCCGAGAGTGGCGCCTCCGGCCGGCCGCGCGCACGCCAGGCGAGGCGGCTGCGGATGGCCGTGGCCGCGCCCGACCTGGCCGACGCGGTGCGGGCCGCTGCCGGCGTCGACGTCGCCGCGGTGCTGGTCGCCGACCGCCTGCCGGTCGACATCCGGCACCAGTCGAAGGTGGACCGCCGCCGCGTCGCCGAGCAGGCCGGCCGGCTGCTGGCCGGCACCCGGCGGAGGGCCGCGGGCGACCGATGAGGGTCCTGGTGACCGGGGCCAGCGGGATGCTCGGGCGGGCCACCGCCGAGGCGCTGCTGGCGCGCGGGGACGACGTCACCGTGCTGCAGCGCCGGCCGTCGGGGCTGCCCTGCGCCGAGGTGCTGGGCGACGTCGCCGATCCGGCCGCCGTGGCGCGGGCCGTCCGCGGTCAGGACGCCGTCGTGCACCTGGCCGCCAAGGTCGACGTCACCGGCCCCCGGGCGGAGTACGAGCGCGCGAACGTGCACGGCACCCGCACCGTCGTCGGCGCGTGCCGCGCCGAGGGCGTCGGCCGCCTGGTGCACGTCTCGTCGCCGTCGGTCGCCCACGCGGGGGCGGCGCTGACCGGGGTCGGCGCCGAACCGGCCGATCCGGGGACGGCTCGTGGGCACTACTCCCGGACCAAGGCGGTCGCCGAGCTCGACGCGCTGGCCGCCGACTCCGCCTCGCTCGCGGTGCTCGTCGTCCGTCCGCACCTGGTCTGGGGGCCGGGCGACACCCAGCTCGTCGGGCGGATCGTCGAGCGCGCACGCGCGGGGCGGCTCCCCCTGATCGGGTCGGGCGCGGCCCTGATCGACACCACCTACGTCGACAACGCTGCGGCCGCACTGGTCGCCGCGGTGGACGCGTGCGGGCCGGTGCACGGCGAGCCGTTCGTCGTGTCGAACGGCGAGCCACGACCGGTCGGCGAGGTCCTCGCCCGGCTGTGCCTGGCAGCGCGGGTGCCCGGCCCCCGGCGCGGCGTCCCCTTCGCCGCGGCCTGGCTGGCCGGGGCCGTCGTCGAGGGGGCGTGGGCGGCGTCGGGCCGCCGCTCCACCCCACCGGTGACCCGCTTCCTCGCCGAGCAGCTGGCCACGGCGCACTGGTTCGACCAGGGCCGCACGCGGGAGGCGTTCGGGTGGGCTCCGCACGTTGCCCTGGACGAGGGGTTCGCGCGCCTCGCCGCCTGGTACGCCGCGGCGAACGGGACCGACGCCGGCGCCCGGTAGGCCGGGTCAGGCGGGCGGTGCCGTGGGCCGGGCGGTCCCCTCCTCGGCCCGGACGTCGCCCGCCCGTGGCGTGCTCCCCGGCGGCGTGCTTCCCGGCTCAGAGCCGCCGGCGACGCTGCGCCCCTTCAGCACGACGACCGCCACCCCGAGCGCGACCACGGCGGCCAGCAGCCCGAGGCCGGTGCTCTCCGTGAAGCCGGAGACCAGGTAGCCGACCGCCGACGCCGAGGCGGCGACGAAGGCGTAGGGCAGCTGGGTGGTGACGTGGTCGACGAGGTGCACGCCCGACCCGATCGAGGACAGGATCGTGGTGTCCGACAGCGGCGAGGTGTGGTCGCCGAAGATGGCGCCGGCGAGCACCGCGCCGAAGACCGGGATCAGCAGCGCGCTGTCGAGGGAGAGCGCGATCTCCGCCGCGATCGGCAGCAGCAGCCCGAAGGTGCCGAACGTGCTGCCGATCGAGAACGCGATGAACGAGGCGAGCACGAAGAGGATGACCGGCAGCAGGGCCAGCGGGAGGGCCTCGTCGATCACGCCGGCCAGGTACTCGCCGATGCCGAGCTCACCGATGATCTCGGCGGTGATCCAGGCGAGGAAGAGCACCGCGGCCGCGAAGAACATCGACCGGATGCCGGACACCGCGGCCTTGCCGATCACCCGGCCCGAGGTGCGCCGGGCCAGCAGCATCCCGGCGGCCACCAGGCAGGCGACGATGGTGCCGTAGAACAGCGCGAGGATGACGTCGGTGGCGGCCAGGATGTCCATGGGCGCCAGCGAGCCCTCGGCCCCGTCGATGCCGATCCACAGCGCGCCGGCCACCGTGACCGCGATCAGGGTGACGATCGGCAGGACCAGGTCGCGGACGCGGCCGTCCTCGCGCACCGGCAGGTTCCGGTCGGTCTCGCCGGGCGGCAGGCCGTGCGCCGCGTCGTAGAGCACGTTCTGCTCGACCGCGGTCCGCTCGTGCCGGCGCATGGGGCCGATGTCGATGCTGAACCACGCCACCGCGATGACCAGCAGCAGGGCGGTGATCGGGTACAGCATGGCCGGGATCGACTGCAGGTAGGCCTCGTAGCCGTTCAGCCCGGCGACCTCGTTCTCGTCGAG
This sequence comes from Blastococcus xanthinilyticus, assembly GCF_008124835.1. Taxonomy (GTDB): domain Bacteria; phylum Actinomycetota; class Actinomycetes; order Mycobacteriales; family Geodermatophilaceae; genus Blastococcus; species Blastococcus xanthinilyticus. Next base: position 147,048 of record NZ_VNHW01000003.1, on the reverse strand, counting down.
GATGCCGGTCATCGTCGCGGCGATGAAGGCGGCCCAGCCCGAGATGGGCACCAGGATGATCACCGGCGCCGCGGTGGAGTCGACCAGGTAGGACAGCTTGGCGGGGGGACGCGGTGCTGGTCGGTGATCGATCGGCTCACCGTGCCACCGACCAGGCTGCTGAACGCGTCGTCGAAGAAGATCACGATGCCCGTGATGACCGGGACGAACTGCGCCTGGCTGCGGCTGCGCACCCGGCGGACCGCCCAGGCGGCGAAGGCCAGCAGACCGCCGGAGACGTAGATGAGCGAGGTCAGGACGCCGATCAGGACCACGGCGACGAGGATGTAGACCTCCTCGGCGATCTCGCCGTCGGCGATGATCAGCCCCGACGCCGCCTCCCAGATGAACTCGAGCGCACCCATGACGTCCCACTCGGCGTACATGAGCGCACCGAGCACGATGCCGACGCCGAGGGAGATCAGGATCTTCCGGGTGGCGATCGCCAGGACGATCGTGACCAGCGGTGGCAGCAGCGACAGGATCGACGGTTCCACGAGCCCTCCTCGGTGGTGCGGGTGTGGTCGGCCCCTGGTCTACGGCGGTGCTGCTGGCCGGCGGCCGCGGAGCGGGACAGCGCTCAGCCGGGGTCGGCCACCAGGGGGGTGACCAGACGCCCCAGGCCCTGGATCTCGCAGACGACCTCGTCCCCCGGCTGCAGCCAGACCTGGTCGGCCATGCCGAGGATCACGCCCTCCGGCGTGCCGGTGTAGATGACGTCGCCCGGCTCCAGCGTCATGATCCGGGACAGGTCGCTGACCAGCTCGGCCACGGAGAACACCATGTCCCGGGTGTTCGAGTTCTGCCGGAGCTCGCCGTTCACCCGGGTCTCCAGGTCCAGCGCCTGCGGGTCGGGGACCTCGTCGCTGGTGACCACGTAGGGGCCCAGCGGCGCGAAGCCGTCGATGGCCTTGCCGTACATCCACTGCGAGCTGCGCATCTGCAGCTCCCGCACGGACAGGTCGTTGCCCGTGGCGTACCCGAACACGTGCTCCAGCGCCCGGTCCTCGTCGACGTTCCTGGCCCGCTGCCCGATCACGGCGACCAGCTCGACCTCGTAGTCGGCCTTCGCGGTGACGGCCGGGATGACCACCGGCTCGCCGGATGCCGCCAGGCTGTTGGCGTACTTGGCGAAGTAGATCGGGCGGTCGGGCACGGGCATGCCGCCCTCCGCCGCGTGCTTGCGGTAGTTCAGCCCGACGCAGATGATCTTGCCCGCGTCGGGGACGGCCGGCGCGAGCCGGAGCTGGTCGAGGCGCACGACGTCCGACGCCGAGTCCGCCGCGCGCCGCACCCGCTCCAGCGCCTCCGCGCCGCCGCCGGCGAGCGCCCGCACCGAGGCCGGGCCGCCGTCGCCGGCCGCCTCGGTGACGTCGGCGATCCCCGCTCCGGTCTCGACGCCGAGCCGCAGCCCGTCGGTGCCGTGGAAGGAGACCAGCCTCATCGCCCGGCCCCCGGCCCGTGGACGGTCGCGGTGCGACGGCGGCACGGCTGGGTGCATTGGGTGATCTGGATCACGTGCGGCATCATGGGGTCCGCGCCGGCGGAGGTCAAGCAGTTGTCCGACAACAACGGTCCCGCGGTCCGGCCGGCGACCGTCGTCCCGTGGACGGGAGGTGGTGCGGTGCTGCCCGGCTGGCCGGTGGACGTCGACCCGCACCTCTCCCCCGAGCCGGACCGCGCCGCCCTCCTGGTGATCGACACGCAGGTCGACTTCCTCGACGGGGGCAGCAGCACGATCGCGGGCACCAGCGCCGTCCTGCCGACCCTCGCGCGCCTGGTGCGCGGCTTCCGGGCGGCCGCTCGGCCGGTCGTGCACGTCGTCCGCCTCTACGAGGGCGCGGATGTCGACCTGCCGCGCCGCACGCTGATCGCCTCCGGGGCGCCGGTGGTGCGCCCGGGCTCCCCCGGGTCGGAGCTCGCGCCCGACCTCCGGCCGGCCCCCGGTGCGCTGCTCTCGCCGCGCGAGCTGCTGGCCGGGCAGCTGCAGCCCCTCGGCGACCGGGAGTGGGCGATGTGGAAGCCGCGCTGGGGCGCCTTCCACCGCACCCCGCTGGACGCCCACCTCCGCTCCCTCGGCGTCAGCACGGTCGTGGTGGCCGGCTGCAACTACCCCAACTGCCCCCGGGCGACCGTGTACGGGGCCAGCGAGCACGACTACCGGACGCTGATCGCCCGGGACGCCGTCTCCGGCGTGGCGCCGCTGCACCTGGAGGAGGCGGCGCGCATGGGCGTGCTGCACGCCGCCACCGCCGACATCCTGGCGCGCCTGCCGGCGAGCTGATCGCCGGTCGGGACGCCCCCTCCGTCAGCCCCGGTGGACCAGGCGGCGGAGCAGGCCCCGGCCCCGCGGCGGCTCCTCCGCGGGCGGCCGGGGACGGGCGACCTCCCGGGCCGCGGCGTGCGATCCGGCCGGCCGCGGGCGGATCCCCTGGGTGAGCCGCTCGTGGGCGACGTAGTGCTGCACGACGTCCGGCGCGGCGCGGGACCCGCGGGCGGCGACGTCGTGCCGCGCCTCCCACTCGGCGATCCGCTTCTCGACCTCCGTCATCTGCAGCGGATCGGGGTCCCGGCGAACGCGGCCGGACCCGGGTGCTCGCTGCAGGTTCTCGTCGGTGCTCATCCCGCCTCCTCGAGGCCGCCGGTGGGCACCACGGTCCTCCTCCCGGAGCTCCGGGGGGAAGGGCGATAGGTCCCTGCCCCGCTGCCCGGGGCGCGTGCCGGTACCGGGGCGCCCGACGCCCCGGCCGGGCGCCCGGTCAGCCGTGCGCGGCCGCGCGGTGGCGGGCCAGCACGTCCAGCCCGAAGTCAACCTCCGGGTCGCGCCAGACCGAGTGCGCGTGGTTGGCCCCGTTCTGGGTGTTGTCCCACTCGATCAGCAACCGGGGGCCCTGCACCCGGTAGTAGTGCGGCGCCCCGGGCTCGGTCGGCCCCGCCCAGGCGATGTGCACCGCGTCGAGGGCGGCATCGTCGTACCGGCGCAGTGGGGAGATCTCGCCCGGCACCCGGTCGAGGTAGGTGCCGAGCAGGGCGCGCAGCAGCTCCCGCTGCTCGGCGTCGAGCTCGGCAGCCGCGACGCCGCGGGGTTCGGCGCGGTACGCCAGGGCCGAGTGCTCGGCCTCTCCGTCCCCCGGGGCGACGGTCGTCCGGTTGGCGGTCACCACGTCCGACGGCGCCCGGTCCAGCAGCACCGCGCGGGGAGCGAGATCGCGCGGCAGCGAGCGGACGAGGTCACGGGCGAGGTCCTCGGCCCGCCCCAGCGGCCGGTTCACCGCGCCCCCGAGCAACGGCGACGCCGCCGGGTTGGCGCCGAGGAAGCACGGGGTGGTCGCCACCACGGCGCCGTCGACGACGAGGTTGTTCAGCGAGACGTGGTGCCCGCCGAACCGCCATCCCCAGGTCGAGCGCTCCCCGGGCTCGCCGAAGACCCGGAGGTAGTACAGGCCCGGGTCCCGGCCGCGCTCCCGGTCGAACCGGGCGACGAATCCCTCGGCCTGGTCGAGGACGTTCTCCAGACCGATGACCGTCGCGACGGTGACGTACGCGGGCGTGGACAGGCCCGAGGCCACCAGCCGCATCGCCGCCCGCTGCTGCGCCGGCCGCTGGTCGTGGAAGGTCAGCCCCCCGTGGTCGGTGGGCGTGTAGAACCAGCGCCGGCGCTCGGCGTCGGACGGGCCGTCCCCCGGGCCCGGGCCGGTGGCCACCCGCCGCTGGTCCGCGTCGAGGCCGTCGAGCCACTGCGCCGCCGCCTCGGCCATGCGGGAGGCCACCGCCCGGACCGCGCCGTCGTCCCGGGCGAGCTCCCCACCGGCCATGAGGGGATGCTCCTCCCCCGCGGAACGCGCCGCCCGCCGGGGCCCGGGAACGGGACCGCTGGCCCCGTTCCCGGGCGCCGGCCCGAACTCAGGCCGGGGTGAGCTCCGTGGTGTGCAGGACGGCCCCGGCGGTGTTCCGCAGCTCCACGGTCATGACCCCGCTGGCCCCGTCGATGCGGACGTGGCCGACGAACTGCAGCCCGTCGCTCGGAGGCTGGTTGGGCCGCTCCGCATGGCGGGAGAACACGACCTCCGGCCCGAACGTCCCGTCGAGCTCGTTCGGGCCGAACGTGCCGGCGTGCAGCGGGCCGGAGACGAACTCCCAGAACGGGTCGAAGTCGGAGAACGCGGCCCGCTGCGGGTCGTAGTGGTGGGCGGCCGTGTAGTGGACGTCGGCGGTGAGCCAGACGACGTTGCGGACGCCGTCCCGCTTGAGGGTCGACAGCAGGCGGGCGACCTCCAGCTCCCGGCCCAGCGGCTGGCCGGGGTCCCGGTTGGCGATGCCCTCCTGGTCCACCGGCCCGTCCGGCACCACCAGGCCGAGCGGCATGTCGGAGGCGATGACCTTCCACAGGGCCCGCGACGAGCGCAGCTGCCGGGCGAGGTTGCCCAGCTGGCCGCCGCCGAAGATCCGCGCCTCCGGGCCACCCGCCGCCAGGTTGGCCGAGTTGGGGCCGCGGTAGGTGCGCAGGTCCAGGGCGAAGACGTCGACCAGCGGCCCGTAGGGCAGGGTCCGGTCGATCCGGTTGCCGGCGATGGGCATGTACTCGAGGAAGGCCCGGCGGGCCCGGGCGGCCAGCGTGTCGACGTTCTTCACCGTGTACCGGTCGTCGGTGAGGACCTCACCGGGGTACCAGTTGTTCGTCACCTCGTGGTCGTCCCACTGGACCAGCTGGGGCACCTCCGCGGCGAAGCGGCGCACGTTGTCGTCGAGCAGGTTGTAGCGGTACTGGCCGCGGTACTCGTCCAGCGTCTCGGCGACCTTGCTCTTCTCCGGGGTGACGACGTTGCGCCACACCGAGCCGTCGGGGAGGACGACCTGCTCCTGCAGCGGCCCGTCGGCGTAGACGCTGTCGCCGGAGTGGATGAAGAAGTCCGGACGCAGCCGGCGGATCGCCTCGAACCCGGTCATGCCCCCCAGGTCGGGGTTGATCCCCCAGCCCTGGCCGGCGACGTCGCCGGACCAGGCGAAGCTGACGTCGCGCCGGTCGGCCGGTGCGGTGACCAGCCGGCCGACCAGCGGCTCGCTGGCGTGCCCGGCGTGGCTCAGCTCGGTGAACTGCACGCGGTAGAACAGCTCGGTGCCGGCCGGCAGGCCGCGGAGCACCACCTTCCCGGCGTGGTCGCTGCCCGGGCCGACGTCGACGGCCCAGCGCCCGCGCGTCCCGCGGAAGCTCTCCGTCGCGGCGACCTCGACGGTCATCCGGGCGGGCCGGTCGGTCTTGGACCAGACCACGGCCGAGTCCGCCGTGACCTCGCCGCTCTGCACGCCCCAGCGCGCCTCCGGCCGGGACGCCCGGAGGCCGGGCGCACCGAAGGCCCGCGGGGCGGGGCCGAGCAGCGTGCCGGCGCCGACCCCGGCACCGGCGACGGCGGCGGCCTGCAGCAGCCGGCGCCGGGAGAGAGCCGCCGTCGCGGCGGAGCCGTCGTGGGGAACTGATGGGTCGGGCATGGCGCCTTCCTTCCCTCGGGTGTGGCGCCCACGATCGGGGGCCGGGCGGGCCCCCGGACGACGCCAGGTGGAGGGCCGGGTGAGCATCCGGTGAACGGCCGTACCGGACACGCCGGTGGCGCACGCGGGAGGAGGCGGCCCCGGGAGCCCGGGACCGCCTCCTCCTGGGTGCGGAGTGCGTCAGTGCGGATGCGTCGGTGCGGAGTGCGTCAGTGCGACGTGCAGGTGAGGTAGGCGAAGCCCTCCCGCGCCGCCTCGAAGGGGTCGAACGTCGGGTCGCCGAAGCGGGGGTCGTGCTCGACGACGTAGTACCGCGTGCTGCCACCGGCGGTCCGGAAGATCGGCCCGAAGTCGATGTCGCCGCGGCCGACGATCTCGATCCGCCGGTCCAGCTCCTCGTTGAGGTCCTTGACGTGGAAGAGCCGGATCCGGTTGCCGTACTCCCGGATGACGTCGATCGGGTCGGCGCCGGCGAAGACCGCCCAGTACAGGTCGAGCTGGGACACCAGGTGCCGCCGCTCGCTGTGCTGCATGAGGATGTCGAAGGCGGTGCGGTCGCCGAAGGTGGTCTCGAACTCCCAGTTGTGGTTGTGGACCATCAGCCACTGACCGGCCCGACGGGCCTGGGCGCCGACCGCGTCGAGGTACTCGGCGTAGGCGACCCATTCGGCCTCGGTCGTGTACTGCGGGGTGCCACCGGAGCCGAAGTACTCGACGCCGAGGACGCGGTTCTCCGCGAGGATCTGCGCGATGTCCGCGGGCTCCTCGGGCGTGCCCACGCCGACGTGCCGGGCGGGGGCCCGGAGCCGGTACTCCCGGAGCAGCTCGGCGTACTCCTCCGCGCTCATCCCGCTCAGGGTGAACGGTTCGACGTTCCGGTAGCCCATCTCGCTGAGCCGGCGCAGCACCTCCTCGTGGCGGGCCTGCGTCGCCGCGTCGGTGCCGAAGCCGATGTACTCGGCGAAGGTCCACAGCTGGATGGACACGGCGCGCGCCGGCACGGGCCGGTCGGCGCAGGTGGAGCTCCCGCGCTCCCCCGTGGTAGCCGGTGCCGCGCCCGCTGTGCCGACGAGCCCCAGGGACAGGAGCACCGACAGGGCCGCGATCAGCACCCCCCTCAGTGCCGTACGCGAACTTCTCATCACCTTCACGGATCCCCCTCGAATGGTGTGCCGGCGCGGATCGTCCGACCGCTCCGAGCGCGCCGGCTGTGAGCCAGGTCACGAAGCTAGCAAGGCTTCTGCGCACGCGGAAGCGGAAGTACGTCAGCGCCGAGCACATCTCCCGGCCGTCCGCCGTGTCGTCCGGGAACCGCGGGAGGGAGGAGGACCGTTGCCCCTTCAGGACGCCAGCCCGGAGGGCGCCGGCCCGCCCGAGACGAGGGAACCCATGACCACTCCCCTGCCCATCGGCTCCGCCGGCGACCTGGACCTGCGGGCCGACGAGGAGCTGTCGTGGCTCCTGTCGCTCGACCCCACGGTGCTCGCCGTCCTCGGAGGGGTGCTCCTGCTGCTGCTCGTGATCGGCGTGCTCGCCGGGTGGCTGCTGGTCCGGCGCGTCCGGCGGAACCCGCTGGTGGCCCGCGCCCGGGAGCTGGGCGTGCAGGGCGCCACCGCCGTGGCCGCCCGGCGCCTGCCGCCGGGCTCGCGGCGCACCGCCGCGGAGCTCCAGCTCGAGCTCGCCCGTGCCCGGGGCCGGTTGCGGTCGCAGATCGCCTCCGCCCGGGCCGCCGGTGCGCACCTCGGCGACGTCCCGGCGCTGCTGCCCTCGATCGAGGCCGAGGGCGACCGGCTCGAGCAGCTGCTGCGGCAGCGGGCGCTGACCCCGCAGCCGGGCGACCGCACGGATCTGGAGCCCGCCGCCCGCGAACACCTCGAGATGCTCGCGGACGTCTGCGCGGCGGTGCTGGAGGCGGAGCGGGCGGCGGCGACGGCCGGCCGGGTGTCCGGCGACGTCGCCGACGCCGTCTCCGCGCTGCGCGCCCACACGACCGCCTACCGCGAGCTCACCAGCCCGCCGGTGGATCCGCCGCTGGTCCCGCTGCCGCCGACGTCACCCGAGACCCGGGTCCGTGAGGGCACCCAGGGCTGAGGGACGCGGGCCCCGTCCCGGGTCCGCGCGGCACCCGGGGCTCAGGCGCGGCCGACGCGGAGCACGGTCAGGAAGCCTGCCAGCCCCAGGGCCAGGCACCCGGCGATGACCGGCGTGTAGGAGCCCGACGCGTCGACGGCCGCGCCGGCCAGCGGTGCGCCCAGGGCCGAGCCGAGGCCGGCGCTCGTGTAGAGCACCCCCAGCAGCCCGCCGAGGCGGGTGGTGCCGAAGCGCTCGGCGACGACCGCGGGACCGAGGGCGACGAAGCCGCCGTAGCCGACGCCGAGCACCACCGCGAAGGCGAGCAGCACGCCGTACCCGCCCCCCAGGCCCCAGAGCGTGAAGCTCAGGCCCATGGTCAGGAAGCACGCCTGGAAGACGCGCAGCGCGCCGGACCGCGCGGCCAGCACGCCCAGCAGCAGCCGGCCCGCGATGCTCGCCGCGCCGATCACCCCGACCAGGGCGGCCGCCGCCACCCGGTCCGCGCCCTCCTGCACCGCGTACCCGGGGAGGTGCACGAACGGCACGAACAGGGCCACCGACAGCAGGCCCGACGCCAGGTACAGCCGCCGGTAGTCGCGGTTGCGCACGGCCTCGCGCAGCGTCAGCGCCGCCGGGCCGGTCTGCACCGGCGGCGGCTGGACCACCAGGGCGCAGCCCCCGAGCACGACCGCACCCGCCAGACCGAGCACGAGGTGGGTCTGGCGCCAGCCGATCGACGCGATCAGCGCTGCCGCCAGCGGTGCGACGGCGAGCGTGCCCAGGCCGATGCCGGTCACCGTCACCCCGACGGCGAGGGTGCGCCGCCGCTCGAACCACCCGCTGACGACGGCCACCATGGGCACGTAGGCGCAGGCGACCCCGATGCCCACGCCCAGGCCGTAGGTGAGCAGGCCGATCCACAGCTCCCCGGCCACGGACGTCGCGGCCAGGCCGGTCCCGAGCGCGACGGCGCCGACGAGCAGCACCCGCCGGGGGCCGTAGCGGTCCACCGCCACGCCGCTGAGCGCGCCGAGGCCGAAGTACGTGAGCGAGGTCAGCGCGAAGAAGGCCGACGTCGCACCGCGACCCGAGCCGAACTCCTCCGCCATCGGCCCGAGGAACGCACCGAACGAGTAGGCGATACCGAACGAGACGAACATGCCCGCGAACCCGGCGGCCACCATGCCCCAGCTCCGGACCGAGTCGACGGCTGGCGCAGGGCGCATGCCGCCGGACGATACGAGACCGCCGTACCCGTCGATCCGGTCCCCGCCGGGACGGCAACCGGAAACCGGTGCCGGGAGCCCCTCCCGCTGGTCAGAATGGGAGCATGACGACCCGGCCGACCCTGCCCCCCGCAGTCGCAGCAACCGTCAGCGGAGCCGCGACCGCCCTCTACTACGCCCTCCCCGACGTCGTGCCCTCGCGCCTGGCCCGCGGCTGGGTGAAGGCGGCTGTCGTCACGGTGTCCCTCGCGGCGTCGCTGCCGGGGGCGCGCGCGGCGTGGAACCAGCGACCGGAGGGGCAGGAGGCCGACCAGGACGGCGAGGGCACGCCCGGCCTGACGACGGCGTTCCGCGCGATGCCGGCCGGGAAGAAGGCCGTCGCGCTCGCGCTCCCCACCGCCGTCATCGCCGGCGGGGTGGGCGGGATGCTCGCCGCGGAGCGGAAGATCTACCGCCGCGGGGAGGCCCGGGCGGCCGCCGGCAAGCGGCTGGCGCACACCGGCCCGGCGCTGCTGTACGGGCTGCTGGCCGGCGTGCTCCGGCTGGTCCAGGGACCACTGGACTCCCGCTGACCGGTCGCCGTTTCCTCAGCCCTCCAGCACCGCCCAGCCCCGCGGGGGCAGCTCGACCCGGTCCGACGCCAGGCGCCCCGTGCCGCACGCCACCGCGCGGGCGTCGGCGGCGGGCACCGTGACCGGCGCGTCGGCGAGGTTGAGGGCGACCACCACGGCGGCGCCGGCGGTGCCGGAGCGGAGGACGACGTGCTCGTTCGCCAGCTGCACGACGTCGGTGTGCGCCCGCACCAGCCAGGGGTTGCGGCGGCGCAGCGCGATCAGCTCGCGGTGCACCCGCAGGAACTCGGCCGCGGTCGCCTCCCCCGCCGCCGGAGCCGGGGGGCGGGGCGGGAACTCGGGCCGGACGGCGTCGTCCCCGCCGGCCCGCTCCTCCTTGACGGCGGTGTAGGCGTACTCGTCGCCGGCGTAGACGCTGGGCACTCCGGCGACGGTGAACAGGACGGCGAGGGCGTGCGGCAGCAGCTCGGTGCCGACGGCCGAGGCGATCCGGGTGACGTCGTGGTTGCCGAGGAAGGTGGACGGCACGAACGTCGCCAGCAGGCCGTTGTGCCGCTCCAGCGCGTGCGCCAGCTCGAAGAAGTTCCGCTCCGCGATGCCGTGCCAGACGCCCTGCCACAGCTCGTACTGGGTGAGCGAGTCCATCGTGGAGGCGCGCACGATCGCGGGCGCGTCGCCGTGGATCACCTCGCCGGTGAACCACGCGTCCGGATGGGTGCTGCGCACCTGCGGCAGGACCTGCGCCCAGAAGGCCGGGGGTACCGCGTACGCGGCGTCGAGGCGCCAGCCGTCGGCGCCGCGGTCCAGCCAGTGCCGCAGCACGCGGACCACGAGGTCGGCGACCGCGGGTGACCCGTGGTCCAGCGCCACGAGCTGCTCGTGCCCCTCGAACACCTCGGCCCGCACCGGGTCCCCGGGCCGCCACCCGCTCCAGTCGACGCGGAACAGGTCCGCCGTCCCCGCCGCAGGGCCCTCGGCCTCCAGCTGCGCGAAGGCCGGGTGGCCGCGGCCGACGTGGTTGAACACCCCGTCCAGCAGCACCCGGATGCCGCGATCCCGGGCGGCGGTGAACAGCCGCCCGAGGTCGTCCTCGTCGCCGAGCCGCGGATCCACCCGGAAGTGGTCCACGGTGTCGTAGCCGTGGGTCTGCGCGGCGAACACCGGCCCCAGCGCCAGGCCGTTGAGCCCGAGCTCCACCACGTGGTCGAGCCACGCCTCCACCCGGCCGAGCCGGTGCGCGGCGCCGGCACCCGAGCCGGCGTCGGCCGGGCGGATCGGGGCGCCGGTGAAGCCGAGCGGGTAGACGTGCCACCACATCACGGTGTCCGGCCACGCCGTCATCGGGTCGGGCCCGTCGCGCCGGCGGGACGGTCGGGGTGCGGGCGGGCTCCGGGGCGGAACGGCGGACGGAGCATGGGGGGTCGGGCCTCCAGGAGTGGATCGGGAGCGGGTCTCGCGGAGCGGTGTCTCAGTGCGGCATCGTCAGGATGGGCTTGACGACGGCGCCGCTGTAGGACGCCTCGACGGCGTCCTCGATGCGGTCGAGCGGGAAGTACTGCACCAGCTGGTCGAACGGGAACCGGCCCTGGGCGTGCAGGTCCATCAGCGCGGCGATCAGGTGCTGGCCGTGCCCGCTCCCGCCGAGGGTGCCGCGGATCGTCTTTCCCCACAGCGTGGTCAGGTGGTCGGCGCTGAACTCCGCCCCCGCCGGGGCCCCACCGATCAGCAGCGCGGTCCCGAGCATGCCGACCGAGTCGATCGCCTGCCGGATCACCGCGATGTTGCCGGTGCAGTCCATCGCGGCGTCGGCCGGGCCGCCGCAGATCTCGGTCACCGCCTGCACCGGGTCGGTGTCGGTGGCGTCGACGGTGTGCGTGGCCCCGAGGCCCTCGGCCAGCCGCAGCCGGCCGGCGTGCCGGTCGACCGCGATGATCGTGGTGGCCGCCGAGTTCCGGGCCGCCATCACCGCCGCGAGGCCCACCGTGCCGGCCCCGTAGACCACGACCGAGCTGCCCGGCTCGGGGCGCAGGGTGTTGAACACCGCACCGGCCCCGGTGGCCAGCCCGCACGCCAGCGGGCCCATCAGCTCGACCGGCAGCCCCGCCGGGACGGGGACCAGCGAGGAGGCGGTGGTCATGGCGTAGGTGCCGAACGAGGACTGCCCGAAGAAGTGGCTGGCCATCGGGGAGCCGTCGGTCCCGCGCAGCGCCGAGGGCCCGTCCAGGCGGTGCCCGCCGCCGACCAGCTCCCCCATGCGCAGGCAATAGCGGGGCTCGCCGGCCAGGCAGTTGCGGCAGCCGCCGCACCACGGCCAGCCGAGGACGACGTCCTGCCCCTCGCGGACGCCGGTGACGCCCTCGCCGACCGCCACGACCGTCCCGGCCCCCTCGTGCCCGAGGACCCCGGGCAGCGGGAAGGGCAGGTCGCCGTCGCGGGCGATGCCGTCGGTGTGGCAGAAGCCGGTGGCGGCCACCTTGACCAGGACGTCCCCGGGGCCGGGGTCGTCGAGGTCCACCTCCCGGACGACGAACGGCCCCTGCAGCTCCTCGACGACGGCGGCGGTGATCCTCATGCGTCTCCCCCTCGGTGGTCCGGGACGGGCCCCGGGCGCGGTGCCGCCCTCCGGCGACCACCTGAGCATTTCGCCCCGGGCTCCCGGCCGCGACCCGCCGTCGATCCCGGCCCGGCAACCCGGACGCCGGGGAGGAGACCGCGGTCCGGCTGACCTCCCCGGGGCGCGAGCCCCGCACCGCCCGCGCTCAGGCCAGCAGCTCCGCGAGCCGGGCGTCGGAGTCGGCCAGCGCCGTGCGGTCGTAGGTCGCGCCGCTGGCGAGCAGCTCGTCGGCGGCCGTCCGCTCGGCGAGCTGCTCGAGGCGGCGGCGGACCGTGGCCGGGCTGCCGGCGACCACGGCGTCGAGCCCGCGCGCCACCCGGTCGGCGTCCAGGTCGTCCCAGCGGCGGTCCCGGATCCCCGCCACCGGCTCCAGCGGCCCGAAGCTCCCGGTGCGCCGGGAGCGCACCATCGCCCACACCTCGGGCAGCGCGAGCTCGCGGGCCGCGGCGTCGGTGTCGGCGACGAGGGCGTCGAGGGAGACCGTGACGTGCGGGCGGCTGTCCCCGTGCGGGCGGAAGTCACGGCGGTAGCCCGCGAGCAGCGTCCCCAGCTCCGCCCCCTGCAGCACCGGTCCGCCCAGCACCACGGGGAGGCCGAGCCGGGCGGCGACCTCCACGCCCCGCCCGGTGGCCAGCACGAAGACGGGCACGGGCGCCTCGGTGACCGGGCGGGCGGTCACCGGCGCGGTGCGCTCGAGGTAGCCGCGGAGCTCGGCGATGTCGTCGGCGAAGGTGTCCGGCTCGTCCCCGGAGCGGCGCAGCGCGCGGCGGACGGGCGCGGTGAAGCCCAGGGACCGGCCCAGCCCCAGGTCGATCCGCCCGGGGTGCAGCCCGGCGAGCATCAGGAACTGCTCCGCCACGACCAGCGGCTGGTGCTGGGGCAGCATCACCCCGCCCGAACCGAGCCGGATCGTCGTGGTGCGCTCCCCCACCGCCGCGAGCAGCACGGCCGGCGCGCCCGAGGCGATGCCGGGTACGGCGTGGTGCTCGGCCACCCAGAACCGGGCGTACCCGGACCGCTCCGCCGCGACCGCGCGCTCCACCGTGTGCCGCAGCGCCGTCCCCTCGGGGGAGCCGGCACGGGTGCGGGAGCGGTCGAGCAGCGAGAGCCTCACACGGGGGCCAACCGGGAACACCCCGGTCGCCTTCCGGGACCGGGCCGACCGCTCAGCGGGCCGCCGTCACGGGCTGGCGCAGGACGGTGCGCAGCCTGGCCGGCTCGGTCCGGCGGGGGTCGGAGAGGTAGATCTCGTGGTGGCGGCCGGTCATGGCGAGGCCGTGGGCGGGCAGGAACTCCTCGTGCAGCCGGGCGAGCACCGGCCCCTCGTCGTCGTACGGTCCGAGGTGCAGGGTCTGCACGCTGGTGCCCTCGGTGACGCGCTCGAAGCGGAGCAGCTCGAGCGCGGGCAGCTGCTTCTTCCCCCGGACGCCGGCCAGGGCACCGTCGACCAGCCCGGGCTCGATCCAGTCGGGCTGGGCGATCATCATGGTCCACTGCCAGGCACCCTTGTCCCGGGTGCGGAAGACCGACAGGTCCGCCGCCGACCAGAGTCCTTCCAGCGGCGCCACCGTGTGCACCCGGCCCAGCGTCGCCTTCGCCGCGGCCCGGATCGCGTAGGACGCCGTGTACAGCGCCTCCACCGCCGCGCGGTAGTCGGCGGAGGTGTTCGGATCGCCCGCGCCGTCGACCGCGAGGAACGCCAGCTCGGGCACGTCGACCACCTCGAAGCCGCCCGGCTTCGGCGCGTAGAGGCGCCGGTGCGCCTTCTTCACGTCGTAGGTGCCCGCCGGGCCCTCCGGGCGGGTGCCCGCGGCCGCGGTCACAGCGCGCCGTAGATCGCGGTCTCCACGTCGAGGTAGACCTGGTGCACGTCGGGGGCGACGAACGGCAGGGTCTGGGTGTAGACCGCCGCGGTGATGCCGGTCGTCCGGTCGACCCAGAAGTGGGTGTTGCACAGCCCCGCCCACGCGCCGCTGCCCGCGCGCCGGCGCCCGGGGAGGTCCGCGGTGTTGAGCAGCAGCCCGTAGCCCCACTTGTGGCCCGGGCCGGCACTGAAGTCGGCCGTCGAGCCGGGGTCCGCGCTGGCGATGGTGGCCGGGAAGTCGAGGTCGCCGATCTGGTTGCGAAACGCCGCGTCGACGGTCTCGGCCTTCAGGATCCGGACGCCGTCCACCGCGCCGTTCCCGAGCAGCGCGCGCTGGAAGCGCAGGTAGTCCCGCGGCGTCGAGTACAGCCCGTGGCCACCGGCGAAGTACTCGGGCTCGGGGTGCAGGTCCAGCTCGCTGGGCTGCCAGGCGCCGTCCGGGCCGCGCATGTGCACCGGCACGCAGTTCGCCCGCTGCTCGGCGCCGGGCGAGAAAGAGGTGTCGTCCATGCCCAGCGGCCCGGTGACGCCCTCCTTCACCGCGACGTCGAGGGCCAGGCCGCCGGCCGCCTCGACCACCTTGCCCAGCCAGTCGGTGTTGATGCCGTACTCGAGCCGGGTGCCGGGGTCGGCGAGCAGCGGCGCCCCGAAGACGACGTTCGACCCCGAGAGCACGTTGGGGGTGCCGGTCACCGTCTCCCAGCGCAGCAGGTCGGCGTTGAAGAACCAGTACCCCAGCCCGCTCGTGTGGGTGAGCAGGTGGCGCACCGTCGCCGTCGCGGCGGGCGGCCGCAGGCGCGGCACGTCCCCGTCGAAACCGTCGAGCACCTGCAGCTGGGCCCACTCGGGGCAGTACTCCGCCACCGGGGCGTCGAGGTCGAGCGCGCCCCGCTCCACCTGCTGCAGCGCCACCACCGTCGCGACCATCTTCGTCATCGACATGATCCGGAAGTGGGTGCCGGCGGTGACCGGCTCGTCCGTCCCGGCGACCCGCGGTCCGGCGGCGCTCTCCAGGACCGGTCCGTCGCGGTCGGCAGCGACGACCACGGCGTTGGGCACCGCTCCGCGTGCCACGGCTTCGGTCAGGACGGCGTCGACGGCTCTGGGGTCCATGCCAGCTCCCGGGATCGGACGGCGGCCGGGCTCACCTCGGCCGGCGCCGTGACCGGCGTCACGGCGGCGTCGGACACCCTTCCGGTGATCGCCCGCCACGACAAGGCGCCGGCGCACGGCCGCCCCGCTCCCGCCCACCGTGGACGGCGAGGCGTCAGGCGCGGACGCGGCTGCCCGGCCGCCGGCGGCGGGCGAAGAAGCGCTCGACCCGGCGCCACCGGTTCGGCGTCTTCTCCGGGTCCATCACCTCGGACTCGGCGAGCGCCCGGTCGGCCGGGCCGAGCCGGGGAGGCTCGAACGGGACCAGCGAGCGGCCGGTCGGCCGGCGCAGCCGCTCGATGCCCCGCACCAGGGAGCCGGTCTCGGCCACCGCGGCGGTGACCTCGGCCGGCGTGCAGCCCAGGTGCTCGGCGAGCAGCCCGTCGCGGAAGCCGACGATGGTGGCGGACAGGTCGTCGGCGCCGGGGCGCCCCTCGACCGCCTCGATCGCCAGGTCGCACTCGGTGTCCAGGCCCATCGAGCGGTTGTTCAGGTTGCTCGACCCCAGGCGCAGCAGGCGGTCGTCGACCACGGTCACCTTGGCGTGCACGTAGATCGGCTCGCGCCGTGCGGTCACCGGCGTGTAGAGCCGGAACCGGTCGTGCACGTCGGCCTCCCGGACCAGCTCGAGCACCCGGGCGCGCGCGGTGCCCATCGCCTTCTCCGACAGCCAGCCGTCGGCGGTCTCGGGGTTGACCACGACGACGTCCGGGCCGTCCGGCTCCCGCAGCCGCGAGGCGATCGCCTCGGCGATCCGGTGCGAGGCGAAGTACTGGCTCTCCACGTACAGCGACCGGCGGGCCGCGGCGATCGTGGCGAGCCACAGCAGCTCAATCTCGTGGACCAGCGCAGCCTCGCCGTGCTCCGGCCGGGTGCGCGCGATGGCGACGTCGACGTCGGTGAGCAGCGGCTCGACGTCCGCGGGCCAGCAGTCCCGCGCCTCGGCGATCGGCTCGAGCCGGTCCCCCGTGCCGCTCTCCCACCGGTCGCGGGCGAGCTCGGCGACCGCACGGGCCGCCGGGCCGGTCATCATGCTGGTCGCGTCGTGCCACGGCCCGGTCGCCCGGCCCTCGGCGCGGCCGGCGGCCGGACGGCGCCGGTGCGGGTTGTCGTCGGCGTGGTCGGAGGTGTCCCAGCGGTCGGCGGTGACGTCGATGCCACCGGCGAAGGCCAGGCAGTCGTCGACGACCACGATCTTCTGGTGGTGCGCGCCACCGACCGGGTGGTGGGTGTCGACGGCGAACGTGAGCCGGTCGGGCGTGCGCCGGTCGAGCAGCACGATCGGCTGCAGGCCCCGGCCCAGGGCCCGCAGCATGCCCAGGTCCCACTGGAGGACCCGGATCTCCAGCCGCGGGTTGCGGGCCACGGCCTCCTCCAGCACCGCGCCCAGGCGGTCGTCGTCCGGCCGCCCGCCGGCGAGCGGGTCGAGGCGGATCCGCGGATCGAAGTCCCACCCGATGAACAGCACCCGGCGCTGCGCGCCGGCCACGGCCCGCTTCAGGGTGGCGAAGTAGCCGGCCGCGTCGACGAAGACGGCGAAGCGGTCGGCCCGCTCGATCCGCCAGCAGGTCTCGCCCGGGATGAGCAGCGGCGCCCCCTGCTCCGGCCCGCCCTCGTCCGCCGCACCGCCGGGTACGACCACCGGCAGGCCCGGATCGGTCGCGGGCTCGGTCGTCGCCTCCCCACCTGCCGTCACACCGGCAGTCTGCCCGCCGACGCGGCCGGGGACCAAGGCGGCGCCCCGCGGGGACCCGGAGCCGGGGTCGGCGACGGAGCCGGCCGGCCCTGGAGCCGCCGCGCGACGGCGCGCAGGTCCAGTTCCGGGAGCAGCCGGGGATCCTCGCCCACCCGGACCAGCGGGGCCGACCGCAGGCTCGCGCCGCGCTCGGCGGCCGGCCCGCGGACGACCTGCTCCGGGTCGGTCCAGGTCAGGGGCGCGATGGTGCGGAGCGCATCGACGGCGAACGCGACCGGGCAGCCGGCCACGTCGACCAGCAGCAGGCAGGTGGCGGCGCCCACCGGGCGCTCGGTGCGGCCGAGCAGCGTGGCCAGGCACAGCACCGGGACGGCAGCCCGGCGGTGCGTGACCAGGCCGAGCACGCCCTCCACGGCGGTGGCGGTCAGGGCCCCCGGGAACGGCAGGATCTCCGCGACCTGGTCCAGGGGTGCCACGAGGTCCACGCCGATGGAGAAGACCAGGTAGGAGGGCGCCCCGCCGGCCACGGCCGCCGCCACCGAGGGCACGTCGTCCTGCTGGACGGGGCCGCTGGTCAGCGCGGTGTTCACCGAGGCGAAGCCGGTGAGATCGGGATCCGCCAGCAGCGCGGGCCCGTCGAGGACCAGGCAGTCGCCCAGGCCGTCGACGGCCAGCATGCCGGCGAGGACGTCCGGCCGCGGCGTCGCGAACGGCGGTGTGGGCAGCACGTCGTCGTCCGGTACGTCGACGAGCTCGAGGAGCTCGCTCAGCGCGAGGGCCACGTAGCCCGGCCCCAGGTCGAGCACGAGCCCGGCGCCCATCTCCTGCGGGGCGAGCTCGCCGAGTCCCAGGAGGGCCAGCGGGTCCACGACCGGCACCTCCCGGTCGGAGAAGTCGACCACCCCGCGGCACAGCCGGCCGGTCAGCACCGAGGGCCGCAGGTCCGGCGTGGGCAGCGTGGTGTGCACGTGCGCGGCGTCGACGGCGAAGCGGTAAGGCCCGCAGCGCAGCACCGTCAGGGTCCGGCGGCGCACGCCGTTCCCGGCACCGCCGACCGAGGTCGGGTCCCGGGTCACGTCGGTCACCGTGGGGACCCCCGGGAGTCCGAGGATCGCCGCCGCGTCCAGGACGCTGTACGCCTGCCCCGTCCCGGGGTGGCGGAAGGTGGCGGAGAAGAGCAGGCCGCCGGTTTCGGTCCGGGCGGCGACCAGCGCCTCCCCGGGGACCTGGCAGATGCCGCGCACCTCGTCGGCGAGCAACCCGAGCACCTGCCCGCCGGAGGAGGCGACGACGACGACCTGCTCGGGTCGCCGCGGAGCCGGCCGGCCCAGCACCGCCGCCAGGTCCAGGACCGGCAGCACCAGCCTGCGCAGCTCCAGCGCCCCCAGCAGTCCCGGGGCCGCGGCCGGCAGCCCGGAGAGCTCCAGGGGGCACGGGACGACCTCGCGCAGCGCCGACAGCGGCAGGGCGACGTCCATGTCCGCCATCCGGAGGAGGCCGTACACGACCTCGCCGGAGGACGGCCCGTCCGGCGGCGTCACGCCACGTCGGCCGACGTGAGCTCGGCGATGAGCTCGTCGACCTGGCGGGACGCGGCCTGCTGCTGCTGGGTCGTGGCCGAGATGCTCCGGATGGTGTCGTTGGTGCGGGTGACGCTGTCGACGATCCGCTCGAAGGCGGCCTCGGCGCGGCGGGACACCTGCGAGCCCTGGGCCACCCGGTCGGCGGACTCCTCGATCAGCCGGCCGATCTGCTGGGATGCCTCGAACGACCGCTCGGCGAGCTTGCGGACCTCACCGGCGACGATCGAGAAGCCCACCCCGTGCTCCCCGGCGCGGGCGGCCTCGATCGAGGCGTTGAACGCCAGCAGGTTGGTCTGGTTGGCGATCTCCCCCATCACGCGGACGATCTCGGTGATGGAGTTGGAGGACTTCTGGATCAGGCCGATGGCCTCGAGCGACGCCCGCAGCGCCTCCACGCCCTGCTGTGCGTTCTCCTGCGTCTCGCCGGCCAGCCCGGTCGCGGTCTGCGAGCTGCTGGCGATCTCCTCGATGGAGGTGGCGAGGTCGCCCACCGACGCGGTCATCGCACGGGTGGCGCGGGCGATCCGCTCCTCCCGCAGCACCTCGGCGGTCACGTCGTAGGCGAACTTGACCACCTTGAACGGCCGCCCGGACAGGTCGAGGACCGGGTTGTAGGTGGCCTGGATGTGCACGTCGCGGCCGTACTTGCCCTTGCGGTGGAAGCGCCCGGCGAGGACCTCGCCCTTCCCGAGCCGGATCCAGAAGTCGCGGTACTCGGTGGAGCGGACGTAGTCGTCGTCGCAGAACTCGCTGTGGTGGTGGCCCAGGATCTCCCGCATCGAGTAGCCCATGGTCCGGAGGAAGTTCTCGTTGGCCGACAGGACGTTGCCGTCGAGGTCGAACTCGATGACCGCCTGCGCCCGGTCGACGGCGGTGATCCGCGCTTCGACCTCGGCCGCGCGCAGCTTGCCCGCGGTGATGTCGACGGCGAACTTGACCACCTTGAACGGCTTGCCGTCCGCGTCGAGGATCGGGTTGTAGGTGGCCTGGATCCAGATCTCCCGGCCGCCCTTCCCGACCCGGCGGTACTCACCGCTGGAGAACTCGCCGGCGGCGAGCTTCTCCCAGAACTGCCGGTACTCGACGCTGTCTGCGTGGGCGGGATCGCAGAAGATCCGGTGGTGCTTGCCCTTCACCTCGGCGAGCGAGTACCCCATGACGTCCAGGAAGTTGGGATTCGCGGTGAGCACCGTGCCGTCGAGCTGGAACTCGACGACGGCTTGCGCCCGCTCCATCGCCGCCACCTTGCCGGTGAACTCGCTGTACTGGCGCTTGGCCTCGGTGATGTCGGTCGCGAACTTCACGATCTTCACGACCCGACCGGAGTCGTCGAGGATGGGGTTGTAGGTCGCCTGCAGCCACACCTCGCGCCCGTCCTTGTCGCGGCGCTTGAACTCGCCCGTCTCGTACTGCCCCTGGCCCAGGCGCCGCCAGAAGTCCGCGTACTCCTCCGACGTGGCGTGGCCAGGGTCGCAGAACATGCGGTGGTGCTTGCCGCGGATCTCGGCCACCGCGTAGCCCATCGTGTCGCTGAAGTTCTGGTTCGCGGTGAGCACCCGGCCGGCGAGGTCGAACTCGATGACCGCCTGCGCCCGGTCGATGGCGGCGACCTTGCCGCGCGCCTCGGCACCGGCGAACTTGACGTCGGTGACGTCGCTGGCGAACTTCACGATCTTCATCGGCTTGCCGGCGTCGTCCAGGATCGGGTTGTAGGTCGCCTGCAGCCAGATGTCCCGCCCGTCCTTGGTGAGCCGCTTGAACTCCCCCGCCTCGTACCCCCCGGCGCCCAGCCGGGCCCAGAACTCCGCGTACTCGTCGCTGGCCGCCAGCACCGGCTCGCAGAAGATCCGGTGGTGCTTGCCCTGGATCTCGTGCAGGGCGTAGCCGGTGGTCTCGCAGAAGTTCTTGTTCGCGGTCAGCACGGTGCCGTCGAGGCGGAACTCGATCACCGCCTGCGCCCGGTCGATCGCCGCGACCTTGCCCCGGGACTCGGCGTCGGCGAGCTTGGCGACGGTGATGTCCTGGGCGAACTTCACGATCGTGAGCGGGGCGCCGTCCTCGTCGAGGATCGGGTTGTAGGTGGCCTGCAGCCACACCTCCCGGCCGCCCTTGGCCAGGCGCTTGTACACCCCACCCTCGAACTGGCCGCCGGCCAGGCGCTGCCAGAACTCGGCGTACTCGGCGCCGGCGACCAGCGCCGGCTCGCAGAACATCCGGTGGTGCTTGCCGCGGACCTCGGCCAGCCGGTAGCCCATGGCGTCCAGGAAGTTCTGGTTGGCGGTGAGGACGGTGCCGTCGAGCGCGAACTCGATCACCGCCTGCGAGCGGTCGATCGCCACCGCCTGGCTCTCCCGCTCGAGGGCGGCGAGCTTGACCTCGGTGATGTCGGTGCCCAGGGCGAGCACCTTCACCGTGCTGCCCGCCGCATCGGTGATCGGGATGTAGGTGGCCCGCAGCCACACCTCCCGGCCCCCCTTGGCCAGCCGCTTGTAGACGCCGCTCTCGAACTGCCCGCCGCCGACGCGTCGCCAGAAGTCGGCGTACTCGTCGTCGGCGACCAGCGCGGGCTCGCAGAACATGCGGTGGTGCTGGCCGCGCACCTCCTCGAGCGTGTAGCCCATGGCGCCCAGGAACGACGGGCTGGCGGTCAGCACGGTGCCGTCCGGGGAGAACTCGATCACCGCCATGGCCCTGCGGACGACGTCGACGATGCCGCGCAGCTCTGACAGCTCCTGGGTAGACGGGGCGGACGAGCTCGGCGCCATGCAGCACTCCTCGATAGGTCGGGTCCGACCGAACGGGGCCACGCCGACCCCGTCTCCTGTTTCGTCCGCGGAGCCGTGAAGTCCACCGGAACCGGTCCCGGCCGTCCGCTCGTCCCACCCGCCACAGGCGTCCCGGGCCGGGTGGGGTCAGGGGCTCCCGGGGCGCGCCGGGTCCCCGGCGCGCGTCGCCTCGATCCAGTCGTCGATGGTCGCCCACCAGCCGTAGAGCCAGTCGGTCTGCTCGGCCTCCCCGCGCGGCACCTCGGCGGCCGGGACGAACCACCAGCGCAGGTGCAGGGTCTTGTCCATCGGCAGGGCCCGCCAGACGTCGCGCACCGTGCTCAGGTGCTCCAGCCCGGTGTGCGCGACGAAGACGACGTCGGCGTGCGGTGCCGCGCGGAGCGCGGCCGTGACGCCCGCGGGACGGGGCGGCAGCACGTGCCGCATCGCCTGCGCCCGGCGCATCGCCCCGAGCAGACCGCGCTCGCGGAGCCGCTGGATGGCCCGGACCCGGCGCCGTGCGGTGAAGTTCGCGCCCTCCGGGAAGATCAGCAGCGCGTCCTCCTCGCCCAGGTCGGAGGCGAGGTCGGTGATCGCGGCGACGGAGCTGCGCCCCGCCCCGGGGCCCGCCGCCACGAAGTGGTTGGGCAGCCGGTTGAGGTAGACGTCGATCAGCGGGTCCAGCTGCAGGACGTCCTTGAGCACGATCCGCGGCCGGCGCAGGTGGTCCCGGCTCATCAGCGTGTGCACGAGGAGGAGCGAGTCCCCCGGGCCGGCGTGCCGGGAGAGCACCACCATGGCGTTGGTCGAGCCGGGCAGCCCGTCGTCCAGCGGCGACCAGGACGCCCCGTCGGTGACCAGCCGCAGGGCGAACAGCCGCTGCGCCACCCGCATGAGCACGTCGAGCAGTAGGCGCAGCACGGTGTAGTGGGCCGCCCGGGACGTCGGGCCGTCCGCTCGGCGGCCGAAGCCGCCGAGCACCCAGAGCACCGCCGCCGCGACCTGCCCGGCCACCTCCAGGGCCAGGTAGACGAGGGCGAAGCAGAGCAGCCGGAGGGCCCGCCAGCGACCGGGCAGGAACGCCGAGGCGACCGCCGCGACCAGCACCAGGGCGGGCAGCAGCACCACCGAGCCCAGCAGGACACCGAGGAGGAGCGGACCGGTCAGCCGGCGGACCCGGCGCGGGGGCAGCACGTCAGGCGCCCGTGCTTCCCGGGGCGGCGATCCCGTCCAGGTGGCGGCGGGCCGCGACGTACGCCCGCTCGATCCTCTCGGGGGCCCCGGAGAAGTCGCGGTAGCGGAGGTTGCCCGTGCCCGGCGGCTCCGCGTCCCCGGCGGGTAGCACGTGCACCGTCACGTCGGCGGGCAGCGCCGCGAGGTCGGCGGCGAACCGGTGCCGGCGGGCGATCTCGAAGGCGACCAGGGCGACCTCCCACGGCTGCGCCGGTGGCCGCAGCGGGCGGTCGATCCGCCCGACGTGCAGCACGTAGATCGTCCCGGCACCCAGCGCGACCGCCCGGCCGACCGGGATGCTGTGCACCAGCCCGCCGTCGACGTAGTGCTCGCCGGCGAGCTCCACCGGCGGCAGCAGACCGGGGACGGCGCAGGAGGCGAGCACCGCATCGACCAGCGCGCCGTCGCTGAACCACCGCTCGGCGGCCCGCTCGATGCTGGCCGCCACGCACTGGAAGGGCACGGCCAGCTCGGCGAAAGTCCGGACCGGCAGGTGGGCCAGCAGCAGCTCGCGCAGCGGCTCCCGCGCGTGCAGGTGGGTGCGGGTGCGCACCAGCGTGCTCATCCGCCGCAGCACGGACCCCGCGAACACCCGCTGCGAGGCGAGGTCCCCCCAGACCACGCGCAGCCGGTCCACCGCGTCCGGCGTGGGATCGGCGGCGACGACGGCGCCGTTGATGGCGCCCACCGACGTCCCGACGACCAGGTCGGGGCGGATGCCGCGCTCGAGCAGCGCCTGGAGCATCCCCACCTCGGCCGCGCCGAGCACTCCCCCGCCGCCCAGGACGAACGCCGTGCTGCCGCGCCCAGCCGGCACCGGGGTCTCCGCCATGGGGGCATCCTGCCGTGGCCGGCTGCCGCCGTCGGCCGACGGGGTGGTCGGCTCAGCCGCGGGAGCCGGGCAGCTAGCCGGCGGAGAGCATGCGCAGCGCGAGGCCGGCGTAGAAGTCGCCGAGCTGCTCCGGGGAGTCCGAGCCGTCGAGGCGGTACCAGCGGATCAGGTCGATGCTCATCGAGAGCATCGCGCGCACGACCCGGTTCACGTCCACCGACGCGAAGACGCCCTCCTCGACGCCCCGGGCGACCGCGTCCCGGAAGATGTCGTTGGTCGCGTGGCGCAGCTCCAGGATCTCCGCGTAGTGCTCCGCCGACAGCCCGCTGAGCTCGTACTGGGCCACCCGCGCGGCGACGTGGTGGCGGGCGTGCCAGGCCGTGTACCGGGAGACGATCGCGCGCAGTCGCTCCGACGCGTCCCCGGCCTGGTCGATCCGGGGGTCGCGGACGTAGGCCAGGGCGTCCTCGTGGCTCGCCCGCACGATCTCGAAGAGGACCAGCTCCTTCGACGGGAAGTGCACGTAGAGAGCCGCCGCACTCAGGCCCACGCCCTGGGTGATGTCCCGAGTGGTGGTCGCGTGGTAGCCGTTCGAGGCGAAGCAGCGGACCGCGGAGGTCAGCAGCCCGCGCGGCACCTCACCGAGCTCGTCCCCCCACAGGTCCGGGGACCCGTCCTGGAGCCGCGGGTCCCCCTCGAGGTCCTGCGGCGTGAAGCGGGCCTGTCGTCTGGCCATACCGAGACCGTCTCCCCATCGTCGCGACCGGCGGCACAGTTTCGCAGGCAGCACCCCCTCGCGCTGCGGTGAGACCGGCGCGGCCTGCGCCCTCGGCGGGTCCGACGGCCGCACGCGGTTCGCCTGCACCGCCCGGGACTTCCACGAACCGGTGCGACGCGCCGCCCGCAAGGGCGCCGTGATCGCCCTCCCGGTTCCCGTGCCCGCGGCCTAGGTCCCGGCCCCGGGCGCGACGTCCGCCCTCAGGCGCGCAGGGCGTCGGTCAGCAGGGCGACCAGCGCCTCGTGCTGCACGTCGGCGGAGGACTGGACCTCCTCGTCGGAGCCGTCCAGCGCCCGGGCGGCGAGCCCGGCCTTGCTGTCGATGAGCTCGGCGATCCGGCTGTCGATGGTCTGCGCGGCGATGATCCGCCACGCGGTCACCGGCTCGGTCTGCCCGATGCGGTGGCTGCGGTCGATCGCCTGGGTCTGCTCCGCGTCGGTCCAGGAGAGCTCGGCCAGCACGATGTTGGACGCCACCTGCAGGTTCAGGCCCACCCCGGCCGCGGTCAGCGAGCAGACGGCGACCGCGACGTCGGGGTCGTTGACGAACGCGTCGATGTGCCGCTGCCGCGCCGAGGGCGTCTGGTCGCCGCGGACGGAGGCGAACCCGATCCCTTGCCGGGCGAAGGTCTCCTCGGCGGCGTCCATCACGTCCACGTGCTTGGCGAAGAACACGACCTTGCCCGCGCTGCGGGCCAGCTGCGCCGCGTAGTCGGCCGCCGGCCCGGCCTTGGCCTGGCCGATCCGCCGCATCATCGTGAAGACGTTCTCGCCGGTCTGCGTGGCGGTCGCGTCCTTGAGCTCCCAGCGGGCGACCTTGCGCACCAGCTCGACGTCGATCTCCTCGACGACGTCGGCGGACTCGCGGGCCGCGAGCGCGCTCTCGTACCGCTTGACCAGCCGGCGGGCCAGCTCCCGCTCGGCCGCCCGGATGGAGCGGCCGGCCTTGTCGTCGAGCTCGACCGGGAGATCGGCGATGCGGCGGGCGGGGATGTCGGCGGCGACGTCGACCTTGCGCCGGCGCACGATGCCGAGGTCGATCACGCACCGGCGGGCCGCGGGGTAGAACCCGGGGTCCGCGGGCGTCAGGCCGGTCTCCTCGAGGGCCTCCATGAGCTCGCCCAGCGGCTTGCTCTCGTCGATCCAGCCGAGGAACTGCCAGATCGCCCGGAAGTCCTCGATGTCGTTGATCAGCGGCGTGCCGGTGAGGGCCATCAGCAGGGGCCGCAACGTGCGGGTGCGGATCCGGTCGGAGAGCTCGAGCACGTGCTGCGAGCGCTGCGAGGTCCGGTTCTTGATGAAGTGCGCCTCGTCGACGACCATGCCGCGGAAGCCGAAGCCGCCCAGCCAGCCCACGTGCCGGTCCAGCAGCTCGTAGTTCACCACCACGATGTCGGCGAAGCCGTCGATCGTGTCGCCGTCCCCGTGCACGACGGTGGCCGTGCGGTGCGGGGTCCAGATCCCGGCCTCGCGCGCCCAGTTGGTCTTCACCACGCTCGGCACCACGACCAGCAGCGGGTAGGCGTCGGCCGCCTCCGCGGCCAGCAGCGACTGGGCGGTCTTGCCCAGACCCGGCTCGTCGGCGAGCAGGAAGGTCCGGTGGCCCTCGGCGGCGGCGGCGACCACCTGCGCCTGGTGCGGCATGAGCTCCCGGCCACCCGCCGCGCGCAGGGACGCCGGCGCCGGCAGCGGCATGCATGCCGGTGCGCCTCCGGCGGCCCGCTCGAACGAGTTCAGCAGCGGGTTCAGCAGCTCCCAGCCGGCCAACCGGCGCGGCCGCGCGACGGGCGGGGGTGCGGCGGAGAAGTCGGGGGCGAGGAAGGGGTTGGCCAGCTGGCGGGAGACCACCGACTGCGGGACGACGCGGCGCTCGGCGACGGCGACGTCGGCCACGGGCGCCGGCGGCGCGACCTCCTCCGGCTCCTGCTCGATGCCGATGGCCTCGAGCATCTCGCGCTTGAGCGCGCGGGCCGCGTCCGACACGACGGCGTCCTCGGCGAGCAGCGCCAGCAGACCGGAGTCGCGCACCGCCGTCTTCGCGAGGATCGTCGCGACGCCGTCGAGGCGCTTGAGCTGCTCCGCCCGCTGGGCCGGCGTGCTGCTCTCCTCCGCCCGGACCCGGGCGTGCTCCTCCCGCACCAGCAGGGCCACGACCTGGAACTTGGTCCGGACCGCGGGCGTCACCCGGCCCCGCTCGGCGGCCGCCTCGACCTCCCGGACGGCGCGGGCGATCACGGACATGACGTCGCCGTCGCGGACCCGGCGCTGGTTGCGCGGGGCGGTGCGGCGGGTGCGCGTCGAGCGCTGCCCTGGTCGAGCCACGAACTCCTCCTCCTCGATGCCCGGCACGAACACCGAGGCAGGCACCGCCACTTCCCCGCGGCCGGGGCGGTGGATGCCACGAGCAGCGCGCCGGGAAGCGGCCACGGCGCACGACTGCGCTCCGTGGCGATCAGGAGGTCGACGCTGGGGGCCGACAGCCCCCCGGGAAACCCGGAGCCGCCCGTCGAGCTGGGCCGACGAACGCGCCTGGGAGGTCGTCGCCGGTTGCGCGTCGTCGCCCTGTGATCGGTGCCGGACCCATGCTAGCCCTCCCGGGGCCGAGCGGCCGGGCCGGTGCCCGCGAGGGCACCGGCCCGGCCGTGGTCGCTGGTCCGCCGGTCAGCGGCTCAGCGGGTGCGCCGGCCGCTCAGCCGGCTCAGCAGCCGCTTGAGCAGATTCGCCTTGATCAGTCCGGAGAGGATTCCCATGTCAGCACCTCCTGCCTGTGCTCGGTCGTGACGTGCGCTCTTCCCTACCCGCCGGGCCCCGGGTCGATACCCGAACCACGGATCCGACCGGCGGTCCCGGTGCCGGCGGCCGCCCCGCCGGGGCGTCTAGCAGGATCGGGGGCACACGACGGGCCGCACGGAGGTCCGTGCCCCGAGCAGATCGCGAGCGACCATGCACGAGACGGTGTCCACTCCGCCCGCGGGCGGCTCGCGACCGGGGACCAACTGGGCCGGCAACCTCACCTACCGGGCGGCCCGGCTGCACCGGCCGGCGAGCGTGGCCGAGCTGCAGGCCGTGGTCGCCGGCAGCGAGCGGGTCAAGGCGCTGGGCTCCCGGCACTGCTTCAACGACATCGCCGACACGCGCGCCGACCTGGTGGCCCTCGACGGCCTTCCCGGCGAGGTGCAGCTCGAGCCCTCCCCCGACGGGTCCGGCGGAACCGCCTGGGTTCCCGGCGGCGCGCGGTACAGCGAGCTGCTGCCCCGCCTGGCCGAGCGCGGCTTCGCGCTGCACAACCTCGCCTCGCTGCCGCACATCACCGTCGTCGGCGCCACGGCCACCGGGACGCACGGATCGGGCAACCGGAACGGATCGCTCAGCACCGCCGTGACCGGCCTGGAGATCGTCCGGTCCGACGGCGAGCTGGTGCGGCTGCCGGCCGGGCACCCCGACCTCCCAGGCGCGGTCGTGCACCTCGGCGCCCTCGGGGTGGTCACCCGCATCGGGCTGCGCTTCCAGCCGACGTTCCAGGTGCGCACCACCGTGTTCGTCGGGCTGACCTGGGACCGCCTGTTCGCCGACTTCGACGCGGTGGCCGACGCCGCCTACAGCGTCAGCGTGTTCACCGACTGGCACGAGGTGACCCAGGTGTGGGTCAAGGCGCGGACCGACGAGCCCGAGGTCACCCCGGAGGAGTTCTTCGGCGCCCGGGCCGCCACGGTCCCCACCCACATGCTCCCGGGCACCCCGGTCGAGAACCTCACCGACCAGCTGGGCCTGCCCGGGGAGTGGCACGAGCGGCTGCCGCACTTCCGCACCGGCTTCACCCCCAGCAACGGCGACGAGCTGCAGACGGAGTACTTCGTGCCGCGCCGGCACGGGCAGCAGGCGTGCGACGCGCTGCGCCGCCTGGCGCCGCGGATCGCACCGCTGCTCCAGGTCAGCGAGCTGCGCACCGTGGCCGCCGACGAGCTGCGGCTGAGCCCGGCGCAGGGCGGCGACGTCCTGGCGCTGCACTTCACCTGGCTCCCCGACGAGGAGCGGGTGCGGGCGCTGCTGCCGGAGATCGAGGCCGCGCTGCGCCCCTTCGGTGCCCGCCCGCACTGGGGCAAGCTGTTCACCACCGGCGCCGACGAGCTCGCCGCGCGGTACCCCCGGATGCCGGAGTTCCGCGAACTCGTGCGCCGCTACGACCCGCGGGGCGCCTTCCGCAACGACTACCTCGACCGGACCGTCGGCGCCTTCGACTGACCGCGGCGGGAGTGCGCCGCGCGCTCACATGAGCGGCGAGGTCTCCTCGGCCGTCGCGCCCGCGCGCCGCAGGGCGGCCGGCACGAGGGCGTCGAGCAACCGGTCGTCCAGGACGGAGCGGTCACCGGAGACGACCACGGTCGCCGACCACTCCGACAGGCCGGTCCCGTGGTGGTCGGTGCGGCGCGCCGGACCCTCCACGCGCAGCGTCGACCAGTCCGGATCGGCGCCAGCCGCCGCGGCCATCACGCTGAGCTGCCCGCGGAGCCCGGCGGTCACCCGGTCCCGGTCGTCGAACGGCAGGGCGGCTGCGGCGCGGTACATCACGGGATGGTTCCGTGCCCGTTCCACGGCGGGCTACACGGCCGTCGCGCGATCGTGACCCGATCGCGTCCTGGGCCGGGCGACGCGTGCGGGGAGCGGCCCGGCCGGCGCGGGGGCGCTCCACTGGTCCATCGCCGCCTCCCGGGTGCCGTCGGCCGGCGCCCACCATGGCGCAGCAGCGCCGGTTCCGCCAGACCCCGGCGTACGACGGGTGAAGGACGACGTCAGCCGCCCGGCCGGCCCCGGGCGACGCCGAGGTGCTGCGCCGCGGCCTCGCCCAGGAAGACCGCGTCCATCCCGACCGTCACGATCGTGGCGCCCTCGGCCGCGTAGCCGGCCGCCTCCTCGCCGGTGCGCGCGTGCACCCCCACCGGCACCCCGGCGGCGCACGCCCGCGCGATGATCGAGGACAGGACACCGCGCAGCTCGGCCCGGTTCCCGGGACCGGCCAGCTGCAGGGAGAGCCCCAGGTCCCCCGGGCCCACGTACAGCCCGTCCAGGCCCGGCACGCCCAGGACGGCGTCCAGGTCGGCGAGCATGGAGGCCGCCTCCACCATCACGACCACCAGCGGCTCGTCCGCGCCGCCGGAGAGGCGGCCGATCGACCGCCCCCCGGCCGGCGCGTACCGGCCGGCGGCCACGACCTCCCGGGCGTGCTCGGCGTCCCGGACGTTCGGCACGATGACGCCGCGGGCACCCAGGTCCAGCGGCCGGCCGACGTCGGGGAACAGCGGGCTGCGGGTGCGCACCAGCGGCACCGAGCCCGCGGCCGTGATCGCGGCCGCCGTCCCCGGCAGGTCGTCCTCGGCCGTGGCCCCGTGCTGCAGGTCGACGACGACGAAGTCGGCGCCGGTCCGCGCCAGCACCTCCCCCGTCACCGCCCCGGGCAGCATGTGCCACAGGCCGTGGCAGGCCTCCCCGCGCGCCCACCGCCGCCGCAGCTCGTCCTCGCCGATCGCCATCCGGACCGCCCCTCCGCCGACTCCGCACCGCCCTGGCGCGGCACCTGAGCACTCTGCCCGGACGATCCTGCGCGGGACCGCCCGCGCGCGCGACCGTGGGGCACCGCACGCGTTGCGCCGTTCCGGACGCGGGTGTCTGATGCGGCATGGCCCTGGCCCGGAGGGACCGCCCGGCCGCCGCCGACGCCGGACCCGACCCCGACGCCGGTTCCCGGCGCGAGGCGAGCGACGCGGACTCGCCGCGGGCGATCTCCGCGCGCGGCTGGCGCCGGCTGCTGCGCCGCGTGCTGGCGCACGTGACCGGCGACCGGCTCATGGTGCAGAGCGCCGGGGTGGCCTTCTTCGCCGTGCTCTCCATCGCCCCGGTGCTGGTGACGGCGGTGTCGGTCTACGGCTTCGTGAACACTCCGGAACAGGCGCGCGAGCAGCTGTCCGACGCGGCCGGCATGCTGCCGCCCGAGCTGCGGTCGGTGCTGATCGACCAGCTGACCACGATCACCGCCGCCTCGGGGCAGGTGCTGACCTGGCGGGGGCTCACCGGCCTGCTCGTGGCGCTGTCGACGGCGACCACCGCGATGACCTACCTCATCGACGGCCTGACGCTGGCCTACCGCGAGGAGGAGACCCGCGGGCTGCTGCGCCGCACCGGCCTGGCCCTCCTGTTCGTACTCGCGGGCGCGGTGCTGATCGCCGGTCTCACCTTCGCCAGCGGCGCCGTCTCGTCGGTGCTGTCCGGGCTGTCCGGCCCGCTGCGCGCCGTCGGCTCGGTGGCCGCGTGGGTGGCGCTGGCCCTCGTGGTCGCCGTCGCGCTGGCCGTCCTCTACCGGTTCGCCCCCGACCGGAAGCAGGCCCGCTGGCGGTGGATCACGCTGGGCTCGGGGGTCGCGACGCTCGCCTGGCTGGCCACCACCCTGGCCTTCTTCACCTACGTCGGGAACCTGGGCAGCTACCAGTCGACCTACGGCTCCCTCGCCGGCGTCGCGATCAGCATGTTCTGGCTGTGGACCACCGTCTTCCTGGTCATCGTGGGCGCCGCGGTGAACGCCGAGGCCGAGCGGGAGACCGTCTGCGACTCGACCGTCGGCCCCGACCGCCCCCCGGGCGCCCGCGGCGCCGTCGTCGCCGACAGCACGCCGCCGTACCCCCGCGGGTGACCGGCCGGGGCCCCTCACCCCGCGGCGAGCCGGTGCGCCGCGGCCGCGGCGAGCAGCCCCAGCGTGTTGGTCGCGAGGTGCACCAGGACCGGCGCGAGCAGGCTGCCGCTGCGCAACCGCAGCCAGGCGAACAGCGCTCCGGCGACGACGGTGACCAGGCAGCCCGCGGCCACCACCAGCACCGTCCCGGGCCCGCTCCCGGTGAGGTCGTTGGCCGCCGCCGCGCTCAGCGTCGGACGGATGTGCCAGACCCCGAAGACGGCGGCCGAGCCCCAGACCGCCCGCGGCCGCGGCAGCAGCCGGGCCAGCGCGGCGAGCAGGACGCCCCGGAAGGCGACCTCCTCCCACAGCACGGTGCCGACCGGGATCCGGACCAGGAGCTCGACGGCCAGGGCCCCGGCGCCGGTCCCGGCGGCGCGCGCATCGGCGAGCAGCGGCCGGAGCGCGGGGACCGCCACGCCGACCGCGCACCCGGCCGCGACGAGGCCGGCGCAGACCACACCCCACCGCAGCCCCGCCCCCAGCCGGCCACGAGCCAGGCCCAGCTCGGCCCAGGAGAGGCCGGCCCCGCGCGCGGCGACGAGGACCAGGACGGTGGCTACCGCGTTGCCCGGCACGTAGGACGCCGGGTACCCCGGCAGCCGGGTCACGACGACGTTGTTCCACACCGCCAGCACGAGGACCAGCACGACGGCGAGGAGCAGCACCCTCGCGTTCCCGACCCGGCGACCTCCCACCGGTGAGGTCTTCCCCGTGGGCGCGCCGGCTCACCTCCGCGGTGGCGGCGGCCGCCTGCGCGCTCGCCGTGGCCGTCGCCGTGGCGGTGTCGGGCGAGCTGTCGGCGGGCGCGCTGCTGGCCGTGGGGCTCGCGGGGTCGGCCGTCGTCGTCCTCGCGGCGGCGCGGCGGTCCGGAGCGGCCGCGCCCCCGGTGGGCCGGCGCGGCCTGCCGTGGCTCGCCTGGTGCGCGGCGGCGCTCGGCTGGGAGCTCGTCGCGCTGGCCGGCGACGGCCAGCCCTCGCTCAGCGACCTGGCCGACCCCCTGCTCGCGCACCCGGGAGTGCGCGGCGCGGCGACCCTCGGCTGGCTGGCGGCCGGCGCCTGGCTGATCGCCCGACCGCGGGCGCGGGCCCGGCCGTGAGCGGCCCGCTGGTCAGCGGCGCGGGATTCCTCGTCCTGCTCGCCGCCGCCGCCGTCCTCGAGCTGCGCGCGCGCCGGAGCGGGAGCCCGGCACGCGCGGCCGAGGCCCTGGGTGCCGCGATGCGCACGACCGGCGGCCGGCTGACCGTCCTGGCGGTGTGGTTCTGGCTGGGCGTGCACTTCCTGGCGCGCTGATCCCCGCTCCGGCGACCCGGCGGCCGGGTTCCTACGAATCGATGACATCGCGCGGCCGGGCCGGTCCGGGTCCACCTCCGTCGTCGGTCGCAGCGTAGACAAGGGCTGCCGACGACGAGGAGGACCATGCCGTCCCAGGAGCTGCCGCCCCAGGAGCTGCCGTCCCAGGAGCTGCCGCCCCAGGAGCTGCCGTCCCAGGAGCTGCCGCCACGCCGCCCGCAGCGACGCCGCGGCCCGCGCGCCCTGGCCGGCGCCGTGCTGAGCCGCCTCCTGGCCCGGCGGATCCGCCGGAAGGGCATCGACCTGGCCGCGCTGGCGCTGCTGCCGGAGGCTGCCCGGCTGCCGCTGCTGCGCTCCGGCACCGATCCGGTGCCCGAGCTCGCCGCCGTGCGCGCCGCCGCGCCCGTGCACCGGCTCGACGTGCCGTTCGGGTTCGGGGTGCACCTCGTCACCGGCTACGAGCAGGTCCGCACGGTGCTCGCCGACCGCATCTCCTACAGCAACGACGTGCGGCACCTGTTCCGGGACGCCGGCCCCGGCACGGTCGCCGACGTCGGCGGGCTGGGCCAGACCGATCCGCCGCTGCACACCCGGCTGCGCGCGCTGGTGGCCCCGGAGTTCACCCGGGCCCGGGTGGAGCGGCTGCGGCCGGCCGTCGAGGCGATCGTGGACCAGCGGCTGGACGAGCTGGCCGCGGCCGGCTCACCGGCGGATCTCGCCGAGCACGTCTCCGCGCGGGTGCCCATGGACGCCATCTGCGGCCTGCTCGGCCTCGAGGATTCCGACCACGACGCCTTCCTGCGCCTGGGCACCCAGCGGTTCGACGCGACCGGTGGCGTCGCCGCCGCGTTCGGCGCGGTCTCCGCGCAGAAGGAGATCCTCACCGACGTGGTGGCCCGCCAGCGCCGCTCCCCCGGCCCCGGTCTCATCGGCCGGATCCTCCGGGCCGAGGGCGACGCGATTCCCGACGACGAGCTCGCCGGCCTGGTCGACGGCATCGTCACCGGCGGCTACGAGACGACGGCCAGCACGATCTCCCTGGGCACCGCGGTGCTGCTGCGCGACCCGGCGCACGTCGCGCTCGCCCGGGACGGGTCGCCGGCCGACCTCGACCGCCTCGTCGAGGAGCTGCTGCGCTACCTGACGGTCGTGCAGGTCGCCTTCCCCCGGTTCGCCACCCGCGACCTGGAGCTGTCCGGGTGCCCCGTCCGCACCGGCGACGTCGTGGCCGCCTCCCTCAGCGCCGCCGACCGCGACCCCGCCTGGGCCGGCCCGGCGCCCGACGAGTTCGACCCGTTCCGCTCCCCCACCCCCGGGCACCTCGCGTTCGGCCACGGCGTGCACCGCTGCGTCGGCGCCGAGCTCGCCCGCATGGAGCTGCGCGTGGTCCTTCCCGCGCTGTTCCGCCGGTTCCCCGACCTCGCGCTCGCCGTCCCGGAGGCGGACCTGCCCTGGCGCGGCCTGTCGTTCGTGCACGGCGTCGAGGCGCTGCCGGTCACCTTCTGACCGGGCGCCGGCGCTCAGCCCGCCGGCTCGGGGGCCGCCGGGCCGGCTCCCTCCCGCGGCAGCCGGCCCATCAGGAAGAACTCCGGGTTCGGCGAGATCGCGGCGAAGTGGGCCAGCCGGTTGGACAGCGCGAAGAACGAGGTGATCATGCCGACGTCCCAGACGTCGTCCTCGGTGAGGCCGTGCCCGGTGAGGGCCGCCAGGTCCTCGGCGGTGACGGCGGCGGGCTCGGCGGCCAGCCGGGTGGCCACCGCCAGGACGGCGTGCATCCGCGGCGACAGCGGGGCCTTGCGCCAGTCGACGGCCACCTCGTCGGCCAGGTAGGGGTCGCGGGAGCGGATCCGCGCGACCGCGCCGTGGGCGACCACGCAGTACAGGCAGTCGTTGCCGGCGCTGGTCGCGACCACGATCAGCTCCCGGTCGGCCTTCGACAGCCCCGGGGTGTCCTTGTCCATGAGCGCGTCGTGCATCGCGAAGAACGCCCGGGCCTCGTCCGGCCGCCAGGCCAGCGCGGCGAAGACGTTCGGCAGGAAGCCCGAGCGCTCCTGCACCTCGGCGTAGCGCTCGGCGAGGTCGGCCGGCAGCTCGCCGGCCGGCCGGAGGGGGAATCGGCTGATCGGGGTACGGGTCACCGGCCCACTCTGGCAGCGGGGGCGCCCGGCCGCACCCGTCCCGGCGCCCGCGCCGGGCCGCGCCGGGAGAGACTGCACCCGCAGACGACCAGCCGCGCACGGAAACCGGAGACGACTGACATGTGGGCCCAGGTCCTGGACGGACCCTTCCGCTTCCAGCAGGTCGACGTCGAGGCGCCCGGCCCCGGCGACCTCGCCGACGGGCAGGTGCTCGTCGCCGCGCGGGCCGGGGGCATCTGCGGCAGCGACCTGCCCTTCTTCAAGGGCGCGCCGTTCCAGCAGTCGGCGTCCCCGGCGGGCGGGACGACGGCCCCGCCGGGCTTCCCGCTGCACGAGATCGTCGGCGAGGTGGTCGCCAGCCGGCACCCCGCGCACTCCCCCGGCGAGCTGGTCGTCGGCTGGGCGTCGGCATTCGACGGCATCGCCGAGTTCGTGGTCAGCGACGGCGAGGGGCTGGCCGGCTACGACCCGGCGCTCCCGGCGACGACCGCGGTGATGCTGCAGCCGCTGGCGTGCGTGCTCTACGCCGTGGAGCAGCTCGGCGACGTGGGCGGCCGCACGGTGGCCGTGGTCGGCCAGGGGCCGATCGGGCTGCTGTTCAGCCACGTGCTGAAGCAGCGCGGGGCCGGCCGGGTGGTCGGCGTCGACCGGGTGGACCGCAGCGGCTCCGCCCGGGTGTTCGGGGTGGACGAGGTGGTCACCTCCGGGGCCACCCAGTGGGCGGCCGGCCTCGCCGAGGCCGACCGCCCCGCGCTGGTCGTCGAAGCGGTGGGCCACCAGGTGACGACGCTGCGGGACTGCGTGACCGCCGCCGCGCCCGGCGGCGAGATCCTGTACTACGGGATCCCCGACGACCCGGTCTACCCCCTCGAGCTGTACGCGATGGTGCGCAAGAACCTGACGCTGCGGGCCGGGGTCACGCGCGACCGGCGGCGGGTGCTGCACGAGGCGGGGAGCTACCTGGCGGCGCACCCGGAGCTGCGGGACGGCTACGTCAGCGACGTCCACCCCGTCGGGGACGTCACGGCGGCGTTCGCCGCGGCGATCCAGCCACGCGCCGGCCAGTTCAAGATCGTGCTCGAGCTGACCTGACGCGCAGCCCGGGCGCCGCCGTACGCGCGGCGCGGACCGCGCCTAGCCTCGGCCCGTGGTTTTCACCGTTCACGATGCGCACCTGCTCGCCCTGGATGCGCACGACGGACAGGTGGACGAGCTGGGCCGGGACCACTACCTGGCCCGCCTGCGGCCGGTCGCCGAGGCGCTGCGGCGGTTCGGGCCGGTCGCGGAGATGGCCGGGGTGCTGCGCGACATCGTCGAGGACACCCGCGACCACCCCGACCCCGAGCGCCGCTACGACGTCGACCGGCTCCGGCTCCTCGGCGTCCCCGAGGACGTCGTCGCGGCCATCGACGCGCTCACCCGGCGCCCGGGCGAGCCGTACATGTCCGGGCTGATCCGCCGGGCGGCCGCCGATCCGCTCGCCCGGCTGGTGCAGCTGGCCGAGAACAGCCACGACCTGGCCGCCAGCGCCGCGCTGGCCGGGCACGACCCGGCGAAGGCGCGCAGCCTCCGCGAGGGCCACATCCGCCCGGCCCGCCGGATGCTGCTGGCAGCCGAGGCCGGCGACCGGGCGCACGGCTGCCGCATCCTGTTCTGACCGGGCGGCCGGCCGACCCCGGCCGGGGGTCAGCCGGGGATGACGTCCAGGCGGATGGTCTCGGGCAGCCCGCGCAGCCGGTCGGTGACGTCGGTGCCGAGCGTCCCCCGCACGTCGGTGACCGCGTACCCGACCGTGCCGGCCGTGGTGAGCAGCTGCTGCTCGACGTTCAGGCCGCCCTCGGCGAGCACGCCCGCGAGGTGGGCGAGGGCGCCGGGCTGGTTCCGGTGCAGCAGGAGCAGCCGGATGGCGCCGCCCAGCCGCGGCAGCTGCACCTCGGGGAGGTTCACCGACAGCCCGGTGACGCCGGCCCGCAGGTAGCCCACCAGCTTGCCGGCGACGAAGTCGCCGATGTCCTGCTGCGCCTCCTCGGTGGAGCCGCCGATGTGCGGGGTGAGGATGACGTTGGGCAGCCCGCGCAGCTCCGACTCGAAGGGGTCGCCCGCGCCGGCGGGCTCTTTCGGGAAGACGTCGACGGCAGCACCCGCCAGGTGGCCGCTCACGATCCGCTCGCGCAGGGCCCCGTGGTCGACCAGGAAGCCGCGCGAGAGGTTGAGGAAGATCCCGCCCGGGGGCATGAGCCCGAACTGCGCGTCGCCGAACATCCCGCTGTTGCCGGGCCGGCCGTCGACGTGCAGCGAGACGACGTCGGAGTCGCCCAGGAGCTCCTCGAGCGTCGCGCACCGCCGGGCGTTGCCGAGGGCGAGCCGGTCGGCGGTATCGTAGAAGCGCACGTGCATGCCCAGCGCCTCGGCGAGCACCGAGAGCTGGCTGCCGATCTTGCCGTAGCCGACGATGCCGAGCCGCCGGCCGCGCAGCTCGTGGCTGCCCTTGGCCGACTTCCGCCACTGACCCGCGTGCATCGCGTCGTCCTGGACGGTGAGCCGCCGGGTCAGCGCGATGATCTCGGCGATCGCCAGCTCGACGACGCTGCGGGTGTTGGAGAACGGCGCGTTGAACACCGCGATGCCGCGCGCGGTGGCCGCCTGCAGGTCGATCTGGTTGGTGCCGATGCAGAAGGCGCCGATGACCCGCAGGTCAGGAGCCTGCGCGAGCACCTCGGCGGTCACGTGCGTGCCGGAGCGGATGCCGAGCACCTGCACCCCGGCGAGGCGGGAGACCAGCTCGTCACCGCCGAACGCCCGGCTCTCCCGCTCCACCTCGATACCCGAGGTGGTGAGCAGGTCGGCCGCGACGGGGTGGATCCCCTCGACCAGGAGCGCCTTCAGGCCAGTCACCAGTTCTCCCTCGCTGAGCTGCGCGGACGCCGTCCGCCTGCCGCCCGGTTCCGCGGCGATGCCTAAGCATGCCTGGCCGCCGCGGCCCGGCGACGGCTGCCCCCGCGCTAGTCGCGGCCGGCCGGTCCCGCGGGGCGCCGCGGACGCCGGCTCGACCGGCCGTCCAGCCAGGCCTGCCACTCCGACCGCCCCGTCCGCGCGGCGCCGGCCGCCAGGAGGACGACGAAGACCAGGGCGCTGAGGAGGACGACGACGACCACGACCAGCAGCGACTCCCAGCCGGCCAGGAACGGAACGGTCATGTTCCCCGGCGGCGGGGTGGAAGGGACGGGCGCCATGCGACGAGGGTGCGCGCCGCCGGGCGCCCTGGAACGCCCGGAACCGGTGCGCTCACCCGCACGAGCGAGTGACGCCCGGTGACGGGGCGGCGGCCCGCTCCCCGCACCGGGCGGGCCGCCGCCCCGGACGGGTGAGGCCGCCCCCGCGACCGGGCGCCGCCGCCCCACCCGGCCCGTAGCGTCGCCGGTTCGCGATCGACGCACAGGAAGGCAGGTGGCATGACGCTGCAGCTGGACACCGACCACCGGCCGGACTCCGGGTCCCGCCGGGCCGGGGAGGAGACCGACGCCGGGCTGGACCGGACGCGGCCCAACGTCTCCGGGGACCTCTCCACCATCTTCGAGGCCGCACCGATGTTCCGCCGCGTCGTGCTCGGCTACGACCGATTCCAGGTCGACACCTACGTCCAGTGGGCGGAGGACCAGCTCGCCACCGCCGAGCGGGAGCGCGACCACCTGGAGGTCCGGCACCTGCGCACCTGCACGGAGCTCGACGAGGCACGGGAGCTGCTCACCCACTCCTCCGGGGGCGGCGAGCTCCTCGACGTCTCCCGCCAGGTCGGCTCGCTGCTCGCCGCGGCCGCCGACGAGGCCGAGGGCATGCGGGCCGAGGCGTCCGCGCACCGGTCCGCCGCCGCCGCGGAGGCCCAGCAGGTGCTGGAGCTCGCCCAGCAGGTGCTCGAGGACGCCCGCGCCGAGGCCGCACGGACCACCGCGCAGGCGGTCACCGAGGCGCGGGAGACGACCGCGCGCGCCGGCCGGGTGCTCGAGGAGGCGCAGCGGACGCGCGCCGCGGCGCAGGCCGCCGCCGAGGCGCGGCTCGCCGGCGCCGCGGAGACCGAGCGCCGCGCCGCCGAGCAGGCCGAGGCCGTGCGGCAGCAGGCGGCCGAGGACGCCGTCGCCGCGCGGGAGCGGGCCCGCGCCGAGATCGTGGCGATGCTGGCCACCGGCCGGGACCAGCGGCGGGCGGCCGACGAGGCCGCCGGGGCGGCCCGCGACCGGCTGGACCGGGCGGCCGTCGTCCTCCGGGCCGAGATCGAGGCCCTCGAGCACCGGCGCGCGGCGCTGCGCGCGGAGGCCGGCGCGTCCCAGGGGCCGGACCCGGCCGCCGGCCGGTCCGCGAGGTTCCGGGACCGGCTGCGCCCGCGGGCCCGCTGACCGCGGACTGTCACACAAGCGTCGTGCCTGGTCCGGGCGCCGGCGGGTAGCCGTTGCAGCATGACCTCCTCCGACCAGCGCGACACCGCCACCCGCGACGAGCTCCTGCGCCTCGCCCGGAAACAGGGCATCCCCGGCCGCAGCCGGATGACCCGGGCCCAGCTGGCCGCGGAGCTGGCCGAGCGCGACGGGCCGGCCGCCCGTCCCGACGCCGACCAGCAGGCCCCCGACCAGCCGGCCCCAGAGCAGAAGGCCCCCGACCAGCAGACCGACGGGCAGCCGACCGCCGGGCAGCGGCCCCATGGGCGGGCGATCGCCTCGCGGGTGGAGGCGTTCCGGCGGATGGCCGAGGCCCGGGCCGCCGGCGAGATGGTGCTCATCCCCCGCATGCTCACCGGGAACGACCGCCGGGTCCACGTCCGGCAGACCGTCCGCGAGGACCACGAGATGCGCATCGCCGGCCACGCGATCGAGGCCCAGGAGAAGTTCGACAAGCTGGCCGGCTCGGTCTACCACTTCTTCCGCGGCACGAACCTGCTCTTCTACCGCGACCTGGTCGGCGAGGACGCCCGGCTGCCCACGGTCCTCGCCCTGGGCGACGTCCACCCGGGCAACTTCGGGGTGATGCCGAGCGCGGACAACGTCCCGATCTTCGGCGTCAACGACTTCGACGACGCCTACTACGCCCCGTTCACCTGGGACCTCAAGCGCGGCGCCGTCGGGTTCGTGCTCGCGGCCGGGGAGAAGGGCGGGCACGGCCCGGACAAGCAGCGGGCCATCACCCGGCGGTTCCTGACCGGCTACGTCGAGGGCATGGCCTCCTACGCGGCCGACGCCACCGAGGACTCCGAGCAGCTCCGGCTCGACAACGCCCCGCCACTGATCGCCGAGCTGATCGCCGGGGCGCTGGAGACCACCCGGTCGGAGTGGCTGGCCGGGCTGCTCGACGAGACCCGCGGCGGGTTCCGCACGAACGACGAGGTCGTCCCCGTCAGCAGCCGCCGCGCCGAGTTCCAGGACGTCGTCGAGCGGTTCGTGGAGGGCAACCAGGTGCCCGTGCCGGAGCGCGCCGGGCGCATGCGGGTGAAGGACGTCGCCGAGCGCAAGAGCGCCGGGACGGCGTCGCTCGGCCTCCCCCGCTTCTTCGTGCTGATCGAGGGCCCGCGCGCCGACGGGACCGACGACCTGCTGCTGGAGTTCAAGCAGGCCCGGCGCTCCGCCCTCTCCGGCCTCGTGCCGCCGTCGGAGTACCAGATGGACGGCATGGCCGACCGGATCCGGCACGCCCAGCGGGTGCACCTGGTCAACGGCGACGTCTTCTACGGCAGCGTCGACATCGACGGCCGCAGCTTCATGGTGCGGGAGCGGGCGCCGTTCCGGGACTCGATCAGCCTGGGGAAGCTGTCCCGCCGGGAGTGGAAGGAGTACGCCGAGATCTGCGGCCGGGTGCTGGCGCACACCCACGCCATGTCCGACGACAGCGGCAACGTCGACTACGACGTGGAGCCGGCGATCCTCGAGGCGA
Source organism: Blastococcus xanthinilyticus (assembly GCF_008124835.1). Classification (GTDB taxonomy): domain Bacteria; phylum Actinomycetota; class Actinomycetes; order Mycobacteriales; family Geodermatophilaceae; genus Blastococcus; species Blastococcus xanthinilyticus. The sequence goes on along the minus strand of NZ_VNHW01000003.1, from coordinate 107,067 downwards.
TCGGCAGCCGGGAGCTGTTCGTCGACGACGTCCTCCGGTTCGCCGAGGAGGCGGCCGCCCGGGTGCGCCAGGACCACGAGTACTTCGTCGCCGACCACGCGCTCGGAGCCTTCCGCAACGTCGACGTCGTCTACCGCTGACGCCGGCCACGACCGCGCATCCCGGCCGGCGCATCCACCGGCCGGTTCCCGTACGAACACTCCCGGGCACCCGGGGCGGGCGCCGATGGGAGGTCGGGGTGTTCCTCCTCGTGCTGGCGGTCCCGGCGTTCCTCACGGTCGTCGGGGGCTACGTCGTCGGCCATGCGCTGTGGTCGTGGTTCGCCGGGCTGGTCGACGCCGCCGCCGGGACGTCGCTGTCCTCCGGCGCCGAGGCGGCCGGCTGGGTCACCGGCGCCGTCGGGCTGGTGGTGGTGCTGGCGGTGGTCCGGTGGCGGTGGCGGCGGGCGAGGCGCCGGGCGGCCCGCGACCGCTGGTAGCCCGCTCAGCTCCCCGCCGTCACCGCCGCCACCACCGCGGGGTAGACCTCCTCGGCGACGGCGCGCAGCTCGGCGTCGGTGCGGTCCTGCACCGGGTGCGGCACCAGCACGTAGGGCGCGGGGAAGCCGAGCGCCACGCCTTGCATGCTGGCGGCCTCGGCGAACACGGCGCTGGCGAGGAACACCCCGACGACGCCGCGGCGCTCGAGGTCGGCGATGTCGTGCACACTGCACGACGTGCAGGAGCCCTAATCGGCCAGCGCCTCGATGACCACCTCGCACTGCTCGGCGATCTCGTGCCGCAGGTCCACCGGGGCGGTGCGGGCGAAGGTCGGCTTGCGGTAGCGGCGCACCAGCGCCCCGTCGGCGGCCAGCAGCTCCGCGAGGCGGTCGAGCACGACGTCGCCGCGCGCCTTGCTGATGTCGAGCAGGCCGACGGTGCGGCCGTGCAGCGCGGGTGGGCGGGGCAGCAGGGCTCGGACCGCCGGCTGCCGCTCCCCCGTGGGGTCCAGGACCGTCTTCACTGCCGTACCTCCCGTGTCACCGGAACGCTGCCGGTCTCCCCCGCCACCCAACCACCCACGATCGCGCTGAACAGCCCGGCGTCGCCGCCGGCGTGGGCGATCAGCAGCCCGCCGGGGCGGAACTTCGGGAGGGTGCTCCCGGCCAGCGCCTCCGGCACCCCCTCGACCATCCCGGCGGCGCCGCGGACCAGCTCGGCGCCGGGCAGGGCGAGCAGCCCGTCGAGCTCGGCCAGCAGGCGGCGGCGGTCCCACCCGGCCTCGCGGAACACCCGGCCGTGCTCCGGGGAGACGACCAGCATCGCGTCGAACGCCATCGGCAGCTTGGGGTGGGCGTTCACCCGGAGGCACACGGCGAAGGTGCGGGCCAGGGACTCCGGGTCGCGGCTGAGCTGGTCGACCACCGGCTGCACGCCCGAGCCGGCGACGAGGGTCACCGCGTCGCCGGGCACCCCGCGGTCGGCGGCCAGGGGCGGGAAGGGGCTGTCGTGCTCGCGCTCGGCGAAGCAGAAGGTGAGCTTGCCTGGGTTGCCCATGGTCGCGCGGTCCACCTCGCCGGGGCGTCCCCCGCCGACGTTGCGGATGACCAGCTGCAGCGCCCGGCCGATGGTGGCGTTCGCCCGGTTGCCCTGGCCGAGGGCGTTGACGCCGGCGTTCATGCCGATGCGGGCCGCGACCGGCCCGTTGACCACCACGACCGGGCCGGCGAAGTACGTCGTCGCGAGCAGCCCGTGCAGCGCGAACTCCTCGGCGGTGGCGGCCTCCAGCGCGGCGAGGACCACCGGCAGGTGCTCGGGCAGGCAGCCGGCCATGACCGCGTTGACCGCCACCTTCTCCACGGTGCACTCGACCAGGTCCGGTGGCACGACGGCGACCACCTCCCCGGGGTCGCGGGTCGTGCCGCGCAGCATCCGGAGCACCCGCTCCGGCGTCGGCGGGACCACGGGCAGGCCGTCGGTCCAGCCGCGGTCGAACAGCGCCTCGTGCTCGTCCTCCAGCTCGGCCAGCTCCACCCGCCGGCTGGCCAGCCCGCTCCCGCCGTACCGCGCCTCCAGGGCATCGACGCGGGACGGGTCCACCGACAGCGAGCCGCAGCCGGGCCGGTGCTCGGGCAGCTCCTCGCCGAGCCCGGCGACGCCGGTCAGCTCCTCCCACTGCGGCCTGCTCCAGCCGACCACCCGCGCCCGCTCCTCGCCGTCGGCCACCCGGAGGAGCGTCGGGACGGTCTCGATCCCCAGCCGGTAGGAGAGCTCCAGGTCGGTGTCGTCCCCGTCGAACCACCCGGCGTCGTCCTGGCACCACACGGCCGCGCCGAGCCGCCGCAGCACCGGCTCCACGAGGACGCAGGTGGGGCAGTCGCGCTTGACCACGGCCACGAGACCGTCGGGGAGCCGCACGGACCGGACCGTAACCCACCCGCCGGCCGGCGGCGGCCCGGTGCGATCCGGTGCAGCCCGGCGGCTCAGCCGGTGAAGGCGCGGATCTCGGCGAGCCGGGAGGGGGTGACGGTCTTCAGCCGGGCGACGGCGCGGGCCAGCGGCACCAGCTCGATCTCGGTCCCGTGCAGGGCGACCATCTGCCCGACCTTGCCCTCGTGCGCGGCGACGGTGGCGTGCAGGCCGAACCGGGTGGCCAGCACCCGGTCGAAGGACGTCGGCGTCCCGCCGCGCTGGACGTGGCCCAACACCGTGGCGCGCACCTCCTTGCCGGTGCGCCGCTCCAGCTCCTCGCCGAGCTGCTGGGCGACGCCGGTGAACCGGCGGTGGCCGAACTCGTCGAGCCCGCCCACCCGGAAGGCCATCTGGCCCGGCAGCGGGGTCGCGCCCTCGGCGACGACGCCGATGACGTGCTTGTCGCCCCGTGCGAAGCGCTCGCACACCAGCCGGACGACCTCGTCGACGTCGAACGGCTCCTCGGGCACCAGGGTCAGGTGCGCCCCGGCGGCGAGGCCCGCGTGCAGGGCGATCCAGCCGGCGTGCCGGCCCATCACCTCCACGAGCAGCACCCGCTGGTGGGACTCCGCGGTGGTGTGCAGCCGGTCGATGAGCTCGGTGGCGATGCTGACCGCGGTGTCGAAGCCGAAGGTCAGGTCGGTGCCGTCGATGTCGTTGTCGATCGTCTTGGGGACGCCGACCACCGGGACGCCCGCCTCCGACAGCAGGTGCGCTGCGGTCAGCGTGCCCTCGCCGCCGATCGGGATCAGCACGTCGATCCCGTGCTCGTCCAGCGTGCCGCGCATCTCGTCGATGCCGGCGTGCAGCTTCTCCGGCGCGACGCGGGCCGAGCCCAGGATCGTCCCGCCGCGGGTGAGCAGGTTGTCGACCGCGGGGACGTCCAGCGGCGTCGACCGGTTCTCCAGCAGGCCCCGCCAGCCGTCGCGGAAGCCGACCACCTCGCTGCCGTAGTGGCAGCCCGCGGTGCGGACCACCGAACGGATGACGGCGTTGAGGCCGGGGCAGTCCCCGCCTCCGGTCAGGATTCCGATGCGCACCGGCTGGCTCCTCGCGCTCGTGGGCCGGAACGCTCCCGACCATACGTCATGACGTCTAGACGATCATGGACCCGACGCGCGACCGGCCGGGCCGGTCAGCGCCCCGGCCGGAACGGGTTGCGGCCGGGCCGGAACAGCGTCTCCTGGGCGAAGCTGGCGACCAGGGTCCCGCCGGCCGTGGAGATCGAGCCGGTGTACCAGCCCCGCCCGCCGGAGACGGTGCGCGGCACCATGTCCATGAGCACCCAGTCGTCCAGCCGGGCGTCCCGGTGGAACCACAGCGCGTGGTCGATGGTGGGCCCGGGGCTGGCCTCGTCCTCCGGCAGCGCGGAGAGCCCGGTGCCGATGTCGGACAGGTAGGTGAGCACGCAGGCGTGCACCAGCGGCTCCGCCGGCAGCGGCACGGTGGCGCGCGCCCAGAACCGGGTCGGGAAGTGCCCGTCGTAGGGCTGCGGCGGGCGGCGGCTCTCCATGGAGAACAGCCGCGGCAGCTCCATGACCGGCAGCGTGCCGGCCGGCTCCACCTGAGGGGTCTCGTGCACCTGCTGGTCGGGTCCGGCACCCGGCACCTGGAAGGACGCCGACATGCTGAACACCACCTCGCCGCCCTGGAGCGCGACGACCCGGCGCGCGGAGAACGACCCGCCGTCCCGGTCGCGGTCGACCCGGAACACGGTGGGGCGCGCCGCGTCGCCGCTGCGCAGGAAGTAGCCGTGCAGCGAGTGCGGCAGGCGGTCGGGGGCGACGGTGCGCCCGGCCGCGTACAGGGCCTGGGCGGCGACCTGCCCGCCGTACAGCGGGAACGGGTCGGTGAACACCAGCGTGCTGCGGTAGAGATCGCGGTCGATCTCCTCCAGCGCGAGGACGTCGAGGACCGTCGGCCTGCGCTCCCGGCGTCCGTCGGGATCGGTCGCCACGGTCTCCACGCAGGGCACCCTAACCGGCTGCCCGGACCGGCTTAGGGTGCCCTCTGTACCGTCGCCAGTCGTGATGAGCGAGCCACGACCGGACGGCGACCGGCGACCGCGGCGCAAGCGCACCCCACGGGTGGGCGAGGTGGTCCGCACCGAGCGGCTCACCCCGCACATGATCCGGGTGGTGCTCGGCGGCGACGGCCTGACGGGCCTGGGGGTCGGTGAGTTCACCGACCACTACGTGAAGCTCATGTTCCCGCCCCCGGGTGCGGCCTACGGCGCGCCGTACGACGTCGACCAGGTGCAGGCCGAGCTGCCGCGGGACCAGTGGCCGGTCACCCGCACCTACACCGTCCGCGCCTGGGACCCCGCGGCCGGCGAGCTGACCATCGACTTCGTGCACCACGGCGACGAGGGGGTGGCCGGACCCTGGGCCGCGGCGGCCCGCCCGGGCGACCGGATCCAGTTCATGGGCCCCGGGGGCGCCTACACCCCCCGGCCGGACGCCGACTGGCACCTGCTGGCCGGTGACGAGTCCGCGCTGCCGGCCATCGCCGCCACGCTGGACTCCTTTCCCGCCGGCGCCCGCGCGATGGTGTTCATCGAGGTGGCCGGCCCCGAGGAGCAGCAGGCCGACCTGGTGGCGGGCCCCGGGGTGGACCTGAGGTGGCTGCACCGCGGGGACGCCGAGCCCGGCGCCCTCCTGGTCGAGGCCGTGCGGGCGGTCCCGCTGCCGGCCGGCGACGGCCACGTCTTCGTGCACGGCGAGGCCTACGCCGTCCGGGAGCTGCGCCGGCACCTGCGTGCCGAGCGCGGCCTGGACCCGGCGTGGACGTCGGTGTCCGGCTACTGGCGCCGCGGCGACACCGAGGACCGCTGGCAGGCCGGCAAGCCCGAGTGGAACGCCGCCATCGAGGCCGAGGACACGGTCGCCTCCTGACCGGGCCGGGTCGGCACGGTAGGAAGGCGGGGTGACCGACTCCTTCCCCTCCCTCGCCGAGCTCGCCGCGGACGAGCAGGAGCTGCAGTTCGACTCCTTCGGCAACGACGACGCCTGGTCCCTCGGGTCCTCGCTGGTCGCGGCTGCCCGGCGCGACGGCGCACCGGTCGCCGTGGAGATCTCGCGCAACGGCTCCCGCCTGTTCGCCGTCGCGGTGACCGGCGCAGTCCCGGACAACTGGACCTGGATCGAGCGCAAGTCACGGGTGGTCCACCGGTTCGGGCACAGCTCGCTGCACGTGCGCCAGGCCAGCATCGAGCGCGGCACCACCTTCGAGGAGGAGTTCGGCCTCGACCCCGCCCGGTACGCCGCGCACGGTGGCGCGTTCCCGCTGCTGGTCCGGGGCGTCGGCCCGGTGGGGGTGATCGCGGTGTCGGGGCTTCCCCAGCTCGAGGACCACCGGATGGTCACCGCCGCGATCCGGGAGCACCTCCGCCGCTGAGGCCGCCCGGCGGATCAGAACGGCGGCGGGTCATCCGCCGGCGCGAACGGCGGCGGTCCGGCTCCGCGGAGTCGCAGGCCCGGTGGCCGGGTGGTGCGGGTGACCCCGGACGGGCTGGTGACGTGCAGCGTGCCGTCGGGGTCCATGCGGAATCCCCAGCCGCCGGCGAAGGTCTTCAGCCGGTGGTGGGAGCGGCACAGGCAGCACAGGTTGGTGCAGGTGGTCCGGCCGCCCTGCGCGTGCGGAACGACGTGGTCGTGGTCCGCCCACCCGGCGCGCTGTCCGCAGTTGGGCATGCGGCAGCGGCGGTCGCGGGTGTCGACGAACCGGTGCTGGCGGTCGGTGGGCCGGTAGGAGCCGGTGGCGGGTGGCATGCCGGCCACCGGGCAGCCGCACTCGGCGCCGGGGTGCCGCCGGCATCCCTGCTCCGCCAGCCGGGCGAGTTCGCCGGCGCTCAGGGTGGCCAGCAGCCGCCCGTCCTCGTCGGTGACCGCGAAGGTCAGCGTGCCGCCGTCGGGAGTGCTCAGGCCGAGGGCGCCGACCCGTGCCAGCAGGGCGCGGAGCTGGCCGGCGGTGATCGGCGCCCCCTCGACCTCTCCCCCGCCCTCGCCGTTCGCCAGCCCGTCGAGGGTGGTGGTGACGGCCAGGTGCACGTGCACCCCGCCGCACCCGGAGTCGGCCGGCCGCAGGATGAGCATCGAGTGGATCGCCGCGCGGATGGCGCCGATCGGCCGCTCGTCGCCGTCGGCCTTCGCCATCCGGGCCAGCGAGTCGATGACGGCGAAGCAGGCCGCGGCGTCATCCGCGGGCAGGTCACCGGTGAGGGTGGCCATCCCGTCGCCGGCGTCGGCGACCCGCACGTCGGCGGCCTTCCTCGCCTCCTCCTGCCGCTCCTCCATCGCCGCACCGTCGAGTGCGGCCAGCAGGGCCAGCGCGCGCCGGCGCAGGGCGGCCAGCGACAGGTCGGGAGCCTCCGGGAGCAGCGCCGTCTCGACCTCCGTGGCGAGGCCGGCCGTCGTGTGCTGCAGGACATCGGCCAGCACCCCGGCCCGCCGGTCGTCGAGCTCGCCGCGGCGCAGCGCGACGAACGTGGCCGGCAGCTTCTCCCGCCAGGTGCAGGCCCGCCGGGCACGGAAGACGGCGGTGCCGCGGCCGAGATTGATCGCGTGGGCCAGCTCGTCGGGGAAGAACTCGCTGACCCCGGCGAACTCCGGGTCGGTCGTCCGCCAGGTCCGGCTGCGGGCGCCCGGCGTGCCCGGTGGCGGGTCGTCGACGTCGGGGCGCAGCTCGGCCAGCCGGAGGATCAGGTCCGCCTCCCGCGCGGTCTCCCGGGCGCGGTTGCGCTGCAGCCGGGCCAGCTCGGAGGCGACCTGCCCGGCGTCCAGCAGCTCCACCGGCGGCCCCGCCACGTCCTCGTCGGGGAGGCGGTAGACCCAGTCGACGAGCAGGCTCTCCACCACGGAGGTCCCTCGCATCGGCTGCATGGACCGAACGTACGTTCGACCCCTGACACTTTCTGGGCGCCGGCCCTCGCGACAGATAACCCGCGCTCACGGACGCTGCCGGGCGTCCTCCGATGCGCCGTCCACGGCAGCTCCGTCCGGCGACGGGGCGTCCTCCGGCACCGGGTCGCCGGCCGCGCCCGGGGCCCTCTCCGGCAGCGACTCGCCCTCGGGCGCCGGGTCCGGGGTCGCGTCGGGGTCGCCCTCCGGCAGCGACTCGCCCTCCGGTACCGGGTCGCCGGCCGCCTCCGCCTCGTCCTCGGCCACGTCACCGGGGAAGCCGTCGGCCGGCGGATCCACCGGGGCGTCCTTCCGGAACGAGGTCTCCACGCGCTCGAAGCCCTTGTACCGCTCGCTCTGCGCGTAGCCGGTGTAGACGCGGATGTCCGCCGGGGTCAGGTCGACGTCGTCGGTGAACGGCGTGAGCAGCGAGCGGGGGTACAGCCGCCGGTGGCGGACCACGTTGATCTCGGCGGCGAGGACCACGACCAGCGCCTGCAGGTAGATCCACACCACCAGGCCGAGGATCACGCCGAAGACGCCGTAGACGTCGCTGGAGCGCAGCACGTAGGACCCGAAGTAGTAGACGCCCAGCAGGTGCAGCAGCTCCCACAGCACGGCGGCGATCGCCGCGCCCACGGCCACGTTGCGCCAGCCCAGCCGTCGGGCCACCAGCACCTGGTAGAGCACCAGGAAGATGCCCACGTTGATCGAGAAGCTGAGCAGGGTGCCACCGGCGGTCACGACCGCGTCGGGCACCGGCAGCAGACCGGAGAACGTGGACACCACCGCGGTGAGCGCGGTCGAGGCCACCGCCCCCATCCCGAGGACGACGACGAGCAGGAGGCTGCGCGCCCGGGACAGGAACGGGTTGGGCTGGGCGAAGCGCGGGACGGCGTAGATCCGGTTGAGCGCCGCCTGGGCCGCCTGCATCACGCCCAGGCCGCCGTAGAGGGTGCCGAGGATGCCGACGACGAGCGCCCCGCCGCTGCCCTGGAAGCTGCCGATGTTCTCCGCGAGAACAGTGCCCAGCAGCGGGAAGTCCGACAGCGCCGACTCCAGGATCCGCTGCTGGAGGGCGGGGTCGCCGTCGAGCAGGAAGCCCAGCGCCGAGGTCAGGATCAGCAGCAGCGGGAACAGCGAGACGAAGCCGTAGTAGGTGATCAGCGCGGCCAGGTGCGGCCCGCGGTCGTCGAAGAACTTGTAGGCCACCCCCAGCGGGAGCGCGGCCGCGGGATGCCGTGCCTGGAAGGCGTCGAGCCGTTCGACGACCGACATGCGCGCCTCTCCTCCCGTCTCGCGGTGCCCACCCTTCCTCGCGGTGCCCGCATGCCCTACCCGGCGCACCCGCCGGAGGCACCCGCGTCCGGGCCGGCTCAGCCCGGGCGGCCGGCCGCGGCGTGCAGCAGCTCGGCGACGCCGGGGGCCGCCGCGTGCACGCCCGCCGTCAGGAACGACTGCTGGACCACCTCGTCCAGGCGGGCGCGCGACATCATGTCGTTGCCCATGACGAGCTGCTCGTCGGGGCCGGGCGTGAAGACGACGGTCCGCACGCCCTCGGCCTCCAGCGCCTTGACCTCGCGCTGCAGCAGGCGGTCGGAGTACCGGCGGGCCGCCGGGAAGACGCCGGGCCGCCAGCCGGTGGGGCCGCTCATGGGGGCGATGACGATCACGATGTCGAGGCCCTGCCCGCGCAGGACGGCGGCGTTGGTCGGCGAGTGCACGCCGCCGTCGAGGTAGCTCTGGCCCCCGATGGTCACCGGCGCGAAATAGCCCGGCACGGCGCACGACGCCCCGATCGCCAGGTGCAGGGGCGCCTCCGGCGCGCCGCTGCGGCCGAACACCACGCGGCGGCCGTCCCGGCGGCGCACCGCGCAGATCCACAGGTCCGGCTCCGGCCACCCCGGCCCCTCGAGCTCCCGGAGAGCGGCCAGCTGCTCGAGGATGTCGTGCCGCCCAGGCGCCATCAGCGCCATGCCGGCCGCCATCGGCCGGAACTGCAGCGGCCGGGTGACCGCGCGCTGCACCATGTGCCGCCCGGGCAGCCGCAGCGGGCGGCGCAGCAGCTCCCAGGGGCGGAACGGCGCGAGCTCGGGCACCGGCGCCTCGGCCATCTGCCGGAGCACGTGCTCGGTGCCCGACAGCGGCGCCCGCACGGTCCACGCCGCCAGGTTCTCCGCGGAGACCCCCAGCCGCAGCAGCGCGCCGGTGATGGACCCGGCCGAGGTGCCCACGACCACGTCGGCGGTGCGGGCGTCGAAGCCGACGTCGTGCTGCAGGACGGCGAGCACCCCGGAGTGGTAGGCCTGCCCGACGACGCCGCCGCCGCCGAGCACCAGGCCCACCCGAGTCACGGCCCCGAGCCTGCCACGGGCGGCACACGCAGGCAGTTCGTCCCCGACGCGGTACCGGCGGTGCTCGTAGGCTTCCTCGTGGTGGCCCGCCGATGATGGGCACGGCCGCCGCGACAGCCCTTCGCCCGCCGGCAATCCGCCGGGCGCCGCAGCGACACCGAGGAGCTCGGATGACCGTCCTGGTCGGTTACCTCCCCACCCCCGAGGGCGAGGCCGCCTTCACCGCCGCGCTGCAGGAGGCGCGGCGCCGGTCCGAGCCGCTGGTGGTGCTCAACTCCGCCCGCGGTGGCGCCCCGGTCAGCGTGGAGGTCGCGCCGGACGACGCGATCGCGCAGATCACCGCCCGCGCGGCGGCCGACGGCGTCCAGCTCGACCTCCGGCAGGAGGAGCACTCCGGTGACGCCGCCGACGAGGTGCTGCGGGTGGCCCGGGACGTCGACGCGTCGGTGATCGTCATCGGCCTGCGGCGGCGCTCCCCCGTCGGCAAGCTGCTCATGGGCAGCAGTGCCCAGCGGATCCTGCTCGACGCCGACCGCCCGGTGCTCGCCGTCAAGCCTTGATCCCCGACGGAGCCGGCGCGGGAGGGGCACCCGTCCCGCGCCGGCTCCGCGGCGTCCCCGCGTGCGGTCAGCTCCCCCAGCGCAGGCCCAGCAGCACCGTGTCGTCCCGGCCGCCGTCGTCGACGGGCAGCTGCATGAGCCGGTCCAGCATCGCCGGAAGGGGCTGACCGGCCGCGGCGACCGCCGCCGACCGCAGCCGCTCCAAGCCGGTGTCGAGGTCCTCGCCGCGGCGTTCCACCGCCCCGTCGGTGAACGCCAGCAGGGTCGCGGGGCCCGCCACCCGGGTCTCGGTCACGACCGGTGCACCGGTCGCGACCCCGACCGGCGGACCGACGCGGCAGGGCAGCTGCGCCGCTCCCGCGGGGCCGAGCAGCAGCGGCGGGAAGTGCCCCGCGGAGACCACCCGGACCACGCCGTCGTCCGGGGCCAGCTCGCCGAGCAGGACGGTGGCGAACTGGTGGTCGGTGTGCACGTCGAGCAGCGCGCCGAGTTTGTGGACGACGACGTCGATGTCGTCGCCCTGCGCGACGTAGGCGCGCACCGCGTACCGCAGCGAGGCCATCGTCGTGGCCGCCGGCAGGCCCTTCCCGGAGACGTCGCCGACGACGAACACCCACCGGCCGGACGGGCCCCGGATCACGTCGTACCAGTCCCCGCCGACCTGGAGCTCGTCGATCCCGGCGACGTAGCGCGCCGCCAGCTCCAGGCCCGCGACCTGCGGCACCTCGGGCAGCAGGGCGTGCTGCAGGGTGCCGGCGATCCCGCGCTGGCGCCGGTAGAGCTGCGCGTTGTCGGCGGCCAGCCGCTCGGCGACCGCCCGGCGCCGCGACATGGTCTCGACCATCGCTCCCCCGCCGGCGGCCAGCGCCGCGCCGACCCCCAGGACGATCCAGGGCAGCGCCGCCGAGAGCGGTCCGGTCAGGGAGGCGCGCGCAGCCGCCACCACGGTGAACCGGCTGTCGCCGAAGGGCACCTGGCGGGTGGCCGCGTCGCCCTCGATGGGCAGCGGGGCGGTGGTCTGCAGCAGCTGGTCGGGATCCGGATCCGGGCCGAGGAAGACGGCCAGGTCCAGGCCGCCGTAGGCATCACCCTCGGGTACCTGGATGTTGCGGTTCAGCGGCAGCTCGGCGTGCACCACGAGGTCCCCGTCGCCCCCGACCGGCGCGATGGCGTACGCCAGCCGGGGCTCGGGCTCCCCGACGATGCCGGCGACCGCCAGCTCCCCGTTCGGCTCCAGGCCGGCGAGGAACTCCTCGGCGCGCCCGGGCGGGAGCTCCGGTTCGGGGCCCTCGACGGCGATCCGCTCGGCGTCGCCCCCGCTGACCCGCCAGAGCGACAGCGACAGGCCGGGCATCGGGACCGTGGCCGCGGCGAATCGGGTGAAGGCGTCCGGATCGCCCCCGGTCACGACGGCGACCTGCGCGGCGTCGGCGAGCTGGCTCTCCAGGACCGCCACCTGGGTGGACACCAGGGTGGTCACCTCGGCGACCTGCTGGGTCAGCAGCCGCTCGTTGTTGTTCTCGTTGACCTCCGACGTCAGCCACGCCAGCGCGAGGGCGAGCGCCAGGACGCCGGCGGCCACGGCCACGCTCAGCCGCCGCAGCGCGGCCCCCCTCGGGCGCCGGTCGGACGGCGCTCCCGCGGCGGACGGCGGCACGCCCGCGCCCCCGGGGGCGGGGGCGGCAGGCGCGGCAGCAGTGGCATCCGGCGGGCCGGGTGCCCCGGCCGGTGCGGCGACGTCCACCCGCGCCCACACCACCTTGCGGCCGTCCCCGTCGGGCACCCAGCCGTGGGCGCCGGCGAGCTGCGCGACCAGGTACAGCCCCAGCCCACCGCGGGCTGCGTCCCGGCCGACGGCCGGTACCGGCGGGACCTCCCCGGAGGCGTCGCCCACCTCGAGCAGCCAGCCCCCGGCGACCTCGGTGACGGTCACCTCGACCGGTGACCCGCCGTGCCGCAGGGCGTTGCTGACCAGCTCCTCGAACACCAGCAGGAGGCGGTCGAGGTCGTCGGCGTCCGCACCCGCGGCCGGGCCGTCGTCGGTGGCCGACGCGCGGAGAGCCAGCCGGAGCGACCGGAGCTCGGCCACCGTGGTGGGCACGGCCGTCAGCACCGGGCGCGCCGGGAGGTCGGGCTGCGGCCGGGGCCGGCAGGCCCACAACACCTCGGTCATGACCCTCTCTCCGGCGACTGCGCCTGGCCGCGGCAGGGATCGGCAACCGGGAACGGAAAGCAGCGGCCGAGGCGGAGAGGCCAGGGTACTCAGCGGCCTCCGGCCCCGCCGCCGGGACCGCGGTGGCGCGCCGACGGCGGCGTCCCGGCCCCGGCGGACCCCGGCGGACCCCCGTTGCTCCCGCCTGCGCTATGTCGTGGGTCACGGAAATGTTCGACTTTTCGTTGACGCGCGTCAGAGCGGAGCCCTAGCGTCCTGGTACCCCCAGCCCTCGTCGTGAGGATCTCCCATGTCCCCTCGTTCCCTCGTCACCGGCCTGACGTGCGCACTGGCCGTCTCGGTCGTGGCCGCCCCTCCTGCCGCCGCCGATCCCGCCCCGACGCACGTCGAGGGCACCATCCCGGGCGAGCCGACGACCTGGGTCGCCGACGTCCCGGCCGCCTGGAACGGCACCGTGATCCTGTACAGCCACGGGTACCGCCCGTCCTTCCTCGGCATCCCGAACACCGCCCAGAACGCTCCCGACGAGGAGACGGCGCAGGCGCTGCTCGCGCGGGGCTACGCGCTCGTCGGCTCCTCCTACGAGCGCACCGGCTGGACCCTGGACACCGCCGCGGTGGACCAGCTGCAGACGCTCGCCGCGTTCGGCGAGCGCTTCGGGGAGCCCGACCGGGTCCTCGCCCTCGGGACGTCGATGGGCGGCCTCTTGACCGGTCAGCTGGCCGAGCGCGGCGGCACCGGCATCGACGGGGCGCTGGCGACCTGCGGCCTCATGCACGGCGGCGTGGACCTGCTCAACTACCAGCTCGACGGCGCCCACGCGGTCGCCCAGCTACTGGTGCCCGAGGGCCAGTCGGTGCAGCTGGCCGGGTACGGCGGGGACTTCGCGGCGGTCGGCTCGGCCGTGGACACGATGGTCGCCGCGGTGGAGGCCGGCCAGGACAGCCCCGAGGGCCGGGCACGGATCGCGCTCGCCGCGGCGCTGTACCACCTGCCCCGCTGGGCCGAGGGCCAGCCGGAGCCGGGGCCGCGCGACCACGTCGCCCAGCAGCAGGCGCAGTACGAGCAGCTGCTCGGCGGGCTCGCCTTCACCTACCCGGCCCGGGTCGATGTCGAGAACACCGTCGGGGGCAACCCCTCGTGGAACGTGGGGGTCGACTACCGGGCGCTCCTGGGCGCGGCCGACGAGCGCAAGCAGGTGGAGATCCTCTACCGGGAGGCCGGGCTTGACCTGCAGGCCGACCTCGCCGAGCTGACCCGCACCGCTGACGTGGCACCGGACCCGGCCGCGCTGGAGCGCGCGCGGGCGACGTCGGAGCTGACCGGGGACCTGGAGATCCCGGTGCTGAGCATCCACACCACCCACGACGTCCTCGCCCCCGTCCAGGTCGAGGAGGAGTACGCGGAGACGGTGCGCGACGCCGGCCGGCACCAGCTGCTGCGGCAGGCCTACGTGCACCGGCTGGGGCACTGCGGCTTCACCCCGGCGGAGCTGGTCGCCGCCGTCTCCGCGCTGGACGAGCGGGTGGAGCTCGGCCGCTGGACCGGCGCGGCGAGCCCGCGCGGTCTGGACGCCGCGGCCGAGCGGCTGGATCTGGGCGCGGCCGACTACCTGCACGCCTACCGGCCGGCCGAGTGGCTCGGTGACCGCGGCGGCGCGCTGGGCGGCCCGCGCTACTGAGACCGGGCGCGGTGCTCCCCGCGGCGGATGCCCGCCGCGGGGAGCACCGGACCCCAGCCCCTCAGTGCCTCAGTCCCTTCAGTGCCTCAGTCGCCCAGCGGCGGGTCGATCGGCCCCGCACCCGGCCCGGCCGGCTCCACCACGCCGGCGCTGCCACCGCCGCGCCGCTCGGCCTCCGCGGCGGCCAGCATCAGCCCGCCGGGCAGGTACTCGATGCCGGTGGCCGCGCCCAGCTCCGGTACCGACGTGAACTCGTGCCCGAGGGCCCGCAGCGGCTCGCCGTAGGCCTCGATGAACGCCGGCTCGGCGCTCACCTGGGCCGTGTTGCGCTGGCTGGCCCGGGGTGCGGCGATCGCCTCGGCGAGGTCCAGGTCGCGGTCGATGCGGTTCACCAGCGTCTGCAGCACCGTGGTGATGATCGTGCTGCCGCCCGGTGAGCCGAGGGCCAGCACCGGTGCGCCGTCGTCCAGGACGATCGTCGGCGCCATGGAGCTGCGCGGGCGCTTCCCCGGCGCCGGCAGGTTGGGCTCGGGCCGCGTCGGGTCGGCGGCCTGGAACGTGAAGTCGGTCAGCTCGTTGTTGAGCAGGAACCCGCGGCCGGGCACGGTGATCCCGCTGCCGCCGGTCTGCTCGATGGTCAGCGTGTAGCTGGCGATGTTCCCCTGCGCGTCACCGACGGTGAGGTGGGTGGTGGACGGCCCCTCCGCGCCCTCCCCCACGGTGGGCCCCTCCCCGGCCGGGCACGGCTCGTACTCGCCGTCCGGGTTGCCGGCGGCGGTCGGCTTCTCGAACGCCGCGTCCGGGGAGAACGTGCAGGCCCGCTCCGCGGCGAACTCATCGGAGAGCAGCTCGGCCAGCGGGACCTGGCTGTACGCCGGGTCGCCGACGTAGGCGTTGCGGTCGGCGAAGGCCAGCGCGCTCGCCTCCAGGTAGGCGTGCAGCACCGGCACGTCGGGCAGCGAGTCCAGCGGGAACGGCTCCAGGATGTTCAGCGCCTCGGCGACGGTCGAGCCCCCGCTGGACGGCGGGGCCATGCCGTAGACCTCCAGGCCGCGGTAGTCGATCTTCGTGGGCTCCCGCAGCGGCGCCTCGTACAGCTCGAGGTCGATCTCGGCCAGGAGACCCGGCCGGACGTCGGCCACCCCCGCCGCCTCGGGCGGGTCCTGCGCGGTGCGCACGATCTCCTGGGCGAGCCTCCCGCTGTAGAGCTCCTCCACCCCGTGGGTGGCCAGCAGCCGGTAGGTGCGGGCGAGGTCGGGGTTGCGGAACACCGAGCCCACCTCGGGGAGCGCGCCGCCGGGGAGGAAGAGCTCGGCGGTCGGCGCGAAGGTGCGGAACTTCTCCTCGTTCTCGGCGGTCTGCTCCCGGAAGGTCTCGTCGACGACGAACCCCCGGGCGGCCAGCCGGGCGGGAGCCCGCAGGGTCTCCGCCAGCGACCAGGTGCCGAACTCCTCCAGCGCCGTCACCCAGGTGGCCGGCGTGCCCGGCGTCCCCACGGACAGCCCGCTGGCCACCGCCTCGCCGAACGGGATCGGCTCCCCCGCCTCGTCGAGGAAGGCGTCCGCGCCCATGGCCAGGGGGGCGGTCTCGCGGCCGTCGATCGTGGTGACCGTCCCGGTAGCGGCGTCGTAGTAGACGAAGAAGCCACCCCCGCCGATCCCCGCGGAGTAGGGCTCGGTCACGCCCAGCGCGGCGGCGGTCGCCACCGCGGCGTCCGCGGCGTTGCCGCCGGCGGCCAGCACCTCCAGCCCGATCCGGGTGGCATCGGGGTCGACCGTGGCGACCGCTCCCCCGGTGCCGACGGCGAGCGCGGCCTTCTCCGGCGGCTTGCCGACGGCCGGGGCGGTGTCGGCGGGGGCGGTGTCGGCGGGGGCGGCACCGGCGGGCCCGCCGGCCGCCAGGGCGCCGCCGGTCAGGACGGTGACCGCCAGCAGCGTGGTACGCGGACGCGGCATGGAAACTCCTCGGACGTCGTCGGTGCGAGGGGGTCATCGGACACCCCGGGCAGCCGGCGCGCCAGGCACTCCCGAGCGCCCGTGGCGGAGGGTGCGCGCACCGTCACGGAGGCGGCCAGCGCCCGGTGCTCCCGACCGAGCGGCCCGGCGGGCTACTCGAAGTACCGCCGCGGCGTGTCCACCAGCAGCTGCCGGACCTGCTCCTCGGTCATCCCGCGCTCGCGGAGCATGGGCAGGACGTCCCGGCTGATGTGGGTGTAGTTCCAGTTCGGCGCAATCTGCTGCTTGGCCGCCTGGGCGTCCGGGCCCGGAAGTAGTCGAGGTAGCAGCTTTTCGATGACGACCTTGGTGAGGTCGACGCCCTCCTCACCGACGACCCTCACCGCCGGCCGGCCGGCGCCGGTGTGCGAGGAGGTGTGCACGGTGATGGGGGCGCCGGACCGACAACGGCGGCCTCCTCTGCGATGGGGCCGGGATACTGCACCGAACGCCTGGAACTCCGCAACGGCATGACGCGAACGGCGGCGCGCCGCCACCCGAAGAGGCCACAAGAGGGCACCACGGTTGTGCCTGCCGAAGCGCTAGGTGCGCTGCGCTCGGGACGTCGACGATGCAATGCGGGTTCTGCGACCCCTTAGTCGAGCGCGCCTTTACCAAGTGGACATAAAGCGCAATCCTCACACTGCGAGTACGCACGAAGTCGGCTCCTCACGCGCTCCGTTCCTGTTCTGCAGTCGCCCTGTACCCTTCCGACCGTGCCGAGACTATGGCCGAAGCGGCCGGCGGACCAATGGCTTGTCCCCGCTGGTGCAGCGGCTCTCTCCGTGACGATCCTCTCGGACGTTCCTGAGCGTTTTTCCTTCGGTCATGAGCTCGGCATCGGAGCCAGTGGCCTCGGTTTCGCCTATCTCACCGGTTGGATCTTTCACTGGCTAGCCGTTGAACTGCCTCGCAGGCAAGCCCTTCAACGGCTGTATTCGGCCGTCGCGCTCGACGTGACGAACATCTCTCGACTCGGCGATGTCTTTGCACACTGGATTTTCTTCCACGGCAACGCCACAATGCCGACTCTGCACGATGACGGCGACGTGGGGCACGCCGTCAACGTGTACGGGCCGGAGGGAGAACTGTTCATCGGACTCCGGGAAGCATTCAATCAGATTCTGTCTTCCATAGGCACGATCGCGACTATCACGACCCTGCTCGAAGAGACAGGAGTCAAAACGGACCACAGCTATGAGGCTCTTCGTCCATTCCTGTCACTGATGGAGCCGGAGGTTGCGGCAGCGCTGGCGGAGACTCACGCCGCCCTGTCCATCATCCGGAACAAGCTCAGTCAGGCACCTATCCGAAGCGGGACGATCGAGCTGGCGAGGCGTGATCTCATCCCTGAGCTCGCCGCTGATTACCGGACCTACTTTGCGGCGGCGGATCGTCTGCATCGGGCAATACGCGAGTCACCCTATGAGAGCCACATACTCGGCTGGCGCCCGGCTTAGGCGTACTGATCTCGCCTGGCCTCACGCGCGTGCTGAGTTCCATCACCTGCTTGACCAACCTGTCCGGTGAGTCCAACTAGTCGAGCAGCGGCCGGAGGTTCTCCGTCCACACGTCCCAGCCCAGCCGGGTGATCAGCGCGGTGACGACGACGAGGAAGACCACCCGGATGAAGCCGCTCCCGCGGGTCGTCGCCGTCCGGGAGCCCAGGTAGCCGCCGAGCATGTTGGCCGCGCCCATGAGGATCCCCAGCCCCCAGAGGACCGCTCCGTGCGGGGCGAAGAAGAGCAGCGCGCCCAGGTTGGTGGCGACGTTGACGATCTTGGCCTTGGCGCTGGCGTGCAGGAAGTCGTAGCCGAGGGTCAGGACCATGGCGAAGACGAGGAAGGAGCCGGTACCCGGGCCGAGGATCCCGTCGTAGAAACCGATGGCGGCCCCGACCACCGCGGCCGTGCCGTAGTGGCGCCGGCCGGAGTGCCGCAGCGCCGTGACCTCTCCCAGCGACGGGCGGAGCAGGGTGAAGGCGGCGATCGCGATCAGCGCTACGACGATGACCGGCTTGAACACCGCGGCCGGCAGCGCCGCGGCCACCGACGCGCCGGCGAAGCTGCCGACCAGGGCGATCACGGCCATCGGCAGCGCGGTCCGCAGGTCGGGGTGGACCCGGCGGTAGTAGGTGACCGCGCTGGTCGTCGTCCCGAAGATCGACGCCAGCTTGTTCGTCGCGAGCGCCTGGACCGGGCTCATCCCCGGGACGAGCAGCAGCGCGGGCAGCTGGACCAGCCCCCCGCCACCGACCACGGCGTCGATCCACCCGGCGGCCAGCGCGGCCAGGAGCAGCAGGACCAGCACGCCGGGGCCTAGGCCCTCGGGAAGCAGCCCCTCGGGCAGCAGGTCGCCGGAGAAGACGTCTCCCATCCGGCTCCGAACCCCCCGTCCCGAGCCCACCGCGGGCACGCGCGCCCACGGTAGGGGCCGCGCCGGGGAACCCGTCACCGGGGGCATGCCGCGCGGCCCCTTGCCCCGGCGGGAGCCCGACCGCGAGGGTGGGCCCGTGCGCCGACGAACCTTCCTCGCCGCGGCCGGGGCCGGCCTGCTCGGCGCCTGCTCCGCCCCCGGCGCCGACCCGGCGGCTCCCCCGACGAGCCGCAGCTCCCGGCCGCCGGCCCCCGACCCGGCGCCCCCGGCCGCGCCGCCGTCCTCCAGCGCGCCGCCGACCCCCGCGACGGCGCAGGAGGTGCTGGCCCGCTCCACCGTGCCGGTGCTGTGCTTCCACCAGCTGCGGGAGCCCCGCGCCGACGACAGCGCCTACGCCCGCACGATCATCACGCCGCCGCCGGTGTTCCGCGCCCAGCTGCAGGCGCTGCGCGACGGCGGGCGGACCGCCATCGGCGTCCCCGACCTGCTGGACCACCTGCAGTTCGGCGCACCGCTGCCCGACCGGCCGGTGCTGCTCACCTTCGACGACGGCTCGGCGACCCACCACTCGGTGGCCCTCCCGGTGCTCCGCGAGTTCGGCTGGCCGGGCGCCTTCTTCCCGATGACCGTGGTCCTCGGGAAGACCGACTGGCTGAGCGCCGACCAGCTGCGCGAGCTCGACGCGGCCGGCATGACCATCGGCGCGCACAGCTGGGACCACCAGCGGGTCGACCAGCTGACCGGGGACGCGTGGGCGGTGCAGCTGGACCAGCCGCGCGCCGAGCTGGCCGGGATCCTCGGCCACCCGGTGGACGTCATGGCCTACCCCCACGGCATGTGGTCGCCGGAGGCGCTGCCGCGGGTCGAGGCGGCCGGCTACCGGGCGGCCTTCCAGCTGGCCGATCCGCAGGACCCGGCGTACCCGCTGCTCACGATCCGCCGGATCATGCCCCCGCCGACCTGGGACGGGCCGGCGCTGCTCGCCGCGCTGGAGTCGGCGTTCTGACCGGTCAGGCTCCTGCGGCCAGGTCCTCGAGGGCGCCGAGCACCGCCGGCCAGGCGGCGCTGCGGGGGTCGATGACGGCGAAGTGCCCGCCGGGGACCTCGGTCAGCACGGCGGCGGGGTGCCGCCGGGCGTAGGAGCGGCTCACCTCCGCCGGGACGACGCCGTCGCCGTCGCCGTGCAGGATCCGGACCGCACCCGCCGGGGCGGGCAGCCGCGCCGGGTCCAGGTCGGGGCGCGTCGCGGCGTCCCCGCCGAGGAACGCCACCACCGCGTCGCCGTCCAGGCCGAGTTCCTGGGCGCGCACGAGGTCGGCCACCGGTGCCAGCGCGAGCACCCCGGCCGGCGCCTCCGCCGGCTCGGGGACGGCGGCGGTCAGGAGTGCGGCGGCCAGGAGCGCGAGGTGCCCACCGGCGGAGTGCCCGGCCAGCAGGACCCGCCGGCCGCGGGTGAGGTCCGGCCGGCCGGCGACCGCCCGCACCGCCGCGAGCACGTCCTGCACCGCCAGGCCGGGGTGGCCGGGGACCCGCCGGTACTCCGGCGTCACGGTCGGCCAGCCGGCCGCGGCCAGCGCCTCGGCCATCGGCCCCAGATGCGCCCGGTCGTACTCGGGCCGCCAGAAGCCGCCGTGCACCAGCACCACCACCGGCCGGTCGCCGGCGGGCCCTCGCGCGAGTCGCACGTCGGCCACCTGCTCGGCGTCCGGGCCGTGCCGGAGCACCTCGTCGGGCGCCGACGCCGGACGGGTCAGCACGGAGCGGTCCTCGGGCGAGGGGTGCGAGAGCATGGGCGCGAGCATCGCAGCGCGGCGGCCGGCGGCCGCCGGGGGTGCGGTGCCGCGGGCGGAGGAGGGTGGCATGGCGATCGAGGAGAACAGGGCGATCGAGAAGAGCAGGGCGATCGAGGACGGCGTCCGCACCGTGGAGGAGGGGGTGCGCACCGACTTCCGGGCGGAGATGGACTACGGCGGCTACCTGGCGCTGGACACGCTGCTGTCGGCGCAGCGGCCGATCAGCGACCACCACGACGAGCCGCTGTTCATCATCCAGCACCAGACCACCGAGCTGTGGCTGAAGCTCTCGCTGCACGAGTTGCGCGCCGTCCGGGCGCACCTGGACGCCGACGACGTCCCCCGCGCCCGCAAGGGCCTGGCCCGGGTCAAGCACGTCTTCCGCACCCTCACCGAGCAGTGGTCGGTCCTGGCCACCCTCACCCCCAGCGAGTACGCGGAATTCCGTGGCGTCCTCGGTCACTCGTCGGGCTTCCAGTCGTTCCAGTACCGGGCCGTGGAGTTCATCCTCGGCAACAAGGACGAGCGGCTCCTCCAGGTCTTCCGCGGCCGCCCCGTGGCCCAGGAGCTGCTTGCCGAGCTGCTGGACTCCCCCACGGTGTACGACGCCTTCCTGCGCCACCTGGCCCGCGCCGGGCACGCCGTGCCGCAGCACGTCCTGGACCGCGACGTGCGCCGGGCCTGGGTGGAAGATCCGGCGCTGGTGCCGGTGCACCGGGCGATCTACGAGGACACCGCGGCGCACTGGCCGCAGTACGCCACCTGCGAGGACCTCGTCGACCTGGAGGACGCCGTCCAGCTGTGGCGGTTCCGCCACCTGCGCACGGTGCAGCGGACCATCGGCTTCGCGACCGGGACCGGCGGCAGCTCGGGCGTCGACTTCCTCAAGCGGGCGCTGGACCTGACCTTCTTCCCGGAGCTGTACACGGTGCGGAGCGGGATCGGTGCCTGAGGACGTCGTGCGCGCCCTGCCGGCCGAGGTCGTCGCCCGCGCTGCCGACCTCGACGCGGCCGACCCCCTGGCCGCCTTCCGCGCCGAGTTCGTGCTGCCCGAGGGCGTGGTCGCCTACCTCGACGGCAACTCGCTCGGCCGTCCGCTGGCGGCCACCCGCGAGCGGCTGGCCCGGTTCGTCGACGGTGAGTGGGGCGAGCGGCTGATCCGGGCCTGGGACGAGCGGTGGATGGAGCGCCCGACCGTCGTGGGCGACCGCATCGGGCGGGTCGTGCTCGGCGGGGCACCGGGGCAGACCGTCGTCGGCGACTCGACGACGGTGCTGCTCTACAAGCTGCTCCGCGCCGCGGTCGACGCCCGGCCCGACCGCCCGGAGATCATCGCCGACACCGAGAACTTTCCGACCGACCGCTTCGTGCTCACCTCGGTCGCCGCGGAGACCGGCCGGACGATCCGCTGGATCGAGCCGGACCCCGCGACCGGGGTGCAGCCGGCCGAGGTCGCGGCCCTGCTGTCGGACCGGACGGCGGTGGTGCTGCTGAGCCACGTCGCCTACAAGTCCGCCTACATCGCCGACCTGCCCGGGATCACCGCCGCCGCGCACGCCGCCGGCGCCCTGGTGCTCTGGGACCTCAGCCACGCGGTCGGAGTCGTCGACCTGCGGCTGGACGACGCCGGCGTCGACCTCGCGGTGGGCTGCAGCTACAAGTTCCTGAACGGCGGCCCCGGCGCGCCGGGGTTCGGCTACGTCGCCCGGCGGCTCCAGGCCGAGCTCACCCAGCCCATCAGCGGGTGGATGGGGCACGCCGAGCCGTTCGCGATGGGGCCGGACTACGTCCCGGCCGAGGGCATCCGCCGCTTCCTCAGCGGGACGCCGCCGATCCTCGGGATGATCCCGGTCGAGGACATGCTGGGCCTCATCGAGCGGGCCGGGATGCCCGCCGTCCGGGCCAAGTCCGTGCTGCTCACCGAGTTCACCGTGGCGGTCGCCGACGAGGTGCTCGCCCCGCTGGGCGTCGTCGTCGCCTCACCGCGCGACCCCGAGCGGCGCGGCGGCCACGTGACCCTGGAGCACGACCGAATGCGCGAGGTGGTCGACGAGCTGTGGCGGCGGGGGGTGATCCCCGACTTCCGGCGGCCGCGCGGGCTGCGGATCGGCCTCTCGCCGCTGAGCACCAGCTTCACCGAGGTCGCGGCGGCGCTCGGGCACGTCGCGGAGCTCCTCGGGCGCCGGCGCGACTGACCGGCGGGCACGCCCGGCGGCCCCGCGGCATCCCGCGGGGCCGCCGGCCGGTCAGTGCGCGGCGACCGGGCTCCCTGACCCGACCGGGCGCAGCAGGCGGACCCCGACGGCGACTGCCAGGGACACCGCGCCGAGGACGGCGATCGCCGGGCCGAGGCCGCCGATGGCACCGGTGAGCGCGAGGACGAGGAGCGGGCAGACGAACTGGCCGATGAAGAAGACCGACGTCCAGGCGCCGGTTCCGCGGCCGCGCTGCTCGAAGCCCAGCGAGCCCAGCGCCCAGGTGAGCAGCGAGGGAAGGATCAGCCCGTTGCCGAAGCCGGTGACCACGGCGAACCCGATCACGGCGGGGACCGTCGAAAACAGGCCGAGCCCGATGATGCCGATCCCGGAGAGGCCGAAGGCCAGCGGCACGAGGACCGCCGGACCCCGCTGGGCGAGGCGGGCGAACAGGATCCCGCCGACCGCGGTGCCGAGCGAGGCGATCGCGCTGGCGGCGCCGATGACCGCCGTCGACTCCACGCCGATGTCGTCGAGCTTGAACGACAGCTGGACGATCAGCACGTAGAAGACCAGCCCGCCCAGCAGGGACACGCCCAGTGGCGCGGCGAGCCGGTGCCACGGCAGACCCGGCAGCGTCGAGGCGCGCGCCGCCGCCTGGGCCCGCGGAGCCGGCTGCCAGATCAGCTTCGCGGCCGCGACCGCGAGCGGCAGGCTGACCACGTACAGCCAGAACGGCGTCCGCCAGTTCGCCGCGCCGAGAGCACCGCCGACCGCGAAGAAGATGGTCGCGGCGACGGTCGTGAAGACCACCTGCAACCCGAAGTACTTCTCCCGCTGGGAGCCGTGGAAGTAGTCGGCCAGCAGCGTCGTGCAGCACGTCATGATCGCCGCCTCGGTGAGCCCGAGCAGCACGCGGCTGGCGACGACGAGCTCCAGCGACGGCAGCCAGAGCGGCGCCGTCCCGACGACGGCGTAGACCACCAGCGAGCTGACGAGCAGGCGCTTGCGGCCGACCCGGTCGACGATCCGGCCGGCGATCATCGCCGTGAGGCCGATGACCAGCGCCGGGGCGGTGAGCACGATCGGTGCCAGCGCCTCCACCCCGGGGGTGTCGGCGAAGGCGTCCTGGATGCGGGGCAGCACCGGCGCGAGCAGCACGGCGCCCAGGACGGCCAGGCAGCTGGACAGCAGCAGGACCAGCGCCTGCGCGCGGCCGGCCGGGCGGCCGGTGGCGGGATCGACGGCGACCTCGCCGACGAGCGGCTCCTCGGCCGGGCGCTCAGGGCTCAGGACGTTCTCCGACACGGGCGTCTCCATCGACGGGCGTGCCGGTCCGGGTGACCGGCATCACTGGCGGTGAAGTGTCGGGACGCCGGACGCCGAGCGGAAATCACTTCTCGTGCTGGCCACCATCAGTCGGGTCTATAGCGACCGACCGCTCCCCCACCGCCAGGTCGGCCGCCCGCGCGACGAGGTCGCGGAGGTAGCCGTGCTCGGGGTCGTCGTCGAAGACCGGGTGCCACCACATCGCCTCGATGAGCGGGCCGGCGTCGAACGGGCACGGCAGCGCCCGGATGCCGGTGTTGAGCGGCAGCAGGTCGACGAGCCTGCGCTGCAGCAGGGCGATCCGGTCGCTGCCGGCGATCAGGGCCGGCACGGTCAGGAAGCTCTCGACGACGACCTGGACGTGCGGCTCGATGCCGAGCATGCGCATCTGGCGCGCGGCCGGCGTCGACGCCGTCGGCCCGTGGTAGGTGGCCACCCACGGCAGCGTCTCCAGGTCCTGGACCGTCAGGCCCACGTCCGCGACGGGGTTGTCGGCGGCCACCACGCAGACCCACTCGTCGCGGTACAGGTCCCGGCGGGACAGGTCGGTGAGGAAGCCGGGCGGCAGGAAGAGCAGGTCGGCCGAGAGCAGCGCCTGCTCCGCCCGGTCGACGACCGCCGGTGAGTGCGTGCTCAGCCGCAGCCGGGTGTTGGGCGCCTCCTCCGCCAGCAGGCCGGCCACGGTGTCGCCGAGCACCGCAACCAGGTAGTCGCTGACCAGCAGGGTGAACTCGCGGGTCGAGGACGCCGGGTCGAACTCGGGTTGGGCGGAGAACACCCGCTCCACCCCCGACAGGGCGATCCGGGCGAGCTCCTTGAGCTGGACCGCCAGCGGCGTCAGCCGGTACTCGTTGCCGACGCGGGTGAGCAGCTCGTCGTCGAAGTGGCGGCGGAGGCGGGCCAGCGAGGCGGAGAGGGCCGGCTGGCTGAGCCCCATCTGCGCCGCGGCCCGCGTGACGCTGCGCTGCTGGAGCAGCGCGTCCAGGGACACGAGCAGGTTGAGGTCCAGGCTCGCGAGGTTCACGAGCGGCACCGTATCCATCCCGTCGATGGCCGTCATCAGGCATTCCGTCTTCCCTCACCCGTGTGGGCTGGCCCACTGTCGAGGACGTGCCCGAGACCCCTCCCGACCTGGACCGCACCGACCCCGAGGGCGCCATCGCCGCCGCCGCGAAGCGCTGCTCGAACTGGGGTCGCTGGGGCGCCGACGACGTGCTCGGCACGCTGAACTTCCTCGACGAGGCCAAGCGTCGCGAAGGAGCGGCCCTGGTCCGCCGGGGGGCGAGCTTCTCGCTGTCGCAGTCCTTCGACGAGAACGGCCCGCAGAAGGGCTGGCGGCGGCGGAACAACCCGGTCCACACGATGACCGACACGGGGGTCGATGCCGAGCGCGGCGTCCAGGGCTTCCCGCACGGCATCGGCGGGGCCGACGACTACATCGTCATGCCGCTGCAGGCCTCCACCCAGTGGGACGGCCTCGGGCACATCTTCGACCACGGCCACGCCTGGAACGGCCGTCGCGCCGGTGACGTCGTGAACAGCTTCGGGGACTCGGTGACCGGCATCGAGACGGTGGCCTCGCTGATCGCCGGCCGCGGCGTGCTGCTCGACGTCGGCCGAGTCGTCGGTGCGGCCCTCGGGACCGACGGCGAGCTGCCCGACGGCTTCGCGATCACCGCCGAGCACCTGGCGGCCACCATCGCGGCGCAGGGCGGGTCCTCCCGCGTCGGCCGCGGCGACCTCCTGCTGGTGCGCACCGGGCGGCTGACCCGTGCGCGGCGCGACATCGCCGAGGGACGAGGCTGGGGCGACTACGCCGGCGGCGCCGCTCCGGGGCTGTCCTTCACCACCGCCGACTGGCTGCACACCAGCGAGATCGCCGGCGTCGCCACCGACACCTGGGGCTTCGAGGTCCGACCCAACGAGTTCGACGTCGCCTTCCAGCCGCTGCACCAGGTCGCCATCCCGAACATGGGCCTGTTCATCGGCGAGATGTGGGACCTCGACGCCCTCGCCGCCGACTGCGCCGAGGACGGCCGCTACGACTTCTGGCTCACCGCGGCCCCCCTGCGCGTCACCGGCGCCGTCGGCGCCCCGGTCAACCCGATCGCCGTCAAGTGAGGAGCACGCCGTGCCTGCCGTGAACACCGTCCTCGTCGTCGGAGCCGGGTTGGCCGGCGCCGCGACCGCGATCCACCTGGCCCGCGCCGGGGTCGCCGTGGACATCCTCGAGATCAAGCCGGACATCGCCGCGATCGGCTCCGGGATCACGCTGCAGGGCAACGCCCTGCGCGAACTGCGCTCCCTGGGGGTGTGGGACCAGGTGCAGGCGGCCGGCTACGCCTTCGACGTCACCGGCATCCGTGCCCCCGATCCGTTCG
This sequence comes from Blastococcus xanthinilyticus, assembly GCF_008124835.1. GTDB lineage: Bacteria > Actinomycetota > Actinomycetes > Mycobacteriales > Geodermatophilaceae > Blastococcus > Blastococcus xanthinilyticus. The sequence continues at coordinate 80,883 of NZ_VNHW01000003.1, read as the reverse complement.
GCACGGTGGTCGCCGAGATCCCGGACGCCAGGACCGGGGGCCCGGACCTGCCCGCCGCCATGGGCATGCCCCGGCCGGAGCTGGCCCGCATCCTCTGCGAGCGGGCCACCGAGGTCGGCGTGAAGCTGCGGTACGGCACGACGCACACCGGCCTGGCCCAGGACGAGGCCGGCGTCGACGTCTCCTTCGGCGACTCCTCGACCGGCCGGTACGACCTGGTCGTGGGCGCCGACGGCGTCCGCTCCTGGACCCGCCGCGCGCTCGGCGTGAACCTGGAGACCAGGTCGGTGGGCATGGGCATCTGGCGGGCCTTCGGGCCCCGCCCGGCGTCGGTGACCCGCACCGACCTCTACTACGGAGGCCCGTCCTACATCGCCGGCTACTGCCCCACCGGCGAGGACTCGCTCTACGCCTACATCGTCGAGGACGCCCAGGACCGCAGCGCGCTCTCTCCCGACGAGCAGCTGGCCACCATGAAGCAGCTCTCGCAGGCCTACCACGGGCCGTGGGACGAGATCCGCGAGACGCTCACCGACCCGTCCCGGGTGAACTACACCTGGTTCGAGACCCACGTCCTGAACGAGCCGTGGAACCGCGGCCGGGTGGTGCTGATCGGCGACGCCGCGCACACCTGCCCGCCCACCATCGCCCAGGGCGGCGCCATGGCCCTGGAGGACGCCGTCGTCCTCGCCGAGCTGCTCGTCGAGCGCGACGTCCTCGACCAGGACCTGTGGGAAAGCTTCACGGCCCGCCGCTTCGAGCGCGCGAAGACCGTCGTCGACGCCTCCAACGCCCTCGCCCAGTGGCAGCTCGACCACGTCCAGGGCGACATCCCGGGCCTCATGCGCTCCATCGCCCAGCTGACCAGCCAGCCCGCATAACCGGAGAGACATCCCCCATGACACAGCGCCTGATCACCCACCTGCGGCACGTCGACCTCGCGGTGCCCGACTTCGCCAGGCAGCTCGACTTCTACGCCGGCACCTGGGGCCTCACCACCGAGCACACCGACACCGGGCTGGCCTTCCTGGCGGCCGAGGGCTCACCGGAGCAGTACATCGTCCGGCTGCGCGAGGCGACCGACAAGCGGATCGACCTGGTGTCCTTCGGCGCCGCGAACGCCGCCGACGTCGACACCCTCGCCGGGCAGCTCGCCCGCGACGGCGTCCAGCTTGTGACCGAGCCGGGCACGCTGCAGACCCCCGGCGGGGGCCACGGGTTCCGGTTCTTCGACAACGAGGGCCGCACGATCGAGATCAGCTCCGACGTGGCGGTGCGGCAGCACCGCGCGATCGAGGCGGGCGAGTCGATCCCGGTGCGGCTGTCGCACGTCGTCCTCAACTCCACCGACCCCGAGGGAACCGTCGCCTTCTACGACAAGCACCTCGGCTTCTCGCTGTCGGACACGCTGATGCACCCGCGCATGGGCAACATGATGTGGTTCCTGCGCACCAACGCCTGGCACCACAGCATGGCGGTCGCCCGCGGCCCGCACGCCTCGCTGCACCACGCCTCCTTCGAGATGCGCGGCGTCGACGAGTACATGCGCGGCACCGGCCGGCTGCTGCGGGCCGGCGTCGAGAAGATCTGGGGCCCGGGCCGGCACCTGGCGGGCAACAACACCTTCAGCTACTTCCTCGACCCGCACGGCAACACCGTCGAGTACACGACGGAGCTGGAGACCCTCGACGAGGACACCTGGCACCCGCACCTGTACGACATCAGCAACCCCGAGGTCTCCGACCAGTGGGGCACGGCGAACGCGATGAACGAGTTCGTCGCGCAGAAGTCGTTCAACGACCCCGACAAGGGTCTCTTCGTGGCCCCGCCCGTCTGATGCGCTTCGCCACCTGGGAGTCCCAGGGCCGGGTGTCCGCGGGCGTCGTCTCCGACGCCGGACTGCACGAGCTCCCCCCGCGGACGACGGTGCTCGACCTCGTCCGCGCCGGGCTGCCGGCAGCGCTCGAGGCCGGGGCCGCGGCCCTCGACGGGCCCGCCGTGCCGGTGGAGTCGGTGCGGCTGCTGCCACCGCTGGAGCCGCCGACGGTCCGCGACTTCGTCGCGTTCGAGGAGCACGTGGAGGGGATGGTGGCGCCGGGCGGCGAGAGCGTGCCGCCGGAGTGGTACCAGGCGCCGACCTTCTACTTCACCAACCCGTACGCGCTCGTCGGTGCCCACGACGACGTCGCGGTGCCGCCGGGCTCGCAGCGCTTCGACTTCGAGCTCGAGGTCGCCGTCGTCGTCGGGCGGGACGGCGCATCGCTCAGCCCCGAGCAGGCCCGGGACCACGTCTTCGGCTACACGGTGCTCAACGACTGGTCCGCCCGCGACCTCCAGATGCGGGAGATGGCGGTCAAGCTCGGCCCGGCCAAGGGGAAGGACTCCGCGACCACGCTCGGGCCGTGGCTGGTGACCGCCGACGAGCTGGAGCCCTACCGCGATGCCGACGGGTTCCTCGCCCTGGACATGCGGGTGTCGGTCAACGACACCGAAATCGGCCACGACCTGCTCTCCAACATGGGCTGGCCGTTCGAGGAGCTCATCTCCTACGCCTCCCGCGGCACGGAGGTACGGGCCGGCGACGTGCTCGGCTCGGGCACCTGCGGCAACGGCGGCTGCCTGGCCGAGCTGTGGGGCATCCGGGGCGACGCCGCTCCCCCGCCGCTGCGGCCCGGCGACGTCGTCGGGATGACGGTCGAGGGCCTCGGCACCATCCGCAACCGCGTCGTGCCCGGCATCGACCTCCCGCCGGTCGCGCCCGCGCGCCCACGACCCCGCACGCGCACCCGCTGACTCCTGCACCACCGCACCCGCGAGAGGAACCACCCGTGTTCGAGTACTTCCCCACCGGCCCCTACACCTGGAACCTCGGCGTCGTCGCGACGCTGAACTCCGGCGGGCTGATCGACGAGGTCGACCGCGCCTGCCGGCCGATCAAGGACGCCGCGAACGCCGGGGAGGACGCCGGGACGCCGGACTTCCTGCGCGCCTGGCGGGCCCTGACCGACCAGCTGGTCGGCCAGGCCGAGGACGCCGAGAAGGCCGGGCACATCCGCACCGCGGGGCAGCTGTACTTCCGGGCCAGCAACTACCTGGCCCAGGCCGAACGGATGCTGGCCCACTCCAGCCCGGACCGGGTGCCCACCTACCGGCGGATGCTGGAGATCGCGGAGGAGGCGTTCGAGACGCACAGCCCGCGGGTCTCACGGGTCGAGATCCCCTACGAGGGGACGACGCTGCCGGCGTACTTCAGCGCCGCGCCGGCCACGGACGACGGCCCCGCCCCGGTGGTCGTGCTGGTCAACGGGCTGGACTCCACCAAGGAGCACATGTACGCCTCGAACCACTGGGCGGAGCTGGCCGCCCGCGGCATCTCCTGCCTGATGCTGGACCAGCCCGGCACCGGCGAGTCGCTGCGCCTGCAGGGGCTGACCGCGCGGATCGACGCCGAGGCGTGGGCCGGCGCGGCGGTCGACTGGCTGGAGACCCGCGACGACGTCGACGCCGCCCGCATCGGCATCGTCGGCTGGTCGCTGGGCGGCTACTACGCGCCCCGCGCGGCAGCCTTCGAGAAGCGGTTCGCGCTCTGCGTGGCGTGGGGCGCCAACCACGACTGGGGCTCGGTCCAGCGCCGCCGCAAGGAGCGCGAGGGCGAGCGCCCCGTTCCGCACTACTGGTCGCACGTGCTGTGGGTGTGGGGGCAGCCCGGCGACGAGAACGACCTCGACGCGTTCCTCGACTTCGCCGACGCCGTCACCCTCGAGGGCGTGGTCGAGCAGATCACCGTGCCGTTCCTCGTCGCGCACGGGCAGAACGACCGGCAGATCCCGCTGGAGATGGCGCACCGCTCCTACGACCAGGCGGTGAACTCGCCGAAGCGCGAGCTGCGGGTGTTCACGCCCGAGGAGGGCGCGACCGAGCACATCGGCCTGGACCACCTGCCGCACGTCAGCAGCTACGTCGCCGACTGGGTGGCCGACACCTTCGCCGAGCTGAGCCGCTGACCGGTGCGCACCCGGGCGCCCGCCTCCGCCGAGGGCCGGCCCGCCGGCCGGCCCTCGGTCCCGGCGCTCAGAGCCACCCGCGCCGCGCGCCCAGCTGCCGCACCGCGGCGTCCAGTCGGGCGGCGACCGCGGCCACGTCGGTCTCCTGGTGGGTCAGCCGCAGCCGGCCGCCGACGTCCCGGCCCTCGCTGAGCAGACCGCCGCGGCGGTCCACCTCCAGGACGACGTCGGTGCCCTGCGGATCGGCGAGGAAGGTCACCTCGAGCTCGTTGATCCGGCCCCGCAGGTCCCGCGGCGGCGCGAACTCCACCTCCTGGTAGAACGGCAGCTCGCCGCCGCCGATCCGCCCCTTCTCGACGTCGGCGCCGCGGAACGCGAAGCCCAGCCGGTCGAGCGCCTCCAGGACCGTGGCCTGCACGGGCAGCGGCCGCACGTGCACCGCGTCGAGGTCGCCGGGGTCCACCCCACCGGGGATGTCGACGCGGGTGCGCAGCCCCACCCGCATGCCGCGCAGGTGCCACTGGCCCACGGCCGTGAACGGGCACTGCCAGGGGACGCCGAAGCCGAACGGGATGCTGCGCTGCTCCCCGGCCTCGATGGTCGAGGCCTCGGCCACCGCGGCGGCACCGAAAGTGACGTCCTCGTGCCAGGAGTGGTCGCGCCCCTCGACCTCGACCGTGGCCACCAGCTCGACCCGGACCTGGTCGAACTGCTGGGCCACCGAGCCGCCGGTGAGGGTGACGGTGCCCGCCACCGAGCCGCCGGGTGTGGTGTCGGGCGAGGTCAGGACGGTCTCCACCTGGGCGCTGCCGGCACCGAGCCGTGCCATGACGTTGCGGAAGGCCATCGCGGCGCTACCTCCTGGGATCGGGGACCTCCACCCTGGCAGGCGGTGCGGCCGTCGGGAACCACCGTGCACGTGTGAGCAGGTACACCGACCGGATCGGTCGGCCCTCCGACCGAACCGGTCGGTGCGCACGTACTCTGACCGCGTGGCACGACCGTTCCGGCAGCAGGTGGACGAGGGCATCCTCGACCGCGCCGCCACCCTCTTCGCCCGTCGCGGCTTCGCCAAGACCTCCGTGCAGGACGTCGCCGACTCCGTCGGCCTGTCCAAGGCCGGGCTGCTGCACCACTTCCCCAGCAAGGAGGCGCTGCACGGCGCGGTCCTCGCGCAGGCGGGCGCGCTGGGCCGGCGGGTGCTCGACTCGGTCGCCGGCCTCCCCGACGGGCCGGTGCGCGACCGGCACGCCCTCGAGGTCCTCGTCGACGTCGCCGTGGCCCATCCCGGCCTGGTGGCCCTGCTCCTCGCCCCGGTGATGCAGGGCGACCCGGCTCCCGAGGTGGACGCCGCGAGCGCCGCCGCCCTCGGCGCCTTCGGCGTCGAGCCCGGCGGGCCCGTCGACGAGCGGACCGTCCGCGTGGTCGGCGCGCTCAGCGCCCTGGCCGTCCTCACCCTCGCCGCCGGGCACCAGGACGGCGCGGCCACCTGGCGGCCGTTCATCGTCGCCACCTGCTTCGACGCGCTCGGCCACTCAGCGCAGGGCCATCAGGGCCCGGGCGCCGCTCTTCCCCGTCCCGACCAGGTGGAGGCCTGATCCCCCATGGCTGTTCTGTTGTCCCGGCTCGGTGCGTTCTCGCACCGGCACCGCCTCCCGGTGATCGCCGTCTGGCTCGTCCTGCTGGTGGGAGGCGGCGTCGGCGCGGTCACGCTCGCCGGTGAGACCTCGAGCAGCTTCTCCATCCCCGGGCAGGAGTCGACCACCGCGCTGGAGCGGATCGGCGAGGAGTTCGGCGCCACCGGCGAGGGCGCCACCGCCCGCGTGGTCGTGGCCGCGCCGGACGGCGGGACGCTCACCACGCCGGAGAACGCCGCCGCGGTGATCGGGCTGGTCGCCGAGCTCGGCGAGCTGCCCGGCGTCGTGAACGCCACGAACCCGCTGGACCCGGCCGCCCCGTCGGTCAACCAGCAGCAGGACACCGCCTACAGCACGGTCACCTACGACGCCGCGCCCGGCGAGGTCACCCCCGCGCAGCAGGAGGCCCTGCTCGAGGCGCTCGACGACGCGCGCGAGGGCGGGCTGACCGTCGAGGCGTCCGGCGAGGCCACCCAGGAGCCGCCGCACGTCGGCGGGCCGTCCGAGGTCATCGGCGTCGTCGTCGCCCTCGTCGTCCTCGCGGTCACCTACGGCTCGCTCGCCGTGGCCGGGATGAACCTGCTCACCGCGGTCGTCGGCGTGGGCATCGGCGTCCTCGGCGTCACGATCGCCACCGGCTTCATCGACCTGTCCTCCACCACCCCCACGCTGGCGGCGATGCTCGGCCTGGCGGTCGGCATCGACTACGCCCTGTTCATCGTCACCCGTCACCGGCAGGAGCTGCGCTCGGGCGCCGACGTCGGCACCGCCATCCGCACGGCGGTCGGCACCGCCGGGTCGGCCGTGGTCACCGCCGGTCTCACCGTGGTCATCGCGCTGGCCGGGCTGTTCGTGGTCGGCATCCCGTTCCTGACGCAGATGGGTGTCGCCGCCGCGCTGACCGTCGTCATCGCCGTCCTCGTCGCCCTCACCCTGGTGCCGGCCGTGCTGAGCTTCCTCGGCTCCCGCGCCCTGCCCAAGAAGCAGCGGGCCGCGGCGCAGGGGGCAGGCGGCGGGGCGACGGCGCACGGGGGCGGGCGGGGCTTCCTGGCCGGCTGGGCGACCACCGTCACCCGCCAGCGCGTCCTGTCCCTGCTGCTGGCGATCGTGGCGCTCGGCGCCATCGCCATCCCGTTCTTCTCCATGCAGACCACGCTGGTCCAGACCCCCGCGGAGGACTCCACCCAGGCGCGGGCGCAGGAGCTGCTCTCCCAGGGCTTCGGCGAGGGCTTCAACGGGCCGATCACCATCCTGTTCGAGGGCGACGACGCCGCCGGCGCCGCCGCCGGCGAGAGCGCCACGATCTCCGGGCTGGACGACGTCGCGCTGGTGACGCCGCCGACGCCGAACGCCGACGGCAGCGCCGCGCTGCTCACCGTCATCCCCGAGTCGGGCCCGACCGACCCGGCGACCGAGCAGCTCGTCGCCGACCTGCGGGCGCAGCTCGCCGACCTCGACGGCGTCGAGGCGTCGGTGACCGGCCAGACCGCGGTCAGCGTCGACGTCGCCCGGAGCCTGGACGAGGCGCTGCCGGTCTACCTGGCGCTGGTCGTGGGCCTGGCGCTGGTGCTGCTGGTGCTGGTCTTCCGCTCGCTGCTCGTGCCGCTGGTCGGCGTGCTGGGCTTCCTGCTCACCATCGGCGCCTCGCTCGGCGCCACGGTGGCGGTGTTCCAGTGGGGCTGGCTCGCCGACGCGGTCAACCTGGACACCACCGGGCCGCTGATCAGTCTCACGCCGATCCTGGTGATCGGCATCCTGTTCGGCCTGGCGATGGACTACCAGATCTTCCTCGTGTCGCGGATGCACGAGGCGCACAGCCACGGCGCCTCGGCGATGGACTCCATCCGCACCGGGTTCCGGCAGGCCGCCCCGGTCGTCGTCGCCGCGGCGCTGATCATGTTCTCCGTGTTCGCCGGGTTCGTCCCGGCCGGCGAGGCCACGATCAAGTCGATCGCGTTCGCCCTGGCCACCGGCATCCTGTTCGACGCCTTCGTGGTCCGGATGGTGCTGGTGCCGGCGGCGCTGGCGCTGCTCGGCGACCGCGCCTGGTGGCTGCCGCGGTGGCTGCGCTGGCTGCCCACCCTGGACGTCGAGGGCGCCGCCCTGGAGAAGGCCGAGCCCGCCCACGGCCGGCACCGGCAGCCGGTCGGCACGCCCCGCTGACGCCCCGGTCGGCCCGGCCGCACCGGCCGGGCCGACCCCCGCGGGCATGGATCGGCGCTCCCCCGTGTTGGGTGGAGGGACGGTCCGCCGCCCCCGCGGCGTCGACCCCTTGTGCCTGAACCACCTGTCGTTGCACCCCGTTGCCTGCTGAAGGATCACGCTTGCCCGAGTCCCCCGCCCACTCCGCCGCCCCGCGCCGCCGGGAGCGCTCCGCCGCCCGCCAGTCCGCGGCCCGCGAGACCGACCGCGCCGCCGCCCGCGAGGAGAAGCGGGCCCAGCAGAGCTGGGTGGAGGGCGCCGCCCCGGAGCTCCCCGTGCGCGCCGTGCGGCCGGAGAACGTGGTGTTCCACCTCGGCCCGACCAACTCCGGCAAGACCTACGAGTCGCTGCAGGCGCTGGCGGCCACCGGCTCCGGCGTGTACGCCGCACCGCTGCGCCAGCTGGCCCACGAGGCCTACGCCAAGCTCTCGGCGCAGCTGCCCGAGGGCACCGTCGGTCTCTCCACCGGCGAGGAGGAGATCGACCCGTTCGCGCCCATCGTCTGCTGCACCGTCGAGAAGGCTCCCGACCGCGGCGAGATGCTGGTGCTGGACGAGGCGCACTGGGTCACCGACCCCGACCGCGGCCACCACTGGGCCCGGCTGCTGCTCACCGGCGAGTACCGCCAGATGCACCTGATCTCCGCGGCCGAGGCCTACCTGGTCCTCAAGCCGCTGGTCTCCGACGCCGAGCACGTCGAGGTCGTCAACCACAAGCGGCTGTCCCGGCTCGACGTCCTGCGGGCACCCGTGCGCTCCGACGCCGTCCGCCCGCAGACCCTCGTGGTCGCCTTCTCCCGCAAGGCCGTCTACGCCGTCGCGGCCGAGCTCGACCAGCACCGCCCCGGCAAGGTCGGCGTCCTCTACGGCGCGCTGCCGCCGGCGACCCGCCGCGAGGTCATCGAGCGGTTCACCAGCGGCGAGCTGGACGTGCTGGTCACCACCGACGTCATCGGGCACGGCATCAACGTGCCGGCCACCACCGTGCTGTTCGCGGAGACGACGAAGTTCGACGGGCAGGAGCTGCGCCCGCTGCGCACCTGGGAGGCCGCCCAGATCGCCGGCCGGGCCGGCCGCTACGGCCTGACCGGGCACGGCGCCGTCGGCATCCTCATCGGGGTGAGCGGGCTCAAGCCCGTGGCCTCCCTGGTCGGTGCCGGTGCCGCCGTCGCCCGCGGTGACGAGATGAGCGACCTGCCCAAGCGGGCCCCCCGCCTGCGGCCGGAGCTGGAGGACCTCGGCGCCTTCGAGGCCGTCGACCTGCCCGAGGCGCTCACCCGCTGGATGGCGTGGGCCCGCGCCGCCACCCGCGACCAGGCGATGACCGCCGACGACGTCACGAGCCTCGTCCTCCGGGTGCACGCCCTGCTGCCGCTGCTGCGCGGCCCGCTCGGGGCGGCCGGCGACCTGAACACCGTCTGGCGGCTGGTCAACCTGGCCATCGACTACAACCCGCCGCGGCGCACCCGCTGGCTGGTGCTCGCCAAGGCCGCGCTGCAGCACGCCGTCGGCCTGCCGGTCCCGCCGGAGACCGTGCTGCCCGACGTCCCGCGAGGCGGCACGGTCGAGGAGTACGAGCAGGCCGCCGCCGCCGCGCGCGACGCCCAGACCCTCCTCCGCCAGTTCCCGGGCGTCGCCGGGCTGGACAGCGAGGACGCCGCCTGGGTCGAGGAGGAGTGCGCGGAGATGATCACCGAGCTGCTCCCCGACGCGATCGCGCTCGGCCGGTCGGGGACGTGCACCGGCTGCGGCCGCGCCATCGCCCCGTGGTTCACCACCTGCCGGCCCTGCAGCGCCCCCGCCGGGCGCGGTGGCGGCGAGCGGGACCGCCGTCCCGGGCCCGGCGGCCGCCGGACCGCCGGGCGCGCGGAAGGCCGGGCCCTCGGTGGGCGGCAGGGCGGACCCCGCGGCCGGGCCCGCCGGGGCTGATCACCGCGGGCCGGTGACCCGGCTCGGGGAGGGCCGGGCACCGACCCCGGGCCTCGCCCACCGGCACGTCGGCGCGGCGCCGCCACGGCAGGACCTTCCAAGGGGACCGGACGGTTTCGGACGTTTTGTGCCGATGTGGACGCGGTTCCGTATCCGTATCGTCACTGACAGCAAGCACGCGGCGCCCGGAAGGGCGGCCGGCCGTGCGCCCCCTGTCTTCACGAGGAGCTTCCCGTGCCGTCCTTCTCCCGCCCGTCCCTGACCCTGCTCCCCGGCCTCGACGCCGAGCCGGGCATGCCCGAGGCGCTCGCTCCCGGCGAGTGGCGGCAGCCGTTCGACGCCCAGGAGTGGGCTGCGGTCGAGGCCGACGCGGAGTGGCGGCTCGACGCGCTGTGCGCCGAGACCGACCCCGAGGCGTTCTTCCCGGACAAGGGCGGCTCCACGCGGGACGCCAAGCGGGTCTGCGGCGGCTGCCCCGTGCGCGCCGAGTGCCTGGAGTACGCGCTCGCCAGCGACGAGCGGTTCGGCATCTGGGGCGGGCTCTCCGAGCGGGAGCGTCGCCGGGTGCGCCTCCAGCGCCGGGGCACGATCAGCGCCTGACCCCTCCGCGGGCCGGCCCGCCGGTCCCGGGTGCGACGGCCCTCCGGCCGTGCGCCAGAGTGGGGCCGCGACCCGGCGCGCCGGGTCGGACCAGGTGTTCCCGCCCCCGGAGGAGACGTCGCCGCACATGGACGGGCACCCCCCAGTCACCTCGGCGCCCGTCCGGCAGTCCGGCGCCGGCCCGCGGGGCTCGCAGGACTCCTCGACCTGGCCCCGGCCGGGGACGGTCGCTTCCGCGCCGGCCCGCGCAGCACGGTCGCCGGGCACGCGTTCGGCGGGGCCGTGGCCGCCCAGTCGCTGCTGGCCGCGGGGCGCACGGCGCCACCGGGCCGGATCGCCCACTCGCTGCACGGGCACTTCCTGCGGCCGGGCGACGTCACCGCGCCCACCGACCTCACCGTCAGCACGATCCGCGACGGCGGGAGCTTCTCGACCCGCTCCGTCGTCGCCGAGCAGCACGGCGCCGCCGTCTTCACGCTGACCGCGTCCTTCCAGACGCCGGAGGACGGGTGGCAGCACCAGCTGCCCGAGCTCGACGCCCCCGCGCCGGAGGAGCTGCCCCCGCTGGAGGAGGTGGCCGCCGCGGCCGACGGCCGGGTCCGGCAGTGGCTCGACTGGCTCGCCGAGCGGCACGCCTTCGACTTCCGGTTCGCCGGCGACCTGCCCAGGCTCGCCGCGGAGCGCGGCGAACCGGCCGCCCCGCGCCAGGGCTTCTGGCTGCGCAGCCGCGAGCCGCTCCCCGACGAGCCCCTCGCGCAGAGCTGCGGGGTCGCCTACGCCTCGGACATGCTGCTGCTCGGCACCTCGCTCGCGCCGCACGCGACGGCGGTCGGGGCGCCCGGGGTCGCCGCGGCGAGCCTGGACCACGCGGTCTGGTTCCACGAGCCGGTGCGGATCGACCAGTGGCTGTTCTTCGACCAGCAGAGCAGCTGGGCCGGCGGCGGGCGGACACTGTGCCGTGGCCGGCTGTTCGACCGGGCCGGCCGGCTGGTGGCCACCGTGGCGCAGGAGGGCATGATCCGGCGCCGCCCGCGCTGACCCGCCAGGCGCGGGTGCGCCCACGTACCCTCGATGCGGTGACCGTCGCACCGCCCCCGACCGTCCTGCTCGGCAACCGGTTCGCCCGCGAGCTCGGCGAGCTGGCCCTCCCCTGGCAGGCCGAGGATGCGCCCGATCCCCGGCTGCTCGTGCTCAACGAGCCGCTGGCCGGCGAGCTGGGGCTGGACGCCGCGGCCCTGCGCAGCCCGGCCGGACTGCGACTGCTGGTCGGCACCGCGGTCCCCGAGGCGGCGACGCCGGTCGCGCAGGCCTACGCCGGGCACCAGTTCGGCGGGTACAGCCCGCGGCTGGGCGACGGACGGGCGCTCCTGCTGGGTGAGCTCGAGGACGCCGAGGGACGCTTGCGCGACCTGCACCTCAAGGGCTCCGGCCGGACGCCGTTCGCCCGCGGCGGCGACGGGCTGGCCGCGGTCGGCCCGATGCTGCGCGAGTACGTGATCAGCGAGGCGATGCACGCCCTCGGGATCCCCACCACCCGTTCCCTCGCCGTCGTCGCGACCGGGCGGCCGGTGCGCCGGGAGACCCTGCTGCCGGGCGCCGTCCTCGCCCGGGTGGCGAGCAGCCACCTGCGGGTGGGCAGCTTCCAGTACGCCCGTGCCACCGGCGACACCGACCTGCTGCGCCGGCTCGCCGACCACGCGATCGCCCGGCACCACCCGGCGGCGGCCGACGCGGAGCACCCCTACCGCGCGCTGTTCGAGGCGGTCGCCGCCGCCCAGGCCGACCTGGTGGCGCAGTGGATGCTCGTCGGCTTCGTGCACGGGGTCATGAACACCGACAACATGACCATCTCCGGGGAGACGATCGACTACGGCCCCTGCGCCTTCCTCGACGCCTTCGACCCGGCCACCGTCTACAGCTCCATCGACACCGGCGGCCGGTACGCCTACCGCAACCAGCCGCTCGCGGCCGAGTGGAACCTCGCCCGGCTCGCGGAGGCGCTGCTGCCCCTGTTCGCCGACGACGAGGAGCGGGCCGTCGCACTGGCGGTGGAGTCCCTCGGCACCTTCCGGCCGCGGTACGACGCCGCCTGGGTCGCCGGGCTGCGCGCCAAGCTCGGGCTGCCCGCCTCGACCGACGACGCGGCGGTCACCGCGCTGGCCGACGACGCCCTCGCCCTGCTGCAGCGCGACCACGTCGACCTCACGTCGTTCTTCCGTGCGCTCTCAGCGGCCGCCCGGGGGGACGCCGAGCCGGTCCGGCTGCTCTTCCTCGACCTCGCCGGGATCGACGGCTGGCTGGACCGCTGGCGCGCCCTGACCCCGGATGCCCTGAGCCCGGATGCCGCGATGGACCGGGTGAACCCGGTGTACATCCCGCGCAACCACCTGGTCGAGGAGGCGCTCGACGCGGCGACCGAGGGTGACCTGGCTCCCCTGGAACGGCTGCTGGCGGCCGTCGCCGCGCCGTACGACGAGCGCCCGGGGCTGGAGCGCTACGCCGCCCCGGCACCGCAGGACTTCGGGGCCTACCGCACCTTCTGCGGCACCTGACCGCCGGTCCGGCGACGTTCGGCCGCCTCCGCTCCGGGTAGTCGACCCCCCGTGGCGCGCGAGATGGACCCCAAGGACCCCGACACCCTCTACGCCGAGGGGCCGGTCGCGCCCGAACCCCCGGACGACGACGTGCCCGAGACCTCGCCGCTACCCGACTCCGGTGGCACCGGGCCGGGCCCGGACGACCTGGACCGCCTGCTCTGAGGCGGCGCCAGGCCGCCGGCGAGGCGTACGCCGCGTCGGCGGACGCCGACGAGGCCGGGGATCAGACCGAGGCGGGCGTGGTCGGGTCCGTCGGCTCGGTCGTCGGGTCCGTCGGCTCGGTCGGCGGGTCCGTCGGCTCGGTCGTCGGGTCCGTCGGCTCGGCCGTCGGGTCCGTCGGCTCGGCCGTCGGGTCCGTCGGCTCGGCCGTCGGGTCCGTCGGCTCGGCCGTCGGGTCCGTCGGCTCGGCCGTCGGGTCCGTCGGGTCCGTCGGCGGGTCCGTGGGCTCGGTCGGCGGGTCCGTCGGCTCCGGAGGGACGGTCGGGTCGGCCGGCGTCGGGTCGGCAGGCTCCGAGGGCGTCGGCGGTTCCGTCGTTCCCTCGGCCTCGGTGGGCGACGGCGTGGTCGGGGCCTCGCCCGCGGGCGGGTCCACCGGGTTCGGGTCGGCCCCCGGCACGGGCGCGGGCTGGTCCGGCGCGGGGGCGGGCTCGTCCGACGGGCGTGCGGCGACGCGCACCAGCACCTCGGCGCCGGGGGCCAGCTCGACCCCGGTCGGCGACACCCGGGTCACGGTGCCCGGCGCGCGGGCGGCGGTCACCTCCGTCTCCTGCCGGACGGTCAGGCCGAGGGCGGTCAGGTCGTCGACGACGTCGGCCACCGGGCGGCCCACGTGGTCGCCTGCGACCAGCCGGATGCCGGCGGGCGTGGAGACCGCGGTACCGGCGCCACCGGCGTCCTCCGTCGCGGAGTTCCCCAGCACGACTATCCCTCCGGCCCCCAGACCCAGGAGCGCCAGCACCGGCAGCGCGACCAGCGCCGCACGCGGGGAGCGCCGGCGCGCGGCGGGCGGGCGGGCACGGGTCGCGGCGGCCACCGGGCGGGTGCTGGGCGCGGGCCCGTCGAGGGTCTCCTCGACGGCGTGCAGGAACGCCGCGCCGTCGGGCAGCCGCTCCCCCGGGTCCTTGACCAGGGCGGCGTCGATGATGGCGCGGACCTCGGGCGGGAGGTCGGCGGGGAGCGGCTCGGGGTGCTCGCGCACCTGCTTCAGCGCGACGGTGACCGGGTTGTCGCCCTCGAAGGCGGTGTGCCCGGTGAGCGACTCGTAACCGACCATGCCGAGCGCGTAGACGTCGCTGGCCGGGCTGACCGCCTCGCCCATCGCCTGCTCGGGCGACATGTACTGCGCCGTGCCGATCACCTGGCCGGTGCGGGTGAGCGGCACGCTCCCCGCCGACCAGGAGATGCCGAAGTCGGTCAGCTTCACCGCGCCGTCCGGGCGGACCAGGATGTTGGCCGGCTTGACGTCGCGGTGCACCACGCCGGCGCGGTGCGCCTCGGCCAGCCCCGCGGCGGCCTGGCGGAGCACCGACAGCGTGGTGCCGGTGTCCAGCGGCCCCTCCTCGGCCAGCCGGGCCGACAGCGGCTCGCCCTCGACCAGCTCCATCACCAGGTAGGCCAGCTGCTCGCCGGTGCCGGCGGCCGTCGTCTCCCCGTAGTCGAGGACGGCGGCGATGTTCGGGTGGCTCAGGGCGGCCGCGTGCCGGGCCTCGATGCGGAAGCGGGCGATGAACACCGGGTCGCCGGCGCAGTCGCTGCGCAGCAGCTTCACGGCGACGGGCCGGTCGAGCAGGGCGTCCCGCCCGCGCCAGACCTCACCCATGCCGCCGACGGCGATCAGCTGGTGGAGCTCGTAGCGGTCGTCCAGGCGCCGGTGGCTCGTCTCGACGGTGGTCACTGCCGGTCCCCCCGTGCTGGTGGTGCGGGCCGCACCCGCCACGTCGTCTGCTCCCGTGCGCATCGAGAGGAGTGCCCGCGCCGCGCCGTCCTGAACCGTCGGCCGCACACTGGACCGGTGGCCGCGCCCCTTCCCGCTCCCCCGGTCCGGGGCATCGTGCGGCTGCTCAACACCGCCGGCGGGCCGGTCCTGTGCCTGGCCGGCGACGTCGACGCCGGCGCGGTGGCGTCGTTCCGGCAGCGCTACGGCGCGGAACCTGTGCCGGTCAGCGCGGTCGACGCCGGTTCGGTGACGGCGCTGTCCGTCGCCGGCCGTGACCTGCTCCAGGACCACCTCGACGTCGCCCGCCGCGGCGGCCGGCAGGTGCCGGTGCGCCACCCGGAGCCCGCGGCGGCAGCCGCCGGCTTCCGCGGCGACGCGCGACCCGGAGCTCAGCCCCGGTAGTTCACGTGCACGTGGTCGTAGTGGTTGGCGGTCGCGCTGCCCCGGTTCTCCATCCCCTTCCAGGAACCGTCCGGGGAGGACAGCATCCGCTGCTGCCAGATCAGGTAGTCCACGCCCAGCTCGTTCCAGTGCGCCCGGTGGTAGGCGACGATCGCGTCGCCCAACGCGGCATTGGAGAGGACCATGTAGTCCAGGGCCAGCCCCGAGGGGTGCCCGTTGGGGTCCGCCGCGCTGGGCCGGGTGCCGCCGAGGGTGATGCCCGCGGCCCCGGACACGTTGCTCACCACGGCGTCGGCCGCGGCCTGGACCTGCGAGCGCACCGACCCGGAGCTGTTGCTGATCCGGGCGACCGCCGTCGCGGCCACCGAGGAGGCGGCGGGAGCGGCCTCCCGCGCCTGCGTGCGGCCGGCGGGCGCCGGCGCGGCCGCTGCCTCGGCCTGGGCGGCGGCCTCGGCGGCGGCCTCGGCGGCGGCGGCCTCCGCCGCGGCCTTGGCCTCGGCCTCGGCGCGGGCGGCCGCCTCGGCCTCGGCCTTCTGCCGGTCCAGCTCCGCCTGGTCCGCCGCGGCCTGGACCTGCTGCGCGGCGGTCTGCTCGGCCGCCCGGGCGCTGCGGCTGACCGCGAGGTCCTCCAGCGGCTCCAGGTCCTCGGTCACGTCGATCGGGGTGGCCTGGGCGCTGAGGCCGAGCTGCTCGGCGACGCTCACCGACTGCAGCGCCTCGCCCTCGGCCTGGGCGGTGGGCTCCACGCCGACGAAGGCGTTGACCAGGATGGCGCCGGCGGCGGCCACCCCGAGGTAGAGGGCGGGACGGCGGACGGTCGCCGGGGGGCGACGGCGGGCACGGGGCGCCGCGCCGCGGCGGCCGGTCGTGGTGCGGGGGTTCACGGGTTCGTCTGCTCCGGGGAGATCGCGCGGCCGGCGGGGCACGGCTGCGGCGGGGGTGCGGGACTGCGGGGACGGCGCCACGGCGGGGCGCGGCCGGTCGGGGGCCACCACGGAACGGCGATCAGCCGGTCGAGCGGGTGTGCTCGGTGTGGTGGGCCGCCGGCGGCGGACCCGGGCGGCGGGCGGTCAGCTCCGCGGGCGGACCCGGATGCGGCGGCGCGGGGTCGAGCAGGGTCGTGCGGCAGGGCAAGGGCGCGCCATCCGGCGGCTCTCCGTTCTTCCGTGTGCCGCCTACCGGGTTAGCTGACGGATTCGGGCGGGAAGTGGCCCTACCCGCGTCGGGACGTGCCCGGCGCAGGATTCACCCCAGTGCTGCGGTGGGTCCCCGGCCCACCCGCGGCTGGAAGGCTCTGGGTGACTCGGCGGCGCCCGCCCGGACTCCCCGGATGGGGAGGTGCGACCGAACGGACCCCGCCACGGTAGCCGCCGTTATGCAGACGTGACAATTGTGC
Source organism: Blastococcus xanthinilyticus (assembly GCF_008124835.1). Lineage (GTDB taxonomy): Bacteria > Actinomycetota > Actinomycetes > Mycobacteriales > Geodermatophilaceae > Blastococcus > Blastococcus xanthinilyticus. The sequence continues at coordinate 64,181 of NZ_VNHW01000003.1, read as the reverse complement.
GCGACGAATTCGCGGGCGTGATGCGTGTCGCGGCACCCCGGGAGGTCCCGCCCCGGTGTACCTCGACGGCGCGGTCAGCCGGCGTCGGCCCACGACCGGACGACCGCGACGTCGAGGGGGAAGTCGACCGGAAAGGTGCCGAACAGCAGCCGCCCGGCCGTCGCGGCGGCGGCCCGCACGGCCGCCGCCACGTCGTCGGCGAGGTGCTCGGGAGCGTGCACCACCACCTCGTCGTGGAGGAAGAACACCAGGTGCGGCCGCTGGTCGAGCGGCCCGGTGCCACCGAGCCGCCAGAGCCGGTTGCGCAGGTCGGCCAGCCAGCACAGCGCCCACTCCGCACCCGTCCCCTGGACGACGAAGTTGCGGGTGAACCGGCCCCAGGCCCGGCGGGCGCGGTCGCGGTCCTCGCGCGGGACGCCGTCCGGATCCCCATCGTCCGTCGCCTGCCGGGCCCACGGGCCGGCCGGCCGGGGCGAGCCGCGGCCGAGCAGGGTGTGCACCACCTCGCCCCGCTCGCCCTCGCGGGCGGCGTCCTCGACCAGGCCGACGGCGCGGGGATAGCGGCGGGCCAGCCGGGGCATCATCCGGCCGCTCTCGCCGCGGGTGCCGCCGTACATCGCGCCCAGGATGCCGAGCTTGGCCTCCGCCCGGGTCGCGACCACCCCCGCGGCGACCATGCCCGCGTAGAGGTCCGACGCGCGCGCGGCCTCCGCCATGGCCGTGTCACCGCTCATGCCGGCCAGGACCCGGGGCTCGAGCTGCGCGACGTCGGCGACCACGAGGCACCAGCCGTCGTCGGCCACCGCGGCCGGCCGGATCTGCACCGGCACGGACAGCGCCCCGCCGCCGTTGGACGCCCACCGCCCGGTGACCACCCCGCCGGGGAGGAAGGTGGCGCGGAAGCGGCCCTCCCGCACCCAGCTGTCCAGCCAGCTCCAGCCGTTGGCGGTGAGCAGGCGGCTGAGCTTCCGGTACTCCAGCAGCGGCGGCACCCCGGGGTGGTCGAGCTGCTCGAGCGTCCACGAGCGGGTGTCCTCGACCGGCAGGCCGGCCCCCCGCAGCACCCGCAGCAGGTCCGCCGGCGAGTCCGGGTTGAGGGCCGGGGCGCCGAACGCCTCGCGGATCTCCCCGAGCAGCCGCTCGAGCACCACCGGCCGGCCCCCGCCGGGCGGCCGCGGCCCGAGCAGGTCGGTGAGCAGCCGGGAGTGGACGTCGGCGCGCCACGGCAGGCCGGCGTGCGTCATCTCCGCCGCCACCAGGGCACCGGCGGACTCCGCGGCGAGCAGCAGCGCCAGCCGCTCCGACCGCGGTGCGGCGGCCAGCGCGGCCTGCTGGCGGGTGTGCTCGGCGACCGGGTCGAGCCGGTCGGCCGGGTCCTCCGGCGGGAAGAGCGCGGGGGCGACCGGCCCGACCGGCTGCAGCTGGTCCCAGCCGGCGGTCTCGTCGCAGGTCAGCAGCGCCTGGTCGGGGAACGGCGACCGCCGCAGCACCGCGTGCGCGAGGCGCAGGTCGGTGCAGCGCTCGATCCGGACGCCGGCCGCGAGCAGCGCCGGGTACCAGCGGGTGGTGTCGTCCCACACCCAGCGGATCCCGGCCGCCTCCCGCTCCCGGACGTGCCCGGCCAGCTCCTCGGCCGGGAACCGCGTGACGGCCGACGTACCGCCGTCCACGGCGAGCTCGTGCGCCTCCACGACGGCGTCCCGCCGCCGGAGCACCACCCGGTCCACCGCCGCAGTCTCGCCGACCGGGCCGACGGCGCGGCGGCCGCCCCGCTACCCCGCGAGCAGCCGGCGCAGGTGCTCCACCGACCAGACGGTGATCCGGGCCGGGGCGACGGCGAGCGCGCGGGCGACGTGCACGCCGAGGCGGAGCAGGTCGGCGTAGTCCGGGGGCCGGACCGGCGGCGGAGCGTGCTCCGGGCCCGGCGCGGCCGCCGGGAACCGGATCGTGGGCGGGGCCGGGACCGGGGTCGGCGGCGACGGGACGGCGGGCTCCTGCGGCGCAGGGGCGTCGGGCAGCAGCAGGTCGACCGCCGACCGGCGCCGCGGACCGCGCAGCGAATCGAACGACGGGATCGCCGGGGACGGCGGGAACTCGTCGTCGTCGGCGCCGGCCCCCGGCTCCTGCGCCGCGGCGCGCGGCAGCACGGCCGGCGGCTCGGGCACCACGGCCCGGATCGCGGCGACCATCCCCGGCCCGACGCCGGGGACCTCCGCCAGCTCCCGCCGGGTGAGGGCGGCCAGGGCCGCGGCGTCGGTGATACCGGCGCGGGTCAGGGCCGTCACGGCCCGCGCGGGGAGACCGAGCTCCCGGACCGTGCGCACGGGTTCCTGCGCTGACCTGGTGGGCATGACGGGACACCCTAGTGCGGGCACCGTGGACGCCGCCGCCGCGCCCGGCCCCGGCGCCGGGCCGGGCCCGGCGACACGCCCGGGCTGATCTCGGAGGACTCGAATGCCGATCTCCGGGTAGCGGTCGTCGAGCGGAACGTCACCGCGCCAGCGGGGGGCTAGTCGACTGGCAAGGAGGCCACGTGCTCTCTGATCGATCCCGTCCTGTCATCGAGGCGACGCTGCCGGTGGTGGCGGACAACATCGAGGAGATCGCCAAGCGGTTCTACGCGCACCTGTTCGACGCGCACCCGGAGCTGTTCGACGGCGTCTTCAACCGCGGCAACCAGGCGGAGGGCACCCAGCAGGTCGCCCTGGCGGGGTCGGTGGCCGTCTTCGCCAGTGCGCTGGTGAAGACGCCGGAGCAGGTCCCCGAGCACCTGCTCGCGCGGATCGCCCACAAGCACGCATCGCTCGGCGTCACCCCGGAGCAGTACGACGTCGTCCACGACAACCTCTTCTGGGCCATCGTCGACGTGCTGGGCGACGCCGTGACGCCGGAGGTCGCCGCCGCCTGGGACGAGGTCTACTGGCTGATGGCCTACGCGCTGATCAACCAGGAGCGCGGGCTGTACAGCGCCCGCGGGGTCCGGCCGGAGTCGGTCTGGCGCGAGTGGGGGGTGGCCGAGAAGGTCCAGGAGTCCCCCGACGTCGTCACGTTCCGGCTGCGCCGGGTGGACAACCGCCTGGTGAAGACCTCGCTGCCCGGCCAGTACGTGACCGTCCAGGTGCCCATGCCCGACGGCGTCCGCCAGCCCCGGCAGTACAGCCTGACCCGCGCCGACGACGGGGAGCACCGCCAGTTCTCGGTCAAGCGGGTGCACGGCGGCGGCAAGCCGGACGGCGAGGTGTCCAACCACCTGTGCGACCGGGTCCAGGTCGGCGACCGGCTGACCATGTCGGTGCCCTTCGGCGACGTGGTGCTCGACGACTCCGGGCGCCCGGTCGTCTTCGCCAGCGCGGGCATCGGCATCACGCCGATGGCGGGCATGCTCTCCCACCTGGCCGCCGCCGGCTCGCGGCTGCCGGTCACCCTGCTGCACGCCGACTCCGACGAGGAGTCCTTCGCGCTCCGCGAGCAGGTGCTGGCCGATCTGCGCGCGCTCCCCGGCGGCACCGCGCACGTCTGGTTCGAGGACGGCGGGCAGAGCAGCCTGCCGGCCGAGGTGCACGCCGGGGTGATGGACCTGGGCGCCGTCGACCTGCCCGAGGGAGCGGTCTACTACCTCTGCGGGCCGCTGCCGTTCATGCAGGGCGTGCGCAGCGCGCTGATCGACCGCGGCGTCCCCGCGCGGGACATCCAGTACGAGGTGTTCGGCCCCGACCTGTGGCAGGCCGACCTCGCCACCGAGGACAGCCCGGGCGCCTCCGAGCGCACCGGCCGGCACGCCGCCGCCGGGGTCTGACCGGCGCACCGACCCGAGGAGATCCGCGTGGACATCCCCGCGATGCGGGCGAACTTCGCCAAGGCGGCCGCCACCGGTGACGAGGCGCCGCTGTACTTCTACTCGCACCTGTTCCTGAGCCACCCCGAGACCCGGGAGATGTTCCCCGTCTCCATGGCGCACCAGCGGGACCGGTTCTTCACCGCGCTGGGCGACGTGGTCACCCGCGTGGACGACCTCGACGCCCTGGTCCCGATCCTGCGCCAGCTGGGCCGCGACCACCTCAAGTTCGGCGTGCTGCCGGCCCACTACCCGGCCGCGGGCGCCAGCCTGCTGGCGACGCTCGAGCACTTCGACGACGAGTGGACGCCGGAGCTGGCGAAGACCTGGGCCGAGGCCTACGACGTCGTCGCCACCGTGATGATGCAGGGCGCCGAGGAGGCCGCGGGGCAGCCGGCGTGGTGGGACGCCGACGTGGTGGGGCACGAGCGCCGCACCCTCGACGTCGCCGTACTCCGGATCAGGCCGCAGGTGCGCTACGACTACCTGCCCGGGCAGTCGCTGTCGCTGGAGAGCGAGCTGCGGCCCCGGCTGTGGCGGTACTACTCCCCCGCCAACGCGCCCCGGCCCGACGGGCTGATCGAGCTGCACGTCAAGGCCCGCGACGGCGGCCCGGTCAGCTCGGCGCTGGTGCGCAGCATCGGGGTCGGCGACGTCCTCCGCCTGGGGCCGCCGCTGGGCCACCTCGCCGTGGGCGAGGACTCCGACCGCGACCTGCTGCTCGTCTCCGGTGGCATGGGCCTGGCGCCGCTGAAGGCGATGGTCGACGACGTCGCCCGGCACGGGCCGCCGCGACGGGTCGATCTGTTCGCCGGGTTCCGCACCGAGGACCAGATCTACGACCGGGCCGAGCTGGAGCAGCTCGCCCGGGAGAACTCCTGGCTCAACGTCACCTTCGCCGTCTCCGACGACGCCTTCTCGTCCCTCGAGCACGGCGACGTCGCCGACGTGGTGCGGCGGGCGGGTCCGTGGTCGAGCCGGGAGGTCCGGATCGCCGGGCCCGAACCCATGGTGGCCGCCACCGTGGCCGGGCTCCGGGAGGACGGCGTCCCGGAGCAGCGCATGTCCAGCGAGGTCTTCGCCCCCAGCCGACCGGGGCCCAGTGTTGACGGAGAGGTGACCGAATGACCAGCGCACCGAGCGGCCACGGCGACGGCGGCCGGGGGCTCACCCCGGCCGATCTTCAGCAGGTGCGGTTCTCCCGGGCCTCGATGCTGCACCCCGGCTACGTGGAGTCGGAGGTGGACCGGGTGCTGCACCGGGCCGCCGAGGAGCTGTCCCGGCACGTCGCCGAGAAGGCTCAGCTGCGCGAGCAGGTCCGCACCCTGCAGTCCCAGCTGAACGGCGCGCCGGCGCACGTGCCGCCCAGCGAGCAGGCGGTGCGCATCCTGGCCAGTGCGCAGCAGACGGCCGACAACTACGTGGCCGAGGCAGAGAAGTTCAGCCGGCAGGTGACCGGCGAGGCCCGGGCCGAGTACGAGGAGGCCGTCCGGCTCGCGCGGGAGAACGCCGGGGCGATCATCCAGGCCGCCCAGGAGGCGGCCGCCCGGCTGACCGGCCCGGCCCCCGACGGCCCCGCCCAGGGCGGCGGCCGGAGCGTGGCCGAGCTGGAGGAGCAGGTGGCCTACCTCAAGGCCTTCGGGCAGGCCTGCCGGGTGCAGCTGCGCTCCTACCTGGAGGCGCTGCTCAGCGACGTGGAGAACGAGTGGGGCCAGGCGGACCCGGGCGCGCTGCCCACCCCGCCGCCCGCGCGGCGTGCCGCGGCCGACACCGACGCGGACCGGTCGACGACGTTCGACTCGAACACCGCCTCCGACCAGCGCCCCGAGCAGAACGAGGGAGTCCCCGCGGGCTCCAGCGCCCGGCCGGCGTCCTGAGCTCCGGCGGCCGGGCCGGCGCCGGCCCGGCCGCCGAACTCGGACCCGCCCCGTGGTGCCGGGCGCCCCGATTCAGGCAGCAGCGGCCGCGGCACGGCGGAACTCGCTGGGGCTGACTCCGCGCACCCGCTTGAACGCCGCGCTGAAACCGAAGGGATCCGAGTAGCCCACGCTGCGGGCGACCTCGCCGATGGTCGCGTCCGGCTGGTCGAGGAGCAGGTCCGCGGCCAGCGTCATGCGCCAGCGGGTCAGGTAGGTCAGCGGCGGCTCGCCCACCAGGTCGGCGAACCGCTTGGCCAGCGTCGCGCGCGACACCCCGGCCCGCTCCGCCAGCGCCGCGACCGTCCACGGTGCGGCCGGCTCGGCGTGCAGCACCCGCAGCGCCTCCCTCGCCACCGGGTCGCGCTGGGCGGCCCACCACGCCGGCGGCCGGGCACCTGGGCGGTCGAAGAACTCGCGCAGCGTGCAGACCAGCATCCAGTCCAGCAGGCGGTCCAGCACGACCTGCTGTCCGGGGGCATCGACCGCGGCCTCGGCGGCGAGGTGGTCCAGGACGGGATCAGCGCTACCGCCGGCGCCCACGTACAGCAGCACCGGCAGCGCCTCCACCAGCTGGCGGCTGATCTCACCGCGCACCGGGTACGCCCCGACGACCAACGTCGTCGCAGCGGCTGCAGACCCAGCACGCCCGCTGCCCACGCCTTCGCTCTCGCGGGGCTCGCCGGGATCGTGCCAGCCCAGCCGGTAGCGGGTGCCGCCCTGATCAGGAGTCGCGCACGCCACCCCGCACTCGATCGGGACCGCGCCGGTGCCGACCTCGTCGACGAAGCCGAAGGTCCCCGGTCCGCGCACCAGGACGGTGTCGTAGGCGCCCATCCGCTGCGGCGGCGCACCCTCGGGCACGATCCACCCCGCGCCGGACACGAGGGTGCACAACGTCAGGGGTGCCCCGTCCACGAACTGCAGCGACCAGGGCGGGGTCAGGATCGAGTGGCCGAACAGCGAGCCGGAAGCCCGCACCCCGCGCAACACGTCGCTGAAGGCATCCACTCCCCCAGGCTAGACGCTCACACAGGTGTCTCGGCGCCTGAGCCATGTACTCGTCCACGTGGTGGGCGTGGACTGAGGCCATGAGCAGTCACACCACCACCCACGACACCGGCGCCGACCCCACCCTCGTCCTCGGCGCCAGCGGCAAGACCGGGCGCCGGGTCCTGGCCCGGCTGCGCCTGCGCGGCACTCCCGCGCGCGCCGCCTCGCGCACCAGCGCCACCCGCTTCGACTGGTCCGACCCCACCGGCTGGGACACCGCCCTGCAGGGGATCGGGACCGTCTACCTGGTGCCCCCGCGCGAGCCGGGGACGGCGCAGTCGTTCGTGGCCCGCGCCGAGGCGGCCGGGGTGCAGCACCTGGTCCTGCTGTCCGGGCGCGCGGCGGACACCTGGGGCGACTCCACCTTCGGGCTGGACATGCGCTCCGCCGAGGACGCCGTGCGCGCCTCCTCCCTGCCCTGGAGCATCCTGCGCGCCTCGAACTTCGCCCAGAACTTCGATGAGGACCTCTTCCACCCCTCCCTGCTCGCCGGCGAACTGGCCCTGCCGGCCGGAGCCGTCCCCGAGCCGTTCATCGACGTCGAGGACGTCGCCGATGCCGCGGCCGCGGTGCTCAGCGAGCCTGCTCGCCACGTCGGGCGGATCTACGAGCTGACCGGGCCGCGGGCCCTTACCTTCGCCGACGCCGTGGAGCTGATCTCCCGGGCCGCAGGACGGTCCATCAGCTACCGCCGGATCTCGCCCGCGCAGTACGCCGCGGACCTGGTCGAGCAGGGCGCGAGCACGGACGACGCCGAGCACGTCGCGGAGATGTTCGTGCTCATGGAGCGAGGTCTGCTCGCGACCCCCACCGACGACCTCGCCGCGCTCCTGGGGCGACCGCCGCGGACCTTCGAGGACTACGTCGTCCGGGCCGCCGCCGCCGGGACCTGGCACCGGCCCTGACCGCCGACCCCTGCCGCACGAGAGGTGAACCAGTGACCATCACCCACCCCCCGACGCCGGGTACCGCCCTGTGGGTGCATGCGCACCCCAGCCGCCGGTCCCTGAACGGCCGGTTGTTCGAGGAGGGGGTCCAGGAACTGTCCGGGCGCTACGACGTGACGACCTCCGACCTGTACGCCCAGGGCTTCGACCCCGTCCTCGGCGAGCGCGACTTCGGCGCGGGCGTCGAGGAACCCCGGAACATCGCCGAGCTCGTCGGCGCGGCGTACTCCGGGGGGCGGCTGCCCACCGACGTGCGCGCCGAGCAGGCGAAGCTCGCCGCCGCGGAACTGCTCGTTCTCCAGTTCCCCCTGTGGTGGTACGGCCCACCGGCCATCCTGAAGGGCTGGATCGACCGGGTCCTCACCGCCGGCTTCGCCTACGGCGACCTCGACCCCGACCTCGGCGTGCCGCGACGCTACGGCGACGGCGGCCTGGTGGGGCGCACGGCGCTGGTGGTCGTCACCGCGGGAGAGGATGCCCGCTCGATCGGAGCGCGCGGCATCAGCGGCGACCTGGAGTCACTGCTGTTCCCCCTCACCCACGGGGTGCTCTGGTACGTCGGCATCGAGACCCTCGACCTGCACGTCGTCCACGACGCCGACGCGCTGGATGCCCGCGAGGTGGAACGCGAGGTCGACCGCTTGCGCGAGAGGCTGCGCGGCGTCGAGGCGGAACCGGTCCGCCGGTTCCGGCGCCTGCGCGACGGTGACTACCAGGGAACCCGCGCCCTGCGCGCCGACCTGCTGCCCGGCCGCACCGACCTCGGCATCCACGTCCTCCCACCCGGGTGATCCCGGCGGACCGCACCCGGGAACGGCGTCAGACGGCGGTGACCTCGTAGGTGTGCCCGGCGGCGCGGAGCCGCTCGACCAGCACCTCGCCGAGCGCGGTCGCCGGCGTGAGGGAGCCGGCCCGGTCCGGCAGCCGGTCCCCGTCCAGGGTCAGCGCGAGCGCCGACTCGCCGAGCATCACCGACGTCGCCGCGTAGCCGGGGTCGCCCGGGCCGGCGGCGGTGGCCCGGTACCGGCGGCCGTCCTCGGTCTCGGCGTCGACGACCATCCGGAACCATCCCTTCTGGCGGACGGCGGCGCTGGGGCCGGTGCCCGGCGCCGGGAGGACCCGGTCGAGCAACGCGCGGGTGGGGGCCAGGCTCATGGCGGACACGGTGGCGACCAGGCCCGCGGTGATCCCGGCCGCGGCGACGGCGCCGAGCGGCCCGCGTCCCACTCCCATGACCTCGCCGTAGCGCAGGTCCCGCCCGTACGCCCAGTTCTGCAGCGCGTTGCTCCGCCGCACGATCCGGGTGTTGAACGGCGCCATCACGAAGGCCGCCGTCCAGCGCCCGTCGTCGGTGCGCACCGGCATGGCGCCGTCGCGAGGCTGTCGGGTGCTCGGCTCGGCGGCCCGGTCGGGGCTGAGTGCGAACGGGTCGCCCACCACGCGGCGCAGCGCCGGGTCCTGCTGCAGCGCCTCCACCTGGGCGCGCATCGAGTCGATCGTCCCGCCGCTGAACCCACCCCGCATCGTGGCGACCAGCCGGACGTCGCGCAGGCCCCCGGCCCCATCCTCCCGGGCCCGCCGCGCCAGCAGCATCGTGCTCAGGTCCGAGGGGATGGAGTCGAAGCCGCAGGCGTGCACGATGCGGGCACCGGTCTCCTTCGCGAGGGCGTCGCAGCGGTCGATCGCGTCGCGCACGAAGAGCACCTCGCCGGTGAGGTCGGCGTAGTGGGTGCCGGCCCGGGCGCACGCCTCCACGACCGGCAGCCCGTACCGGGCGTACGGCCCCACGGTGGTGACCAGCACGCGGGTGCCCTCGGCGAGCGCGCGCAGCGACTCGGGGTCGGTGGAGTCGGCCTCCACCAGCGCCCAGTCCCGCCCCGCCGGGGGCAGCGCCGCCCGCACCTCCTCCAGCCGGTCGCGGGACCGCCCGGCCAGGGCGATCCGCGTCCCCTCCGGGGCGTGCTCGGCCAGGTAGCCGGCGAGCAACCGCCCGACGAAGCCGGTGGCTCCGTAGACGACCAGGTCGTGGGCGCGCACGGTCTCTGCCATGTCGCCATCCTGGACTGCCGCACCTCGGCCGTCAGCCGGCGCCCCTCTCGCCGAACGACATCACGGATGCATCACGGCCCGTCACGCGGGTCACTCGGTGCGCAGGCGTGCTCACGTCCGCGACCGGTCCTGCCGATGGAGGTCGCATGGCGATGCGGCTCGCAACGGTGCGGACCACGACCGACGAACAGGTCGCGGCCCAGTCGGCGTCCCCCTGGTGGCGGACGGCAGTGGTCTACCAGGTCTACCTGCGCTCGTTCGCCGACAGCAACGGCGACGGCATCGGTGACCTGGCGGGGCTCCGGTCCCGGCTGCCGTACCTGTCCTGGCTGGGCGTCGACGCGGTGTGGATCAACCCGCACTACCCCTCCGGCGGGGCCGACGGCGGCTACGACATCTGCGACTACCGGGCGGTCGACCCGGAGTACGGCGACGTCTCCGACCTCGAGGCGCTGGTCGCCGACGCCCGCGACCTCGGCCTGCGCGTCGTCCTCGACGTCGTCCCCAACCACACCTCCGACCGGCACCCGTGGTTCCAGGCCGCGCTCGCCGACCCGGACTGCCCCGAGGCCGCCCGCTACCACTTCGCGCCGCCGTCGGAGGAGCCGCCGAACAACTGGCAGTCGCTCTTCGGCGGGCCGGCCTGGTCGCGCACGCCCGACGGCCGGTGGTACCTGCACCTGTTCGCCCCCGAGCAGCCCGACCTGAACTGGCGCGACCCCGCCGTGGCCGCCGACTTCGAGCGCACGCTGCGCTTCTGGCTGGACCGCGGGGTCAGCGGGTTCCGCGTCGACGTGGCCTACGGCCTGTTCAAGGACCCCGGCCTGCGGGACAACCCCGGCGCCTACTCCCCCACCCTGTTCGGGCACGGCCCGGAGCAGGCCATGACCTGGAACCAGCCCGAGGTGCACGACGTCTGGCGCCGCTGGCGGTCGATCTGCGACGAGTACCCGGAGACCATGCTGGTGGGCGAGGTGTGCCTCGCCGACCCGCAGGAGGTGGCCCTCTACTCCCGCCCGGACGAGATGCACCAGTCGTTCTGCTTCCGGCTCCTGAAGTCGCCGTGGAGCACCGCGTCCTTCGCCGACGGCGTCCGCTCGGCGCTGGACGCGTTCGGCCGGGTCGGCGCGCCGGTGTCCTGGGTGCTGGGCAACCACGACAAGGACCGCCAGGTCACCCGCTTCGGCGGCGGCGCGGTGGGCACCGCCCGCGCCCGCGCGGCGGCGCTGCTGGTGCTCTCGCTGCCCGGCTCGGCCTACCTGTACGCCGGCGACGAGCTCGGGCTGCCGCAGGCAGACGTGCCCGACGAGGCGAAGCGGGACCCGATCTTCTTCCGGAGCGGCGGCGCCCGCTCCGGGCGCGACGGCTGCCGGGTGCCGATGCCGTGGAACACCGAGCCCGGCGTCGGCTTCTCCCCGGCCGGGACGGCGCAGCCCTGGCTGCCGATCCCCGGCGACTGGGACCGGTATGCGGTGTCCCGGCAGACCCGGGACGGCGGCTCGGTGCTGACCCTCTACCGCCGGGCGCTGGCCCTGCGCGAGGCGCACCCCGCCCTCGGCTCCGGCGACGCCACGGTGAGCACCCGCGGCGACGTCCTCACCGTCCGGTGCACCGGCGCCGACGGCAGCGTCATCCGCTGCGTGGTGAACATGGGCTCGGGCACCGCGCTGGTGCGCTCGCGCGGCACCGTCCTCCTGGCCTCCAGCACGACGGTGCGCCGGTCGCCGGCCAGCGTGGCCCTGCCCCCGGACACCGCCGTCTGGCTCGCCGACTCCTGAACCGGCCGCCTGGACCGACCACCGGCGTCCCGGGTCAGCTCGGCTGCACGCCGAAGACGTTGGCCAGCCGCTCGATCTTGCGGGCCCGGCCCAGCCGCGGCAGGTCGCTGCCGTCGCGGATCACCTGACCGCGGGCGTCGAAGTCGGCCAGGAAGTCCCGGGCCCAGGCGACGTCGGACGGCGTCGGGCTGATCACCTCGTTGATGACCGGGAGCTGGTCCATGTCCAGGCACAGCTTGCCGGTGAGCCCGAGGGAGACCGTGACGGCGGACTGTTCGCGCAGCACCGGGTGGCTGCTGCTGACGGTGGGCCCGTCGATCGGCCCGGGCAGCCCGCCGATGCGGCTGGCCACCACCAGGCGGGTCCGCGGGTAGGCCATCGCCAGGTCGTCGGCGCTGGTGCCGGTGTCCCGGCGGTAGTCACCGCTGCCGAACGCCAGCCGGAACGCGCCGCGGGCGCGGGCGATGTTGACGACCTCCTCGATGCCGAGCGCCGACTCCACCAGCGCCAGCACCGGGGTCGCCCCGCCGAGGCGGTCGTAGGTCTCGGTGACGTGCTCGGCGGCCTCGACCTTGGCGAGCATCACCCCGAGCAGCCCGGGCAGCCCGGCGAGGCCGGCCACGTCGTCGGCCCAGAACGGGGTGGAGCGGTCGTTGATCCGCACCCAGGCGCTGCGGTCGGAGCGCGAGAGCCACTCGACCACCCCCGCCCGCGCCTCGTCCTTGTGCCCCGGGTCGATGGCGTCCTCGATGTCCAGCACGACCTGATCGGCCCGCGACTCGTACGCGACGTCGAAGAGCTCCGTGCGGGCGCCGTTCACCAGCAGCCAGGAGCGCGCGTCCTCGGGTCCGACCTTCCTGTTCTTCACCACGTGCCCATCCTGGTACGGGACGGGCCCCTGGCGCGCGCCGGGGTCGCGGGCCGCCTCGGATCAGCGGCCTGCAGGTCCTCCCTGTCGGCCCCGGCTGCCACGATGGCCGGTGTGCTGCTCGCCTCCGTCGTCGCCGCGTCCACCGCCGTCGCGGCCACGCGGGGCCGCACGTCCAAGGCCGGCCTGATCGCCGACGTGCTGAGCCGCGCGGACGTCGACGAGGTGCCGGCGGTGACCGCGTGGCTCGCGGGTGACCCCCTGCAGCGGCGTCTCGGCGTGGGCTGGCGGTCGCTGGCCGGGCTGACCGGCGGAGCGGCTGACGAGCCCACCCTGACCGTGGCCGGCGTCGACACGGTCTTCGGCGAGCTCGCCACCACCACCGGCGCCGGCTCCACCACCCGGCGTGACGCCTTGCTGCGCGGCCTCCTCGCCGCCGCGACCGCCGAGGAGCAGCAGTTCCTGGTGCGGCTGCTCACCGGCGAGCTCCGCCAGGGAGCGCTCGAGGGGGTGGTCCTGGAGGCGGTGGCCGCCGCGTCCGGCGTGCCCGCGGCCGAGGTCCGGAGGGCGTTCATGCTGTCCGGCAGCCTCCCCGGGACGGCGGTGACAGCCCTGTCCGGCGGTGCCTGGGCGCTGGCCGAGGTTGCCCTCCAGGTCGGCCGACCGGTGCGGCCGATGCTCGCGAGCCCCGGCTCATCGCTCGACGCGGCGCTCGCCGACCTCGGCGCGGCGGTGACGGTGGAGTTCAAGCTCGACGGCGCGCGCATCCAGGTGCACCGCGACGGCGACGACGTCCGCGTCTGGACCCGGACGCTGCGGGAGGTCACCGACGGCGTCCCGGAGGTCGTCGAGCGGGTCCGGGCGCTGCCGTGCCGGACGGCCGTCCTCGACGGCGAGACCCTCGCGCTGGACGACGACGGGCGGCCGCGGGCCTTCCAGGACACGATGAGCCGCTTCGGCAGCGCCGGGGCGGGTGACGACGCCGGGGTGCTGCTCAGCCCGTTCTTCTTCGACCTGCTGCACCTCGACGGCCTCGATCTGCTCGACGAGCCGCTGTCGGTCCGCCTCGACGCGCTGGCGGCGCTGCTGGCCGACGACGGGCACGCGGCGCTGCGCATGCCCGGCGTCCGGTCGCCGGACCCGCGGCAGGCGGCGCAGGTGCTCGACGACGCCCTCGGGGCGGGCCACGAGGGGGTCGTCGTGAAGGCCCTGGACGCGCCGTACGCCGCCGGCCGCCGCGGCAGGGCGTGGCAGAAGGTGAAGCCGGTGCACACCCTCGACCTCGTCGTCCTCGGTGCGGAGTGGGGCTACGGCCGCCGGGCGGGGAAGCTCTCGAACATCCACCTCGGCGCCCGCGACCCCGACGGCGGCGAGCCGGTGATGGTCGGCAAGACCTTCAAGGGCATGACCGACGAGCTGCTCGCCTGGCAGACGGCGACGTTCCCCGCGCACGCCCGGGAGAGCCCGCCGTGGGGCGTCCTGCTGCGCCCGGGGCTGGTGGTCGAGATCGCCGTCGACGGCGCCCAGCGCAGCCCCCGCTACCCCGGCGGCGTCGCCCTCCGGTTCGCCCGGGTGCTGCGCTACCGGCCCGACAAGACCCCGGCCGAGGCCGACACCATCGACACCGTCCGGGCGCTGCTGGCCGCCACCTAGCTCCGCGACCGGCGGCCGCGCGCCCGGTGCCTACGCGCGGGCGACCCGCGGCACGACCTCGGTGCCGAGCAGCTCGATGCCCCGCAGCAGGTCCTCGTGGGCCAGCCGCGGGTTGGTCATCTGCAGGGCGATCCGGTCCACGCCGCCCAGCTGCCCCGAGATCCGGACCAGCTTCTCGGCCACCGCGTCCGGGTCGCCCATGAAGAAGGCGCCGTCGGGGCCGCTGGTCGCGTCGAACTGGGCGCGGGTGGGGGCGGCGAACCCGCGCTCGCGGGAGACCTTCGTGAACATCTCGTGCCAGCCGGGGTAGATCGTGTCGGCGGCCACCTCCGTGCTGTCGGCGACGAAGCCGAACACGTGCAGCCCGACCTGCAGCTGCTCCGGCGGGTGCCCGGCCTGCGCACCGGCGCGGCGGTAGAGGTCGACCAGCGGCGCGAACTGGCGGGGCTCCCCGCCGATGATCGCCACCATCAGCGGCAGCCCGAGCAGCCCGGCGCGCACGAAGGACTCCGGCGTCCCGCCGACGCCGACCCAGATCGGCAGCGGGTCCTGCAGCGGCCGGGGGTAGACGCCCTGGCCGGTGAGCGGCGGCCGGTGCCGGCCGGACCAGGTGACGTGCTCGGACTCCCGGATGCGCAGCAGCAGGTCCAGCTTCTCGGCGAACAGCTCGTCGTAGTCGCGCAGGCTCAGCCCGAACAGCGGGAACGCCTCGGTGAACGAGCCCCGGCCCACGACCAGGTCGATGCGCCCCTTGGAGATCAGGTCGAGGGTGGCGAACTGCTGGAACACCCGCACCGGGTCGGCGGCGCTGAGCACGGCGACGGCGCTGCCGAGCCGGATCCGCTGGGTGCGGGCGGCCGCGGCGGCGAGGATCACCGGCGGGGCGGAGTCGTAGTACTCGCTGCGGTGGTGCTCCCCGATGCCGAAGGAGTACAGCCCCACCCGGTCGGCGAGCTCGATCTCCTCGAGCAGGTGCGCCATCCGCTCCTCCGGCCCGATCACCCGCTCGGTGCGGGGATCGGTGACGGCGGAGACGAAGCTGTCGACGCCGAGGTGCATGGCCGTCCTCCGGGGAGCTCGGGTGCGGGCCGGCCGTACGGCGACCCCGCGGCAGTCAACGCCGCGCGACCCGGCGCATTCCCCGCTCGCCCGCCGCGGCCGACAGCGTGCCGGCCCGCCGGCTCCACCGGGCGACCGGCCAGGCGATGACGGCGGTGACCCCGGCCAGCGCGGCGATGCCGACGACCGCCGTGCGCAGGCCCGCAGCCGCGGCCAGCACTCCGACGTACACCGGCCCCAGCACGAACCCGAGGTAGGCCGTCGTCGCGACGGCGGAGGTCGCCCGGCCGCGCATCTCTGCCCGAACGCCCCGGAGCGCCTCCCGCAAGAGGGTCGGGAAGAGCACCGAGGTGCCCGCCGCGGCCAGCGCCAGCCCCGCCAGCGCGACGACCGGGGTCGATGCGGAGGCGAGCAGGAGGGAGCCGGCCGCCGCCGCCGTCGCACCAGCGGTGAGCAGCGGCCCGGCCGGGAGCCGGCCGGAGGCACCGACGGCGAACCGGGTGGCGGCGGCGACACCGGCGAAGATCGCCGGTGCGGCGGCCGTGAGGCCACTGCCGACGGAGAGCTCGTCGGCCAGGAACACCGCACTCCAGGACTGGTGGGCGTTCTCCACCGCGAAGGCCAGGGCACCGACCAGCCCGATCACGACGAGCGGCAGCGCCCAGGACCGGCCCTGCAGCGTCCCGGGTCCGGCCGCGGCGTCCGGCTCGTCCCCGGTGGCCAGCCGTACCCGCCACAAGGGGCCCGCGGCGACGAGGGCGGCGACGACGGCCAGCCCGAAGGCCACGGCCACGGGCAGTCCGGCTCCCTCGATCGCACCGGTGCCGAGGGCCCCGGCCACCACCGCGGTCGAGAACACCCCGTGCGCGCGGGTCAGCACCGGCCGGCCCGCAGCGCGCTCCGCGGCGCCGGCGACGGCGTTGATGCCGACGTCCGCCGCCCCGGACGTCGCGCCCAGCGCGAGCGCCAGGACGGCCAGTGAGAGCAGGTCGTCGGCCGCGGTGGCCACGGCCACGCCGGCGACCGCCATCAGCGTCAGCGCGAGCGCCACCACCCGTCCCTGGAAGCGGTCGACCGCGCGCCCGGTCAGCAGCATCGCCGGCAGGGCCCCGGCTCCGATGCACAGCAGCGCCATGCCCAGCTGCCCCTCGGTCAGCCCGGCCGCGTCGCGCAGCGCGGGCAGCGCGGCGCCCCAGATCCCCCAGAGCGCACCGAAGGCGGCGAAGCCCAGGTAGGCCGGCCGGGCAGCGACCGCAGGCGTTGCTCGCGTCATGCATTTTATCGTTACACAGACCGGCTACGCTGGTACCCGTGCCCCGCCGGACGACGATGCCCGACGTCGCCCGCGCCGCGGGCGTCTCGGTCATGACCGTGAGCTACACCTACAACCGCCCCGACCGGGTGGCGCCCGCCACCCGGGAGAAGGTCCTTCAGGCGGCCGCCGAGCTCGGGTACGCCGGCCCGGACGCGGCCGCCCGGAACCTCCGTCGGGGCCGCACCGGCAACCTCGGCGTCGTCCTCGGGGAGCGCCTCACCTACGCCTTCGCCGATCCGCAGGCCACGGCCTTCCTCGCCGGTATCGCCGAGGTGTGCACCGAGCACGGTCTCGGGCTCACGCTCATCCCGGTCACCGGGAGCGGGGACGACAGCGACGAGACGCGGGTGCGCGAGGCCGCCGTGGACGGCTTCGTGGTGTGGACCACCGTGGACGAGGACCCGGTCCTGGCCGCGGTCGCGGCCTCGGCGCGCCCCGCGGTGGTCCACGGTGGACCGCAGGTGGAGGGCCTCGGGCTCGTGACGATCGACAACCGGGCCGCCGCGGCAGCCATCGGCGCGGTGGGCCTGCGCGGCTCCCGCCGGCCCGCGGTGCTCTCCTTCCCCGTGGACCGCCGCAGGGAGCCGGCGCTGGTCACCGGCCCCGACCCGGCGGCCGCCGCCTTCCCCGTGACCCGGGACCGTCTGGCCGGCTACCGCGATGCCGTGGCGGCCGCCGGGCTGGACTGGGCCGGCGTGCCGGTCGCGGTGCTCGCGCGCAACGACCCGGCGGAGGCCGCGCAGGCGCTGCGCCGGCTGCCCACGGACACCGACGCCGTGCTCGCCATGGGCGACGAGCTGGCGCTCGCCGCGCTGCGCGCCACGACGCGGAAGGTCCCCGAGGAGCTCGCCGTGACGGGCTGGGACGACACCCCCGCCGCGGCGGGAGCCGGGCTCACCACCGTCGGCCAGTCGCTGCAGGACCAGGGGCGCCGCTGCGCCCGGCTGCTGGTCGGCGACCCGCCGGGCGCCGAGCCCTCGTGGGTCGTGGTCGAGCGCTCCACCACCCGCTGACGCGTCAGCCGGCCGGCACCACCCGGTCGAGCCAGCGCAGCAGGTCCGTGACGACCTCGGCGCGGTTGGTCTCGTTGAACACCTCGTGGCGGGCGCCCTCGTAGACCGCCAGCGTGACGTCGGTCAGGCCCGCCCCCTCCAGCCGCTGGATCAGCCCGTGCACGAGGGCGAGCTGGCCGTTGACCGGGTCCTGGTCGCCGACGGCGATGTACACCGGCAGGTCGCCCGGTACCCCGGCGAGCCGTTCCGGGTCGGCGAGCTGCCGGGCCGAGACGAACATCTGCCGGTTGTCGGGCGCGGAGAGGCCGAACCCGCACCGCGGGTCGGCCACGTAGGCGTCCACCTGCGCCGGGTCGCGGGAGAGCCAGTCGTAGTCGGTGCGGGCCGGGGCGAACGGGGCGTTGAACGCCGACAGGTCGGTGGGCGCGTCCAGGTCGAGGGCGGGCTCGAGCAGGTCGAGAGCGGCCGTGCCGGTGAGCACCAGCCCGGCGAGCCCGGCACCGGCGTCCATGACGTGCTGCTGGGCGGCGAAGGAGCCCATGCTGTGGCCGAGCAGCACCAGCGGCAGGCCCGGCAGGTCGGCGCGCAGCGCGTCGCCGACCCGGCCGATGTCGCGCACCAGCTCGTCCCAGCCGCCGGGGCCGAGCGCCCCCCGCTCGCCGTCGCCCACCGTCGCCCCGTGGCCGCGGTGGTCCTGCCCGGCGACCACCCAGCCCGCGGCGGTGAGCTCCGCGGCCAGCGGCTCGTAGCGCAGCAGGTGCTCGCCCATGCCGTGGGCCAGCTGCACGATGCCCCGCGGCCGGCCGGCGGGGTCCCACCGGTAGACGGTCACGGGGACGTCGTGGGCGGAGGTGATCGAGAAGGTCCGGTCCGGCATGCCGGCAGGCTACGGGTGCCCGGGGACGTCCGTCGGTGGGGCCGCCGGGCTGCCGGCGGCGGGGGCTTCCCGGGCCGGCGCGAGGCCGTCCCGGATGGCGGCGCGGGTGCGCACGAGGTGGGCGACCAGCAGCTCGCCGGCGTGCCGGATGTGCTGCTCCATCGCCGTGCGGGCGGCGTCGGGGTCACGTCGGTGCAGCGCCTCGATCAGCGCGGCGTGATCGTGCGCCGCCGCCTCCTCCCAGCCGGCGATGGAGGTGAAGAAGCGGGTGGGCACGTACCGCACGGACACCCCGAGGAACCAGTTCAACTTCGGCGCCGCCGCGACCTGGTTGATCTTGCGGTGCAGCAGGTGGTTGCAGCGGACGACGACGTCGCCGTCCCCTGCCCGGGCTGCGCGCGCCAGCTGGTCCTGGAGGTGGTCGACCTCGGCAAGGTCGGCGTCGCTGAGCCGGCGCGCCGCGCGCGCGGCGAGCTCCCCGGCGATAGTGGCCTGGACGAAGAAGAGATCGGCGACGTCGTCCGGGGACAACGGGGCGACGACGAATCCCCGGCGGGGCTCGGAGACCACGAAGCCCTCGCCGCGCAGGAGCAGGAGGCCCTCCCGGGCGGGGGTCACGCTGATGCCCAGGTCGGCCGCGATCCGGTCGAGCCTCACGAACTCGCCCTCGCGCAGCTCCCCGGACATGATCAGGGCGCGGACGTAGCTGGCCGACTCCTCGCTGAGCGCCAGCCGCCCGCGCCCGGGACGGGGCGGCTCGAACCCGTCGATGCCTGGTGTCTCGACCACCTGAGCATGGTAGGTGGCCGACCCCGCTCCGTACTCGACGTGCCCACCAGGGCGGGGGGCGGTGGTCACCGCGCCGGCCGCCCGGCGGGCGGCGGCCCGAGGCCGGTCACCGGTCGGCCGCGACAGGGGCGAGCACCCCGTCGTCGTGCAGCCGGCCGATCTCCGCGCTCCCGAGGCCCAACACGTCGGCGAGGACGGCGTCGGTGTCCGCCCCCAGGACCGGAGCCGGCCGCGGCGGGTCGGCGGTCCCGCCGGCGCGCAGGGGGCTGCCCATGGCCAGCATGCGGCCGATCCCCGGCTGCTGCACCTCCACGAGCGGTGAGGCAGCGGGGTCGGCCTCGTGGTCCCGCACCACCTGGGTCGGGGTCCGGTAGGGGCCCCACAAGACCCGGGCCGCCTCCAGCTCCCGGCTGACGGTCGTGACGTCCCGGGCGGCGAACCAGCCCCGGAGGACGGCCTCGATGGTCTCCCGGTGCCGGTACCGGCTCACCTCGTCCTCGAGATCCACGCCGAGGGCCTTCTCCAGCGCGGCGAACACCTCCCCGGTCCCGGTCACCCGGCACAACGACCGCCACTGGCCCTCGGTCAGGGCCACCACCATCACCCGGCCGCCGTCGGCGGTCGGGAAGTCCACCCCGAAGCTGCCGTACACGTGGTTGCCGTGGCGCGGCCGGTCGGTGCGGGACAGCTGGGCATCGGCGTACCACCCCAGCGCGGCCACCCCGGCGAGCGCCACGTCGGCGAGCGCCACCTCGAGGTGGCTCCCCTCCCCCGTCCGGTCTCGGTGCCGCAACGCGGCGAGCAGCCCGACCACCGCGGTCTGCCCGGTGAGCAGGTCCCACGCCGGGAGCACGTGGTTCACCGGCGCGCCGCCGGCCTCGCTGCCGGTCATGTCGGGGATTCCCGCGGCGGCGTTGACCGTGTAATCCACCGCCGGCCGGCCGTCGCGGTGCCCCTGCACGTGGACGTGCACCAGGTCCGGCCGGCGGGCCGAGAGCGTCGGCCAGTCCATCCACGAGCGGGCGACGTTGTTGTCGAGGAAGACCCCGCTGTCCGGGCCGGGCGCGGTGATCAGCGCCGTCACCAGCTCCCGCCCGACCGGCGAGCGAAGGTCCACGGTCACCGAGCGCTTGCCCTTGTTCAGGCTGTGCCAGTAGAGGCTGGCCCCGCCCGGGGCCAGTGGCCAGCGGCTGTTGTCGGTGGCCCCGCCCAGCGGGTCGACGCGGATCACGTCGGCACCGAGTTGGGCCAGGGTCATCCCCCCGGACGGGCCGGCGACGTAGGTGGCGCACTCGACGACCCGCAGGTTCGCCAGGGGCCGGCCGGCGGTCGCCACCGTCACGACGCTGCCGGTGCCGACGCCGGCACGGTGGCACCGGCCGGCTGGTGGAGGAGCACCCGGGCGACGTCGGAGGTCATCTCGCTCAGCGTCGGATGCGGGTGGATCGACGCCAGGAGGTCCACCGGCGACGCGGCCATCTCGATCGCCAGCACCCCCTCGGCGATCAGCTCCGACGCGTGCGGGCCGACGATGTGCACCCCGACCACGGCGTCGACCGACCGGTCCACGACGAGCTGGGTGAACCCCTCGACGGCGCCCATGGTCGCGGCCCGCCCCGAGGCGCTGAGCGGGAGCCGCGCGACGGCGACGTCCATGCCCAGCGCCCGCGCCTCGTCGGCCGAGTACCCGGCCACGGCGATCTCCGGGTCGCTGAACACGACGGCGGGGATGGCCGCCGGGTCGAACGCCGCGGGCCTGCCGCACAGCGCCTCCGCAGCCACCTCGCCCTCCGCCGTCGCCTTGTGCGCCAGGGCCGGGCCGGCGGTGATGTCCCCGATCGCCGCGACGTGTGGTGCCGCCATGCGGTCCGGCCCCACGGGGATCAGGCCACGCTCGTCGGGCGTGATCCCGATCCTGGCCAGGCCGAGCCCGTCGGTGTTGGGCCGCCGGCCGATCGCCACGATCACCTTCTCGGCCGCCACCCGGACCTCCCCCGAGTCCCCGGTCGCGGTCAGCACCCCGTCGGCGAGGCCCTCGACCCGGTGGCCGAGGAGGACTTCGACGCCCACTGCCCGGAGCCGCTGGCGCACCGGGCGGAGCAGCGCCGCGTCCACCCCCGGGAGCAGGCGGTCCGTCGCCTCGACGAGGGTCACCGTGGCGCCCAGCTTGGCGAAGGCCGTCCCCAGCTCCAGGCCGATGTAGCCGCCACCCACCACCGCGATGCTGGCCGGCAGGCTGCTCAGCGCCAGGGCGTCGGTCGAGCTGAGCACCCGCTCCCCGTCCCGGGGCAGCCCCGGCAGCTCCACCGGCCGGGAGCCGGTGGCGAGCACGACGTCGGTGTACTCCAGGTGCCGGGGTGGGCGGTCGTCGGCGGACTGCAGCACCCCGGAGCCGGGCCGGGTGAACCGGAACTCCCCAGCCGCGACCTCCACGCCGGCCCGGCGCAGCAGCTCCGCCACGCCCCCGGTGAGGCCACCGACCTTCACCGCCTTCCACTCCTGGAAGCGCGCCAGGTCGACCGACACCTCGCCGACCGTGAGACCGGCGTCGGCGAACCCGGCGGACCGGTGGGCGACCTCGGCCACCTCGATCAGCGCCTTGCTGGGGATGCACCCCACCTGGAGGCACACCCCGCCGATCCCGGCGTCCCCCAGCCGGTCGACCAGGAGCACGCTGCGGCCCAGCGCCGCCGCCCGCAGCGCGGCCGTGTACCCGCCGGGCCCCGCGCCGACGACGAGCAGGTCGACGCCCTCGGCCACCTCTCCGACGACCATCACTCCCCCGCGAGCAGGAGGATCGGGTCGGCCAGGTACTCGGTCAGGGTGGCCAGGAACCCGCCCAGGTCCTCCCCGTCGACGAGCCGGTGGTCGGCGGAGACCGAGAGCGGCAGCGTCGGCCGGACGACGGGCACGCCGTCGACCGCCACGACGGCGTCGCGGATCCGCCCGAAGCCGGCGATCGCGGCCTCGGGCGGCCGGATGATCGGGGTGGCCAGCCAGCCGCCGTAGCTGCCGAAGTTGGTGATCGAGAAGGTGCCCTCGGACAGCTGCGCCGGGGTGACGCTGCGGTCCCGGGCGGCCACGGCCAGCTGGTCGATCTCCCGGGCGAGCTCGCCGAGCGACTTGCCGTCGGCGTCCTTGACGACCGGCACCATGAGCCCGGCGCCGGTCGCGGTGGCCAGGCCGATGTTGCGGCGGCCGTGGTACGTGATGGTCTCCGCGCCCAGGTCGATGCTGGCGTTGAACACCGGGTGCTCGGCCAGGGTCGCGACAACGGCCTTCACCAGCAGCGGCAGGAACGTGAACCCCACGCCGTCCCGCTCCAGGCGCGGCCGGAGCCGCGCTCGGGCCTGCACCAGCGCGGTCGCGTCGACCTCGCGGAACTCCGTGATGTGCGGGATCTCCTGCCAGGAGGCCGTCATCGACCGGGCGATCGACCGCCGCAGACCGCGCAGCGGGACGGTCTCGTCGGCCAGGCGGCGCACGGTCCGCCGCGGCTCAGCCGCCCCACCGGCCCGCCCCGCGGGCGCCGGAGCGGCCTGCGGGACGGCGTCTTCGGCCACGGCGGGGGCAGCGGCGACCGCGCGGACGTCGTCCGCCGTCACCCGGCCGCCGGGGCCGGAGCCGCGCACGACGGCCAGGTCGACCCCCAGCTCGAGCGCCAGCCGCCGGGTGGCCGGCGCGGCCAGGACGCGCCCCGGCCGGGCACCGTCCCCGTCCGCGGTCGTCCCGGGCTGCGCCTGCTGCGGGGCTTGGGCGACCGCGGCGGGCGTGGGCAGTGGCGGAGGCGCCGCCGGCTCCGGCGCCGCGGCCGGCGGTGCGGCGACCGCCGGTGCCGTGGCCGGGGCCGTCTTCCCGTGGCTGCGGATCTGCACGGCCTCCTCGGTCTCGAGGACCACCAGCAGGGCGCCGATCTCGAGCACGTCGCCGACCTCGCCGCCCAGCCGCAGCACCGTCCCGTTCACCGGCGACGGGATCTCGACGACGGCCTTGTCGGTCTCCACGTCCGCGAGCACCTGGTCGCGGACCACGGCCGACCCGGGCTGCACGTGCCACTCGACGATCTCGCCGGCGTCGAGGCCCTCCCCCACGTCGGGGAGGTGGAACTCCAGCTCGCTCACGGGCACTCCTCGCTGACGCTCGTCGGCCGCGTGCGCGGCAATGCTGCATCCACCCGCGAGCTCGCACGCTCGCTCACTTGGCGTCCACCGTCCGGCGGACGGCGTCCACGACCCGCTCGACGCTCGGGATGTAGTAGTCCTCGATCGAGGCGATCGGGTAGGGCGTGTCCGGCGCCGCGACCCGGGCGACCGGGGCCTCCAGGGAGTAGAAGGCCTCCTCCTGCACGGTGGCGACCACCTCGGCGCCGAACCCGGCGGTCAGGGGTGCCTCGTGCACCACGACGCACCGGCCGGTCGACTCCACGGCCGAGACCAGGCCGGCCACGTCCAGTGGGACCAGCGTGCGCAGGTCCAGGACCTGGGCCTCGATGCCCTCCTGCGCTAGCCGATCGGCGGCGCGTTCGGCGAGCTGCACGGCGGCGCTCCAGGCCACCAGGGTCACGTCGGTGCCCTCCCGGGTCACCCGGGAGTGCCCGAACGGGACGGTGTAGTCGCCCTCCGGGACCTCACCCTTGACCAGCCGGTAGCCGCGCAGCGGCTCGCAGAAGAGCACCGGGTCGGGGTCCCGGATCGCCTCCAGCAGCATGCCCTTGGCGTCGTAGGGGTTGGACGGCATCACGACCTTGATGCCGGGGCTCTGCACGAACTGCGCCTCCAGGGCGTCGGAGTGCAGCTCCGGCGTCCGGACCCCACCACCGAACGGCGTCCGGATGGTGACCTGCGCGTTGTACCGGCCCTGCGACCGGTAGCGGTAGCGCGCGAGCTGCGGGGCGATCTGGTGGAAGGCCTGGTGGGTGAACCCGAGGAACTGGATCTCCGCCACCGGCACCAGCCCGGAGACCGCGAGCCCCAGCGCGGATCCCGCGATCACCGCCTCGGCCAGCGGCATGTCGAAGACCCGGTCGGCCCCGAACTCCTTGAGCAGCCCGTCGGTCGCCCGGAACACGCCACCGAGCTGGCCGATGTCCTGGCCCAGGGCCACGACGCTTTCGTCGCGGGCCATCTCCTCGCGGAGGGCGGACCGGATCGCCTCGATCATCGTCATCGTCGCCATGTGATCGCTCCTGCGCTCAGTGGGGGTCCAGCGCGGCACGCTGCTGCGCCCGGAGGCGCTCGGGCGGGTCGGCGTAGACGTGGGTGTAGATCTGCTCGGGGTTCGGCGGCGTGAAGGCCTCCGCCGACTCGATCGCCTCGTCGACCTGCCGGTCGATGCCGGCCTGCATCTCCCGCTCGGCGTCGTCGTCCCAGGCGCCCTGGGCGCTCAGCCAGGTGGTAACCCGGCGGATCGGGTCCCGCTCGTCCCAGCCGCTGAGCTCCACCGGCTCCATGTAGCGGGTCGGGTCGTCGGCGGTGTTGTGCGCGCCCATCCGGTAGGTCTGGGACTCGATGAGGGTCGGGCCCTCGCCCCGGCGGGCGCGCTCGACGGCCTGCCGCGTCGCTTCGTACACGGCGAACAGGTCGTTGCCGTCGACGATGACCCCCGGGAAGCCGTACCCCTCGGCCCGGCTGGCGAAGTTGGAGGCCGCGGTCTGCTTGGTCCGCGGCGTGCTGATCGCCCAGCCGTTGTTCTGCAGGAAGAAGACCACCGGCGCACGGGTCACGCCGGCCAGGTTCATGGCCTCGTGCGTGTCACCCTCGGACGAGGCACCGTCGCCGAAGTACGTCGTCACCACGCTGTCGCTGCCCTGCAGCCTGAGCCCCCAGCCCAGTCCCACCGCGTGCGGCAGCTGGGCGGCGAGCGCGATCTGCAGCGGCAGGACCCGGACGCCGTCGGGCACCCGCCCGCCGGCCGGGTTGCCCATCCAGTACAGCAGGTACCCGTCGAGCGGGAAGCCGTGCCGGACGACCCCCGGGAGCTCGCGGTACTGCGGGACGATCCAGTCCCGCGCCGGGTCCAGGGCGAACGAGGACCCCACCACCGAGGCTTCCTGGCCGCGGACGGCCGAGAAGGTGCCCATGCGGCCCTGCCGCTGGAGGCTGATCGCCCGGACATCGACGGTTCGCGACAGCATCATCCAGCGGAGCGCGTCACGGACCTGCTCGGTGCCGAGCGGGACCTCCGCGCCCGGACGGACGGTGCCGTCCGGGGCCAGGATCTCCAGACGCTCCCCCGGGCCGGCGAAGCTCTCCTCGACCTCCTCCTTCTTCCTGTCGAGGTCCAGTTCGGCCTCGGTCTTCCGGTCGTCGGCTGACGGCTGGTCGGTCATGGCAGCCACTCCTTGTGCGCTGGTCGGCGGTGGCGAGCGGGGCGGGGGTCGAGCGGGGCTAGCCGATCTGGCTGGGCAGCCAGGTCACCAGGTCGGGGACGAGGAACAGCAGCGACGTCGTGAACAGCTCCGCAGGGAGGAACCAGGCGATTCCGCGGAAGGCGTCCTCGAGCCGCACCCCCGGGGTGCCGGCCAGGACGTAGACGTTGAGCCCCACCGGTGGCGTGATTAGCCCGATCTCGATCATCTTCACGGTGAGGATGGCGAACCAGATGCCGTCGTAGCCGAGGCCCGTGACGACCGGGTACGCCAGCGGCAGCACGATCAGCATGATCGAGATCGGGTCGAGGAACATCCCGAGCGGGATCATGATCCCGAGCAGCACGATGATCAGGACCGCTGGTGGTACCGGCAGGTCCAGCGCCCAGTTCGCGAACGAGTTCGTGATCCCGGCGCTGACGAGGAAGAACGTGAACAGGCTCGCCCCGACCAGGATCGCGAAGATGAAGCTGGTGACCGAGGCGGCCTCGGCGAAGCTGTTCTTCAGGTTCACCGCCAGCTGGCGCGGGCCGTACCGGAACACGTCGGCCAGGAGCATGAGCAGCGCGGCGAGCGCGCCCAGCGACGCCGCCTCGGTGGCTGTGAAGAACCCCGCGTAGATGCCGCCGATCACGATCGCGAACAGCACCGCGATCTTGACCAGGCCGGCGTAGCCCTTCCCCTGCGGCCGGTCGCCCGCGAGGGTCGGACCGTCGTCGACGGCCGCCGGCGCCTGGTTGAAGCCACCGATCGCCGGCCGCAGCCGCACCCGGATGATCACCAGGGTCATGAACACCAGCGCGGACAGGATGCCCGGGATGATCCCGGCGGTCAGCAGCGCGCCGATGGACTCACCGGTGATGATCCCGTAGATGACCAGCACGATGCTGGGCGGGATCAGCACGCTGAGGGTGCCCGCCGCGGCCACGATGCCGGCGGCGAAGGACACGCTGTAGCCGTACTTGCGCATCTCGACGATGGCGACCCGGCCGACGGTCGCCGTGGTGGCCACGCTCGACCCGGACACCGCCCCGAAGCCCGCGCACGCCGCGATCGAGGCCAGCCCGAGGCCGCCGGGCAGCCGGCGGAGCAGTCGGTGGCTGATCCGGAAGACGTCCTCGGCCACCCTCGCATGGGCGGCCAGCACCCCCATGAGGATGAACATGGGTATGACCACGAGCGTGGCCTCGGCGGTCGCCTGGTAGGGCAGCGACCCGAGCGTGCTCGACGCGATGTCGGCGCCGCGGAGCACGACCAGGCCGAGCACGCCGGCCGTGGCCAGCGCGAACGCCACGGGCACGCCGGTGCACAGCAGGACCAGCAGCACGAGGACGGCGAGGACGGTGACCAGGCCGGCGGTCACGACCGGGGACCGTTCTCACCCGGGACGACCGAGGAGTCCGCCTCGGGGTGCTCGTGCCGGGTGGTCGCGGCACCGGTGCGCGCGCCGGTGATCTCGTCGTACGTGGTCAGGGCCAGCTCCAGGACGAGGGCCACGAGGCCGAGCGGGATCACCATCCGGACCGGCCAGATGGGCACGGGAACCAGGCCGAAGCGGAACTCGCCGACCTCGAAGGAGCGGATGGCCACGACCGTCGTCTCGTAGGTGGTCCACAGCAGGACCGCCAGGACGACGACCAGGCCGATCGCGCGCACGACGTGCGCCGTCCGCACGGGCAGGCGCTCGGTGACCAGGTCGACGCCGATGTGCGCCCCGGTGCGCTGCGCGTAGGCCAGGCCGAGGAAGACCAGGCCGGCGAGGAGGACCTCGCTGTACTCGACCACGCCGGGGATGGAGGACCCGGTGAGCTGGCGGACCAGCACGTCCAGCGCGGTGCTCAACATGATGCCCACGATCAGCAGCGCCGCCAGGACGCCGAAGGCGGTCGCCAGCGCGTGGATCGCCCTGCGGACCGGACCGCCCGGGCGGTCCGCCGGCGTCCCGGCGATCGGCGGCACGGAGTGCGTGTCACCGATCAGCGCGTCGGGGGACAACGGATCGTTGTCCCCCGACGCCCCCATCGGTGTGGAACCGCTCAGTTGCCGTTCCGCTCGGCGCAAGCCACGAGGCCGGGCGTGTAGGAGGAGTCAGCGGCGTACTCCTCCAGGGCTGCCTGGTAGTCGTCCAAGAACCCGTCGACCTGGTCCTCGGCGACCCCGGCGCTCACGGCCTGCTCCTGCCAGGCCTGGAGCACGCTGTCACCGACAAGGCCCTCGAACTCCTCGACGTCGGCCTCCGGAAAGACGCCGGGCGTGCCGCCGGCCTCGAGGAAGGTGTCGCAGGTCCTCTCCTCCTCCTCGGCCAGCAGGGCGATGGCATCGGTGACGTACTGGTCGATCTGCTCGTCCATGAACTGGCGGGTCTCCTCCGGGAGCCCGTCCCAGAGGCTCTTGGTGATGACCAGCGCGCCCAGGTTGTAGAGGCCGGTGCCCGGATCGGTCATGTTCGAGGCCACCTCGTTGAGGCTGTTGGCCACCGCGACGTCGAACGGGTACGAGGTGAAGCCGTCGATCACGCCGCGCTCCACGGCCTCGTAGACCTCCGGCGCCGAGAGGGCCACCGGGCTCGCACCGGCCTGCTCGATCGCCTGGCTCAGCAGGCCGACGGCCCGGATCTGCCTGCCCTCGAGGCCGGCGAGCCCCTCCAGCGGCTCGGCGGTGGCGATCATCGTGGGCGCTAGCGGGACGAAGCTGAGCACGTGGACGCCCTGGTCCTCGTACTCGGCGCGGAAGGCCTCGTTGTTCTCGTACAGGGCGTTCATCGCGCGGACCTGGGCCTCGGCGTCGTCGGTCTGGAACGGCACGCCGACGACCTGCGACAGCGGCAGCTCGCCCGGGTAGTAGAGGGCAATCATGAAGCCGAGGTCGGCCCGGCCCTGCGCGACACCGGGCAACGTGTCCGTCGCCGACAGCAGGGACTCCTGGTAGAACTCCTCGACCGTGATGTCGCCCTGCTCCTCGATCGAGTCGAAGTAGTTGGCGATCCCTGTGCTCAGCGACGAGTTCGGCGGCAGGTAGTTCGAGTACTGCCAGTCGAAGGACTGCCCCTCGGCGCCACCCCCGCCACCGCCCCCGCCGCCGGAGTCCCCGCCGCAGGCGGCCAGCGTGGCCACCAGCACCGTCGCCGCGCCTACCGCAGCGGCCCGCTTCGTGCGTTGTGAGCTGTGCACGCCATCTCCTCGATAATCGGTGCTCGGCGGCCCGCCCGACCTCGACGGCCTCTGTGGCGCAGACCACACCACATACGATATATGCGGGTCAAGTAACGAATGTGCGACCGTGATCGACGTGCCGGGACGGGCTCGCACGGATCGGGTGGCCCGTCACGTTCGCCCCGGCTCCGGAGGGCGGCCGAGGTGGGCGGCCGCCCGTGCCGGGGTTCGTGACGATCCATTCCGCGCATCGATACCTGTGACTGCGATCACGACGCTAGGAGACCCGGGGCACCGGATGCAGGGAGAGGATCTCCACCGCGCACCGGCCCGAGTGGCGGATCCCTCCGTAGGGCGGCAGCCGGAGGGGCCCTCGGCCCGCTGCGGCCGGAGCTGGGTGGCCGGACGTGCTGCAGCCCGGACGCACGGTCACCGCCGCGGGGCGGTGAGGACCTTCCCCGGGTTGAGGATCCCGTGCGGGTCCAGCGCCGCCTTGACCGCCTGGTGCATGGCGAGCACGGCGGGCGACACCTCGGCGACCAGCCCGTCGCGCTTGAGCAGCCCGACCCCGTGCTCACCGGTGACCGTGCCGCCGAGCTCCAGGGCGGCGGAGATGATCTCGTGGAACGCCAGCTGGGCGCGGTCGCGGGCGGCCTCGTCGCCGGGCGGGGTGATCAGCAGGGGGTGCAGGTTGCCGTCCCCGGCGTGGGCGATGTTGGCGATGACGATGTCGTGGACCGTGCCGATCCGCTCGATGCGGGCCAGCATCGCCGGGACCGCCGCCTTGGGCACGCACACGTCCTCGGTGAGCACCGGTCCCAGCCGCTCGAGGGCCGGGTAGGCGAGCCGGCGGGCGGCGAACAGCGCGTCCGCCTCCTCCGCGTCGGTGCTGACGGCCGCCCAGGTGGCCCCGGCGCCCTCGAACGCGGCGAGCATCCGCAGGGCCTCGGCGTCCCCGGCCGCCCCGGGGGTGTCCACCCGGCCGAGCAGCACGACCTCGGCGTCGTCGGAGAGCCCCATGTTCTTCCAGGCGTCGACGGCGGCCAGGCAGTGCCGGTCCACCAGCTCGAGCGCCGAGGGGGTGAGCCCGGCCGCGGCGACGGCGGTCACGGCCTCGCCGGCGGACACCACGGAGTCGAAGTACCCGGCCACGGTGCGCTCCGGGTCGCGCAGGGGGCGCAGCCGCACGGTGACCTCGGTGACGATGCCGAGCGTGCCCTCACTGCCGACCATCAGCCCGGTGAGGTCGTACCCCGCGACCCCCTTGGCCGTTCGCCGGCCCAGCCGCACCAGCTCACCGGTCCCGGTGACCACCTGCAGGCCGAGCACGTAGTCACGGGTGACCCCGTACTTCACGCAGCAGACCCCCCCGGCGTTGGTCGCCACATTGCCGCCGATGGTCGACCACGGGGAGCTCGCGGGGTCGGGTGGGTACCAGAGCCCGTGGCCGGCGACGTGGGCGCGCAGGTCGTCGTTGACCACCCCCGGCTGGACGACGGCGAAGCGCTCGAGCTCGTCCACCTCCAGGACGGCGTCCATCGCCTCCAGGGAGACCACCACGCAGCCGGCGGTGGCGTTGGCCCCGCCGGACAGCCCGGTGCCGGCACCCCGCGGGACCACCGGCGTGCGGTGCTCGATGCACTCGCGGACGACCGCCTGCACCTCCTCGGCCGTGCGCGGGCGGACCGCGGCGACCGGGAGCACGTTCTCCGCCCACTCGGCCTCGTCGTGGGCGTAGGAGGCCAGTACGTCCGGGTCGGTGACGACCCGGTCGCCCGGCAGCGCCGCCCGCAGGGACGCCACCAGGCCGGGGGCCGCGCCGCCAGGTTCCCCCGTCGCGGATCCGCTCGTGCCGCTGATGGTGGGGGTCCCCGTCGTCATCCTGACGAGAGTAGGTGTGGCGCCTGACACACTCAACGGACGATGTGTCCACAGCCTGCCGCGGCAGGTGGCCCGACCGTCCACCCGGGGAGGGAACCGGCCGTGACCGACCGCTCCGCCACGTGGCTGCACCTGCTCGCGTCCGACGCCCCCGCCGAGGACCTCGGTGCCTCCCGGGCGCGATTCCTGGCCGACCCGGCCGTCCCGCCGGCGGAGCGCGCCCGGATCGAGGAGGAGGCGTCCGCGGCGGGCCGGGTCCGCGAGCTGCTGACCGCCGGCCGCCGCCACTCCCGGGAGCTTGTCGTGCTCAACGACCTCGCCCGACGGCTGGGGTCGATGCACGACCCGGGTGAGGTGCTTCAGGAGGTGGCCGCCCAGTCCCGTCGCCTACTGGACGCCGACGTGGCCTACCTGATGCTGCGGCGCCCCGAGGGGCTGCGCATCGAGGTCGTCGACGGCTCCATGGGCGGGGCGCTGCGCGGGATCACGCTCCGGGAGGGGGAGGGCATAGGTGGCGAGGTGCTGCGCACCGGTCGGCCGATGTGGACCGAGTCCTACCTCACCGACCCGCGGGTCCGGAAGCTCGCGCACATGCACGTGGCGGCGCGCAGCGAGCAGCTGGGCGGCATCCTCGGCCTGCCGCTCCAGGTCGGCGGCGAGACCATCGGTGTCCTCCTGGCCGGCGATCGCCGCGCGCGCCGCTTCGCCGACCACGACATCGAACTGCTGGCCGGGCTCGCCGCGCACGCCGCCGTCGCCCTGCGCAACGCGCAGCTCATCGACCAGCTCCGCGGGACCGCCGGAGAGCTGGAGCGGCGCAACGCCGAGCTGCGCCGCTCGGAGGAGCAGCGCGAGCGCGCGGCCGCGCTGCGCGACCTGGTCACCACCGCCGTCATCGGGGGCGGTGGGGTGCCCGCCGTCGCCCGGGCGCTGGAGCGGGCGGTCGGTGGCGAGGTGCAGGTCTGGGACCTCACCGGCCGGCGGCTGGACGCCGCTCCCCCGCCGGGTGGGCCGGGCATCGATGCAGTGGGGCCGGCCGACAGGGCCTCCGTGGCGGACTGGCTGGCCGTCCCCGGGCCGCGCGCGGTCCGGGCCGGCGGCCGTCCCGGGATGGTTACCCCGGTGGCACTCACCGACGGGCCCGCCGGTTGCCTGGTCGTCTGGGACGTCGACGGGACGGATCCGGAGCTCTCCGGCCTGCTGCAGACGGCAGCGACGTCACTGGCGCTCGTCGTGGTCACCGAGCGGGCGGTCGCCCTCGCCGAGCTGCGCAGCAGGGGTGAGTTCGTGCAGTCCCTCCTCGCCGGCGACGGGGACGATGCGGCCGCGCGGCGGCGGGGGCGCTCGGCCGGGGTCGACCTCGACGCGGTCACCTCCGTGGCGGTGCTGGACCCCGGCCCGGGCGACCTACAGCCCGCTGCCCGGGCCGCGGCCCGGCTGGCCGAGGGGGCGCGCGGCTGGTCCGCGGAGCACCAGGGCCGGGTCGTGGTTCTCCTGACCGGCCCCGACGCGGAGGATGCCTGCGACTGGCTGCACGCGCCGGGCGCGCCGCTGCCCGCCGCCGTCGGGGTGGCGCCGTGCAGCGGCGGCGCCGCGGCGGTCCGGGCGGCGCACGAGGAGGCCCGGCAGACCGCGACCCTGCTGCACGCCCTGGGGCGCCCGGACGTCGCGGCCACCTCGGCGGCCTTCGGGGTCTATCGGGCGCTGCTCAGCCCGGCCGGCCGAGGGGAGCTGCGGACCTTCATCCGCGCGACGCTGGGGCCGGTGCTGGACTGGGACGAGCAGCGCAACCGGAACCTCGTCGACACCGTGGCCAGCTTTCTGCGCAACGCCCAGCACCACGCCCGCACGTGCGCCGAGCTGCACGTGCACGCCAACACGCTGTACCAGCGGCTGGACCGGGTGACCGAGCTGCTCGGCCCGGACTGGCGGGACCCCGACCGGGTGCTGCAGCTGCAGCTGGCGCTCGTCCTCCGGTCGCTCGCCGCGGCCGTGCCCCAGGCGGGCTGAGCCGCGGCGGCTCAGCCGCGGCCGAGGCCCAGCACGTGCCCGGCGATGTGGTCGAGGATCAGGTTGTTGGAGACCGGCGCGACCAGGTACAGCCGGGACTCGCGGAACTTGCGCTCGACGTCGTACTCGGCGGCCATGCCGTAGCCGCCGAGCGTCGTCATCGCCGCGTTGGCGGCCGCCCACGCCGCCTCCGAGGCGAGCAGCTTGGCCACGTTGGCGTCCGTGCCCCGGGTCTCCCCCCGGTCGAAGAGCTCGGCCGCCCGGTCGCGCACCAGCGAGGCTGCCTGCATGTCCGCCCAGGCCCGGGCCAGCGGGAACGACACGCCCTGGTTGTCGCCGATCGGCTTGCCGAAGACGACCCGGTCGCGGGCGTAGGCCGACGCGGTGTCGAGGAACCAGCGGGCGTCGCCGATGCTCTCGCTGGCCAGGAGGATGCGCTCGGCGTTCATCCCGCTGAGGACGTGCCGGAACCCCTGCCCCTCGACGCCGACCAGCGCGTCGGCCGGCAGCACCAGGTCGTCGATGAAGACCGCGTTGGTCTCGTGGTTGACCATGGTGTTGATCGGCTCGGCCCGGACCGCGGAGCCCGCTGCGCGGAGGTCCACCAGGAACAGGCTCAGCCCTTCGGTGCGTCTGGCCACCTGGTCACGGGGCGTGGTCCGCGCCAGCAGCAGCATGAGGTCGCTGTGCTGCACGCGGGAGATCCACATCTTGCGACCGTTGACGACGTAGCCCTCGGGGGTCCGGCGGGCGAACGTGGTGATCCGCGTGGTGTCCGACCCGGCGTCGGGCTCGGTGATGGCGAACGCCTGCAGCCGTAGCTTGCCCGCGGCGATCTCCGGCAGGTAGCTGCGCTTCTGCGCATCGGACCCGTGCCGCAGCAGCGCGCCCATCGTGTACATCTGCGCATGGCAGGCCGATGTGCTGGCCCCCGTGCTGTTGATCTCCTCCATGATCACCGACGCCTCGGCCAGGCCCAGGCCGCCGCCCCCGTACTGCTCGGGGATGAGCACCGAGAGCCAACCGGCGTCGGTGAGCGCCCGGACGAACTCCTCCGGGTACTCGCGGGCGGCGTCGCAGCGGCGCCAGTACTCCGCCGGGAAGGAGGACGCCAGCTCGCGGACGCCGGCGCGCAGGTCGTCCAGGTCGGTCTCTGCCATGGTCAGCCCCTCGTGGTGGTCTCGAGCGGAGTCACCGGCGCGGTGAACCGCCGCAGGGCCTCGCCCTGGTGCTCGTGGTAGCGGGCAACGTTGCCCATCTTGATCTCCTCGTACCCGCGCACCATGTCCGGCAGCCCTGCGAGCTCGACGGCCACCCGGTGGTTGGCCGGGGTGAGCTCCTCCGCCAGGCGGTGCACCAGCTCCTGGTACTCCTCGATCAGCGCCCGCTCGGTCCGCCGGACCTCGGTGTGGCCGAACGGGTCCAGGACCGTCCCGCGGAGCCGGCGCAGCCCGTAGAGGGTGCGCAGCACCGGGCGGGCGGCGCGCGCGTCGACCGCCACCTTGTCCCTGCGGCCGAGGTAGCGCAGCAGCGGCGGGTGCAGGCGGTAGCTGTAGCGCGCCCCGCGGCCGAAGCGGGCCGTCACGTCGGCCTCGACGGCGGGATCGATGCAGAGCCGTGCGACCTCGTACTCGTCCTTGTAGGACATGAGCTTGTACAGCCCGAGCGCGACCGCCTCGGCCAGCTCCCCGCTGCCGGGCACGACGCGGTCCTCGGCCACCCGCACGCGCTCGACCAGGTCGGCATAGCGGCGCGCCCAGGCCAGGTCCTGGTAGCCGACGAGGTCGGGCACCCGGGCGGCGACGACGCGGGCCAGCTCCGACCCCGCCGGCGCCTGCACCTCGCCCACGACCGCCGCCACCTCGGGTGCGAGCGGCCGGGGCCCGGGCGCCGCCGGGGACAGCTCCGCGACGTCGGCCGCGAGCCGGTCAGGGTCGGCCACGGCCTGCCGGCCGCGGCGGAACGCCTGCACGTTGGTCTCCACGGCGGCGCCGTTGACGGCGATGGCCTCCTCGATCGCCGCAGCCGGCACCGGGAGGGCGCCGGCCTGGTAGGCGGCGCCGAGCAACAGGACGTTGGCCGACTGGTCGCTGCCGAACAGCTGCTGGGTCAGCCGGTGCGCGTCGAGGAAGACCGCGGCCGCACCCCGGGTCGCCGCCCGGATCCGGTCCTGCAGGTCCGGCTGGGACGGGAAGGAGACGTCGGGGTGGGTGACCATCGCCCCGGTGGCCACCTGGGCGGTCGACACCACGGCGACCGTGCGGGCCGGGTCGGTCACCGCGAGGTTCTTCGGCTCGGCCGCCACCAGGATGTCGCAGCCCAGCAGGAGGTCGCACTCCTCCCCCGCCACCCGTGCGGCCTGTACCACCGGGCCGCGCGTGAACTTCAGGTCCGACACGACGGCACCGCCCTTCTGGGCCATGCCGGTCTGGTCCATGCCGCGCACGTGCAGTCCGCCGAGCTGCGCGGCCGTGGCCAGGACCTGGGCGACCGTGACCACGCCGGTGCCGCCGATCCCGACGATGCGGAGGCTGAAGTCCTCGACCGCCACCCGTGCCGCCGGCTCCGGCAGCGTCGCGGGATCGAGCCCGGCGGCGACCGGCCGCCGAGCGGTCACGCCGGGCACCACGGAGAGGAAGGAGGGGCAGTCGCCGGCCAGGCAGGTGTAGTCCTTGTTGCAGGAGGCCTGGTGGATCTGGGTCTTGCGGCCGAACTCGGTGTCCACCGGGACGACCGAGAGGCAGTTGGACTTCTGCCCGCAGTCGCCGCACCCTTCGCAGACCCGCTCGTTGATCAGCACGCGGGTGGCCGGCTCCGGGAGCAGCCCGCGCTTGCGCCGGCGCCGCTTCTCCGTGGCGCACTCCTGGTCGTGCACCAGCACGGTGACGCCGGGTACGCGGGCCAGCTCCTCCTGCGCCTCGACCAGCCGGTCGCGGTGCCAGACCGTCGTCGTGCCGGGGAGGCGGACCCGCCGATACCTCTCGGGCTGGTCGGTCGTGACGATGATGCGGGCGACGCCCTCGGCGGTCAGCATCGCCGCCAGCGCCGGCACCGTCATCCCGCCCTGGGCGCTCTGCCCGCCGGTCATGGCGACGGCGGAGTTGTAGAGCAGCTTGTAGGTGATGTCGACGCCGGCGGCGACCGCCGCGCGGACGGCCAGGCTCCCGGAGTGGTGGAACGTGCCGTCCCCGATGTTCTGCACCATGTGCGGCACGTCGACGAACGGGGCCATGCCGATCCACTGGCTGCCCTCGCCGCCCATCTGCATGAGCACGCTGACGTCGCCTACCGTCTCCGGATCCATCAGCACGGCTAGGGAGCTGCAGCCGGTGCCGGTCCCGATGAGAGTGCCCTCCGGCGCGGCCATCGACGTGCTGTGCGGGCAACCGGAGCAGTAGTACGGCGTCCGGCTGAGCAGCGGGAGGAGCGCCGGCCGGCGCTCCTCCCGCGCGGCCCGCTCCCCGCGGGCGATCGACCAGGCCTCGACCGACGGCAAGCCGCCCAGAGCCAGCAGCCGGCGGGCCAGCACCCCGGCCAGCAGGTCCGGCTCGAGCTCCCCCGAGACCGGCACGAGGGTGCGGCCGTCGGGCCCGGTCTTGCCGTGCACGGCCGGGGCGCCGGGGCGGCCGTAGAGGACCCGCACGACGGCGGTCTCGATGAACGACCGCTTCTCCTCCACGACGACGATCTCGCGGAGACCCTCGGCGAAGGACCGGACGATGCCCGGCTCGACCGGCGCCACCATGCCGAGCTTGAGCAGCCGGACGCCCCGGCGCCGGCACTCCGCCTCGTCGAGGCCCAGCGCCGCCAGCGCCTGGCAGACATCGAGGTAGGTCTTGCCCGCGGCGACGATGCCGATGCGGTCGTCGGGTCCCGAGCGCTCGATGCGGTCCAGGCCGTTCGCCGCCGCGTACCGTTGGGCGATCAGCGGGCGCTGGTGGTAGAGGGTGGCCTCCAGCTCACCCGAGGTCGGCTGCAGGAGCATGCCGCGGACCTCGTGCCGGAACGCCCGCCCGTCGATGGTCGTGTCCGGCCGCACCGGCACGATCCGGTCGGGGTGGACCTCCACGGTGCCGGAGCCGTCCGCCACGTCGGTGACCACCTTGACGCCGACCCACAGACCCGAGGCGCGGGACAGGGCGATCCCGTGCAGCCCCAAGTCCAAGGCGTCCTGCGCGTCCGCGGGGTAGAGCACCGGCATCCCGACGGCCGCCAGGGTCGCCTCCGAGGCGTTCGGCATGGTCGAGGACTTCGCCGACGGGTCGTCGCCGACGAGGGCGAGCACGCCGCCGTCCGGCGCGGCGCCAGCCATGTTGCCGTGCCGGAGGGCGTCGACGGCGCGGTCGACGCCGGGCGCCTTGCCGTACCAGATCCCGGTCACCCCGTCGTAGCGCCGCTCCGGGCGGGTCTGCGCCAGTTGGCTGCCGGCCACGGCGGTGGCGGCCAGCTCCTCGTTGACCCCCGGGCGGAACACGATGTCGTGCTCCTCGAGCAACGTGCCGCGGCGCCCGAGCTCCAGGTCGAGGCCGCCGAGCGGCGAGCCGGGGTAACCGGAGATGAACCCGGCCGGCCGGCGGCCACGCCGACGGTCGGCCCGGACCTGGTCCAGGGCGACGCGGACGAGCGCCTGGATGCCCGTGACGTGCAGGAGTCCCGCCGCCTGGCGGTAGCGGTCCTCGACCTGTGCAGCGGTGCTCATGTCGCTCCTAGGAAGGCGGCCGCACGGCGGTCAGCCGTGCACCAGCAGGCCGCGGATGGTCGTCCCCGCCGCCTGGTCGGCGTACCCCTGGCGCAGCTCCTCGATCGAGTAGCGCCGAGTGATCAGCGAGTCCAGCTCGAGCTGCCCGTCCTGGTGCATGCGCAGCAGCGCGGGGATGTCGTGGAAGGGGTTGCAGCCGCCGAACAGCGAGCCCTGGATCCGCTGCTCGAAAACGGTGATCGGGTTCCCAAGGAGGGACAGGGTGGTCTCGGTCGCGATGCCGGCGAGCGCCGTCAGGACCAGGGTCCCGCCCTTGCCCACGCAGCGCACCGCTCCCTTGGTGGTCTCCGCGTCCAGCTCGCCGGTGGTCAGGACCACGACGTCGGCCCCCACCCCGTGCGAGAGCTGGTGGGCCAGGTCCGCGGCGGTGCGGGTGTCCTCGGCCGTGTGGGTCGCACCGACCGTCGTGGCGAACTCTCGCTTGAACGGGACGGGGTCCACGGCGACGATGTGCGCCGCCCCCACGTGCGCCGCGCCCTGGACGGCGTTGACGCCGACGCCGCCGGTCCCGATCACGACCACCGTGTCGCCGGGCTTGACCCCGCCGGCGTACACGGCCGACCCCCAGCCGGTGGGCACGCTGCAGGAGAGCAGCGCCGCCGTGTCCATCGGCACCCACGGCTCGATGCGCACGCAGGAGTACTCGCTCAGCAGGGTGTGCCGGGCGAAGGCGCCGACCATGCAGTAGCCCCCCAGCGCCTCGCCGTCCAGGGTGAACGGCCAGGTCCCGGTGGGCAGCTGCCCGGTGGCGATCGTGGCACCGACGTCGCAGAGGTTGGAGCGCCCGGAGGCACACCACCGGCAGTGCCCGCAGGCGGGCAGGAAGCTCGTGATCACGTGATCGCCGGCCTGCACCCGGGTGACCCCGGCCCCGACGGCCAGCACCGTGCCCGAGCCTTCATGGCCACCCACGATCGGGTACCGCCCGCCCGCGTTGGCCTTCCGCAGGTGCTCGTCGGAGTGGCAGAGCCCGGCGTAGGCCATCTCGACCAGCACCTCACCGGGCCCGGGCTCCGCGACCTCCAGCTCGACGACTTCGTAGTCCGTACCGGCGTCCCGCAGCACGGCCCCATGGGTCCTCACGCGTCGTTTCCCTCCAGTCGGTCGGGGCGGGGGCCGGTACCTGCGACACCCGCCCGGTGCACGGTCACCGCAGTGGTCCAGGAGGTGCCGCCGCCCGGGCGCGCGACGGCGGCCGCGGCCCGCCGGCCGTCCAGTCCGAGGTGCACCCGACCCCCTCCCGCCGGTCAGGGCGAATCCGCCCAGCGACCGGGCGACGCTAACATATTTTTTGTACGGAACGAGGCGTCGACGAACTGTCAGGCGTCGACCGCCTCGTGGGTGTTGACGCCGGGGATCCGGCGCACCGATCCCCAGCCGAACCGCGCCCAGGCCACCAGCAGCGCGGCGCCGATGAGCGCGCCGAGGCTGTCCCGCACCAGGTCGCCGTTGGTGTCGTCGTTGCCCTCGGACAGGTCGGTGCCCAGCCACGCGTCCGAGCGCCACTCGTAGATCTCCCACAGCGCCCCGACGGTGATCCCGAGCGCCGCGGTGACCACGGCGATGCCCACGTAGTGCCGCAGGTGCGTCTCGTCCCGCGGGTCCGGGACGACGTCGGCGCGGGCGAGCGCGATGTAGACCACCGGCGCGGTGAGCATCGGGAGCGTGAGGTGCACCAGGTCGTCGAAGCGGACGAACCGGTCGTAGAGCCCCCACACCTCCCCGAAGCCCTGCAGCGCCATGCCGACGACGACCGACAGGTCGTAGACCCGCGGCAGGTTCACCCCGCGGGCCACGAGGGTGACCGTGCCCATGACGGCGAGCACCGCGGCGGCCCCGGCGTCCCCCGCGACGGCGTACCAGAGGGCTCCGCCCAGGATCGCCAGCCGGAGCAGGTCGATGCCGTCCCGGACGACCGGCGTCCAGTCCCCGAGCAGGAGGCGGCGGGCGTCCACGGCGGTCAGCCAGACTCGGCGATCCGCTTGATCGCCGCCAGGGTGACCGGGATGCCCTCGTGGGCCTGGCGGGTGCGCTGGGCGATCTGCTCCTCTGCGGCGTCGCCGTAGCGCTCGGCGAAGAAGGCGAGCCCGGCCGGGAGGAACGCCCAGGACTCGGTGAGCTCGGTGCCGCCGTCGGCCGGCCGCATCGCGAAGGTCCAGCGAACGAACCCGTCCCCGACCTCCCAGGCGAACTCCCGGCCGCGGTCGGCCACCGCCACCTCCGAGCGGGTCTCCCAGGTCCGCTCGGGGGTGACGTTGCGGCCGGTGAACCGGTCCCCCACCCGTCCGGTGGCCCCCTCGTCCCACCAGCACGCCGCGCAGATCGGGCTCCACTCGCCGGTGCGGGTCACGTCGGACACGAGGTCGTAGAGGGCCTCCGGGGACGCCGCGACGGCGACCGACCCCGAGTGGCGCAGCTCGCTCATCGGGGCAGTCTCGCAGTTGTCATGCGTGACCGCGGATCGGCCGGGGGTAAGCCCGCCGCCGTGGAAGAGCTGCTGCAGCACGTCGTCAACGTGCTGGTCGTCATCGTCGAGGCGTGCGGCGCGGCCGTCATCATCATCGGCGCCGTGTGGGCGTTCCTGCTCTTCGTCTGGGTCGGCCTGCGCGACCGGAGCACGCGGGCGTTCGTCCCCGTCCGGCTCACGCTGGGCCGCTTCCTCGCGCTCGGCCTGGAGTTCCAGCTGGCCGCCGACGTCCTCAAGACCGCGGTGGCGCCGAGCTGGGAGGAGATCGGCCAGCTGGCGGCGATCGCGGCCATCCGGACGGCGCTGAACTACTTCCTGGGCAAGGAGATCGCCGAGGAGAAGCGCCAGATCGCCGAGGACGAGGACGAGGACGACGACGAGGACGACGACGGGGACGACGACGAGGGCGACGACGACTCCTCGACGGACCCGACCGACCACCGGCGCGCCGGGCGGACCGTGTGAGCTCGACCTTCGCCGCGGTCACCGGTGTGATGTCCCAGGTCGTCGCCGGGATCGCCCTGGTCTCCGGCGGGCTCGCGCTCGCCGTGACCCGCCGCCCGGCCCTGGCCCTGGGCATCCTGCTCGACCTGCTCGTCGCCGCCGGCCTGCTCCGGCTCGCCGGCGACCCGGACTGGCGCGCCATCCTCTCTACGGCGGCCGTCGTCGCCCTCCGCCACCTGGTGAGCTACGGGCTGCGGCTGGGCGCCGTTTCGGTGCACCGTGGCCCGGCCGGCGGCGGCGCGGGCCACCGGCCGCTGCCCCGGCGGCTGCAGGACCTCGCACACCGGGCGCTCCGCCCGGCCTGGCGGCCCTGAGCCGGAGGGACCGGTGGGCCCCGGTCCCCGGGAGTTGCGCCGCTCCACCAGACGGGCGAGGTCGTGGACCGGGCCGTCCCGGCGCTGCTGATCGGCCTGGCCCGGGTACGCGGTGACCGACCAGGCGGCGTTCGCCGTCGTCGCCCACCTCGGCACCCCCGTCGGTCCGGAGCGCCCCGTGCGCGGCCGGCGCACCGGTTCCCGGGAGTGCGCCGCTCCGCGGCCGGGTACCGGGCACGCATGGCCGACACCCAGGACGGACCCGAGCTGCACCCGGTGACGCGCGAGCTGGCGAACGGCGCCAACTACGCCGCGATCAGCACGCTGCTGCCGAGCGGTCGCATCCAGACCCAGTACATCTGGGTGGGCACCGACGGCGACCGGCTGTACGTCAACACCGAGCCGCACCGCCAGAAGTTCAAGGACCTGGAGCGCGATCCGCGGGTCACCCTGGCGATCCGGGACGAGTCCAACCCCTACCGGTACGCCGAGGTGCGCGGCCGGGTGGTGAGGACCGAGCGCGGGCAGGCCGCCCGCGACCGGATCGACGAGCTGTCCCTGAAGTACGAGGGCAAGCCGTACCCGGCCGACCAGATCAAGACCGAGCGGGTCACTGTCTGGATCGAGCCCGAGCGGCAGACGATCGCGGGCTGACCGCCCGGCGCACCGGCACGACCGACCCGACGGGCACCCCACCGTCCGGGCGCCGCGCAACCAGCCGGGCACCGCGAGCTGCGCCGGCCGCACCGCTGGTCGGACGACCCGGTCGCGGGTGACCACGCAGGCAGCGGGTAGGGGCCGACCGCGGCGCGAACGATCGAGACCAGGTCATCAGCGCGGGAGCGCGGCGCCGCCCATGCGAGGAGGACACGTGAAGGCAGTGGTGTGGCACGGCGTCGGGGACATCCGGCTCGACGACGTCCCCGACCCGACCATCCAGGACCCGACCGACGCGATCGTCGAGATCACCGCGAGCGCCATCTGCGGCACCGACCTGCACTTCGTGCGCGGCACGATGTCGGGCATGGTCGAGGGCACGATCCTCGGTCACGAAGCGGTGGGCGTGGTGCGCGAGACCGGCCCGGGAGTGCGCAACCTGCGCCCCGGTGACCGGGTCGTCATCCCGTCGACCATCGGCTGCGGCACCTGCTCGTACTGCCGCGCCGGCTACTACGCGCAGTGCGACAACGCGAACCCGAACGGCGCGTCGGCCGGCACCTGCTTCTTCGGCGGGCCGCAGACCACCGGCCCGGTCGACGGCCTGCAGGCCCAGTACGCACGCATCCCGTTCGCGAACGTCGGACCGGTCTGGCTGCCCGAGGAGGTGGGCGACGACGCCGCCATCATGCTGTCGGACATCTACCCGACCGCCTGGTTCGGTGCCCGCCTGGCCGAGGTCGCCCAGGGCGACACCGTGCTGGTGCTCGGTGCCGGCCCGGTCGGCCAGTTCGCGGTCACCAGCGCCTTCCAGCAGGGCGCCGGCCGCGTGCTGGTCGTGGACGGCATCGCCTCCCGGCTCGACCAGGCCCGTGCGCGCGGTGCCGAGGCGATCGACTTCAACGCCGAGGACCCGGTCGCCGTCGTCAAGGACCTGACCGGCGGCATCGGGGTGGACCGGGTCATCGACGCCGTCGGCGTCGATGCCCAGCGGCCGAAGCGCGGCCCGGCCGCGGAGGCCGCCGAGCAGCAGGCAGGGCAGTTCGACCAGGAGCGGTCCCAGGTCGCCCCGGAGCAGAACCCGCACGGCGACACCTGGGTGCCCGGTGACGCGCCCAGCCAGTCGCTGCAGTGGGCGGTGGAGTCGGTGGCCAAGGCCGGCAGCATCGGGATCATCGGCGTCTACCCGCCGCAGATGACCAGCTTCCCGACCGGTGCGGCGATGAACAAGAACCTGACGGTGAAGATGGGCAACTGCAACCACCGCCGGTACGTGCCGCACCTGCTGGACCTGGTGCGCACCGGCGCGATCGACCCGTCCACCGTCCTGACGCAGGCGGAGGACATGCCCACCGTGCTGGACGCGTACGAGACGTTCGACCAGCGGCAGAGCGGCTGGACGAAGGTCGTGCTCGCGCCGTCCTGACGGAGCGCCCGGCACGGGACCGGCCCGGTCCCGTGCCGGCGGGGCGTCGCGGTCGCCGTGGCGACCGCGACGCCCGGTCAGGCGGCCAAGCGGTCAGGAACCGCCGGCCCCGGCTGCCGCCGGTGTCCCCCCGCCCTCCAGGTCGCCCTCGGTGTCCAGGTAGGCCTGCTGCAGCTCGGCCAGCAGCGCCGGGTCGGGCTCCGCCCACATCTTCCGGTCGACCGCCTCCAGCAGCCGCTCTGCGATGCCGTGCAGCGCCCACGGGTTGGACTTCTCCATGAACTCGCGGTTCTCGGGGTCCAGCACGTAGGTCTGCGCCAGCTTCTCGTACATCCAGTCGGCGACCACCCCGGTGGTGGCGTCGTAGCCGAACAGGTAGTCGACGGTCGCGGCCAGCTCGAAGGCGCCCTTGTAGCCGTGCCGGCGCATGGCGGCCAGCCACTTGGGGTTGACCACCCGGGCGCGGAACACGCGGGAGGTCTCCTCCACCAGCGAGCGGGTGCGCACCTGCTCCGGGCGGGTCGAGTCGCCGATGTAGGCGGCCGGCGCCGTCCCGGTCAGCGCGCGGACCGTGGCCACCATCCCGCCGTGGTACTGGAAGTAGTCGTCGGAGTCGGCGATGTCGTGCTCGCGGGTGTCGACGTTCTTGGCCGCGACGGCGATCCGCTCGTAGGCCGCCTCCATGTCCGGCCGTGCCTGCACGCCGTCGAGGTCGCGGCCGTAGGCGTAGCCGCCCCAGACGGCGTAGACCTCGGCGAGGTCGGCGTCGCCCCGCCAGCTGCGGCTGTCGATCAGCGACAGCAGGCCCGCCCCGTACGCGCCGGGCTTGGAGCCGAAGACCCGGGTGGTGGCCCGCCGGCGGTCGCCGTGCCCGGCCTCGTCGGCGTCGACGTGCGCCTTCACGTAGTTCTGCCCGGCCGGCTCGTCGAGCCCGGCGACCAGCGTGACGGCGTCGTCGAGCATCGTCACCACGTGCGGGAAGGCGTCCCGGAAGAACCCGGAGATCCGCACCGTGACGTCGATCCGCGGCCGGCCGAGCTCGTCGAGCGGAACCGGCTCGAGCGAGGTGACCCGGCGGGACGCCTCGTCCCAGACCGGCCGGACGCCGAGCAGCGCCAGCACCTCGGCGACGTCGTCCCCGGAGGTGCGCATCGCCGAGGTGCCCCAGACCGAGAGGCCCACCGAGCGCGGGTACTCCCCCGTGTCGGCCCGGTACCGGTCGACCAGCGACTCGGCCATCGCCTGCCCGGTCTCCCAGGCCAGCCGGGAGGGCACCGCGCGCGGGTCGACGGAGTAGAAGTTCCGCCCGGTCGGCAGCACGTTGACCAGCCCGCGCAGCGGTGAGCCGGAGGGGCCGGCCGGCACGTAGCCGCCGTCCAGGGCGTGCAGCGTGGCGTCCAGCTCGTCGGTGGTCCGCTCCAGCCGCGGCACCACCTCGTCGACGGCGAACCGCAGCACGTCGGCCACCCGGTCGTTCGTGGTGCCGAGGACGCCGCCCACCACGTCCGCGACCGCCTCGGCGCGCCAGCCGCG
Organism: Blastococcus xanthinilyticus; assembly: GCF_008124835.1. Taxonomy (GTDB): domain Bacteria; phylum Actinomycetota; class Actinomycetes; order Mycobacteriales; family Geodermatophilaceae; genus Blastococcus; species Blastococcus xanthinilyticus. Next base: position 19,959 of record NZ_VNHW01000003.1, on the reverse strand, counting down.
CTCCTCCATGCCGCTGACCAGGGCGTCGGCCAGCGCCTCGACCGCGTCGGTGGCCGCCAGCCCGGCGGTGCCGTCCTCGGCCAGGCCCAACGCCTCGCGCAGCCCGGGCAGCGCCACCGCGCCGCCCCAGATCTGCCGGGCGCGGAGCATCGCCACCACCAGGTCCACCCGGGCCCGGCCCGACGGCGGGGTGCCCAGCACGTGCAGGCCGTCGCGGATCTGGGAGTCCTTGATCTCGCAGAGCCACCCGTCGACGTGCAGGATCATCTCGTCGAAGTGGTCGTCGGCCGGCCGCTCGTTCAGGCCGAGGTCGGCATCGAGCTTCGCGGCCTGCAGCAGGGTCCAGATCTGGGCGCGCACGGCGGGCAGCTTGGCCGGGTCCATCGCGGCGATGTTCGCGTGCTCGTCGAGCAGCTGCTCCAGCCGCGCGATGTCGCCGTAGGACTCGGCGCGGGCCATCGGCGGCACCATGTGGTCGACCAGGATGGCGTGCGCCCGGCGCTTGGCCTGGCTGCCCTCCCCCGGGTCGTTGACCAGGAACGGGTAGACCAGCGGCAGGTCGCCGATCGCGGCGTCGGGCCCGCAGGAGGCCGACAGCCCCACCGTCTTGCCCGGCAGCCACTCCATGTTGCCGTGCTTGCCGACGTGCACCAGCGCGTGCGCGCCGAAGGACTCCCGGAGCCACCGGTAGGCGGCGAGGTAGTGGTGCGAGGGCGGCAGGTCGGGGTCGTGGTAGATCGCGATCGGGTTCTCCCCGAAGCCGCGCGGCGGCTGCACCATCACCACGACGTTGCCGGCCCGCAGGGCGGCGAAGACGACGGCCTGGTCGTCGCCGGAGCCGTCCACGAACAGCGAGCCGGGGGCCGGGCCCCAGTGCTCGGTCATCGCCTCGCGCAGGTCGTCGGGCAGGGTGTCGAAGAAGGCGCGGTACTCGGCGGTACGGACGCGCACCGGGTTGCCCGACAGCTGCTCCTCGGTCAGCCAGTTCTCGTCCTGGCCGCCGGCCGCGATGAGCGCGTGCACCAGCGCGTCGCCGTCCAGGTCGGCGACGCCGGGCAGCGCGTCGGGCCCGTCGAACGGGCCGATGTCGTAGCCCTGCCCGTGCATGGCGGCCAGCAGCCGCACCACCGAGGCGGGGGTGTCCAGGCCGACGGCGTTGCCGATGCGGGCGTGCTTGGTCGGGTAGGCCGACAGCATGATCACGATCCGGCGCTCGGCCGGCGGGGTGTGCCGCAGCCGGGCGTGCGCCACGGCGGTGCCGGCCACGCGGGCGGCCCGCTCGGGGTCGGCGACGTAGGAGGTGAGGCCGTCGGCGTCGGTCTCCTTGAACGAGAACGGGACGCTGATCAGCCGGCCGTCGAACTCGGGGATCGCGACCTGGTTGCCGACGTCGAGCGGGGAGAGCCCGTCGTCGTCGGCGAGCCACTCGGCGCGGGAGCGGGTGAGGCAGAGCCCCTGGATCACCGGCACGTCGAGCGCGGCCAGCGCCCCGACGTCCCAGGCGCCGTCGTCGCCGCCGGCCGAGGCGGTCGCCGGCCGCGAGCCGCCGGCGGCGAGCACGGTGACGACCAGGGCGTCCGCGCCGCGCAGGGTGGCGAGCAGGTCGTCGGGCACGCTGCGCAGCGAGCTGACGAACACCGGGAGCGCGCGGCCGCCGGCGGCCTCGACGGCAGTGCAGAGCTCCTCGACGAACGCGGTGTTCCCGGCCAGGTGGTGCGCCCGGTAGTAGAGGACGGCGACGGTGGGCCCCTCGGTCCGGCCGGGAGACCGCTCCAGGAGGCCCCACTCGGGCGCCACCGACGGCGGCTCGAACCCCTCGCCGGTGAGCAGCACGGTGTCGGAGAGGAACCGGTGCAGCTGGGTGAGGTTGTCCGGCCCGCCCTGCGCCAGGTAGCCGTGCGCCTCGGTGGCCACGCCCATCGGCACGGTCGAGAGCTCCATGAGCTCCGCGTCGGGCACCTGCTCCCCGCCGAGGACGACGACCGGCAGGCCGAGCGCGAGCAGCGGGCGCAGCTGGTCCTCGTACTGCCGGCGGACGCCGAGGATGCGCACCACGACCAGGTCGCTGCCGGCGGCGAGGGCGGCCATGCCCTCGGCGCCCAGCCGGGCCGGGTTGCCCAGCCGCCAGCCGGGGGCGCTGGCCCGCGCCGAGAGCAGGTCGGTGTCGCTGGTGGAGAGCAGGGTGAACACGGCCGCGCCGCCTCCCTCGGGGTCCGCGCCCCGGTTCGCTGGGCACGGCAGCCGGAGTGTCTGGCTCGCCCCCGCCACCATCGGCCGGGGCTCACAGTGGCGGGACCGCACCGGATTTCCACCGGTTTCCTCGCTGCACTGCCGTGATGTGGCCCGGACGCTACCGGGCTGCGTGCCCAGCACGCGGCGGCACCCACCGTCCGCATCCGACCGGTGTACCGGTGGCGAAGAGCGGGTACCGACCGATTCTCCGAGGGAGTCGTCATGGCACTGCGCCCACACCTCCACCGCACCCGCACCCGCACCGCAACCGTCACCCCACCGGACACCCCGCCAGTGCCTTCGGGGCCGGCCGCCCCGCCGGCACGAGCCGGCTCGCCGGCGCGCTCCGAGCGGCTCGAGCCCGCGCGCTCCGGCCGACGGGGGCCGGACGGCGCCCCCGCCGGCAGCCGGGTGCCGGCCGTGCACCGCATCGGCGCGGTGGTCGTCGCCGCGGTGATCGCCGTGTTCGGCATCCTGGGCTTCGCCGACGGGCTGGACTTCTTCTCGACCGAGGGCGAGCGGGTCCTCGGCCTGTCGTCGAACGGCTTGCTGTCCACCATCTCCGTCGTCACCGCGGCGGTCCTGATCGCGGCCGCGCTGCGGGGGCCGCGGATCGCCTCGACGGTGATGATCGTCGTCGGGGTGCTGTTCCTGGTCTCGGCGCTGGCCAACCTCGCGGTGCTGCGCACCGATCTGAACTTCCTGGCGTTCCGCTTCGCCAACGTCGTGTTCTCCGTCGTCGCCGGCCTGGTCCTGCTGCTGCTGGGCGCCTACGGGCGGGTGAGCGGCAACCTGCCGCCCGACAGCCCGTACGCCCACCCGACCGACGACGCGGACGACACCGACGACGCCGACGACGGCGTCCCGACGACGCCCGCCGAGGTTGCCGCCGAGCGGGCGATGCGCGCGGCGGAGGTGGCCGTCGTGCAGCACACGGCGACCCCCGACCAGCAGCGCCGGGTGGCCGCCATGGCGCAGGCGCGCGGCCGGGCCGAGCGCCGGCGGGTGTGGAAGTCCTTCGACGGCGGCGAGCCGCACGCCGGGAAGTAGCCCGCCCCACCGTGGCCGCAGTGGCTGCTCTCCGGCGCTCCAGGATGTGCGCGGCCCGGCAGCACCTGGCGGCGACCCGACCAACTTCTCGGGTCCGGCCTCCCGTGCCGCCGCTGGGCGTGGTGCGGTGCCGGGCGCCGGCACGCGGCTGGCATCCAGCGGCTGAACTGGTCGTTCGCGCGAGCGGCGGACCGGCGCGCCGGCCGGTGCGCCGTCCCGGTTCTCCGCGTCGAGCCGGAGCGCCGCCAGCAGCCGCACCCCTGTCGCTTTGACGTCCTCCGGGCCGGGGCGCAAGCTCGATCCGCGCCCGTCGTCCTGCCGTGGCGTACCCGCGCCGAGACGCTGCGCGACGACAAGCGCCCGAGGAGCCCCGATGACGCCACGCACCCGCGTGACCTACCGGCTACGCCCCCGCACCACCGCCGCCGCCGCTGTTGCGGCAGCAGCCCTGACCGTCGCCACGGCCCCGGTCCTGGCCTTCCCCGCCTCGGCGGCCCCGGGAGACGCCACCCTGACCGCGAGCAGCCCGATCGTGACCACCCCGGACGGGGGCACGGCCACCGTCACGATCCGGCTCGAGATCGAGGGCGGCGGCGCGCTCACCGAGCCCGTGACGGGCCAGTGGGCGACCGGGGCCGGCAGCGCCACGGCCGGCGACGACTACCAGCCGGCCGGCGGCACGTTCACCTTCGCCGCCGGCACCGTCTCCGGTGCCACCCAGGAGCTCACCGTGCCGACCACGACGTCGGCCGGGGGCGAGACGGCCGAGACGATCTCGATCGACCTCGCCACCGATGACGCCGGCGTCGGCACCAGGCCCACCGTGGTCATCGACGCGCACGACCTGCCCTACCTCGACGCGGCGCTGCCGGTCGACCAGCGGGTCGAGGACCTGCTGTCCCGCATGTCGCTGGCGGCGAAGGTCGGGCAGATGACCCAGGCCGAACGGGCCAACGTCGATGACAGCCCCGCGCAGATCGCCGACCTGATGCTCGGTTCGCTGCTGTCGGGCGGTGGGTCCGCTCCCGAGGAGAACACCCCCGAGGCCTGGGCGGACATGGTCGACGGCTACCAGCTGTGGACACGGCTGACCCCGCTGCAGATCCCGCTCATCTACGGCGTCGACTCCGTCCACGGGCACTCGAACGTGGTCGGCGCCACGGTCTTCCCGCACAACATCGGCCTCGGCGCGACCCGCAACCCGGCGCTGGTCCAGGAGACCGCGCACGTCACGGCGGAGGAGACCCGCGCGACCGGCATCCCGTGGACCTTCGCACCGTGCCTGTGCGTCGCCCGGGACACCCGCTGGGGGCGCACCTACGAGTCCTACGGCGAGGATCCCTCGCTCGTGATCGAGATGGAGACGTCCATCACCGGCTTTCAGGGCGAGGACATCAGCGCGTTGGACGACCCCGACCGGGTGCTGGCCACGGCCAAGCACATCGGCGGCGACGGCGACACCGAGTACGGCAGCGGGGACGACCTGGGCTCGGGCCCCAGCACCTACCCCATCGACCAGGGCATCACGGTGACCAGCCGCGAGGCGCTCGAACGGATCGACCACGCGCCGTTCATCCCCGCCGTGCAGCAGTACCACGTCGGCTCGGTGATGCCGTCCTACTCCAGCATCGACTACACCGAAGACGGCCTTGGCAACCCGATCAAGGCGCACGCCGACGCGAGCATCCTGCAGGAATTCCTCAAGGACGAGGTCGGCTTCGACGGGTTCGTCATCAGCGACTACCACGGCATCGACCAGATCCCCGGTGAGCGGGCGAGCGACGTCCGCACCTGGGTGAACGCCGGCGGTGACATGGCGATGGAGCCGGACGACTTCGCGGCCTTCGAGCTCACCCTGATCGACGAGGTGGAGGCAGGCCGGGTCTCGCAGGACCGGATCGACGACGCCGTCCGGCGCATCCTCACCAAGAAGTTCCAGCTGGGCCTGTTCGAGCAGCCCTTCGCGGACCGCACCAACCTCGACCAGATCGGATCGGCCGAGCACCGCGCGGTGGCCCGGCAGGCAGCGGCCGAGTCGCAGGTGCTGCTGAAGAACGAGAACGACGTTCTGCCGCTGGCCGACGACGCTCCGCTGTACGTGGCCGGCCGGAATGCCGACGACCTGGGCAACCAGATGGGTGGCTGGACCATCACGTGGCAGGGCCAGTCCGGCCGGCACACCGAGGGCACGACGATCCTCGAGGGGATCCAGGAGGTGGCGCCCGCGGCGGAGGTCACCTTCAGCGCAGATGCCTCCGCGCCCATCGACCCGGCGTCCACCGGCGTCGTCGTCGTCGGGGAGACGCCGTACTCCGAGGGCTTCGGGGATGTCGGCGGCCCGCTGTGGGCCTACGACCCGGTCGACGAAGGCATGCCCCGTGAGCCCAAGACGATGGAGCTCAAGGAGCAGGACCGGCAAGTCATCGAGCGGGTGTGCGCGGCCGTGGCCGAGTGTGTCGTCCTGGTGGTCTCCGGTCGGCCGCTGGTGCTGAGCGACCAGCTGGGTGACATCGACGCGCTGGTCGCGTCGTGGCTCCCCGGCAGCGAGGGAGCCGGTGTCGCGGACGTCCTGTTCGGCCGCACCCCGTTCACCGGGCAGCTGTCGCAGTCCTGGCCGCGCACGGTGGAGCAGGGCGAGCTCAACGTCGGGGACAGCAGCTACGACCCGCTGTACCCGTTCGGCTGGGGACTGACCGCGCAGGCGACGTCCTCCCCGCTGTCGGAGGCGCAGACCCGCGAGCTCGTCGAGACGCTCACCGGCGCTCACCCGGAACGGCTCACCGGCCCGCTGGCCGCGCTGCAGCACGGCCGGGGGCTCGACGCCGACGACCCGCGGGTGCGCGAGCTCGTCGGTGCCCTCCGGCAGGTGGTGCAGGCCCTCGTCGCGGACCCGGTGACCGGGGTCCCCGCTCGGGCGGCGGACCGGATCGCCCGGTCCGACGTCGCCCTGCTCCAGGGTGACGTCGCCGGGGCCGTGCGACTGCTGATCGAGGCCCTGCGGTAAGGAGGCGGGCACCGTCGACCGGGGACCCGCGGAGGCACTGCCTCCGCGGGTCCCCGGTGCACGGGCGGTCGATGGTGCGCTGAGACCGTTCGGCGTCGTCGGTGAGCAGGTCGGCGGCCGGACAGCCTCGCGCGCTGCCGGACCGCTGCGGCCCGTACCGCCGCGGGCGCGGCGTCAGCGCTCGGCGAGCTCCGGCGGGAGGGTGCCGACGTCGCCGTGCAGGATGCAGGCGACCCGGCGATCCGGCTCCGCGCCCGCGAACGCCGTCGGCCCGAGTTCGGGGTGGATGCGACTGCACTCCGGGGTGGAGAACCCGCACCGGGGCGTGAACGTGCAGCCGGTCGGGAGCAGCCGCAGGTCCGGCGGTGAGCCCGCGATGCCGGTCAGCTCGCGTCGCGGCCCCCGCAGCGGGGGGAACGAGCGGAGCAGGCCCCGCGAGTAGGGATGGCGGGGACGGCGGTAGACGTCCTGGGCAGCGGCGTCCTCGACGATCTCGCCGGCGTACATGATCGCGATGCGGTCGGCGATCTCGATGAGCAACGAGACATCGTGCGTGATGAAGACGACCGAGAAGCCGAGCCGTTCGCGGAGCTCGGCGATCTGCTCCACGATCTGACGCTGCATGACGACGTCGAGCGCCGTCGTCGGCTCGTCCATGATGAGGACCTGCGGTTCGAGCGCGAGAGCCATCGCGATCATCACCCGTTGGCGCATGCCACCGGACAGCTGGTGGGGGAAGGCCGACAGCCGGTCCGGGGAGATGCCGACCATGTCCAGCAGCTCGGCGGCCCGGTCGAGCGCCTGCTTCTTCCGGATGCCCGGCGTGTGCGCCGCGATGGCGTCGGCGATCTGCCGGCCGATGCGGAAGACCGGGTTGAGGGAGTTCATCGCGCCCTGGAAGACGATCGCCACGTCCTGCCAGCGCGAGGCCCGCAACTGGGCGTCGGACATGGTGAGGATGTCCCTGCGCTCCCCCGATCGATCGGTGAGGACCACCTCGCCCCCGGTGATGAGCCCGGGTGGCGGCAGGAGCCGGGTCGCCGCATAGGCCAGCGTGGACTTGCCGCACCCGGACTCCCCGGCCAGTCCCAGCACCTCACCGCGGTTCAGCGTGAGGGACACCTGACGGAGCACGTGCGTCGGGTCCTGGCCGAACCCGTAGTCGACCGACAGGTTCTTGATCTCGAGAACGGGCTCGCGGACGGCGGCGTCGGCGTGCCGCCCAGTGCCCGACGTGGTGGAAGCACTCATCTCCGGATCTCCTCGATCGCGTTCTGCTCGGCCGGGCGCGGCTCGGCCGGCTGCTCTTCGGCCGGCGGCCGGTGGACCGGCGTCGTCTCCGCTGTGCGGACCACCGGGGTGAAGCCGATCCGCGGTCGGATCCGTCGCTTGCGCAGGGATCGGGCGTGCAGCCCCGTGCTGCGCAGCCGCGGGTTGATGAACTCGTCGATGCCGAAGTTGATGAGCGTCAGCCCCATGCCGAGCAGGGCGATGCACAGCCCGGCGGGAACGAACCACCACCAGGCTCCCCGTTGCAGCGCCAGCTGGTTCTGGGCCCAGAACAGGACGGTCCCCCAGTTCCAGTCGCTCACCGGCGTCACGCCGATGAAGGCGAGCGTCACCTGCGAGAGCACCGCGAAGATCACGGTGCCGACGAAACCGGCCGCGATGATCGCGGTGAGGTTCGGCAGGATCTCCGCGACGATGATCCGCGGCGTGCTCTCCCCGCTGGCCCGGGCGGCCTCCACGAAGTCCCGGCGGCGCAGGGAGAGTGTCTGCGCCCGAAGGACGCGCGCACCCCACGCCCAGCCCGTCGCTGCGATGACGAGGGCCACGGTCACGCCACCGGCCGAGGGGACCTGTCCCGCGATGATGATGATGAGCGGCAGCTGCGGGATGACCAGGAAGATGTTGGACAGTCCCGACAACACCTCGTCGCCCACGCCGCCGAGGTAGCCCGCGGTCACCCCGACGAGCACTCCGACCACCGTCGCACCGAGGCCCGCGATGAGCCCGACGACCAGCACCCCGCGAGTGCCGATGATGATCTGCGACAGGACGTCCTGGCCGGTGTGCGTGGTACCGAGCCAGTGCGCCGCGGACGGTGGCTGCAGGATGTCCCGGCTGACGGCACTGGGGTCGTACGGTGCGATGAACGGCCCGATGACGGCCAGGATCCCGAAGAAGACCAGGATCCCGAAGCCGATCATCGCCTTCGTGTTGCGCAGGAACAGGAACCGGTGGCCTGCCTTCGTGGCTGCGGTCTCGTCGACGGACTCGTCGGGAGCGTCGTCCGGGTCGTCCTGCAGGACAGTGACGTCGGCGGTCATGGATCAGCCCTCCTGCCGGGTGCGCGGGTCGAGCGCGGCGTAGACGAAATCGGCCAGGATGTTGGCGACCAGGACCGACAGCGTGATGACGAGGAACACGCCCTGCATCAGCGGGTAGTCGTGGGTGTTCACCGCCTGGTAGAGCACGTAGCCGATGCCCTGGTAGGAGAAGACCATCTCCATGATCAGGGTGCCGCCCACGATGAAGCCCAGCGACAGGGCGAAGCTGGAGATCTGCGGGAGGATCGCGTTGCGCGCGGCGTAGCCGAACATGACCTTCCGCTCGGGCAGCCCCTTTGCCTGGGCGACGGTCACGTAGTCCTCCGAGGACACGGTGACCATCATGTTGCGCATGCCGAGGATCCAGCCGGCGATCGAGGCCAGGACGACCGTCAGCGCCGGTAGGAAGCCGTAGTAGAGGACCGAGCCGAGGAACTCCAGGTCGAACGAGGGCAGCAGCGAACGGTCGTAGCTGCCGTTCGAGGGGAACCAGCCGAGCTGCACCGCGAACACGGTGATCGCGATGAGGCCGAGCCAGAAGTACGGGACGGCCGAGAAGAACGTCGAGATCGGCAGCAGCCCGTCGGCCCAGGTCCCGCGCCGCCAGCCGATCGCCGTCCCGACCAGCGTGCCGAGGACGAAGGCGATGACCGTGGCGATACCGACGAGCCCGACGGTCCACGGCAGGCTCTGCCAGACGATGTCGCTGACCGGCGTGGGGAAGAACGTGAACGACAGCCCGAGGTCACCCCGGAAGAGCAACCCCCAGTAGTCGATGTACTGCTCCAGGAAGGACTGGTTGCTGTCCAGGCCGAACAGGACGCGCAGCGACTGCTCGGCGTCGGAGTCGATGCGGCCCTGGTTGCGGGCGATCAGCGCGGTGACCGGGTCGCCCGGCATGAGGCGCGGGATGAGGAAGTTGATCGTGACGGCGGCCCAGGCGGTGATCAGGTAGAAGATGATCCGCCGGCGGAAGAAGCTCATCGCTGGTCCTTCCCGGCCGCGGTGGCACCGGCGGGCGTGGAGGTGGCTGCTGCTGCACGGTGGCCCCCGTACGTCTCGAGGATCGATCCGAGCGACGGGCGATCGGCGCGCTCGGCATAGCCCCAGCAGGCGGCGGTCCGGGCCGCCCCGACCTCGAGCAGCGGGGGTACCTCGGTGCGGCACAGGTCCACCGCGAACGGGCAGCGGGGGTGGAACCGGCAGCCGGACGGGGGCGTCACCAGGCTCGGTGCCTCGCCCCGGGCGCCCAGGGCGCGATCCTCCATGCCGTCGGGGTCGGGCGCGGAGCGCACGAGCAGCTGGGTGTAGGGGTGCTTGGGGTCCTGCGTCACCGCCTCGCTGTCGCCGGTCTCCACCACCCGACCGGCGTACATCACCATCGTCCGGTCCGCGAAGTACCGCGCCGAGGCGATGTCGTGGGTGATGTAGAGGATGCCGATGTCCAGCCGGGTGCGCAGGTCCTGCAGCAGGTTGAGGATGCCGAGGCGGATGGACACGTCGAGCATCGAGATGGGTTCGTCCGCGAGCAGGACCTCGGGCTCGGCGGCCAGTGCGCGAGCGATGGCGACGCGCTGGCGCTGACCGCCGGAGAGCTCGTGCGGGAACGCGTCGACGTAGCGCTCGGGCGGACGCAGCTGCACCCGGTCGAGCAGCTCGGTGAGTGCCTGCTCGAGCGCGGGCCCGCGCAGCCGGCCCCGGTGGATGCGCAGGCTACGGCTCAGTGTGTACCGGACGGTGTGCACCGGGTTCAGCGAGGCGAACGGATCCTGGAAGATCATCTGCACGCGTCGCACGTACCGCCGGAAGGCCCGGCGACCCCGGACCGTGGCGTCCGACCCGTGCAGCAGGAGCCGGCCCTCGGTGGCAGGCATCAACTGCGCGAGCAGCCGGGCGATCGTCGACTTGCCCGACCCCGACTCGCCGACCAGGGCGAGGACCTCACCCCGGTGCAGCCGGAGGTCGACGTCCTCGACCGCGTGCACGACGGCACCTCGGCCGCCTCGGACGGGAAAGTACTTGCGCAGCGCCTGTGCCTCCAGGACGGGCGTTCCCGGGTCCTGCGAGGAATCACCGTCGTGGGGGTGCGGATCGGAGGACGTCATCGTCGGCTCGGCCACCTCGGGGCGTGGAATCGGTAGGTCAGGGAGAACCGCCGCGGCGGGGAGAAATGCTCACCCGCCGCGGCGGTGGACTCACTCAGAGGCAGGCGTCAGCTTCATGACGATCTGCGCCGCCTGCTGCCCCGTGGGCTGCGGCTGGTTGTACGGGTCCTCCTCCGTCGGCCAGCCCACGTAGTTCTCCGTCGAGTACTGGGCGGTCCACGGACGGACCCACACCGGGATCGCGGGCACCTGCTCGGCGAAGACCCGCTGGACGGTCTCCAGCGCTGCCGCACGCTCGGCCTCGTCGGTAGCGCTGGCGTAGGTGGCCAGCGCCTCGGTGGCCTCCTCGTTCTGGAAGCGACCGAAGTTCCAGTTGGCCGTCTCCCCCAGGGGCACGAACTGCGCTCCGTCCATGATGTTGGAGTACATGTCCCACGGAGTGGCGCCGGAGTCGGTCCAGTGCAGCGAGGCCTGGAAGTCGCCGGCCGGCATGAACTCGAACCAGCCGTCGGCGTTGGCCGGCTGCACCTCGGCAGAGGCACCGAGCTGCGCGGCGGCGTCCTTGATCAGGTCGAGGGCGGTGAGGTAGTCGTTCCAGCCGGCCGGGTTGGTCAGCGTGAAGGACACCGGCTGGCCGTCGGGGTCGACCAGCGTCTCGCCGTCCCAGGTGTAGCCGGCGTCCGCCAGCAGCGCCCGGGCACCCTCGACGTCCACGGCGAACTCCTCGCCGGTGTACTCGTCGGCGAGGAACTCCTCACCGACCGGCAGCGGCAGGCCGGTGACGCTCGCGACCGGCGGGTTGACCCCGGAGGTGGCGAGCTCGCTGATCTGCTCACGGTCGACGGCCATGTTCAGTGCCTGGCGGAAGGCGGGGTCGTCGAACGGCTTGGTCTGGTTGTTGAGGAACAGCGCGTCGATCGCAAGGGCGGATGCGGCGTACTGGTTGTGGTGCTCGGGGTCCTGGGCGATGTAGACGTCCTCGTAGTCGGCGATGAACGTCCAGCCCCACTGGGCCTCGCCGGTGGCGAGCGCCGTCGTCAGCGCGTTGTTGTCGTTGTAGGAGGAGTAGCGGAGCTGCTCGACCTCCGACTCGCCGCCCCAGTAGTCCGGGTTCGGGTCCAGCGTGGCGGCCTGCGGTGTCCACGAGGTGAGGGTGAACGGCCCGGTGCCGACAGGCTCGGTGTTCTCGAAGGTGGTCGGGTCCTCCACGTCGGCCCACAGGTGCTCGGGCACCATCAGCAGGTCGGCGAGCTTCGCCTGGTTGACGAACTGCGGCGCGGTGAAGCCGACCGTGACCGTGTCGCCGTCGACACTGACGTCCCCGAACGGCAGCGCCGAGGTGTTGAGGGCCTCGAAGTCCTTGCGGAGCTGGATGGAGAAGGCGATGTCCTCGGCGGTGAAGTCCTCACCGTCGGACCACTTCACGCCCGAGCGCGCCGTGATCGTCGCCTCGGTGAAGTCCTCGTTCCACTCGATCGACTCGGCGAGCCACGGCTCGGGCGCTTCGGTCGGGACCGCTTCGTTGACCATCATCAACGGCTCGTAGATCACGAAGGCGTAGCCGAGCGAGAGGGCCGACGAGCCGCTGGCGAACGGGCTCTGGTTGTTCGTCTGCGTGCCGTTGGGCATCCCCACGGTCAGGACACCTCCCCCGTCGGCGTCGCCGCCTCCTCCTCCACCGGACGTGCATCCTCCCGCCAGGAGGATGCTGCCGACCAGGACGGAGCCGAGCCAAGCTGTTCTACGTGTTCTCACGGGAGTGCTCCTTGCACCGGGGGATATGGGTTGGCGGGTCGAACGGGGAAGCGGTCAGATCTCGCGACGGCGTAGCGCCGTCCCATCGAGCCGGAGGTCACGGATCGACCGGCCGACGCGGAATCGGTACTCGCCCGGCGGCACCGTCCAGCGGCGCCGTGCCGGGTCCCACACCTGCAGCGCGCGCAGCGGGATGTGGACGGGGACCTCCGTGCGCTCTCCGGCCGGCAGCTGGGCGACGGAGAAGCCGGCGAGCCAGCGAACCGGCCGCTCGGGGCCACCGGCGGGCGGCTCGAGGTAGGCCTGCACGACCTCGGAGCCGGTGCGGGGCCCGGTGTTGCGCAGACCCACCGTGAGGGTCAGGCCGCCGTCGGGCGCGTCGGTGCAGTCCACCCGCTCGTACTCCCAGGTGGTCCAGCCGAGGCCGTGGCCGAATGGCGCGGCAGGTGTCCGCTCGAGGCGCTCCCACGAGCGGTATCCGACGTGCAGCCCTTCGATGTAGTCGAGCCGGTCGTCGGGGCCGGGCACGGCGGAGGGCACGGGCACGTCCGCCTCGGCGGCCGGCAGCGTCCAGGGCAGCCGGCCGGCGGGCTCGGTGCGGCCCAGCAGCACGTCGGCGAGCGCAGCTCCGCACTCCTGACCGGGGAACCAGGTCCAGAGCACCGTGCGGGCACGCTCTAGCCACGGCAGCACGCACGGTGCACCTGCGTTGACGACCACGACGGCGTCCGGTGCGACGTCGAGGACCCGGTCGACGAGTTCGTCCTGCCGACCCGGCAGGGCCAGCGACGGCCGGTCGTAGCCCTCGGACTCCACTTCGTCGTTCGTGCCGACCACCAGGACCACGACGTCGGCACGTGCCGCGAGCCGGACGGCCTCGACGATCTCGTCGTCGATCGACGGCCCCGGCGGGCGGTGCCGCAGCGCGGCCCGCGCGAAGCTGCCGTAGCCGTCGGTCACGACGTTCTGGACGACGGCCTCGAGCAACACGGTGCGCGCCTGGTCGACGGAGATCGTCAGCCCCCGGTCGTCCGGGCTGTTGACGCTGGAGTCGAGGATGACCTCTGCTCCCACGCGGCGGGACTCCTCGGCGAGGACCTGGCCGTCGAGCACGAGACGGCACGCGCCGACGGTGCCGATCCCCAGCCAGTGCTCCCCCGGCGCGTCCAGGCGGATCTCTCCGCGCAGTCGGACGGCCGCGGCGTCGGTCTCACCGCGCAGCCAGCCGGACCACGCGCCGGTGTGCCGGTGGGAACGCAGGACCGCTCCGGTGGCGTCGAGGACCTCGACGAGGAGACCGGGCTCCTCCGCGCCGGGCACGGTCACGAGCGCGTCGATGTCGAGGTCCGGGGCGTGCCGTCGGGCGTCGCCGCCCCGGAGCACCGTGACCTCGGCCTGCGGCAGCGCCGTGCGGAGCCCCTCCTCGGGGCTGACGACGTGCTGCGGGGTCACGTGCGCGCTGCCGCCACCCTGCACGAACGCGTCGACGGCGTTCGGGCCGAGGAGGGCGATGCGGACAGCTGCGCCGTCGGCGCGGGGAAGGTCCAGCGGCAGGGCGCCGTCGGCGTTCCGGAGCACGACCGTCGACCGCGCCGCCAGCTCTCGCAGCAGCGCGGCGCCACCCCCCGTCGGGACGGGGCCCGCATCGGAGCCCGGCGCGGGTTCGACCGCTGCACCCGTCGGGCCGGCCGGCTGCTGCAGCGCTCCGACGCGATCGGCCAGGCGCAGGAGCCGGAGGACCTTGTCGTCGATCACGGCCTCCGGGACCGCGCCGGCGCGGACGGCGTCGAGCAACCCGGCGGCCCAGGGGCCACCTGGTCCCGGCATGACGAGATCCAGGCCGGCGGCGGCGGAGCGGACGTCGGACTTGGTGGCCAGCCAGTCGCTCACGACGACACCGTCGTAGCCCCATTCCTCCTTCAGGATCCGGCGGAGCAGGCCGTGGTGCTCGGTCGCGGTCGCGGCCTCGGTGCCGTCGTCCAGGCCGTTGTAGGCGGCCATGACCGTCCAGGCGCCGCTGCGCAGGAGGGTGTGCTCGAACGGGGCCAGGTAGACCTCGCGCAGCGTGCGCTCGTCCATCCGGGCGAGGTAGGTCGTGCGACCGGTCTCCGACTCGTTGCCCACCAGGTGCTTGACGCATGCACCGACGCCGGCCGCCTGCAGGTGCTCGACCAGCGCCCCTGCCACGTGGGCGGTGAGCAGCGGATCCTCCGAGTAGCACTCGAAGTGGCGCCCGCCCGCAGGTGTCCGCTGCAGGTTGACCACCGGGGCGAGCACGACGTCCACGCCGTGCGCCCGCGCCTCGGACGCGAAGAGCTCACCCAGGCGGCCGGCCAGCGTCACGTCCCACGTCGCGGCGAGCGCACTGGGGGCCGGGAAGGACAGCGACGTCTCCCCGGCGATCTCGCCGATGCCACGGACGCCGGCGGGGCCGTCGGACAGCGCCATCGAACGGAGGCCGACCTGCTCGAGGGGGTGCAGGCGCCACGCCGTCGCGCCGGTGAGCAGCCGGACCTTGTCGGCCAGCCCGAGCGCGGACACCCGGGAGGCGAGATGAGCCTCGTCGGAGGTCGCCTCGAGGGGGGCGGCGGGGGCGGTCCCAGCTGCGGACAGCGTCGTCACGGGTGAGAGCTCCTTGCGGATCGGTGCGTGTGGCTGTGAAGTGAACCACATAGTTACTAAGTGGTCAGTAGGTGTTCAAGTCACAGTAAGGTGACGAACATGACGACAGCAGGGCGGAAGCGCACCGTGCCGCCGCCGGGGTCGCCGTCGACCCCGGCCGCAGGGGTGATGGCGCCCGACGTGGTGCGACCGCGCGCACACCGTCCCCGGGCGGCCACCGTCGAACGCCGGGAGAAGATCCTGCAGGCCGCCATGGAGACCTTCGGGGCGCGGGGATACCACAACGGCTCCCTGGCCGAGGTGGCCGAACGGGTCGGCATGACGCAGGCCGGCGTCCTGCACCACTTCGGTTCCAAGGACCTGCTGCTGCTCGAGGTGCTCGAGTACCGGGACCGCTCCGACGTCGAGCACCTCGAAGGGCGACGACCACCGGGCGGCCTGGGCCTCTTCCGGCACCTCGTGAAGACCGCGCGCATCAATGCCGGCCGACCCGGCATCGTCCAGACGTACGCGGTCCTCTCGGCCGAGGCCGTCACGGACGACCATCCAGGTCAGGACTGGTTCCGGGCGCGCTTCTCGACCCTGCGGCAGACCGTGAGCGACGCGCTGATCGAGGTCTGCGATGCGGACGACCTCCCCGACCCGGCCGACGTCGACGCGGCCGCGGCCTCCGTGCTCGCCGTCATGGACGGGCTGCAGATCCAGTGGCTGCTCGCCCGCGACGTCGTGGACCTCGGGCGGTCCACCGCGTTGGCGATCGAGGCCATCCTGTCCGCCGTCGTCGCGGGTCGGGAACGCCGCCGGTTGCTCTGACGCGGTCGTGCTCGGCGGCGGGCGCCGCCTGGAGGACGAGCACGCGGCCGGGAGCGGGTCGGTGCTGCACGACGCCGGGCGCTTGCTGCCGTGGGCACCCGTGACGCCTCGCACGCGACGCTGCGCGCGAGCCGGGAGGTCGACCGGCCGCTCCTCGGCGCCCGCCGGCCGGCCCCCGGATCGACCTGCGCTCACGACCAGGGCCGCGACCAGCGGTACCCGCCGTCCGGACTGGTCAGGGCCGGATCGGCCCCCTACCGTGGCCCCGATGCAGCGGGGAGGGCAGGACGACCGGCGAGGAGCCGGTCCCTCCGGGGCTACCCCGGGGTCTCGCAGCAGAGCTGGGCGATGCGCCACCCGCCGGACGGCGCGCTCCGCGCACGTCCCGGCACCTCCGTCAGGGAGCGGCTGCCCTCCCCGCTGCGTTCTCCGGCGGTGCTGCGTTCTCCGGCGGTCCGGACGGTGACGGCCGCTGGGCCGCTGACGACGGGCCGGCCGTGACGGCCGGCCGCCGCGCCGAGGTCACCGCGAACGGCATCGCAACGGCGTTGCTGGCGGGCGCCTGGCGGCGCCCGCAGATGGTGCGCCGGGTCGCGGTCGCCCTCGGGTACGCCCGGGCGCCGCGCTGGGTGGGCACCCTGGTCACCGAGGTGCTCGCCGCCTACTGGCACCCGCCGGCCGACCGGCCCCGGGAGCTCGCCCTCTTCGTGCGCACCACCGCGAGCTGGGCCCGCGGCACGGCGTCCGGACCACCTCCCGGGGTGGTGCGCTGGGAGCCGGTTCCCACCTCCGTCGTCCGGCCCCGGCTCCCCGGGGTCGAGCTGTCCGACCTGGGCGCGCTGGCCCGGCTGCTCGACCTGGACCAGGGCGAGCTCGCCTGGTTCGCCGACGCCCGCCGGCTGGAGCGCACGGCGCCGGAGCCGCTGCGCCACTACCGCTGGCGAATCGTGGACCGCCCGACCGGCGTGCGGCTGCTCGCCGCGCCCAAGCCCCGGCTGAAGGAGATCCAGCGGCGGCTGCTGCGGCACGTGCTCGACCCCGTTCCGGTGCACGGCGCCGCCCACGGGTGCGTCCGCGGCCGGTCGGTGCGGACGGCGGCCACCCCGCACGCCGGCGCCGCCGTCGTCCTGCGGATGGACCTGGAGCACTTCTTCGCGAGCGTGCCGGCGCCCCGGGTCCACGGCCTGCTGCTCGGGCAGGCCGGGTTGCCCGAGCCGGTGGCGCACGCGGTCACCGGCCTGGTGACGACGGTGCTGCCCGCCGCAGTGTGGCGGCGCATCCCGCTGCCGGACGACGTGCGCGCCCGGGAGCGGCACCGGCGGCTCGGCGCGCGGCTCGCGGTGCCGCACCTGCCGCAGGGCGCGCCCAGCTCGCCCGCCATGGCCAACCTGGTCTGCTTCCGGCTGGACCGCCGGCTGGCCGCGCTCGCCGATGCCTTCGGCGCGACCTACACCCGCTACGTGGACGACCTGACCTTCAGCGGCGGTGCGCGGGTCGGTCGCGGCCGGCTGGCCGGGCTCGTCGGCGAGATCGCGCGGGACGAGGGCTTCCGGGTGAACACTGCCAAGACCCGGGCGATCAGCTCGGCTCGCCGGCAGGACGTGCTCGGCGTCGTGGTCAACGACCACCCGGCGCTGCCCCGCCGGGAGCGGGACGCGCTGCGGGCCCTGCTGCACAACTGCGCCACCCACGGCTGGGCCACCCAGCTCCGCGGCCGCGCCCCGGCCAGCTTC
This sequence comes from Blastococcus xanthinilyticus, assembly GCF_008124835.1. GTDB lineage: Bacteria > Actinomycetota > Actinomycetes > Mycobacteriales > Geodermatophilaceae > Blastococcus > Blastococcus xanthinilyticus. The sequence continues at coordinate 2,315 of NZ_VNHW01000003.1, read as the reverse complement.
CGGGACCACGTGCTGGGCCGGGTGGCGTGGGCGGCGGCGGTCGACCCGGGATTCGGCGCGCGGCTGCACGCGCTGGCCGACCGGATCGACTGGAGCCGGCCGCTGGGCAGCGCCTGAGCCGCGTCGACGGGGCGGGCGCGGGATCTTCCGGCCGTAGGCTCGACCGCACCATGACCACCGCTCCACCGCCGCGCGACCGCGCGGACGCGTGCCCCGGCGCGCTGCAGACCCACGCGGCGGCCGACGGCCGGCTGGCCCGGGTGCGGGTGCCCGGCGGGGCGCTGACCGCCGACCAGCTGCGGGCGCTGACCGCGGCCGCCGGTGAGCTGGGCGACGGCGCGCTCGAGCTGACCAGCCGGGGGAACATCCAGCTCCGGGGCCTGCGGTCGGGGGCTGAGGCTGAGCTCGGCGAGCGGCTGGCCGCCGCCGGGCTACTGCCCAGCCTCACCCACGAGACGGCGCGGAACGTACTGGCCAGCGTGCTCAGCGGCCGGGGAGGCGGGCTGCAGGACGTGCGGCCGTGGGTGCCGGCGTTCGACGCCGGGCTCTGCGCGGACCCGGAGCTGGCCGGGCTGCCGGGGCGCTTCCTCGCCGCGCTCGACGACGGCCGCGGGGACGTCGCCGGAACGGGCGCCGACGTGGGCCTGCTGGCGCTCGACGCGGGCACCGTGGCGCTGCTGCTGGCAGGTTCGGACTCCGGCCTGCGGGCCGGGCCGCACGACGCCGTCCCGCTCGCGCTGGCCGCCACCCGCGCCTTCGTCGCCGAGCGGGCCGCGCAGGGCGGTACCGCCTGGCGGCTGGCGGAGCTGGCCGACGGCCCGGCGCGGATCGCCGGGGCGCTGGGCGGTCCGTCCGCTCCGCCCGTGCCGGTTCCGCCGGCGCCGGTCTCCGGGCCGGCGGGCGCCCTGCCCCAGCACGACGGCCGCACCGCGCTGGTCGCGGTCGTGCCCCTGGGCCAGCTGACCGGCGGGCAGGCCCGCCTCCTCGCCGACCTCGCGGCCGGCGGCCTGCAGCTGACCCCGTGGCGCAGCGTCGTCGTCCCCGACCTGCCGGACACCTCGGCCGCCGGACCCCTCGCCGCCACCGGGCTGGTGCTCGACCCCGGCAGCGCCTGGCTGCAGGTGACCGCCTGCGCCGGCCGGCCGGGCTGCGCGAAGTCACTGGCCGACGTGCGCGCCGATGCCGCGACCGCCGTCGCCGGCCGCACGCTCCCGGCCGGCGGGGCGCGTCAGCACTGGGCCGGGTGCGAGCGCCGCTGCGGACGGCCTCCCGGGGACGTCGTCGACGTCGTCGCCACCGGCTCCGGCTACCGCGTGGATGGCGGCCCCGCCTGACCAAGTCGTACTGATCCCTGCAAGTTGGTGTCGCGGTGTTACCGCCTGTGCGGCTAACGCGGCACGGACCGACTGATCAGGTAGCACGTCAACTACGGTTCCCGCGTGCGGCGGTTCGGAGGGTTCGTCGGTCGATCCGTCCTCGAAGGATTGCGCTGGCTGCACAGCTTCGTGGGCTGGTGGCTGGTGCTGGTCGGCGCCCTCGGCCTCGTCGGCATCGTCATCGCCTTCCAGATCAACGACTGGCCCGCATGGTTGTGGGTTCAAGTCCTCTCCGCGACCATCGTCGCGCTGTTCCTGATCGGCGCGTACCGCGTGTGGGACGCAGCCGACCGCCGCGCTGCACCGGTCACGGTGGAGACGGCTTCCTCTCCGAATCCGCTCACCGTCCTCACCTGGAACGGCAGCGACTACGAGCCTCCAGCCGCCAAAGCCTGGAGCGGTCCGAAGGCCTTCTACGGCCCCGTTCCACCGGACACGGTCGAAGGTGTGGCGTACGGCGACAACGACCTCTGGTACCCGGTCGGTGGGAACAGCGACAGCTAGAGGCGGGTCGCCAAGGCACTCGGTCTGAATGGACCTGCCGATGGACGGCGCCTCACGCCAGTCGGTCTGCGGCAGCAGCTGCATCGCACGCGCAACCGGTCGATCGTCAAGTTCCCCGGATCATGTGTGGAAAGCACGCTGAGCTGGGGATTCGTGCTGCGGCCGTCGATGATCGGCGGTATTCTTCGTACATGCGTTCGACTGGTGGTTCCGAGGCGGTGAGCCGATTGTCGGCTGCCCTGGGCGAGCTGGCCGACGAGGAGATGAGCGGAAAGTTCGGGCCGGAGCTGCTCGACGAACTCCGGGTGCTACTGGTGGCGCAGAACCGGCTGGCCGCCCGGGTCGCGCGGGTGGTGCGGGAGTGCGAGGTCACCGGCGCCGCGGAGCACGACGGGCAGAAGACGATGGCCTCGTGGCTGCGCGGGCACGCCCGGT